>JBIQLC010000016.1:0-104882 GCA_044464625.1 Afipia sp. | reverse complement strand
ATTCACACTGTGAAGGTCGGCGTGAACTATCACTTCAACTGGGGCGGCCCGGTTGCAAACTACTAAGCTTTGATATCCTGACCTCTCAGGATCCACGGAAAGGCCGGCGCAAGCCGGCCTTTTTTGTTGCGGCATCAGGCAAGGCGCCAGACGCAGGCACAACTGGCCCGCGCGAAAACTGCACAATCCCTATCGCCGCCGAGAGTGGCAAGCCTCTCATTTCGAGAGAGCGTGCAGGCTAAATCGACAACGCCGAAGCTGATGCCCGGCGTCGGCCTGTTTTCGCCTGCTGCTATTCGCGGCCTCTTTTCAGCCATTGATTAGCGTCGAGCGCAAATTTCTGCGCAGGGCGGCTTGCAAAGCCTGGCTAGTTAAAATACTTGTAGTACACCAGTGAAATACTAATAAGGGAGCAGGCTTTGGACACTCGCAATTCCACGCGTGTCGATAGTGACGTGCTCGTCGTCGGGGGAGGGGCTGCCGGGGTTGCTGCCGCAATCGCCGCAGCCCGCCAGGGACTAAGCGTAACTCTCATCGAACGTTACGGTTTTTGTGGCGGAGGCGCGGTCGCCGGCTTGTCCGGGACGGTCTGCGGCCTCTACGAGGCGACGGACAATATCGCCGCCGGGCCGAAGCAGGTGGTGTTCGGCTTTGCCGACGAATTCTGCCGCCGGCTCGAAGCCATGGGTGGCCTTGCCGAGCCTGTTCTCTACGGCAAGACATGGGCGCGGGTGCACGATCCGCTGGTGTGGCGCGAAGCTGCCGATGTCATGCTGCGCGAAGCCGGCGTCCGCATCATCTTCCATGCCGTCGCTCATGACGTTCACATGGACGGCGACAAGATCGATGGCTTGGGTATCTGGACCAAGCAGGGTCCGGTCGATGCGCGCGCCAAGATCGTGATCGACGCCAGCGGCGATGCTGACGTCGTCGCGATGGCCGGACTGCCGAACTTTGTCGGCGACAACGGCAAGGTGCAGAACCCGACCATGATCTTCCGGATGATGGGCGTCGACGTCGATCGTTTCATTGCGGAGTACGGCGCGGATACCATCATGCCGGAGAGGATCTCCGCCATGATCCGCGCCAAACACAATGCCGGTGATTACAGGTTGCCGCGCGCCAAGATCTGGCTGTTCACCACCACACGGCCGAATGAACTGCTTTGCAACTGCACCCGCGTGATCGGCCCGGATGGGCGCGAGCTCAACACCCTGTTTCATCAGGATTTCACCGACGCCGAAATCGAAGGGCGGCTGCAGGCGCGGGAATATGCGCGCTTCTTCCACGACAATCTGGTCGGCTGCGAAGAAGCATTTCTCAACGACACCGGTGTTCAGGTCGGCGTGCGCCAGACCCGTCAGGTTTCCGGCGTGAAGCGGCTGACGAATGTCGATGTTGTGCAGGGGACGAAATTTGCCGATGGCATCGCCGTTTCCCCCTGGCCGATCGAGCTGCACGCTGGTGAGAAGCCAAAGGTCGAATGGCTGCTCAATGACTACTACGAGGTGCCTTATGGCTGTTTTGTGCCCGAGCGTGGGGAAGGCCTCCTCGTCGCCGGCCGCTGTCTTTCGGCGGAACACGAGGCGGTCGCATCGGCTCGCGTAACGGCTCAGTGCTTCTCCTACGGTCATGCCATCGGTCATGCCGCCGTGATGGCGGTTCGCAACAACCTCGCACCGCGGAATATCGACGGCCGGGACGTCAGAGCCGCGGTCAATGCCGACGGCGCGCGCCTGGACTGACAGGGAAATCTTCGATGATCACGTCTGATATCAAGGGCGCAGTAGCTGTCGTCACGATCAATCGGCCTGAGCGGCGTAACGCCCTCGGGTCCCAGCTTATGCATGACCTCGGCGCCGCTCTGGCAGCTGCCGAGCGTAACGATGCAGTCAGCGCGGTGGTGCTGACTGGTGCACCGCCGGCGTTCTGTGCCGGCAGCGATCTGAAAGAACTTGCGGGCCTGTCGATTGCAGAAATGTGCAAGCACGAATCCGAGACCGCAGCGTTTGCGCGCGCCATTGGCTATCGCGCAAAGCCGGTAGTCGCAGCCGTCGAGGGTTATGCCCTTGGCGGTGGATTTATTCTGGCGGCATCCTGCGACGTCGTCGTCAGCGCGTCGAATGCGCGATGGCATCTGCCCGAAGCGCCGAATGGTTGGTTGCCTCCGTGGGGATTGATGGCGCTGTTGGCGCGGGTTGGCCCGGTGCGGGCGCGTCGCCTGACCTGGGGTGCCGCGCCGATCGACGCGATCGAGGCTGCGCGCATTGGTCTCGTCGATGATATCGCCGAGCCGGGCTGCGCACTCTCGGACGCGATGGATGTCGCCGTCGGTCTCGCCGCGGTGCCGCGAGAGGCGATCGCCTCCACCAAACGCTTCTTCGAACCATTCGTCATGGCGGATGCCGAGCGTCTCGATGAGGTCGCGTCGCGGGAATTCGCGTTGAACTGCGAGACACCAAGTTCTCGCAAAACCTTCGAACGTTTTACGGTGAAATCGTGAGCAAAATCGTCGATGCCGCGACAGCGGTTGCCTCAATTCAGGATGGATCCACGGTTGGCTGCGTTGGCGTCATCGGATGGGTGACACCCGATACGCTGCTGAAGGCGCTCGGCGACCGGTATCGCAATGGCGGCAGTCCAAAGAACCTGACATTCTACTTCCCGGTCGGCACCGGCGATGCGCAAGGCATCAAGGGCATGGACCATGTCGCGCAGGAAGGCCTGATGAAGCGCATGGTCGGCGGGTCGTACATCAACCCCGTCGATCCCGTCACGGGCAAGCGGCCCGAACTGATGCGCCTGATCCGTGAAAACAAGATCGAGGCTTATTCCTGGCCGATCGGCGCCACTATGCACTGGCTTCGCGAGGTGGCGCGGCGCAGTCCTGGTTATATGACGCAAATCGGTCTCGGCACCTACATCGACCCGGATAACGGCGGTGGCCGGTTTACCGAACGCGCGCACGACGATCTCGTTCGGAAGATCGATTTCGAAGGCCAGACCTATCTGTTCTATCCGACCTGGAAGCTCGACACCGTTTTCATCTATGCGTCGTCATCCGACGAGTTCGGGAACCTCTCGTTCGAGAATGAAGCGCTGGTGTCTTCCAACATCGCGTTGGCGCTGGCGGCGAAAGCCCATGGCGGCCGCGTGATCGCACAGGTGCGCCGCTCGGTTCCTTACGGGGCGCGGCCGGCATCGGAAGTCCGTATCCCGGCTGCATTTGTCGATGCGGTCGTTGTCGATCCAGCGATGATGATGACCACCGATGTCAAGTTTGAACCTGCGTTCTTTAGCGGACAACGCAAGCCGCTGTCACAGCTTCCGCCGATTCCATTGTCGGCTGACAAGGTGGTGGCGATGCGTGCAGCGAAGGAGGTTCGCAAGCACGAGCTGTCGATCTTCGGTTTTGGTGCGGCGGCCGATGTGCCGTTGGTGATGGCGGAGCAGGGGATCTTCGAGGGTGATGGCCTGAGGGACTATTGGTTCACCACTGAGCATGGCTCCTACGGCGGGATCGTCATGTCGGGTTGGCAGTTTTCAGCCAATCTCAATCCCGATGCCATTCTCGACGGCGTTTATCAGTTCGACGTGATCGATGGTGGACTGTGCCGGTTCGCGGCGCTCGCCTTCGCGCAATTCGATCAGCGTGGTCTGGTCAACGTCTCGAAGTTCGGCGTGGCCAATCCCGGCGCGGGTGGCTTTATCGACATTGCCCAGAGCGCCGAACGGCTGGTGTTTACCGGCACGTTTACAACCGGCGGCCTCGACGTCGCATTCGAGGGTGGCAAGCTGAAGATCGTCAAGGAAGGCAAGGTTCGGAAGTTTGCCAAAGAGGTCGAACACATCACATACGGCGTGACTGATGGTGTTAGGCGCGGACAGGCGGCTCGTGTGATTACCGAGCGTGCTGTATTCGATGTCGTTCCCGAAGGCTTGATACTGACTGAGGTCGCGCCTGGAATCGACGTGCGCAACGACGTGCTCGATCAGATGGAATTCGCGCCGTGGAAGGTTGCGGACAGCCTGAAGCTGATGGACACGCAGTTCTATATCGACAACACAAAGCAATCCGGGCTGTCTGAAAAGGCAAGCTGAAGCGCTGTCAGCAAGAAGAACGTCGGCTCAGGATCGTGAGCCGACGCTGACCTCGAAGATCTTTCGCGTATAGCTCTCGATCTGCTCCATCAAGGCCGTGACGTTGGCGAGCGCTTTCTTTTCGTCCTGCCGCGCGACGGCTCGTCCGCGTTCGGCGTGAAGATGGCCCATCGCGCCGAGATTCTGCAGGTCGGATTCGTAGCGGTAGTAAAAGCGGCGCGACATCGCATGAAGCGGTGATATCGAGCGCGCGGCAAACGGATTCCCTGCCGCCTTGGCGATGAGATTGTTTGCCTTGAAGACCTCGATCAGATACTTCTCAAGGTTGCCCCTTTGTCCGGCGGCATCAATCTCATCTGCGATGACAAGCAAACGCTCTCGATCCGCGGCCATGATACGGCGTGCCGCCCGTGTCGAGATGAAAATTTCGAGTTCGCGCCGGAATTCGATCACCAGCAACTGTTCATGGGTGTTGATCTCCGTGATCATCAGCCCGTGACGCGGCAGGATGCTCACCAGGTAATCCGCCTGCAGGCGCTTGACCGCTTCGCGCACCGGCGTACGACCGATCCCGATCTTCTCGGCAAGACTCTCTTCGGACCAATGACTGCCGGGTGGCAATTGCAAGGTCACGATCATCTCCTCGAGACGCCGATGTGCGGTATCGGCCTGCGATTCGGGAGGCGAGATCATCTCGATCTTCCTGGCTTCAGCCTTTTTAGCCATGTGAAAAGTAAAACCTTTGCGAGAGTAAGATAGCGATACGCCCCGACGCCCGGTACGAATATCCACGGTGCCGGTCGGGACACAAGCACCCGGTTCGAATGATCGGTTGATGCACACCTATACCTTAGTGGGCATTGTCGCATCGGGTGAACGACGACTCCGAATTTCCTCCGCCCTCCTTGCGCGCCTTCCTTGTCTGCGAAACCCGTTGTCCGCGCCCGATAGCGGGTTGACGAAACTTTTGTAAGATATTACTAGTACGTCACTCGGATAATACAAATACAAAAACGGGAGGAGTTGTGAAAATGCTCGGGTCGAAAAGAGCTTTGTTTGCAGGCGCATTAGCCGCCGGGTTGATGCTGGGGCAGGCCGCGAAGGCCGATGATGTTGTCAAAATCGGACAGATTGAAGCGTTGACCGGCGCCACAGCGACGTATGGATGGATGTCGGCGCAGGGCACCAAGGTCGCCGTCGAGGAAATCAACGCCAAGGGCGGTTTCAAGGTCGGCGACAAGACCTACAAGCTCGAACTGTTGCAGATGGATACGCGCGGCGAGCCGCGTGAAGCGACGGTTCAGTTCCGCAAGATGATGGAAGACAAGGTCCGCTTCGTGTTCGGACCGTTCCTTACCAACGTATTCAATGCGATCGAACCGATTGCGAACCAGAATAACGGCAAGTTCCTGCTGTTCGCCGGCGCGACGTCCGCGCATAACGCGCTGGGCAAGCCAGACCATGATTACCTGCTCCGCACCTGGAACTGGGATGCAGGCTCTGTCGGTTTCGGCAAGCTGATGGTCGACTACCTGAAGAAGCTCAATACCAAGAAGGTAGCGATGCTTTTCCAGAACGACGCGTTCGGCAAGACCGCGGTCGATATCTATACCAAGCTGTTCAAGGATGCCGGCATCGAGCTTCAGGTTGAATTGTTCGAGCCCGGCACCAAGGATTTCAGTGCGGCGCTTGCGAAGCTTGCTGCGGGCAAGCCGGACATTCTGTTCCCAGGCTATTCGGACGCCGTGCTTTACGACATCGTCAGGCAGTCCACCGAATCCGGCTTTGGAAATCGCTTCTTCCTCGTGCGCGGTTCGATTGGTCCGGCTCTAAAGAACAAGGACGCCATTCAGGACTACATCGCCTACGTTCCGAAGTACTTCGAGGCTGCGGAAAAGACGGAACCGAAGGTCAAGGCTTTCATCGAAAGCTACAAGAAGATCTTCAAGCGCGATTTCCCCTATGATCAGGCGCCGCTGTGCTCGTCTTCCTGCTACGACCACGTCTACATGCTGGTCGAAGCCATGCAGAAGGCCGGCACCGTCGACGATGTGGGCAAGATCCGTGCGGCACTTATGAGCATGACCCACGACGGTCTGTGGAAGATCAAATACGACAAGACCGGCGAAGCTGTGTTCGGGTTTGACGTCATCCATGTCCGCAAGGGTGGCGCGATTGAGACCGTCCAGTACGATCCGACCAAGGACTAACTCCTGTTCGCTGCGCTCCGGCTCAGCCGGAGCGCCACTTCCTGGGCAGCCCTTCCATTTATTGGAAGGGCGTCCTCCAGGTGTGTCTTTCCAACGGACATCATTTCAATGACGCAGCTAGTCATCGGACAACTGCTCAACGGCGTGATCGTGGGGTCGCTCTACGGCATCATCGCGTTGGGCGTGACGCTCACGTTCGGGCTGACTGGCATCGTGAACTTTGCGCTCGGCGCGTTCATGATGCTCGGTGCCTATGCGACGTGGTATTTATATGACGTCGTCGGCTTTCCTTATCCCGTAGCGGTTGTTGGCGCTGTGATCATCGTCAGCATCGTGGGCTACATTTCGGACATCTCGCTCTTCCGGTTCACTCGCGGCAATCTGGTCAACGGTCTGCTGGTTTCGATTGGCATGATCTCGGTGTTCGAGGCGCTGGTGCTGGCCGCATTCACGACCACGCCGAAAGATCTCACCTACGTATTACCAGGCGCGCTCCATGTGGCCGGAATTGTGCTGCCGAAAATCAAGGTGGCGGTGTGTGCCGTCTTCCTTGCAGTGATCTTCGGCACATATCTGGCGCTGACGCGCACCTGGCTGGGGCGCGCGGCGTTCGCCTACGCGCAGAATCCTGAAGCTGCGGCACTGATGGGCATTCGCACCGGGCGCCTTCAAACCATCGTCGTGGTGTATTCGACGGCGCTCGCGGGTCTGGGCGGCGGTCTCTACGCCAGCATGTACTCGATCGAGCCGACAATTGGCTCCGCCTATATTCTCAAGGCCGTTGAGGCTGCGATCCTTGCCGGCGTCGGCAGTGTTATTGGTGCACTTGGCGGCGGCGTCATTCTGGGCGTCAGCGAGAACATTGGCTCGGTGTTCTTCCCATCGGCGTTCAGGGATGCCTATGGCCTTGTGTTCCTGATTGCGATTCTTCTTGTCCGCCCGGGCGGCCTGTTCGGAGATCGGCCATGAAGTACGCTATAACAGCCGGGCTGCTGCTCGCACTCGTTGCGCCGGCCGCCATTCACAGCGACTCGGTTCTTGCCATCGCCATCTATGGTTTTATGGCGGCTTCGCTCGCCGTAAGCTTCAATCTGATCTTCGGATTCACCGGACAGTTATCGATGTTTCACGCCGCTTCGTTCGGTGTGTCCGCCTACATTGTAACCATTCTGGTCACGACCTATAAATGGAACTTCTGGCTGGCGATCGTGCCCGCGCTTATCGTGGTGATGATCCTTGCGCTGATCGTCGGCACCATCTGCTTCCGTTTCAAGCTCAAGGAATTCTACTTCGCAGTCGTCACCATGGCGTTCTCCGAGGTGCTGCGTCTGATCACCCTGAACTGGAACAGCGTCACCAATGGTTCGCTGGGCATCACGGTGGTCGACAAGCCGAGCATCTGGACGCCGTCCGGCAGTATGGCGATCTCGGGCGGCGTTGCCTGGTACTACCTGACGCTGGCGCTGCTGGTGATCGTGTACTTCATCTGTCATCGCATTCTGGCATCGTGGATCGGCCGCTGCCTCGCAGCTATCCGTCTCAACGATCAACTTGGCGAAACGCTTGGCATTGACGTATTCAAGTACAAGCTGCTGAGCTTCGCGATCGGGAGCGGACTGGCCGGATTGGTCGGAGCATTCTACGGCTTCTATTCGGGGTTCGTTGAGCCGCACTACTTCTCGATCCCGCTCGGCCTCGACATTATCGCGATGGTGCTGCTTGGCGGCGTCAATTCGCTGATCGGGCCAGTGATCGGCGCGCTTGTCCTGACCGCGTTGCCGCACGTCATCGAACTGAGTGCTGAACTCCGCATCGCTCTCTACGGCTCCATCCTTATTTTTGTCATCCTGGTGATGCCGAAGGGCATTGTCGGCCTACTGACGAGCAGAAAACATGCTGCTTGATATTCAGAAACTGACCAAGCGCTTCGGCGGTCTGACCGCCGTCTCCAGCGTGTCCTTCGGAATCGAGCGTGGCGAGATCATCGGTATTTTCGGGCCCAATGGGTCTGGGAAGACAACGACGCTCAGCCTGATCGCTGGAATTCTGAAGCCCACCAGCGGCGCCGTCCTCTGGAAGGGCAAGGACATTAGCGATCTGACGCCGTTCGAAGTGGCTCAGCAAGGATTGGTGAAAACCTTCCAGAATCCGCAGCTCTTTCCCGAACTCACGGTCGCCCAGCACATGCGGATCGCGTGCCATCTGCATGTGAAGCGCGCGCTCGGCGCGGGGCGACTGCGTACGCTGTTCAGCGGTATGCCAGCCGAACTTGAGCGAACCTTAGAGCACAAGATTGGCCAGATGCTCGAGCTGTGCCGGTTGACCGGTCAACGCAACGACGAGGCTGGCGCCCTGTCTTATGGCGGCGAGAAAATGCTCGGCGTTGCGATGGGAATGGTCTGCGATCCCGAGTTGCTGCTGCTGGACGAGCCAGCCTCCGGTCTCGGGCATGACGAGATCACCAATCTCGATGCGGTGTTGCGCGATCTGAAATCGCACGGCGTGACGCTGTGCATCATCGATCACAAGGTCGGCTTTCTCGGCCGCCTCGCCGATCGTTCGATCGCGCTTCATCATGGCGCTGTCATTGCGACCGGCAAGACGGAAGATGTCCTTGCGAACGAAGCTGTCGTGGCAGCCTACCTGGGCAAGAAACATGCTTGATGTATCGAACCTCAACGTCAGCTACGGCAAGCAGAGGGTTCTGCGCGACGTGGCTTTCCGGCTCGAGAAGGGCGAGGTGGTCACGCTGATCGGCTCCAACGCCGCCGGCAAATCGACCACCCTGCGGACTCTCGCTGGCCTGAAGAAATCGGACTCCGGCTCGATCAGTTTCAAGGGCCAGGATATCGTGGCGACGTCCACTGTTGATCGGGTCAAGGCGGGTCTCGTGCTGGTGCCGGAGGGGCGGCAGATTTTTCCGCGCCTCACGGTTTACGAGAATCTTTTGATGGGCGCGTATCACCGCGCCGATCGCGACGATCTGGATGGGGATCTCGAGCGTATCTTTGCGATGTTCCCCCGGCTTCGCGAACGACGCGATCAGCGCGCCGGTTCGATGTCGGGAGGCGAGCAACAGATGCTCGCAATCGGCCGTGGGCTGATGTCGCGGCCGACGCTGATGCTGCTCGATGAGCCGACGCTCGGTTTGGCTCCGATCATTATCGAAGAGTTGGGGCAGATCGTCCGCGATCTTGCCCGCGAGGGGCTCACGATTCTGCTTGCCGAGCAGAATGCGGTGATGGCGCTCGGCTGTGCCGATCGCGCCTACGTGTTGCAATCCGGTAAGATCGTGACGTCGGGCAGCGCCAAGGACCTCTCCGAAACCGCCGAAGTCAAGCAGATGTACCTCGGCGCGTAATGCAGACTTGGGTGAAGTGTCGATGAGTAGCGAGAATGAGACGGTGAAAGTCGAGAGGCAGGGTGGCGTAGCTATCGTCACGTTGCTGCGCTCGGCGCGCCGCAATGCGATGGATCAGGCACTGGTCGATGGTGTCAAAGGTGCGCTTCTTAAGCTCGATCGCGAAGATGATGTCGGAGCGATTGTCCTTGTTGGTGCAGCCCCAGGATTTTCCGCCGGCAGCGATCTCAAGTTCATCGGTGGGCTCGATCTCGACGCTATGGGGCGGTTCGAGCAGGAGTGCGGCGATCTTGGCCGTTTGATCGGCTATCTCAGCAAGCCGGTGGTTGCGGCGGTCGAAATGTTCGCGATCGGTGGCGGGTTCACACTTGCAACCTGCTGCGATGTTGTCGTGGCGGGGCGGCGGTCGACGTGGAGTCTGCCCGAGGTGCCGCATGGCTGGCTGACGCCATGGGGTATCAAGTCCCTGGTTGCTCGTGTCGGTCTCGTGAAAGCTCGGCTGTTGTGCTTCTGCCTTAAGCCGTTAACGGCAGAGGATGCACGCGCCATCGGTGTCGTCGACTATTGCTGTGACGATGGCGAGGCGCTGGCGACCGCGATTGGTCTTGCGGAGAAGATCGCGAAGCTGCCGCGTCCGGCGGTTGCCGCCACTAAGCGGTTTTTCTCGAACTATCTCATGGATGACGCCGAAACCATGGATTTCGAAGCCAACCGGCTGTTTCTCGCTAACTGCCGCGAGACGGCGGCGCAGGCGACGTTGGACAAGTTCCGGCAGCGCTGACTGCCTCAATGATATCTGGTGTACTTAAAGGAGCCGCGAGATGCTTCTCGACCTCAATGAAGACGAAACCCTGCTGAAGGGCGGCCTCGAGCAGTTCGCGAACGGATCGCTGCGCGATAAGATCAAGCCGTTTGCCGACAAGCACGAATTTCCCACCGATCTGGTCAAGGAGTTTCTTTCGCTCGGCTTCATGGGAACGGCCTACGATCCTGAGTACGGCGGCGGTGGTCTTGGTACGCGGGGAGCAGCGATTGTCGCCGAAACGCTCGCGTGTACCGAGCCCGGTTTTGCCGCGATCTATCTCTGCAACAGCGCGCCGATGACGGTGATCGCCCGCTACGGTTCGGATGAACTCAAAAGGAAATGGCTCGAACCGCTGTGTCGTGGAGATTTCGTCGCCTCGTTTGGCGTTTCCGAACCGAGCGGTGGATCGGATGTTGCCAGCACAAAGATGCGTGCGGTGGAAGACGGCGATTCCTACGTCCTGACGGGTTCCAAGGTGTTTTCGACCAACGCGGGCACGCCGCTGCACGGCGTTTCGACATTCATTGCGATGACTGATCCCGAGCTTGGCGCCAGGGGACTTTCGACATTTGTCGTGCCGGTCGGTACCCCAGGATTCAAGGTCGGCAAGGCGAGCCGGAAGATCGGCTGGCGCATTGCCGACTCCGTTGAGCTTTATCTCGACGAATGCCGGGTGCCGAAAGCCAACATGGTCGGCGACCGCGGTGATGGCCTGAAGCAGATTCTGACGACGCTCAGCATTGGCCGTATACTTGTCGGCGCCACCGCGCTCGGTCTGGCGCGCAAGGCGGTCGATCTCGCCAAAACCTACGGCGCGAGCCGCAAGGTTGGCGGTGTGCCGATCTTTCAGAACCAGGGTCTCACGTTCCCGCTCGCCGACGCGCTAACGAATATCCATGCGTCTGAGCTCATGATCCGCAATGCGGCCTGTCTGGCGGATTCGAACCGACCGTTTCGTCTTGAAACCTCGATGGCCAAGTTGTTCGCCACCGAGATGGCGGGGGAGGCAGCGGATATCGCGCTGCAGGTTCACGGTGGCTACGGGGCATTCGAGGAGTTCGATGTTTCGAGCCTTCCTGGTGAGGCGCGGGTATTACGGATTCTCGAAGGCACCAGCGAGATCCAGCGGCTGGTCATTAGCCGCGAACTCACGGCATAAATATCTTCGCTGACGAAGGGCGATGGCAAAGCCTGTAAGCTTGCCGGGCCGCATCGCGTATGGGATACCTGATCACGTCATCTGATCAGGGAGTCGCGCCACATTTGGCGTTGACGCAAAGCAATTGTCAGGCTTGCGGACGATGAAGGGTAAAGGCCGGGCGCCAGGTGGCGCAGGCGTGGAGCCTGCGTCCGCGCGTCGCCAGCCAACAGTTCCCGATGGTATCGGCGATGTTACGCTGACCGATCTGGCTTATGCGCAGCTCGAAGAAATGATCGTGACGCTTCAGTTGCCGCCGGGCGCAGTGTTGTCCGAGCTGGTGTTGTCCAAGCGCCTCAATATCGGCCGAACGCCGATCCGCGAGGCGCTCCAGCGCCTGTCGCGCGATGGCCTCGTCAATATCCTGCCGCGCCGGGGTATTCTGGTTTCCGAGATCAATGTACGGGTTCAGCTGCGCCTGCTGGAAGTGCGGCGTGAGCTTGAGCGGCTGATGGCACGTGGAGCAGCAGAACGCGCCACCGAGGAAGAGCGACAACAATTCTCTGCGATTGCCGAGGGAATGCGCGAGGCTGCCGAACGTGCTGACGATATCGCGTTCATGCGGTTCGATCAGCAGCTCAATACGCTGATTTCAACCGCAGCGCGGAATGAATTTGCCAGTCGCTCCATGGGCCTGATGCACGGCCTGTCGCGCCGCTTCTGGTATCAGCACTATCGCGAAACAGCGGATTTGCCGCGCGCGGCGCGACTGCATGCCGAAGTGGCGGAAGCTATCGCGCGCCGTGATCCTGAAAAGGCGGCGGCTGCATCGGACCGGCTGATCGAGTATATCGAGAACTTCGCCCGCGCGACGCTTTGACGAACGGCCTCAAAACTCAATGACCGTGCGGATCGTTTTTCCCGGGCGCAGTTGATCGAAGCCGTCATTGATGCCATCGAGCTTGATACGGTGCGTGATCAACTCATCGAGCTTGAGGCGGCCGTCGAGGTAGGCTTGCGCCAGCATCGGAAAATCGCGGCGTGGACGCGCGCCGCCATAGCTCGATCGGCGCAGTCGTTTCTCGCCCATCAACGATCCCCAACGGAAGCTGACGTCTTTGGTGACGTCGATCTTGCCGAGCCAGATCACCTGGCCGCCCGGACGCACTGCTTCCGTGGTCTGCCGGAAAGCAATCGGGTGTCCGGCGGATTCCAGAACGATATCGGCACCGCGGCCTTGCGTCACTGATTTTGCGGCTTCGACAGGATCTTGCGTACCGGCGTTGACGGTCTGCGTTGCACCAAGACGTGCGGCGAGCGCGAGTTTATCGTCGTTGAGATCGATCGCGATGACGTGCTCCGCGCCGGCCATGACCGCACCCTGGATGGCCGCCAAGCCGACTGCACCGCAGCCGATCACCATCACCGTATCGCCGTGGCGAATGTCGGCCACATTGAGTGCAGCCCCGACGCCTGTCATCACACCACAACCGATCAGGCAGGACCGGTCGAAAGGAATCTCCTTCGGCACAACGATCGCCTGTTGTGCTGGCAGAACACAGTATTCCGCAAACGCGCCGAGAAACATCAGATGGGTCAACGTCTGGCCGGACGACAGGGTTGCTTTCGATTGTCCGTCGAAATGAACGCCTTTTGGTCCTTCGCCGAGATAGGTTTCGCAGAGGATCGGCTGATCGCGGTCGCAGTGAAAGCAATGGCCGCAGTTCGGATTCCATGACAGCACGACATGGTCACCGACGCGAACGTTGCTGACCGCGCTCCCGACTTCTTCCACGATCCCCGAAGCCTCATGGCCAAGGATCATCGGCAGCGGATAGCGCAAGGATCCGTCGATGACTTCCAGGTCGGTATGGCACAGGCTGGCGGCGCGCATTCGCACAACCACGTCGCTCGCCGATGGCGCTGGCGACGAGATACGCTCGATCGATAGTGGCGTGCCGCTTCGATGAAGGACGGCCGCGCGAAATTGCAACGCCATGAAATCAGAACCTTGGAGCCGGATTCGATGAAATACGTTTATGCGTCGAGCGCGCGGATTGCGTCGTCGACGTCGGCGGAGGTCAATTCCCACTCGTTGTCGAAGTTGGCGACGATGCGTTGCATGAATGGCTTGTGGAGCGCCTTGGCCTTCGGGGCGTCGCGCAAATGATCGTAAAGAAGGGCGAAGGCGAGTTGCGCTGGTTCCGGGCCCTCATAGCTCCATTCAAACCCGTGTTCGGTTAGTTGGAGCTGGTCGTAGTAGGGCGAGAGTGGCTGGCCGTCGGCTTGAACGGAAATCCCGTCGATGGTCCGGTCACCCGTGTAGTGAGTCATCTTTATCTCCGTGGCATTGGGCGGGATCGCCGTGATCGACATCAGGCGTGGGGTTTGCTGGTCTTGATGTCTTTCTTCATGACCTCGGGGAAGACCCACATGGCGATGGTCGCGAAAACTCCGAGAAAGGCAACAGCGTAGCTCGGGCCGGTCTGTCCGAGATGGACCATATAGAAATAGCCGACGGCGGCGGTTCCGAGGCATCCCAACGACAGAAGAAACTTGATGTGATGTGGCATTGCGACCTCCGCGATTCACATACGGACGAGATTTGGATTTACGAAAGCAGCGATCTGATCGGGCTCTGGCCCACGGACACCAGCAGGGCCAGCGCGATAGCGAGTGTCACGCCGGTGGCTGTCAGTCCGGCCCAGCCGTTGCGCCAGCGCGCCGGAATGGCCTGAAACAATTCCGGCAGGAAGAGAAACAGAATTCCACCGACGATCACCACGCTGGTCCAGCGCAGCTCAGCGGCGCCGAACAGGCACGTGCCTACCAGTAGCGCCAGCCACAACGCCGTGCTGCCGAGCACGAACGTTGGCGGTGCAGGCTTTACATCGTCGGCCTGGCTGCCGAGCGGATACATGCCGGCAAGCTGAAGGAAGCTGAGGCAGCAGATGCTCCAGAACAGCGCGAACCAGCACAGCGCAAGAGCATTGGGTTCGATCTGGGTCATAAGACGTCTCCGAAAAGGAAGTCCGGCTGATCGAATGGAGCAGCCGGACTCTTGCGGTTATTCGGCGGGCACGGATGTCGGCTGAACGCGCGGGGTACGCGAGGTTCGGCGCATGTCGGTCTTGATGAATCGGGTGCTGTAGCCATTGAAGATATGGCCGAGCAGTCCGCGATTGAGATCCGACGTTCCGAACAGATAATCCATGACCGGGAAGGTCAGGTTCATGTTGCGCTCCATCATGATCGATTGGTCATGATGGGCGGTGTGGTGCCGGCGGATCGTATTGACGAACGGCATGGTGCGCACGAACCAGTTCTCATCGACGTGGCAGCAGAAATGCATGAACTCGTAGATGAGATACATCGACGTGGTGGTGGTGATGAGCAGCCAGCCGACATTGGGCGAGATCACATATCCCCCCACGATCGCCGCCGGGATCGACATGAAGGTGAAGACGACGAGGGCATAAGGCGGGAAGAAGGTCACGCGCCAGTCATGATGATCGGCGAAACGCATCTCTTCCTGAGTAAAGAACTGATGGTGCATCAGCGTGTGACGGCTGTAGACCGCGCGTAGCAGCGGAATGTTCGACGGCCGGTGCATGACATAGCGATGCACGGCCCATTCGAAATAGTTCGCGATCATGAACACCGCAGGGACTGTCAGCCATTCCCACCATCGCACGTCATGGACGTTAGCGATGTAGACGTACAGTGCGGTGAACCCGATGGTGTAAATCAGGGCGACGTGGAGCCAGCCATTGTACCAGCCTGCGACGCGCTCGCGGTAGTTCGCTCGATATTTGCGCTGCCGTTCACTCATTGGAGTTAGGGACAATTCCATTACAGCCTCCTTCCGCGATCATCCAATCTAACATATCAGTGACATATTAATGAGCCGATCGCGGGAAGGCAACAGGGAAAGCGCGGAAAACCGCGGGAAACCCGGTTTGTCGGGTTCCGGTGCAGCGCGCTGGATAGGGGCTTTGGGTCGGCTGCAGCGGGCATGAACCAAGCCAGACAGTTCAAGCGCAGCTGGCCCGAGGAACGCCTGCCGGAGGCGCTGGGCTGCTTCCTGATCTGGTTTTGGAATCCAACTGCGGTGCGCGAGGTTCAGAGAATTATCTGACGAACTTCCGCGCTCCGGCCACGCACAGGATCACCCCGACAGTCACGATCATCATCGCAGACGTCACTGGCTCGTGCAGCAGGGTCGCGGCGAGTGCCAATCCGAAAAAGGGCTGCAGGAGCTGCAACTGACCGACCGCCGCGATGCCGCCTTCGGCAAGGCCGCGATACCAGAATACGAACCCGATCAGCATGCTGAACAGCGAGACGTAGGCGAGGCTGATCCAGGCCGGTGAGTCGATGCGTGAAAACGAAGACGGCATATAGATCAGAACCAGTACGATCATGATCGGCAACGACAACACGAGCGCCCAGGAAATGACCTGCCAGCCCCCGAGTGTTCGGGACAATTTTGCGCCTTCGGCATAGCCGAGGCCGCAGACGACGATGGCCGCAAACATCAACGCATCGCCGACCGCCGAAGCGGTGAGATCTTGAAACAACGCGAAGCCAACCACCAGGGCGCTGCCGAGCACGGAGAATAGCCAGAACGCGGGCCTTGGCCGCTCGCCACCTCGGATCACGCCGAAGATGGCCGTTGCCAGCGGCAACAGCCCGATGAACACGATCGAATGGGCGGATGTCATGTGCTGAAGCGCCAACGCCGTTAGCAACGGAAAGCCGACCACCACGCCGAGCGCGACCACCACCAGAGACGTCAGGTCACGGCGGGTGGGGCGTTTTTCCTTGAACAAGAGGAGCAGACACAGCGCCAGCGCGCCCGCAATCGCGGCGCGGGCCACGGTCAGGAAGACGGGATCGAACTGCAGTACGGCAACGCGCGTGGCAGGAAGCGATCCGCTGAAGATCACCACGCCGATCAGTCCGTTAAGCCACCCAGCCGCCGTCCGGTCCATTTCGCCATTCTCCTGTGCGGGTCTTTTATCGGTTTTGATGGCTGGTTCTGCCAGACACAATTCAGTACAGTTTCGCCAAACTGTTATCCTCAAAAGAGCAGTACGGATGAAAGAGCAAGGTGAGACGAGAAGCCGCGTGGCTGTGGTCATGGGCACGATCCGCCAGCGCATGGCGGGACGCAGTCTGCTTCCCGGCGCCAAATTGCCGTCGATCCGGAAGTTGGCGTCGGCGTTGGGGGTTTCGCCCTCCACGGTCGTGGAAGCTTACGAGCGGCTGGTCGCCGAAGGCGCGATCCATTCGCGGCCGGGCTCCGGATTCTACGTGGCCAGTCAGGCTGCTCCACTGGCTCTTTCCGAGATCGGCCCGAAGGTTGACCGTGCTGTCGATCCGTTCTGGATTTCGCGACAATCCCTGGAAACAGGCGACAGCATTCTAAAGCCCGGTTGCGGCTGGCTTCCTCCGTCATGGTTGCCGGAGGACAGCATCAGGAAGGCGCTTCGTTCGCTCGCCCGCGCGAGCGGCCCGGTGCTGGCTGATTACGGTTCGCCGCTGGGTTTGCCAGCGTTGCGCCAGTTGATCGCGCGGCGGATGGCTGAACGTGGGATCGAGTGCGCCCCGGATCAGATCATGCTGACGGAGTCCGGAACGCAGGCGATGGATCTTCTGTTTCGCTTCCTGCTCGAGCCGGGTGATACGGTGCTCGTTGATGACCCTTGCTATTTCAACTTTCAGGCCCAATTGCGCGCGCACCGCGCGAAGATCGTCAGTGTGCCCTACACGTCTTCAGGCCCGGATATCGGGCGATTTGGCGAGGTGCTCGCTGTGCATCGCCCGCGGCTCTACATTACCAATTCCGCGATCCATAATCCGACCGGCGCAACCTTGTCGTCGGTCACGGCCCATCGTGTGCTCAAACTCGCCGATCAATTCGGGCTGACCATAGTCGAGGACGACATCCTCGCCGATTTCGAACTGGTACCGGCGCCGCGCCTTGCCGCTTTCGACGGCCTCGATCGCGTCATTTCGATCGGCAGCTTCTCGAAAACGATTTCGGCTTCGATGCGTTGCGGATTTGTGGTTGCGCGACCGGGGTGGATCGACGGATTGATCGACCTCAAGATTGCATCTTCCTTCGGCGGGGGACGGCTCAATGCGGAACTGGTCCTGACGGTTCTGAGCGATGGCGGTTACCGAAAGCATATGGAAGGTCTGCGCGGTCGCCTCGCGCGCGCCATGTTCGACGTTTCTGCAAGGCTAAAAGCTATCGGTATTCAACCCTGGTTCATTCCGCCGGCGGGCATGTTCCTGTGGTGTCGTCTTCCGGACGGCCTTGATGCTGCGGAGCTTGCCCGAGCGGCAATCACGGAGAATGTGGTGCTGGCGCCGGGGAACGTCTTTAGCGTGTCGCAAACCGCGGCTGAATTCGTGCGCTTCAACGTATCTCAGACGCTCGACGAGCGCATATTCGAGGTGTTGCGGCGCTCACTCAAGCGGGCCCGGGCTGTTCGAGCATGAGAGCAGTACATCGCTGGTCATTGTTACGGCGCACTGAAGGAGCGAGCGCCTTACCAATTTGATCGGATTCTGGTCAATTTTAGCTGACAGCTCAGGCAATCAGGAAAAGCCGTTCTAGTTAACCGTCCTGTTGTCGCGACGCCTCGCGCAATTTGACCATCACCCGTAGCGCCAGGTTGGCCGGTGTGGGAATGCCAAGTTCAGCGCCTTTCCGGACCACATATCCGTTGAGGTAATCGATCTCGCTCGGCTTGCCTCGCGCGAGATCCTGCGCGGTCGAGGAATACTGCCGCGGCATGGTGTCAGCGAGCGCCAGGACGGTATCGGCAATGTCGCGCGGAAGAGAGACGCCGAGCGCCCGCGAAACGGTGACACACTCGTCAACCACAATCCGGATGAGGTCGGCAGTACCTTCGACCGCGAGCATGGGACCGTAGGGCAGTTCGGCCACGGCCGACAACGCATTATAAGCGCAGTTTGTGGTGAGCTTGGTCCACAGCGTGTCGATGACATGATCAGAAACGACGGTCTGTATCGCGGCAGCGCCGAACTGTTTCGCAATGTCCGCACTGGCCGGCGATGCGCCGATGGTCAGGTCGCCGCGGCCATGATGCCGGACATGACCGGGGCCCGCCATTTCGACGGCAACATAGACCGCCGCAGGAACTGCAATTGGTTCGATCAGAGGTTGCAGGCGCTCGGGGTTGTCGACGCCGTTCTGCAGGCACAGCACGGTCGCATCGGGTTTCAGGTGGGGCGCGATGGATCGTCCGGCAGGCTCGGTGTCTGTTGACTTGACGCAGAACAAGACCACGTCGGCGCCGGTGACGCCGGACACTTCCGTGGTTGCTTTGATCGGAATGTGGTCCTGCGTGCCGCCACTCTCAAAGATCAGACCATGCTGCGCGATCGCTTCGACATGAGTTGGCCGAGCAATCAACGTGACGTCATGGCCGGAGCGGGCGAGGCGCGCGCCGAAATAACATCCGACGGCGCCTGCACCCATGACGGCAATTTTCATCCGTGCGACCGTCAGAAGAACAGGAATGTCGCGAGGATGAAGGTTGGGATCAGCACCAGTCCCGACCAAATCATGTAACCGAAGAAGCTCGGCATCTTCACCCCCGCCTGCCGCGCGATGGCGTAGACCATGAAGTTCGGTGCGTTGCCGATATAGGTGTTGGCGCCCATGAACACCGCGCCCGACGAGATTGCGGCCAGCGTCGCCGCCTGTGCCGTCATCAACACCTGCGGGTCGCCGCCGGCGAGTTGGAAGAACACGAGATACGTCGGTGCATTGTCGAGGAACGACGACAGGCCACCGGTCAGCCAGAAATAGGCTGCAGGATTGTTGCTGCCGTCAGCGTGGGTGACAAGCGCGAGCAGCTGCGCAAAGGGACCATGAGAGCCCGCCTGCAGCATAGCCATCACCGGCACGATGCAGATGAAAATGCCGGCAAACAGGATCGCCACTTCCTGGATCGGACCCCACGAAAAGCCGTTGGCGTCGCGGTCTTTTTTCGGTGTCAGTACGATGGATGCGACGGCGCAGATGACGAAGATCGCGTCGCGCAACAGATCCTGCAGTTGCAGCTCGGCGCCGGCGATGGTGAACGAAATGCCGGGTTTCCATTGCGCGCTCATCAGGATGGCAGCGATCACCACTCCAAGCAGGGCGAAATTGATCTTGCCGTGAATCCGCAGCGGCGAATCCGGCGTCGGATCTTTTGGATAACCATGAACCCGATCGAGCCGGTGGCAATAGAGATCAATCACAGTGAACACAGCCAGCACGATGACGGCAACGGTCAACGTTTCCAGCCACAAATGCTGCGTGGTCCAGAAGAACTCGACGCCTTTGAGAAAGCCGATGAACAGCGGCGGATCGCCGAGCGGCGACAGCGAGCCGCCGATATTGGCGACAAGGAAAATAAAGAACACCACGACATGGGCGTTGTGGCGGCGGTCGTCGTTGGCGCGGATCAGCGGGCGGATCAGGATCATCGCTGCGCCGGTGGTGCCCACGATGCTGGCGAGCACCGTGCCAACCGCGAGCAGCACCGTATTGGTGAACACACTGTCGTGCAGATTGCCTTCGACATAGATGCCGCCGGCGATGGTAAACAACGCCAGCAGCAGCAAGATGAACGGCATGTACTCGAGGAACGCGGTGTGCGCGAGCGCCGAAGTCACGGTATGCAGATCGATGGTCGCGAACAGCGGCAGTACGATCAGTGCCGCCCAGAATGTGGAGAATTTACCGAAGTGGTGCTCCCAGACGTGCGGGTAGAACACCGGGCCGGTGGCGATGCACAGCAAAATGCCGACGAACGGCAGCGCCCATAGCAACGACAGTTTGCCGCCATCGAGTCCCTCGGCGGCAAAGGCCGGTGCCGGCATGGCCGCCGCGAGTGCGAAGATGGCACCTGCAAGAAGTGTGCGGCCTGCTGCCGCACCGGAAACGCGGCGCATGGTATGTCCCCCGATGATTGCACGTGACTGGTTGGTCGTGATCGGGGCCAAGATCGCGCCCGGTGTCAACCCCCGCAATCGTCGCGCTCAGGAGCCGAGAAATTCTCCGGCCTTATAGAGCGAGCGGAACGGTATTTTAGCCTCGGCGAAGACCTCCGCCGCGCCTTCGTTGCGGTCGACCATGGTGAACACCAGCACGACTTCGCCGCCGGCGTCCCGCACCGCGTCCACCGCCTTGATCGCAGAGCCGCCGGTGGTGGTAACGTCCTCGACAATGACAATGCGCTTGCCTTGCAGGGTTTCGCCCTTGGCGAGGCCTTCGACCGCAAGCCGCGCGCCATGCTCCTTCGGTTTCTTTCGCACGAAGAACGCCGCGATCGGCGTGCCCTTCATCCACGAGAGTTGAGCGATGGCGCCGGCCAGCGGCACCGCGCCCATTTCGAGCCCGCCGATATAGTCGATGTTGTCATCCTTCAGCGCGTCGACCGACAGTTCCGCCAGCAGCGCCGCGCCTTCGGGGTCGAGCATGGTCGGCTTGAGATTGAAGTAGAAATCGCTCTTGCGCCCGGAGGCGAGGGTGATCTCGCCGCGCCCGAACGAGCGAGTGCGGATAATCTCGGCAAGGCGAGCGCGGGAAGCAGAAATGGACACGAGCGATCTCTTCGGTGCGGGAATTTGGCGGAATTTAGCGCCCGCCGCGTGGACATTCCAGAGCGGATCGCGCACCGTCAACAGCGCGCCAGCATTGGAATTGGCAAGGAAATTGGAATGACGATCGAACTTCACACCTGGAATACGCCCAACGGCCGCAAGATCAGCGTCGCTCTGGAAGAGATGGGACTGCCCTATAAGGTCTATCCAATCAATATCACCAAGGACGAGCAGTTCGCGCCGGATTTCCTCAAGATCAGCCCGAACAACAAGATTCCGGCGATCATCGATCCCGATGGCCCGCATGGCAGGCCGGCGAGCGTGTTCGAATCCGGCGCCATTCTGCTCTACCTGGGCGAGAAGACTGGCAAGTTTCTGCCCAAGGATCTTGGCGAGCGGATTCCGGTGCTGGAATGGCTGATGTGGCAGATGGGCGGCTTTGGGCCGATGCCGGGCCAAGTGCATCACTTTATCGCGCTCGCGAACGAGCAGGACCGGCGTTATGGACTCGAGCGGTTCTCCAAGGAGACGCGCCGGCTTTATGGTGTGCTCGATCGCCGGCTCGCCGATCGCGAGTTCGTCGCCGACAAGCTCTCGGTTGCCGACTTTGCCATTCTGGGCTGGGCATGGCGGCATGAGCGCCACAAGGTGCCGCTTGCCGATTTCCCCAATGTCGAACGCTGGTACGCCAATCTGATGGCGCGGCCGGGAGTGAAGCGTGGCTTCGAGGTGAAGCTGGATTAATTCGGCAACGACTTTCCGTCACGCGCCAGTTTTAAGGCCTGGCCGGGATGGTCAGGCCACGCTGCACCGCCGGTCGCGCGAGGCCGCGGTCCAGCCATGCGGGAACGTGCTTCAGGTTGTCAAATTCGACCAGCTCGCGAGCTTCATAGAAACCGATCAGGTTGCGCACCCAGCCGAGCATCGAAATATCGGCGATGGTGTAGTCGTCGCCCATGATCCATTGGCGGTCGTCAAGCCGGCGATCGATCACGCCGAGCAGGCGCTTCGATTCGTTCACGTAGCGTTGAAGAGGGCGCTTGTCCTCGTACTCCTTGCCCGCGAACTTGTTGAAGAATCCAAGTTGGCCGAACATCGGGCCGATGCCGCCCATCTGGAAATGGACCCACTGAATGGTCTCGATCCTGCGCGCGGGATCGAGCGGAATGAATTTGCCAGTCTTGTCGGCAAGATATTCGAGGATCGCGCCGGATTCGAAAAGCCCGAGCGGCTTTCCGCCGGGGCCGTCCGGATCGATGATGGCCGGAATCTTGCCATTCGGATTGAGCGACAGGAATTCAGGCGTCTGCTGGTCGTTCTTGCCGAAATCGACCAGATGCGCCTCATAGGGCAACCCGGTTTCCTCGAGCATGATCGAGACCTTTACGCCGTTCGGCGTTGGCAGCGAGTAGAGTTGCAGGCGGTCGGGGTACTTGGGCGGCCAACGCTTGGTGATCGGAAAGGTGGAGAGGTCAGGCATATGAGGGTACTGTTCCAGTAGGCCGTATTTCGAAAGATGAATCAGATTGACGGAATCTAATGCGCTTCGTCCCAGTTGTTCGCTGCCCTTGCATCGACATGGAGAGGCACGGACATGACGACTGCCGGAAATGGCGCGTCTTCCATCACCTTCTGAATCACCGGCAGCGTTTTTTTGACCTCGTTGTCCGGCACCTCGAAGATCAGTTCGTCATGAACCTGCAGCAGCATCTGCGCTGACAGGTTCTTCTCGATCAGTGCATCGTCCATCCGGATCATGGCGCGACGGATGATGTCGGCGGCGGTGCCTTGCAGGCGTGCATTGATCGCGGCGCGCTCATTGAACGCACGGATCGACGGATTGCTGGCCTTGATGTCGGGATAGTGACACTTGCGGCCGAACAGCGTTTCGACATAGCCGTGTTCGCGGCAGAAGTCGCGCGTTGCATCCATGTAGGCGCGGATGCCGGGGAAGCGTTCGAAATATTTTCGGATGTAAGCACCAGCTTCGTCGCGCGGAATGCCCAGCTGGTTGGCAAGGCCGAACGCCGAGATGCCATAGATGATGCCGAAATTGATCGCCTTGGCG
This sequence comes from Afipia sp., assembly GCA_044464625.1. Taxonomy (GTDB): domain Bacteria; phylum Pseudomonadota; class Alphaproteobacteria; order Rhizobiales; family Xanthobacteraceae; genus Afipia. The sequence continues at coordinate 81,566 of JBIQLC010000016.1, read as the reverse complement.
CGGCGACGGACTTCGCCTGGCATGTCCTTGATCGGCACGCCGAACATTTCCGATGCCGTCATCGCGTGAATGTCGAGACCGTCCTTGAACGCTTGCTTGAGCACCGGAATATCGGCGATTTCGGCGAGCAGCCGCAGTTCAATCTGCGAATAATCCGCCGATACCAGCTTATGGCCGGGCGTAGCGACAAAGGCCTTGCGGATCTTGCGGCCTTCCTCGTTGCGCACCGGAATGTTCTGAAGATTCGGTTCGTTCGACGACAGGCGGCCGGTGGTCGTCGCCGCAAGCGCATACGTGGTGTGAATGCGCTGGGTCTGCGGATGGACGTATGTCGGCAGTGCGTCGGTGTAGGTCGATTTCAGTTTCGATACCTGACGCCAGTCGAGAATCTTGCGCGGAAACTCGTGACCTTCGTCGGCGAGGTCTTCGAGGATTGAGGCCGAAGTCGACCACGCACCGGTCTTTGTTTTCTGCCCGCCGGGTAGACCCATCTTGCCGAAAATGATGTCGCCAAGCTGCTTCGGGCTGCCGGGATTGACCGGTTCACCTGCCAGTTCCTGAATCTCGGCTTCGACGCGCGCCGCGGTCTGGGCGAACTCGCCCGACAGCCGCGCCAGCACCTGGCGGTCGATGCTGATGCCGCGACGTTCCATGCGACCGAGCACCGGCACCAGGGGCCGTTCCAGCGTTTCGTAAACCGTATTCATGCGCTCGGCGACCAGTCGCGCCTTGAACAGCAGCCACAACCGCAGGATGACGTCGGCATCTTCGGCGGCATATTCGGTAGCTCGCTCGATCGTCGCCTGATCGAAGGTGATGCGATTCTTGCCGCTGCCGATGATCTCGGCATGGCTGATCGTGGTGTGGTTGAGCAGGCGCTCGGCCATCGCGTCGAGGTCATGGCTCGCCCGACCGGCATCGAGCACGTAGGACGTCAACTGCACATCGTCGGTGGTGCGCAGTGTCACGCCATGCTGCGCTAGCAGCACGGTGTTGAACTTGATGTTGAAGCCGGATTTCAGGACAGACTGAGTCTCGAACAGGATGCGCAGCGCGTCGAATACCTTCGGGGCTTCGATCTGGCCATCTTCAAGCCCGCCGGAGAACAGATCCGAGTTGCCAGCTTTCTTGTGGCCGATCGGAATGTAGCACGCTTCGTTCGGTGTCAGCGCCAGCGCCACACCACAGATGTCGGCCTGCATCGGATCGTCGGACGTTGCCTTCACCTCGATCGCGACATGGCCGAGATCGTGAGCGCGCTCGATCCACGCCTTGAGTGCATCGTGGGTGCGCACAGCGACATACTTGCTGCGATTGACAGGTGTCTTGAGCGCGCTAGCCGTGCGGGCCTCCGCCAGGGCTTTGGTTGTGAACGGGCCGGTCGCGGTTGTGCCTGATGCCGGCTTGCGGGCGGCGCCGGGCGTCATCGTCCCCTTGGCGCGGGAATCGGGCTCGCCGCCGAGCGGCAGGGTTTCCGGAGAGTCAGCGTCGGGCGTGCCGCGCGCAAATTCGCTTTTCAGCTTGTCGTCGGCCGCGATATCCGCCGGATCGATGTGGGCGTATTCGGCGACGCGGCGGGTCAGCGTGGTGAATTCCATCGCCTTGAGGAAGGCGATCAGCTTGCGCGAATCCGGTTCGTGAACGATGAGCTCATCGAGCGGCACATCGAGCTTGACGTGATCGTCGAGCAGCACGAGACGGCGGGAAATGCGCGCCTTCTCAGCATTCTCGATTAGCGCTTCGCGGCGCTTGGGCTGTTTGATCTCGCCGGCGCGCGCCAGCAGCGTTTCGAGATCGCCGTATTCGGTGATGAGCTGCGCCGCGGTCTTGATGCCGATGCCTGGCACGCCGGGAACGTTGTCGACGGAATCTCCCGCCAGCGCCTGGACCTCGACCACCTTCTCCGGCGGCACGCCGAACTTCTCGATGACCTCGGGAATGCCGAGGCGGCGATCCTTCATGGTGTCGTACATGGTGACGCAGTCGGTCACGAGCTGCATCAGGTCCTTGTCCGACGACACGATGGTCGCCGTCGCGTCGCGCTCGCAGGCTTCGCGCACATACGTCGCAATCAAGTCGTCGGCCTCGAAGCCGAGCTGCTCGATGCAGGGCAAGTCGAAGGCGCGGACCGCTTCGCGGATCAGCGCAAACTGCGGGATCAGATCGTCCGGTGCCGGCGGCCGATGCGCCTTGTATTCGGGGTAGAAGTCGTTGCGGAAGGTCTTCTCCGATTTGTCGAAGATGATTGCGAGATGGGTGGGCCGGTTGTCCGGCGGCATATCGCGCATCAACTTCCACAGCATGTTGCAGAAGCCGAGCACAGCATTGACCTGCAACCCGTCGGACTTGCGGTTCAGCGGCGGCAACGCGTGATAGGCGCGGAAAATGTAGGACGAGCCGTCCACCAGGAAGATGTGGTCGCCCTTGCCGGGCGCCTTGACGCCGGCAGGTTGCTTAGGCGCGGCCTTTGCCGCTGCCTTTGTGGCGGGGTCGGCCTTGGCGGCGACGGGTTTCTTGTCCGTGGTCTTCTTGACGGGCGATGCGGGCTTTTTGGGCATGCCGGCAACTTAAGGATTTTAGGCCGGATTGACAGCCCTCTCCATGGCAGATGCGCACGGATTCTTGTCGTGCCTCTCGCCTCGGAGGCACCCCACTATACCCCATGAATCGAGGTGGCCGGGACGAGCCCGGCCACGACAAGATTTGGAGGTTTTTACTCCGCCGGTTGCAGCTTGACGCGGGGCTTGGGCGGCGCAATCCAGAACATTGCCGGCCGCTCGAACAGGAAGTTCAGGCCGGCGCGTTTCGCCGCCCACCACATCGCCAGCGCGCCGAGCACGCCCATCGCGGTGACGATCATTGCGATCACGCCGACGTCGGTAACGATGCCGGTCTTGAGCAGCACGGCGCGGGTCGTCGCCATCGGCAGGAAAAAGGCGAGATAGATCACGATCGAGTGCTCGCCACAGAAGCGCAGGCCATCGAGCCATTGCTTCCGTGCCAAAAGCACGCCGGTGGTGATGATGGCGCAGGCGCCGGCGAAGCCGAGCGCGAGCGAGATCACCGGCAGGGTGCTGACGCCGGCGAACACCAGGCCCGCATTGACCGCAGCCCACACCGCAAGCCCGCTGAGCGCGAGCAGCGGCCAAGCGCGGGCGCGACCGACCATCGCGAACACGGCGTTGGCGAACAGATAGCCCGAATAGAAATAAATGAAGCGCGCGGCGAATTCGTCGATCACGGTCCAGCCGGTCGAGATGTGCGACATCTCGAGAGCGGCGCCGACGAACCAGATCGCCGCCGGCGGAACGCGCAGCGTGGCCTTGGTGACCACAAAGAAGATCGGCAGCAGATAGATGAACCACAACGTGCCGAACGGCTCGATGAAGGATTCGAGATACATGACACCGACATGACCCCAGCCGCCCTCCGCCGCCATCCCCGGCGCCTTGAAAGCGAACTGGATTGTCACCCACAGTACATAAAAATAGGCAAAATGCATGACCTTGCGGTCGAGATAGGTGCGCCAGTCACGGTTAATGACACGGGCCAGGAACAGACCTGAAATGAGGAAGAAATCGGGCATCCGGAACGGACGGGCGAATTCCACCACATGATGCATGAATCCGGTTTTTCCTGCCGCCAGTTCGACGCCGAGGGTCGAATGCATCATCACCACCATGACGATGCAGATGCCCTTGGCATAGTCGACCCAATCGACACGCTCGGAAGGCGCGGTTTGCGCGGCGATCGTCGCTGTCTCGTTACCGTTCATGGCTGTCCCGTTTCAGGATGGTTGCGCCCATTATCGGGGCGAAGGGGTTTCGGACCTCTTTATTCATCCAAATGTTATGCCAGGTACTTGTGAGGTAATTCCGCCATGATCCGGTTTCCGTTCCGCCTTAAAACGCGCTAAGACGCGGGCAAATGTCGCGAAAATCCCGCCTTTGACGTTAACCAACACAGGACAGGTTTTTGCATGCGAATTGCCATGATCGGCACGGGTTACGTAGGTCTCGTTTCCGGGGCCTGCTTCGCGGATTTCGGTCACCGGGTGACCTGCGTCGATACCGATGCGAGCAAGATAGCGGCGCTCACGCGCGGCGAGATTCCGATTTTCGAGCCTGGCCTCGATCAACTCGTTGAAACGTCCGTGAAAGCGGGGCGTCTGGATTTTACCACCGATCTTGCCGGTCCGGTTGCGGAGGCCGATGCGGTGTTCATCGCGGTCGGCACGCCGTCACGCCGCGGCGATGGTCATGCGGATCTGAGCTATGTGCATGCCGCGGCGCGCGAGATAGCGGCTGCGCTGAAGGGCTTCACCGTCGTCGTGACCAAATCGACTGTACCGGTGGGTACCGGAGATGAAGTCGAGCGCATTATTCGCGAGACCAATCCGCAGGCCGATGTGGCGGTGGCGTCCAACCCGGAATTTTTGCGCGAGGGCGCGGCGATCCGCGACTTCAAGCACCCCGATCGCATCGTGGTCGGCGCCAACGAGGAGCGTGCACGCAAGGTGCTCGGCGAGGTCTATCGCCCGCTGTATCTCAATCAGGCGCCGATCATGTACACGGCGCGACGCACTGCCGAGTTGATCAAGTACGCTGCCAACGCTTTCCTCGCCACCAAGATCACCTTCATCAACGAGATTGCGGATCTGTCCGAGAAGGTCGGCGCCGATGTGCAGGAAGTTGCGCGCGGCATCGGCCTCGACAACCGCATCGGTTCGAAATTTCTCAATGCCGGTCCGGGCTTCGGCGGCTCGTGTTTCCCCAAGGACACCCGCGCGCTGGTGAAGACGGCGCTCGATCACGATGTGCCGCTGCGCATCGTCGAGGCTGTGCTCGCAGTGAATGACAATCGCAAACGGGCGATGGCGCGCAAGGTCGCGCATGCGCTCGGCGGCAATCTGCGCGGCAAGAGCGTCGCGGTGCTTGGTCTTACCTTCAAGCCGGAAACCGACGACATGCGCGAGGCCCCGTCGATCCCGCTGGTGACGGGTCTGCTCGACCTCGGCGCGAATGTGCGCGCTTACGATCCGGTCGGGATGGAGCTGGCCAAGCATGAATTGCCGGACATCGCCTACTGCGCCGATGCTTACGAATGCGCCAAGGGAGCGGATGCGCTGGTGATCGTCACCGAGTGGGTTCAGTTCCGCGCGCTCGATCTGGCACGTTTGAAGCGCGAGATGGCGACGCCTGTGATCGTCGACCTGCGCAACATCTATCGTCGCGAAGACATGGAAGCTCACGGCTTTACTTATGAGAGCGTGGGGCGGGGGGCTTAGGGGCTCCTTCACCTCTCCCCGCTTGCGGGGAGAGGTCGGAGGCGTAGCCTCCGGGTGAGGGGCTTCTTGTGGATGTCTCAAATTTCCTCGGTCGTGATTTCTGCCCCTCACCCCAACCCTCTCCCCGCAAGCGGGGAGAGGGAGTAGACCACGTCTATGAAATTTACTTCGCCCCTTCCCATCGATGCCGTCCTTGGTGACCTGACGGCGACGCTCGCGCACAGCAATACGGCCGTGCTGGTGGCGCCGCCGGGCGCGGGCAAGACGACGCGGGTGCCGTTGGCGCTGCTCGATGCAGAGTGGACACAAGGCAAGAAGATCATCGTGCTGGAGCCGCGCCGGATCGCGGCGCGGGCGGCAGCCGACCGCATGGCGCAGACGCTCGGCGAGAAGGCTGGCGAGACGGTGGGTTATCGCGTGCGCTTTGGCTCGAAGGTGTCGCGCGCGACACGTATCGAGGTCGTTACCGAAGGAATCTTCTCGCGCCAGATTCTCGCCGATCCCGAACTGACCGGCGTTGCTGCGGTGCTGTTCGATGAGTTTCACGAGCGCTCGCTGGATGCCGATCTCGGTCTGGCGCTGGCGCGCGACACCCAGGGCGCGCTGCGGGACGATCTGCGTATTTTGGTGATGTCGGCGACGCTTGACGGCGCGCGCGTGGCGAAGCTTCTGGGCGATGCGCCGATCATCGAAAGCGAGGGCCGCGCCTATCCGGTGGAAACGCGCTATCTTGGCCGCAAGCCGGATGCGCCGCTTGAACGGCAGATGGCCGACGCGATTGCAGGAGCGTTGCGCGCTGACGCCGGATCGGTGCTGGCGTTTCTGCCCGGCGCAGCTGAAATTCGCCGCACGCAGGCCATGTTGAGCGAACGCGTCAGCGATCCCAATACCGAGATCGTGCCGCTGTTCGGCGCGCTCGACGCCGCTGTGCAGGACCGCGCCATTGCGTCGCCGCCGAAGGGTCGGCGCAAGGTGGTGCTGGCGACGTCGATCGCCGAGACATCGCTCACTATCGATGGTGTTCGCATTGTCGTCGATTCCGGCATGGCGCGCGTGCCACACTACGAGCCGAATATCGGGCTGACGCGGCTCGAGACCATTCGCGCCTCGCGCGCGGCAGTAGATCAGCGCCGCGGCCGTGCCGGTCGCACCGAGCCGGGCGTTTGCTACCGGTTGTGGGATGAACCGCAGACGGCAGCGTTCGAGGCCTTCACGCGTCCGGAGATTCTGTCAACCGATTTGTCGTCGCTGGTGCTCGATCTCGCCGAATGGGGCGTCAGCGATCCGTCATCTCTCGCATTTCTTGATTCTCCTCCGTCGCCGGCGCTCACAGAGGCCCGCGCGCTGTTGCGTGAACTCGATGCGCTCGACGAGGACGGACGGATCACCATGGAAGGCAAAAGCCTGCGCGCGCTCGCATTGCCGCCGCGGCTGGCGCGTATGATCATCGATGCTCGCCGTCTCAGCGCCGGTGAGAAGGCTACCGAAATCGCAGCTATCCTCACCGAGCGTGGGCTGGGCGGCGACAGTGTCGATCTCGATGCGCGGCTCGACAATTTCCGTCGTGACCGGTCGCCGCGCGCCGCCGGCGCGCGACAACTTGCGCAACGCTGGATTGCGAAAGTGGAGAAGAATTCATCATCGCAATCGAGCGGCGATGAATTGTCGACAGGCGAGATTCTCGCGCTCGCCTTTCCGGATCGTGTCGCAAGGAATCGCGGCAAAGGCAGTTTCACCCTCGCCAACGGGCGCGGGGCCTCGATCGATCTGACATCAGCGCTGGCGCGCGCGCCTTATATCGCCGTTGCAGAACTCACCGGGGCCGCAGCGAACGGACGTATCCTGCTGGCGGCGCCGATCACCCAGGATGCCATCGAGGCGCGATTTGCCGCACATATCGAAAACATGGACGAGGTGACGTTCGATCGTAATGCGATGGCACTGCGGGCGCGGCGTCGCAAGAAACTCCATGCCATCACGCTGTCGGAGCAGCCGCTGACCATCACGCCATCAGCGGACACTGCGCAGGTGCTGGCGGATGGATTGATCGCCGCAGGGCTCGATCGTCTGCCGTGGTCGAAAGCGCTGAAGCAATGGCGCGATCGCGTGATGTTCCTGCGCGCCGCATCTCCGGACGAGTGGCCCGACCTGTCAGATGCAGCATTGGCTGAAGCACGCTCTGAATGGCTGGGGCCGGCGCTTTGCGACAAGACATCGCTCGCAGCTTTCTCCGCGTCCGAGATGTCCGACGCATTGATGGCGCTGGTGCCGTGGAATCAGCGCGCCCAACTTGATCGCGAGGCACCGACTCATTTCGAGGCGCCCACGGGCACGGCCGTGCCAATTGACTATGAGGCCGAGGAAGGCCCGAAGATTTCCATCCGGTTGCAGGAATTGTTTGGTCTCAACGCCCATCCTTCGATCGCGAAGGGAAGGTTGCCGCTGGTGGTCGAGTTGCTATCGCCGGCGCATCGTCCGGTCCAGGTGACGCGCGATCTGCCGGGGTTCTGGCGTGGCAGCTATGCTGCCGTACGCGCCGATCTGCGCGGCCGATATCCGCGCCATCCGTGGCCGGAAGATCCGGCAAATGCCGAAGCGACGCGGCGCGCCAAGCCGCGTGGGACTTGAAGCTCGCGCCGGCGGAAGGCGTATTAACCTTTTGCTTACCCTTTTCGCTCAAACACCGAGGGTGTCGTCTTACTGGCCGCCGCGATTGTCAGGCCGGTGTGGTCAAATGACCGGCGTGATCTGAAGCGGGCGTGAGCGTCATGCGTAGCATAATGATTGTCGCGGCGATTCTGGCGGTGCTCGGCACGGCCATGGCCAATCTTGCTGACAAGATGATCGATGCCAGGGCCCAGACCGTCGCTCAGCGCGCCAGCTCCATGAATGCCTTCGCCGCGATGCAGCCGGATACGCAGCAGGCGAGTGTTCGCAATCTTGTCATTCCGCGTGACCAGCGTGGCCATTTCCAGACCGATGGACGGATCGACGGCCAGCGCATCGGCTTCATGGTGGATACTGGCGCATCGGTGATTGCGCTCAATGAATCGTCTGCCGCCCGCATTGGTGTGCGGCCATCACGCGGCGACTACACCGCGTTGGTTTCGACCGCCAATGGCACCATCAAGGCAGCGCGGACGCGGCTCGCGATGGTCGATGTCGGTGGGTTGATCGTGCGCGATGTCGACGCCATGGTGCTGCCCGACGAAGCATTGTCGGAAAACCTGCTCGGCTTGTCGTTTCTATCCAAGCTCAGGCGCTTCGAGTTTGCTAACGGCAAACTGGTGCTGGAGCAGTAGACTTCGTTTCTAACATCGTGATCCCTCGTTCATCATGCCTGGACTTGTTCCGGGCATCTACGCCTTTCTTCAATCGCGTTCGTTTTAGGCATGGATGGCGGGGTCAAGCCCGGCCACGACGGCGACATAGTTCATTTCAAGCGTCGAAACACCACGCTCAGATTGTTCGCCGGCATTGGCGTCACCGTCGGCGCGGAAAATCCGGCGTCGTGCGCGGCGGCCGCGACATCGTCGAGTTGCCGCAGTCCCCATTCGGGATTGCGCGCCTTCAGGCTGGCGTCGAATGCCTCGTTGCTCGACGCGGTAATCACGCCGCTCTGGACATAGGGACCATAAAGATAAAGCGGGGCGCCGGCCGGCAGGATGCGGGCCGCCCCGCGCAACAGGCCCAGCGTCGCCGGCCAGGGCGAGATGTGGATCATGTTGATGCACAGAACCGCATCGGCCTGGGTGACCGGCCAGAGATCGGATGACGCATCGAGCATCACCGGCGGTCGGATGTTGGCGAGGCGTCGCTCGGCCGCCCAGGCTGCGATGCTGCGGAGTGCATCCGCATCCGGGTCGGAGGGCTGGAATGTCAGGCTGGGGAAGGCCTGCGCGAAGTGCATGACATGCTCGCCGCTGCCGCTGGCGATCTCGAGAACAAGGCCTGCAGGTGGCAATGCACCGCGCAGGACGTCGAGAATGGCGTCGCGGTTGCGCTGGGTGGCCGGGTAATAAAGTCGGTCGTCTGTCATGGTCGTATCGATCTTATTCATGCAACGGCAGCGCTGCCAATCTGCCGTATTTCGTCTCTAAGGCTGTCGTCCCGCCTTTCCACCGCGCATGGCATTCGCTAAAGCTGTGGAACTTAAGCCAATTCCTTTGTCACGAGGCGATTTGAATGTTTCCCAAGCCGAAACCCGTGCTGGTTCCGAACACCTATGCCTACGAGTCCGAGCCGATGGTCAAGGCCACCGGCTTCCGCGAATACGACGCGCGCTGGCTGTTCGGCAAGGAAATCAACCTGATGGGAATCCAGGCGCTGGGCATGGGGCTTGGCACCATGATCGGCGAAATGGGTGTGAAACAGGAGATCGTCACCGCTCACGATTTCCGTGGGTATTCGGCGTCGATTAAATACGCGCTGATCTCCGGCCTATTGGCATCGGGCTGCAAGGTGCATGACATTGGGCTGGCGGTGACGCCGATGGCTTATTTCGCGCAGTTCGATCTCGATGTGCCGTGCGTCGCCATGGTCACCGCTTCGCACAACGATAACGGCTGGACCGGCGTTAAGATGGGTGCCAACCGTCCGCTGACTTTCGGCCCAGACGAGATGACACGACTCAAGGAAATCGTGCTCAACGCCGACTTCAAGCTGAAGCCGGCTGGCTCCTATCAATTCCACGAGAATTTCCCGGCGCGCTACATCGCTGATCTCACCAATCGGCCGAAGCTGAAGCGCAAGCTCAAGGTCGTGGTCGCCTGCGGCAATGGCACCGCCGGCGCGTTCGCGCCGAAGGTGATGGAAGCGATCGGCTGCGAGGTGATTCCGCTCGACACCGAGCTCGATCACACTTTCCCGAAATACAATCCGAATCCGGAAGACATGGAGATGCTGCACGCCATTCGCGATGCGGTGCTCGAGCACAAGGCCGATGTCGGCCTTGGCTTTGATGGCGATGGCGATCGTTGCGGCGTGGTGGACGACACCGGCGAAGAAATCTTCGCAGACAAGGTCGGTGTGATGCTGGCGCGCGACATGTCCGCGATTCACAAGAACGCCGAGTTCGTGGTCGATGTGAAATCCACCGGCCTGTTCGTGACCGACCCGGTGTTGCAGAAGCAGGGCGCCAAGGCGACCTACTGGAAGACCGGTCATTCCTACATGAAGCGCCGCACCAACGAATTGAAGGCGCTGGCCGGTTTCGAGAAGTCGGGCCATTTCTTCTTCAATGCGCCGGTCGGCCGCGGCTATGACGATGGCCTCGTGTCGGCGATTGCAGTGTGCGAGATGCTCGACCGCGCGCCGGGCAAGAAGATGTCGGACCTCAAGAATGCGCTACCCAAGACCTGGTCGTCGCCGACCATGTCGCCGCACTGCGCGGATGAGGCCAAATACGGCATCGTCGATCAGGTGGTGAAGCATTTCGAGGGCGTGAAGGCGAAGGGCGGCAAGGTTGCCGGCCAGCCGATCCGCGATCTCGTCACCGTTAACGGTGTGCGCGTCACTTGCGAGGACGGCAGCTGGGGTCTGGTGCGCGCATCGTCGAACAAGCCGGAGCTTGTTGTGGTGGTCGAAAGTCCGGTGTCCGAACAGCGAATGCGCGACATGTTCGAAGCGATGGACAGCGTGCTGCGTACGCATCCTGAAGTCGGCGAATACAATCAGAAGATTTGATCTTGCGGTCGTCGCACCAAGTTCCGATTCGAGGGTGAACATGATCTCTGGAGCACGATCAGTCATCGCGGGTTTCATTGCCGCGCTTTTCGTGATGGTGCACGGGACGCCGGCGGTAAGTGCGCCGAAAACGCTGAGTGGCACCGTAAGCTATCGGGAGCGGGTCGCGCTGCCGCGATCTGCTGTGATCGAGGTCAAACTTGTCGATATTTCGCTGGCTGATGCACCCGCAAAGGTCATTGCGCGGACAACGATCAAGCCTGGGAAACAAGTCCCTATACGCTATCGCTTGGCATTCGACGATACGGCGATCGTGGCCAATCATACCTACGCGATCGAGGCGCGCATCACTGTCAACGGCCAGCTGTGGTTCATCACGACGACGCGCCATACAGTGTTCGCAGGCGGATCGAACGACACAAACATTCTTGTTGAGCGGGTTGGTGGCCGCCGGGGCGCGGCTGTAATCGACGGGCCGGTCGGCCGTTGGCTGGCGGAAGACATTCGCGGTCGCGGCGTTATCGATTATCTTCAGACGATTCTCGTGGTTGCAGCCGATGGCGTCATCAGCGGTACCGGAGGCTGTAACACGATGCGTGGCACGGCAGAGATGTCGGGCGACTCGATACGATTTGGATCGATTGCGAGCACCGAAATGGCCTGCACGTCAGCCGCAATGGATCAGGAAGAAAAGTTCTTCTCGGCGCTTGGCGAAGTGCGGTCCTGGCGTGTCGATTCGATGCGGCACAAACTCGCATTACTTGGTGCCGACGGCGAGCCGGTCGTGATTCTGGCAAGGATGTAGCCGGCCCGCTTCGGCTGCTGCAGGAAGCTATTGTTTTTCCGCAATCAGCTTTTCTAGCTCTCGCTCGGCCTGCGTCACATAACGTTCCTTGTGACGTACACTAAAAAAGTGGCGCGTCGGCAGCGGCAGTTTAAGTGCGACCAGCCCGCCCGAAGTGAGCAGGTTGGCGATCACCAGCTTCGAAATGATGGTGGCGCCGGCACCGGCCGCGACCGCGCTGCGCACCGATTCGTTGGACGGCAGCGCTAATTCGATCTTGATGTCCTGAGGCGAGAGGCCGAATCCTGCCAGCGATGCTTCCAGCACCTTGCGCGTGCCCGAGCCGTGCTCGCGAGCGATCCATGTGGCGTCCCTGAGCTGCGCGGGCGCGAGCGAGATTAGTTTTGCCCATGGATGCGCGGCGCCGACCACGAGCACCAGTTCGTCCTCAGCCACCGGCGTGACCGACAGGGCCGGGTCGTCGATTTCGCCCTCGACATAGCCGACATCGGCAAGGCCATCGCGTACGCGGATCGCGACTTGTTCGGTATTGCCGATGGTGAGATCAAGTGTGATGCCGGGATGGCGCTGGCGATAGCGATGCAGCAGCGGCGGCAACCAGTAGTTGCCGACCGTCTGGCTCGCGGCGATCGACAGCGATCCGCGCTTCAGTCCGGCGAGATCAGCGAGCACGGTTTCCGCCGCGGAGGCGCGGGCCAGCACGGCGCGCGCTTCGATCAGGAACAGCCGTCCCGCTTCGGTCAGCTTGATGTTGCGACCGACCCGGTCGAACAACTTTGTTGCGTAGCGCGCTTCCAGTGCAGCGATGGCGGCGCTGGTAGCTGATTGGGTCAGATGAAGCGCGCTGGCGGCGCGCGTCATGTGCTCTTGCTCGGCGACCGCGACAAAGATGCGAAGCTGTTCGAGGGTCATGGCTCTCCGGATTTCATGTCGTCAGTTTCACCAGCATCAGGCTGAAGGCTGCGATGAAGACAAACGCCGTCGCGCCGAGAACGAGCGGTCGCAGGCCCTTGGCATGAAGTTTCGCGATATCGGTGGACAGGCCCATCGCCGCCAGCGCCATCGACAGCAGGAAGGTCGTCACCGCGACGACCGTCGCCTTGATGTCGGCGGGCACGACAATCACGCTGTTGACCGCGACCAGCGCGATGAATCCGAGCACGAACCATGGCATTGGCGCGCGTGCCTGGGTCTTGGGTCCACGCCGGCTCGCGATCAGTCCCAGCGTAATGACCACTGGCGCAAGCATGGCGACACGGGAAAGCTTGGCGATGGTGCCGAATTCTCCGGCCTGCTTGCCGTCCTGAAAGGCGGCAGCAATCACCTGCGCGATCTCGTGGATCGAGGCGCCGCTCCACAGGCCATATGCCCGTGGATCGAGATGAAGAAGGCTGGGCAGCAGCGGATAGACGAACATTGCGATCGAACCGAACACCGTGACGCAGGCCACCGCGTAGGCGACATCTTCGTCGTGGGCGTTGGTGACCGTATTGGTGGCGATCACCGCCGATGCGCCGCAGATCGAAGTGCCTGCCGCGATCAGTTGTGTGAGTTTGGGCGCGACGCCGAGCAGCCGACCGAACCAGGTTGTGAACAGGAAGGTCGCGACAAGCGTCAGCGCGATCACCGCGAGGCCGGCCGTGCCAACTTCGACGATCTGCGCTGCGGTGAGTTGCAACCCGAGCAGGATGATCGCAAGGCGGAGAATGCGCTTCAGTGCAAAACCGACCCCGTCCCGCGCGCGGGCAGGCGTCCCGACCAGGTTGTGAAAGGCAATGCCGAGCAGGATCGAAAGGATCAGTGGACTGAGGGCAGTGACGCCCGGTAGTTCGTGAAGTCCGAAGGCTGCAGTGGCGATGAGCGCGGTCAGGAAAACGCCGGGCCAGATGCCGAAGGATGTATTGCTGTGACGGGCGTGCTGCGCTTCCGGCGCGAGCGGGGAAGAAATTATGGTCATGGCCGTGCTCCGTATTGCCGGCCTTCCAGAAATCGCATGAGCGATAATTAGTCTAATTGATTATATATCTAGTTTCAATCGTTAAAATCGATTGATCGACATAAGTCATCTCCCGCCGCCGAATTTTCGAGAATCGGCAGTGCGCGATGGCCAATCGAGTTGGAAAATTCTCCTGCGGCTTAGGCAGCCGCCGGGACCGGCAGGGCAGTGACCGACTTGATCTTCTCCATCGCGAAACGCGAGGTGACGTTCTTCAGCGCCACGGCGGCGATCAGCTTTTTGTAAAACACGTCATAGCTCTGCATATCGGCGACCACGACGCGCAGCATGTAATCGACGTCACCGGCCATGCGGTAGAATTCCATGACTTCCGGCATGGCGCTGACTGCGTCGGCGAACTTCTTCAACCAGGCGTCCGAATGGTCGCCGCTCTCCACCGACACGAACACCGTGATGCCCAACCCGATCTTGTTCTGGTCGACCAGGGCGACCCGGCGCAGGATGATGCCTTCAGCCTCCAGCCGTTGGATCCGCTTCCAGCACGGCGTCGAGGACAGGCCGACCCGGTCGCCGATTTCGGCGACGGACAACGAAGCATCGTCCTGCAGGACGGTCAGAATCTTGCGATCGATGGCATCGAGGCGGCGATGGCTCTCGGCGGGCGGTGCCACGGCGATATCGGTCATAAGAAGAACTTTCTTCCATAAATCAGGCTAATCAGCCTCATATACAGAAAAAAATTCTAATGCAAGTTGAATGTCTCCAGAGGTTAGGAGTCAGGCCAGTCGCAGTGCCGGGCTCTCCTTCAAAAGAGCTTCAACTTCAGCACGTTGCGGGGAGGCAAAGGCGCCACCGAACCGGGTGCATTTGAGGGCCGCTGCGGCAGACGAAAAGCGCATGGCATGTTCCAGCGGCTGCTTCTCGGCGACGGCGAGGGCGAAGGCGCCATGGAAGACATCGCCAGCGCCCAGCGTGTCCACGGTGTGTACCGGGAACGATGGCATATGATGAGGCTTCCGCTCGTCGTCGAGCCACAGCATGCCCTGCGCGCCATTGGTCACCGCGAGGAACGCGGGGGTCAGTTCGGCGATCTTGCGCAGCGCTTCGGTGTCGTCGGTGAGGCCGGCAGTGGCATGCAACGCTTCGGCGGAGAACACGATGTGGCTCGATGCCACTAGCAAACCCTCGCGGAGCGACATGATGTAGTCGGCGTCGAGAATGACCGGAATGCCGCGCGCGGTGGCTTCGACGCAAATATCGGTCACAAACTCAGCGCAGCGGCTTTCGGTGAGGATAGCGGCGCAGTCCTGCAGCAATTCATCCGGGTCGGGTAGTTTGACCTTCCACAGCGCGGGATCGCGATAGGTCACGATGGTGCGCTCGCCGGTCTGGTCGATCATGATGTTGGAGATCGGCGTCACCAGCCCCGGCATGTGGATGACGGCACTGCCGTCGATGCCCTCACGCTTCATGTCGTCGAACATGTACATGCTGGATTTTTCGCGCGCGTCGCCCATCGGGCCGGACATCAGGACGCGGCCGCCGAGACGGGTGATCGCAACACCGGCATTGAAGGCGTTGCCGCCGCTGAGCTCGCTGTAATGCGTCGCGCGCTTTTTGTTGCCGCGCGCCGGCAGTTCGTTGACGCGGAAAATCAGATCGCGCACCGGCATACCGATGCACAGGATGCGCGGAGGTTTAGCCGGCGACTTGTCCTGAAAATTCATGATTGCTTCCTTCGGCCGATGACGGAGCGGCGGATGGGAATTCGACAGGGACAATCAATGAACGGGGATCAGGTTCCCCAATTCCGGGATATCAGGCTGTGTCCCGAATCCACTGCGCCAGAAGATGATGGGCGATTGCGACCGGATGAGGGCCGGTGTGGCCGTCGGGATGTTCGCGCTTCAGCATCGCCGCGACATCGGAACGATCGAACCAGCGGGCATCCTCAAGCTCGTTCCTGTCGACGATGATGTCGGTGGTGACTGCGCGCGCGGTGCACCCGATCATCAGCGAAGACGGATAGGGCCATGGCTGCGTCATGTAATAGCGCACGTCGGTGCACTGAATGTTGGATTCCTCGAGAATCTCGCGACGCACCGCATCCTCGATGGTTTCTGCGGCTTCGACGAAACCGGCGAGACACGACCACATGCCGGCGGGAAACTGCGACTGTCGGCCGAGCAGGCATTTGTCGCCCGAGGTGACCAGCATGATGACGACGGGATCGGTACGGGGAAAATGCTCGGCCTTGCAGCTTGGGCAGTCGCGGCGCCAACCTCCCTGCGACATCGTGGTGCGCGCGCCGCAATTGGCGCAGAAACCATGGCGCTGATGCCACGACACCAGCGACTTCGCCATGGCGATGGTCGAGAGTTCATGGGATGGCACGCGGCTCTGCGCCGCCAGCGCACGCAGGTTCTCGACGATGACGTCGCTACGCCCCATCAGATCTTCGACAGCGGCGGCGCTGATGCCCATGCCGAACACCGCAGCGCCATCCTTCAGTCCAAGGAAGATCGTGCCCGGATTGGCGCCGAACTTCCTTGCCTCGGCAAGCGTCACCAGCGCGCGGTCACCATCTGGCCCCTGGGTAATCAAAAGCGAATCGCGATGGACCACGTAAGCTCGTGCATCGCGGTGGTCTTCGAGCTTGAACAGCTTTTCGTCGTTGGTGCGCAGATGCGCCGCGCGGTCGATGGGATGCGTGACAAAGCCGGGCTGGCCGAGCGGAAAGGAGTCGTTGATCGTCATGGGGGTCAGGTCAGCCAGATCTTGCGGCGCAGGGCGCCGATGAAGGTTTCGAGTTCTTGCGGATCGTGATCGAGCGCAGGCACCATGCCCCAGACCGGGCGCGGCCAGGCAGCGTCGCCACTGCGGCGGGCGATGATGTGGATATGGAGTTGCGGAACCATGTTGCCGAGGGCGGCGATGTTGAGCTTGTCAGGCTTTGACACGTCCTTCAGCGCGCGCGCAACGCGATTGATCTCGGTGGTCAGTTGCGCTTGCTCGACCTCGTTGAGGTCAATCAACTCGATGACGTCAGGCCGCCGGGGCACCAGTAGGAGCCACGGATAGTTGGCATCCTTGATCACGAGAACGCGGGACAGTGGCAGATCGCCGATGTTCACTGTGTCCTTTTCGAGTTGTGGATGGAGTGTCCAGGGCGAGGAGGCAGGCATTTTTGTTCTCTAGGTTCCGTTCAGCCTCGCAGACCGGCGGCATCGAAACAACACTGCTGAGGTCAGGCTGCCCGCTGGGCCATCCACGGCTTTTCGCATAGCTCGAGAAACGGCGTGAACGGCCTTGTCAGCCGTTTTCTAAGTAATAACAGCAAGGTTTTCGGGTGATGACAACGCCGCAGGCAGGATTCCGGCGCTTGCTTTCCCTGCTTTTTGGCCCCAAATAGGCATCGGGAGATTGGCGGTGGACGAACCACTCGCCAACCGGGTCAGGTCCGGAAGGAAGCAGCCCTAACGAGAACCGGCTCGGGTCGCTCGTCAGTCTCCTACCTCTTCATTTCGGGCGCCTTGAGGGCGCTGATGTCCGGCGCGATGCGCGGGATTCGCGGATTGGTGCTTTCCGCAGTTATGGCGTGATGGGACAAATCGCGGATCGCTCGATGACCGACGCTGGCAGCTCTCCCAACGATCAGGACACCCAGGGCGGGTTCGCGCTCGGCGCGACCGGCCCGGCCAATGGCTATCGGGTGCTGGCGCGCAAATATCGCCCGACCAATTTCGGTGATCTGATCGGCCAGGAAGCCATGGTCCGCACCATCTCGAACGCCTTCGAGACCGGACGAATTCCGCAGGCCTGGATCCTCACCGGCGTGCGCGGTGTCGGCAAGACGACCACGGCGCGTATCCTTGCTCGCGCGCTCAATTACGAATTGCCCGATGGCTCGGTGAAGGGGCCGACCATCCACATGCCGACGCTCGGGCTGCATTGTCAGGCGATCATGGAAAGCCGTCATATCGACGTGCTGGAAATGGACGCGGCTTCCCACACCGGCATCGACGACGTGCGCCAGATCACCGATGGCGTGCGCTACGCGCCATCTAGCGCGCGCTACAAGGTCTACATCATCGACGAAGTCCATATGCTGTCGGAGAAGGCGTTCAACGCCTTCCTCAAGACGCTTGAGGAGCCGCCGGAGCACGCGAAATTCGTGTTTGCCACCACGGAAATCCGCAAAGTCCCGATCACCGTTTTATCGCGCTGCCAGCGCTTCGACCTGCGCCGTGTCGATGCCGACGTATTGATGTCGCATCTCGCGAACATCGCGCAGAAGGAAAACGTCGAGATCGAATCCGAGGCGCTGGGCCTCGTGGCGCGCGCCGCCGAGGGTTCGGTGCGCGATTCACTGTCGCTGCTCGATCAGGCGATTGCCCATGCTGCCGGGCAGGTGCGCGCCGACGATGTGCGGCAGATGCTCGGCCTTGCCGACCGCACCCGCGTGATCGATCTGTTCGAGCATCTTGCCAAGGGCGACATCGCCAGCGCGTTCAATGAATTTCGCGAGCAGTACGACGTCGGCGCCGATCCGGTGGTGGTGCTGAGCGATCTCGCCGAGTTCGTCAATTTCATCACCCGCGTGAAGGTGGTGCCGGCCACCGCCGACAATCTTGCACTGGGCGAGACCGAGCGGACACGCGGTCGGGATTTTGCCGCCAAGCTGTCGATGCGGGTGTTGTCGCGGATGTGGCAGATGCTGCTCAAAGGCATCGCCGAGGTGCAGAGCGCCACCCGCCCGCAAGCCGCTGCCGAGATGGTGCTGGTGCGGATCGCCTACGCCGCAGATCTCCCGACGCCGGACGAAGCAATTCGTATGATCGACCAGAACGGTGGCATATCGCCGTCGCTCGGTGGCAATGGTTCGGGTGCGTCATCACGTGCGCCTGCGCCGACGCAAAGTTTTGATCAAGCCCCACCGCCGCGCGCCATGGCGCCGTCAGCATCGCGCGGTGGTTATGACACCACGGCGCGCGCGCCGGTGGCGCAGCCGGCGTCCGATTCATCGCCCGCACAACTGCAATTGCGGATCGGGACCTATGCCGAGCTGGTCGCGCTTGCCGGTGAGAAGCGTGACCTACAGGTGAAGTCAGCGCTCGAGGCCGATCTGCGCCTGGTACGGATGGAAGACGGCCGCCTCGAAGTGGCGCTGGAGGGCCATGCCTCGCGATCTGTGGTCAACGATTTGCAGCGCAAGCTCGAATTCTGGACCGGGCGGCGCTGGGTGGTGGCTGTATCCAATGAAGCGGGCCAGCCGACCCTGCGCGCGCAGGCGCAGGCGAAGAAAGAACAGCTCACGGTCGGCATCCATGCCGATCCGCGCATTCAGGCGGTGATGGCGCGTTTCCCGGGCACGCAGGTGATCGACGTGCGCAGCCTCGCGCCCGAGCCGCCGGATGATGCTGTCGCAGACGACGGCCTCGAGCCCGACGACAACGACGATCTCTGATCGATCAGGAAGGACGATCCATGGCTGATTTTCTCGGCATGATGAAAAAGGCGCAGCAACTGCAGTCGAAAATGCAGGAATTGCAGGCGGAGCTCGATCACGTCGAGGTCGAAGGCACCGCCGGTGGCGGCATGGTTACCGTACGCATGACGGCGAAGGGCGAGGCCAAGGGCATCAGCATCGATCCGTCGCTGATGAAGGCGGAGGAGCGCGAAATCCTCGAGGACTTGCTGGTCACTGCGCACAACGACGCGCGCCGCAAGGCGGAAGCCGCGATGCAGGAAAAGATGCAGTCCCTGACTGGCGGACTCGGCCTGCCGCCGGGGTTGGGTCTCGGCTAGATCGGAATCCTGCTGACATGGTTGCTGCGGTTGCCGGCCCCGAAATCGAGAAGTTGATCCAGTTGCTGGCACGCCTGCCGGGCCTCGGTCCGCGTTCGGCTCGCCGTGCGGCGCTGCATCTCATCAAGAAGCGCGAAGCGCTGATGGCGCCGCTCACGTCGGCATTGCAGGTGGCGATCGAGAAGATTCAGGTCTGTCAGACCTGCGGCAACATCGACACGCAAAATCCCTGCACGGTATGCACCGATCCGCGGCGCGATCCCTCGATCATCGTGGTGGTGGCGGATGTGTCCGACCTGTGGGCGCTCGAACGCGCCAACGCCACCAACGGGCGCTATCACGTGCTCGGCGCGACCCTGTCGCCGCTCGACGGCATCGGCCCGCAGGATCTGACTATCGATGCGCTGGTGTCGCGGGCGCTCGATCCGCAGGTGACCGAAATCATTCTGGCGCTGAACGCCACCGTCGATGGTCAGACCACGGCGCACTACATCACCGACATGCTGCAGGATGCCAACGTCAAGGTGACGAGGCTTGCCCACGGCGTGCCGGTGGGCGGCGAGCTTGACTATCTCGATGAAGGTACGCTGTCCGCGGCGATGCGTCAGCGGACGCTGTTTTGAATCAGCGTCAGCCGATTTTTCCTATCGTCTCGAAATGACCACGCCGCTGCAGCCAGGCGAGCAGGATCAGGCTCGGGATCGCAACCAGCACGCAGATCATGAAGAACAGTGGCCAGCCGGTGGCCTTGGCGACGTAACCTGCACCGGATGACAGATAGGTGCGTCCGACGGCGGAGAGCGCGGTAAGCAGCGCGTATTGTGTCGCCGTGTGCAGCGGGTTGCGGCATAGCGCCGACAGATAGGCGACGAAGATCACGGTGCCGACGGCGCTGGTGAAATTCTCCGCGGTGATCGCGAAGGCCAGCGCCCACTGGTTGACGCCGATCACCGCGAGCCACGAGAATGACAGGTTGGCGATCGCCTGCACGAGGCCACCGATCCACAAACACGTGGTCAGCGGATAGGCGCGGGCCAGAAAGCCTCCGGCGAATCCGCCGATCAGCGTGGCGGCAAGGCCCACACCCTTGACGATGGCGGCGTAGTCGTTGCGGGTAAAGCCGAGGTCGATCACGAACGGCGCCGTCATGGTGCCGGAGAACGCATCGGTGAACTTGAACAGCACCACGAACGCCAGCACCGCCCAGGCATCCTTGCGGCCGAGGAATTCCGAGAACGCGCCGATCGCGGCAGTGAGCACGCGCCGGAATGCGGTTTCACCCGATGTCTCCGCATCGGCACGGCGCGACTGTTCGGGTTCGGTAGCAACAAGGGCGGTGAGTGTGCCGATCAGCACCATCGCCGCCATCGCCACATAGCCCCACATCCATGCCGAGTGCCGTGACAGTCCGGTGGATTCGAACGCGCTCACCATGAACAACGCGCCGGCGGTGGAGACCAGCATGCCGATGCGATAGGCCGCAACATAGGACGCCATGCCGGCGGCCTGTTCGCTTTCGGGCAGACTTTCGACGCGGAAGGCATCGACCACGATGTCCTGGGTCGAGGACGCTGCCGCCACCAGCAGCGCCGCACCGGCGACGTAGAATGGCGAGCGCGCCGGGTCGCTGATCGCGAGCAGCAGGATCGCGCCGATCAGAAGGAATTGCGACAGCACCAGCCAGCCGCGCCGACGGCCAAGAAGGTGGGTGAGAAACGGAACGTGAAGCGCATCGACCAGCGGCGCCCAGAGGAATTTCAGCGTGTAGGGCGTGCCGACCAGCGCGAACAAGCCGATGGTGCCGAGATCGACGCCGGCCTCGCGCATCCACACCAGAAGCGTCGAACCGGACAGTGCGAGCGGCAGGCCCGACGAGAAGCCGAGGAACATCACCACCAGCACGCGCGGCTGCAGGTAGACCACCATCGCCTTGCGCCATGACGGGCGAGACGGAGGAGCCGGCGAAGCCGATTCAGCTTTGGCCATTTCGGGTGCTGTCATGACGGGGTGTTAGCAGATTCGCGCCAACTTTCCCCGCGTCGTCCCCGCGCAGGGGGACGTGTGTGCGGGAAGGCCGCGCCGAAATTATTCCCCCGCCTGCAGCTTGCGCGGCGCCGTGAACAGTTCCGGGGCGCGGCTCGCCGAGGGCTCCTGCGCATCAGGCCCCTTCTCGAAATCCAGTTCCTCGATTTTGGCGGCGCGCTTGCCGATTTTGTTGACCGAGATCAGCACCTGTCGGACGTCCTCGTTGACCTGATCGAAATGGCTGCCGAGCTTGCTGACGCGGTCGCGGAGCCGCTCGACGTCACCCATCATGTTCATGACCTCGGTGCGGATCTGGTCGGCGGCGTCGCGCATCCGGGCGTCCTTGAGGATCTGCTGCATCACCTGGATGGCAAGCATCAAGAGCGAGGGCGACACCAGCACCACCTTGGCGCGATAGGCCTTCTGGATCACGTCGTCGAAGCCGTCGTGAATTTCGGCGTAGACCGATTCCGACGGCACGAACATCAAGGCCGTATCCTGTGTCTCGCCGGGAATGAGATATTTCTCGGCGATGTCCGAGACGTGCTTCATCACGTCCTGGCGCAGACGCTGGGTGGCGAATTTCTTCTCATCATCGGAGCGCGCGTCGCGCAGCGCCGTCACCGCCTCGAGCGGAAATTTGGCGTCGATACACAGCGGCCGCTGATCGGGCAGAAATACCACGCAGTCCGGCCGTTTTCCGCTCGAGAGCGTAT
Source organism: Afipia sp. (assembly GCA_044464625.1). Taxonomy (GTDB): domain Bacteria; phylum Pseudomonadota; class Alphaproteobacteria; order Rhizobiales; family Xanthobacteraceae; genus Afipia. The sequence goes on along the minus strand of JBIQLC010000016.1, from coordinate 59,283 downwards.
GCTGGAAGGCGAACGAGCCTTTCGGCATGCCGTCCTGCACGATCGCTTCCATCCGCGCCTGACCGAAGGCGCCGCGCGACTGCTTGTTGGCCAGCACATCGCGCAGCGTCGTCACCTGCGTGGTCAGGTCGGTGAGGTTCTTGTGGGCGTTGTCGATGATACCGAGGCGCTCGTGCAGCACGCGCAGCGATTCCATGGTGTTGCGGGTGGTGTGCTCCATCGACTGGCCGACCCGTTGCGTGACGGAATCGAGCCGCTCGTTGACGGCGCGCGCCATCTCCGCCTGCCGCCCGACCAGCGCCTGCCCCATGGCATCGACCCGGCCGGTGGCTTCGCTCTGGATGCGCAGCACCTCGCTCAGCCGCTCCTCCAGTTCGTCGGCGCGGATTGCCTGAGCCATCGCCATTTCGGCGCCACGGCGGCCGGAGCGGGCAATCACGATGGCAATGACCAGCAGGAGGATGAGCGCCAGCACGCCGAAGGCGATCATGGCGGCGCCGGTGCGGACCGGCAGGCCGCCGATCATGAAAAGGATGTCGTTCATCCCGGCAATCTAGCACGATTCGATTGTGATATAGAACAAAAAGAGAACAAAATGGGTTAATAAACCCCTGATTTTTATGGTTAATGTCGGGTTAATCGCGGCGAGGCTGGACGCCAGAATCATCCCAGAAGCCATTTGACCGCGCGAACGGCGCCCATTACATCGCCCGCATGGCCATTCGTGAAATCATCAGCCTGCCGGACGAGCGCCTGCGGCTTGTCTCCAAATCCGTCGAAGCGATCACCCCCGAGGTGCGCGCGCTCGCCGACGATATGTTTGAAACCATGTACGACGCGCCCGGCATCGGGTTGGCGGCGATCCAGGTCGCGGTTCCGCTGCGCCTGATCACCATGGATCTTGCCAAGAAAGAGGGCGAGACCGACCCGCGCGTGTTCATCAACCCTGAAATTCTGTCGTCGTCGGAAGAGCTCTCGCCTTACGAAGAAGGCTGCCTGTCGATCCCGGAGTATTACGAGGAGGTCGAGCGACCGGCGCGGGTGCGCGTGCGCTTCATGGATCTCGAGGGCAAGGTTCACGAGGAAGACGCCGAGGGACTTTACGCCACCTGTATCCAGCATGAGATCGATCATCTCAACGGCGTGCTGTTCATCGATTACCTGTCGAAGCTCAAGCGCGACATGGTGATGAAGAGATTCAAGAAGGCCGCCAAGCTCGCGGCGAAATAGCCGGGGCTGTCGATGTCGCTTCGTCTCATTTTCATGGGTACGCCGGATTTTGCGGTGCCGACCCTGCTTGAACTCGCGGCCCATGGTCACGAGATCGCGGCGGTCTACACCCGCGCGCCGAAACCCGCTGGTCGCGGCATGAAGATACAGGCAACGCCGGTGGAGATCGAAGCGCGGCGGCTGAACATTCCAGTGCTGACGCCGAAGACACTGAAAACGCCGGAGGCGGAAGCGGAATTCCGTGCCCACAATGCGGACGCGGCTGTCGTTGTCGCCTACGGCATGATCCTGCCGCAGAACATTCTCGATGCGGTGCCGCTCGGTTGTTTCAATCTGCACGCATCTCTGCTGCCGCGCTGGCGTGGCGCCGCGCCGCTCAACCGCGCCATCATGGCCGGCGATACCGAAAGCGGCGTGATGGTGATGAAAATGGATGTCGGGCTCGACACCGGCGATGTGGCGATGGCCGAGCGCATTCCGGTGACGGACGCGATGACGACGCGCGAGTTGCACGACGCGCTGGCGCCGCTTGGGGCCGACCTGATGGTGCGCGCCATCGGCGCGCTGGAGCGTGGCGGGCTGCGCCTGACGCCGCAGGGCGAGGCGGGTGTGACTTACGCCGCCAAGATCGACAAGGCGGAAGCGCGGATCGGCTGGGCGAAGCCGGCGCGGGAGGTGTTGCGCCATATTCATGGCCTGTCGCCGTTTCCCGGCGCATGGTGCGAACTGCCGATCGAAGGCGAGCAGGCGCGGGTGAAAATCCTGCGCTGTGAACTGGCGAAAGGTTCGGGTACGCCCGGCGAACTGCTCGGCGATGATCTCATCATCGCATGCGGCGATGGCGCGATCCGCGTGCTCGAACTGCAGCGGGCCGGCAAGCAACCGATGACAGCGCCGGACTTTCTACGCGGCACGTCGTTGAAGGCAGGAGCGCGTGTGCAGTGATCATTCGTCGGGAAACGGCCGGTGATGTCGCTGCCATTCGTCAGGTGATCCGCGCAGCATTTGAAGGCGATGACGAGGCCAATCTGGTGGATCGCCTGCGTGGCGATGGCGACCTGATCCTGTCTCTTGTCGCGGAGCAGGATGGGCAGATCGTCGGTCATGTCGCATTCTCGCGTTTGTCGATCACCAATGACTCCCATGTCACGCCTGGGGTGAGTCTGGCGCCGGTCGGCGTTTTGCCAGAGATGCAGCGCAAGGGTGCAGGGCGTGCCCTGATCGAAGCCGGGCACGATCAGCTTCGACATGCAGGCGAAACGGTCAGTTTTGTGCTGGGCGACCCCGCCTATTACAGCCGCTTCGGCTATTCGTTGGACGGTGCCTCGGCGTTCGATTGCGCTTATGCCGGTCCGTATTTTCAGTGGCTGCGGCTGTCATCGCAGTCGCCGGCTGCCGGCGTGATTACCTATGCGCCGGCATTCGGCGGCCTGGGGTAGATCGGCATGCCGCGTTACAAGCTCACCATCGAATATGACGGCGCGCCGTTCTGCGGCTGGCAGTATCAGGACAACGGCCCGTCGGTACAGGGCGCGCTGGAAGCCGCCGTCAAGGCGATGACCGGCGACATGGTCCGCGTTCACGGCGCGGGCCGCACCGATGCCGGTGTTCATGCGCTGGCGCAGGTGGCGCATATCGATCTGGCGAAAGAGTATCGCGCTGATCGTGTGCGCGATGCGCTGAATGCGCATCTGCGGCCGCATCCGATCGGCGTGCTGTCTGCCGAGATCGTGCCCGATACGTTCGAGGCGCGTTTCTCCGCGATCCGGCGACATTATCTCTATCGCATTGCCAACCGCCGCGCGAACCTCGCGCTTGGCGTCGGCCATACCTGGCGCGTGGCGCGGCCGCTCGATGTCGCTGCAATGCACGACGCAGCGCAGTTGCTGATCGGCAAGCACGATTTCACGACCTTTCGCGACACCGAATGTCAGGCGAGGTCACCAGAGAAAACGCTCGACGTGCTCGACGTTGCGCGCGAGGGTGATGAGGTGCGGATTGTCACCTCGGCACGTTCGTTCCTGCACAGCCAGGTGCGCTCGATGGTCGGCTCGCTGGTGTGGGTCGGTCACGGGAAATGGAGCGCGAAGGATTTGCGCGCCGCGCTCGATGCGCGTGACCGCGCCGCCTGCGGTCCCGTCGCGCCACCGGACGGGCTTTATCTGGTGCGGGTCGATTACTGACGGTCGAGGACGTCGCGCGTTAGCGTATCCCAGAACAGATCTTCGCCATTCGTCACGTTAGCGGTCCAGTGTTCGTGGGCGAAATCGTTGGCGTCATCGGTGATGAACTTGAACGCGCGCCACGGCACGCCGAATTGCGTGCAGACCCGCGCGATCGCGAACAATTCCATGTCCACCAGATCGACCTTGTTCTCGATCAGCCAGGGGTCCGGCGCGGTGACGAAACTGTCGCCGGTGCCGCATACAACTGTGCCGAAACCAGATGTCAGAACCGTCGCATCATCGCATAGCGGCGTGACGCCACGCGGCGCCAGCGGCATCGCCATCATGTCGCGCTGGATCACGCGCGCGACTTCCAGCAGGCCGATAATACCGTCCGCGATTTTTCCGGCGGTGCCGTAGTTGACGACAAGGCGCGGCTTTTCAGCAACGAGCGCCGATGTGGTCGCCATCGCGGTGTTGATCTTGCCGACGCCGGTGTAGATCACCTTCGCGCCTTTCGGCGCGCGCGAGGCTTTCAGCTCACTCTCAAGCGCGGTGAGAACGAGAACCTTGCTCACGCGAAATAGCGGTCCAGAATGCCGCGATAGATTTTGGTCAGCTGCGCGAGATCGGCCACCGGCGTGCGTTCGTCGATCTGGTGCATGGTCTGGCCGACCAGGCCGAATTCCAGCACCGGGCAATAGTTGGTGATGAAGCGCGCGTCGGACGTGCCGCCGCCGGTGTTGAGGTCGGGCTTGCGGCCGGTTTCCGCCTCGATCGCCGCGACCACGAGATCGGTGAACGCGCCGGGCTTGGTGCGGAACACGTTGGCGTTCGATGGCTCCCAGGCGACATGTGCCTTGATGCGATTACCGCTGGCTTTCGCCACCCGCGCTTCGATCAGCTCGCGCAGCGACTCCTGCGTATGGCAATCGTTGTGGCGGATGTTGAAGCGCGCCCGCGCCTGCGCCGGGATCACATTCCATGCGCGGTTGCCGACATCGAGTGAGGTGAACTCGAGGTTCGAGGGCTGAAAATGTTCGGTGCCGTTGTCCAGCGATTCGCTGCTCAGCGCAGCAACCAGTGTTGCGATGTCAGGGACCGGATTCGAGGCGCGATGCGGGTAGGCGACATGGCCCTGCACGCCATCGACGATCAGGGTGCCGGACAGCGAACCGCGGCGGCCGATCTTGATGCAGTCGCCAAGCTCGTTGACGTTGCTGGGTTCGCCCAGCACGCAGTGGTCGAATTTTTCACCGCGTTCCGCTGTCCACTGCAACAGTTTGATTGTGCCGTTGACCGCCACACCTTCTTCATCGCCGGTGATCAGGAACGAGATCGAGCCTTTGGGCTTCCCGTCATGGGCCGCGAGATAATCCAGCGTCGCCGCGACCGAACAGGCGATCGCGCCTTTCATGTCGACCGCGCCGCGCCCGTACAGCACACCATCCTTGATGTCACCGGAGAACGCGCCGTGGCTCCACGCCGCGTCATCACCGGGCGGCACCACGTCGGTGTGGCCGGCGAAGATGATATGCGGCGCACCGGTGCCGATGCGGGCATAGAGATTCTCGACGTCGTCGGCACCCGGTTCGCTGAAGGTGACGCGATGAACCTCAAAGCCCGCCGTCTTCAGGGCGCCTTCAAGTACGCCGAGCGCGCCGCCCTCCGCCGGCGTCACCGACGCGCAGCGGATCAGATCGCGGGTGAGGGTGACGGCGTCGGTCATGATTTGAGAATCAATCCCGCAGCAGTTCGTTGATGCTGGTCTTGGAGCGGGTCTTCTCGTCGACGCGCTTGACGATCACGGCGCAGGACAGTGACGGACCGGGCGAACCGTCCTTCAGCGGCTTGCCCGGCATCGAGCCCGGCACCACGACCGAATATGACGGCACCTCGCCGATGAACACTTCGCCGGTTTCGCGATCGACGATCTTGGTGGATGCGCCGAGGAAGACACCCATCGACAGCACCGCGCCCTTGCGCACGATGACGCCTTCGGCAACCTCCGAGCGCGCGCCGATGAAGCAATCGTCTTCGACGATGACGGGGCCGGCCTGCAGCGGCTCGAGCACGCCGCCGATGCCGACGCCGCCGGAGATGTGCACGTTCTTGCCGATCTGCGCGCAGGAGCCGACTGTCGACCAGGTGTCGACCATGGTCGATTCATCGACGTAGGCGCCGAGATTGACGAACGACGGCATCAAGACGACATTCTTGGCAATGAAGGCCGAGCGCCGCACGATAGCGCCGGGTACAGCGCGGAAGCCGGCATCGCGGAAACGGTTCTCGCCCCAGCCCTCGAACTTCGAGGGCACCTTGTCCCACCAGTTGGCGCCACCGGGACCGCCGGGGACGGTGGTCATGTCGTTGAGGCGAAACGACAGCAGCACCGCTTTCTTCAGCCATTGATGAACCTTCCACTGGCCATCGGCCTGACGCTCGGCCACGCGGGCTTCGCCCTTGTCCAGCAGGTCAAGCGCATGATCGACAGCCTCGCGCACTTCGCCTTTGGTCGCGGAATTGACGGTGTCGCGGGCGTCGAAGGCAGCGTTGAGCGTGGTCTCAAGAGCGGAAAGGGACATTTTCATTCCTTGGAAATGGCCGAAACGGCGAGCAAACGTGTGCTTTTGTCGGGATTTGGCGACGGAGAGTCAAGCGACGAGGCGTGAGCGTAGCTTACTCAAACAAGCAATTTCTGCAGGAATCCCGTCAGATCGTCGGTGATGTGATCGACATGGGCGGCGTCGCGCCCTTCCAGTTCCCAGTCTTCACGGACCACGTTCTTGGTGCCATCGGGCACGACCAGCGTGGTGGTCATGCCGAGGTCGTGCGGCACCACAAGGTTGCGGGCTAGATCCTCGAACATCGCCGCTTTCGCCGGATCGACGCCATGCAGCTTGAGGAAGCGCTGATAGGTCCGGTGCGCAGGCTTGGGTTCGAGTTCGGCGGAGACGATATCGAACACGTCCTCGAAATGCCTGTCGATGCCTAGGCGTTCCAGCACCTTGCCGGCATGGGCGCGCGAACCGTTGGTCAGGATCAGCTTGCGGCCCGGCAGCTTTTCAATCGCCACACCCATCGCCGGATTGGGTTCGAGCGGCGAATGATCGATCTCGTGAACATAGGCGAGAAAGTCGTCGGCGTTGATGCCGTGCTCGGTCATCATGCCGCGCATGGTGGTGCCGTAGCGGCGATAATAGTCTTTCTGGATCTTGAATGCCTCGTCCTTCGACACCTTGAGGTAGTCGGCGACGAAGTCGCGGATCCGTACATCGACCTGTTGCCACAGGTTGACGTGATGCGGATACAGCGTGTTGTCGAGATCGAATACCCAGGTCTCGATGTAGTCGAAGGTGCGTTTGGGCGTGAAGGTCATGGTGTTCCGAATCTCAGTGTCCTGCCGCTGCCGGCGGCGATGTCTACCGCCGCATAGCCGGTGGCATTGAATCCGCGCGCGTCGCAATCGCGCTGTTGGTTGGTTTCGAACTGGTTCTCGCGGCTGCAGAGCGTGGTGCTGCCGCCCCAATTGAGCGGCTTGCCGTCGATCTTGATCGTTCGCCCGTCATTATCAACGGCCTCGGCAAAACTGAAAACCTGCTTCGGATGACCGCTAATGTCGGGGTGCAGGCACTTGCCGGGCTCAATGCGATACCAGCCGCGGGTGGTCAGAGCCTTGCCGTCTTCGGTGCCAACCGAGGCCATGATGCGATAGCGGGTGTCGTTGCACCAGGTAAGGCCCGGCCCGCTCGGCGCTTGCACAGCTTCGACCATGCGCTGGAAGAAATCCGGCGCCTGCACGATATCAGTCCCGAGATTGTGGGCCTTGAGAAATGCAGCAAGCGCGGCCTGCGTCTTCGGACCATCGACGCCGTCAATCGGCGAGGCATCGTAGCCTGCGATCACCAAGAGACGCTGGATGGCGGCGAGCCGTGCCTGTTCGTCGTCATACTCGCTACCTTCGGCAAGATAAACGAAGGCATTGCCATCATCGCCCTCCGACGGTTTGACCTCCGTAAACGGAGCTGCGGTTTGTTTGCCGCGACAGTCGCGCGCCGCGGCGATCACGAAGTTGTCCGGCGCGATGCACAGTCTGTCGGTGCCGTTCTGTGGAATCGGGGACGCGCCGTAGACCGGCAGTGCGCGAGCGTGCAGCAGGAGCCGGTCGACATTGAGTGTGCCCTGGGCAACGACGAGGCATGCGGCAGGATCGATACGGAACCAGCCGCGGGTGGCGGTGGCGCCCTTGTCGTCGATGCCGATGGCGGCCTCGACGACATAGCTCATGCGATTGCAGATTTTGAGGTCGGCGTGGGCGGGTTCGGCAGAGACGAGGATCGTCCCTAAAAGGGTCAATGCCCCGATGCCGTTGAAGAGGCGGCACCGCATCCTAATCCGCGCCCCACGCATCACTTGTGGATCAGTGTGCCGGTGCCCTGGTTGGTGAACAGTTCCAGCAGCACCGCGTGCGGGGTCTTGCCGTCGATGATGACGACGCCCTCGACGCCAGCCTCCAGCGCGTAGATGCAGGTTTCGACCTTGGGAATCATGCCGCCCGAGATCGTGCCGTCGGCGATCAGCTTGCGGGCGTCCTTCACCGACAGTTCCGGAATAAGCTTCTTCGACTTGTCGAGCACGCCCGGCACGTCGGTGAGCAGCAGCAGCCGCTTGGCCTTGAGCGCACCGGCGACCGCACCGGCAAACGTGTCAGCGTTGACGTTGAAGGTCTGGCCATCCTTCGAGGCCGCGACCGGCGCGAGCACCGGGATGAGCTCGTAGCCAATGAGCTGGTTGAGCAGGGTGAGATCGACCTTGTCCGGCTCGCCAACGAAACCGAGATCGATGATCTTCTCGATATTGGAATCCGGATCGACCATGGTGCGCGTCGCCTTGGTGGCGGTCACCATGTTGCCGTCCTTGCCCGAAAGGCCGACGGCCTTGCCGCCGGCTTCATTGATGTGGCTGACGATCTGTTTGTTGATCGAACCCGCCAGCACCATCTCGACGATCTCGATGGTGGCGGCGTCGGTAATGCGCAGCCCGGCGGCGAATTCGGACTTGATGCCGAGCCGCGCCAGCATCGAGGCGATCTGCGGGCCGCCGCCATGCACCACCACCGGATTGATCGCGGTCTGCTCGAGCAGCACGATGTCACGTGCGAACTGACGTGCGAGGTCTTCTTGGCCCATGGCGTGGCCGCCGTATTTGATGACGATCGTTTCCTCGTCGTACTGCTGCATGTGCGGCAGCGCTTCGGAGAGGATGCGGGCCTGATCTTGCGGGCTGATATTGCTGGGCAGATCGATCATGAAACGGTCTCGTTCTCGCGGCGTCGCCGCGTTCTAGCCCATTGCCGGGTCGGCGCAAAGCACCGAAAACCAGGCGTTGCGACCGCTCAGCCTGCTAGGCTTTTCGAGGCCATGCGGCGGCCAGCGCAAGCACCAGCCAGCTCAGGATCAGCAGCGTGCCGCCGGTGGGGGCGGCCATCGGAAACAGGCTGTGGCCGGCGTATTGCCGCAGGACGAGATCGCCTGCGAACAGCCCTCCGCCCACCACGAAACCCCATGTAGCGGCGAGGCCGAAATGGCGCTGCACGAGACCGTGGACGGTCAGCAGGGTTGCGCCGATCACGGCGCTGGCGTGAAACAGCAGCGTCGCGGACGCCGACGCGAGCCGTGATGCATCCGGCTGGTGAGCCGAGGCGGCAGCCAGCGCGACGCCTGCGGCACCCATCAGGCCGGCGAGGCTCAGACCGATCCGCGCTGGTGGATTGAGGATCACGACGCGCGTTCCCGCATCACCTTCACCATGGCTGCGCGCAGCTCGGGCATCCCGTCGCCGGTGCGCGACGAGGTGACCAGCAATTCCGGGAATGCCGCCGGGTGTTTGCGCAATCCTTCGGATACCGCAGCGATGGTAGCATCAAGCTCCGACTTCTTGACCTGGTCGGCCTTGGTGAGGACGATCTGGTAGCTGACGGCGGATTTATCGAAGGTGGTGAGGATGTCGTTATCGACATCCTTGATGCCGTGGCGCGAGTCGATCAGCACATAGACGCGCGCGAGATTGGCGCGGCCCTGCAGGTATTTGTGGATCAGCGCTGTCCATGACGCCACTTTGGTCTTGGGCGCGGAGGCGTAGCCATAGCCCGGCATGTCCACGAGGCGCAGTTGCATGTCCTTGCCGGCGTCGGTCGTGGTCGGCCCCTCGAAAAAGATCAGTTCCTGGGTGCGGCCCGGTGTATGCGAGGTGCGCGCCAGTGCGTTGCGGTTGGTCAGCGCGTTGATCAGGCTCGACTTGCCGACGTTGGATCGGCCGGCGAAGGCGACCTCGACGCCCGCCATCGGCGGCAGCGTTTCGATCGACGGTGCGGCCCAGAAGAATTGCCAGTCTCCGGCAAACAGTTTCCGGCCTGCTTCGATCAGGTCCGTATTTGTGTCGGGATTCATGAGCGCCGCTCGTATCATTCACTGATCGGTTCATAGCCGCCCGATCGGGTTTACACCATGCCCACCTAAACGAGATGCCCGGCACAAGGCCGGGCATGACGTGAGGGCAAGTCTTTGGCTTGAAGAATAAGCCGCTAACTCGATTTCTTGCCGGCGAACGTTGCCTTGAGGTTATCGAACAGTTCGATCTTGGCGCCGTTCTTCTGCATGATCACGCTTTGCTGGGCGACCGAGAGCAGATTGTTCCAGGCCCAGTAGATCACGAGACCGGCCGGGAACGATGCCAGCATGAAGGTGAAGATCACCGGCATCCAGTCGAAGATCATCTTCTGAGTCGGATCCGGCGGCGTCGGGTTCAGCTTCATCTGGAACCACATCGTGATGCCCATGATGATCGGCCAGAGGCCAAGCACGAGGTAGTGCCCGAGGATCGGCACGTGCGTCGGGTCGAACGACAAGAGGCCGAACAGGTTGAACAGATTGGTCGGGTCTGGCGCCGAGAGGTCATGAATCCACCCGAAGAACGGCGCGTGCCGCATCTCGATGGTGACGAACAGCACCTTGTAGAGGGAGAAGAACACCGGAATCTGAATCGCGATCGGCAGGCAGCCCGCGATCGGATTGATCTTCTCCTTCTTGTAGATCTCCATCATCTCCTGCTGCTGCTTCACGCGATCGTCCGGATACTTCTCCTTGAGCGCGGCGAGCTGCGGCTGGACGGCCTTCATCTTGGCCATCGAGGCATAGGATTTGTTGGCGAGCGGGAAGAACACCGCCTTCACCAGCACCGTCACCAGCAGAATGGCGACGCCGAAATTGCCGACCAGATGATAAAGGTGGTCGATCAGCCAGAACATCGGCTTGGTGATGAAGTAGAACCAACCCCAGTCGATCAGCAATTCGAAGCGGTTGAGCTTGAGCTGGTGGTCATAGGCATTGATCACCGCGCTTTCCTTGGCGCCGGCAAACAGATGCACGCTGGTGGAGGCGGTGCCCCCGATCGAGACGGTCACCGGGTCGAGCAAGTAATCGGTCTGGTAAGTGTGGACGTTGTTGATCAGGTTCGACGAGTAGCGGGCCTGCAACTGCGCCGACGGATCGGGCAGTAACGCGGCCGCCCAGTACTTGTCGGTGATGCCAAGCCAGCCATTGGTCACCTTGAAGGTAACCGACTTCTCCTCGTCCATCTTCTTGTAGGTGTATTCCTGCAATCCCTTGTCGCCGAGAACGCCGACGAGACCTTCGTGCAGGATGTAGTAGCCCGAGGTGTGCGGGGTGCCGTGGCGCGAGATCAGGCCGAACGGATAAACGGTCGCGGCGACAGCGCCGGCGTTCGACACGTCATCCTTGATCGTGAACATGTACTTGTCGTCGATTGAGATGGTGCGCTTGAAGGTCAGGCCTTCACCATTGTCCCAGGTGAGGATCACCGGAGTCGACGGAGTAAGGGAGTTCGCGCCCTCCTGTTTCCACACCGTGTTCTGGTCCGGCATTTTCACGGACGAGCCCGCGGCTGGAACGAAGCCGAACTCGGCGTAATAAGGTTCACGCGAGCCCGATGGCGAGAACAGCACGATCGCCGGCGATTTCGGATCGACGGTCTCGCGGTACCTGACCAGCGCGACGTCATCGATCCGCGCGCCTTTCAGCGAGATGCTGCCGATCACGTTGGGAGTGTCGATCTTGACACGAGCAGAACCGGCGATCACTTCGGCGCGGTCGCGTGCCGGCGCGGCATTGGCCGATTGCGCAGGCGTCTGCTGTGATGGTGTCGTGCCCGCCGCCGGCGGCGTTGAACCCGGCGCGGCCTGCTGCGTTTCAGTCTTGGCAGCCTTTTGCTGGAGTTGCTGCGCCTGCTGGGCGGCGCGCTGCTTTTCCATTTGCGGGATGTTGTAGAAATACTGCCAACCAAGCAGCACGATGCCGGATAGAATGACGGCGATAATAGTGTTGCGATTGTCGGTCATCGATCAGGTCTCGTCATTCCGCTCGGCTGGTTTCGGGAAAGTCTGTCGCTGGGCCGGCCGTTTCCCAGCGTGCCCGAGGCGCCGAAGCGCCGCATGGAGGTCGTCGAGCATCGCTGCGAAACCGCGCTCAAGCGCGGCCCGGCGGCCAACTATCACATAATCATGGTGGGGTCGCATGGATATGACGTCCACACGCTTCACCAATTCGCGAAGACGGCGACGCACCCGGTTGCGTTCGGTGGCGGTGCCAACCTTCTTGGTGACGGTAAACCCGACCCGGATCGGGCCGGTATCGTCGCGACGCCGGGACTGTACCACAAAGGCAGGGCCGGCCATGCGAGGGCCGCTGGCGGCAGCAAGGAAGTCCGCGCGACGCTTCAACCGGTCCATGACGTCAACCGGCGCATGAGAAGGTCTCTTGAGAGGCCGGTCAGGCGCTCAGACGCTTGCGGCCACGGGCGCGGCGCGCGGCGAGAACCTTGCGGCCGCCGGTGGTGGCAAGGCGTGCGCGAAAGCCGTGGCGGCGCTTACGCACCAGTTTGCTGGGTTGATAGGTCCGCTTCACGGGTCGTACTCCGGTGACCGGGCAATGTGCCGAGTTCGTTAATCATGGTGCAGGTCCGCAAGATGGCGGTTCAGCGAGGGGCAAAACAGCACCCAAAATGAACCGGCCCGGTCGAGCCGGGCCATCGCGGACAGTTGGCGGGCTTATACGGGACCGGCCTGTTTTCGTCAATCTTGGGATATAAGAGAATGATCCGTCGCGGAATGGCCTATTGCCGCAGGCAGGGCCGTGATTGTGACGGTTTTTCAGGGGTTTGACGGCGGCCAGATCAAAGCGCATCGTTCGCGTTTCAGGGATCGGGCAGGACATCGGAGACGCAAGGCGTGCCGGAGGGCAAGGAACAGGTTGATCTGACGCCGCCACGGTCATGGCCAGGGCGCGGGATCGGCTTGTCCGGCAAGCTGCTGCTGCTGACGATTCCGCTGGTGATGATCGCCGAAGTGCTGATTTACGTGCCGTCGATCGCGAATTTCCGGGTCAACCGGCTGAACGACCGTCTCGCTGCCGCCAATACCGCGGCGCTGGTGCTCGATGCGGCGCCGACCGGTTCAGTTCCAGACTCGCTCGCCAGGCAAATTCTCGAAAGCATCGGCGCCCGCGCGGTCGCGATCAAGATGGGCCAGCAGCGTCGCCTTCTCGCGATCGCCGACATGCCGCCGGCTGTTGATCACGACATCGACATGCGCGAACTCACGCCGTGGGACGCGATCATCGGCGCCTTCGAGACCATGATGGAGAGCGGCGACGAGGTGATGCGGATCATCGGTCCCGCGCCGCGTGGCGGACAATTCATCGAGGTCGTGGTCGATGAAAAGCCGCTGCGCAAATCGATGTACCGGTTCTCGGTGAATCTGCTGCTGGTGTCGCTGGTGATCTCGGTGATCACTGCCGCGCTGGTCTATCTGGCGTTGCATTACCTGTTCGTGCGGCCGATGCGGCGGATGACCGCGAATCTTGTGGCTTTCCACGCCAATCCCGAAAGTGTTTCGCGTATCGCGGTGCCGTCGAGGCGCAAGGATGAAATTGGCGTCGCCGAGCGCGAACTCGCGGACATGCAGCGCGATCTGGTGTCGATGCTGCATCAGAAAAGCCATCTCGCCGCGCTCGGCCTTGCGGTCTCGAAGATCAACCACGATCTGCGCAACCTGCTGGCATCGTCGCAGCTCATTTCCGATCAGCTCGCGAGTGTGCCTGATCCGCGCGTCCAGCGGTTTGCGCCGAAACTGATGCGTTCGCTGGAGCGCGCCATTGCGTTCTGTCAGTCGACCCTGTCCTACGGCAAGGCACAGGAAGCTGCGCCTGACCGGCGCATGATCGCCATCGAGCCGATCGTCAATGAGGTGCGCGAATCGACCGGACTCGCGGCCGAGGCTTCGATCATCTGGATCAACGCAATCGAGCGCGGTCTGGTGGCCGACGCCGATCCTGATCAGCTATTTCGGGTGCTGCTCAATCTGGTGCGCAACGCGAGGCAGGCGCTGGATAGCTACGAGGTCGGCGAAGGAGCGCCGAAACAGATACGGGTCGCCGGACGGCGGGAAGGCGCGGTCACCATTATCGAGGTGTCGGACACCGGTCCCGGCGTGCCGGCCAAGGCTCGCGAGCACCTGTTCGAGGCGTTCCAGGGCTCGTCCCGCGATGGCGGCACCGGGCTTGGCCTTGCCATCGCGGCGGAGTTGGTCCGCGCCCATGGCGGCGACCTTCATCTTGTAGAAGGCACCATCGGGGCCACGTTCCGGATCGCGATCCCCGATCGCCCGGTGGCGTTGCACGATCACCGCAACGAGCGGTCAAGGGCACAGATTCAGGCCTGAATATCGGAACGACCCTCGTGGGAGAGATCGCCGGCGGCAGGTGTCGATGGCCGATTTTCGCGCCCTTCGAGACTTGCCAAGCCCTTCCGGAGCCGTTAGCTATGGCGCTCTTCGCGAGGGGGCGTTCCGCCCATCCCGTCCGCGACATGCGCGCCCGTAGCTCAGCTGGATAGAGCACCAGACTACGAATCTGGGGGTCAGAGGTTCGAATCCTTTCGGGCGCGCCACTAGCGATAGAAATCAAAATCTTGTTTTGTGCATCGTCTATCGTTTCAGGCGGTGAGACGGCTTTCCGAAACGAGCCTCGCCTGCGGCCTACACGAACTGGCCTTCTTCGCTGACGCCGATCTTGACGTCGAGCAGGGACGTGCTTGAGAGCAGCGCGTCCAGCACCATCGCGCGCGAGGAGCGCACCTGGTCGACGGTGACGCGTTCCGCCGTTTCGGCGTCGCCTTCGGCGAGCGCGACAATAATGGACTGATGCTCCGAATGCATTTCGCTGCCGCGGTCGCGCAGGGAAAGGCCGAAATGGAACATCCGCTCGAGCTCCATCAACGTCTGCTTCAGCACCGCGACCAGCCGCTCGTTGCCGGTGGCTGCAGCGATGCTGAGATGGAAATCGCTGTTGCGTTGCAGGAAGATCGCTTCACTTTCCTTGTCGCCAGGCTGGTAGTCCGTGCGACACAGCCGATCCAGGCGATGAAGGTCGGCAGAATCGACCCGCCCGGCGGCGAGCTTGACGCAGGCCACCTCGACGATTTCCCGGAGCTGGAACAGGTCATTCAGGTCACGCAGGGTAATCGGCTTGACCCGATAGCCCTGACGGCGCACCGGTTGGAGGAGGCCGATCAGCGACAGGCGATCCACGGCGGCTCTGGCGGCTGCCCGGCCAACGTTGAACTGATTTGCAAGATCAACCTCGGTCACAATCGATCCGGGCATCAGTTCACAGCGCACGATGGCCTTGTGAATAGCGTCGAAGGCTATGTCACTTTGCCGCAAGCTGGTCTGAGCCTTTTTCCGAGGAGGGTCTGTGAGCGATACAACATGTCCCATGGGAGAATCTTAGCAGCACATATAGAGCGTAGCAAGGTTTTGAAAATGTCAAAGGTCTGTGGGAAAATCATCGCCTTTCTGCGGTCTTTCCCACTTGTTCTGACCAGCCGGCGATTTCGGTTGTGGTAATTAAAGCGGTCGGGCACTGGACAGGGATATTTTGAACATCTATAAAATCGACTTAGAACATATCAATGGGAGATTTTTGATGTCAGCCTCTACGATGCGCGCCTTGGTCCTCGATGCGCACGGGCCTTTGGATAACCTGAAGGTCGTCGATGACAAGCCCATGCCGGTGGCGGCGCCGGGTCATGTCGTTATCCGCGTCAAGGCCTCGTCGTTCAACTATCATGACGTTTTCACCGTCCGCGGCATGCCTGGCATCAAGGTCCCGCTTCCGGTCATCATCGGTCTCGACATGGCCGGCGAGATCACCGAAGTCGGCAGCGGCGTGACCGGCTGGAATAAGGGCGATCGCGTCCTCGTCAATCCGCTCAATAAGAAGAAGGGTCTTATGGGCGAGATGATGGACGGTGGCATGGCCGAATATTGCGCGGTCGATGCCGAGCAGCTCATTCGCATGCCGGACGGCGTCTCCTATGAAGACGCAGCTTCGTTGCCGGTGGCTTACGGCACCGCGCACCGCATGATCATCACCCACAACACCATCAAGAAGGGCGATCGTGTCCTGGTGCTGGGCGCTTCGGGTGGCGTCGGCACTGGCTGCGTTCTGCTTGCCAAGAATCTGGGTGCGGAAGTCATCGCGTGCGCCGGCGGCGAGGACAAGATGCAGCGCCTCCGCGATCTCGGCGCCGACGAGGTGATCAACTACAAGGAAGTTGATTTCTCCAAGTGGGCGATCGAGAAGTATGGCAAGCCGCAGCGCCGTTCCTATGAAGGTGGCGTTGATGTGGTGATCAACTTCACCGGCGGCGACACCTGGGTTCCGTCGCTGCGCTGCCTCAAGCGCGGTGGCAAACTGCTGGTTTGCGGTGCGACTGCTGGCCACGATCCGAAGGAGGATCTGCGTTACGTCTGGAGCTTCGAGCTTCAGATCATCGGCTCGAACAGTTTCTACGATGACAACCTGTCCGACCTGATGCGGATGATCGCGGAAAAGAAGCTCCGTCCTGTCGTGGATAAGGTTCTTCCGCTCGACAAGGCGGCTGAGGGCCTGCGGATGATTGAAAATCGCGAGGTGCTCGGCAAGGTGGTGGTTACGCCTTGATCTGCGGTCGCTCACAGGAAACGCAAGGGATAAGAAAATGACAGAAAAACTGACACCGGCCGCCGTCGAGGCGATGCTCACCAAGGGTCCTTTCCACCAATGGCTGGGCATAAAAGTTCAGAAGGTCGATGAAGAAGGTATCGAGCTGACCGCGACGTGGCGCGAAGAGTGGGTGGTGAACCCCGAGCGTCGCTACACTCACGGCGGCATCCTTGCTGCGCTCGTCGATCTCACGGCGGACTGGGCTCTCGTGTCCCACACCGGTCGCGGCGTGCCGACGATCGATATGCGGGTCGACTATCATCGCGCGGCAATGCCGGGCGATCTCACAGCCAAGGGACGCATCGTCAAGATGGGCGGTCAGTTCTCTGTCGCCGAGGCGAGCGTTTTCGACAAAGACGGAAAGCTGCTGGCCAGTGGCCGCGGCGTTTATATGACCGCTCCTCCCAAAGCGTAAGCGGGGCGAGCCGTGGCAGGCCCGGCCGATGATGGCCATGCTCTCGGAGCGGCAGCGTCAGCTGCCGCTCCGGAGCGCGAGGGGGTGTTCGATCACGCCGTCCTCAATCTTCATTACGATCTCGACACCGGCGAGAACCTGTTCAGGTCGCTTGGGTTCAATGTGACGCCGAGGAGCTATCACACGCTCGGCTCGATGAATAATCTGATTGTCTTTGACAGGAACTATCTCGAACTTATCGGCCTCGACCCTTCCAATCCCAATCCGCGCAAGGAATTGCTGGACTGGCCAGTCGGCCTCAATGGTCTAGTCTATGGGAGCGATGATATCGACGTAACCGCCGCGCGACTGCGCTCGGCGCAGCTTCCGGTGCTGGAACCCAAGTCATTCAGCCGACAGGTCACAATCGGGGGTGTCACCAGCGAGGCCCGCTTCCGGACCGTCCACCTCGATCCTAAATACTTTCAGGCGTCGCGTTTTTATTTCTGTGAGCATCAGACGCCGCAACTGATTTGGAATGATGCGTTCATGTCGCATCCCAATTCTGCACGCAGCCTGAAGCGACTTGTCATCGTTGCCGATGATTTCGACGCACAGGCGCAGTCCTTCACGCGGGCGCTTGGATTGCGGCCGGATCCGGATGCACGCGTCTGGAGTCGCGGGACGCGGATCGATTTTGTCTCGCGCAAGCGGCTGAACGATCTCTATCAGGGGCATGCCGACCCGGGGCCCGGTGGAGCGAAGGTGGCAGTGATGACCATCAGCGTGACCTCGCTGGCAGCGGTGAAAGCAGGCATGGAGCCTCGCCTTGCAGAAAAACTGATCGATATCGACAATTCCTGCTCAGTGCTTCCGGCATCGGGGTGTTTCGGAGTTGCGATCGAATTTCTTGTAACGAATGTGAGCCTGTCATGACAATATCGCCTAATCTGGGAGCATTGATTGATCGCACGCGCTCGATGGAGAAGGTTGCGATCATCAATTTCGATGGCTCCAAGGACCGTGAAGTCTCCTACGCGGAGTTCGATGCACTCGCAGACGGCATTGCACGCGCTTTGACGCGCCGTGGCTATAAGCGCGGTGACCGGATCGCGATCCTGTCGGCGAACAGCTCGGATTCTCTTGCCGTGCATTTCGGCATTATGCGTGCGGGCTTTGTCTCGGTGCCGATCAACTACCGTTTGCCACGCAATCTCGTCGACTACATCATCAAGGACTCCGCGGCTCCGCTTGTCTTTTGCGATGAGGAGCGCCGCTCGGTCATTCCGGGTGACATCGAGGCGATCAATTTCGACACGCCGGATTTTTCCGCCTTCGTCGACCACGGGCCGTTCGAGGCGGTCATTCCGGAGAAGGGCGAACCCGCCACCTTCCTGTACACGTCCGGTTCAACCGGGCGCCCGAAGGGCGTGGTTCTGTCCCACGACGCCCAGCGCTGGGTGGTCGAAACCCGGCTTGCGGACCGTGCCGTCGAGAACGACCGCGCCCTGATCGCCGCGCCGCTCTATCACATGAATGCCCTGGCTCTGTCTCACCTTGTATTGGCAGGTCATTCCAGCATGGTGCTGATGCCGCAGTTCAAGGTGCAGCCTTATGTCGATGCGATCAGTCGCTTCAAGTGCACATGGCTGACATCGGTGCCGCCGATGATCGCCATGATGCTCGACGACAAGAAAGCGATGGCGACGGCTGATCTGTCGTCGGTTCAGAGCCTGCGAATGGGCTCGGCGCCCGCCAGCGAGGCTCTGCTCGACGAAATCCACCGCGTGATGCCGCATGCGCGCGTTCTCAATGCGTATGGCACGACGGAAGGCAGCCCCGTGGTGTTCGGTCCTCATCCGGACGGTAAGCCGACGCCAATGCTTTCGCTCGGCTACAAGCATCGCAGCGTTGACCTTCGGATCGTCGATGCCAATGGTATGGAAGCGGACGAGGGCGTTCTCCAGATCCGTTCGCCCGCGATGATGAATGGCTATCACAATCGGCCGGACGTTGCGGTGCCGTTCACCAAGGACGGCTACTATCACACTGGTGACGTGTTCCGTCGCGATGCCGATGGCTTCTACTATTTCATCGGTCGGGCCGACGACATGTTCGTCAGTGGCGGCGAGAACATCTTCCCCGGCGAAGTCGAGCGGATGCTCGAGGGCCACCCCGACGTCATGCAGGCATGCGTGGTGCCGATCGACGATCAGCTCAAGGGCAAGAAGCCGGTGGCATTTGTCCGGCTCGCGCCGGGCGCCAAGATCGACGTCGGCGGTCTCAAGGCCTTCGCGCTCGAGAACGGTGCCGCCTATCAGCATCCACGGTCGATCTGGTTCATCGACGAGTTTCCGCTCGCCTCTACCAACAAGATTGATCGCGCATTATTGGTGGCGCGTGCACGGGAATTGTCGAACGCCGGCAAAGCCTAGGTCTCGTGATAAGGTGGCAATGCATGAACATTGCCTGCGGTAAATAAGATGGGAGCAACTGCGTATGCCGACCTCGTTTGATACCAGCTTTACGACGCGGCCCGAGATCACGGGCTCGTTCGGCGTCGTCGCGACGACGCACTGGATCGCTACCGCGGTCGGCATGGGCATCCTCGAGCGGGGCGGCAACGCATTCGATGCGGGTATCGCCGTTGCCTTCGTGCTGCAGGTGGTCGAGCCCCATCTCAACGGACCGGGCGGCGACGTGCCGATCCTGGTGTACGATGTCCGAAAAAAGCAGCCGCAAGTGATCTGCGGTCAGGGGCCTGCGCCTGCTGCTGCGACCATCGACCGTTTCCGCGAGATGAATCTCGATCTTGTTCCGGGCTCCGGCCTGCTCGCGGCCTGTATTCCGGGCTCGTTCGATGCCTACATGCTGCTGCTGCGCGACTATGGCACGATGACAGTCGAGGACGTGCTCGCACCGGCGATTTCCTATGCGCGTAACGGCTATCCGTTGGTGGCGCGCATCTGTGAAACCATCGCGACGGTCGAGAATCTTTTCCGTGAGCACTGGCTCACCTCCGCAGCCCTCTATTTGCCGAATGGCGAGATTCCCAAGGCGGGAGAGATTTTCCGCAACGTGACGCTCGCCGACACCTATGCACGCGTTCTCAGCGAAGCGAAATCCGCTGGCGGCAATCGTGAGACGCAGATCGAGCGTGCGCGCAAGGTCTGGTCGCAGGGATTTATCGCTGAAGCGATCGATGCGTTCTGCCGAAACAATGCGGTGATGGATTCCTCCGGCACGCCGCATCATGGCTTGTTGACCGGGCAAGATATGGCGGGATGGAGTGCATCAGTCGAGGCTCCGATTGGCTACGACTACCACAACTACACCGTCTACAAGGCCGGCCCGTGGACTCAAGGGCTGGCTTTGCTTCAGCAGCTCGCCCTGCTCAAGGGGTACAATCTCGACGAACTCGATCCGTGCGGCGCCGAATTCATTCACTTGCAGGTGGAGTGCGCCAAGCTCGCCTTCGCGGATCGTGACGTTTTCTATGGCGATCCCAAATTCAGCGATATCCCGGTCGCGCAGCTTCTGTCGGATTCCTACAACGCGGAACGGCGCAAGCTGATCACCAAGAAGGCATCGCTGGAATTGCTGCCCGGCACCATTCCCGGATTCGGCAAGGCCATCGGCATGCGGGCAGGCGGCTCGCGCGAGGCGGTCTCCGCCATCGGCACCGGCGAACCCACGGTGGGGCGGATCAGCGCTGAGCGCGGCGACACCGTGCATTTCGATATCATCGACCGCGAAGGCAACATGATCTCGGTCACGCCGTCGGGCGGATGGCTGCAATCGTCGCCGATCATTCCGGAACTGGGCTTCTGTCTCGGCACCCGCGCCCAGATGTTCTGGCTGGATGAAGAGCATCCGGCCTCACTCCAGCCGGGGAAGCGGCCGCGCTCGACACTCTCCCCGACGTTCGCGATGCGTGACGGCAAGCCGTATCTTGCCTGGGGCACGCCTGGCGGAGATCAGCAGGATCAATGGGCAACCCAGCTTCTGCTTCGTCACATTCACGCGGGATACAACCTCCAACAGGCGATCGACGCGCCCGCCTGGCACACTGAACATTTCCCGGCGTCGTTCTGGCCGCGTCTGGCACGGCCGGGTGTCCTTGTCCTCGAAGGTCGGATTGCGCCCGAAGTCGTCAAGGATCTGCGCGGCCGCGGCCACATCGTCGAGGTTGGCGATAACTGGTCGGAGGGCCGTCTGACGGCGGCTTCCCGCGAAGGCGGGTGGCTCAGGGCAGCCGCTAATCCGCGGGGAATGCAGGCATACGCTGCCGGGCGCTAGAGCGCGCTGGTAACAAGGTATTCGCGCCAGAATTGGTGCGGCCAGATTGAACTCGCTCGATCCACATCGGTTCGAGAGGTACGGGGCTGCGTCCGGCCGCGCCCCTCAACGACTTGGTGCGGCAATTTTCGGCTGATCCGCCAATCCATTGCTCAGGCGCGAGCCGCTCCATCCACGATCTTAGAAATGTGAGAATCTGGCCTTAAATATGTTGATATAAGGCAAAAAATATAAGATAACCGTCATTGAACATGTTTAAGACGTCGAAAGAAACGACGCAGAAACGCCCGGACCATAACCTCAAAAGGGGGGAATCGAGATGCACGCCAACTATGTCGCGCTCGGGATAGTCGCGATCTACATCATCGGCTTGGGGATTGTGACGTCGATCATTCAGCGCTCGGTCAAAACAGCTAGTGGCTTCACAAGCGGCACAACCGGCAAGACGGGCGTTCCCGCCATTCTCGTCGGCATGATGTTGATGTCCGAGTTCATCGGCACGTCGGCCAGCGTCGGGACGGCGCAAGAGGCCTACAAGTTTGGCATCTCGGCCTCGTGGAACATCATCGCGCTGGCAGCCGGGTTTGTCTTCTACGGGTTTTTCCTCGCCGGCAAATACAAGAGCTCGGGCCATAACACGATCTCCGCAATTCTGGATGATGTGTATGGCCGTCCCACCAAGCTGGCGACGTCGCTGGTCATGATCTTCGCGCTGGAGATCGTCGCGGTTGCGATCTACGCGGGCGGTGGAACGATCCTCAGCGCGCTGCTGGCGATCGATCGCACCACGGCCATCGTCATCTGTGGCGTGGTGTCGGTGCTCTACGTCTTCATGGGTGGCATGAAGACGGTGGTGTACACCAACATCGTGCACTCCCTCGCCAAGTATCTGGGAATCGGAGTTGCGCTCTATTTCGGCCTGACCCAGGTCGGAGGCTGGTCGGAACTTCACGCCAAGCTGCCGCCGGAAATGTTCTCCTGGTCGAATGTCGGCTTTGGCAAGATCATTGCCTGGTTCATCGCCGGCATGGGTGCAACGTTCTCCACCCAGTATGTCATTCAGGCGATCAACACGACCGACAGCCCGCGCAGTGCGAAGATCGCGAGTTTTTCGACTGCGGCGTTCCTCGTGCCGTTCGCCATCATCACCGCTCTGGTCGGCATGTGCTCGCTCGTGCTGTTTCCCAACATCAAGTCGATCAATGCCTTCGGTGCTCTGATCGGTCAGATGGATGGCGTGATGGCCGGCATCGTCGCCGCGGGTCTTGCGGCGTCGCTGTTCGGCTCGCTCGCGGCCTTCTCGGTGGCAACCGCGACCCTTCTGTACAAGGACTTCTACTCCGGGATGATCGTCAAGAATCCGAGTGAGCGGAGCTCGCTGCTGTTCATCCGCATCGCCACCATCGTCATGGGTCTGCTGCCGATCCTCCTTGCGATCTATACGCCGAACGTCCTGTCGATGACGTTCCTCGGCAAAGCGCTGCGTGCCTCGCTGTCGGTTCTGGTGCTGTTCGTCTTCTATGCGCCGATGTTCGGCAGCAGGGCCGGCGCACTCGTGAGCATCATCGCATCGCTCATCGGAACGGTTGCCTGGTTCATGATGGGCAATCCGTTCGGTATCCACAACGCTTATGTCGCGCTGGTGGTGCCGCTGGTGGTGATGGCGATCAGCCATCTCTTCAAGGGCGCTCCCGAGGCTCAGCCGGTCAGGGTTCCTGCTGGCCGTCCAGCTTCAGGAGGCGAGTAGAGAAGAAATTCGCCAGGGCCGAAGCGTTCGCACGGACGTTTCGGCCCCAGCGAAGTGGAGTGGTGAATGAAACGCCTGAGAAAATCAAAGCTGAAAAAGACGCTGGGTCAGAAGGGCAGGCATATCGCCAGTCGCCTCTCGATAACCGGCGCAGAACAAGAGACGAGCGCGGAGGATTGCCGAAGGGGGCGCGGAAGCTGAGACGGACGTTCAAGTTAACGAACCGGAACATGACGCCGACCTCGTGTGCCCTGGTGCGACACGCGCAAGTCAAATGCTTTATTTCTCGGAGCTATCGGAATGACCATCGCTAACCAACACTACCTGCATGCGCGAAAGCTGCTTGATAGTTTCAAGCAGGATCTTGCGACGCCGGATCGCCTTAAGCGCATGGCGTCCGACCTCGTCGGCAAAAGCGCCCGCATCGTCGGTCCATTCGGTTCAAAGCAACTCATCTATGCTGACTATGTTGCTTCCGGGCGCGCGTTGATGAGCCTTGAACAGTTCATCCTGTCGAATGTGCTGCCATACTACGCGAACAGCCATACCGAGGCGTCCTATTGCGGTGGCGCCATGACAGCGTTTCGCCGCGCCGCGCGTGAGACCGTCGCGAGCTGCTGTGGCGCCTCTGATGAGTATGCCGTCATCTTTACGGGCTCCGGCGCGACTGCTGGCCTTAACCGCCTTGTGAATTTGCTCGGTGTTACAGCTGGCATGGCGTCCGGCGTGCGCCCGCGTATCATTATCGGCCCCTACGAGCACCATTCGAATATTCTGCCCTGGCGTGAAAGCGGCGCGGAGATTGTTGAAATCCGGGAGGCTGCGTCGGGTGGTCCCGATCTTGATGAGCTCGATGCCGCGCTGGCTGATGCCAAGGGCCGCCTTGTCATTTGCGCGTTCTCGGCGGCGTCGAACGTCACTGGCATTGTTTCCGATGTCGCCGGATTGACGAAGCGCGTGAAGGCCGCCGGCGCGAAATTGGTGTGGGACTATGCGGGCGCGGGTCCGTACCTGCCGATCGCGATGACGCCGGCCGCCGGCGCGTCGATCGACGCGGTTGTGGTGTCGCCGCACAAGTTCATCGGAGGCCCTGCGGCGTCAGGTATCCTGATCGTGCGCCAGGATGCCGTGGACACAAGGAAGCCGACATGGCCCGGCGGTGGCACGGTGAAGTTCGTGACGCCGACCGAGCACGACTATAGCGATAGTCTCGAAGTGCGCGAGGAAAGCGGAACGCCCAACGTGGTTGGCGATATCCGCGCCGCGCTCGCCTTTCTGGTCAAGGACGCGATCGGTCTCGATACGATGGTGAAGCGCAACGCTGAACTGCGCGCGCGTGCATTGGCGGCATGGAGCGGCATCGATCGTCTCGAGCTTCTTGGCAACACTCAGGCAGAGAGTCTTCCGATCTTTTCCTTCAGGGTAAAGGATGGCAATGGCGGCTACATCCACCAACAGCTCATCACCCGGATGCTCAGCGACCGTTTTGGCATTCAGGCGCGGGGCGGCTGCGCTTGCGCTGGACCTTATGTGCATCGTCTGTTGTGCATCGATGAGGAAGAATCGACGCTGCTGCGCCGCCTGATCGCTGAAGGTGACGAAATCCGCAAGCCCGGATTCACGCGATTGAATCTCAGTGTGTTGCTGGACGACGACAAGGTGGATTTCATTCTGAAATCCGTCGCGCAACTCGCCAGCGATGCGACTGGATTTACCGACCGCTATTCGGTCGATGTCAGCCGGGCAATCTTTTACCCGCGCCAGGGGTCTGGCACGCAAGTCTTGTCGGCGGCAAGCTGATGAAAGTGGAGCCCCGGCGCGCGCTTTGCGGAGCTGTCCGGGATGTGGATGATGTGCGGCATCTGATGACGATCAGATGCATCGCACTTCACTCCGTACAGAATTCGAGGTTGATCAATGACTGCCATCAATTCCGGAAAGCCTGACGTCAAGGGCTTCTACGATCCGCGAACATGGAGCATTCAGTACGTGGTATCGGATCCGCGTACCAAGGAGTGCGTCATCATCGATCCGGTCCTTGATTTCGATGAGAAGTCGGGCTCTGTCGCGACGCATAATGCCGATAAGATTCTGGCGTACATCGCGGAACAGGGCCTCAAGCTGACCGGCGTCCTCGATACCCACCCGCACGCAGATCATTTCTCGGCGGCTTCCTATCTGAAAAAGAAAGCCGGCGTGCCCATGGCGATTGGCGAACATATCGTCGACGTTCAGAAGCTGTGGAAGGGCATTTACAATTTTGCCGATCTTCCGACCGATGGCTCCCAGTGGGATCGTCTCTTTGCTCATGGTGAGAAATTCAGCGTCGGATCGATCGAAGGTCACGTGCTGTTCTCGCCCGGGCACACGCTCGCTTCGGTCACGTATGTGATCGGCGATGCCGCGTTTGTGCACGATACGCTGTTCATGCCCGATAGCGGCACGGCGCGCGCCGATTTTCCCGGTGGCAGCGCCACTGCGCTATGGTCTTCGATACAGGACATTCTGTCGCTTCCTGACGAGACGCGGATTTTCACCGGCCATGATTATCAGCCGGGTGGCCGCAAGCCGTTATGGGAAAGCACGGTTGCGCAGCAGAAAGCATCGAACCCGCATATCGCTGGAATCTCGGAATCCGACTACATCGCCTTGCGCGAGACCCGCGATAAAACACTGCCGATGCCGAAGCTGATCCTGCATGCGCTGCAGGTGAATATTCGTGGCGGCCGCCTGCCCGAACCCGAGGCCAACAAGCGCCGCTATCTCAAGATTCCGCTTGATGCATTCGGGCAGGTGCAATGGGGCTGACCCCTTATAACGCTGATGCTTGCAGCGTGATGAGTCCGGAATGACGGGGGCAGTGCTCGCGCCCGCGCTCGCTTCGGGCATGGCGGTCGGCTTTTCGCTCGGGCTGATCGGCGGCGGCGGCTCGATTCTGGCGACGCCGCTTCTGCTCTATGTTGTCGGCGTGAGCGAGCCGCACGTTGCGATTGGCACCGGTGCGCTCGCCGTTGCAGTCAATGCGTTTGTCGCGCTCATAGGCCACGCGCGTATCCGCAACGTGCGCTGGCTCTATGCCGGAATGTTTGCTGCCGCAGGCACGCTGGGTGCGTTCGCCGGATCGAGCATCGGCAAGGTAATCGACGGGCAGCGGCTTCTGTTCTTCTTCGGTCTTGCGATGGTCGTGGTGGGCCTCGCCATGTTGCGTCCGGTCCAGCCGGGCAAAACCTGCGAGCGCGAAGCCGATCTCGGGACCTGTCTTCGTGTCGTTGTTATCGCGTTCGTTGTCGGCACGGCGTCCGGATTTTTCGGCATCGGCGGTGGCTTTCTGATCGTGCCCGGCCTCATGCTGGCGACGAGAATTCCGATGATTCAGGCGGTGGGCTCGTCGCTGTTCGCTGTCGGCTGCTTCGGTCTTGCTACCGCGCTGAATTATGCGTGGTCGGGCCTCGTCGATTGGCCGGTGGCGGGCTATTTCATCGCCGGCGGCATTGTCGGCGGCCTGTTGGGGATCTTTCTGGCGAACCACCTGTCGCGCGGAAAAGATCTTCTGCGATACGTGTTCGCTGCGATCGTGCTGATCGCGGCAGCCTATGTGTTGTATCGCAGTGGCCAGGCGTTGATGCGTTGAACGGCCCGAAGTCGGCGTAGGGCGTCAGCCGTTCAGGACGGCCGGCGATACGCTGCGGCGGACCACGGCGCGCATCGCGAAGCTGGAATGCAGGCGCGAGACGCCCGGCATGCGCGACAGATGCTGCTTATGGATACGCTCATAGTCGGCCATGTCGCGGGCCTGCACCTGGACCAGATAATCGTCGCTGCCCGACATCAGATGGCATGACACCACGTCGGGGCACTTCTTGATTTCCTTCTCGAACTGGGCGAGCGCGTCCTCGCTTTGGCGGTCGAGGGTGATGTGAACCCAGATGGTCATCATGAAGCCCAGACCGGTGGCGTCGATTTCCGCGGAGTAGCCGCGGATCACGCCTGATTGCTCGAGCTGCTGCACCCGCCGCGCGCAGGCCGTCGGAGACAAACCGACGCGTTCGGACAGAAGGACGTGGCTGATCCGAGCGTCCTTGACCAGTTCGCGCATGATTTTCCGGTCCAGTTCGTCGGGCTCCACGGTCATATGGCTTCCTTGTCTGAAATGCGCTCGATTACAGCGCGTTGTTGGCAGGGTACGCATTTATCCGACGCATTGCATCTCTTTTCGGGAGAATTCGCCAGTTTCCGCCTCAGAGTCGTTGGTACCTTCGCCGAACATGTCAGCAGGCTGCGGCGAGGCACGAAAGTGACAAATAACGGTCAGTTCAGGGGAGCGACGTTAACGGTCGATCTGCGGGCCGTTCGCGCGAACTATCGCCTTCTCCGTTCCAGGCTTGGCGCTCCCACGCTGTGTGCGGGGGTGGTCAAGGCTGATGCTTATGGGCTCGGTGCGTCCTATGTTGCGCTGGCGCTATTCGCCGAAGGGTGCCGGCATTTCTTTGTCGCGCATCTCGACGAGGGGCTGGCGCTGCGGCCCTATCTGCCGCGCTCCGCCGATATTTTCATTCTGAACGGATTGCCGCGCGGCGCTGAGCAGGAGTGCGCGATGGCTGGCCTCGTGCCGGTGCTCAATTCGCTGGAGCAAGCCGAGACGTGGTTCGATTGCGCGCGGAAGCTGGCGCGGGCGTTGCCCACGGTGGTCCAGGTCGATTCCGGGATGAACCGGCTCGGCCTGATGCCGGATGATGTTGCGACTTGCGCAAAAAAGTATTCGCGCGCCGGCGTGTTCGATCTGCGCTTTGTGATGAGCCATCTTGCGTGCGCCGATACGCCGGCGCATGAAGCGAACGCGATGCAGCTTTCGGCATTCAGGCAACTCGCCGCATTGTTTCCGGACGTGCCGCGATCGCTGGCGAATTCGTCGGGCATTTTCCTCGGCCGCGATTATCACTTCAATCTCGTGCGGCCCGGTGCGGCACTGTATGGCGTCAATCCAGATTCCGCAGCCGCCAATCCGATGCAGCCTGTCGTGCGCCTCGCCGCACGGGTGATTCAGCTCCGCGACGTGTCGCCGGGCGATCGCGTCGGCTATGGGCTGGATTACAGCGTGCCGGCAGCGTCGCGGCTCGCCACGCTCTCGATCGGATATGCCGATGGTCTTCATCGCCTGTGGGGCAAGAGTGGTGCAGTGTTCTTCGAGGGCAAACGCCTGCCGGTCGTCGGGCGCGTGTCAATGGACAGCATCGTGGTCGATGCGAGCAGTGTCGCGTCTGGACGCATTGGTCCGGATTCGGAAGTCGAGGTAATCGGCGATTGCCAGGCGGTCGATGACCTTGCCTCTGCTGCCGGGACCATCGGCTACGAAGTGCTGACCGCGCTCGGCCATCGCTATCGGCGTATTTATCTGGGGGCCGACGAGAGTGTGCCGTCGGTTGTGCTTGAGGACTCGTTGTCATGAGAATTGTGGTGATGGGGGCCGGCGTGATTGGTGTCACGACGGCCTATTATCTTGCCAAGGCGGGCCACGAGGTGACGATTCTGGATCGTCAGCCCGGGCCGGGGCTTGAAACCAGCTTCAGCAACGCCGGAGAGATTTCGCCCGGCTATGCGTCGCCGTGGGCCGGGCCGGGCGTTCCGCTCAAGGCCGTGCAATGGATGCTGGACAAATACGGCCCCTTGGTTGTTCGCCCGCAATGGGATCCGGCGATGTGGCGCTGGATGCTTCAGATGCTGCGTAACTGCACCTCCGCGCGTTACGCCATCAACAAGTCCCGCATGGTCGGTATTGCCGAATACAGCCGCGATTGCCTGCGCGCGCTGCGGCGGGATGAAGGACTTGCCTATGACGAGCGCAGTCAGGGCACGCTGCAGCTATTCCGCAAGCAGTCGCAACTCGATGCGATCGGCGGTGATATCGAGATCCTGCGGCAATACGGTGTGCCGTACGAGGTGCTGGACGTCGACGGCTGCGTGCGCGCGGAGCCAGGGCTGATCCGTGCGCGCGAGCCGTTTGTCGGCGGTCTGCGCTTGCCCGACGACGAGACGGGTGACTGCTACATGTTCACCGAAGGGTTGGAGAAGATCGCAGCCGGTCTCGGCGTCAAGACGGTCTATGGCGCCACCATCACGTCGATCGACGTGACGGGCGGGCGTGTCGCTCAGGTTTCGACCGATAAGGGTGTTTTCGTCGCCGATAAATATGTGGTGGCGCTCGGCAGCTTCTCGCCGTTGCTGCTGCGGCCGCTCGGCATCGATATTCCGGTCTATCCGGTCAAGGGCTACTCGCTCACGGTGCCGATCGTGGACGAGAGCGGCGCGCCGCAATCGACCGTTATGGACGAGACCTACAAGGTCGCGATCACCCGGCTCGGCGAACGCATTCGTGTCGGCGGCACCGCCGAGGTCGGCGGCTATGGCATCACGCTGCGGCCGGATCGTCGCGCGCCGCTCGATCGCTCGCTTGGCGACCTGTTCCCCCATGGCGGCGACGTATCGCGTGCAAAATTCTGGAGTGGGTTGCGGCCAATGACGCCTGATGGGCCGCCGGTGATCGGCCCGACGCACATCAACAATCTTGTTCTTAACACCGGTCACGGCACGCTGGGTTGGACCATGGCCTGCGGTGCGGGACGGGTGGTCGCCGATCTGATCGGCGGCATCAAGCCGGAAATTGCGGTCGATGGACTTTCAATCGAGCGCTACGCGCACAACTAGACAAATTTTTCAGCGCGTCGCATCCGACGCCGATTTCCACAATTCAAGGAGAGTAACGGAATGACTAACGTTGAACGCAAGCTTCAGGAACGTGGATTGAGCGTGCCAGTGGCCGCGAAGAGTCTTGCGGACTATGTGCCGGTGAATCGCGCCGGCAATCTTATCTTCGTTTCCGGACAACTGCCGGTGCGCGACGGCAAGCTCGCCTATGAAGGCCTTGTCGGCAAGGATATCGACATCGAAACCGCCAAGCAGGCTGCAGTCCTGTGCGCGCTCAACATTCTCGGCCAGCTCAAGGCAGCCGTGCCTTCGCTCGATCGCGTGCGTTGTATCCGTCTCGGCGGGTTCGTGCAGAGCCCGGCCGGTTTCAAGGATCAAGCTGCGGTCATCAACGGAGCTTCCGAACTGATCGTTTTTGCGCTCGGCGAGAAAGGGCGGCACGCGCGTGCTGCAGTCGGATGCAGTGCATTGCCGCTCGGCGCGGCCGTCGAGGTCGAAGCGATTTTCGAGGTCGAAGGTGACTGATGGTCGGCTGGATAGCCTCGAGAATAGTGCGGGGTTGGATGTCTCTGCGGACGAATGTCTGGCGCTCCTCGCATCCTTCATCAAGGTGAAGGATCGCAAGGCGCGCGCTGCGATTCTCAGGCTGGCGGAGCGATATGCTCATTTCGATCAGATCGGGGTGGCCGCCTTCAATCATGATTTGCGACCAAACTGATATTTGGCGATAAAGGGAGATCGATGTTCCAAAGGCTGCAGGTTGCTGGCTGTGACAACTGTCGACCAGATATTGACCGGTCAGGTCGCGCCGCTCGGCGTGCGGGACGCCATGAGCGGCATCGACAAGCATCCGGTGATCGGACGCGTCTTCCTCGGTCGTGAAGGTTTGTCGGGGGATGTCCAGGGAGATCGCAAGCATCATGGCGGTCCCGACAAGGCCCTGCACCATTATGCTTTCGATCACTACGCACATTGGCTCGATGCGATCGGTCCGCGGAATGTGCTCGGCAAGCCGGGTGCGTTCGGCGAGAATATTTCGACACGCGGTGTGACCGAAGACGACGTTGCGATCGGCGACATATTCAGGCTGGGTCAGGCCGTGATCCAGGTCAGTCAGGGACGACAGCCGTGCTGGAAGCTGAACGCGCGCTTTGGCGCTCCCGATATGTCCCAACAGGTGCAGCAGACCGGATTCACGGGCTGGTACTACCGGGTTCTCGACGAGGGTTTTATCGAATCCGGAAATGAACTTGTCCTTCAGGATCGGATCTCCCCCGGCTGGACGATCCGGCGGACGTGGCGAATTCTCTATGTCGACACGATGAACCTGGACGAACTTGCCGAGATGGCCGCGCTGGTCCATCTGCCGGAAAGCTGGCGGGGTTATGCGCAGAAGCGGTTGAACACCCGCAAGGTCGAAGACTGGACCCGTCGCCTGAAGGGCGAGTGAGGATAAAGCCGCCATCTCATTCGACTCACGATGCACGAATCCTGAAACCGCTGTATCGCAACCGCCAGTTCCTCGATAATCAGCAGTGATTCCACACGAGGGGAGCCTTCGGGCGAACGTGTCTGCGATGCAGGTGATCTCGGTCCAAAGTCAGGTCGTTTACGGCCATGTCGGAAACAGCGCGGCTGTTTTTCCGATGCAGGCGTTGTCGCTGGACGTTGCAGCCGTGCCTACGACGCTTTTGTCCAACCATCCTCATTATCCAACGATGCGCGGGCGCGTTCTCGAGGCGGAGCTGGTTGCGGATCTGCTGCGCGGGGTAGAGGAGCGCGGACTGGTTGAATCCGCCAGCGCGCTGGTCACGGGCTATCTCGGTTCGGTAGAAAATGGTCTCGTCGTCGCCGATTTCGTGGAGCGCGCGAAGCGCCGCAATCCCCGGCTTACCTATATCTGCGATCCGGTCATGGGGGACGACGATCTCGGCCTGTTTGTGGTGGAAGGTCTGACGGCCGTCTTTCGCGATCGCTTGACCCCGATGGCATCCATCATCACCCCGAACCAGTACGAGCTCGAACTGCTCACGAGTGAAACCGCACGCTCCGCCGAAGGCCTCACAAAAGCTGTGAAGCAACTGGCCTCGCGTGGGATCGACGCGGTGGTTGCGACGGGTTGCGTGTTGGATGACAGCCCGGTGGGGATGGTGGAAACGATAGCCTGTACGGACACAGGCCTTTATCGTTCGCCGACGCCGCGACTTCCCATCCGTCCATCAGGGACCGGCGACCTGTTCACTGGGCTTCTGGTGTCGGCGCTGTGCCATGGGAAATCTCTCGCTGCGGCAAGTGCCTGGGCGACGGCGGAAATCTTCGCCGTCCTTGAACGCACGCAGGCTGCCGGCGCTGGAGAAATGTGCATCGTCGGATTTCCGTTCTGCCCCGTTAGTCGATCAACCGTCCATCGCGATCAGCTTACGGCTCCGAACAGTGCCGTGGATACTTCCAGCCAATAGGTGAGCACACTGACCGCAAGTGCTGCGGCCGAAGCCATCAGAAACCTGATGCTGAAGGCGCTGCTGCTGAACATCATTGCATAGGCCGCCTTGGATACGGTGTTGCTGATGATTGCGGCTGCGATGGCTGCAATGGCGATCTGTTCGGACAACTGGCCAGTCATTCCTGCAACAGCGATGACAGCCGCATCAACGTCTGCGAGACCTGAGAGCGCAGAGACAATAATCAAGCCGCTGCTTCCGTAGATGCTCGCGGCTGCGCGCGCCAGAAACGCGACAATGGTCAGCATTAGCGCCATCTTGAGGACGGAGTCGAGATCGAACGGATTCTTCGGCTGATCCTTTGTGGCGTGTCCGTCGTCGTGACGGGCAAAGATCCACGCGAAGGCCACCATTGTCAGGCACGCGGCTCCAAGCGGAAAAAACAGCAGCCGGCCGAGCGGCGCAGCCAGGAGTCCAATCAGGACCGAAGTCCGTAGATAGGAAACCGCGCAGGCGGCCAGCGCGCCTGCCGCCAGCGTGCGCGGATTGCCGTCCGCCGCAGATTGGCGCGCGTTCGTCAGTGTCGTTGCCGTTGAGGAGATGAGGCCGCCAATCGCGCCGGCCACAAGTTCACCGCGTGCGGAGCCCAGCAGGCGCACTGCGATATAGCCGCAGTAGGAAATCGCTGCGAGTACGACAACCAGTAGCCAGGTCTTGGCCGGCGAAACGCCGCCAAACGGACCCAGCGGTTCATCCGGCAGAAGCGGCAGGATGACGAAGGTCATGCTCAGCAGCACGACAGCCGAGCGCAATTCGGGCCAGGTCAGTCGCTGCACGAAGCCGTGGAGCATGTCGCGGCTCGCAAGGATCGCGACCATCGCGACTCCTGCAGCGGACGCGAGAGTGAGATTGCCGATAACCGCCAGTGTGCCGAGGGCGAACGTCAGCATGGCCGCAACTGTGGTCGTAGCGCTGAAATTGCGGTCGGCAACGGCCTCGCGGTACTGATAACGGGCGAAAATCGTCGCGAATGCAATGAACAGGCCGGTGATCGTGATCGCTGCGCCCAGCGACTCAAGGCTTGATGCCTTGGCCAGCAGACCAGTCACGCCGCCGAGCATTCCGATCAGACTGAACGTCCGGATGCCGGCAGTTCGTTGGCCCTGCTGCTCGTCGCGCTCGCGCCAGTGGCGTTCGATCCCGACGATCACGCCGATCGCCACGGCGAACGTCAGGCGTTGAAAAAGTTCGATCCCGTCCATGGCGGCATATCGGATTGCGCCGTCCAGGCCGTCAAGCAGCAGGGTATGCTCGGGTTGTCGCACCTGATACTGGCACTCCGCCCACGCCGGTCGATGGAACGGCATCTGGCAGTGAGTGAAAGTCTGTTTCCTTGGGAATGTCAGTGACAACAGATTAAATTAATTAATAATTTCAAAGATGTATTTGCGATGCTCGATGAAAGCTAGTGATTCTTGAGCCTCCTTTGCATGGTGATGCGCGCGCCCGCTCCGCGACTGGGGTCGGGGCGCGTCCAAAGGCTAAGGAACCAATGGACCCGCAGCGGCATTACGTTGATTGCGAGCAGGGATAATCATGTCGACGACCAGCGCTACACGGACCCCAGAAGACAAGAAACTTTACGAAAGCGAGCAAATCTTCCGGCTGCTGGTCAATGGGGTGGTCGATTACGCCATCTACATGCTGAGCCCCGAAGGTATCGTCAGTAACTGGAATGCCGGTGGTCGGAGGATCAAGGGCTATTCGGCCAACGAGATCGTCGGCCGGCACTTCTCCCGATTTTACACCGATGCTGATCGGGCCGCGGGACGGCCCGCACGCGCGCTCGAGATTGCGCGGACCACCGGGCGTTACGAGGAGGAAGGCTGGCGCGTCCGGAAGGATGGCACCTTCTTCTGGGCCAGTGTCGTCATCGATCCGGTGCGCAACGACGACGGCGAACTGATCGGTTTCGCGAAGATCACGCGCGACATCACCGAGCGGCGGGAAGCGCAGCAAAAACTTCAGCGCGTCGAAAGACAATTGGCCGAAGCGCAGAAACTGGATGCCCTCGGTCAGCTGACCGGCGGCATCGCTCACGATTTCAACAATCTGCTGATGATCATTTCGGGCAGCGCGCATGCGTTGCGCAGAGTCGCCGCCAGTGATCTTCGTGCCTTCAAGGCATTGCAGGCGATCGAAAGCGCTGCGCAGCGCGGCGGCGCGCTGACAAAACAGCTGCTCACCTTCGCGCGGCGGCAGCAGGTCAATCCTCAAGCCATTAGCGTTGCTCATAGCGTTGCAATGCTGTCGGATGTGCTGGAAAGCGGCCTCGGCTCGCAGGTTCGTCTCATTTTCGATATCGACCCGCAGACATGGTCGGTGGTCGTCGATCCGACGGAGTTCGAAACGGCGCTGGTCAATCTTGTGCTCAATGCACGGGACGCCATGTCGAAAGGGGGCTCGGTCACGATCACGGCGAGGAATCTGCCTGAGTCCGAAGAAGCGGGGCAGGTCGAGATCGTGGTGGCCGACACGGGCGAGGGAATTCCGCCCGACGTTGTTACCAAGGTGTTTGACCCCTTCTTCACCACCAAGCCGACCGGAAAAGGAACGGGGCTTGGCCTGTCACAGGTGCACGGATTTGTTCATCAGGCTGGCGGCTCGATCCGCATTCAAAGCGAGCTGGGAGCGGGCACGGCGGTCATCATCACTCTTCCGCGTGCCGCGCTGCGCGAGCAGGATCGCGACAGCGACAGTTCCGCAGTCGGTTGGGGAAAAGTCTTGCTTGTCGAAGACAACCCCGATGTTGCGACGGCGAGCACCATTCTGCTGGAGCAGCTTGGCTACTCGGTGCGCTGGGTGCCGAATGCCAGTGAAGCGCTGCGTGAGGTCGAAAAGAACGATGTCGATCTGGTGTTCAGCGATGTCGTGATGCCCGGCGAGATGGACGGCCTGTCGCTCGCCAGCGCGATCCAGCAGCAACGGCCGAACCTGCCGGTTCTTCTTACCACCGGTTACAGCGAGGCCGCGCGCAAGGCGATGGCGAAGTTTCCCATCATTCGAAAGCCTTACGAACTTCAGGATCTCAGTCGGGCATTGACCGCGCTGAAAGCTCGCTGACGCGCGACCATCGTTTTCGCAAATTGATCACGCCGTCATTGCGTCTCATCGCGGGCGGCGTTTTGTGGCGCACAATGATCGTCGCCGCACTGCAGCTACAGCAAGTTGTCTGACATCCCACAAACTTCACTGGCGAGCGGCAAAAAAATCGGCTCTACTTGCGGCGTTGGTTTTCTGCAGACGTACTTCCTTACGGCCTCAACTGTTTAAGAGGCGGAGCAAATCCGCCCGCATAAACAAAGAGAATGCCGGGTTATCCCGGTGCAATCAGGGAGGGAATGCCATGACCAAGACAATGCCGCCTGGCCACAAGGGACCGAAATCCGGTCCAGCGAAGGGCGGTTTCACCCGACGACAATTCGTTGCAACGACCGCGGTGGCTTCCGCCGCGATGCTGTCCTCGCCGTTCATTCGCGGCGCGCATGCTGCCGGCAAGCTGTCGATGGCATTCTGGGATCACTGGGTGCCGGGCGCCAACAACACGATGACCAAACTGGTCAACGAGTGGGCCGAGAAGGAAAAAGTCGAAGTCGCGATCGACTATGTGACGTCGCAAGGCAACAAGAACCTGTTGATGATCGCGGCGGAGTCGCAGGCCAAGGCCGGCCACGACCTGCTGGCGATGCCGACATGGTGGCCGCAGGCACAGGCCGATCTGCTCGAGCCGCTCAACGATGTCATGGAACCGCTGATCAAGCAGAACGGCAAGGTCAACGCTACGGTCGAATATCTCGGTGTCGCCAATGGCAAATGGCTTGGCGTTCCGGCGACCGCAGGAAGCCAGATCAAGGGCCCGTGCTCGCGCATCGACTTGATGAAGAAGCTGGCCAACATCGACGTGCAGGCGATGTTCCCGGCGGGCAGCGAGCCGAAAGCGGACAACTGGACGCTCGACACATTCCTCAAGGCGGCCGAGGCTTGCCACAAGGGAGGCCATGCCTTCGGCATCGGACTGGGCGAGACGACCGACAGCGTCGATTCCGCCGGTGCGTTCCTGCTGTCATTCGGCGGTGCGCTGGTCGATGCCAAGGGCAACATCACCGTCAAGAGCGATCCGGTCCGACAGTGGCTGGATTTCTACAAGAAGCTGATGGGCTTCCTGCCGGCCGACGTCACCGCCTGGGACGACTCGTCCAACAACAAGTGGCTGATTTCCGGCAACGGCTCGCTGATCATGAACCCGCCGAGTTCATGGGCGGTGGCCAAGCGCGATGCGCCGCAGATTGCGGAGCAATGCTGGACTCACTCCATGCCAGCCGGGCCGAAAGGTCGATTCGCGCCGTTCCTGCCGTTCTTCTGGTCGGTGTGGAGCTTCTCGAAGAACAAGGCGGCGGCGAAGAGCCTGCTCACCCATCTGTCGCAGCCGGCATCCGCCGAAGCGCTGGTCAACGCCAGTGGCGGCTATGATCTGCCGGCCTTCGCCAACATGACCAAATTCAAGGTCTGGGCTGAGGAAGGGCCGCCGAAGGGCACGCTGTTCAGCTATCCCGACCCGTATCATCTGCAGACACTGTCGATTGCGGCCTCTCCGGCGCCGCCGAAGATCGCGCAGCAGATCTACGCACAGGCCACGCTCACCAAGATGTGCGTGCGTCATTTCCAGGGCGAGCCGATGGAAAAGACATTGGCCTGGGCGGAGAGCGAGGTCGAAGGCTTCATGCGGACCTAGCGGGTGGCGGGTTTTCGCTGCGCCGAAGCGGGCGTTGGTGTTCGTCCTTCCAAAAAGGGTCACGCCAACGCCCGGCCCGCAGAAAGCGGAGGCTGCGAGTGTCGTGGGGGCGACACCCGCGGGCGCATCACCCAACCCGTTCGCCATCCAAACCGTCGGATCGCAGTCGGCCCTCCGGTCGTGTGCAGTCCGGATCGTAAACGGCAGCGTGTCGGGGAGACGCGCTGCCCAGGGAATGTCTGAAGGGGGAAGGACGGCCGAGTTCCCATAAGAGGAGCCGGTCGCGCCTCTCGCGGTCAGGTCAAGGAGAGGAGGGCTCCATGGTCGATGTCGCACAACGGACAGTTGCGGACACCAATATCAAGCTGCGCGCGAAGCGACGCAGTGGCGCGCAGAAGTTCTTCCAGCGCAAATCCACCATCGCCTTTCTCATGGCGTTGCCGCTGATCCTGCTGATCGCCTGCCTCGTCCTTTATCCCGCGCTCTATTCGGTGCATCTGGCGACGCTGAACAAGTCGATGCAGCGTTTCGTTGGCTTCGGCAACTTCAAGTTCCTGTTCACCCGCGAAACTTTCTGGATGGTGGTGTGGCAATCGTGCCTGTTCGCCATCACCGCCGTGATCTTCAAGGCCCTGATCGGCTTCATCGGCGCGCATTTCGTTCACAACCTGCCGGCCAAGGGCCAGCGTAAATGGCGCGGCATGCTCTTGGTGCCGTGGGTGATCCCACCGGCGATGAGCACGCTGGGCTGGCTGTGGTTGTTCGATCCCTCCTACAGCGCGTTCAACTGGATTCTCGCGCATTTCGGCATCGGGCCGATCGCGTGGACCGGCGATGCGGCGTGGGCGCGGTTCTCGGTGATCCTGGTCAACATCTGGGCCGGCGCGCCGTTCTTCCTGATCATGTATCTCGCAGCGCTCAAATCCGTGCCCGAGCATCTTTATGAGGCGGCAGCGATCGACGGCGCCAACTGGTGGCAGCGCATCTGGTACGTGACGCTGCCGATGATGCGCAACATCATCGCGATCACGGCGCTGTTCTCGCTGATCGTGACCTTCGCCAATTTCGACATCGTACGCATTCTCACCGCTGGCGGGCCGCTCGACAAAACGCACCTGTTTGCGACCTGGGCATTCCGTATCGGCATCGAAGGCAGCGATATTCCGCTTGGCGCGTCGATCTCGCTGTTCATGGTGCCGATCCTCGCCATCGCGGCGGTGTTTATCCTGCGCGACATCAACAAACGCGGCAACGAAGCGTAACGAGGCTGGCCATGACAACGATCACTCTCGAGAAAGCCGGCCCGCGTCGAAGCCCAAAACGCAGCATGAGCCGCGATCGCACATGGGCGCTGCGCTGGTCATATTTCTTCCTCGTGCTGTTTGCGATCTTCTTCCTGTTCCCGCCACTCTACATGCTGATTACATCGCTCAAGACCAGCGCCGAAATCTCGGCGGCGACCAATCCATGGTGGGTCTACAATCCGACGCTGGATAATTATATCGCGCTGCTGACCTCGAGCCAGTTCCTGATTTTCTTCAGGAATTCGGTGATGGTTTCCGTGCTCGTCGTCGCGATCACCATGCTGATCTCGATCCCCGCAGCGTTTGCGTTGGCGCGGATGAAATTCTGGGGGTCGGCGACGCTCGCGACCGGCGTTTTTCTGACCTATCTCGTGCCTGATACGCTGCTGTTCATTCCATTGTTCAAGATGTTCGCGACGTTTCATGACTGGACCGGCATCCAGTTGATCAATCACTGGTACGTTCTGGTGATCATCTATCCGACGCTGACGGTGCCGTTCTGCACCTGGATCATGATCGGCTACTTCGCCTCGATCCCGAAGGAGCTGGATGAAGCCGCGATCGTCGATGGCGCAAGCTGGCTGCAGACGTTGACGCGGATTTTCGTGCCCGTGGCGTTGCCGGGCATCCTCGCTGCGACGATCTTCGCCTTTACCGTCAGCTGGGCGCAGTTCCTGTATCCGATCGCGTTCACGACATCGGTCGATCAACTGGTGCTGCCGG
Organism: Afipia sp.; assembly: GCA_044464625.1. Lineage (GTDB taxonomy): Bacteria > Pseudomonadota > Alphaproteobacteria > Rhizobiales > Xanthobacteraceae > Afipia. Next base: position 20,365 of record JBIQLC010000016.1, on the reverse strand, counting down.
CCGGCATCATCACCACCCTGATCAAGGGCGACGTGTTCAACTGGGGACAGATCATGACCGGCGCGCTGCTCGGCGCGGCGCCGCCGCTGATCATCTACGCCTTCCTGATGGATTATTACATTTCCGGCCTGACCGCCGGCGCGACGAAGGGGTGACCGGACATGGCTGACGTGACACTGCGCAAGATCGTGAAAATGTACGATGAGGTCGAGGCTGTGCGCGGCATCGACCTCAATATTGCCGACCATGAGTTCGTCGTGCTGGTCGGCCCGTCCGGCTGCGGCAAGTCGACCACGTTGCGGATGATCGCGGGTCTTGAGGATATCAGCGACGGTGACGTGATGATCGGCGGCGAGGTCGTCAACGACGTGCCGCCCAAGGATCGCGACATCGCCATGGTATTCCAGAACTACGCGCTCTATCCGCACATGACTGTGGCGGAAAATATGTCATTCGGCCTGAGGTTGAAGCGGTTTCCGAAAGCCGAGATCAAAAAACGCGTCGATGAAGCGGCCCGTATTCTCGATATTGCGGAATTGCTCGACCGCAAGCCGAAGGCACTCTCAGGCGGCCAGCGCCAGCGCGTCGCCATGGGACGCGCCATCGTGCGCGATCCGAAAGTGTTTTTGTTCGACGAGCCGCTGTCGAACCTTGATGCCAAGCTACGCGTGCAGATGCGCACCGAAATTAAGAAGGTTCATCAGAAGGTTCGAACCACGACGGTTTACGTCACCCACGATCAGGTCGAAGCCATGACGCTGGCCGATCGCGTCGTGGTGATGAACAAGGGGCGGATCGAGCAGGTCGGCCCGCCCAACGAGCTCTATTTCTCGCCACGCACGCGTTTTGTTGCCGGGTTCATTGGCTCGCCGGCGATGAATTTTCTTCCGGTGACGCTGGAGGAATCCGGCGGCGCGCTTGCGGCGCGTCTGTCGGATCAGGTGGTGTTGCCGATAGCGGCGGCGCGGACGGAACGTTACAAGAGTTATGTCGGCCGCAACAATCTCACCCTCGGCCTGCGACCCGAACACATTGTCGAAGCGCGGCCTCATATGGAGCTTGGCGTCGCGACGCTGACGGCCCGCCCGGATGTCATCGAGCCGATGGGCATGGAAACGCTGGTTTACTTCAAGATCGGTGACGCCGAGCTTTGTGGTCGGGTGACGCCGAATGCAGGCGCGCGCGTGGGTGAACCGCTTCAGCTCGCCGCCGACATGAACCACATGCATCTGATCGATGCCGGTACCGGGCTGGTGATCTAACGCGCGGCAGTTCGTCTATCTCAAGATCATGCCGGTGTCCCGCACCGCAGCGGGCTCACGCTGCAAAAAGTCGCGCTTCCTTGTTGCTCTCTGGTCCGTATTGTTTTTTGATCGCCTGCCGGACGCTCGTTGCAGGCAATGGATGCCGTCCGATCCCGCCGATGCGCTTTCCTCGTTTGAAGGTCCTTCATGACAAACAACAAGAAAAGAAACCCCGAAACGCTGCGCAGCGCGCGCTGGTTTGCCCCGGATGATCTGCGCTCCTTCGGCCACCGTTCACGGGCGATGCAGATGGGCTACGCGCCCGAGGAATGGGCCGGGCGTCCCGTCATCGCCATCCTCAACACATGGTCGGATGCGCAACCCTGCCACATGCATTTCAAGAGCCGCGTCGATGACGTGAAGCGCGGCGTGCTGATGGCCGGTGGCTTTCCGATGGAATTGCCGGCGCTGTCGCTTTCGGAATCTTTTCTCAAGCCGACCACGATGCTCTATCGCAACCTGCTCGCGATGGATGTCGAGGAATTGCTGCGCGGCCATCCCGTCGATGGCGTGGTGCTGATGGGCGGCTGCGACAAGACCACGCCGGCGCTTTTGCTCGGCGCCACCAGCATGGGACTGCCTACGATTTATCTACCCGCCGGCCCGATGTTGCGTGGCAACTGGCAGGGCAAGATTTTGGGTTCAGGCTCGGATGCCTGGAAATACTGGGACGAGCGCCGCGCCGGCAAGATCAGCGATGCCGACTGGGTCAATATGGAAGCCGGTATCGCGCGTAGCTACGGCACCTGCATGACCATGGGTACCGCTAGCACTATGACGGCGATCGCTGAGGCGATCGGCATGACGCTGCCCGGCGCGTCGTCAATCCCCGCAGCCGATGCCGGCCATATCCGGATGAGTTCGGATGCCGGCCGCCGTATCGTCGAGATGGTGTGGGAGGATTTGACACCGAAACAGATTCAGACCCGCGTGGCGTTCGAAAACGCCATCACGGTGGCGATGGCGATGGGCTGTTCAACCAACGCAATCATCCATGTCATTGCGCAGGCGCGCCGCGCCGGGCACGATATCGGTCTTGATGATTTCGAGAAGGCCAGCCGCACCGTGCCCGTGATCGCCAATGTCCGGCCCAGCGGCAACAAATATCTGATGGAGGATTTTTTCTATGCTGGTGGCTTGCCCGGCCTGATGAGTCGGATCAGGGATCATTTGCATCTCGATGCGATGACCGTGACCGGCAAAACACTCGGCGAGAACATCGAAGGCGCCCGCGTCTATAATGACGATGTGATTCGCACCGTCGACAATCCGATCTATGCGGAGGGCGCGCTGGCTGTGTTGCGCGGCAATCTCGCGCCGGATGGCTGCGTGATCAAGCCGAGCGCATGCGATCCGCGCTTCCTCAAGCACACCGGCCCCGCTCTGGTGTTCGACGATTATCCGTCGATGAAGAAGGCGATCGACGATCCGAACCTCGACGTCACCGCGGATCATGTCCTGATCCTGCGCAATGCCGGCCCGCAGGGCGGCCCCGGCATGCCGGAGTGGGGCATGCTACCGATCCCGACCAAACTGGTGAAGGAGGGCGTACGCGACATGGTGCGGTTGTCGGATGCACGAATGAGCGGCACCAGCTACGGTGCGTGCATCCTGCATGTCTCGCCGGAGTCATACATCGGCGGCCCGCTCGCGCTGGTGCGCACCGGCGACATGATTTCTCTCGATGTCGACGCGCGCACCATCAACCTCGACGTCTCCGACGCCGAACTCGCAAAACGGCGTAGCGAATGGAAAGCGCCCGAGTCGCGCTACGAGCGCGGCTATGGCTGGATGTTCACCCGCCATATCCGGCAGGCGAATGAAGGTTGCGATTTCGATTTCCTCGAAACCGGCTTCGGCGCGCCGGTCAGCGAGCCGGTGATCTACTGAACAACGACAGCGAGTGAATTTGATGCCTTTGAATCCGCAAACCCGCGACAAACTCAAGACCGTCAGCACCGCCACGGTCGCTACCGCGCTGTTCAAGCGCGGCTTCCGCAATCAGGCGATTCAGGATGTGCATCCACTTGGCACCAATCAGCCGACACTGGTCGGCGAGGCGTTCACGCTGCGCTATATGCCGGCGCGCGAAGACCTCAACTCGATTACGGTGTTTCGCGATCGCTCGCATCCGCAGCGCAAGGCGGTGGAAGATTGCCCGCCCGGCGCGGTACTGGTGATGGATAGCCGCAAGGATGCCCGTGCGGCGTCGGCTGGCTCCATTCTCGTCACGCGACTGATGCAGCGCGGCGTCGCCGGTGTCGTCACCGATGGCGGTTTTCGCGATTCCGCCGAGATCGGCCAGCTCAACTTCCCGGCCTATCATCACCGCCCGAGCGCGCCGACCAATCTGACGCTGCATCAGGCCATCGACATCAATGTGCCGATCGGTTGCGGCGATGCGCCGGTGTTCCCCGGCGATGTGATCCTTGGCGACAGCGATGGCGTGATTGTCATTCCGGCGAACCTTGCCGACGAGATTGCAACTGAAGCTGTCGAGATGACCGCGTTCGAGGATTTCGTCGCCGAGCAGGTACGCAAGGGCCGCTCAATCTTCGGGCTTTATCCGGCGACCGATGACCAGACCATGGTGGATTTCGCGGCCTGGCGTAAAGCGGCGCGGCGCTGAGCGCGCAACATTCACCTGAAAACACAAACGGCTCCGTTGTGGTTACGTCGGAGCCGTTCGGTCAATGGCGAAAAATCAAGTTAGCTGGTCTGCGTCTGATCCGCCGACCCGGGCTGGAAGAAAAACGATGCCTTCTGGCGTTCTTCCGCCTGCAATTTAGCGCGCACCCGCATCAGATCCTTCCAGCCGATATAGCCGATGAGGCTGCTGTCCTCGCGCGACACCACTGGCAGGTGCGCGACGTTGATCTGCGACAGCCGGTCGGCCAACTCCGCGAGGTACTCGTCCGGATAGGCCAGGGTGATCTTGCTGCCGGTTAGCAGCTGTCCCAGCGTTGCCGTGCGATGCTTGCCGGCGCGGCGCCAGCGCAGCACCGAGGGTGGATCGACGATGCCGAGGACATGCCGTTTCTCGTCGATCACCGGAAAGCTCGGATGGGTCGCCTGCGGGCTGGTAAGGAATGCAGCTGCGCCATGCAGCGTCATGGTCGCGGGAACGGTCTCGACCGCCGTTGTCATCACTTCGCGCACCCGCGTCAGCGCGAACGGATCGACGCGATATTCGCGCACCAGATGATGGCCGCGCCGCGCCACCTTCTCGGTCAGGATCGAACGCTTCATCAGCAGCACTGTGACGAGATGCGCGGTGCCGCAGGCGGCGATCAGCGGCAGCAGCACATGGGTGTTGCCCGTGAGTTCGACCGCGAAAAAGGTGGCGGTCAGCGGCGAGCGCATGGTGCCGCCCATGGTGGCGGCCATCGCCAGCAGCGCCCAGAAGCCAGGGCTTGCCGAAGGCAGATAGCCTGACAGTGCGGTGCCCATCGCGCCGCCCATGATCAGCAGTGGCGCGAGCACGCCGCCCGATGTGCCGGAGCCGAGCGCGACCGACCAGATGATGGCTTTCACCACCAGCAGCAGGACCGCAGCTTTCGGCACGACGTCGCCTTGCAGCATGCCAGAGATATTGCTGTAGCCGACGCTGAGCGCCTGCGGCTCGATCAGGCCGCCGATGCCAACCACGAGGCCGCCGATGGCCGGCCACCACATCCAGTGGATCGGCAGTTTGAGGAAGGCATCCTCGCAGCCATAGACAAGTTGGGTCAGCAGGCCGGACAGCAGCCCGCCGAGGATGCCGATCAACACCCAGGCGCCGAGCTGGATCAGTGAAATATCGACGCCGCCCGAAAACGGAAACAGCGGCGTCGGCATGTGCAGGAATGTCCGTTCCACAGCGGCCACCACGGCCGCGACCGTGACCGGAACGAAGCTGCGCGGCGTCCATTCGAACAGCAGCAGCTCGACGGCAAGCATGATCGCGGCGATTGGCGTGCCGAACACCGTGGTCATGCCGGCTGCGGCGCCTGCGACCAAAAGCGTCTTGCGTTCGTTATCGCTGACCGGAAGCATTTGTGCGATCAGTGATCCGATGGCGCCGCCGGTCATGATGATCGGGCCTTCGGCGCCGAACGGGCCACCGGTGCCGATCGCCACCGCGGAGGATAATGGTTTGAGAATGGCAACCTTGGCATCGAGTCGCGAGCGCCCGAGCAAAATGGCTTCGATCGCCTCCGGGATGCCGTGGCCTCGGATTTTCTCGCTGCCGTATCTCGCCATCAGCCCGATGATGAGGGAGCCGACGACCGGGACCAGGACGGTCCATAACCCGAGGGGCGAATGTTCGATTTTGAGTTCGGCCAGACTGAATTGTCCGAAGTATGCGATGTTGGTGGCGAGCCGGATCAGGTGGAGCAGGAGCACGCCCGCGATGACGCCGGCAGTGGCCACGATCACCGATAGGCCGGCGATGACCAGAACACGCGGATCGGTTGTGAAATCGCCCAAATGACGGATGGCTTTGGCAGATGCCTTTGATTTCGCGGACGGAAGGCTCATTGAAGATGGTTGCTCGGAGGAGGGTTGATGTTGGGCGGTGTCGTATCGCATTACGATATAATCAGGCAAGCGGGTGAAGACGGATGGCAGCAATGAAAAAACCGGCCAAAAAGGCGTCAAATGCAGGAAAACGGCGCCCCACCCAGGCGGATTACGAGGCGCTGTCCCAGTTCCGCTACCTGATTCGCTGTTTTCTGGAGTTCAGCCAGAACGCCGCCCGCGCCAGCGGCCTGACGCCGCGCCACCATCAGGCCCTGCTGGCGATCCGGGGTTATCCGGGCGGCAAATCGGCCACCATCGGCGATCTTGCCGAGCGGCTCAGGATCCGCCACCACACCGCGGTGGAACTGGTCGATCGCCTGTCGGAGGCCGGACTGGTAGAGCGTGTGATCGACCCGAACGATCAGCGGCGGGTGCTGCTTGGATTGACTGACCTCGCCACCCGCCACCTCGCCCATCTGTCGGCGGCGCATCTTGACGAGTTGTCGCGGATCGAGCCGCTGCTCAAGCAGGTGCTGTCACGACGCTCGCGCAAGCGGACTGACTGATCGTCGCCACGTCACCCGTGCGCGCTGCGCCGGGCGACGTCGGGTGGTTCGACTGCGGAGGCACTTTCGCTCTGCAGCAGCAAGGTCTGACGCGGAGAAGCGATGGCGATGCCTTCGCGCTGGAAGTGCTGTTTGACTCTACGATTGAACTCACGCTGCACTTTCCAGCGGCCGGCATCGGTGCACGGAATGATCCCGATGAGCGTGGCAATCATTCCGTCGATCTTGTCGACGCCCCAAAGGTCGAGATCGGCGCGGATCAGATGGGCGAATTCGGGTTCTTCCCGCATTTCGGCGACAATGCTCTTGAGTACTTCGCCGGCACGATCAGTGTCCTCGCTGTAGGCGAGGTCGACGTTGACGGCGGCGTTGCCCATGCCGCGGCTGGCGTTGGTCACGCTGGTCACGGCGCTGAACGGCACGATATGGATTGCGCCATCGCCGGCGCGCAGGCGAATAGTGCGGATTGACAGGTTTTCGACCTTGCCGCTCAGTCCTGACACCGTGACCCAGTCTCCGACCTGCACGACGTTCTCGATCAGCAGGAACAGGCCGGTGATGACATCCTGCACCAGCTTCTGCGAGCCGAAGCCGATGGCGATGCCGAGAATGCCGGCGCCGGCGAGCAACGGCGCGACATTGACGCCGATCTCGCTGAGTGCGGTCAATCCAACCACGGCAAGAATCACGCACAGCAATGTGGTGCGCAGCATCGGCAGGAACGTCCGAAGCCGTGCGACACGCATCATGTGGCCGTCGCGGGTGAGCTGCGCGATCTTGCGATCCATCAGCGCGTTGCTGACTTCCCAGACTGCGACTGCGATCAGTACGGCGACGCCGACAGTGCCGACCGCTGACAACAGACGGCTGCCGATCTGGCCGCCATAGAACCAGACAATCGCGTCGACGCCCCATACTTCCAGCAGGGCGAGAAAGCCGATCGCGGCGATGATGCCGGAAATGGTCTTTCGCACGATCGGCAGATAGCGGTTGGCGCTGAGTTCGAGGCCGGGGAAGCGCGATGCCAGTTCCGGGTTGATCTTGAACACCTTGTCCATCGCGCCCAGGAGGACGATCTGAACCACACGGGTGATCGCGATGACGGCGATGGTGCCGACCAGATACTGGAATAGCAGCCCATAGCCGTTGCGGACGTTCATCGCCCAGATCACCCACAGCGCCATCACCACGGTGATGGCGAGAACGTGCCACCAGTTGGCGACGCGGTTGCGGACCGCAGCCAGCGCATTGTGGTTGTCGTTCGCGGCGCGGATAGCTCGTGCCACCGGGCGGCGGCGTTGCAGGATTACGACCACGACGAGCAGGTGAACCGCCAGCATCACCAGCCGGATTAGCGCATGATAGGCGCCGCGATAGAGGCCGAGCAGCAAGGCGACATTGGCAAGCGCGATGCCGAACACGCCGATGGTCGCGATGCGCCGCGCCCAGATTTCGATATAGGCGCCGGTTTCTTCGCGCACTGGAAAGAAACTGAGGCGGCTCGACGAGGCGACGGCGCGGACGATGGTCACCAGCACCCGGTTCAGCGCATAGGCATTGACGATGGCGAGGATGACAAGCTGCGTCGTGCCCGGATCGATGAAGCGCGTGCCAATCAGGACGGTTCCGGTGACGAGAAAGGCCGCCACAGGCAGCAGATCGATCACGAGGCGCGCGAGCACGAACGGCAACCGCTTCATCGATTGCCACAGCCCGATTAGTCGGCGCCGCGTTCTTTCGACCTCGACCTTCTCCGGTTCGCTCGTTGTATCGGACGGTGCTCGCGAAGGAGGCGGGACATGCGATGGATCGGCGACGGCTTCCGGGGCATGTCGTTCCAGCGCGCCGAGCGGCCGCTGCACAGCGGCGCGCGCCAGCCATTCAACGGCGAGAGCGCAGCCGAGCACGACGGCAAGTTTCCAGGCGATGTTGAGCAGCAGGCTCGAGGCCCACGGATCGTTCACGGTGCGGACCAGCCAGTGCCACAGCGCGGGAAAATGCGTGACTGCGCGCGCCGCGTCGGCGATCTGCTTGGATGTCTCATCAACCTGTTCGGACAAGCGCAAGAGCAACTGCGCGCCGAGGCTGTCGGCCGTAAGGCCCGCGGCGGGTTGATCACCTGGGGCGGGCGTTGCCGGCGTGACCGCAGATTGCGGGCCGGTGGCTGCGATGGCGCGCAGCGTATTGATGATCTCGTTGCGCTTGCCGTCGTTCTGAAGCGTTTCAATAGCCTGGCGCGCCTGTTCGGGTGTGATCCGATCGGCGGCGGAAGCGGCAGGGGCCGGAGCAGGCTTGGCGGTCTGCGCAGAAGCTGGAACAGCAAGAATCAGACCTCCAACGATCAGCAGCGTTTGAATAATTTTCATCAGTAGTCCCGGCACGGAATGTTCCCTGGCTTCAAAATGGATGTGCGCTGTTTCGGCGGCACCATGTGTTGGAAGTTTGCCATTCTGGCGGCAGTGTCTTGGCAATTATGCGAACCTCTGCTGCATTCGCTGCGGATTCTGCGCTGTGGGATGCAAAATCGGCCGATAACCGGCACGAAGCGCATTGAGTGTCGATGGCGGCGTGATCAGCATTGGCGCCGTGATGGCCTGATCTGCAGGTCTGTAGCCGTCGGGAGTCCATGACAGCGGGCGACCGCGCACCACGAGATAAGCCTTGTTGCTGGCCGCGATCATTGCGCCATCGGGAAGTGTGCGGATCGGATCGTGCAATGGATGAAGTTGCCTGGTCCGCTTCGCAAGCCGCTCACGGTGCAATATCTCATCCATCGCGGATGCGCGCGGTGAAGCGATGTCGTTGCCACGCGCGAAAGCGTCGCGAAAGGCGGTTGCATCCTTGTAGCGGCAGAAAAAGCAGGGACGGTGGCCGGCGGCGAATGCGGTGGCTTCATCGAGAAAGAACAGTTCGGTCCAGCTTCGTCCGCCCATCACCTTGCGGCGGCGGCCCTTGTATTCGCATACGCAGACGATCCAGGCCTTGGTGCTCCAGCGCTTCTTCAACAGCGTGCGGGTCGCGGGATCATGGATGATGCCGCGATTGCCGGTGAACAGGCCGCGCTGGGGAATGGCAACGATATCGCCGAACGGCGTGACACGGTTTTGCAGCGGCATCAGCGCGGACCTTTGCGAACGCGAATCGCTGCTACCATACGCCTTCGCCGCGTTGATGTCGGCTGTCGAACGCCGTTGATTTGATCACGTCATCGGCTTGTTGCGCGCCGCTTCGGTCAGCCACGTCCGGAACGCATCGAGCTTCGGCGAATGCGAGCGCTCGTGCGGCGTCACCAGATAGAAGCCGGCATCGGCAGGCAGCGCGATCTTGAATGGCACCACCAGTCGGCCTTTTGCGATATCGTCCTCGACATAGCTGGTGCGCCCGATCGCAACGCCCATGCCGTCGATCGCAGCCTGCAAGGTGACGAAGGTGAGATCGAACGACACGCCGTGGCTGCGCGGCAGTTCCAATCCGGCGGCGGTCAGCCACAGCCGCCAGTCGTCGCTCAATCCGCCGCCGGTGTGCAGCAGCGTGTGGTGAACAAGATCTTCAGGCGTTTCGAGTTTGCGCGCGCCTTTCAGCAGGGCAGGAGAGCACACTGGAAAAATTTCGTCGGCCATCAGCCAGTCGGCGCGCAAGCCTGGCCATTGGCCGTGGCCGTAACGGATCGCGGCATCGACGTCGCCGTCGCGGAAATCGATCAGCTCGATCGATGTGGTGATGCGCACGTCGATGTTGGGCGCAATCTCCTGAAAGCCGTTGAGCCGCGGCAGCAGCCACTTCGCGGCGAAGGATGCGAGCGTGCTGACGGTGAGGACGTTGTCGTTCTCCCGGCGTCGCAGCCGATCGGTCGCGAGCCGCAGATCCTGAAACGCCGCGCGTATGCCGGGCAGATAATTGCGCGCCTGCGGCGTCAGCGTGAGCGAACGCTTCTCGCGCACGAACAGCTTGATGCCGAGTTCGTCTTCCAGCCGCCGGATCTGATGGCTGATCGCGGTCTGGGTCACGTTCAACTCGGTGGCGGCGAGCGTGAAGCTGAGATGGCGCGCCGCGGCCTCGAAGGCGCGCAATCCGTTGAGGGAAGGCAGCCGGGACGCCATGGGGTCCTTCATTCATGAGATTTTCTCATATATTTGCGGACAAAGTGTCGTTTGTCAATGTCGCAGTGCGGGACGATATTCCGACTAACACGCGATTTATGGAGGCGATTATGGCCACCTGCACAGCCGACAAGATGACAAATCATCATCAAGTTCCGAAAATACCGCTTGGTCATCCGGACATATTGACAGGACTGCGGCAACTGCTGCGGACCTGGCATCAGCGCTTCGAGCAGCGTTACGAACTGGCCCGGATCAGCGAACGCGACCTCAACGATGTTGGTCTGACCTGGGACGACGTCGCCCACGAGGTCGATAAGCCGTTTTGGCGTGCATGACGCCAACGGCCTGGCCGGCGGCGCGCTCCAATGGCCGCCGGCCTTTTTTCTTCCGACCACGAAATGGACGAGGCAAGCCATGCTTGCGTTTCGGCTGGACGATTTTTCGCGCTTTGCCGACGTCGTCAGGATCGATGGTGGCCGTTCCGCCATCGTGCGGTTCGTCGAACCGTCGGATGCGGATGCCGTGGTGGCTTATTTCCGCAATCTGTCGGCGCATGCGCGGCACAACCGCTTTCTCGGCGGCGCGAGCGAATTGCCGCCGAACGAGCTGCAAAAAATCCTGCATGTCGGTGAGGGCAACCATTTCGCGGTGATCGTCGCAATGAAAATCGATGGTGTCAGTACCATCATCGGTGAGGCGCGTTATGTGGTCGATGACGACAGCGGCGCATTCGAATTCGGCATGTCGGTGAGCGACGCCTGGCAGCGACAGGGTGTCGGCGCGGCGATCATCGCCAACCTCGCATGTCGCGCTGCCGCGCTAGGCGCCACGCAGATGATCGGCGACACGTTGCGCAGCAATGTCGAGATGATCGGACTGGCGCGCAAATCGGAATTTCGTTTCATCGCGACGCCGGGCGACTGGCAGCAGGTTCGCTTCGTTAAGGACATCCACACTGAGCCGCAGGATATTCCCTGCGCTAAGTGGAAGCGCGCGGCGATCGAAGCGATGACGTCGGCGAACGCGCTGGTTTAATTGCCGCGCTATTTTCCCTTGAAATTCGGCTTGCGCTTGTCGATGAAGGCCTGCACCGCCTCGCGATGATCCTCCGTCGCTGACGCCCGCACCAGTCGCTCGGCTTCGTGATCGAGCGCGGTGTCGAAATCGAATGACAGCGCCTCGTCGAGATTGTTCTTCATGTAGCGCAGCGCGACCGTCGGGCCTTCGGCCATTGTCCTGGCGAGCGCAAAGGCTTCGGCTTGCAGGGCATCGTCCGGCACCACGCGGTTGAAAAGGCCGATGGCCTCGCAGCGTTTGGCGTCGATCTTCTCCGCCAGGAACATCAGCTCGCGTGCTCGCGATGTGCCGACAAGGCGCGTCAACAGCCAGGCGATGCCGTAGTCGCCGCTGAGGCCGACCTTCATGTAGCCGGTGCTGACGAACGCAGACTCCGCGGCGATGCGCATATCGCAGGCCAGCGCGATCGACAATCCCGCGCCGGCGGCGGCGCCGGGCAGGGCGGCGATGGTCGGCTTGCGCACCGAGACCAGCGCGCCGGTGAGCGCACGCTGGCGCTGCTGCAAATCGAGCACGCGCTCATCAAAACTCATGCTCTTCTTCGTGCTGTTCGCACCCATGCCCTTGACGTCGCCGCCGGCGCAGAATGCGGTGCCGGCGCCGGTGATCAGCAGCGCGCCGATGCTGTTATCCTCGCCGCAGACCTTGATCATGGTGCGCAGCGCCGGGCTGAGCTTGTCGGACAGTGCATTGCGCGCTTGCGGCCGGTTCAGCGTGATGGTGGCGACGCGATCGCGCACCGAACACAGAAGTTCGTCGGTGCCGGTGTCGATGGAAATCGCGTCGGTGCTCTGCGTGCTCATGTCGTCGTCCCTGATGCGCATATGCCGTATGCCAGTGAGCCGGACTGTGAATGCAGCGAAGCGCGTTGGCCAGAAAAAATCTGCGCAACCCTGTCATGACCGTGTAGAGTTGAGGCCTATCGCTCTCTGATTGCGGATCCCCGAAGCCAAACGACCGGAGACCCCTATGCGTCGATTTTTAACGATCCTTGCCGCGCTGGCCTCGTTGAGCCTGACCAATTGCGGATACAATGCCATCCAGCAGAATGACGAAGCCGTCAAATCGGGCTGGTCCGAGGTGGTCAACCAGTATCAGCGCCGCGCCGATCTCGTGCCCAATCTTGTCAATTCGGTGAAGGGCTTCGCGCAGCAGGAGAAGGACGTGCTGCTCGGCGTGACCAATGCGCGCGCCAAGGTCGGCAGCGTGCAGGTGACGCCGGAAGTGCTGAACGATCCGGCTGCGTTCCAGAAATTCCAGCAGGCGCAGAGCGAGCTGACCGGCGCGCTGTCGCGATTGCTGGTGGTTACCGAAAATTACCCGCAGCTCAAATCCGATCAGCTGTTCCGCGATCTCGTCGCGCAGCTCGAAGGCACCGAGAACCGCATCGCGGTGGCGCGCAACCGCTACATCAAGGCGGTGCAGGATTATAATGTCGGCATCCGTACCTTCCCGAACAACCTGACCGCCATGGTGTTCGGCTACAAGGAGAAGGCGAACTTCACGGTCGACAACGAGAAATCGATCTCGACCGCACCGAAGGTGGATTTCAACGTGCCGCCGCCGGCCGCGCCCGCGCCGCAGGCTGCGCCACCGCCAGCAGCGCAAGCGCCTGCTGCTCCTCCTGCTGCATCTGCGCCAACTCCACCCGCAGCCACGCCACCAACGCCTGCGCCTGCGACGCCACCTGCGCCGGCGCCGGTTACTCCTCCGGCTGCCACGCCTGAGCCTGCGCCCGCGAAGTAAGTGCGCGGTCCGGCGGTCATCGCGATGTCCGTGGTGAGAGCAATCGTTGTTGCTCTCACGCTGTGCTGGGCGTTTGCCGCAGCCGCGGATGTTCCTGTGCCGCCGCTCACCGGCCGCGTGGTCGATCAGACCGGCACGCTGAACGCTGCGCAGGCCGCCGACCTCGAACAGAAACTGAAGACGTTCGAGGATCGCAAGGGCAGCCAGATCGCGGTGCTGATCGTGCCGACCACGGCGCCGGAAACCATCGAGCAGTATTCCATCCGCGTGGTCGATCAGTGGAAGCTCGGCCGCAAGAAGGTCGACGACGGCGCACTGCTGCTCGTCGCCAAGGACGATCGCAAACTGCGCATCGAGGTCGGCTACGGCCTCGAGGGCGCGCTCAACGATGCGACAACGAAGCGCATCATCGACGAGATCATCACGCCGCGTTTCCGCAATGGCGATTTCGCCGGTGGGGTCGATGCCGGCGTCGATCGCATGATCGGCGTGATCGACGGCGAGCCACTGCCCGCGCCGGCGGAGCGGTCGAATATGCCGCAGGGAACACTGGATGCGATCGGAGAGTTTTTCCCGGTCATCATTATAATGACGCTGGTGGTCGGCGGGATTCTGCGGGCCATCTTCGGCCCCTTCCTTGGGGCTCTCGTCACCGGCGGCGGCGTTGCCTTCGTGGTCTGGCTGTTTATCGGTGTCATTGCCATCGCGGGTCTCGCCGGTCTGATCGCGTTCGTGTTCACGCTGTTCGGATCATTCGCGTCGTCGGGGCGTGGTGGCGGAGGTTATAGCGGCGGCGGATCAGGCTGGAGCTCGGGCTCCGGGTCGAGCGGCGGCGGGTTCAGCGGAGGCGGCGGTTCTTTCGGCGGCGGCGGCGCCTCGGGCAGTTGGTAAGAGATGGGCATCAAACGGATCAGCAAACATCTTCTTCTCAACCGCTGGCGTGTTCGCCGGGCGTTTCCGCGCAATGCGCTCGCCAATATCGAGCGCGCGATCAAGACCAGCGAAAGCGGCCACGGCGGGCAGGTGCGTTTCGTAGTGGAAGGCGCGCTCGACGGCGCGCCGCTGTTCAGCGATCAATCGCCGCGTGCCCGCGCGCTCGATATCTTCTCGCAACTGCGGATCTGGGACACCGAGCAGAACAACGGTGTCTTGATCTATCTCCTGCTCGCCGATCGCAAGGTCGAGATCATCGCCGATCGCGGCATCGACGCCAAGGTGCGCAAGGCGGCGTGGGAAGACATCTGCCACGCCATGGAAGCCGAATTCCGCACGCGCCACTTCGAGACCGGCGTGGTCAACGGCATCGCTTCTGTCTCGCGCCTGCTGGCCCAGCATTTCCCCTCGCCATCGCCGCGCAATGAATTGCCGGATGCGCCGCTGGTGATGTGAGCTTTTTGCCCCTCTCCCCAAAGCCCGTCGAAGACGGGCGTGAACGCCCTTCTGTGGGGGAGGGTGCTAAGCGGCAAAGCCGCGAAGCGGGTGAGGAGGATTGTCACCGCATACGTTGAGCGAGCATCGAGAACCGCTGCCATTCCCCCTCACCCGGCTCGATCTCGCTTGCGCTCAATCTCGCCACCCTCTCCCACAAGGGGAGAGGGAAGAAGCATCCTTATACTGGATGTCATCACCGGGCTTGTCCCGGTGATCCCGATGAGGCGGGCACGGTGCCATCCTAATCGAGATGGCCGGGGACAGAGGCGAGCGGTAGCGACGCCGTTCTTCGAACGGCTATGCCCGGCCATGACATCGAGAGTGTGAAAAGCGCGGTGACAACATAAGCAGTTGCTGCGGATAAACTCCTATCCCTCCGCCATCAGCGTGGCGTTGCCGCCGGCAGCGGCGGTGTTGATCGACACCGTCTGCTCGGTGGCGAAGCGCTCGAGATAATGCGGGCCGCCGGCTTTCGGTCCGGTGCCCGACAGCCCGAAGCCGCCGAACGGCTGCACGCCGACCACGGCGCCGATCATGTTGCGGTTGACGTAGACGTTGCCGACCTGCAGCCGCGCCGTCACGGTCTCGATTGTCTCGTCGATGCGCGAATGAATGCCGAGCGTGAGGCCGTAGCCGCTGGCCTCGATGGCGCGCAGCACCTTGTCGAGACCGGATGCGGCATAGCGCACCACGTGGAGGATCGGGCCGAACACTTCTTCCGTCAGACGCGCGGCGCTGTCGATCTCGAACACATGCGGCGCGACGAAGTTTCCTTCGCGTGGCGCGTCACCGGCGAAATGCAGCCGCGCCTCGCGCGTCATCCTCGTAATATGGGCGTCGAGCTTCTGCTTCGCTTCCGCGTCGATTACCGGGCCGGTATGAACGGCGGGATTGCGCGGATCGCCGATGCGCAGTTCGCGTGCCGCACCGACGATCATTTCGATCATGCGGTCGGCGACGTCGTCCTGCACGAACAACAATCGCAGCGCCGAGCAGCGTTGACCCGCCGACCGGAACGCGGAGGTCACCACATCATCCGCGACCTGTTCGGGCAGCGCGGTGGCGTCGACGATCATGGCGTTGACGCCGCCAGTCTCTGCGATCAGCGGCACGATCGGGCCATCTTTGGCGGCAAGGGCGCGGTTGATGGCGCGCGCCACTTCCGTCGAGCCGGTGAACACTATGCCGGCGATATCACGGTGCGCGACCAGCGCCGCGCCGATCTTGCCGTCGCCCTGCGCGAGCTGAAGCACCGATGGCGGCACGCCGGCCTCGTGCAGCAGGCGCACGGCCTCGGCGGCGATCAGCGGCGTCTGCTCGGCGGGTTTGGCGATGACGCAATTGCCCGCCATCAGCGCGGCGGTGATCTGGCCCATGAAGATCGCCAGCGGAAAATTCCACGGCGAGATGGCGACGAAGGTGCCGCGTCCGCGCAATCTTAGAACGTTGCTCTCGCCGGTGGGGCCGGGCAGCGCAACGTCCGCGAACTGCTTTTGTCCCTCGGCGGCATAGTAGCGGCAGAAGTCGATCGCCTCGCGCACTTCGGAGACGGCGTCATCGATGGTCTTGCCGCCTTCCTCCTGTAGCCACGCGATGAAGCGGGCCTTGCGATGCTCCAGCAGGTCGGCGGCTTTTTCGAGAATGGTGGCGCGCGCCGTCGCGGGCGTGACGCTCCATGTGCGGAACGCGGCGCGAGCAGTTGTGACGAAATGGTCGATCTGCTCCGGTGTGGTCTCGGGAAGCGGCGTGAGCCTCAGTTGCTTGCGCTGATCCGCGACCGCATCGAGCAACGCGCCCAGCGCGGCGCGGTCGCCGAATTCGATGCCGCGCGAATTCCTGCGCGGCAGATAAAGATCGGGTGGCTTGGGCAGATGCGCATTGGCGGCGTGGTTGGCGTTGCCGATCTCGGCCTCCGGCCGCCGCAACAGCGCTGTGACCGGAACAGAGTCGTCGGCGGCCTGCGCCACGAACGACGAATTGGCGCCGTTCTCGAGCAGGCGGCGCACGAGGTACGCAAGCAGGTCGCGATGGCTGCCGACCGGCGCATAGGTGCGGCAGGCGAGCGTCGGGCGATCCTCGGCGAGTTGCGCATAGAGCGCGTCGCCCATGCCGTGCAGGCGCTGCAGTTCATAGCCGCCCGCGGTGCCTGCGAGTTCGACCACGGTCGAGACCGACAGCGCGTTGTGGGTGGCGAACTGCGGATAGATGCGCGGGCGCAGCGCCAGCAGCTTGCGCGCGCAGGCGACGTAATTGAGGTCGGTCATCGCCTTGCGGGTGAACACTGGATAGTCATCCAGCCCGCGCTCCTGCGCGCGCTTGATCTCGGTGTCCCAATAGGCACCCTTGACCAGCCGCACCATCAGCCGGCGATCGAGCCGCGCGGCCAGATCGCCGATGAAGTCGATCACGTCGGCCGCGCGCTTCTGATAGGCCTGGATCGCAAGGCCGAAGCCGTCCCATCCCGCGAGCGACGAATCGTTGAGCACGGCGGCGATGACATCGAGCGACAGTTCGAGCCGGTCGGCTTCCTCGGCATCGACGGTGAAATTTAGATCGTAAGCCTTCGCCTTGCGCGCCAGCTCGACGACGCGGGGCACCAGATCGATCATCACCTGCTTCTGGTTGAGCGGCTCGAAGCGCGGATGCAGCGCCGACAGCTTCACGGAAATGCCGGGGCGATCCGGCAGCGGCTTGTTGCCGGCGGCGCGGCCGATGGCGTCGATGGCGGTGGCATAGGACGAGAAATAGCGCCGCGCATCGGCGGCGGTGCGCGCGCCTTCGCCGAGCATGTCGAATGAATAGCGATGGGCGTGATCGCGGTCGCGCGCCGCGCGTTCCAGCGCCGCGTCGATGGTTTCGCCGAGCACGAAATGATTGCCCATCAACCGCATCGCCTGGCGCGTCGCGACGCGGATCGCCGGCGCGCCGATCCGCTTGGCGAGTTTGCCGAGCGTATCCTGCGGCGTCTCGCCGGGCCGGATGACGCGCGCCGACAGGCCAAGCGCCCATGCCGAGGCGTTGACCAGGAAGGCGTCGGACTTGATGCGATGATGGATGAAGTCGCCCTGGCCGAGCTTGTCCTCGATGAACTGATCGGCGGTCGCGGCATCGGGCACGCGCAGCAGCGCTTCGGCCAGCACCATCAGCGCGAGACCTTCCTTGGTGGACAGCGAGAACTCGCGCAGCATGTCCTCGACGCCGCTGACGCTGCCGCTGGACTCGCGGATCGCGGTCACGAGCCGCGTCGCCATGGCGTCGATCCGCGCATCGGCGTTCGGGTTGAGAGGGGCCTGCGCGAGCAGGGGGCCGGCAAGGGCGCGGTCGTCGGGCGCATAGGGGGCGGAAAACGCGGGAAGCGGCGGGTCGGGGCGGCGCATGGACATCCTCTTTAAATATGCCTGGATTCTAGCTTTGACCTCGTCCGCAGTTCGATAGACAAATTCGCATTTTTCCTTTAGAAAATATGGAAAATTGTGATATTATCCGTATAAATGAGTGAAATAGACAAAATAGACCGAAAAATCCTCGCAACGTTGCAAAGCGACGGGCGCATCGCCAATGTCGAGCTGGCGGAGCGCATCGGCCTGTCGCCGACCTCGATTGGCGAGCGGCTGAAGCGGCTGCAGCGCGACGGTTTCGTCGAAGGTTATGGCGCGCGGCTCAATCCGCATCGGCTCGGCTTCGGCCTTTTGGTGTTCGTGGAAGTGCTGCTCGACAAGACCACGCCCGATGTGTTCGAGCGCTTTGCGGACGCGGTGCGTCGCGCGCCGGAAGTGCTCGAGTGCCACATGGTGGCGGGCGGCTTCGATTATCTGGTCAAGACACGGGTCGCCGACATGACGGCCTATCGGCGCTTTCTCGGCGAAACACTGCTGGCGTTTCCCGGCGTGCGCGAAACCCGCACCTACGCGGTGATGGAAGAAGTCAAGCGCGACGCGCCGCTGCCGGTGTGACGGAACTCACAGGGCGCGCATCGCATCGAGGTCAAGTCTTGTTGCTCGCGCCGAATCCGCCATACTCGCTCACGTGTGCAACGGGCAGGGTGAGTGCGTGTCTCGGATTGTGTCTCGTATCGCGGTTGCCGCGTTCGCCTGGGTGATCGGTGCGCCGGTCGCATCTGCGATGGATCTTACGCCCGAGCAGGGGCAGTTGTTCACATCGGTGTCGATCAATCCTCCGAACGCGCGCCAGATGACGGTGTGCTACGGCTTCGGCTGTCGTCGCCGCGCGATGCTGGATTTCTCCGCCGCCGATCGCCGCACGTTGACCAACATTCTGGCGTCGGGCCGGGCATCGGCCGCGGCGGAGCGCGCCGCGATCCAGAAGGCGGTGGTGTGGTTCGATCGCAAGGTCGGGCCGATGATCGGCACCAACAAGCGCGTCGCCAATGCCGACATCCGCGCCGGCTCGGACGCCACCAATTTCGATTGTTTCGACACAACGCGCAACGCGGCCAGTCTTTTATTGGTGCTGCGCGAATGGGGCTTGCTGCGCCATCACACCGTCGACAATCCGCGCTATCGCGGCAATCCGCTCAAGATGCAGTTGCCGCACAACACCGCGGTGATCCGCGACAAGGCCACCGGCGTGAAATGGGTGGTCGATATGTGGCCGACCAAATATGCCCAGGTGCCGGACGTGATGCCGCTGGAGCGGTGGCTGAACGAGAGTTGAGCGGCAGGCGATCTCGTCGGCAAAATTCTGTTGTGATGAGATGTCGATGGCGGGGTTGATCCCTCCCCCTTGTGGGGAGGGTCGACCGGCGTTAGCCGGTCGGGGTGGGGGTCTTCAACTCCGCGATGATCGTCTCCATAACGCCTTCCAAATTCCGATCGATGTCGGAATTCCAGAATCGGACAACGCGAAAGCCTTGTTTTGCAAGGAATGCATCGCGCTGAGCATCACGCCGGATGCCATCTGCCAAACCGTGCTGTCCGCCATCCGCTTCGACCACGACGCACTGACTGAAGCATGCGAAGTCAACGATGTAAGCTCCGATCGGAGCCTGCCTGCGGAAGTGATAACCGAGTGGCTTGAACAAGCGCAGTTTGTTCCACAGTTTGACTTCCTGTGGCGTAAGTTGCTTCCGAAGCTTGCGCGCACTCTCATTCGCCATTGGGTTCGCCGCTCACCCCACCCGGCCGACCTGCGGTCGGCCACCCTCCCCATCAAGGGGAGGGAGAACATTGTCGCAGCATTGTGCGCGAGCGCGCGATGACCACAAGGGGGAGGGATGACGATGCCGCGAGTTACCTACTCGCCACAAGGGGAGAGGGGAAGATGCACCTCCGCCCCCATCACCCCTTCTTCGGCCAGTAACGATCACGCAAATGGCGTTTGACCAGTTTGCCGGTCGGCGTCCGCGGCAGTTCGGCCTCGAAGTCCACGCTCTTGGGACATTTGATCGGCGACAGGTGCTGGCGGCAGAACACGATGAGATCGGCCTCCAGATCCTTGCCGGCCGTCGCCATGTCGTGCGGCTGCACCACGGCCTTGACCTCCTCGCCCATTTCCTCGTTGGGCACGCCGAACACCGCGACGTCTGCCACCGCGGGATGGGTGATGAGAATGTCCTCGGTCTCCTGCGGGTAGATGTTCACGCCGCCGGAAATGATCATGTAGGACTTGCGGTCGG
>JBIQLC010000015.1:0-109302 GCA_044464625.1 Afipia sp. | reverse complement strand
GAGCACTACCTTGACATGGTAGGGGTCACAGGTTCGATCCCTGTCGCGCCCACCATCCAGTTCGCTATAGTCGAACTGGATGCCGTATCTGCGAATTTTGCTCGCGAACAGCGGGCTTTTTTGTATGCCGCTGTGTCTCTGTTCGCGTCTCAGGGCGGCAGAATTGCGCCGAATGCCGCTTTGTCTCTGGGGCTGAAAATCCCGTTCCTGACCGAGCGGCAGAGACGGGTTCGATGACTGGCTGGGGCAGCCATTGTGAGCGCTACTGACGTCTCAGATGAGGCTTAGTGCACAATTTCTATGATTCGAGCCGCCTAGTATCTGCGACTCATATTCCATTCTTGGCAGAACGGTCGTGCAACTAACTTTATCACGCAAATGTCGATAATTCGGAGCGAGGTCTAAATCTTAGAAGCTTAAAGTCTTTGCGCATGTGATTGCCTCCACGAGACGTTCACGCGACGTCGCCGCGAGCCGGTCGATCTGCATCAGGCGGGCGTAGGTCAATGGCGGATCGTCGTCCTCCAGTGCACCGGGATGACGCAGAACCAAGTCCGTCAACTCGGCGAGCGCAATGTCGGCCACGCTGCGGCGATGATCCGGGTTAAGCGGCACCCGGAAGGGGGTGCGGGCCGCGACGGTGCCTGGCTTCCAGAGAAACGTGCCCGTGGATTCGCGCGTCCGCTCCAGCGTGCGCAGATGGCGCTCGATCTGCTCGCGAATCCGCCCGCCGGTGCGCTGCCAACCATGCGCCCGCGCCAAGCGCTGAGCGAGAACATCGTCTTTGATCGGCGCTTCCGCCTCGATGACCGCATCCACCATCGCCTGAAGGGTCGGCCGGTATGAGGCCGCGTAAAACAGATCAGGATCAGCCTTGAACGCAGAGAGGTCCGTGATCGCAAAACGCGTGAATCCAGACTGCGCGGATGGTGTTGCGGAAGATGCGACCCGTCCCGCGCCGATTCCGGACGGGCCGCCCGCCGGCTCGAGGTCTTCGTCAGGCTGGGCTACATCCGGTTCAACCCCGAGCGTCTCGTCATCGCCGGCCTCAGGGCCGATTGAGGGATCATCGGTTGCCTGCGGCTTCGCGATGTCGGCGGCGCGCGCCGCCTCGGAACGACTCTGCTCGAGCGCGTCATTGAGCGCGTCATGCAACCGCTCGATGGCTTCATCCGTGTTGAACCACCAGTCCGTCGACCAGACCCGAAAGATCGCCCAGCCCAGTCCGCTAAGAACTTGTTCGCGGACCTTGTCACGGTCGCGCGCGGTGGCGGAGCGATGATAAGTCGCGCCGTCGCATTCGACGCCAGCGAGATAGAGCCCGGCGTGGTCGGGATGCTTGATTCCGAGGTCGATGCGGAAGCCGGACACGCCGACCTGTGGAACGACGTGCCAGCCCCTCCGCTCGAGTTGCGCGGCGACCGCGCTCTCGAACGGCGAGTCAAATCCGCCTTGCGAGCCGGTATCTTGCGCGGGCAGCGCAATCGCGCCGCGGACTGCATAGTCGAGAAACGCCTTCAGGTGGGCGACGCCGACGGCTTTGCTGCGCGACAGATCGATGTCGTCGGCGCGCAGTCCTGAAAACACTTTCAGTTCGCGGCGCGCACGCGTCACGGCGACATTCAGTCGTCGCTCACCGCCATTATTATTGATCGCGCCGAAGGCCATCGGCAGCTTGCCGGCCGCATCGCGGCTGAAGGTGATCGAAAACAGGATCACGTCGCGCTCGTCGCCCTGGATGTTTTCCAGGTTTTTGACGATCAGGGGCTCGATGCGGTCTTCGGCGAAGAACCATTCGAAGTCGGGATTCTCCCGCCTGGCGTCGTCGAGCAGATCCAGGATCAGCGCCTGTTGCTGGGCGTTGAACGTGATGACGCCGAGAGTCGGGCGCTCGGATTCCGGCAACACGAGCCAGTTGTCCAGCCTGGCGCGGATATCGGCGACGATGGCGCGCGCTTCCTCGATGTTGGTCCTACTCTTGCCTCGATCGTAGATGCCGGTCGGGACATAGGCGTGGGAAACCGCGTTGTCCTGCGTGACGGGGCTGGGAAACGTGATCAGGTTGTTATCGTAATAGTGCCAATTCGAGAATGCGATCAGGGATTCGTGCCGACTGCGATAGTGCCAGCGCAAATAGCGCGTGGGTAGCCCCGAAGCGCACGCTTCGTCGAGAATGCTTTCGAGATCCTGCTCGTGTTGAGGAATACTGTCGTCACCGTCGTCGCTGCGTCCGAAGAAGTTTGTCGGCGGCAACTGCTTCGGATCGCCCACGATTATGGTCTGGCGGCCGCGTGCAATCGCGCCCACGGCGTCCCATGTCGCGATCTGCGAGGCTTCGTCGAAGATCACGACATCGAACAGGGCTTGATGGGTCGGCAAATACTGTGCGATCGACAGCGGTGACATCAGAACGCAGGGCGCCAGCTTGCTGAAGCTATCTGGCATCGCGCCGATCATGTCGCGGATCGAGTTGCTGGGCCTTTGGAGCCCGATTTGATGCCGCAGGCGTCCGAGTTCCGAATTTTTCGGGACAGCGTCGGCACCCGGCAGGCCGTGGGCAAGCGAGTTGACGATCTTGTCAGTAGCGTGCGCGCGGACCAGATCGTCAATCTGCGAAAAGTCGGCGATGGCCTGCGCGTGCTCGAAGGTGCGGAAGTTGCGTAGCTCAGCACGTTCGTCGATCGCCAGAGGCAGCCACCAGCGCGCATACGCCAGACGGAAGGCCTGTAGCGCTCGACTGGGCGCGATCGCGCCGTTCTCGAGGTCCGCGACCAGGGGTCCGAGACCTTTTGCGACCGCGCTGGTGCGGATGCTGCACCAGGATGACCAATCGCGAAACAGATTTCGCGATTGCTCGAGGCCATCTATTTGCCGGTACAACTGGTCCAGAAAGTCCTCGGCATCGCGATCGGGCAGGGCGCGTCCCGCCATCGCCTCGAAGTCGCGGATGGCATCGAGCAAGGCCTTATGTTTCGCGAGATAGCCGGTCGCGGCCGCAATCTGCGGCTGATTGACCTGTCCCTTCAGGCCAACGGCAATGCTCGTCGCCACGCTCTGGACGTCGCCTGCGAACTCACCGAGTTGCACCAGAGACGAGCGCAGTTGCTCGGCCACTTGCAAATGCTGTTTCAGCGCCGCGCAATCGGTATTGAGTCCCTGAAAGGCGAGCGGCGTCGTCGAAATGATGTTCTGCGCGATGGTGCGGTGGTTGGCCTGCAGCTTGCGGATTAGCGCAAGGTCCGTTGCCGGATTAGCTGTCTTCACGTTGGCGTAAGAGCCGAGCAGGCGCGCAACACGCCGGGCGGCGAACCATGATTTCGGCCACATCGCCGCATTGGCCTCGCGCCAATCACGTTCGAGGTCGTCGACGGGAATGCGGGAAACGTCGTCTGGCGCGTAGCTTTGCGAAAGGTTCGGCGCGGTCCCGCGATAGGAGGCGATGGCTTTTTCGAGGTCGTCGATCGCGCGGGTCAGCGCAGCGAAATCCTTATGCAGGATGATCGTCTGATCGGTCCCTGACGTTGTAGTCAGGTTATGTGCAAGGTCCGCGAAGTATTGCAGGCCCGTCAGCCCGGCATCGTCCACACCGGCTAGGCCGAGACGGGCGCTGAGCGCCGTCAGCGCTGTCTTGGTATCGGCGGCGGCATATCTGAGCGTGCGCGCCGCGGCAATCAGCCGTTCCTGCCACGCTCCGCTCCATTCCTCGACATGGACGAGGTTTAACACAGGGCGAACCTTGACTGCCGCGAACGTGAAGCCGAGCTGTTCCGCGATCGCTTCGAGATCGGCGTAAGCCGACGCGTCGTGAGCGTCCGATCCGGACCAGCGCAAGTCGGGGGCATGGTCGGTGAGCCCGGCGCTCGCAATGCCCATCGCGCCATACGGCGTCAGGCCGCTTGAGGCCGGGCGGTGCAGCGCATCGACATAGGCGTTCAGTTGGTCGCGGCGGACCTGCAAACGATCGTTGAGCTTGATCCATTGTGACGCGGTGCTGTTGCCGCGCTTGTCCCACGAGCGCTTCAGTTGCGCGAAGAATTGCTTGCGGTCGGCCTTGTTGGAATGCAGCTCAAGGCAATGATCGCCGAGACCATGTTCGCGCAGCCGGCGATAGACGACGTCAAGGGCCGCCGTCTTCTCTGCCACGAACAGGACGGTTTTCTTCGCCGCGAGGCAGGTCGCGATCATGTTTGCGATGGTCTGGCTCTTGCCGGTGCCGGGCGGGCCGACGATGACAAAATCCCGTCCCTGCGCCGCCGCCAGACTCGCGGCGATCTGCGAGGAATCGGCCGGTAACGGCATGACGATGTCAGCGGGCGCGAAATTGTAGTCGATATCCCTTTCGTTGGGGAACGGATCGCCTGTGCCGTCGAAGACGCGCTCCGGATTATCGATCAGGTGCTTGACGACACGGTTCTGGCGCAGACTGTCGGTGCGGTCGGTTAGATCCTTCCACATCAGGTATTTGGCGAACGAGAAGGTCGAAAGCGTGATGTCGTCGGTGACCTCGAATCCAGGCGTATCGCGAACCGCATGACGAAAGGTCTCGATCACCTGGAGCACATCGACGCCGGCGCCGTCCTGCGGCAGGCCGTCGCTGAAATCCGGCAGGGAGAGATCGAAATCGCGCTTGGCGAATTGCAGCAATGTCGCGTTCAGTCGCGGCTCGTCCTCGTGAAACTTGAGGCGGAACCGGGCGGACGCGCTGGAACGTTCGAGTTTGACGGGAAGCAGCATGATCGGCGCGCGATAGGCGCGCTGGTCTTCCGGCTTCTTCTTCCATTTCAGAATGCCGATCGCGAGATAGAGCGTGTTGGTGCCACCCTCGGTAATGTCGCTTTTGGCCTGCCGGTAGAGCGCGATCAGCCGAGCCTCAAGATCCTTCGGCTCCAGCATCGACGACAGTTCGTCGCGCAACAGCGCCTGTGCGGCAAATTCGCGATGCAGATCCTTTCCGCTTTTCTGGCGATGCAGTTCGGCGTCGCGTTCCCCGAGGGGATTTTGCTCCGGAAGCGAGATCAGCTTGATCCCGGCGTTTTCGGAGAGCCTGTCCTCCAGATAGGCGACATTGGGGCAGACGAACGAGACCGCTTTCTTGCTGTCGGTGAAATTGAGCAGCCGATTGCGCAAGCTGAGGTCGAGCAGCTTGGTCTGCCAGCGTTCGATACGGCCGGCTGCGGTAGTGGGCTTCTGCTCGGCGAGATCAGCCGGCATGAGGAAATCCGGCTCGGCTGGGAGCGGGATGTCCGACGGCTCGTCAGGATCCGCCGCGTCGGTGAGTGAGGCGGAGTCATGAGAGGCCAGCGGCATGATGCCGGCCGACCGGGAGCGCGCGATATCGACGGCTGCGACGAAGGGCTGTGTGGCGTTCTCATCGACCTTGCTTTCGCCGATCCGTCTGGCCTGCTCAAATGTCATGGCCGGCCGGTGCGTGACGCCCGTGGTCTCGAACACCACGAGCTCGCGTGCCGTGATCGCCTTGCGGATTTCAACGACGTCAGGTTCGATGGTCCGTGGCAGCGTGCGCTTCACCAACCAGACGCCGGCGAAGGCGTGGCCGTCAAGGAGGAGCGCGACCGTATTGAGCCCGGCGGCCTCCAGCGCCGCCGCGAACAGCAGCGTCGTATCGAGGCACGTCGCAAGCGCATCGCTGGCGATCGCACTGGGCAGCCGAACCTTCTGTCCGCGCGATTCGAAACTCGCCGGGGGCTGTGCGTAGTGCAGGCCGAGCCCTGCAATGGCCGAATAGATCGCGGCCGCGAGCATATAGGCCCGCTTCGGATCGTTGCTTTGATAGCCGTCGAGCGCCGAGGAGTGGCCATGCGCGGCGAGGCGCTGTGCCGCCGATCGCAGCAGCTTGAAAACCGCTGGATCGTTCGGCATCGCGAACGCGGGCAGCAGCTGTGCCGTATCGGACACGCCGCCCCATTCGTCGCGAGCCAGCAGCCGGACCTGAACAACGGTCTCAACGATGACCTTGTCGTTCTGAATCAACCTGAGGACGATGTCGCCGCGCTCGGCCTCGTTCAATCCGGCCAGATACGACGCGTCGAGATCGATCCGGCGATCGGATAGCGTGATGCTTTCACCTGCCGCGATCCGGTCGATGCTCCAGATCTTGCTTCTTAGAAATGGCGGACTGGCGGTGAGTTCGAGCCGCACAGTCTCGAGTTGATCCGCGGTCGAATTCTCTACCCGGATCGAGCGAATGACTGGGATCGAATTTTGATGCGACGCAAAAGTGAATGTGGCTGCGAGGTCTGCGACGATGGCAATGGTTGGTTCGTCATCCGTGGGGGCGCTATCGCTCGCGCAAACAGCGGTGTCGATCGTGTCCATTGCCCAGCCCGCAAACAATTCTCCCCACGCAGTTAATCTGATACCGCTGACCGCACGGGGCCACTACAAGGGGATTGGTGATGAAAACACAACCATATTACAGTGGCCCTTGCCGCCTGCAAGAGAGGCATATCGCGGCGGTTTTATTTGCCGTTTGAGACAGGTCGTCTGAATTGATGTCGTTCACTTTCATCCACGCCGCCGATCTTCACATCGACAGTCCGCTGGCAGGGCTGGGCCTCAAGGACAAATCGGTCGCCCAGCGCTTCGCTGCCGCCGGTCGCCGCGCCGTGGAGCGGCTTGTGCGCGAAACCATCGACAGCAAGGCGGCGTTCCTCGTCATCTCCGGCGATGTGTTCGATGGCGACTGGAAGGACGTCACCACGGGCCTGTTCTTCGTCCGGGCGCTCGGCGATCTGCATCGCGCCGGCATTCCGGTATTCATCGTCAAGGGCAACCACGACGCCGAGAACGTGATGTCGCGCGACTTGCCTTATCCGGAGACGGTGCATGTCTTCGCTGCGGACAAGGCGGCGACCGTCAGCCTCGATGCCCATCGTGTTGCCTTGCATGGCCGCAGCTTTCCTAAGCGCCTGACCGGTGACTTCGTCGCGACCTATCCCGCGCGCCGCGAGGGCTGGCTCAACATCGGCCTGCTGCACACTTCGCTCGACGGCCGTCCCGGCCACGAGGGCTACGCGCCGTGCTCGATCGATGATCTAGCGCGCTTCGGCTACGACTACTGGGCGCTCGGGCACGTCCATGCGGCGGAAATCGTCAGCCGCGATCCATGGATCGTGTATCCCGGCAACCTGCAGGGGCGCAGCGTCCGGGAAACCGGCGCCAAAGGCGCGATGCGCATCATGGTCGAGGACGGCCGCATTGCCGAGGTCAGCCCGCTCGCGCTGGACAGCGCGCGTTGGGCGCATCTGGCCGTCGATGTCGCGGGCGTCGAAGCCGAGGCCGATCTCATGGAGCGGATCGCGGCCGATCTGGCGTGGCATCATGCGCACGGTGAGGGGCGTCCGCTGGCGGTCCGCGTCACGCTGTCGGGCGCAACGCCGCTGCACAATCATCTCGTCGCGCGGCGCGAAATCCTGCAGGACGAATTGCGCGCCGTCGGTTTCCGGATCGCGGACGATTGCTGGGTCGAGCAACTGAAAATAAGGACCGCTTCGCCGCCGCGCATGGCGGTGCCGTCGGCGCCGGACGACACGCTCGATATCGAGGCGCTGTTGGCGCAGGTCGCGGGCGATCCTGAATTCGGGAACGACATCGCCGAACTGGTGGACGCGGTGAAAGCCAGGCTGCCGGCTGATCTGCGCGACGAATTCCTGCTGTCGGACCAGCGCGAGCGCCTTGCCGGCGATGCGCGTGCGCTGCTGGCGGGAGAGGCGCCGTGAGACTTCAGCGTCTTACCCTCGAGCGCTACGGCATCTTCGCGGATCGCGAATTGTCGTTCGACGCCGGGGCGGGACTGCACGTGGTGTACGGCGCCAACGAGGCCGGAAAGACCTCAGCGCTGTCGGCGATCGGCGATCTGCTGTTCGGCTTCGGCGGCCGCACCCCCTACGACTTCCGGCACGACAGCAAGACGTTGCGCGTCGGCGGCCTGTTGCTGCATTCGAGCGGGAGGACGCTCGCGGTGCGCCGGCGCAAAGGCAACAAGAACACGCTGGTCGATGAGGCCGACCAACCGCTGCCCGATGATACGCTGGCGTCGTTCCTTGAAGGCATTTCGCGCGAGGTGTTCAACCGCGAGTTTGGCCTGAGCGCGCAGGCGCTGCGCGACGGCGGCCGCGAATTGCTCGAGGCCGGCGGCCGTCTGTCGGAAACGCTGGCGGCGAGCTCGGCCGGTATGACGGCGCTGTCGCATCTCAGGGCGCGGCTGGGCGCCGAGGCCGATGATCTGTTCACGCCGCGCCGCTCCGCCAGCAAGCCGTTCTACCTGGCGATCGATCGCCGCGACGACGCCGACCGGGCGCTGCGCGATGCTATCGTGACCCGCGAGGCCGTCCAGCAACTGGAAACCGCGGTCCGCGACGCGCAGGCGCATCTGGAGTCGCTCACTCTGGATCACAAGCGGAGCGTCGCAACCCTTGCGCTGTTGCAGCGCGCCCACCGCGTGCGCGGCAAACTGGCGCGATTGCAAAGTCTGGATGCGGAGCTTGAGACCTACGCCGATCTGCCGGCGGTCCCGGCGCATGCGCTCGCCGAATGGCGCGAGGCCCACGAGATGGCGGCGACGCTCGATCGCGAGTTTGTCGCGCTGGATGCGGCGGACGCCGCCGACCGGGCCGAAATCGCGGCATTGGTCGTGAACGACACTCTGCTGTCGGAAGGCGGGACGATCGACAGTCTGCGCGAAAAGCTCGGCGCGGTGCGCAAGGCGATCGACGATCTGCCGCGGCGGCAGCAGGCGCGCGACACCGCACGGGCGGAGCTAGAGGAGAATGCGAGACGTCTCGGGCTGTCCTCGCACGCCGAACTGCTGGAGCGATTGCCGACCGATCCGGCGTTGGCGCAGGCGCGTGATCTGATCGCTCGCATCAAGGATGCCGAGCGGACGATCGCCGATGCCGAAGCGCGCCACGCCCGCGCGGCGCAGGAATTGCGCGATGCGGAGAGCGTCGAGCCCCGGTTCCATGTCGCGGCCGATCCTGACCAGTTGCGGCAGCGCTTCGATGCCTTCGACACGATCCCAGCGCAGGCCGATCAGTTGCGCCGCGCCAATGCGGCGCTGGCAGTCGAAACCGAGGCGCTGATCGCGGCGGCGGCCGCGCTCGATCCATCGCCTGGTGCTCTGGAGACGATCCGTTCGCTGCCGCTGCCGGACGCCGCCGTTATATCCCAATATGCCGGCATCGCCGAACTGAGCCACAGCGAGGAAACGCGGCTCCGCGGCGCGCTGGCCGGGCTCGACAGCACGATCGCCACCACCGAGGCGCAACTTGCAAGCCTGTCGGGCGGGGCGTCGGCACCGACCCACGGCGATCTTATCAAGGCGCGGCGCGAGCGGGACGACCGTCTGGAGGCCATGCGGGCCGCGATGGATGCCGATACGGCGACGCGCGCCGCGCATCTGTCCGCCGTTCGGCTGGCGTCCGGCATGATCGATTCCGTCACCGATCTGCTTTTGACCGATACCGGGCGGACCGCGCGCCACGAGGCGGAGCAGCAGCGGCTGTCCGAAGCGGTGGCCGGGCGTGAGCGTGCCGCCGCTGCGCTAGCTGATTTGCAGGCGCGGATCGGCGCGGCTGATCGAGCGTGGAAAGACCAGTGGGCGTCGTCCGGCGTGGCGTCGCGATCGCCGGCCGAGATGCGGCGCTGGCGCGAGCGCCTGCAGGAGATCGTCGGCCGTCTCGACAGGCGCGATGCGCAGCGGGCTGACATCGCCGCGCTCGAGATGAATTTGAAAACCGGAAAGGCCGCCGTCATCGCGTTTCTGGAGGCGGCGGGCCGCAGGCCGGATCGCGCGCTTTCGCCGGAGGTGCTGTTTCGCGAGGCGAAGAGCAGACTGGATGAGCTGCAGGCGGCGTGGGCAGACGGCAAGGCTCGCGCTATCGCCCGCCAGCGCATCGCGCGCGATCTGAACGAGGCCGCAGCCGCGCGAGAAGCCGCGCAGGACGCGCTCGCAACGCTGCGCCAGTTGTGGCCGCCCGCCATGGAGGCCATTGGCCTTGCCGCCGATGCGGCGCCGGCGCAGGCCGAGGCGGCGTTGCAGGTGTGGCAGGACGTGGCGCTGCCCAAGGCCAGTTATGAGCGCGAAGGGCGCAGCGTCGACACCATCAAGGCGGATATCGACGCGTTCGATGGCGATGTGCTGGCCGTTGCGGATCGCACGGCGCGGCCTTTCAAGGGCGAAACCGCGCAACAAACGCTGGCGCGGCTGTCGGATGCTCTCGCGGCGATGCGCAGCGCCAACGAGACTTGCAAGCGACTGCGCGAAGCTGGCGCCACACGCGCCGTGTCCCGCAAGGAGATAGAGGCGCGGCGGGCCGCGTTGTCGGCGACGCTGGACAGTGCGGTCGCGGAATTGAATGCGTCCGGTTCGGCTGCGTTGGCGAACGCGCTGATGCGGGCCTCGGAGCGAGAACGGCGCGATTCCGAACGCGCGGCGGAGCGGCGCGACCTCGCCGTGATCGCTGATGGCCGCGATGAAGCGAACCTGCGCGCGGAGCAAGCCGGGATCGACCTCGACTCGCTGCCCGCGGACATCGCGCGAGAAACCGTCCGGCAAGACGAGTTGATGAAGGACATTACGGCAGCGGCCGCCGCCCGCCATCACAAGCAGACCGAACTCGACGCCTTGCTGACGGGGCGCAACGCCGCGGCGCTGACCGCTGAGCGCGCCGAAGCGAATGCAGAGTTGCTGTCGATCGCCGAGCGCTGGCTGCTTCGGTCGGTGGCGGTCCGGCTGGCCGGCTGCGCCATCGAGCGCCATCGCGCCACGCTGCAGGACCCGTTGATCGCGCGGGCCGGCGCGCTGTTCGCAACGGCGACCGCGGGCGCGTTCGTCGGCCTCGGCATCGACTACGGCGACGACGATCAGCCCGTCCTGGTGGCGCGCCGCGATTCCGGTGAGCGGGTGCCGGTGCCGGGCCTGAGCGAGGGCACGCGCGATCAGCTGTTCCTGGCGCTTCGCCTGGCGCTGCTCGAACATCGCAGAGCTGAGCCGCTTCCGTTCATCGGTGACGACCTGCTGGCGAGCTTCGACGACGAGCGGACGTTTGCGATGCTGCGGTTGCTTGCGACGACCGGGCAGCGGCAGCAGGTCATCGTGTTCACTCATCACCGGCATGTGGTGGATTTTGCAACAAGTCTACAAGGCCATCAGGTCGACATCGTCAACCTGTGAATCATTGCTTAATGATAGTGCGTGGATGCGCGAGCTCGCACCTTGCTATCGCGGACGGCAGTCTTCACGCGGCTTGGTGACAAAGCTTATCAGTAAGTTGTCCAGCGAGAGAGAGTGTGAAATGTCCGCTATTGGCGCAAGGCGGTTTAGCGATGATGCCTAAACTAGCTAAGAGGATGCGGTCTTAGTCTAAATTGGCCTGAGGCTGAGTGCTTCGAACTGGCGCTCCCATTCGGAGGGAAGCTCGCGTAACTGTTCAACGCCGATGCCGCGAGGCAGCCGGCCTTCAACTGCAGCTTTGACAAGGTCAGGAGATAGGAAAGCGAGCGACAGCGTCATGTTGACGTGGCGGAGGCTGCGATGCTCGCGTGCTGCGATCGCTCTCGCATCCGGCGCAACTCCGCTGGCGAGTTCGTCGAGCCAGCGCCGGCTTCGTGCAATCGCTGCAACCAGCGTAGCGCGCCGTTCCAGTTTCATCGGGCGCAAAGGCAGCTTTGCTGAGTTTGGTTGCAGAATCGATCGCGCACGTTTGGACGGAGGTTTGGTCCAAGGAATCATCATGGAGGAGCCGCTATCGTCCATGTTGTTTTCGGGATCCGGCTTCAATTCGACGACGAGGCGGTTCTTCTGCACCTCAATGCGATTGATGAGCGAGCAAGCGAATGCGTTATCCGGGAGAGCGGCATTTTGATGGCCGCGTCGTTTCGGTTCCAGGACGGCCTTGCGAATCTGATCTTCCACTTCTTGGGCTGGAACGCGCGACACTGAGCCAACCTTGGCCGAAGCTGCATTGCCGAATAGAAGCGGTTGAGAGACATAATAATTGTAGGATCGACCGTTCTTTCGCGCCTGGGTGGGGGCCATACGATGCCCGACATCGTCAAACATCAGATCGGTCAGGAGATGGGTGAAGCGTGAGCGAGTTCTGGTTTTGTGGCCCCACTGCTCGGAAAGAGATTTCTGAACTTGATTGAACAGACTGCGATCCAGGATAGCGGGTTGTTCGCCGGGATAGATTTGTCCCTTGTAGTTGACTTCACCGATATAGAAGCGATTGCGCAGCAGATAAAACAGCGCCCCGCGGCCAAAGGAAACACCGCCCCGGACCGCGCCGGTCTTGAGCATGCGCCGTTTGCTGACGATATTGCGGTCTCTGAGATCGCGCATCAGCGCATGCACGCTGCCCAATTCGAGGTAGCGGGTGAAGATGTGACGAACCCTCTCGGCTTCCTCCTTAACGACAGCGATTTTGCCATTTTCCATGGTGTAGCCGAGGGGCAGGGGACCACCGACCCAGATGCCTTTCTTTTTGGACGCTGCGACCTTGTCCCGAATTCGCTCTGAGGTGACTTCCCGCTCGAACTGGGCGAAGGACAGCAGCACGTTCAGAGTCAGGCGTCCCATCGACGTGGTGGTATTGAACTGCTGGGTGACCGAGACGAACGACACGCCATGGGTGTCGAATAATTCGACCAGCTTAGCGAAATCGGCGAGCGATCGGGTAAGGCGGTCGACTTTGTAGACGACGATGATATCGATTTTCCGCGCCCGCACGTCCTCGAGCAATGTTTGAAGTGCTGGTCGGTCCGTCGATCCTCCGGAAAATCCGCCATCGTCATAGCGAGCTTTAACCGGTACCCAACCGGCATGGGCTTGGCTCTTGATATACGCCGAGGACGCTTCATGCTGGGCATCCAGCGAGTTGAATTCCTGGTCGAGACCGTTCTCGGTTGAGACACGTGTGTAGATCGCGCAACGGACGATCGCTTTCGAAGAGGCGTTGATCGCTTTCACTGGCTATTGCCTCTGACGCTGTCCCGCAGGCCGAAGAATCGAGGCCCGTTCCAACGAGTGCCGGTGATGGCGAGAGCGATGGCAGACAGGCTGTCATAATTGCTCCCGTTCCACAGGAAGCGATCGTCCACAACGGTGACGCGGTGGGTCACACCATTCCATTCACGTGACAGGATGGTGCCTGCCTGCATCGTCGTCTGCGCGCGGTCGAAAGCCATCAGTCGAGCCATGACGGAGGCGTGCGTGTCCTTGTCTGCAATGCGATCGAGAAATTGGCGGATTGTCGGGTCGAGATCGCCTGATTGGTTCGCTTGTCTTCGATAACTCGTGATCGCCAGTTGAAGATGTTTCGGCAGATGCGCGAGGGAAGACCGCTTCAACCTTTGACGAGATCCGAGCTGCGGATTTTCGAGATCGTGATCACGCGCGATCTCTCCCTTCGATGCCTGTTTCATCATCAGGCCTGTTTTGTTGCAGCCGCAATTCGATAGATGCGCTGGCCGCCTTCGACCGCTGAGACCAGATCGAGTCCAAGCTTTTTCTTGACCGCACCTGCTAGAAACCCGCGAACCGAGTGAGGCTGCCAGCCGGTGACCTTCATGATGGCGGTAATCGTCGTGCCGCCCGGCGCGCGCAGCATAGCCAGAACCGTTGTCTGCTTTGATGAGCTGGATCCACGCAGTGTGTGTGATTCCGGAGAGGGGTGTTCTTTAGGCAGATTTGACGATGAGGTAGTCCTGGTCGAACGAGATGATTTCGATGTTCTTGAGGGCTGACGTGCAGTGGTGAGTTTGCGTGCTGCGGTTGTTTTACGAGACAAGCCCTTGGTCTTTTTCGTATTCATGCGATCTCCTGTGGCGTAGCGACAGCATCAAGCGCTGCCACTGCCGCAAGGCCGCGATCGGCTTGAGCCGGGCGGTCCGTACGCATGTTTTAAGCGAGTGCTATTCCGGGTTCGGGAGCAATGTTCGCCTGATCTTCATGGCTGTTCGGAACAACTCTTGCGCCTCGAAGGTCGGCCCTTCGACATCCATCAGGACGCGCAGTGCCTTTTCAGTCCGGCCGCGCTGTGCCAGTTGCTCCGCCGCATCTGCAACAATGCTGGCTTCTTCGATCCGGTCACGAACCTGCCCGATCAGGGTCCGGATGACTCTTCTGCTGGCTCTCTTCGACATGGGACACTCGCTGTTGACGTGTCCATGCATGCTGTGCCGCACGCTGAAGTCCAGTGGTTTTGCAGCAATCTTATTGCTTCTTGCGACCACGCTGGACGGTTGCCTTCCGACCAGCTGGCAAAGGTTTGGGCGGCGTTGCACCCTTCGGGATCTTGGCAAAAAACTCGGCAATATCGGCATCTAACGTCGTCGCCAGCCGGTCAAGCAGGTCGATGGTCGGATTGTGCGATTTACGCTCAAGTCCACCCACATAGGCCCGATCTACGCTCGCTTCATCGGCAAGCGCGTCCTGCGAGAGCCCGCGTTCAACGCGGATCTTTCGCAAATTCCAAGCCAGGAGCGCACGAGCTTTCATGCGCCAACACGGCCATTCCAGAGGTTATAAAACCACTGGATATAGACACAGTATTATGGCAATGATCGTCATCGCGTTGAGGTCATTTATGCAGCTAAATCATGTGTTTGGAGAGTTTCATGAGACGATCTTTTTATGCGGTTGGTGTGATGCTGTGTGCCGGAATGCTGAGCGCGTGTCAGACCACTGACCCTCATGTCGCGGCGGAGCGATTGGTAGCCAAGCAGGATGCTACGTGTCGATCGTGGGGGTACGTGAAGGGCACGCAAGGCTACGCCAATTGCCGTCAGACACTCTATTTGCAGGAGGAGCGGCGGAACGAACAGGCCATTGCCTATGTCGAGCGGTGGCAATCCCGGCAGCCGCAGCCGATGCAGATGGATCAATCCCCACCACGGTCATCGCTACAGTGTTCCACGACGATGACGCAGGGGCTTGCACAGACCAACTGCTATTAAGATCACGCGAATGGCGATCCAGTTCAGTGATGTTCGCTATATCAAACTCGGCCCCAAGGGCTGCTGGAATAACGTCTCCCTTGATCGAGGCGAATTACATTTCGGCTTCAGGGATATTCCCCACGAGCTGGCCTCGTCTCTCAACAGACAGGACATCATCCGTTATCAGCAGGGGCAGGGGCGCCCACTCCGTGTTGCTGCAGAAGATGCTCGCGAAATTATCGATTTCTACAGCCTTCCAGAAACCTGCCTCTGGATCACCTTTGCCCGGAATCACTTGTGGTGGACTTTTGCTGACAAAACTGTGACCTGGATCGGTTGCGATGGGGCTATCCAAGGATATCGGAAGCGCAGGTGTCTAACATCCTGGAGCAAACTGGACGCTGCGGGAGCGCCATTGACGCTTCAGAGCTTGAGCAGTCTACTCACCCAAGTGAGCGCCTATCGCCGCACAATTTGCCGGCCACAAGTAACGGACGCATACCTTCAGCGCCGTTTAAGTGGCGAGGCCAACCCGGTCGTTGTAGAAGCACAAGCTGCTCAAAACATCTTGATCGACGTCTTGGCGCGGGCGATTTCTGAGCTGCACCAAGCAGATTTTGAAGTGTTAATCGATCTTGTCTTGTCCCGCAGTGGCTGGCAACGCATCTCGGCAGTTGGGGGACTGCAGGAATTTATCGACCTTGCCATTGAGCATCCGGCGACAGGAGAGCGAGCTGCGGTGCAGGTTAAGTCTCGAGCCGGACAACCTGTTCTCAACGACTACATTGAGCAGTTTGATGCTGCGGGCTGCTTTCGCCGGCTATTTTTTGCCTGCCACAGTACGGACGCCACTCTTATTTCGGAGCGGCAGGATGTGCATGTCTGGCAGGGTAAAAAATTAGCCGCCACCGTGGCGCGCATTGGACTGGCGGATTGGGTTCTCGAGAAAATCTCCTGATGCGTCGGCTTATTTTTAGTCGGGTATTGCCGATCGGAAAACTAATAACCAAATAACTTTGCCTAAATACATCGGGTTCGGTCAGGAGTGCCCTCACTTACAGGAGCTTTCTCATGACCGATATTGACCCAAAAATTTGGTCTGAACTTCGCCTTTCACTCCAGGCTGCCAATCACAGCTACGCAACGGATGGTCGCGAAGGCTTTATCTCAACCTTGCAAGCTTTTGTCAGTTTCTGTGTAGCCGTCCCTGAACTTCAGGCCGGTTTGACCCCTCTTGTTGCAGGTCTTTCAGCCATCACTGACCTTGATGTTGGCGCAGTCTCTCCGATCGTCACACCTAAGGTTTTTGGTAATCGACCGCCGGAACTGGGGTATCATACAACAGTGAAAGGTACGGCGTTGGCATGTGCCAATGTTTTGCGCAGGTACGGAATGCCTCGCAGTCAGGCTGACGCTCGTGTTGCCAGACATTTGGAGAAGATAGGTTTTCCACTAGGAGGACGTTCGTCCAGCTCAGGCGCAAAAGTACTTAAGGGCTGGCGCGAAAGCTTGAGCCGGGACAAGGAAGAGCATTGTCAGCTTACAGATAGTTTTAGTGGATTTGAGGAACTTCTTCGCACGCGAGACTATGCCACTGCTGAGGAAGCCTGGTCGGATATCAAGCATGGCCTAGATAATCTTGTCACGTCGATGCAGCCGGCGTTGAAAAAAGCCCCCATGTAATTTCAACGACGCAAACATCATAACTCCTGCACGCAAGTACAGGAGTTATCGATGTCTGACAGGAAGCTGGAAATTGAGCTCAGGGCGGCCTTGTCGCTGCGGCCGTACCCTCACAATGCCCGGGTCCATTCGAAAAAGCAGATCCGGCAGATTGCCAGGAGCATTGAGCAGTTCGGCTTCACCAATCCAATCCTGATCGACGACCAGTCGATGGTTCTGGCCGGGCATGGCCGCCTTTCGGCGGCAAAGCACCTCGAGATGAAGGAGGTGCCTTGTGTTGTCTTGTCTAATATGAGTGGCGCGCAGAAGCGCGCCTATATCTTGGCGGACAATAAGCTCGTACTCAACGGTGCTTGGGATGAAGAAATTCTAGCGACTGAGCTTCAGAGTTTGTTGCTGGAAGATTCCGAGTTTGATCTCGATCTGACCGGATTTACTATCCCCGAGATTGATCGAATTATTGAAGGCCTCAATCCATCGGATCGCGGTGATCCAGCGGATGAGCGCATTCCAGCCGTCGGTGACGTTAGTGTATCGAAGCCGGGCGATCTGTGGATTTTGGGTCCCCACAAGATTCTTTGTGGCAGCGCTCTGGACGAGGCAGCTTTTCAGAGATTGATGGGCCGCGAAAAGGCGGAAATGGTGTTCACGGACCCACCCTATAATGTTCCCATCGATGGGCATGTGGGCGGCCTTGGAAAGGTGCGTCACCGTGAGTTCGCGATGGCTTCCGGCGAAATGTCAAAGCCCGAGTTCACGGATTTTCTGCGCACAATAATGCGTCATCTGGCGCGCTTCTCGACTGAGGGATCAATTCACTTTCATTGCATGGATTGGAGACACCTCGCTGAGATGCTGGCCGCAGGTGATGGCATCTATACCGAGCTCAAGAATATCTGTGTCTGGGTTAAGGAGAATGGCGGGATGGGGACGTTCTACCGGTCCCGGCATGAACTGGTCTTTGTCTTCAAGAGTGGCGCCAAACCTCACATCAACAACTTCGAACTCGGCCAGCATGGACGCTATCGGACCAATGTCTGGGAATACCGAGGCTACTCGCCGGCCGCAAAGAGCAGTGACGACAACTTTGCGATCCACCCCACGGTCAAGCCAGTGCAGATGGTTTCCGATGCTATCAAGGACGTTTCGAAACGAGGCGGGATAGTCCTCGATTGCTTCGGCGGCAGTGGCACGACCGTGATCGCAGCCCACAAGACAGGTCGCCGGGCCCGTTTGATCGAAATAGATCCGCTTTACGTCGATGTCGTTATCCGCCGATGGCAGGACTATGCAAAGGACGATGCCGTTCTGGAAAGTACAGGGGAAACATTTGACGAAGTTGCCCGTTCTCGCTCCGTGAGGCTCTAGGAATGAGTGAGCTGCGGCGAGGAAAGGGCAAGAACGGCAATTACGAGGTTGGGTATCGAAAGCCGCCCAAACGCACGCAATTCAAAAAGGGAGTCTCTGGCAATCCTAAGGGCAGAAGAAGGGTTGTTCCTAGCTTCGCGGATACCTTACGCACGATCTTGACCGAGAAAGTCAGCGTTCAGGTTGATGGCCGAGTGGAAAAGCATTCGAAGTTCATTCTGATGACGAGAAGTCTCGTGGCGCGAGCCATCAAGGGCGACCCAAGTGCCGCGCGCCAGGCCTTCAACCTTATGGAGAAGTTTGGGTTGTTGAAGTTGGAACAGATACAACACCTTGTTACGGTTGAGTTCGTCAAGCCACCAGATCGACCCCGTGACAAGATCTCGTTAGACAGAGGCATGGGAGAAGCGAATGAACGGACTGCGATACAGCGTCCGGCACCGACGAAGCGAACAGGGAGTTGAGTTCGGGTAACCGGTGTTATGGAATGCTGCGTTGCAGAGCGCGGAACAACCGAGGCTGGGAAGATATGATTCGCTCATCGACTATGCGGCTCTAGGACATCAGTGAGTTAACCGAGCCGCTGGCTCATTCGTATTTTCGCTGTAAGAACTGTGAAAAGCTCGAATTGCGAGATGATTTGGCGCGATACTCAAATTCATTTGCGT
Organism: Afipia sp.; assembly: GCA_044464625.1. Classification (GTDB taxonomy): domain Bacteria; phylum Pseudomonadota; class Alphaproteobacteria; order Rhizobiales; family Xanthobacteraceae; genus Afipia. The sequence continues at coordinate 90,625 of JBIQLC010000015.1, read as the reverse complement.
CGCCTTGAATCTGAGGCGGTCTATTTTCTCTGAGCTACCCGCCTTTTCTGGATCACGCGACTGGGCGATCCCGGGGTATATGATTAGGGTGGACCTTGGGCGGCTGATCGGTTCGTCAGCGCGGTTTGTTGTGACGTCCAGATGGAGTAAGCGAGCGGGGACTGGGCGAATTTTAGATCTTGCGAGGATCGATAGCCCCGGATAGTCTTTAACCGATTTCGGATGGCCTTCTTCAAAGGCAGTATCATGGACACGGTTTCCAACCAGTCCGACTCCAGAGATCATCCCGCGCCACCACACACCCGGCGCGATGAATTCATTGTATTCTCCATTATCGCTGCGCTGATCTGGCCGATCGTTGCTGTTGGCATCGTCGGCGGATACGGCTTTTTGGTCTGGATGTTGCAGCTCATATTAGGCCCACCTGGGCCGCCGAATTGAGTGATACGTGATGAAGGATTCCGGACTTTCACGTCGGACCTTCTTATCTGGGCAACTTCAGCCTTCGCCTTTGCATATCTCAAGCGCGGTGATCTCGGTGTTGCCGAAACACCTCGATACTGTGGTGCGGCTGCTGTCGGCGTTGCCCGAGGTCGAAGTTCATCACCGCAACGCATCGAAGATTATCATTGTCCTTGAAGGATCGGACAGCGGCGTGCTGGGCGCGCGGCTCGCCGAAATCTCGGGATGGGACGGCGTGCTGTCCGCCAACATGGTCTATGAGCAGATAGATGATCCTGCTGGCCAGGGAGATCAGTAATGCCCCTTTCGCGACGCGATATGCTCAAGGCCCAGGCAGCGGCGATCGCTGCGGCCGCGGCCAACATCAGTGTGCCGGCGTCGGCGCAGCCAGTCGCGCAGGGGATCGGGACACTTGAGATCAAATGGTCCAAGGCTCCATGTCGTTTCTGCGGCACCGGATGCGGCGTCATGGTCGGCGTCAAGGGCGGCAAAGTTGTCGCCACGCATGGGGATACGCTGGCCGAAGTCAACCGCGGGCTGAACTGCATCAAGGGCTACTTCCTTTCCAAGATCATGTATGGCGGCGACCGCCTGACCACGCCGCTGATGCGCAAGAAAAATGGTGTTTATGACAAGAACGGCGAATTCACCCCGGTGAGTTGGGATGAAGCCTTCGATGTGATGGCTGCCCGGCTGAAGGCTGTGCTCAAGAGCAAGGGACCGACCGCCGTCGGCATGTTCGGCTCAGGTCAGTGGACGATATGGGAGGGATACGCCGCGACCAAGCTGATGCGCGCGGGCTTCCGCTCCAACAATCTGGACCCCAACGCGCGCCACTGCATGGCATCGGCGGCTTACGCCTTCATGCGCACCTTCGGCATGGACGAGCCGATGGGCTGCTACGATGACTTCGAGGCTGCGGATGCCTTCGTGCTGTGGGGCTCGAACATGGCGGAGATGCATCCGATTCTGTGGACGCGGGTGACAGACCGCCGCTTAAGCCATCCGCATGTCAAGGTCGCGGTGCTGTCGACCTTCACTAATCGAAGTTCCGATCTTGCGGACATCCCCATCGTGTTCAAGCCGGGGACCGATCTTGCGATCCTCAACTACATCGCCAACCACATCATCACCACTGGTCGGGTCAACAAGGATTTCGTCAACAAGCACACCTCATTCGTCAAGGGCGTGACGGATATCGGTTATGGGCTACGGTCGGACAACCCGATCGAGAAGAAAGCGAAAGGCGCGGCCAATCCCGCCGCCACGGAGCCGATCGACTTTGATGCCTACGCCAAGTTCGTCAAGGACTACACGCTGGAGAAGGTTTCGGCGCTGACCGGAGTCGAGCGCGGCTTCCTTCAAGAACTTGCCGAGCTCTATGCCGATCCCAAGCGCAAGGTGATGTCGCTGTGGACCATGGGGTTCAATCAGCATGTGCGCGGCGTGTGGGCGAACCAGCTCGTCTACAACATTCATCTGTTGACCGGAAAAATCTCCGAGCCCGGCAATTCGCCGTTCTCGTTGACCGGGCAGCCTTCGGCCTGCGGCACCGCGCGCGAGGTCGGGACTTTCGCACACAGACTCCCGGCAGACATGACGGTGGTCAACCCAGAGCATCGCAAACACGCAGAGGAAATCTGGCGCGTTCCGCACGGGATCATTCCCGAAAAGCCGGGCTATCATGCGGTCGAGCAGGATCGGATGCTGCGCGACGGCAAGCTCAATTTCTACTGGATTCAGGTCAACAATAATCTGCAGGCCGCGCCCAACAACTCGCGTGAGACCTATCCGGGCTATCGCAATTCGGACAATTTCATCGTGGTGTCCGATGCCTATCCCACCGTTACCGCGCTTGCTGCGGACGTTATCCTGCCTGCAGCGATGTGGGTCGAGAAAGAGGGTGGCTACGGTAACGCGGAGCGCCGCACCCATTTCTGGCGGCAACTGGTCAAGGCGCCTGGAGAGGCACGTTCCGATCTGTGGCAGATGATGGAGTTTTCGAAACGTTTCACTACCGACGAAGTGTGGCCGGCGGAAATTCTTCAGGCCAATCCAAACTATCGTGGCAAGACACTGTTCGAGGTGTTGTACCGCAACGGAAATGTCGATCGCTTTTCCGCAACGGAAATTCCGGCCGAATACGATAATCACGAATCCAAAGCATTCGGGTTCTATGTTCAAAAAGGCCTGTTTGAGGAGTACGCCTCGTTTGGCCGCGGGCATGGTCATGATCTGGCGCCGTTCGACACCTATCACGAGGTGCGCGGACTCCGTTGGCCGGTTGTCGACGGCAAGGAAACCCGTTGGCGCTATCGCGAAGGTCTTGACCCTTATGTGAAGCCCGGAAAGAACTTCGAGTTCTACGGCCAGCCGGACGGCCGGGCTAAAATCATCGCCGTGCCCTACGAGCCGCCGGCAGAGCCGCCAGACAAGGAGTTTGATCTCTGGTTGGTCACCGGGCGCGTGCTCGAGCACTGGCATTCAGGCTCGATGACCATGCGAGTGCCTGAACTCTACAAGGCGTTTCCGGGTGCTCGCTGCTTCATGCATGCCGAGGACGCACGCGAACGCGGCATCAATCAAGGCGCCGAGATCAAGTTGATATCCCGGCGCGGCGAGATCAGGACGCGTGTCGACATCCGTGGCCGCAACCGCATGCCGCGTGGCGTGGTGTTCGTGCCCTGGTTCGACGCAAGCCAACTCATCAACAAAACGACGCTCGACGCGACGGATCCGATTTCCAAACAAACGGATTTCAAGAAATGCGCGATCAGGATCACTCCGGTTTGAGCGCGATGGCGCGCCCCCTGCTGGGGGCGGTCCTGAGCGGATTCATCATTTTCATGACGGGCGCAATCTACGCGCAGACCGCGCCGCGGATCGTGCCAAGGGTCACCGGCAACGCGACGCCGATGAGCGAAGAGCAGATCCCGCCGCTAGCGCGGCCGATCACCGACGACAAGCGTGTGATGCGCAATTATCCCGAACAGCCGCCCGTCATTCCGCATTCCATCGACGGCTATCAGCTGACGCTGAAGACCAATCGGTGTCTTGATTGCCACCGCCGCCAGTTCACGGAAGGCTCCGGCGCGCCGATGATCAGCGTCACCCATTTCATGGATCGCGACGGCCAGGTTCTCGCCGACGTCACGCCACGGCGCTATTTCTGCACCGAATGCCATGTCCAGCAGACCGACGCCCAACCGCTGGTGCCAAACACATTCCAGGACATGCTTCAGGTCCACGACTCCAAGCAGTGAGCGCGAGATGGCCAAACTGAAAGCTCTGCTGTGGTGGTGTTGGCAGAAGTTGGTGTGGTTCTGGCAGATTGCGAGCCGGCCCAGCGTCTATTTTAGTCTGGGCTTTCTCGTTCTCGGCGGATTTCTGTGCGGGGTCATCTTCTGGGGTGCGTTCAATACAGCGCTTGAAGTCACCAACACGGAAAAGTTCTGTACTTCATGTCATGAAATGCATGACAACGTGTATCAGGAACTTCAGCACACCGTTCATTTTTCGAATCGCTCCGGCGTTCGCGCGACATGTCCTGATTGTCACGTGCCACACGACTGGACAGACAAGATTGCGCGCAAAATGCAAGCGTCGAAGGAGGTTTGGGGAAAAATCTTCGGTACGATATCAACCCGCCAGAAATTCCTCGATAAGCGCCTCGAACTTGCCAAACATGAGTGGGCGCGCCTCAAGGCGAATGACTCGCTTGAATGCCGAAATTGTCACTCCTCCGTCGCGATGGATTTCACCAAGCAGACACGTCGTGCAGCGGAGATTCACTCACGCTATCTGGTTTCAGGCGAACGCACCTGTATCGACTGCCACAAAGGCATCGCGCATGAGCTTCCGGATATGACCGGCATTGAACCGGGCTGGCGTGCGCCACCAGAAATGCGCGACAAGCAAAGCCTGCTCGATCATGAGCGGCAATCGCTATTGCGTTTCCTCGCTTCAACGAAGTCGGTTGCTCTGACCCTAAGTGTAGCGAATCAATCCGAATCAGGTGTCGAGCCGAAATAGCCGCGAATCTTCTATTGAGATATCGTTGTGTTGCATGCGACTTTGATGACGCGTCCGTCTTAGTGGCGTCGAATTGATCCGGGTGCCGTTGCCAGGGCAGCGGCCGTCGCACCAATCGACGGTCAAGAATATGCGAAGTATAATCGCGGGACCAGAGAGGCGAAGAAAGTCGAACGCGCGGCCACATGCGGCCATTGAGGCACCCGAGACAAGATACTGGTGTAGGTATGCCGGCAGAGGTAGCCAAGCGCATCTTCGACCCGTTCTTTTCCACCAGGTCTGGAGGCATGGGATTGGGCCTGGCAATCTGTTCTACGTTAATCGAAAAGTCTGGAGGCAAACTAAGATTGGTCAAGTCGGATACGCAAGGAACTAAATTTCAACTTGCAATTCCCGTTGCTGACTAGCGCTGACACAGACATCGATGTTGCGCCCGCGGTCCATTTTGCTAAGCCGGCAGTCGATGTCCGTTGAGGCGCAGGGCAGGTCGGGCCGTCAAGCGCTTCGCAATCGTGCGGCCTCTCGTTAATCTGCCTGATCACCGACTGTTCATGACTCGAAATGGTCATCGTGTTTGTTAATCTGGGTGCAGGCATTGGTATCGTCATTTCTGCGGATGGCGGCCCTTGCTGAGCCTTTGATGAAGAAGGGCGGGACGCTTTTTACGATGACTTATTATGGCAGCCGAACCGTTGTGAAGAACTACAACATCATGGGCATTGCAAAGGCAGCTCTAGAAAGTGCAGTCAGATATGCGTCCGCTGAATTGGGGCCAAAGGGCATTCGCGTGCATGCCATTTCACCAGGGCCCCTAGCGACTCGGGCTGCGTCGGGCATCCCCGAATTTGACAAGCTGCTCGAAAAGGCCAAAGCGAAGGCGCCGACAAGAAGTCTGGTAAGCATCGAAGACGTCGGTGCCGCGACGGCCTTCCTCGCACATGACGTGGCACGGCTCATCACCGGAGACACGATCTGCATCGACGGCGGATATCATGTCGTCGATTAGGACATAGTCCGACTAGGTCAGCCCGCTATTTTCTTCGTGCGTTTGTGAGATGTCGCAATATCAAGGTGCCTGCCCGTCGATGAGCTACTGCTATACAAGGGTCATATCTGCAACGTTTCTGACGCTTGCGTTATGTTCGGCGGAAAGCGAATCCGCGCAGGCCCTCACGCTATTTCGCTATGAAGCCCAGGCGCAACGTCATTGCCCCCGGGATACAGTCGTTTGGCTCGATTTCAGAAAGGGCCGCTATTACACGAAGGGGCAGAAGCGCTACGCGGCAGGATACTCCGGGAGCTTCGTGTGTAGAAGCGAAGTCCGGAACAGTAGCTACCGACGATCGCTTTTGGGATTGAGGTAGGACCGCCGCGCCATTCACGGCGTGACCAGGAGTCGCCTACTTTGCAATGCCTCCCCGTCAGACTTCGAGCGCATTGCGCGCGTTCGGAGTCAGGTTCCAAATGCCATGACAAGTCGGTTGGAGGTTACCAGCCGTAATAGGTTTCGGCCGGATAGTAGCCTGAGCTGTAGGGGCTACAATGGTCGTAGGTATAGCTGCCACTGTAATAAGGATAAGTGTAGCCTTCATCATAATAAGGATAGCCGCTGCCGTAATAGGCCGAGCTTGCTATCGCACCTCCGACCACCGCCCCAGCAGCGGCGCCTAGGCCCCAGCCGCGATATGCCCAGCCACGATATCCCCACCCGCGATATCCACCCCACCTTCCGTACCCCCGGCCGTAGCGTACTTCCTCGATGGGCGCGTTTAACGCGGCTTTCATTCCGGCGATATTGGTCTGCAGCGGCATCGCGAGAGCTCGCTGAGATGTGATCGTGCTGGCAGTGACAACGGAAACTAGGCCGATAAGAGTTGCTTTGGCCAGGTTCATGATTTCCTCCGCGGTGGGAGCAATTTGGCTAGCCTGTGTTAGAGATCTCGTCGTTCTCTCTCCACGGCTTAGTGAGGTTATGCTCCATCATCCGGGCGGCCGATTTTGATCTGAATCAAGGAATCGATTCATCGAGATGATTTCTGAGAAAGCTGCAGCTTCAGGTGCAAAGTTCTTGGATCCATGTATCGGGTAGGAGTGAAGCCAAACTTTTCGAATATCTTTATCATTGCTGCGTTTTCAGGCAGGACCTCTGCCGTTAGTTCTCGCAATCCGGCGTTGCTTGCGATTCCGATAAGATGGCGCATCAGAATCGAGCCGATCCCTTGGCGTTGCCAGGCGTCGACTACAACAAATGCCATCTCGGCTCGTCCCGGCTCGAATATAATGTATCTGCCGCCGCCTATCACGCCATTGTCGTCCCGGCCTTCCGGGAGTGCAACGATTGCGACATGATCTCTGAAATCAACGTCTACAAAGAAGGCACGCTCTGTATCTGAAAAATGACGCTTCGGGGTGAAGAAGCGGCGCTGTAGCGATTGAGTACTCGTCTTCGCGATCGCAGCGAGCATGTTAGCCTCGTCGTCCCGGCGAATAGCACGGATCTCGACCCGGCGACCGTCATTCAGTATTTCATGGGCACAATAGTTGAGGATTTCAGACATTGAACCTCGTGTTGGCAGAGAAAACCTGTCGACCGGCATCCGCTGATGGGGCGTGTCAGCTCATAGTCCTCTTGACCTGAATCAAGATTATTTCGCGCAGTTGGCGAATAGCTTCACAGCAGCTTGTTTACCTCCAAATGGAGGTACGTGTTGATCTGAATCAATGAACTCGAAGAGCGAGAGGAAACAATTCGCGTGGTCCAGATAAAGTAGCGTCGTAATTCGGAGGAAAGTTGTCATGAAAGTTTATTCTAGGCTCATTGCTATAGTTACTTCGCTTATTGTTATTGCGGCCGTTAGTGCGCCAAGCCATGCTGAGACTGGTCGGGTCGGCGTTATATTTACTAAAGGCGGGTTCGTCGTAGGGGTTGGCGGTGGTGAGGGCGTACTGATTTTGCGTGGCAAGCACTATCCGTTCACCGTGTCGGGCCTGAGCGTCGGCTTTACGATCGGTGCTTCGACCACGAAGCTGGTTGGTCGAGCGCTCAACCTAAGGGGGCCGGCTTCGATTGAGGGTACTTATAGCGCGATTGGAGCTGGTGGTGCGGTGGCAGCCGGGGCAGGAGGAGTTCAATTGCAGAACTCGAATGGAGTCATCTTGCAGTTGAGTGGCCCCAAGGTCGGTGCTGAGGTTTCCGCTGCGCTTGCTGGAGTAACGGTGCGCCTCAAATAGCATTTGGTCATCGCGATTGGTGGCCGTGCGTGTGACGAAAAATTCGCGCGTGCGAGTAGGCTTGCTGTTTGATAATCTACTCTAAGATTCCAGGTTGGAAGCCATGTAACTCCTTATTGTTCTTCCGTACTTTCGCTAGCCGCTAATCATCCTTCATTCCAGGCGATGGTAACTGCGATATCGCCAGGTATGCCCTCTGGAAAATCGATGATTTGATAGCTGATCCGATAACCACGAGGCTTCAGGTAATTGCGCCAAAGCTCGAAGATCTCCTTCGGAATGCCCGTAAGGGTGTTTTCCCAGCCCGCTTCTTGTTGATTAATCGCGCGACCTTTGTCGGTGCACAGCGAATTGGGAAAGCGATAGACTTGGACCTCTGTCAATCCGTTTCGGACTGCCCGCTGAATTACGTTAGAGGCGAGCTTGATCTTCTCCTCCTCTGTTTTTCCGGATGGCTGGCTGAGTCTCTCGATGAGCGCGCGTTTTTCTGCCTCCGCGGCGGCAGCACGGCGCGCATATTGGTCCGCCATCTGGGCTTCCTTGAGAGCCGCTTCTTTGAGGATTTGTTTCGCGTTAGGGATGAGGTCGTCGATGCTGTCGGGCATGGGTGATAGCTCCTGATGACGTCGGATATGGCGCTGTCGTTAGGTTAGGAAAGCCCGGCATCTCTCTGTTGATCCAAATCAAGAAAATACGACCGCGACGTCGTACGGTGTTTGTAGGGATTTGCACTTCCCCGGGCGCAAGAGACCGGATTGGTCGATGGCCCAAAAGAGAGATAGAGAAAGCAGATGGTTATGGCTCGGAGCTTGATTATTGCGACGATCTCAGTGTGCTCGGCCGCGCTTTCTCTCTCTCAGAATGTGAATGCATTCGAGCTCTCAGGCGCATGGACCATAAACGCAGACAAATGCGCCAAAGTGTTCAGCCGTAAGGGGCGTGCGAAGACGGTTGGTTTCACTAGTTTTTCGCGCGACGGTGGGTTCATCGCGGAACCTGATCGTATCAGGGGAAAGCACGAAAATTGTACGATCAAGTCCAAGAAAGATAATGGTAAATCCATTAATCTCGTCGTTGCATGTGCCTCTGGTATCATGCTTTCAAACGTTCAATTCTTCCTCAAAGTGATTGATGACAACACTATTGCTCGAGAGTTCCCAGGAATGGAGGGCATGGACGTGAAGTATCATCGTTGCCGAATCTGAGGGATTAGACGTGGCTACTTTGGTGCACGGCCGCCTGCCATTAGTCTTTTGATCGTGCAGATAATCCTTTTGGCTGCATTTGCGTTCGGGCTAGCGGTTGCCCGCATCATTGTTGAAACTCATGATGGCAAGTCTCCGTGGAAAATCACACATCGAACAACGCTCATTCTTGGGAGTTGCCACTCATCCACGATCGGAAATGTGATTGTTGAGGTCGCCCAGTGGCGCCGTAAGCAAAAACTCAGAATCCTTGATCTTTATCAAGAAATGCTCCGCACTTAGGTCGATCCTGTCGTGATATCGACTGGGAGGGCGTGATGTTTCGTTACAGCAAAGCCTGGATTGCGTTCGCTCTGGTGATAACGCTGCCTATCGCCGCCACGGCCCAAACGACACCAACTGCGACCCCCTCACAGCCGTCGCCTCAACCCACTTCGGTTGCAGACCTGTTGAAGCCAGAGCAGCTTGAGGCACTCGTTGCGCCGATTGCGCTCTATCCAGATGAACTGCTGGCCAACTTACTTCCAGCGTCAACCTATCCGCTGGAGGTCGTGCAGGCTGATCGCTGGCTCAAGGCGCATAAATCTCTCAAAGGCGAGGCATTAAAAAAGGCGGTCGAGAAACAATCTTGGGACAATAGCGTCAAGGCGCTTACCAGTACTGCCGATGTCGTCTCGATGATGAGCGACAAGGTCGACTGGACCAAGAATTTGGGCGACGCTGTACTTGCGCAGCAGATGGATGTCATGGATGCGATCCAGCGCCTGCGATCCAAAGCCTATGACAGCAAGAAGCTGGTCACCACCAAACAGCAGAAAGTCAGCGTCCAGAGTCAGGATAACAGACAGGCAATCGTAATCGAGTCGGCCGATCCGAATATGATCTACGTTCCGTACTACGATCCTGCGGCGGTTTATGGCGCTTGGCCATATGCGGAGTATCCGCCCTATTACTTCGGCTACCCCTCCTATATTGGTGCTGGTGTCATCGCAGCTGGCCTTGCCTTCGGCGCAGGCTGGGCCATCGCACGATGGGGCAATTACTGGGGTGGCGGATTCAATTGGGGAAATCGAAATCTTTACGTGAATCATTACAACAGAACCAACAACATCGGAAATAGCTGGCAACACAATCCAGCACATCGTCAAGGCGTGCGATACAACACCGCGAATGTACAGCAGCGCTTCGGAAACAACAGCCTCAAGGCCGGAGCTTCCAATCGGATGGATTTTCGCGGCCGCGATGGTCAGCAGGTCCTCCGTCCAGGACAGGATGGAGCGGCAGGTACAGATCGCGGCGGTGATCGTGTTGGCAATCGTTCAGGTGACCGCTCCGCATCGCGTGATCGGACAGGCGGCGATCGCGGAGGACGCCCGAGTGCAGCGGATCGCGCCAAGGGTGGCGGCAGCCGAACGAAGGCGGCCAACCGCGGCGGTGGCAGTCGCGGATCTGCCTTGAACATGTCATCCGGTAGGGCGGCAGCTGCGCAAGCGGCTCGCGGTCGTGCCAGTATAGCCTCGATGGGTGGGCCTCGCATCGCCGGTTATGGAGGAGGTTCTCGCGCGGCGTTCGCTGGCGGTGGTGGATTCCGTGGAGGAGGCGCGGGTTTCCGAGGCGGTGGCTTCGGTGGCGGCGGTTTCCGCGGCGGTGGCGGTCGGCGCTCGGATATTGAATTGAAGCATGATGTGGTGCTTCTCGGTTATCTGAGTAATGGTCTCGGCTACTATCGCTTCAGCTATCTCGGCAGCAGCAAGCCATACGTCGGCGTCATCGCGCAAGAAGTGCAGAACTTGATGCCCCAAGCGGTGATACGCGGGTCCGACGGATATCTTCGCGTCGACTACGAAAAACTCGGGCTGAAGTTCCGCACCTATGACGATTGGCTCGCCATTGGCGGAGCGATCCCCCGCCTATCGGAGGCCGCGCAATGAGAACGATCAGGTCATTTAATCGTTCCGCCTCGATGAGCCTTAGCGCAGTCGTAGTGATGCTCTTGTTTACCTCAGCATCTCAAGCTCAGCGATCTTATTCCTCTCCTGAAGAAGCGGCTGATGCACTGGTTGCAGCGGTCAAGACCGGCACCACAAGGGCAATGCTTAGGGTGCTGGGTGTGGGCGGAGAGGACATCGTCAGATCAGGCGATCCGGTTGCCGATGCCGAATTGCGTCAGCGTTTCCTGTCAGCGTATGAGGCCAAGCACTCAATCAAGGCAGAGGGAAACAACAAAGCCACGGTCGTTGTTGGTGCGGACGATTTTCCATTCCCGATCCCGCTCGTAAACAAAAGGGCTGGCTGGAGATTTGACCCGGCTGCCGGAAGGCTTGAGATTCTCTATCGCCGTATCGGGCGTAACGAGCTGGACGCTGTTCAAGCCTGCTTGGCTTTCGTCGATGCTCAGAACGAGTACGCCGAGAAGGATCGTACAGGCGAAGGCGCTGGTGTCTACGCGCAACGCATCGTCAGCAATCCCGGTAAAAAGGATGGCCTCTTCTGGCGTGACGATCGCGATCCAAGTCCGCTTGGCGAGTTCGCCGCCCGAGCCTCCGCCGAAGGATACAAGGCTGGAGAGCAGTCCGCTCCGTATCACGGATACTATTTTCGCATTCTGAAAGGACAGGGATCCGACGCGCCAGGGGGAGCTTTAAATTACGTCGTCAAAGGAAAGATGATGGGTGGCTTTGCTCTTATCGCATATCCCGCTGAATACGGAAATTCCGGTGTCATGACCTTCATGGTCAATCATGCGGGCACCGTTTACCAAAAGGATCTTGGAAAGCGGACCGAGAGTATCGCGAGGCACATTTATCGCTTCGATCCAGACCAGACCTGGAAAAAAGTAGAAGTCAGCACTCGCTAGAAAGCTGAAGCGATGTCGTGGATTGCTAGGCTTGCAGTGGTTTTGCTCGTTGCCATGTTGTCGGTGAGGCCATCGTTCTCCCAGCAACCCAGCTACGTCCGAATCACGCTGGTCAAGGGCGGATTGATCACAGGAGCCGGTAGCGGAAGGGGCGTCTTGACGTATCGCGGTCGTGACTATCCGTTCCGAGTTTCTGGCCTCAGCCTAGGTGTCACAGTGGGCGCATCGGTCAACCGTATGGAAGGATGGGCGTCTGGCCTAAGACGTGTGAGTGATTTTTCTGGCACCTACAGCTCTGTCGGTGCGGGAGGCGCGCTGATCGGCGGTGGCGTACGCGTTTCCTTGACAAACGAAAAGGGTGTGAGGATCGCCCTACAAGGGCGCAAAGCAGGTCTCGAGCTTGCGGCCAATCTTGGTGCGATTCGGATCTCGCTGAAATAAGGGTCCGTAGTATCGCGACGTTTTCGCGGAGAACTTTGCGGCGAGTTTTTGGGGCCCACTATCTTTTGAAAACAACGCATTGAGATCCACCGTTCGGTAGCGATGTAAGCTGCCGAGCGTCAGCATTCGTGCCTCCACCTAGGAAGGTCGACGAGTACTCAAGTGGATTGACTTAAATCAAGGTCTGCTGGGGCTGAACCGCTTTCTATCTCAATTGCCGCGAGAAGGATGAAAGCGATGCCTCTCGATAAACTGGAACTGCAAGGCGACGCGATGTCGGGACTCGTTGCCAGCGCAGTTGAGTATATGGTCGATGCTGGTCAACGCAGCGTACTGTTTCTTGACATTATGCGCCAGCGCGGCGACCAGTACCGCGACCATGTCTCGCAAACCGCGCCGCATGTCCTTAACTACGCAGCCGAACTGATCATCGACGGTCGCAAGCTCGATCAGCCCGTCAACTACGCGCTGGTGCGCATCATTCCGCCTGAGGGCGCAGAAATCGACCTTCAACGCCGGCCGTTTGTTGTCGTCGACCCGCGCGCTGGTCACGGTCCGGGCATTGGTGGTTTTAAGGCTGACAGTGAGATTGGCGTTGCCATGAAGGCTGGCCACCCCTGCTATTTCATCGGGTTTCTTCCAGAGCCTATGCCGGATCAGACGATCGAGCGCATCGCCCGCGCCGAAGCAATTTTCATTGAGAAGGTGATCGAGCGGCACCCCGAAGCTGACGGCAAACCTTGCGTGATCGGCAACTGTCAGGCGGGTTGGGCCGTGATGATACTCGCCTCGCTGCGGCCGGAGTTGTTCGGCCCCCTGATCGTGGCGGGTGCGCCACTCGCCTACTGGGCCGGTGTGCATGGTAAGTACCCCATGCGTTACTCGGGCGGCTTGCTCGGCGGCAGCTGGCTGACCGCGTTATCAAGCGATCTCGGGGCCGGCAAGTTCGATGGCGCCTGGTTGGTGCAGAACTTCGAGAGTCAAAATCCCTCCAATACTTTGTGGACCAAGCAGTACAATGTCTACTCAAAAGTGGACACTGAGGCTGGCCGCTATCTCGAATTTGAGCGCTGGTGGGGCGGCCACGTCAACCTCAACGCCGAGGAGATCCAGTTCATCGTGGACGAACTCTTCATTGGCAACAATCTGGCCGCTGGGCGTATCAAGATGTCGGATGGTGCCACGGTCGATTTGCGTAACATCCGTTCACCGATCGTTGTGTTCTGCTCCAAAGGCGACAACATTACCCCGCCGCAACAGGCACTTGACTGGATCCTTGATCTGTATGCTGATGTCGATGAGATCAGGGCGCACGGGCAGACCATCGTTTATACCGTGCATGAAACTATTGGCCATCTCGGCATCTTCGTCTCCGGTGGTGTCGCCAAGAAGGAACATGCCGAGTTTTCCAGCAATATTGATCTGATCGATGTTCTGCCGCCTGGCCTCTATGAGGCGACATTCGAGGCACGTGGACCGGAAACTCTCAATGATGACCTCACGGTCGGGCAGTGGGTGATGCGCTGCGAGGCGCGGGCCCTCGACGACATCCGCGCCTTGGGTAGCAATTCGCCGGAGGACGAACGCCGCTTCGAGACCGCAAAACGCGTCTCTGAGATGAATCTCGAGGCCTACCGGAAATATGTGCAACCGTGGGTGAAGTCGATCGCGACACCGCAGGTAGCGGAGTTGATGCGTAATTGGCACCCGCTTCGGCTGCAGTACGAGGCATTCAGCAGTCAGAATCCATTTATGACTGCAGTGGAGAATGCAGCTGAAAAAGCACGATCCGATCGCAAGCCGGTGACCAACGATAATCCGTTCCTCATCTTACAGGAAAGGCTGTCGAAGCAGATTGTCAGTTCGCTCGATCAATGGCGCGACTCGCAAGAGGCGCTCAGCGAGGCGATGTTTCTTGCCATCTATGGCTCGCCCGTCCTGCAGGCTGCAGTTGAGGTCGACCCGCAATCCACACCTTCGCACCATCGCGAGATGGATACGAAACATCGAGAGCTTTTGCAGGCGCGCGTTGCGGAGCTGAAATCGAATATCGGCTCCGGAGGTCTGCGGGAAGCGAGCATTCGTGCGCTGCTCTATGCCGGGTCGGCTCGCGGCATGGTCGATGAGCGCAGCCTGGAAGCGCTGCGGCGTCTGCGTGTGACCGAAGAATCATCGAGAATGAAACTTGCGGAGTTCAAGATGCTGGTGCGCGAGCAATTCTTTATGCTGCTGCTCGACCGGGAAGCTGCGCTGGCCGCTATCCCAGCACTCTTGCCCGAAAATATGGACGAGCGGCGCAAGGCATTTGCAGCCATTCAGGAAGTGCTCTCAGCAAGCGCGGAAATATCCGGCGAGGTCGCAAGACGACTGAAGCAGGTGGCCGAACTCTTTGGACTCGAAGAGATTACGATCTCTTTCGGTACCAAGGCCAAAGCTTCATAGGGATTTGGAGCGAAGCCATGGGTGTGATGTCATCCGAAGCCAGCAATGTGCAGCCGGGATCGAAATACGACAGGCTGATTGCGGCCGCGAAGGGGGCCCCTTTGGTCACCACCATTGTCGTGCACCCATGCGACGAAAGCTCGTTGCGCGGCACCATCGAGTCAGCGGAATCGGGGATCATCAAGGCCATTCTTGTCGGCCCCGCAGCTAAGATCAGGGACGTCGCGGCCAAGCACAACCTGAATATCTCGGACTGTGAGGTTGTCGACACCCCACCCACGGAGGCAGCCGCGGCAGCGAGAAGCGTTGAGTTGATTCACGAGGGCAAGGGTGAAGTCCTGATGAAGGGTAGCCTCCATACCGATGAGATTATGCGTGCCGTCACAGCTAAAATCGGTGGACTGCGTACTGACCGGCGGATCAGTCACGTTTTCATTATGGATGTGCCGGCTTACACCGAAACTGTGTTTGTCACCGACGCGGCGATCAACATTTTCCCCGATCTCGACGCCAAGCGCGACATCATTCAGAACGCCGTCGATCTCTTTAGCCAAACCGGCTTCGGAACGACGCCACGGGTCGCAATTCTCTCGGCTGTCGAGACCGTCACTTCAAAGATTCCTTCGACCATCGAAGCCGCCGCACTCTGCAAGATGGCCGACCGGAAGCAGATTACCGGAGCGTTGCTGGACGGTCCGCTCGCCTTCGACAACGCGATCGACATGGATGCCGCGCGGATCAAGGGCATTAAGTCGGAGGTCGCCGGCCGAGCTCAGATTCTGGTCGTACCTGATCTGGAGTCGGGCAACATGCTGGCTAAAAACCTTGCGTATTTCGCTAAGGCTGATGGCGCCGGGATCGTGCTCGGAGCGCGTGTGCCGATCGTACTGACGTCACGTGCGGATTCCGCACGGTCACGAATGGCTTCGGCCGCGGTGGCTGCGCTCTATGCCGATGCCCGGCGCCGCAAAGCGCCGATCGCTGCAGCGTGACCGCCATGGACACATTCCTCGTCGTCAATGCCGGCTCCTCCAGCGTGAAGTTTCAGATCTTCGCGGTGGAAGGCGAGGGTGGGCTTCGGCGACATATCAAAGGACAGGTCGATGGCATCGGCAACCGGCCGCGGTTGCGTGCCAGTGGTCCTGACGGCAATCCTTTGGCCGACCGGGCCTATCCGATCGAAGCAGTCGCTGACATCCCGGCCGCGATGGTGCTGGCAGGTGCCTGGCTGCGCAACGAACTCAACATCAATCCGATTGCGGTCGGTCATCGCGTGGTGCATGGCGGGCCGGACTATACGCGCCCGGTACTGATCGACCACGCCGTCGTAACGCGGCTGGAGCGCTATATATCTTTGGCGCCGCTACACCAGCCGCATAATCTGGCTCCGATCAGGACGCTTCTGCACAACTTCCCGACACTGCCGCAGGTCGCCTGCTTCGATACCGCATTCCATCGCGACCATGATGCGCTGGCGGATCATTATGCGATCCCGCATCAGCTTTATGCCGAGGGAGTTCGGCGCTACGGCTTCCACGGTCTATCCTACGAATACGTTGCAAGGCGTCTGCCACAGGTGGCGCCAGAGATTGCCGGCGGTCGAGTGATCATCGCCCACCTGGGTAGCGGCGCCTCGATGTGTGCGATCAAGGGAGGCAGGAGCGTCGAGAGCACCATGGGTTTCACCGCCCTTGACGGACTTGCGATGGGAACACGGCCGGGGCAACTCGATCCCGGCGTCGTGCTTTATCTGATCGCGGAAAAGGGCATGTCGGCTTCGGACGTGCAGAACTTCCTGTATCGTGACTGTGGCCTGAAGGGTCTATCTGGCATCAGCAATGACATGCGAGAACTGGAGACCAGCTCTGATCCGCGATCAGCGTTCGCTATCGATTATTTCGTCTATCGAGCCGGTCTCAACACCGGAATGCTGACGGCTGCTTTGCAGGGTCTCGACGCTTTCGTGTTCACCGCGGGAATCGGTGAGAACTCGGTGTCCATTCGCGCCCGTATCGCGGAGAGGCTGCTTTGGCTCCGCGTTGTGCTTGACCCGGACAGGAACGCGCAACATGCCTTGCGGATATCGTCATCCGAGAGCCGGATTCCAGTTTATGTCGTGCCGACGGATGAAGAATTGATGATCGCGCAGCATACACTGACGTTGCTCATGAACCGGCAGTCTCCAGATCTGAAACGCATGAGGGTGTCATGAATATTCCTGTCTTCCCCGAAACCACGGTCGCACTAAAGGGCAAAAAGGGTCTCATCGTCGGTATTGCCAACGATCAATCCATTGCATGGGGCTGTGCCAAGGCATTTCGTGCGTTGGGTGCCGACCTTGCAGTCACTTACCTGAATGAGAAGGCCAAGAAGCACGTCGAACCGTTAGCTAAGGCCTTGGAAGCGCCGATTTTCATGCCGCTCGATGTCATGGTCGAAGGCGAGATCGAGAAGGTGTTTGAACGGATCGAGAAGGAGTGGGGCCAGCTCGACTTCCTGCTTCATTCCATCGCGTTCTCGCCGAAAGGTGCGCTGCACGGGCGCGTTATCGATGTCGACCGCGAGGGCTTCCAGAAGACCATGGACGTCTCCTGCTGGTCATTCATGCGGATGGCGCATCTCGCCGAGCCGCTGATGAAGAAAGGCGGCGCCATGTTCACCATGACCTATTATGGTAGCCAGATGGTGGTAAAGAACTACAATGTGATGGGTGTCGCCAAAGCCGCTCTCGAGGCTGCCGTTCGTTACATTGCGGCCGAACTCGGCCCGAAGGGCATTCGCGTCCATGCCATTTCTCCGGGACCGCTTGCAACCCGCGCGGCATCGGGCATCCCTGAATTCGACGAACTCATGGACAAGGCGCAGTCGCAGGCGCCGGCACGCAGCCTTGTGAGCATCGATGATGTCGGCAAGGCAACCGCGTTTCTTGCGCTCGACGGAGCCAAGCTGATTACCGGCAGCGTGCTCTATGTCGATGGCGGCTATCACATCATCGATTGAGACGTGCGGCAACGGTTAGCGGTAGTGCAGCCCGATCACCTCGGCGACGCACGCCGGGCGCTGACCGCCCTCAATCTCGATCACCACGTGATAGTGCACCCGCAGTCCATCGGGCGGTACTGCCTCCGCCTCGGCAATGCTGACGCGGCCGCGCAGCTTTGAGCCTGCGGGTACCGGCGAGAGATAGCGGATGCGGTCCGCGCCGTAGTTCAGGGTGTTCTTCAGCCCCTTCAGGCCCATGACCGAGCGGATAAACATAGGTGTCAGGCTCAGCGACAACAGGCCGTGCGCGATGGTTTTGCCGCCCGGCATCTCAGCTTTCGCACGGTTTTGGTCAACATGAATCCACTGCTCGTCGCAGGTCGCTTCGGCAAACTTGTTGATGCGATCCTGCGTCACCTCGATCCAGTCGCTAACGCCAATCTCGGTGCCGACTGCAGACTTCAGCTCTTCGAATCCATTGAACACTTGCATAGCGTCGATCCGTCTTTGTTCAAAGTTTCATTTCCGGCACCTTGTCCGGAAGAGCGAGTTCAGCTTCTGTCACGGCCAGCACTTCGGCGATCTTCAGACCGGGCGCCGTTTCCATGAGCGTCGCGTTGCCGCCGGGAAAGGTGATGACCGCCATGTCGGTCACGACCATGTCGACCGGCCGCGCGGAGGTTAAAGGCAAGGTGCACGTGATCACGATCTTGGACTTGCCCTTTGCTGTATGCTGCATGGCGACGATCACGCGTTTGGCACCGGTGACGAGATCCATCGCGCCGCCCATGCCAGGCACCATCTTGCCTGGGATCATCCAGTTGGCGAGGTGGCCGCCGGCGTCGACCTGCAGACCACCCAGTACGGTTATGTCAACGTGACCACCGCGAATCAATCCAAAGGACATCGCACTGTCAAAAGTGGCGGCGCCGGGCAGGGCACTGATGGGCTTGCCGCCCGCGTCAGTCAGGAGCGGATGCGCCATGCCTTGCTCGGGTATGGGGCCGGTGCCGATCAGCCCATTCTCCGACTGGAAGAAGACTTTCAGTCCTGCGGGGACATAGTTCGCAACCAGTGTCGGAATGCCGATACCGAGATTGACGAGGGTGCCGGATCGAAGCTCTTGCGCCACGCGCCTGGCAATGATGGTTTGTGCATCCATGGGTCACTCATTCGCGACAAGATAATTGATCAGGGGGCCGGGCGTGACGACATGATCGGGTGCGATGACACCGATCGGAACGATATGTTCGGCGGTAACGATGACGGTGTCGGCGGCCATCGCCATAACCGGATTGAAGTTGCGTGCCGTTAGCGCGTAAGAGAGGTTGCCGGCATAGTCGGAGAGAAAAGCGTGCACCAGTGCGAAATCGGCTCGCAGGGCGATTTCGAGCAGGTAGGTCTTTCCGTTGACGCTGATCTTCTGCTTGCCGTCCTCGACGAGGGTGCCGACGCCGGTTGGCGTCAGCACGCCGCCGAGCCCGCAGCCGCCGGCACGGATGCGCTCGACGAAGGTACCCTGCGGGATGAGATCAACCGTGATCTGCTTGTCCAGCATCTGCTGCTGCGCTTTCGGGTTAAGCCCGATATGGGTGGCGATCATGCTTGATACCTGGCCGCCCTCGAACAGCTTGCCAACGCCCTTGCCGGGCATGGCGGCGTCGTTACTGATCAAGGAAAGTCCTGACTTTTTTTGCCGCACCAACTCATCGACCAGGCGTTCCGGCGTGCCGACGCCCATGAACCCACCGATCATGATGCTCGCGCCGTTTGGGATCATGGCAACGGCTTCTTCGGCGGAAACGGGTTTCATGGTTTGCTTCCGGCAAATCGGAGATTGAACGGTTGAAATGTCGCCGTTGTGCCGAAGGGTGACCTTGATCTGGGTCAAGGCCCGGTCATTCGCCTTCCACGTCCCGCTTGATGTCGATCCCTTCCAGCAGTTCCGCCCACAACTTGCGAACCTGCTGATGCCGAACCTTGACGGCTGCGCTGACGACGTCACGTAGCGGCTTCAGTTCGTTACTCTTTAGAAAATGAACTTGTGCCTGGATCAAACGACCGCTCTCAAATTCGATCCTGCGTAACGCCATCACGAAAGGATCTTCCGCAGATGCCTCGATCGGCAACAGGGCGGCCGGCCGGATGGCTCCATGCACGGCATGCCCAAGCGCGGCGATGTCGATGGTCACCGCCAGCTTATGATCGGCCACTCCGATCGCCGGTCTGGGCAGCCACGCCGCTTCCCATGTCAGCGCGCGATAGGGAAGCGTGAAATCCAGAACCCAGAAAGTCGCGCGCATCAGCAGCGAGACGATCTCCGCCTCGCGGTGGAGCTGTGCGTTCAGCTCAGTTTGCCAGCCGGCTTTGAAATGACTGGGTAGAGCCATGGCCAACTGCCGTGCTAACGCGCTATGCGCTGAGATGAGAAACGAGGCGATGCGCGTCTGCTGCAGCGGCGGAATGCGCCCCTCGGAGTCGAGCGGACCGAGGAATTGGCTCATGACGTCGCCTTTTGTACGGGGACCGCGCGCAAATGATCGTAGCCCGTGGGAAACGGGGTCATCGCGCCGCCCGGCTCGTCGGGAGCGATCCAGATTGCCTTGTTGCCCTGCCAGCGCTTCGCGAGGACGTCTTCGGCGAAGCGCGCCATCAGGTCGGCTGTCAGTGCGGCCTTTTCCAGGGTGAAGGCATGATAGGCATGCGGGATGATCACCAGCGAACTGTCGGGAATTTCGATCCGCAGCGTTTCATGAAGCGACCGCGGAGTGAGGAAATCAAACTCCCCGTTTAGGATCATGGTTGGCGTTCTGATGAAAGGAAGCAGTGGCGTCAGCGGCCGGAAGTCGAGAAAGGACTCCATCAGGTTCTGCAGTGCGTAAACATCGTTGATCAGCCAGCCTTGCCGCTTAACCGCGTCGAGATTACCGAGCAGCGGCGCAAGCCAGGAATCCGAGAGATTCATCGGCAGCAGCAGGTCCTGCAGGTAGCTGGTGCCGCCAAGGATCAGGCCCGTCCGCAGCGCATTGCCCAGCAGGAGAAGCTGTGGCGACAGTTCGGCGAACGCGCTCATCGGCACCAGCCCGGACAGCCGCTCGCTGTGTTCAATCGCGTAGCGCAATGCAATCAGTCCACCAAAACTGATGCCGCTCAGGAAGACCGGACTGTCGCCGAGCTCGCCGATGAGTAGCCGAAGCGCTTCGGCCTGGTCATCCTGGCTGATGAAGAGTTCAGGCTTGTCGGAAGTCCCCTGACCCAGAAGGTCGAATGTCGCGACACGAAAACCCCTGCTGACTAATGCCGTACGATAGGTGTCCCACAATTCAGCATACTGCGTGAGCCCGTTGACGAATACATAAGCCGGCGCGCCTTTCGGGCCGTCCAGCCCGTAACGGATGTGGTGCGAGCCATGCGCCAGAAACGGCATTCGATCTGCTTGGTCCGTGTACCTAGGATTTGATCCTGGAATGCAGTGCCGGCGCTTCCTTTGAGATAGATCAAGGCTCCCTCACATGGGCGGAGGGAAGCTTCCTCCAAAAGCAAGATCCGGAGGCTTTCCATGAAGCGGCTTTTTGTCGGTCTCGTGCTGCTTGCGGTGGGTGCATCGGTTGCCACCGCACAACCATTCACGCGGCGGTCCTCACAGGTTCAGCACGATGGGCTGAAGCAGTATTACGAGATCGCCAATTTCAAGCTCGGTGGCAAATACGACCTCGCCGATTCCTCGAAATGGGAGAATGGAGGCGAGGGTGGCGTCACACTGGAGTCGCTGGGAGGCGGAAAGCTGCGCACCGCCTACATCGCAGTCGGAACGCCACGGCGCAACGCCGCAGGTGAGATCACAAACGCAGTTGTTATTAACTCCTACTACTCCGGCGATTCCACCGATATGTACGAGCAATGGGTCAAGGGTGCCGCGCTTTCGGGTGGCGTTCCCATCATTGGCCCCGGTCGTCCGATCGACACTGATCGTTACTATGTCGTGATGGTCGATCCGCTCGGCACCTGGGGTGCGAGCAAGCCGTCAGATGGACTGGGAATCAAGTTTCCGCAGTACAGCTATTTCGACATGGTGCAGGCGAATTATCGTATGCTTCGCGACCATTTGAAAGTCGCGAAAGTTGCGCTTACGGCGGGTGTCTCGATGGGGGGCACGCAGACTTACGTTTGGGGCGTTATGCATCCGGAGTATGTGAGCGCCCTCATGCCGATCGGCGGTACGACGCAATCGGATGCCGGTGATCCCGTCGGAAACTGGACCTTCCAACTGATGACGGCGGCGATCCAGTCCGATTCGGTCTGGCAGCAGACTAAAGGCGATTACTACAAGTTGCCCAAAGAAAAGCATCCGCTGATGGGCATGGCATTCGGATGGTCGGTGCTGGGTTTGACCGGCTACGACCTTGATTTCCGGACCACACAGGCTTTCACCGCGGTGCAGCCCGAAATTTTCTACTGGGATCCGCCGAACGAGAAGGCCGGACTCAATGTAATCAATCGCTCCAAGCTATATGATGCCGTCGATCTCGTATGGCGTAACCGCGTGGGCGAGATTCACAACATTAACAACGATCTCGGCCGCATCCAGTCACGCGTGCTGGTGATGCACATCAAGAATGACCTTTGGCTCAACTTTAAGTTAGCGGAGAGGGCCGTCGAGCGCATTCCCGGCGCCGAACTCATTGCCGAGGATAGCCCGGTCGCGCACTACGGTGTGTTCTCGATCATCAATGGTCACAAGAACGATCCGAAGTTTGTGTCGTTCATGGACGACGTCGCGACTCTCGACAAGGCACAGCAGTTCGTCGACAAGAATTATCGTGCGCCGGGCGTGGCGCCGGGCATCGATCCCAAGAAGTCCTTCTGGAAGGACTTCGTAGCTTACCCCTATCCAGTGAAATACATCAACGCCAAGGACGCTAGAGGTGCAACTTGGCAAGTCGGATACATGGATGAATACTATGGTAGCGACAAGGACCCGAAGGTTCTTGTCATCATCCATGGCAAGGGCGCATTCGCCGGCCACTACGGCAATATCATGCAGTATGCGCTGCGTAGCGGTCTGCGCGTAGTTGCACCGGATCTTCCGCATTACGGTATGTCCGGTCCGGGCAATCTCGACAAGAGTCCGGCACGAACAATGCAGGACATGCGTGAAGTGGTTTACGACCTTGTCGTCAAGCAGCTCAAGATCAAGCAGGCGAGCTATCTCGGTCACTCACTCGGC
Organism: Afipia sp.; assembly: GCA_044464625.1. Lineage (GTDB taxonomy): Bacteria > Pseudomonadota > Alphaproteobacteria > Rhizobiales > Xanthobacteraceae > Afipia. The sequence goes on along the minus strand of JBIQLC010000015.1, from coordinate 67,746 downwards.
GGTCAACTCGTCATGGGGTATGCCCTGACGTATCCGGACGCAGTGAAAAGTCTGATTCTCGAAGCGCCGGCGGGCCTGGAGGAATATCCACGTGAAGTGACAATCGCACCGGGCAAGAAGGCAAAGCTGTTTGACGCTTCCCTCGCGCGCGACTTCGACAAGTGGAAGGACGTTTGGGAGCCGACCCAGATCCTCTCGGGTGAGATCGCTCGATCGGAGCAGAACATCCGCGACTTCTATTATTTCAAGAAGCGCGATCCTGTTACTGGCGCAGTCGGCCGCAGCAAGAGCGGATACTTTATGAACGACAGCGAATATGCGCGGTTCCACACCGAGCAGCGGGTTGGCCTAACTAAGGGCAATCCGAAGGAACTGGAGCAATGGGCCAATGTGTTCATCTTCGATATCTACACCATGGTATCGGAGCTGCAGCAGGACGATCCAAAGAACCTCTATCGCCGCCTAACGGAGATCAAAGCGCCGATCTTCCTGGCGTTCGGTGACAAGGAGCCTTTCATCCCCGGCACCGTTTTCAATGGACTGAAGGATCTCGGTAGCGACATCATCACACCATTCATGACGCGAATGACGCGCGCCAATAACCGGCCGATCCTGAAGATTTATCCGGACACGGGGCACTTCATCCACACTGATAATCCGGTGGAGTTCCCGGCCGATGTCACCGAGTTTGCGTCCACTGGCAATCTCGATACCAGTTCGCCGCTGGGAATCGACCGCCTCATCAATGGTGTGGCTTCGGCGGTGCCGGTGGCGCCTACACCAGATGGACCGAATCCGACGGCAGGTTTGAACAAGTAGGGTGAAGATGCCTCGGGTGCGTGCGGGAGAGGTCAGCCTCGGCTGGCGGGAATGGGGGAAGGGCGACACGACCGTCGTCTTTATCCATGGCAATCTTGCCAGCAAGGATTGGATCGAACTCGCCGCACCCATGTTTCCGAGCGATCTTCGGGTGATCGGGATCGACTGGCGCGGCTGCGGTGAAAGTGACCGGCCGCAGCACACACCGAGCTATGCCAACTACTCTATGCAACAGCATGCGTTCGACATGCTTGCTGCATTGGATGCACTAGACATTTCGTTCTGTCATCTCGCCACCCACTCAACCGGCGGTATCATCGCTACGCGTATGCTGCTGATGCAGCCCCAGCGCTTCGGCCGGGTGTTTGCGCTTGATCCGGTGACGCCCCTTAGCATCTCCTTCAATGCCGAGCAGATCGCACTTTTCCGTGCGATGATGGCGAACCGAGAGGTAACGCGAGCGGTGATGGCGACCGCAGCGTCGTCTTTGTTTGTGCCTGAGAGTCTGGGGCCGAATCTGGTGCCGCGTTTCCGTGAAGGGCTAGACGAGAATCAGAGGCTATTCGAGCGTATTCTGGAGCAGACCTTCAACGTTTCCGAAGGAATCTGGATCGGCACACCCGTCAACCTGACGCGCGAGCGCGCGAGTGGCGAACTGGAGCAGCGGATGCCAGAGCTTCACCATTCTCATCTGGTGTTGTGGGGCGAATGGGATGGCTGGATTCCGCCCGCCGATTTACAGGCGATGGTGAAGGCGATGCCGGATTGCCGACTCATCTTCGTTCCTCGCGTCGGACATTCGATGAATCTCGAGTTGCCTGCGCTTTACGCCGGATATTTCGGCGCTTGGTTTGGCGGGCTCGACAAGTAGTGGCAGTCTGTCATCCGAGAACGGATATGCCTTGATGCGGGACGGCTGAAATCGCTTGTCAAACAGCAGTGTGCGACCCCGGTGGGACCATGTATAGCGTCATCGCGAAGATGGCGTAGATGAATACCAATAAGGCTCCGATAAACCACGCCGAGCGCCCGCTGTTGGTAATGAAACAAGCCGTCACGGTTGCGATCATTACCATGGTCACAGCACCGGGCCAAAACTGCAGATCCATCGGCTTGGGACCGACCAAGTAGCTTAGGAGTACAAGAACCGGCGCGACGAATAACGCTATTTGAGACGCACTCCCGAGCGCTATTCCGACGCTCATATCGAGGCGATTTTTGCGTGCTGCGGAAAATGCGACCGCCATTTCGGCGGCAGCACCTACAATTGCAACGATAATGAACCCGACGAACGCCGGGCTCAATCCAAGAGTTTCTCCTGCCTTCTGAATCGACCCGACGAATATTTCGCTGACTAGGGCAACCAGCAGGGTAACGCCAATGAGCGTGCCGACTGCCAGCCTAATAGGCCATTCGCCATGACCCGCCTTGCCATGATCCGCGCTTCCGAACAGGTCTTTGTGCGTCTTGAGCGAGAACAGCAACCCAAGGCAGTAGGCACATATCAACAGCACCGAAAGACACACGCTGAGCCGCTGCGCCATTGTCTCACCGCGTGCTAGATCGAGGTCAGCGACCGCTGCCGGGGCCAAGAGGGCGATGGTTGCCATCAGCAGCAGTGCGGAATATAGCCTTCCGCCCGCCCGATTGTAGTCCTGTACGTGGTAGCGGAGCCCACCCAATAAGAAAGACGCTCCCAACATGAACAGCGCATTGGTTACGATGGCTCCGGCGATTGAGGCCTTGACTAGCAAGTGCTCTCCAGCGCGAAGCGCGGCGATCGCGATAATCAATTCAGTCAGGTTTCCCAGTGTTGCGTTGAGAAGGCCACCTATCGCATCGCCCGTTCTCGCAGCGACGCTCTCGGTTGCTTGGCTAAGGAGAGCCGCGAGTGGAATGATGGCAAGGACCGAGAGCACAAACAGGATGGTGTGAGCGGACGGTGCAACAGCCTCCAGCACTAGAACAATCGGAACCACGACAAGCATCCAGAGCAGAGGATTCTGCCGAATTTCCTGGAGCAGAGGGCTCATGGCTGCCAACTCCTGTCGCCGACAACGTGACGTGGTTCAAGACCTGAAGCGGTCCGTCTGATGAGTTCAACCGGAGTAGGTGGATCGAAATCGAATATTGGTCACAACTAATGGTGATGCCGACATCGCTATCCTTGATCTGAATCAATGGGTTTCGCCGCAGCCGCGAAATTCTCGCTGACACCAGACAGGAAGATCACGCATGCGAACCATCCGGCAACTTCTTTCTGGAGAGGACGAGATCCAGCTCTCAATTCGGCTCGCCCTGTTGGCGCTCTTGATCTACTGGTCTTTTATTGTGATCCGGCCCTTCGTTCCGATCCTTGCGTGGAGCGTGGTGCTGGCCGTTGCCCTATATCCTGTCTTCAACTGGCTCTCCGGGGTGTTGGGCGAACGTCCAAAGCTGGCAGCCACTATCCTTACCTTGATAAATTTCGGTATCGTCATCGGCCCTGCCACCTGGCTCGGCCTCGGTGCTGTAGATGGGCTTCGCGGCTTTGCCGCGCAGCTTAGCGCGGGCACGCTCGCGATCCCGTCACCGTCAACGGCTGTTAAAAACTGGCCGATCATCGGCGAACAAATTTATGGTCTTTGGGATCAAGCCTCGAAAAATCTTCGTGCGCTTCTGGGCGAGGTAACTCCGCAGCTCAAACCGTTGGCGGGAAAGATTCTTGGCCTGGTAGGGGATGTCGGCGTCGGCACCGTTAAATTTCTGATCGCGGTCGCGTTGACAGGATTTCTCTTTCCCGCAGGACCGAAGTTGGTTGCAGCCTCCAGGAGCTTTCTTTCGAGAGTCGTTGCCGAACGAAGTCAGGATTTTATCGCCCTCGCCGGTGCAACGATTCGTTCGGTGGCGCAGGGCGTGATCGGCATCGCGGTCGCCCAAGGCCTGGTTATCGGGATCATCCTGAAGCTGGCCAACGTGCCGCAGGCCGGTTTGCTCGCTTTTGCGGTGATGATGCTCGGTATCCTGCAGATTGGCGCGGCGATCGTTGTCGTTCCCGTTCTCATTTGGATCTGGATGACGAAATCTTTTGCCATAGCGCTCGTGATCACGCTCTGCATCCTGCCGGCATCACTCGCCGACAACGTGCTTAAGCCTGTTGTGATGGGACGCGGCCTGACCACGCCCGCTCTTGTCATCTTTATTGGTGTAGTCGGTGGCACGCTGGCCCACGGCATTGTCGGCCTCTTCATCGGGCCGATCATTTTGGCGGTCGCGTGGGAATTGTTGACGGCATGGGTACGGGATGGCGAGGCAAGCGTGGCGCAGGCTGAAGTCGAGCCTGTCTCAACGGGTAGTCAGATGCAGCGAAGCGGGAATCTTGGATGATAGCCCAGCTCTTGGTGGGGGCGCTTGTCGGCGTAATCAATATCGTAGTGCATGCGTTGGCGACTGTTGGTGCGATCAGCACGGCTCGCCTTGTCGACCGACGCCGCGCAACACGGCCGCGCCAGAGACTGATGGGCGTTATGGTAGCGACCGTGCTGGTGCTGATGCTGGCGCACATCATCGAGATCGTTGTGTGGTCGCTCTCGTATGCTTTAGTCGGGGCTGCACCCGAAGGCAGCGATCTGCTCTACTTCGCCTTCGTCAACTATACCACGCTGGGCTATGGTGACGTGACGCCTATAAAGGCGTGGCAACTGCTCGGTCCAATGGCCGCAATGACGGGGATTCTGATGTTCGGCTGGTCGACGGCCGTATTGTTCGAGGTGTTGCTCAAGGCGATGGCGCACCTCGGCTCAGTCGCAGATTCCAGCTCGCCGGTTAATTCTGCAGATCAAGACTAGCCAGCTTGTTGCGGTTGCGCAGCACGATCTGGCGCTGGTTGTTGCCGATGAAGCCTAGGATGCCGAGGTCGTGCAGTCGCGACAGTGCGCGCGATACCGTCTCCAGCGTCAGTCCGAGATAGTCAGCAATATCACGGCGGGACATCGGCAGCGCGAGTATTCCGGCGGCAGTCGATCGGCGATCCATCTCGATCAGAAACGCAGCAACGCGCTCCAGTGAGGTTTTGCGTCCCAACAGCAGCATATGATCCTCGGCATGGCGGAGATTACTTGACGTCATGCTGAGCAGATTGTGAGCGACCTTTGCGTCGCTCTCAGCGACGAGTTCAAGGCTCCGCCGCCTCATCAGATTCACGGTGGTGTCGACGATCGCTTCTGCAGTAAAGCGATGATCGGTGTCGATCTCGAGGCCGAAAATATCGCCGGCAAGATGGAAGGCGCCGATCTGCCGGCGACCGTCGGAGAGTAATTTGTAACTCCGCACAGCGCCGGTCACTATCTGATAAACATAATCAGCCGGCTCTTTCTCACCAAAGATTTCGGTGCCCTTCTTATAGTTAAATTCACTCAGAATAGTTCGTGGGAGCGACCCGCTCCCCGGGAGGGCATTGAAAATGCCAGGAAATTTGACAGAATATGCGCGGCCAAACATGGACCGACTCCTTATCCGAATGATCCGTATCGTCGTGCGATGAATTTGACTTTGCGCAATTTCGAAAGTGATGCCGCCGCTATATTCAATGAGCCGCTCGCAATGCGGAGAGCATTTTCCCGATCAGGGCCACGCGGTCCATTGTCCCTAGGGACAGTGTGGCGAAATACGTCAGCATAGCTGTCAGACACTCCAGCCCGGCGGCATCTTCAGATTCTCTTCGTAATGAGCAAATGCTAGTTTGTTTGTAGGTTATTGGCGTTGTCCGGCGTCATGATCAAAATCGCTCCGTTTAAAGGGCTGATCATTGGACTCGTTGTGGCGCTCCTGCCGGTTTCTCTGCCGGCGCAAGTGCAGCGCCCGCAGTCGATTCTTGTGATCGACGAATCGGACTTGCGTGGGCCGTTCTACTACCAAGTGTTCGCAGGGTTGCGAGATGCCGTGAGCGCAGATGGTGACGGGCATGTCACGCTTTACAGCGAAAGTCTTGATTTGAGTCGTTTCAGCGGCCCCGCTTATGAGCAGGCCCTGAGGCAATACCTAAAGGAAAAGTATCAGGGAATGCCCATCGGGGCGATCGTATCGGCCGGCGCAGCCACAACCTCGCTCGTACTTAGGTGGCGGGATCAACTGTGGCCCGGAGTTCCAATCGTCTTCGCGATGCTGGACGAAAAGAGCTTTGAACAAGTCAAGCCCATGCCCTACGTTACGGGTGTAGTTGCCGGGGTATCGCTCGCAGACTCCATCATGGCGGCGCGGGTTGCCGTTTCTGACCTCGATACGATCGTGCTGGTTGGCGATGCTTGGGATAGGTTGACAGTCTACCGCAGTTGGAAGGAGGAAATCTCGACTGCGGCGACTGACCTGAAGGTCATCGAAATTGTCGGTCAGAAAATGTCCGACATACGGACGCAGGTCGCCGACCTACCGGAACGTAGCGCTATCATTTACTCCGCCGTGTATTCCGACGGCGAGGGCACGTTTTACCCGCCCGCTACCGCAATCGGCTTTATTGCTGAAAAGGCGAGTCGACCAATCGTGGTAGCTGCCGAAACATTCCTCGGTCCTGGCAGGATCGGAGGATATGTCCTGGTTCCCCGAGAGATTGGAGAAAAGGCCGCAAGGCTTGCTCTTCGGATTCTGAACGGCACGCGCATGGAAGAGCTTCCGCCGGTGCACGGAGGCGTCAAGCCGATTTTCAACTGGCAGGAGATGCGGCGGTGGAATGTCAGCGAATCCAGCCTGCCGGAGGGTAGCGAAATTCGCTTCCGCGAGCCGACATTTCTGGAAAAGTATCGTTGGCAGACTACGGCTATCGCGATTGCGCTTTTGTTTCAGGCCGGGCTGATAGCCTTCTTGCTTCATGAGCGTCACCGGCGGTTCAATGCCGAAATTGAATCGCGAAACAGGATGTCCGAGCTCGCACATGTCAACCGGCAGGCCACCACCGGCGAATTGACATCATCGATCGCGCATGAGCTCAATCAGCCGCTTGGATCTATCCTCACCAATGCCGAGACCGCGGAACTGATCCTGAAGTCGGAGCATCCCGATATTGGTGAAATCAGGGAGATTCTCGCCGATATCAAGCGGGACGACCAGCGTGCAGGTGAGGTGATTCGCCGGTTGCACAGCTTCCTGAGGCGAACGCCGTTCGAGACCAAGGATATTGATGTCAACGAGATCATGAACGAGGCGTTCGGATTCCTCTCGATACAGGCCTCGGCGCGCAATGTTGCATTGCACCTCAACACGGCGCCGGGTGTGCTGCACGTCAAAGGCGACCCGATCCAGTTGCAACAGGTCATTCTTAACTTGGTCGTCAACAGCATGGATGCGATGGCAGCGATCCCGCGTAACCGGACCGTCATTGGTCGCACCGAAATTAACGGAGAATCGACGGTCAAAATTTCGATCTCCGATTCTGGTCCCGGCATCCCGCCGGACAAGCTCCGGCAAGTATTCGACCCCTTCTTCACCACCAAGAAGGACGGCATGGGCATCGGGCTTTCGATCGCGCGCACCATCATTCTGGCTCATAAGGGAAGGATTTGGGCCGAAAACCAGAGCGGTGGTGCGGTGTTTCACCTTACCCTGCCGCTGACGGCTTTGGAGATAAAATGACAGGCCGTGTGCATGTCGTTGACGATGATGCGTCCTTCCGTACTGCGATTGAGCGGCGACTGAAACTTGCCGGTTATGAGGTTGCGACTTATCCGTCCGCTCAGCAACTGCTCGACCGCCTACCGGACGAAAGTGAGACCGGCTGCATTCTACTCGACGTGCGGATCCCCGATTTGAGTGGCCCGGAATTGCAAAACCGGCTCAACGAGCTTGGCTCGACACTGCCGATCGTATTCCTGACTGGCCATGTAGATACAGCCACCACCGTGCAGACCATAAAGGCGGGTGCAGAAGATTTTCTCACCAAGTCGGTTGGGTCGGAGCATTTACTTGGCGCCATCGAGCGGGCGCTGTCCCGACACGCCATTGTGCGCGGTGCACGACGCAGGCTCGAGGAGATGCGAGCACTGGCCGCGGCGCTGACACCGCGCGAGCGGCAGGTGTTTGATCTGGTTGTGCGCGGCAAGCTTAACAAGCAAATCGCGTATGAGTTGGGAACGACCGAACGCACCATCAAGGCGCATCGCCACCAGGTAATGGAAAAGATGAAGGTGCGATCTCTGGCAGAGTTAGTGGCGATCGCAGAACGGCTCGGCGTGCTCGGCTGACAATGCCGCTCTCTTATGTGACGGTCGTCACCTGTTCGAAAGGACAATATGGCAGAATACGGGCAAAGCTTATATTGAGGCGCACCGGCAATTGGGAGATTTGGTTGCTGGAAAGGCCGACGAGCGCCCATGGAAATTCCTGTCCATTCGAGCGGTTGGTCAGCTCGGCTTGGACGATTGACCACAAGGCTTATCAATTGCATCAGCGCAAAGCCGTTTTTGTCGTTGACGATGATCCTTCGATGCTGAAGGGCATGCGCCGGCTGCTCAAGCAACACGGATATGAGACCGTGCCTTTCGAAACGGTCCGGGCTCTGAAGAAGTACGATAACTTCGGCCAAGCATTCTGCATTGTGCTTGATATCAATCTGACTGATGGGTCGGGCATCGAATTGCGTCATCATCTGGCTGAGTCAGGTGTGAATGTCCCGGTCATCTACATCACCGGTAATGACAGCGACGCCACCCGCATGGCAGCGATGGCATCCGGCTGCATCGCCTATCTCACCAAACCGTTTACGGCGCAGTCGCTGATCGAACCGATCCAACGGGCCGAGGCCGCGTTGGGTTAATACCTGCAAGGAGCCTCTCGTGTTACTCGTCAATCTTCTGTTCAAAGACCTGCAACGGCGCTCCTTTGCGGATCGCGGCGAACTGGCCGAGCGGCACCGATGTCGTGATAGCCAGCATATTGGTGTCGACGACCTCCACCGTCAGATTCTTGCCTGTCTCCATAGCGCGTAGCAAGGTCGGCTTCACGGCTTCGCCGGCAATGCAGGTATTGGTCAGACACCACGAAAACGGGATCCTATGAGCGACTTCCTTATCCACGCTGAGCTTGACGCCTGAAGGCATGTAAAGACCGACCGGCAGGAAAAGCTGAAGTCGCGCGACGGCATTGCTGTCCCGCTCGATCAGGTACACGCGCACGGCGATTTGCCCGGTCTCAAACGCGCCGCTGATCGTGGTGCGGCAGATCATCTTTGTTCCACCGGGCTTGAAGCAGATTTTTTTCCAGTCGTCGTACTTGATGCTGCGCGCCTCGCGCTGGCCTCGCGCTGCGAACTCGTCCGCGGCGGCCGTTGTGGCTTCGGAAGAAGATATGGCTTGTTGCCCGCTCGCCAGATCGATAGCCCCGATTACGAACGCAATACTAAGGAGAGCAGAAAGCGGGCGTGAATATGTCATCGCACTTCTCCGTATCCGCTAGTCTTGCCTGTCCAGGAAGGCGCTCACCAGAGGCGACCAGATCGGAACGGCATCGGCAGCATCGACAAAGAAATGCCCATCGCTGCCGTGCGGCGGAAACAGGTGATACTCCGCATTGCCGCCCGCGGCGGTAAAGGCCGCGTGCATCCGTTTCGACAGTTCCGGTCCGAAATAGGTGTCGTTCTCGATATAGAGCCAGAGCATCGGAACGCGAGAGGTTTTACCGAACTCGCCGGTTGTCTCCACGAGCTTATCCGGTGCGCAGTTGTTATTCGGCTTGCCGTCGACGCGGCCGCCGCGCCCCGCCGCAAAGGTAATGATCGCTTTCACCTGCGGCGGGTTAACGCTCGACAGCGCGATTGAGCCCCAGCCGCCTGCGGACTGTCCGATCACAATGACATGGTCAGGCACGATCCGTTTTAGTCGGCTCATATACTCGATGATCCACAGATTGAGCTTTGCCGTCGCCATCCCAGCATCGCGGAAGTTGGGATTGCTGCAGTGGCCGACCTTGGAGAAGAATACAGTGAACAAGCCTGCCTCGGGCACGTCCAGTGCCGCTGCGCCATAGCCGGGCCCGGAGGGGGCCACCACCATGTAGCCGCGCCTCGCGAACCACATCGCAGCATCGCGAAACTCCACCAATGGAAAGAAGCTACGCTGTACTGGATCGAGCGAAACGCCGTGGTTCATGATTGCGAGTGGAAAAGGGCCCTTGCCGACCGGCCGTACGACATAGGCGATAGTAGGAGTGGGCAAGGGCAGTGCCCATACCTCTTCCTGCAGCCGCGGCTCATCGGGCGCGGCGGCCAATGAGGTCGCCATGACGGTCGCGACAATGACCAACAGGTGTATCAGGGGCATGTCCAGCATCTGGTTGAAAGGCTTGGGCCAAGTCTTTGCCTCCGCCATTCCAGCGGTGTTGATCTGGATCAACGCACGTTCAGGCGAAAAAGGGATCCGTCGAGCGAACCCCTCTTTTGATTTGATGGCGCAATTCCGAAAGTCGGTTGATTCAAATCAATCCTGAGCAGGCAGGTCGTCCTTTACTGATCCCATGAGCTCAGACGCTTCTTGGATGCAAGCGGCCAACCCGCCGCCGCGCCGCAGTCCTGCACCTTAATGGGGGTCGTGCTGCATTCGGGATGGCCAGTGCTTTTCTGGGCGCCTGCGTGCCGACGCTGACTCTCATTGTCCCGATTGCTGCGCTACTGGCCGCGCTGCTGCTCTGTGTATGCGCCCAGTGATTGCGGCAGAGCTACGCTAAGCCGGAGGCCGGCATGCAATCAACGCTGACAAAGTTCTTTCCGCCCGCGCGATGGCTGGTCCAATACCGAGCCGCTTGGCTCCGTCACGACATCATCGGTGGCGTCACGCTCGCCGCTTATGCAATCCCCGTGTCGCTGGCCTATGCGACGCTCGCTGAATTACCGCCGCAGATTGGCGTCTACGGCTACATGCTGGGTGGCGTCGGATACGCGCTGCTTGGGTCGTCGCGCCAGCTTGCGGTCGGCCCGACCTCGGCAATTTCGCTGATGATCGCCGCAACCGTCGGGACGCTCGCGGCGGGTGACGCGGTTCGTTATGCACAGATCGCCAGTCTTGCGGCATTTGCTGTGGCTGTGCTCTGCTTGATTGCCTGGATTTTTAGGTTGAGCATTCTGGTGCGCCTGATCAGTGATAGCATTCTGGTTGGCTTCAAGGCCGGCGCTGGCCTCACTATCATCATGACGCAACTGCCGAGCCTGTTCGGGGTTGCCGGCGGTGGGCACAATTTCTTTGATCGCACCATCAGGTTCGCGGGTCAGCTTGGAGGGATCCACTGGATCGTACTGGCAATAGGGTTTGTGTCGATTCTTTTGCTCCTGTTAGGCGAACGCTTGTTGCCGGGTAGGCCAGTGGGGCTTACCGTCGTCATCCTGTCGATCGTTGCTGCCACGCTGTTAGGTCTACCGGCACACGGCATTCCCGTCACCGGCACGATCCCGACCGGATTGCCTTCGCTCGCCATGCCAATTTTTGGGCTCCTGGGGTTTGACGAACTGTTTCCACTCGCGGCCGGTATTCTTCTGCTGGCCTATGTCGAAGGCGCGTCTGCGGCGCGGGGCTTTGCCGCCAGGCACGGTTATGCGCTCGATGTGCGACAGGAGTTCTTGGGATTGGGCGCCGCCAATCTCGCGGTGTCGCTCGGCCACGGCTATCCCGTCGCGGGCGGATTGTCGCAATCGGCCGTGAACGATAAGGCCGGTGCAAAAACGCCACTGGCGCTTGTCATCTGTTCGGTCACGCTGGCCGTTTGCATGCTGCTCCTGACGGGACTGTTGACCAATTTGCCGAAAGCCGTGTTGGCAGCGATCGTCTTCGCTGCGGTCTACAAGCTGGTCGATGTCGCCACTCTAGCGCGCATGTGGCGGATCAGTCGGATTGATTTTCTTGCAGCCATGATCGCGCTGGTCTCTGTGCTGCTGCTCGGCATTCTGCAAGGCATCCTGCTGGCGTCGATTGCTTCGGTCGTCCTGCTACTGGCACGCGCCTCGCACCCAAATGTTGCTTTCCTCGGTCGCCTCCCTGAAACAGGTCGCTATGCTGACAGCGGACGGAATCCGGACGTCGAGCCACTCGTAGGAATCATAGCGTTTCGCCCAGAGGCCTCGCTGCTCTACATCAACGCGGAAACCGTTTTCGATACCGTGTTGGCGAAGGTCAATACGACAGGGGGTGTCAAACTTGTCGTGTGTGGCCTCTCGTCCTCGCCTTTCATCGACTTGGCCGGCGCAAAAATGCTGCACGACCTTCATGATGAACTTGCCTCACGCAGCATCGCCTTTCAGATCGTCGGGGCCCGCGGACAGGTCCGTGATGTTCTGCAGGCCGACGGGATAGCGGAAAAGACCAATAGTGCAAACTGGACCCGACGGATGGATAGTTTGCTCGGGGACGTGAAAGTCAGTTGATAGTTGTCGCTACGGCGCGTGGGAAGCGAGCGTTGCCCGGATCAACGAACCGCTTGGGGCAGCATGCACGACTGCGCTAAGTGCGACGTCTTGTTGAACAACTTGGCGATGACTGAAGGATTCCTTGTCGCCTGGCGTGTCCCTTTTCCCGCGAATCTAATAGCGCTCCTCGACGAATTTCATCTGACGCAGGTTGGCTTGGTCGTTGTAGCGGCCCCTGAAGGAGCGCTTAGGCAGCTTGACTTTGTCGCGGACGATCTTCTTGTACGGGATCGCGCTGAGAATATACGAGATCGCATTCAGCCGCGCTCGCCGCTTGTCGTCCGAGCGGATCAAGCGCCACGGTGCGTGCTTTGTGTCGGTTGCCGCGAGCATCATATCGCGCGCTCGCGAATATTCGTACCAGCGTCCGAACGATTCCGTGTCCATCGGGCTTAGTTTCCACTGCCGCAGGGGATCGTCGATGCGGGCCTGAAAACGCAGCTCCTGTTCTTCCATTCCGACTTCCAGCCACAGCTTGATCAGTATAATGCCGCCCTCCACGGCAAATCTTTCAACCTGCGGGCACAACTCCAAGAACCGCTTGTGTTCTTCCTTGGTGCAAAACCCCATGACATACTCAACGCCTGCGCGGTTGTACCAGCTACGGTCGAAGATCACGACCTCGCCGCCCGCTGGAAATTGTTCGATGTAGCGCTGCAGGAACAGCTGGGTCTTTTGCCGGTCGGAGGGCGCGGGCAGGGCGCAGACACGGAATACCCTCGGGCTTATCTTCTCGGTCAGCGCTTTGATGGTGCCGCCCTTACCGGCAGCGTCACGGCCTTCAAAGATGATGATGACCTTCAACTTCTTGGCCTTCACCCATTCTTGAAGGTGACAGAGCTGCAACTGGAGCTTGCGTAGCTCTTTCTCGTAATCCTTCCTCTTCATTTTCGTAGCGGCTCCGGCCTTGGCCATGCGCAATGATCTCCGCTCGATTCTTCAATGACCGTTGTTTCCGCCGTTAAGGTTAGGGTTGCGACCTCCGGCAGGACTTTGATTCAGATCAAGCATAGCCGGACAGGGCTGGTGAATTGTAGCAGCCCGGGAATTGTCCTCCATGCGGTCGATGCGACCGGACTCGTTCATGCGTTGCTGCTGCGAATTCAGGCACTGCTATTGCCGGTCAAGACATTGGTGTTGAGTGGCCACTAAGGGAAATAAAATGAAGCCTCTTTCCGTCGACATTGCGTCTGCAATGCTCCTGCTCGCTGCGTCCGTTGCAATGCCTGGCACTGCTTTTGCTTTCGACCTCAACGGCGCGTGGGCCAGCGACGCGCACAATTGCACAAAAGTATTCGTGCGCAATGGCACGCAGTTCACGTTCGCCGATATGTCCGACGTCTATGGTGGCGGCTTCATCATCGAGGGCGACCAGATTACCGGAAAATATGCGCGCTGCCGGATCAAAACGAAGAAGGATGATGGCAAGACGATCAACTTGGTCGCGGCCTGTGCTACGGACATCATGCTACAAAATGTGCAATTCTACTTGCGGGAAGTGGATGCCAACAATGTGATCCGAATGTTTCCAGGTATGGATCGCATGGAAATCAATTACGCGCGCTGTCTAGCGGAATAGTGGAAAAGAGTTTTGGCCGCAGCTTGATTCAAATCAAAACGACGTTTCCTGGCCGCGCGCTCAATGGCTTGCATCCATGGAGGAGCCAATGACATACGGAACGCGCTTTCGGACCCTGATCCGGCTTTCGGCTACGACCGCCTCGATCGCAGTGCTGACATTTATGATAACGCAGGGGGCATGTGCGGCCGATGCCGCCAGCGTCCTGAAAGCGATGAGCGATTACCTAGCCGGCCAGAAGTCGCTGTCGGCGAAATTCGACAGCGATATCGAGATCGTCACGCCGGAACTGCAGAAAATCCAATTCACCAGTTCCGGAGAAATGAAGATGAACCGTCCCGATAAGCTGCGTATCCACCGCACCGGCGGCTATGTCGATGTCGAACTGGTCTATGACGGCAAGACGGTTTCGCTTTACGGCAACAATGCGAAATCCTACGTGCAGTCCGATCTCGCCGGCACAATCGACAAGATGATTGATACGTTGCAGTCGCGCTCAGGCGTCGGCCTGCCGGGCGCCGATCTTCTGCTTTCCAATTCCTATGATGAACTGATGGCCAATGTGATTGACGGCAAACACATTGGACAGGGCGTGGTGGAGGGCGTGGAGTGCGAGCACCTCGCGTTTCGCGGCCCTGAAGCCGACTGGCAGATATGGATCGAGGCGGGCGCAAAGCCAGTACCGCGAAAGTATGTAATTACCAGCAAGACGATTGCTGGAGCGCCGCAGTACACGCTGAAAATCAGGGACTGGAAGACCGATGCCAACGCTGACGGCGATTTTGTCTTCAAGTCACCCGCCGATGCCACCAAGGTCGCGCTCGATTCCAGCGTTATGATCGAGTTTGACGAACTCCCCCCTGGCGCACCCGCAGGAGTAAAAAAATGATCACGACGCGCAAGATAATCCTCTCAGCCGCAGCTACTGTCGCGCTTGCTGGCGGTGTGTTCTGGAACGGAGAGACGGCGATCAACGGCAGCCTTGTTTCCTTTGCCGAAGCACGCATTGGACGTCCGCTGACGCCGATGAGCTACGCTGGTGTCGCACGCCGTACGACACGGCGCGCAGTCGCGGTGGGTGCGGGCGCCGCCGCTGCCGGAGCCTACTACGGGTCGGGCTGCGTCCAAGTGGCCGACGCCTATGGTCGGGTCGTCACGCGCTGCTAGGCGATCAGTGTGACAACAACCGTGATAATTGCTGCATCGTTCTCGTGGCGTGCCAATGGGTCAAGCCGCGGGAGCAGGTTCAAAGCTGAGCCAATCTGACTCTTTTGACTTCGCCAGCCTTCAGCGGTGCCCGGATGTGCACTTGAGATCGAAACGAAAACGAGTCCGCCTACGGTCTGCGACAATCGACGATACTAAACTCCTGATCAGCGCCAGAAAATCCCCTGTTACGCAGAATGTCTTCCCTGTTAGTTCTTGTTGCGAATTCCGCAATAAGCCGCTGCGGTGCAGCAATTTTTATCGGTGAAATCTCCGGATTCCGGCCTGAAATCGCAGATTTCCCTGTAAAATTCCCTGTTTGCAGGGAATTGGGGCGGAGACCGGTTCGTACCGAACTGCTTCCGCCACCACCTACTCCAAGAAAACCTCAGGTCTCCGTAGACGGTGCAAATGCTCCGTTTTTCGGGGCATTGTCCCGGATATTAGTCTCCAAGGGCACGTCGCCTCCGCTGTTCGTTCTTTTTAGAGAGCGGATGAGAGCGCGCGTACTTGTCCTTGGATTCAACTGGCGTCTTGACCTGGTACACGGACATGACGTGAGCCATGCGGCCGTCGATCCGGATGTGCAGCGAGCAAAAAGCTGTTATCGGCTTTCCCTGGATGGAATTCCGATCGAAGGGCCCCGCCCGACAACAGATGAGGTAAAGTTATGGCCAATCATATGCAGTTCTACATTGACGGTGCCTGGGTCGATCCCGTTGTCAAGAAATCAACGCCGGTGGTCAATCCCGCCACCGAAGAGGTGTTGTACGAGATCGCGTTGGGCTCCAAGGCCGATGTGGACAAGGCTGTCGCGGCCGCCAGGCGTGCATTCGAGACCTTCTCGCAGACCACTCGCGAGGAGCGCGTCGCGCTGCTGGAAAAGATTATCGCCGTCTACAAGACGCGGATGAAGGAGATCGGCGCCGCGGTGTCCGACGAGATGGGCGCGCCACTGCCGATGGCGGAGCGCCTGCAGGCAGGTGCCGGCCTTGGCCATCTGATGTCGACCCTCGACGTGCTGAAAAACTATCAGTTCGAGGAGCCGCTCGGTTCTGCCGTGGTGGTGCGCGAGCCGCTTGGCGTGGTCGGCATGATCACGCCGTGGAACTGGCCGCTCAACCAGATCGCCTGCAAGGTGGCGCCGGCGTTGGCCGCGGGCTGCACCATGATTTTGAAGCCGTCGGAGTTCACGCCGACTTCGGCGTTGATCTTCGCCGAGATCCTGCATGAAGCCGGCGTGCCGAAGGGCGTGTTCAATCTCATCAATGGTCTCGGCCCGGATGTCGGCGTGGCGATGAGCGAGCATCCGGACATCGACATGATTTCGTTCACCGGCTCGACACGCGCGGGCATCGACGTCGCCAAGCGTGCGGCGCCGACGGTGAAGCGCGTCAGTCAGGAACTCGGCGGCAAGTCACCGAACGTGATTCTCGAAGATGCCGATTTTACCAAGGCGGTGGCCGGTGGTGTCGCGCATATGTTCAATAACTCCGGCCAGTCGTGCAATGCGCCGTCCCGCATGATCGTGCCGCTGTCGAAGATGAAGGAAGTCGCAGCCATCGCCAAGGGCGTCGCCGACAAGACCAAGGCGGGCGATCCGCGCGCCGAAGGCACCACCATCGGTCCCGTCGTTAACCGCACCCAGTGGGAGAAGATCCAGGGTCTGATCCAGAAGGGCATCGACGAAGGCGCGACTCTGGTGGCCGGCGGCCCTGGCCTTCCGGAAGGCGTCAACAAGGGCTTCTATGTGCGCCCGACCATCTTCGCCGACGTCACCGACAAGATGACCATCGCCAACGAAGAAATCTTCGGGCCGGTGCTGGTCATCATGGGCGCCAAGGATGAAGCGGAAGCTGTGAAGATCGCCAACGACACGCCGTATGGCCTTGCCGGCTATGTTTCGGCCGGTTCGGTGGAACGTGCGCGCAAGGTTGGTCGTCAGATCCGCGCCGGCAACATCAATCTGCAAGGCGTGCAGAACGAGCGCACCGCACCGTTCGGCGGCTACAAGCAATCTGGCAACGGCCGCGAGTGGGGCAAGTTCGGCCTCGAGGAATATCTCGAGGTGAAGGCGATCGCCGGTTTCAGCGCGGCCTAAACGAACGGATCCAACAGAGCGTCTTTGAGGTCGACTGAATCCTGGCCTCAAAGACGCTCTTTTTCTATTCGGCGGGTGTCGATTTTTCGCCGCCGATGTCGTTCGGCAGATGAGTGCTTGGCCTCGACTGAATGACAGAATGAGGACAATGAGCCGATACGAATGCAGTCGGCTCCAACCAGCAGGGACGACGCGCCTGAGCTTGTGCATCCCGGTCATCCTTCCTGTCCTGAGCACAAGAAAGGATGTTTCTTAACTCCGTACATTTCCTGCGCGGGTTCTTCCGGAAGCCTAGCGCTAGTTGCGGAATTCACGGAAACTATACCAGATATTCGGAAGCCCCCCAGATTGACGTCGCCGTCTCTCCCAGATTGTCGCACTGTATGCTAAGGGATTGACTGCATAATCGTACTCAGGGTTTTGGTCGGGGACCGATGGCCGCTCGCAGATTGTCGCAAGGGCAGGTCCTCACGCGGGTCGCGCGTCGCCGCTGGCATGAGGAACGGCTGCTGCGGTACGCCATCAGGATGGCCCGCATGGGCTATTGGGAATCGGAGAGCCCCGACGCGACCGATTTCTGGATATCGCCCGAGCTTGCCGCCTTCTACGAATTCGAGACCGCCGACGGCATGATCCCGATCGCCACGGTGCGCGAGTGCTACCTGCCCGAAAGCCGGGAGGTTCTGCAGGCGCATTACGCGGCCTGCTGGGCTTGGGGTCAGTCCTATTCGGTGCAGACGAAGCTCCGCAGGTCTGACGGTAGCCTGATCGACTGCGTGGTTCTCGGTCAGCCGGAATTCGACACGCGAGGCCGGGTGCAGCGCGTGACCGGTATCGTCCGCGACGTCACGGAGGAGACCTCCGCACTGCGGCGCCTCGCGGAAAGCGAGCAGCGGCTCGCCGATTTCGTCAGCACCGCCTCGGACTGGTGCTGGGAAAGCGACGCCGCACATCGGTTGCTGCGCTATCCCCGATCTCTTGCCGGCAATGCTGCTTTCCAGACTGTAGCCGCTGGCGGGCGTGCGCGCTGGGAACTTGACTATGCGCCCGAGGATAAGGAGGCCATGGCGCGGCACCGGGCCGACATGGAGGCTCACCGGCCTTTCCGCGACTTCACCTATACGCTGATCGGCCAGGACGGGTCGCGTATCAGTATCCGCACCAGCGGCAAGCCGATCTTCGCCGATGACGGCACCTTTCTCGGTTATCGCGGGACGTCCAGCGACATCACCGAGTTGAAGGCAGCAGAGACCAAGCTCGACGAGCGCACGCGGGCACTGCAGGAGGCGCATCGGCTCGGCAAAATCGGCACCTGGAGCTACCGG
The DNA here is from genome assembly GCA_044464625.1 of Afipia sp. Classification (GTDB taxonomy): domain Bacteria; phylum Pseudomonadota; class Alphaproteobacteria; order Rhizobiales; family Xanthobacteraceae; genus Afipia. The sequence continues at coordinate 49,300 of JBIQLC010000015.1, read as the reverse complement.
CTGGACATCGATGGCACGGTGTGGGCGCCTGAGCTTTATCATCTTCTCGGCCTCGATCCCGCGACGTTCGAGCCCAGCTATGAGAACATCAAGTCGTATTTTCTCGGCGACGACGCCGAGCGCTTCCGGGAACTACAGAAGCGGGTCCTCCGCACCCGCGGGACTGAAGCCATCGATCTGCGCATCCAGCACCCGGACGGCACGACCCATGACCTTGCGGTGATCTGCAAGGCGGACATTGCCCATGACAAGGTCATTGGCATCATGGGTACGCTGCAGGACGTCACCGAGCGCAAGGAGGCCGAGCGCCAGCTCGAACAGCTCGCTTATGGCGATCCCTTGACCGGCCTTGCCAACCGCGCGCTGTTCAAGCGCCAGCTCGCCGCGCTGATCGAGAGCTGCGCTCTTCGCGGGCAGAGCGGTGCGCTGCTGCTGATCGACCTCGACCGGTTCAAGGAGGTCAACGACTCTCTCGGCCATGCTGCCGGCGACGAGGTTCTGAATCGGGTCGCGGCGCTGCTCAGACGAGAGCTGGGCGCGGAGGCGTTTATCGCCCGGCTCGGTGGTGACGAATTCGCGGTGCTGAACGAAGGGCCCGCCGTAACTGGAACAGAGATGGTCCGGCTTGCTGAACGGATCATTGCCAGCCTGTCGGGTTCCGTTGATCTTGCCGAGGGCGAAGCCTTCATCGGGGCCACCGTTGGTATCGCGCTTTTGCCTGAGCACGGGGCGACGGTCGAGATCGCGATGCGCTATGCGGACCAAGCGCTCTACATGGCCAAGGAGGCCGGCCGCGGCCGGGCCAAATTGTTCGAGCCGATCCATGCTGAAATTGTTGAGCAGAAACTCGACCTTCGCCGGCATCTGCGTCATGCGGTGGAAACCGGCGCGCTGCACGCCCACTACCAACCGCAGGTGGACCTGAAGACCGGCCGCGTTGCGGGCTTCGAGGCATTGCTGCGCTGGGCCCACCCCGAGCGCGGGCCGATCTCGCCGACGGAGTTCATTCCCATCGCCGAAAACTCGGGGCTGATTGTCGATCTCGGCCGGTGGGTGCTGGGCGAGGCCTGCCGTCAGGGGCGCGCCTGGCTGGATGCCGGGCTACCTTCGCGCACGGTGTCGGTGAACGTCTCGCCGGCGCAACTCTGGAATCAGGATTTCGAGACGGTTGTCGCGACCGTGCTGGCGGAAACGGGCTTTCCGGCGAAGCTGCTTTGCCTTGAACTGACCGAAAGTCTGTTCGTGGACCATACCGAGCAGCGGATCAGCCGCACACTGACGGCGCTCTCCGGTCTTGGCGTTCGGCTGGCACTGGACGATTTCGGCTCGGGCTACTCCTCGCTCGGCTATCTTACGCGTCTGCCCTTTGACCTGCTGAAGGTGGACCGGGCCTTCGTGGACGGCATTTCCAGTGCGCCGGAGAAGCGCAAGCTGCTCGGCGGCATCATCGCCCTGTCGCGCGGACTGGGCATGAAAGTGGTGGCGGAGGGGGCCGAATTGCCGGGCGAGGTGGACGTGCTGGGCGAGCTCGATTGCGATCTGGTGCAGGGCTTCGTCTTTTCCCCGCCCGTCGCTCCTGACAAGGCACCGCTGGTCGCCTCCTGCATCGAGCGCGAGGCGCGGCGGGATACAGCCTATCCGTGAGGCGACACTCCGGGAGCTGCCGACGGATCGGAGATCATCACCCTGTCGCGCGATCATTGGCACCACCGGCGTGAAAACGGAAATGTCCGGTCGTTGCGGCACGAACGGTGCTGAGATTTTGCGCCGGGCCCGCACGAAGCACGTGTCGCCCGGTGAGAGGCTCTCGTTCGTTGTCCTAACGGTAGCGTCGTCACTATGGCCGGCGGTTGAGCCAAAAGTTTTATGAGGCTATTCCCAAAATGGGAGTACGCTGTGCGCGTGCTTTGTTTCCCCGGCACAAACGGGAAAAAGGCAGCGGGCTCGCGGCGCATAGGCCGCTGGAGCTTTCCTCGGATTACCAGACCGCTCCGAGGTTCGGGGTCGCAAAGAACCCCGGCACGCCGCACCTGCCGCATCTGATGGTCCCGTGCCGCGAGAAACGAAACCCTGACAACAAGGGGGGCGATGCCTGACCTCAAGAGGAGGCACACATGGCAATGCAAATCCCCAGGGATTTTCGCCGCGTGATCGTCGCCGCGTCGGTGGGAAACGTTATCGAGTGGTATGACTTCTACATCTTCGGCAGTCTGGCCGCGGTTCTCTCGGTCAAGTTCTTCGAGAAAGGTCATCCGGTCGCGGCCTTGCTCAGCACGATTGCGCTGTTCACGGCCGGATTTCTGATCCGTCCACTGGGAGCGTTCCTGTTCGGATGGATGGGCGATCGGGTCGGCCGCAAATACACGTTTCTCGTCACCCTCAGCGGTATGGGAATCGGCACGGGAGCCATCGGGTTGATTCCGACCTACGAGTCGATTGGCCTGACCGCAGCGTTCCTGCTGTTCGGCTTGCGGATGATCCAGGGCCTGTGTCTCGGTGGCGAATACGGCGGCGCCATCACTTACGTCGCCGAGCATGTCTCGGACGAGCGGCGCGGCTACTACACCGGCTGGCTGCAAACCTCTCCCACTCTCGGGATCGTGGTGTCGCTGATCGTCATCATCGCCACGCGCACATATTTCGGTAATGAGGCCTTCGATGCTTGGGCATGGCGCGTGCCGTTCCTGCTGTCGTTCCTTCTGGTCGCCGTCGCGATCTATATCCGGCTCCAGCTACAGGAGACGCCGATCTTCCAGGAGATCAAGGCCAAGGGACTGATGACAAGGAATCCCTGGAAGGAAGCTTTCCTCAGCTCCAACATCAAGTACGTCGGCATCGCCAGTCTCGTGGTGATCGGCGAAGGCGTAGTGTGGTACAGCGGCCAGTTCTGGGCGCTCTACTTCCTGCAGCAGGTGTCCAAGGTCGATCCGCTGACCTCGGCCTACATTGTCGGCGCCGCACTTCTGATCGCGACGCCGACGCTGATCCTGTTCGGCTGGCTGTCCGACATCATCGGCCGCAAGCCGGTGATCCTGAGCGGCTTCCTGCTCGCGGCGCTGACGTACTATCCGCTCTATTCCCGGCTCGGAACGGTGACGCAGCCGGGCAATATCAACTACGCCGTCGCGGTCTTCATCATCGCGATTCTCGTGTCCTATGTCGGAATGGTGTACGGGCCGATCGGCGCGTTCCTTGCCGAATATTTCCCCGCCAGAATCCGCTACACGTCGGTGTCGGTGCCGTATCACATCGGCAATGGCTGGGGTGGCGGCCTGGTGCCGTTCATTACCACCGCCGCATTCCAGGCGACCGGCAGCCTCGGTTACGCACTGATCTATCCGATCGTCGTTCCGGCCGTCTGCTTCGTGCTCTGTCTCTTCCTGATGCCGGAAACCCGCAAGATGAGCATCTGGCAGCCGATCGAGCCCGGGCCTGTGCGGACCTGACCTCATCGCCACGGCGCGGCGGCGTAAGAGTCTCGCGCCGTGATCCAAGGGAATCGTGAGCTGCCAGCGTCAACTTTCAGGCGGCGGCACGAAACACAGGATACCCGCCTCGGGCGTGTAGCACAAAACCGCGCGCCCGGTCGGGTTGCTGTATACGTCGAGAATCTTGTCGATCGGGACCCGGAGCCAGAAAGCCGAAGAGAGGTGCCATGTCTGGTCGATCTTGACCTGGTAGCCCTCACTGTCGCGCCGCGTCTCGGCGATGCGGCAGTCGGAAATCGAGCAGCATGAAACGCCTGTGCCCGGTTGTCTCAGGCTTTCGAACCACGGGCTCAATGCCGGGTCGGCATGGTCGGGAGGCGCAGCATCTGCAGGCGCGACGCTGAGCGCGAGGGCGATTACCCGGGCAACTGATGTTCGCACGCTGACCTCCATCGGGACATGCGCGGTGGCCCTTGTCCGAAGCCGTAAGAGATCAATTGGGAACTTGCGGCCAGAAACGCCAGAGGTTTGTCACCCATGCACCTCGGCGGAGCGCGCTGCTCGATACAGGCGGGTTCGGGCAGGTGGATCGCCGGGCCTCAGGCCGCGTGTCCGGCTTCCTCATTGTCCATACCGAGCAGGGCGAACACCTGCTTGAACGGCACCGGTCGCCCGATGAGGTGCCCCTGAACTTCGTCGCAATGGGTCATGCGCAGGTAGTCGAGTTGCTCGGCGGTTTCGACACCTTCGGCGATGACGCCGATCTTGAGATCCCGGGCAAGCCCGATCACGGATTTGACGATCGCCGCGCAATCCGGCTGGACCAGCATGTCGCGGACGAAGGACTGATCGATCTTGATGCGGCTGAACGGCAGCTTGCGCAGATAGGTCAGCGATGAATAGCCGGTGCCGAAATCATCCAGCGCAACCGTCGCGCCCAGTTCCAGCAACGCATTGAGCACCGCGGGCACCGAGCCGTATTTCGAGATCAGCGTCGATTCCGTCATCTCGATTTCCAGTCGCGTAGGCGAGATGCTGGCCTCGGCGAGCGCGCTGACGATGATCTGCAGGATGTTGGCGCTCTGAAACTGCGCCGCCGAAAAATTCACCGCGATCCTGATATCGTTCGGCCAGTGCGACACTGCGAGGCAGGCGTGGCGGATCACCCACTCTCCGATCGAATGGATCAACCCGCTCTGTTCGGCAAGAGGAATGAACTCGTCGGGAGGAACCAGTCCGCGGACCGGGTGCTGCCATCGCAGCAGGGCTTCGAAGCCGACGATACGGTTGGCGCGCAGATCGAGGATCGGCTGATAGACCAGAAAGAATTCGTCCCGCTCGATCGCGTGCTCCAGGTCGTGCTGGAGCGCCATGCGTTCACGGGCCGACAGGCCATCGCTTGCCTCGAAGAACTGGATGGCGCCGGTTCCTTCTTTCTTCGCCCGGTAGAGCGCGATGTCGGCGTGCTTCTGGAGTTCATTGGAGGTCATGCCGTCACGCGGAGCCAGCACGATGCCGACGCTGGCAGAGCCGATGATTTCCTGCTGCTCGATGAGAAACGGCTGGGAAAAAACCGCGGTAATCTGTCTGGCGATCGCATAGACCTCATCGGGCCGGGTGAGATCGGGGACGATCATCGCGAACTCGTCGCCGCCGATGCGTGCGATGGTGTCCGCCTCGCGCGCGCACCGACGCAGGCGCGTTGCGATCTGGAGCAGGAATTCATCACCGACCGGATGACCGAACTGGTCGTTGACGTCCTTGAAGTCGTCGAGATCGAACAGCAGCAGCGCGAAGCCTTCGCCGCTGCGCGTCAGCCGGTTGAGGCTGTGCTCGAGGCTTTCGTTGAACGCGAAACGGTTCGCGAGATGGGTGAGGGGATCGAGCCGCACCGCCTTCTCGGTTTCCAGTTGCCGGATGAGGCGACGCGTGAACTCGAACGCGTAGGCGAAGACGCCGCGCATGAGCATCGCGCCGTAGACCACCACGAGCACGGCGACGAGCAGATAGACGAAATCGCCATGCTGGATGAGACAGATCGCGGTGCCGATAAAGATTGGAGCGGTGAAGGCGATGGCCGCCACCGGGATGGTGGCAAAGGCCAGCGCTCCGCCCGCCAGCATTCCGGCGCTCAGGCAGGTGATGATTAATTGCCCGCCGCTGCCGGCATTCTCAAAGAACGCGGCGGGAACGATGCCCCAGGCGATGCCGAACAGGAAGGCGTTGCGCAACAGGCGATGGATCGCGCGACCGGACACGAACTGCGGCTTGGTCACCCGCCAGGAGAGGCGCGCCTTGATGCCGAAAAAAATGGCACAGCCGACCACGATCACGGCCCACAGCAAGACAAAGGGTCTGTCCGGCGATTGCCAAAGGCCGATGGCCAGGATGGTCGCATTGCAGGCATTGGCGAGCAGGGTGCTCGGAGAATGGCGCAGCACCAAGGCCATCTGTTGGGCCCGGATAAAGCCCGCGGCCTGATCTTCAGTCTCCGGTCCGCCAAACGCGGACAGGTCACCGGCGAGCAGCTTTGAAAGATACGACCACATTTCAGTTCACTGACAACCGGATGCTGACCACAACTCCCGTTAGGTTGCGGGAAATCGTTGAACAAAATGATTGCTGCAACGCGGTTGTCCGCGCCGCTGCGAGATGCCGCGGCGCAAACTCACAGCATAGATAATGAAGCAATAACGATGCTCGTTCGCTCTGCCGCCCCGGGAGGCAGGCGGTGACGTCACCCAAATCCGACGCCAAGTCTGAGGGGAGGCTGTGGTTCCGTCAAGATCGCGCCTCGTCCCGATGACGGCGACGCCCTTCGGCATCATGCCAGCATCGCGCGCTCGCGGGCCTTGACCAGGCCGACCACGGTGTCGTTGACCGGGGTCGGAACGCCAAGCGGCTTGCCGAGGCGGGGGATCGAGCCGTTGATGGCGTCGATCTCGCAGCGGCGCTTGGCCATGTAGTCGAGCAGCATCGACGGCCGCGCCGCCGGGATCTTGCCGCCGAGCTTGCGGATGTGCGCGATCGGATCGCCGACGTCGAGCCTGACGCCACTGGCCTTCGCCACCGCGACCGCTTCCTCGGCGCAGCCTTTCGCCACCGGCCACGCATCGGGATCGTCCATCACCTCGCCGATGGTCAGTCCGGTAAGGCAGCACGAACCGGAGAAGGTGACGTTCATGATCAGCTTCTCCCACACCATCTGCTTGAGATCGGTGAACAGCGCGACCTTGAAGCCGGCCGACTCCCAGATCTTCGCCGATGCCTGCAACGCCTGGGTCGGCAGTCCCTTGAACGCGCCGAACCGGATCATCTCCATGCCGTTGTGATGAACATGGCCGGGGCCACGCATCGACGCGCCGAAGCCGCCGACCACACCGACGGCGATACGGTCGGGATCGATCGCGGTGGCGGCGACCTCCGGCGAGCCGAGGCCGTTCTGGATGGTCTGCACCACGGTTTCAGGGCCGATCAGCGGCGCGCAGGATTGCGCGGCAGCTTCGACGTCGAACGCTTTGGTGGCGACGATCACAAGATCGCAAACGCCGATGCCTTCGGTCGTGATGGTGCCGTGGATCGGCACGGTGCGATCCCCGCTGATGCCTTCGCAGCGCAGGCCGTTCCTGTCCATCGCAGCCGCGTGGTCTGGCCACAGCGTCACGGCGTGAACTTCATGACCGGCATCGACCATCAGCGCGGCGTACACCGATCCCATCGCTCCGCATCCGACGATCGCGACCTTGGCCATGTCTGTCTCCTTTTTGCTGGTTGGCAGTTGTGAGTCTGTCGCGCGGAATATCCCTCCGCGCAACAGCGTCGTTCGATTTCGGGTGAATTTTGCTAAAGCCCCGCGAGGTAATGCGCCAGCGCAGCGATTTCTTCCTCGCTGAGCGGATAGGCGACATCGGCCATCGCCGCCATGCCGCCGCCGGAGCGCGCGCCGGATTTGTAGTCGTGCAGCGCCTTGACGAGATAGTCCTCGCGCTGGCCGGCGATGCGCGCGGTCGCCTTGGTGCCGGCATAGCTGTCGGTGTGGCATGACGCGCAGCGTCGCCCGGCGGCGGCCTGTTTGCCCTTGGCGGCGAGATCGTCGGCAGTGTCGCCCGATTTGGCGGGCGGCGGCGGAAGTGCGGCGTAATAGGCGCCGAGGTTGCGTACGTCCTCGTTGGTGAGCGTTTCGGCGATCGGTCCCATGATCTCGTTCTTGCGTGCGCCGCTGCGGAAGAACACCAGTTGCCATTGAAAGAACAGGTCGGGCTGTCCCGCCAGCGATGGCGTGTTCTCCATTTGCGAGATGCCGTTCTCGCCGTGACAACCGGCGCAGAGCTCGATCTTGTCCTTGACCTTCTCCTTCAGCGCGGCGATGTCGGCCGCTTGCACGGAGACAGCAAGCGAGGCGAGGGCGATCCCGGCGATCCATGCGCCGGCAAACAGGTTGCGTCTTGTCATTGTCTGCTTTCGTCGATGGGGCGGGCAAAGCGCCGCCGCCTGGCTTGTCGGCCAGACGGCGACGGTTGCGATCGTGCTACTTCTTCTTGGGCGAGGCCTTTGCGGTAGCGCCGCTCTTGTCGTAGCTGATGCGATAGATCGCGCCGGCCCAGTCGTCGGACACGAGGATCGAACCATCCTTGGCAAGGATGATGTCGTCAGGACGGCCGAGATAGCTCTGGTCGCCATTGATCCAGCCGGACGCGAACACTTCCTTCTTCGGGTTCTTGCCGTCAGGACCGACGATCACGCGGGTGATCCGGCCACCCTGATATTTGTGTCTGTTCCACGAGCCGTGTTCGGCGATCAGGATGCTGTTCTTGTACTCGGCGGGGAATTGGCTGCCGGTATAGAATTTCATGCCGAGCGGAGCGACATGGTCGCCGAGTTTCACTACCGGGGGCGTGAACTCCGAGCACTTGTGACCCATGGCGAATTTCGGATCCGGAATATCGCCCTGGTGACAGTGCGGATAGCCGAAATGTTCGCCGAGCCGCGAGATCATGTTGAGCTTGTCGCTCGGGCTGTCGTCGCCGAGCCAGTCGCGTGCGTTCTCGGTGAACCAGTATTTTCCGGAGCGCGGGTCGATGTCGCCGCCGACGCTGTTGCGCACGCCGAGCGCGACGATCTCCGCGTTTCCGGTCTTCGGATCGACGCGGCGGATCTGTGACACGCTGGTCGGCGGAATGCCGATGTTGAACGGAGGTCCGAACGGAATGTAGAACCAGCCGTCCTTGTCGGCGACGAGATACTTCCAACCGTGCGCCGCGTAGGACGGCATGTCGTCATAGACGATCTTCGGCTCGGGCATCTTGTCGAGGTTGGCCTCGGCGTTCTCGTACTTCATCAGCTTGTCGATATCGATGACGTAGAGCGCGCCGTCGCGGAAGGCGACGCCGGTCGGCATCTTCAAGCCTTTGATGATGGTCTTGACGGTTTTCTTGCCGTTGTCGTCGGTGATCGCATAGACGTTGCCGAGACCGAACGAGCCGACGAACAGTGTGCCCTTGTCGCCCCACGCCATCTGGCGCGCCGCCAGCACGCCGCTGGCATAGACATCGATCTTGAAGCCGGGCGGCAACTTGATCTTCTTCATCATGTCGGCGAGTTCGGCGTCGGAGGCGCCGGTCGGCGGGCCTGCAGGCGGAGCGAGGCCCTTTTGCGCCTCGGTTTCGTCGCCGAGGAACCAGTCATCCGGCGGATGGGTCCAGAATTCCTTGGTGCCGGATTGGTAACTCTTGAGCTTGGACTGGGTGTCCTTCTGCTGGGCGTTGGCCGGGCCCGCGCCGGCCATAATCACGATTGCTGCGAGCGCCAGAATGGATCGATTGAAGGCCGATGTCATCGCGTCACTCCCTAGGCGCAGCCGGTCTGGCGGCTGCTTTTGTTGTTTGTGATTGTTCGCTGAAGAAAAACGTCTCCTGGGTGGGTTGAACCGGACAAGACTACCACAGCCGCGCCAAGACGGTAGCGGCAGCATGAATTGGCTCGAAGTGCGATAAATCTGGAACTTAATTTCTCTCGCTGGCTCACCTGGCATGCTGCGCGTGCGTGCTCATGGCAGGCATGCGTTTCTGGGCTTAGCCTTAGGGCGAGGACCGGGTTGCAACAGTTGGCGAAACTCTTGCGTTGCAGGGCTTTTTTGAATTGCGGCGAGCCGCCGGGGCTTGATACCCATTCGGAAAAGAACAACCCGGAGACTTCAATTATGATTCGCGCGAAGAGCTTTTTGTTCGGGGCTGCTGCCGGCCTTTTCGCCATCTCGGCCGGTCATGCTGCCGACCTCCCGCTCAAGGCCAAGGCCGTTGAATACGTCAGGGTCTGCTCGCTGTATGGCGCAGGCTTCTATTATGTCCCCGGCACCGACACCTGCATCAAGATCGGCGGTTATCTGCGCGCCGACTTGACCATCCACGGCAACAACCAGAACGGCCCGTTCTGGAATGGCGTCGGCGGCGCCGGTGAACGCACTGCCAACGGCTATGTCGCCCGCTCGCGTATGGCCGTGACCATCGACACCCGCACCGCGACCGAATACGGCGTGGTCCGCACCTTCGGCCAGGGTGACTGGCAGTGGACCGGCGGCACCGACGTGGTCGGCGGCGGCAGCTTCGCGCTCGAGCATGCTTTCGTGCAGTTCGCCGGCTTCACCTTCGGTAAGTCGTCGTCCGCCTACTCGACGCCGTGGAACGGCACGCCGGGCAACAACTCGACCTCGCTGATCGGCGGCAACGACACTGGCACCGGCGTCAACAACATCCAGTACACTTGGCAGTTCGGTAACGGCCTCGAGGCCAGCCTCGGCGTCGACGAGGCGATCGGCTACGCCCGCACCGCGCTCGGCAATCTGAACACGCCGCTCGGCGGTTCGGCCATTCTTGCTACCGGCATTCCGCCGAATGCTTATGGCGGGCAGAACGCGCCGGATATCGTCGGCCGCGTCCGTCTCGATCAGGTCTGGGGCCTGCTGCAGGTTTCGGCCGCCGCGCATAACGTCAACGCGACCTACTACGGCGCCAACGAACTCTCCGGTCATCCGGAAGACAAATGGGGCTTCGCGGTGCAGGGCGCATTGCAGCTCAGGAACCTGCCGACCGGCCCCGGCGACGACATCAAGATCGACGCCACCTACGCCAACGGCGCGACCCGTTATGTCATCGCCACCAGCGGCGTGACACCGAACTTCCTGATGTTCGGCGATCCCACCGGCGGCGCCTATCGCAGCGTTGGCTTCGGCTACAGCTCCGATGGTGTGTTCGGCATCGGCACGCCGATCGAACTCACCACCGCGTGGGGCATCCGCGGCGCGTTTGCGCACAACTGGAATCCCTACTGGCAGACCACGATTTTCGGCAGCTACTCATCGGTCGATTACAACGGCAACGCGACTGCTCTGTACTGCGCGCAGTACAAGGTCACGGTGCCCGGCGCCTACACCTGCAATCCTGACTTCAGCGTCTATCAGATCGGCACCCGCACTTCGTGGACGCCGATCAAGAACCTGACCCTGTCGGCCGAAGTGCTGTATGCCCACCTCGACCAGAGCTTCGAGGGTACGGCGGCCTATGCCGGGTTCGGCGCGCCGCTGGCGAAGCCTGCTGCGGTCTATTCGTTCGGCGATCAGGGCACGGTGAGCGTCAACTTCCGCGCCCAGCGCAACTTCTGATCGCTGTCCGGCGCGCAGGCGCCGGTCCAAAGGAATCAACGCCGTGCCACGGTTCTCCGCGGCACGGCGTTTTTCTTTGAAGGGCGTTCGTTCAGGTGAAATGTATGATCAGGCCGCGCCTGGCAGCGGAGCAGGCAACGTCTGCCCGTGCACCCATGCGGTGAACGCTGACGCGTCCATCGGCCGCCCTGCGAAATAGCCCTGCGCCACGTGGCATCCGAGTTGCCGCAGGATATCGCGCTGTCTTGCGGTCTCGACGCCTTCGGCGACCACGGTCATGCCGAGACTCTGCCCGATGCGGATCACCGCGGTGACGATGGCGAGCGTACCGGCATCGGTTTCGAGGCGGTTGATGAAGGAGCGATCGATCTTCAGTTCGGAGAACGGCATCGTCGCGAGGCCGCTGAGACTGGAATAGCCAGTGCCGAAATCATCCATCGATAGGCCGACGCCAAGGGCGTGGATCACCCGCAGCATGTTGGTGGCGCTCGGGCCGTCGTCCATCATGATGCCTTCGGTGATTTCGAGTGTCAGCATGCTGGGCGCCAGCCGATATTTCGCAAGCGCGCCGGCGACGAGATCGGGCAGGCTGGCGCTACGGAAATGTAGCGGCGACAGATTGACCGATACGACCGGAAGCGCGATGCCCTGGGCGTGCCACTCGGCGAGCTGGCGGCAGGCTTCGTCGATCGCCCATGCGCCGAGCTGCTCGATCAGGCCGCATTCCTCCGCCACCGGAATGAAGCGATCCGGTGGGATGACGCCAAGTTCGGGATGAGTCCATCGCGCCAGCGCTTCGACGCCGCAGACCGTGCCATCCGCGATCCGGATCTGCGGCTGGTACTGAAGATGGAGGCCGCCATTCGCCAGCGATTCCTGAAGCGCCGCGCCGAGCACCACCCGTTCTTCGCCGCGCCTGTTCATTTCCGGCATGAACAGCTTATAGGTGGCGCGGCCGGTGCGCTTGGCTTCGTGCAGCGCGACATCGGCGTTCTTCAGAAGCTCGTTGGCTTCTGCGCCGTGCTCGGGATGGATGCTGATGCCGATACTCACCGATACCGGCAGCGATGCGCCGTCGACCGTGATCGGCTGGGTGAACGATTGCAGGATGTTGTCGGCGACCTTGGTTGCTTTGTCGGCATCGCTGTCCGGCATCACCACGACGAATCCGTCACCGGCCACGCGACCGATGACGTCGTGCGGGCCAGCGAGATCGGTCAGGCGTCGTGCGATTTCGGCGAGCACGAGGTCGCCGGTCAGATGCCCAAGCGTGTCGTTGATGTACTTGAAATGATCGATGTCGATGCACAGCAGCGCGACCGTCTCCGAAGATGACTGATCGTGCGCGAGGCAGCGGTCGAGTTCCTCGAACAGCCGGGTGCGATTGGGTAACCCAGTCAGATCGTCGAAGTAGGCGAGCCGCTGGATGTGCAGCTCTGCGTCGTGGCGTTCGATCGCCAGGGTGCACAGGTGGATGCAAGCCGCGACGATACGCCGATGCAACTCGCTCGGGCCGCGGCTGTCGCGGAAGTAGAAGGCAAACGTGCCGGCCACGCGTCCGTTGGTGAGCTTGATCGGGCTTGACCAGCAGGCGCGTAGACCCGGCGGCAATGGAATGTCGCGATAGGCCGCCCATAGCGGATCAGTCGCGATGTCGGCGACGAACACCGGCTCGCCCCGGAACGCGGCGGTGCCGCATGAACCGACCGCTGGGCCGATCGCGGCACCGTCGATCGAGTTGGCGTAAACTGCAGGCAGACTCGGCGCAGCGAGCGGATGAAGCAGGCCCTTGTCGTCGACCCGTACGATGGTGGAGATGATGTCGGGCGCGAGCGCTTCGGCGCGTCGGCAGATCAGGTCCCCGATCTCGGCGAGCGAGCCGCCCGCAACCATTGCATCGAGCACCTCGCGCTGCATCGCCTGAATGGCGCTGCCGGTGACGTCGAGCAGCATGCCGGCTGTGCAGCGGACATTGCCGGCGTCATCGAAGACGCGGCGAAAGGCGCCCGTGATCCAGATCTGGTTGCCGTCCTGCGTGCGAGCGAACAGGCGTTCCTGAAACGTGACTTGTTGCGGCGCATCGGCTCCGAAACGACGGCGCGGCCGCAAATCCTCACCGGTCAGCAGTTTGCCGAGATGCTGTCCGCGCGTTGCCGAACGATCGTACCCAAGCAGTTTGGCAAAGCCGGCGTTGGTGTAGATGATGCGATCGTCGGCATCCATCACCACCAGGCACAGGTCGGCCTGATCGGCGAGTTGCGACAGGAAGGGAAAGCTCTCGTCGTTCTGCGGTGGTCCTTGCGGCAAGATGCCGTTCGGTGTGGAAGCCTGTCCGGCCATAATGTTCTCAGTCCGGCTGATCGCGCCAATTTTGAGACACAATTGAAGACAGTGAAAATTACCAAATTGGGTAAGTCATTAGAGAAAATCGTCTGCAACAGGGTTACTGCAATGCCAATGCTGCTGCTGTTCCTGTCCGGGTTCCGTGCAGGTCTAGGTATGAATCCAGCCCTGTGCCTGCAATTGTCGCCAGCGGGTTGAATCGACATAAAAATGTTTTAGGTCCCGTTGAAGCGGGAGGACCGATGAGGCTCTGACGCATGACCACTCAAGGGTGGGAGGTTCCCGCGCGTTCGCCGTTCGACGAACACGATCCGTCCCGGCAACACAAAAACCCATCGAAAGGGACAACCGACCGAAAGGAGTGAGTCATGAAACTCAACACGGAACAGGTGAAGCAGGCTCTCAGCCAATTCGACGCGCAAGCGATTCCCGATGGCCATCCGGCTGTCGCGCAACTGAATGATTTGTTCGGAGAGCACACATTCTTTCTCAATGGCAGCGGACTCCATGTCCTGCAGCTGACCGAAACCGAAGGCGATGGCGCTGCTCAGACCGGTACGGTCGTGAATCTTGCCAACTGGAGCAGCGACGATCGCACCAGCCTGACGCCTCACGAGCCCGAGCCAACCGGCGAGGTCGTCGTGCTGGAGCCGACGACGCACTGATCTGCCGGTGACAAAAAAATGCGCGGGCATGGCCCGCGCATTTTACTTCCAGCGACGTTGATTTTAGCCGTGCAGCTTGTTCGCGGTCTCGGCGATGGTCTTGCCCTGATAGCGCGCGCCGGCGAGTTCGTTTGCGCTCGGCAGGCGGCTGCCGTCGCCATCGGTGATGGTGGTTGCGCCATAAGGCGCGCCGCCGGTCACTTCCTTGACGCCCATCTGTCCGGCGAAGCCGTAATTGAGGCCGACGATCACCATGCCGAAGTGCAGCAGGTTGGTGATGATCGAGAACAGCGTGGTTTCCTGTCCGCCATGCTGGGTCGCGCTCGACGAGAATGCGCCGCCGACCTTGCCGTGCAGCGCGCCCTTGGCCCACAGGCCGCCGGCCTGATCGAGGAAGTTCGCCATCTGCGAGGAGATGCGGCCAAAGCGCGTCCCGGTGCCGACGATGATCGCGTCGTAATTCGCAAGGTCCTCGATCTTCGCGACCGGCGCGGCCTGATCGACCTTGTAGTGCGCGGCCTTGGCAACCTCGGGCGGCACCAGCTCGGGCACGCGCTTGATGTCGACGGTGGCGCCGGTTTCGCGCGCGCCTTCGGCAACAGCGTTCGCCATCGCTTCGATGTGCCCGTAGGCAGAATAGTAAAGAACAAGAACCTTGGCCATTGTGGTCTCCTTTTGAATGGCGGGGAAAGATGCGCAGGCGGGGCCCGCGCATGAGGAAAGGGTGAGAGTGGGTTACGCCGCGTCGACCAGCACCAGTTCGGAATCTTCCAGCGCGGTGATGGTCACGCGATTTTCGTTGGCGATTGCGGCGCCGTCGCGAGCATTGACGCGCACGCCGTTGACTTCGATCGCGCCGACAGCGGGAACCAGATAGCCCTTGCGATCGGTGCCGAGATCGTAGGCGGCGCTTTCGCCGGCCTTGAGCGTGGTCGCGAGCACCCGCGCGTCGGCACGGATCGGCAGCGCATCGGCATCGTCCGCGAAGCCGCTGGCGAGCGTCACCAACTTGCCGGAGCGGTCGGCCTTCGGGAACGGCTTGGCGCCCCAGGTCGGCTGCCCGCCATCCTTCGTCGGCTCGATCCAGATCTGGAACAGCGTGGTCTTCACCGGCTCCAGATTGTATTCGGCGTGACGGATGCCGGAGCCCGCGCTCATCACCTGCACGTCGCCGGCTTCGGTACGGCCCTTGTTGCCGAGCGAATCCTGATGGGTGATCGCGCCTTCGCGAACGTAGGTGATGATCTCCATGTTGGCGTGCGGATGCGGCGGGAAGCCCGAGTTCGGCGCGATCTCGTCGTCGTTCCAGACGCGCAGCGCGCCATGGCCCATGTTGTTCGGGTCGTAGTGGCTGCCGAACGAAAAGTGATGCTTCGCCTTGAGCCAGCCGTGGTCGGCGCCGCCGAGCTTGTTGAAGGGGCGAAGGTCAATCATGACACAAACCTTTCAAATGAAACGGGGTGGATGCGCCGGCTCTTGTCCGGCGCTTGAGGCCGATCGGGTCAGGCGCCGAAGCCACCATCGACATTGAGCACAGTGCCGGTGACAAACGACGCGCCGGGGCTGGCGAGGAACACCACGCCGGCGGCGATCTCTTCGGGGCGGCCGTAGCGCTGCAGCGCGTGCAGTGAACGTTGTGCTTCCGCGCCCGGTCCGTCTTTCGGATTCATGTCGGTGTCGATCGAGCCCGGCTGCAGCACGTTGACGGTGATGCCGCGCGGGCCGAGGTCGCGCGCCGCGCCCTTGGTGTAGCCGACGATCGCGGCCTTGGTGGCGGCGTAATCGGCCATGCCGGGGAACGAGGCGCGGGTGGCGATGTCCGAACCGATGGTGACAATCCGGCCGCCGTCGCCCATCAGCTTCGAGGCCGAACGGATCGCGGCGATCACGCCGTCGACGTTGATCGCGTACTGCCGGTCGAACGCGGCAATGTCGCTGTTGGGATCATCGATCGCGCCGGTCACGGCGACGCCGGCATTGTTCACCAGAATGTCGATGCGGCCGAAATGGTGGGCGACGTCCCTGACCAGTTGATCGACCGCCTTTGGGTCGGCCTGATCGGCCTTGAACGCCTGGGCCTGAACGCCCTTGGCGCGCAGGTCGCGGACCAGCGCCTCAGCCTTGTCGGGAGAGGCGACATAGCTGATCGCGACGTTCGCGCCTTCGTCGGCGAGTGCGCGAGCGGACGCCGCGCCGATCCCACGCGAGCCGCCGGTGACGAGAGCAACCTTGCCTTTGAGTGAGTTGGTCATGGGATTGGTCCCTGATTGGATTTCCATGACCTCTAGCTATCGGCTCGGTGATCGTGCATAAATAGAAATGATCGAAACTTATTGTTTCCAAAAATGACATCAAGGCTTCCGGACTTCGAAGGACTGGCGATTTTCGCGAAGGTCGTGGAAATGCGCTCGTTTGCCGGCGCGGCGGCCGAACTGGCGCTGTCGAAGGCGACCGTCTCCAAGGCGGTGAGCCGGCTGGAACAGCGGGTCGGCACCCGGTTGTTCAACCGCACCTCGCGGCGTCTGGCGCTGACCGACGCCGGCCGCACGCTGGCGGAGCGCGCGGCGCGGTTGCTGGCGGATGGTGAGGCGGCCGAGAACGAGGCGCTGGCGCAATCGGTGGCGCCGCGTGGGCTGATCCGCCTGTCGATCCCGATGACCTTCGGGATTCGCGTGATCGCACCGGCGCTGCCGGAATTTCTCGCGACGTATCCGGAGGTCTCGCTTGACCTTCATCTTAGCGACGCGATGGTCGATCTGATCGGCGAAGGGTTCGATGCCGGCGTGCGCATCGCGCGGCTGCCGGATTCATCGCTGGTGGCGCGGCGCTTGTGCGGCATGAAGCTTCGCACCGTTGCGGCACCGTCGTACCTCAGGAAGTACGGCCGCCCGACGCATCCCATGCATCTCGCGCAGCACAAATGCCTCGGCTACACCTACTCCACCACGCCGGGCGTGTGGCACTACACCGGCAAGAACGGTGAAGAGGCGAGCGTGCGCCCTACCGGGCAACTCGGCGTCAACAATGGCGAGGCGCTGGTGCCGGCGCTGTTTGCGGGGCTCGGCATTGCCGCGCTGCCGGACTTCATCATTGGTGATGCGTTGCAGCACGGCAAGCTCGAAGCCATCCTGCCGGGATGGGAGTTGCCGCAGAGTGCGGCGCATTTCATCACGCCGCCGGGCGGGCCGCGGCCTGCGCGAGTCGAACTGCTGGCGGATTTTCTCGTCAAACGTCTGTCGCAGCCTCCTGCGCGCAAGGCGCGTTAATCGGCGTGCCGCTGTCGGCTTTGAGCGCACGATCCATTCGGAAACCGGTTTCCTCTTTTGGGCGTCATGGCCTAGTGTGCCTCGCGTCCATTCCAGCAAGGCTTTCCCATCATGCGTAATTTCATGGCTCCCTCCCGATCCATCGCCGTGGGCGAACGCGGCATGGCCGCGACCTCTCATCCGCAGGCGACGCAGACTGCGATCGAGATTCTGAAAGCGGGCGGCAACGCAATGGATGCCGCGATCGCCGCTGTTGCGCTGCAAGGCGTGGTCGAGCCGCAGATGACCGGGATCGGCGGCGATTGCTTCGTCATCGTGTCGCCAAAGGCCGGCAAGCCGGTGGCGCTCAATGGTTCGGGCCGCACGCCGGCGAAAACCGATCTGACGAAATTGGTCGCGAGCGGCGCAAAGGAGATATCGCCATCATCCACTGACGCGGTGACTGTCCCCGGCGCGATCGATGCTTGGTGCCGGCTCAACTCCGCGCACGGCAGCATGTCGCTGGAGGAGATTTTCAGGCCCGCCATCGATGCTGCCGAAAACGGCTTCCGCATCACGCCGCGCGTCGCGCTCGACTGGACCAAATTCCGTGCGCGGCTGGAAAGCAATGCGGCTGCGACGGCGCAATTCCTGCCCGGTGGTGTCGCCCCGCAGATCGGCGACAAGCGCGATCAACCAGCGCTGGCGAAGACGCTGCGCGCCATCGCGCGCGACGGCCGCAAGGCGTTCTACGAGGGCGAAGTCGCCGAAGAACTCGCGAGCGAACTGCAGAAGCTCGGCGGTTCGCACACCGTTTCGGATTTCGCCGCGCACAAGGCTGAAGACGTGACGCCGATCTCGGTGTCGTATCGCGATCATGACGTCTACGAATGTCCGCCGAACGGGCAGGGGTTGGCGGCGCTGATGATCCTGCGCACGCTCGCGGGCTACGACATGAAAGCCATGGCTCTGGTCGATCGCATCCATCTGCTGGCGGAAGCGACCAAGGCGGCCTATCGCGCCCGCGATGCCTATTTCTGCGATCCCGCGCACGGCAAGGTCAACGTCGCGCATTTCACCTCCGACGCCACGATCAATGCAATCCGCAACAAGATCGACATGAAGAAGGCGTCAGCGCCGGTGGACTGGGACGATATCGAGCATTCCGACACAGTCTATGTTACGGTGGTGGACCGCGATCTCAACGCGGTGTCGTTCATCAATTCACTGTTCAGTCCGTTCGGCAGCGGCATCTACGCGCCGAAATCCGGCGTGCTGCTGCACAACCGCGGCTGGGGCTTCCGGCTCGACGCCAAACACCCGAACGGGCTGGCGCCGAACAAGCGGCCGATGCACACCATCATCCCCGGCATGGTGATGAAGGGCGATCGCTGCCTGATGCCGTTCGGCGTGATGGGAGGGCATTACCAGTCGACCGGCCACGGCAATTTCCTGTCGAACGCGTTCGATCGCGGCATGGATATTCAGGCGGCGTCCGAAGAGCCACGCTCCTTCGCCTTCGATGGCGTGCTGTCGCTGGAATCGACCGTGCCGAAAAGCGTTGGCGACGAACTCGCGGCGCGCGGCCACGATGTGCGCTGGCCGGATATGCCGCTTGGCGGCTGTCAGGCGATCTGGATCGACCACGAGCGCGGCGCGCTGTATGGCGCGACCGACCATCGCAAGGATGGCGTCGCGCTCGGTTACTGAGCAATACACGAACAACAAGAAACCGGGGAGAAACCATGATCGATCTGAAGCAGTTGCCGTTCGATACCGAGGCCATGCTGACGGGCCTGAAGCCGTGGATCGAATGCGAGAGCCCGACCTACGATGCGCAGGCCGTCGGCCGGATGATGGATGTTGCGGCGCGCGATCTTGCCGCCAGCGGTGCATTCATCGAGCGCATTCCCGGCCGCATGGGCTTCGGTGACTGCATCCGCGCGAGCTTTCCCCACAAGGTGAAGGCGCCGGGCATTCTGGTGATGGGCCATCTCGACACCGTGCATCCGGTCGGCACGCTGAAGGCGCTGCCGTGGCGGCGCGACGGCGACAAATGCTACGGCCCCGGCATCATGGACATGAAGGGCGGCAACTTCGCCGCGCTGGAAGCGCTTCGGCAATTGCAGAAGGCGAATATCGAGACGCCGCTGCCGGTGACGTTCCTGTTCACCAGCGACGAGGAAGTCGGCAGTCCTTCGACCCGCGAGATGATCGAGGCCGAGGCTGTCAGGCATAAATACATTCTGGTGCCGGAGCCTGCGCGCAACGATGGCGGCGTGGTGACGGGACGCTATGCGATCGCGCGGTTCGATCTCGAAGCGATCGGCCGGCCGAGCCACGCCGGTGCGCTGCTGGCCGATGGGCGCTCGGCCATCCGCATCATGGCCGACATGATTCCGGTGATCGATTCGATGACCACGCCCGATTGCACCTTCAGCGTTGGCGTCATCCATGGCGGCCAGTGGGTCAACTGCGTGGCGAGTTCGTGCACCGGGCAGGCGCTGTCGATGGCCAAGAAGCAGTCCGACCTCGATCAGGGCGTGGCGAAGATGCTGGCGCTGACCAAGGGCGGCGACGAGAACGGCCGCTTCATCGTCAAGCGCGGCGTCACCCGCCCGGTGTGGGAGCCGAACGCCAAGACCATGGCGCTCTACCAGACGGCGAAGCGCATCGCCGCGACGCTCGGCCTCGATCTCAATCACTCGAGCGTCGGCGGGGGGTCGGACGCCAACTTCACCGGGCCGATGGATCTTGCCTCGCTCGATGGTCTCGGCGTGCGCGGCGCCGCCCTGCATACACTGAACGAGCACATTTTCGTCGACAGTCTCGCCGAGCGCGGCCGTCTGATGGCGGGGCTGTACACGGAACTGACGTAGTCAGCGACCGTTTGACCATGTGCCGCGTGTTGAACTCTCGCGGCAACAACGGTAAACGCTGCTCAACGACGTGACGACAAGAGAGAATTTCCGATGAGCGACGAACTTCCTGACCGCCTGTCCAACGATCCGCGCAGCCCGTTCTACAACGAAGAGATTCTGCAGCGTGATATCGGCATCCGCTTCAAGGGCGTCGAGAAAAACAATATTGAAGAGTATTGCGTCAGCGAGGGCTGGGTGCGGATGGCGGTCGGCTCGGCGCGCGACCGCTTCGGCAACCCGATCACGCTGAAATATTCCGGCACCGTCGAGCCGTATTTCAAGGACAAGGCGTAAAGTGCCACGATCGGCGCGTAGTTTACGCGCCGATCAGCTTCGGCAAGTCCGACAGCGACCCGATGCGGTGATCGGGTGCAAAGCCGAGCTGGTCCATCTGCATCCGGATCGCTTTGAACATCGACACCGGCTGCACCAGGCGGCTGTCCTTCAATTCTGCCGCCATCGCCTGCGGCGTGACGCGCTCGATCCACGCCACGTTGAGGCCGAAGGATTTGGCCCCACTGACGTCGAACGGATTCGACGAAACGAACAGCACCTCGCTCGGCTTCACGCCGAGTTTCGACTCGATCAGCGTGTAGGCCTTGGGGTGCGGCTTGAATGCGCGCTGGCTGTCGATGCTGATGGTGTCGTCGAGAATTTTGTCGAGCCCGGTGTTACGCACGAGATCGTTGAGCATGTCGCTGCTGCCATTGGAGAGAATGGCGAGCTTGATGCTCTTCATTTTCCCAAGCGCATCTTTCGCGTCGGGATAGAGGTCGAGATGGATATACTTGTCCATGATCCGCGCGAACCCGGCATCGTCGTGCTTCAGTCCGAGCAGGTTGAGTGTGTAAGCCAGCGACTCGCGGGTGACGACCGAGAAATCCTCATAGCGGTCCATCATCGTGCGCAGCCAGGTGTATTCGAGCTGCTTCAGCCGCCAGATCTGGGTGATGATGTCGCCATAGCCGGGATAGGTTTCCTCAGTGATCGCGGCGACTGACTGAATATCGTAGAGCGTGCCATAGGCGTCGAATACGGCGGCCTTGTAAGTCATCTTGATTCTCCAGTCAGGTTGCGTTGAGCGTTTCCGTAGGCGATGTCGTGGTGTTACGCGCGGGCTCACAGACGTCGACCCATTCGGCGTTGGTCAGTTCGGCCATGCGGTCCGGCGCAATCCGCACCGCGCTGTTGCCCGAGCCTGCGGCGGGCACGACCTCGGCGAACTTCTTCATCGAGACGTCGCAATAGACCGGCAGCGGGGTCTTGAGGCCGAACGGGCAGATGCCGCCGACCGGATGGCCGGTGGCCTCCAGCGCTTCCTCGGCATTGAGCATGCGCGGCTTGCCGCCGAACACGGCACGCGCCTTCTTGTTGTCGAGCCGCGCGGTGCCGCAGGTGACCACCAGCAGCACGCGATCGCCGACGCGCAGCGAGAGGGTCTTGGCGATCTCGGCCGGCGTCACGCCGAAGGCCTCAGCGGCCAGCGTGACCGTGGCGGAACTCTGATCGGATTCGAGAACTTCGATGTCCGGCGCTTTTTCCGCGAAGAAGGCGCGAACCGATTCCACACTCATGACGTTGTCCTGACGGAAGTCCTCCGCAGCGCGCGGCAGACCGATAATAACGGCGGGAAGCCGCACCATGCCCAAAACATACGGAACCCACAAGCATGCACGCCGCAAGACTGCATCCCGGAAAACGGGCGTAACAAAACGCGGCTCGGCGCGAAAGTGGTCGGCCCGGGTGACACGCGAGAGTGATGCGCTCGATCTCAAACGCAAGGTGTTCACGCTCGACAGTCCAAAGGCAATCGCGCGTTCGCTGAAGCGCTCCGCCGAACACAGCCATCGCCGCAAGAGCGATCCCTATCGTTCCGCGATGTCGATGTTGACTTTCTACATCAACCGCGCCGGCAAGAATTTACCAGCATCGCGCAAGAAGAAGCTTGAAGCCGCCAAGAGCGAGCTGCGCAAGGCGTTCGGCAAGGCCGCGTAGAAACGTCGATCGTCTCAGGCGTGGCCGTGGCTGCGCTTGACGCGCCACAGCAGGACCGCCAGCACGATCACCACGAACGGAATGCTGATGCCGGTCGCCACCGTGGCGTCGATCGGAATGTAGTGCTCGACCGACTCGAACACATAGTGGAGCAGGCTCGCGACGTAATAGCTGATCGCCGCCACCGAAAGCCCTTCGACGGTCTGCTGCAGGCGAAGCTGCATGCGCGCGCGCTCGCTCATGGCGGCGAGCAGGTCGCGGTTCTGTTGTTCGATCTCGACGTCGATACGAGTGCGCAGCAGGTTGGCGGCGCGGGTCAGCTTCTTGTTGAGGTCGTGCATGCGCGTGTTGAGCGTCTGGCATGTGCGCATCGCGGGATTGAGCCGGCGGCCGAGAAATTCCGCCAGCGTCGGCCAGCCGCCGAGCGGCTTCTCGCCGATCACTTCAAGCCGCTGGCGCACGATGTCGTCGTAGGCGGCGCTGGCGGCGAAGCGATAACCGGCGATCGCGGCGTCGGCCTCGACGCGCGCGGCGAGCGAAGTGATTTCGTCGAGCAGTTCGCGGTTGGTCTCGAGCCCGCTGCCGCCGTTGGTCATCACCGTCATGATGTGGGTGAGGCGATCCTCGGCGTTGCGGATCACCGGCGTGATGCGATGCGCCTGCGGCAGGCCGAGCAGGGCGAAGCAGCGATAGGTCTCGATTTCGAGAATCCGCAACACCAAGCCGCCGGTCTCGACCGGGGTCAGGCCGTGATTGTGCAGCAGGAAGCGGACGAAGCCGTTGGCGTCGACCTGGAAATCGGTGGCGATGGTGGCGTGGCCGCCTAGCACCTCTGAGGCCGCCAGCGATGCCGGGTCGAACAACTGCGCAAGGTCCGGCGTGTCGCCGCTTTCGACGCGCAGATCGATCGAAACGAGATGCGCGCCGGGCTGGCCGATTTCGGTCATGGCCGAGGCGATCACCGCGGGCAGCGCGGAGTCCTTTGCCGCAGTGTTTTCCAGCAACCAGGTGTAAGTGGTGAATTCGCTGTGCTGCTCCCAGCGCAGGATGGCGCCGGGAAACGCGATGCGCCGGTGCTTCGCCGCAGAGGACAGGTCGGTGAGGTGGTGAGCGGCGCAATAGCGCGTCAGCGCCTCGGCGTTGGTGCTCATCTGCGCAGCGTCGGTGAGGAAGGCGAAGCGGATCGCGCGGCATGGCGAGGTTACCGCCTCGAACGGCCGGGCGTGCAGTTCGCTGAGCACGGCGTCACGCTCGGCGTGGGGGGCGAGCGCAAGCGTCGCATCACCGGTCCCACTGTCACGCATCGTCGCCATCGTGCAAATCCCCGCCTCAATCGCTGCGATCATGCAGGGGACGGCGGCGTATTTGCAACCAGACTTATGAGGGACGATTACGAATTCGGTAGTCTCAATAGGTGGCCGGATTCATAATCTCAGGAGTTTACGATTTACACGCCGAGCAGCTTGCGCGCGTTGGCCTTCAGCACTTTCGGCCGCACGTCCTCGCGAATCTCGAGCTTGGCGAAGTCAGCCATCCAGCGATCCGGCGTGATCACCGGCCAATCGGAGCCGAACAGCATCTTGTCCTGCAGGATGGTGTTGACGTAGCGCACGAGGATCGGCGGGAAATATTTCGGCGACCAGCCCGAGAGGTCGATGTAGACGTTGGGCTTGTGGGTGGCGACCGACAGCGCTTCCTCCTGCCACGGGAAGGAGGGATGCGCGAGGATGATCTTGAGATCAGGGAAGTCCGCCGCGACGTCGTCCATGTACATCGGGTTGGAATATTTCAGCCGCATCCCCATGCCGCCCGGCATGCCGGAGCCGACGCCGGTCTGCCCGGTGTGGAACAGCGCAATCGCGCCGCCGTCGTTGATCGCCTCATAGAGCGGGTACGCCATGCGGTCGTTGGCGTAGAAGCCCTGCATGGTCGGATGGAATTTGAATCCCCTGACGCCGTACTCTTCAATCAGCTTGCGCGCCTCGCGGACGCCGAGCTTGCCCTTGTGCGGGTCGATGCTGGCGAACGGGATCAGCACGTCCTTGTTCTCGGAGGCGATCTCCAGCATTTCGAAATTGTTGTAGCGGCGGAATCCGGTTTCGCGTTCGGCGTCGACGGGAAAGATCACCGCAGCGATGTTCTTTGCGCGGTAGTAGGCGGCGGTCTCCTGCACGGTCGGCGGGTGCTTGTTTGGCGACTTGAAGTAGTCCGCCATCTGGGCCTGGAAATCGTCGTAGCCATCGTCGGCATGCAGCCCGCAGGGCTCCTCGGCGTGGGTATGGATGTCGATGGCGATGACGTCGTCGAGGTTGAGCATCGGCGGGTTCCGGCTTCTGGTTGGGTGCGAATTGATTATATCATATAACGATTTTCGCGCGGATCAAAGCGGTCTCGCAACGGATATCGGCCAGCCTTTTTCGGGACGGCGCGAAATTTCCCTGCGATTTCAGCGGCCGCCAGCCGAACAGGTCGGTTCCGGGCAGGGCGCGCGCTGTGAGTCCCGAGAGGATAAAAAGCCTTGATCGGATTGACATTCCGGCCCGGTCTGGCATAGAAACCGCCTGTCTCGCAGGGGCTCGCGTCCGCGGGATATTGCCATACCGGTCAAACGCAACTCGGCCTGCCTCTGCACGGCCTTCCACAGAGCATTGTCCCATGAAGGTCCGTAACTCGCTGAAATCTCTTCGCGGCCGTCACCGCAACAACCGTCTGGTCCGCCGCAAAGGCCGGGTTTACGTCATCAACAAGGTCCAGCGCCGCTTCAAGGCTCGCCAGGGCTAAGCCCGGCCGGCTGAGCGCGTCGCGGCACCGCCGCGGCCTGTTGTTCCGACATCATCACATCTGTTTGACGCCGCCCGCTTTGCAGGCGGCGTTTTCCATGTCTAGACTTCGTTCATGGCATTTCGATCCACGACGGCTTTGAAACTGCTGGCCGGTGCGGTGGTCCTGGTACCAGCCCTGGCCGCGATGACCATGCCTGCGGCCTCGGCGCCGGAGCCGAAGGTCGAGCGTCAGGACCGGCCCAAGGTGATGCCGCAGCCGCCGGCCAAGACGCCGCCCGCGCGCGGCCCCCGCACCCAGAATCTCGATTTCCTGCTCGGCGCGCTCAAGGCAGCGCCGGACGAGGAAAGCGCCAAGGCGGTCGAAGCGCGCATCTGGGCGCTGTGGACGGCGACGACGAGCGACACTGCCGCGCTGCTGATGACCCGCGCCCGCGCCGCGATGGAGAGCAAGGACTATACGGTCGCGCTGAAGCTGCTCGACGCCATCGTCAAGCTGCGGCCGGATTACATCGAAGGCTGGAACCGGCGCGCGACGCTCTATTATCTGCAGAACGACTATCAGCACTCGATGGAAGACATCCGCGAGGTGCTGATCCGCGAACCGCGCCACTTCGGCGCGCTGGCGGGGCTCGGCATGATCTTGCAGGAAACCGGCGATGATCGTCGCGCGCTCGAAGCGTTCCGCAAGGCGCTGGAGATCAATCCGCATCTCGAAAAGATCCCGGAGATGGTCAAGACCTTATCCGAGAAGGTGGAAGGTCGCGACATCTGACGCCCGTGGTCGCGCCGGCGGCTGGTCGCATGCCGCAATATGCCGCACAAATTATTTGATTGACATCAACGCACGCGACGCATGAACGCGCGCAAATGCCTGTGCCGCAGTGGCTGGATGAATCGCGCGCGCGATCATGTCAGAGTCGTTGACTTGTTGACTCGCATTGGCCGCACGCTAGCGTTTTGAAGATGGTGGGTAGGGGTGTCATCACGAAAAATTTTCGATGAGGTACGGCGCGCTTCACCGAACTGCCATCAACACATGGTCGACTGCAGCTTCATCGCGTTCTTTTCCTGCTTACGCATACGGAGGTCGGGACAATGGCAAGCACATCCACCAACGAAACGGGAATGAATGACAATCGTTCATCGGCGGATGTCATTCCGCTGTTCGATTTCTCCCGCTTCAATGCAATGAATGGAAATATGTTCTCCGAGGCGGTCAAGCTCAACGCGCGGTTGAACAACGCGTTGCAGGACATCGGGAAGGAGTGGGCGGCGTTCGTCGGCACGCGGCTCGGCGAGGACCACCATCTGTTCGAGACGCTGCACACCTGCAAATCCGTTCCGGAAATGCAGCAGGCCTGCGCCCGGTTCTGGCTCGATGCGTTCACCCAGTATGGCGAGGAAGCACAGCGGCTGATGCGGATTTCGCAAGGCGTCGTCGAGGTCCCGGTTCAGATTCCGCCGCCGGCGCCGCAAGTCGAGATCAAGCCTGAAGTTCATCAGGCGGCGTGAAGCGACAACCTCCGACCTGACGGTTTGCCCGACCAGACGCGCCGCGATTGCGGCGCGTTTTTTTGTCCGAGCGCAAATCCGCGTTGTTCCCCGACTGGCGTCATGATAGGTCCGGCGCCTTTCGGGGCCTCTCGGCCTCATTAAGGGATTTTCATCATGAAGGCATCGTCTTTGAGTTTTGTGATGGCCGTTGCGGTTGCTCTTGTCGGTATGGCCTGGGGTCTTCACATGGCGATCTCGCAGGATCATTCGACGCTGAGCGCCCATGCCCATCTCAACCTGCTGGGCTGGGTGTCGCTGTTTCTGTTCGGAGTGTTCTACCGCCTGCATCCCGCGCTGGACGGGGCGCGGATCGCCCGGCTGCAGGTGCTGATCTGGCTGGCCGGCACCGCGATCCTGACCGTCGGCGTGGCGATGATCCATAGCGGTCGCCCCAGCGGCGAACCCTATGCGGGTGTCGGCTCGATCATGGTCTTCGCCGATATGCTGCTGTTCGGCTGGCTGGTGCTGCGCGAGGTGCGGGCGGCGAGCGCGGCGTGAGCACTTTGTTCCCGGCTTCATCCTGAGGAGCGGCCTGTTGGCTGCGTCTCGAAGGATGACGCCGGGGGTGTGGCTGCATGGTTCGAGACGCGCAGAAACCGCGCTCCTCACCATGAGGATTTCATTGCAGATCTAGGCGCTCACATCTCCGCGTCGCTGTCGGGGCCGACAGAGGCGATGCGCACCATGTTGGTGGTGCCGGGGATGCCGAGCGGGACGCCCGCGACGATGATGACGCGCTGGCCGGCCTTGGCGAACCCATCGCGGAACGCGATGCTGCCGGCGCGGCTCACCATGTCGTCCTGATCGTGGGCGTCTTCCGCGATCACGCAATGCACGCCCCATACCAGCGACAGTTTGCGCCCCGTCGCGACATTGGGCGTGATCGCCACGGTCGGCGGCTTGGGCCGCTCGCGCGCGACGCGCAGCGCGGTCGAGCCTGAGCTGGTCCAGCAGATGATCGCAGAGAGATCGAGCGTTTCGGCGATCTGCCGCGCCGCATCGGCAATGGCGTCGCCGGCGGTTGCTTCGGGCGCGGGGCGTTGCGCCGCCATCACGCCGGCGTAGGTCGGGTCGCGTTCGACCTCCTCGCCGATGCGGTCCATGGTCATGACTGCTTCGACCGGGAACTTGCCCGCCGCCGATTCCGCCGACAGCATGATGGCGTCGGCGCCTTCGAACACCGCGGTGGCGACGTCCGAGACTTCGGCGCGGGTCGGCACCGGCGACTGGATCATCGATTCCAGCATTTGGGTTGCGACCACGACCGGCTTGCCGGCGCGGCGCGCCATCCGCGTCATCTGCTTCTGCAGGCCGGGGACGCGCTCGACCGGCATTTCAACGCCAAGATCGCCGCGCGCCACCATCAGCGCATCGGATGCTTCCATGATGTCGGCAAGGCGGTCGATCGCCTGCGGCTTCTCGATCTTCGACATCACCGAGGCGCGGCCGCGCACCAGTTTCTTGGCTTCGAGCACGTCATCGGCGCGCTGCACGAACGACAGCGCGATCCAGTCGATGCCGGCCTCGAGCGCGGCTTCGAGATCGACGCGGTCCTTGGAGGTCATCGCCGACATCGGCAGGTCGGTGTCCGGCAGGCTGACGCCCTTGCGGTCCGACATCCGGCCGCCGATCACCGCGCGCACCACGGCATGATCGGGCGAGGTTTCCTCGGCGATCAGGCGCAGCTTACCGTCATCGATCAGGAGCGCATGGCCGGGGCGCAGGGCTTTGAGAATCTCCGGGTGCGGAAGCTGCACGCGGGTCTTGTCGCCGGGCGTCGGATCGAGATCGAGGGTGATGGTCTCGCCGTTGTTGAGCTGGATCGCGCCGTCGGCGAACGCGCCGAGCCGCAGCTTCGGCCCCTGCAAATCGACGAGAATGCCGATCGGTCGGCCGTAGCTGCCCTCGACATTGCGGATGGTGTTGATGAGCTCGCGCATCTTGTCATGCGGCGTGTGGCTCATGTTGATCCGGAACACGTCGGCGCCGGCCTCGAACAGCTTGCGGATGGTGGCGCTGTCGGAGGAGGCGGGGCCAAGGGTGGCGAGGATCTTGATGCGGCGCAGGCGTCTCATTTCGCCTGCCCCGGCGCGGGGAGCGTGACGCCGGGCGGCTGACCTGGCGTTGCTGGCGCGTTCGGCATGCCCGGCAGACCGGGCGTTCGGGGCACGGTCTGCTCGCCTGTTTCAGTCAATTGCACGGTCCACGCCCTTTGCTCCCCGGTATCGACCTCGAAATAGCCGGTGCGGTCGAACCCGCGCGCAAGGCAGTTTTCAGTCCCCCGGATAGTGAATTCCTTGTCCCGCGAACACATGAAGGCCTGGCCGGACCATTCGCCGCCGCGGTCGTAGTCGATGGCGTAAATGTAATAATAGCGCGCGATCAGGGTGCCCTTGAGCAGGGTTTCGCAGGCGCGCGAGGACACATTCCACCAGCCTTCGGTGACCCAGCCCTCGTGATCCTTGTAGCCCAGCGCGATGCCGACCCGGCTCGACGTATTGTTGCACAAGCGGAAATCGGCAGCCGCAGGGCGGGCGAACCCGCACAGCGCCGTGAGCATGACCATGCACGCCAGCAGCGCGGGGGCGATGCGGCGAAGGGTGAGGGGGGACAGGCGAGAATCGCGGATTTTCATTTAATCAAGGTATATCAATTGATTGATGATTTCACGCAACCCTGTCCGGCCTGTCAACGGCGGGATCATGAAATCGGCGCCCGCAGTCATCTTTGCCATCCGATATGGCAAAATATATGACAACAGGCCACAGGCTCCCCATCTAGGGATCAGCCCGTATGACAGCAGTTTAAGCGAGAGATGGCCAATGGCGATGGATGACAAGACCCGGACCGAACTCGAAGCGGCGGTGTTTCGCCGCCTGGTGTCACATCTGCGCGAGCGCACCGATGTGCAGAACATCGACCTGATGAATCTCGCAGGCTTTTGCCGCAATTGCCTGTCCAACTGGATGAAGGACGCCGCCGACGCGCAGGGCGTGGCACTCACCAAGGACGACAGCCGCGAGGCGGTCTACGGCATGCCCTACGAGACCTGGAAGGCCAAGTACCAGTCCGAGGCTTCGCCGGCTCAGCTCGAGACCATGAAAAAGAACACGCCGTCGCATTGATCGGAGTGGATAGCGCTAGCGCGTGGTCCGCAGCTAATCGGCCTGAATGACAAGAGCGCGGATGCGGCTGGTGACGCGGCCGGGTCCGAACCGTGCGGCGATCGCGTTTGCCGCATACTGCGTTGCCTCGTCCAGTGACTTGCCCCGTTCCTCGATTTCGGCACGCAGCGGCGTGCCCTGGCAATAGGCCGTCGCGGCATCGTACGGCGACGGCGCAGAGCTAATCGTATCCCGATACTCGATCGAGACGTTGCCAAAGCCGGCGGCGTGCAATTGGGCGCGGATCAGTTCGGGATCGTAGTAGCCGTGGGGTGTCCTCCGCATGAACCGCGGCGGATCGGCAGGAATGAGTTCGGCCAAGGCTCGCGTGACCTCGTCGGCCAATTCGTTCTCTTCGATGGCGTCCCAGACATTGAACAGCAATCGCCCGTCCGGGCGGAGTGCGCGCTTGAATTGCCGATAGGCCGCCACCTTGTCGGGGAAGAACATCGCGCCGAACTGGCAGACGACGACGTCGAACTGTCCGTCCCCGAACCGGAGCGCCTGAGCGTCGGCTTGCTGCCAGGTGACACGCGAATCATTCGGCATGCGGCGACGCGCCTGATCAAGCATCGGCTGGTTGAGGTCGGTGGCCACGATGCTCGTTCCGGCCGGCAGCTTTGTAGCGAGCGCCCGTGTCAACACGCCCGTGCCTGCCGCCACCTCGAGCACGGACTGCGGCGCGAGCCTGCCTACCCGCTCCGCCAGGTCCTGCGCATAAGGCTCGAAAATCAGGGGCACCAACAGCCGGTCGTAGAGTTCGGGAATGGAGCCGGTGAACAACTTGTCCGTGCTCGACATGATGCCTCCTTGCAGCGCTCTGCAGGATCGCCGGAGATGGAAGGTCACCGCGATCCTCCTTCCCGGCAGCGGCGCGCTCAAGTTGCCCAAAGGGGGCACAGGCAAGCCAATTCCGGCAGCCGTCGCGCACTCGAATCTTTCCCTGTGGGTCGCTGTGGATGAAGGCGGCCTTGCCTTGACGCGAGGCGCGCCACTTACGAGTGTGAACCTCACACGACATGCTGCCGACCGCCGCCGCATCCCGCTCCGGCCTCGGCGCACCCATCTCAATTGCTGTACTTAGGAGTACCCGATGGCCACCGCTGCCGCCGTCCAGGAAGAGACCGCGCACCGCTTCGCGAAGGATCAGCTCAAGGCCATCATCGAGCGCATCGAGCGGCTGGAAGAAGAGAAGAAGGCGATCTCGGACGATATCCGCGACGTCTATGCCGAGGCCAAGGGCAACGGCTTCGATGTCAAGGCGCTGCGTTCCATCGTGCGGATGCGGAAGCAGGATGCCAACGAGCGTCAGGAGCAGGAAACCATCCTCGAAACCTATATGCAGGCGCTCGGAATGCTCTGAGCCATAGCGTTTTCAAGCGAAGTATGCCCCGGGCTCGATCCGTGGGTGGACTGGTTCGCACAAGAAAACGCGTCAGGCATAATTGGAGCTAATCGCGGCCGTTTCCCACGATTGCCCGGTAGGTCGTCGCGATCAGTTCGTCGGCCAGCGGCGCCGGCGGTTCGCCCTTTTGAAGATATGATTTGATCGCGGCGATCGGGACTTCCGCCAGCACGAACGTCGCCCGACGTACCTGCGCTGGGCCGGCGCGGCCGAACGCCGCGCGCGCGAAGCTGGCCAGGCACGCTTCGAACCGCTCGGCCTGTTCGCGCACCCCGCGCTTCAGCGTCGCCGGCCATTCGCCCTGCACGAAATCGTGCCGGCTGTAGAGCAGCAATAGCCGCGCGTCGTCGAGATGACGACGCGCCCATGCCGGCGTGTGCAGCGCCGCCGCCAATCCATCCTTTGCCTCGATCGCCGCGACGAAACCCGTCTGATAGGCGAGCACGGTGTTGAGCCACAATTCGCCGAGCAGCGCGTCGCGCGATGCGAAGCGGTGATAGAACGAGCCTTTCGGCGCCTTCAGCTTCTGAATAATCAGATCGACCGTGACCGCGGCAGGGCCGTGCGTGCACGCGAGTTCCCGTGCCGCCGCGAAAAAGTCCTCGTTGTCGAAGGAAGGTCGTCCCATTGTTTTAAACTAATCAGTCTAGACTATATAGTCTAGAAGTGTTAGGATGCTCAGCATCGGAAATCTGTTGATAAGGCTTGCGGAGAGCCCGCTTATCGCGCGGGCGCTGACAGCGCACGCGCATCTCCACGAGCAGGGAGTTGGTGTCATGACAGATCGCGTTGTTCTGACAGTGGCGGACGGCGTCGCCGACGTGAGGCTCAATCGCGCGGACAAGCTGAACGCACTCGATCCGGCGATGTTCGAAGCCATCGCCGGCACAATCGCCAGGATCGCAACAGACCCATCGGTGCGCGTCGTCGTGCTGTCGGGCGAGGGCGAGGCGTTCTGCGCCGGCCTCGATGTCGAGAGGATGACGGCGTCAGCCGGCGGTGAAAACATCCTGCCGTTTCCCGACCTCACCAAACGCACCCACGGTATCGCCAATTTCGTGCAGCACATCGTGTGGGCGTGGCGCGAGTTGCCGGTGCCGGTGATCGCCGCCGTGCATGGCGTCGCCCTGGGTGGCGGCTTCCAGCTCGCGCTTGCCGCCGATCTGCGTTACGTCGCGCCCAGCACCCGGTTAGGATTGATCGAAACCCGATGGGGCCTCGTACCCGATATGGCAGGGATGCAGTTGGTGCGCGGCGTTGCGCGCGAGGATGTGGTCCGCGAACTGGTCTATACCGCGCGAGTATTCTCCGCCGAGGAGGCGCTTGCCTTCGGTTTTGCCACGCGGCTCGCTGATGAGCCGCGCAAAGCAGCGCTGGCGACCGCGCGCGAGATAGCCGCGCGCAGTCCGGACGCGATCCGGGCCGCCAAACGCCTGCTCAATCAGGCGATGCCGGATGGAGCCGAGGTGATCCTCACCTCTGAAACCGACGAGCAGAGCAGGCTGCTTGGCAGCGCTAATCATGCCGAGGCGGTCCGGGCCAATTTCGAAAAGCGGGCGCCGGTGTTCATCGACCCGCCGCATGTTTCTTTCGGTGCATAAGGGCAACGACCATGGCTGAAACGGGAATGACCCTGCGGCAACTCACCGGCGCCAATGCAACCGCCGGTCTCAACGCGATGGCGGGATTTGAAGTCGTTTCGGCCAGCGACGGCATGGCGGAGATCGCGATGGAATGGCGCGATGATCTGACGCAATACGCGGGCCATCTCCACGCCGGAATGATCGCGGCTCTTCTCGATACCGCCTGCGGGTTTGCCGCGGCAACCGTCGCCGGCAACGTTACGGCGTCGCATTTTGCGATGAACTGCCTGCGGCCGGCGGTGGGCGATCGTTTCGTTGCGAAGGGCACGACTGTGCAGGCCGGGCGTCGACAGGTTTTTGCAAATGCGAAACTCTTTGCCGTCAACCGGGATGGCAAGGAGACGCTGGTCGCCACAGGAGAAACGCTGATGGTCCCCGTGGGCAACTAGTGTGCCGGGACATCCTTCGTTTGGCGGATGACATCGGCAACCGATGCCCATAACATCGGGCGTACCTCAGGACGGGACGTCATGAGACGATGGCGTCCTTTCATTCAAGCTGCAGTGTCGGTGGGAGGAGTGCCATGACTCGCTTGCCTAAGATAACTCGCTTGCCAAAATTCGCCCTGCAAATCGCAGCAGGGACAGCGTTGCTCGGGTTCATTGTTGTGAATGCCTTCGCGCCGGCCGCCGCGCAAGACGGTTGGGCCACCTTGTTCGATGGCACGAGCCTCGACCAGTGGGATCAGGTCGGCTCGTCGAACTGGTACATCGCGGATGGGGCTGTGGTTGCCGACCAGATGGCCGACAAGAAAGTCGCCGGCTATCTAGTGAGCAAGAAATCGTACAAGAACTTCGTCGTGCGGGTCGAATTCTGGCCGAGCCACGATGCCAACAGCGGCATCTACTTCCGCTGCCTCGATCCGAAGAAGATCACCGATCGCACCTGCTACGAGGCCAATATCTTCGACGAACGCTCTGACCCCAGCTATGGCACCGGCGCCATCACGCGCTATGTCGAAGTCAATCCCATGCCGAAGGCCGGCGAGAAGTGGAATACCTACGAGATCACGGTCAACGGGCGAGACATCACTGTCATGCTCAACGGCCAACAGACCGCAACGCTGCGTAACGGGATGTTCGATGAAGGCCCGATCGTCCTGCAGCATGGCGCGGGCACGATCAAGGTCCGCAAAGTGCAGGTGAAAGAACTTTGAGGCAAGCGGACTGCGCCGCCGCAGGGCGATGCAGTCCGCAAGCTGATTGTTCTTATTTGCCGGTAAAGGCGGGCGCGCGCTTTTCCACGAAGTGTTTGACGCCTTCCTTGAAGTCGTCGCTCGCAAGACTCAGCGCCATCTCGTGGTCGGCGACGTCCATCGCCTGATCGAGCGTTTGCATTGATGCGTCCCACAACTGCCGCTTCATCACCCGCAGCGAGCGCGGCGACGACAGCTCGGCGAGATCCTTCGCGTAACCCATCACCGCCGGCATCAGCTGGTCGGCCGGATAGACGCGGTCGGCGAGGCCGAGGCGCAGCGCCTCGTCGGCGCTGACCTTGCGGCCCGACAGCAGAAGATCGGTCGCGGCCGAGAGGCCGACGAGCCGCGGCAGCGTCCAGCTCATGCCGTGTTCGGCGATCAGGCCGCGTCGCGCGAAGGCGGTGGTGAACACGACGGTCTCCGAGACAAAACGCATGTCGCAGAACAATGCGAAGCACATGCCGAGCCCGGCGCAGGGGCCGTTGACTGCGGCGATGATCGGCTTGGGGATCGCGGGAAAGTAGGTGTTCTTGCGCTGGAAGTCGGGCTTCGAGGTCTTGTCGAAGGGCGGATCGACTTCCTCCTTGAGACCGCCGGCGGCGCTGATGCCGGCCAGCCGTTTCATGTCGGCACCGGCGCAGAAGCCGCGGCCGGCGCCGGTCAGAACGATCACGCGCACATTGTCGTCCGCCGCCGCCTGCTCCATCGCCTTGCGGACTTCCTTGCCCATCACCGCAGTCCAGGCATTGAGCTGGTCGGGGCGATTGAGGGTAACGACCGCGACACGATCGATGATGTCGTACCTGATCTCGGTGAAGGACACGCTGCGCTCTCCCGTTTGTTTCGTCGTTGGCCGACAGGTTGCGACAGCACGTCACGACGCGCAATCGCTTCGCAGTTTCAAACGGACAAGCGCGAAAAGGAGAGTAGAGGAATCAGCGCAGCGAGGCGGTGATCTGCCGGAACGCCGTGGTCGACAGCGTGGTGATCGCCGAGCCGGTGAAGCGGGTCGAGACCAGGCCCATCTGGGGATCGCTGGTGAAGGTCATTTCCACCGTGCGTTCGGGCTTGATGAAATAGACCGCCATCCTGGTCATGTCGCGCTCGCCCCAGCTTGTCGCCGACAGCGCGGTCGTGACGTTAGGCGTCATCATCATCGCGCGCGTCCAGAAATGGTTCATCTGCGAGGCGGCGGAGACCTGCGCCATGGTGGCGATGGCGCTCGGTTGTCCGGGGCGGCTCTTGGCGGCCACGGTTTCAACAAGGGCATGGGTCGCGGCGAGACGCTGACGCGGGGTCATCGGCATCGGTGCGCGGGCAGCGACCACCTGCGGACGCTCATGGGACGCCGGCGCGAAAGCGAGCGCCTGTGCGACTTCGGTCGGCAGGCTCGCCGTCGACAGCGGATCGGCCTGGGCGACCGCATTGCGGGCGCGCAGCGCCGCAACCTGCTCTGGCGAGGCCTGCTTGGGCATCGCGATCGAGTCATCCCAGAAGGCGCGGGTGTTGATGATGTCGGCAGGGGTTAGCGGGCGTTTGGCGGCGGCTTGCGGGCGGACGGGCGGAAGCGGGGGCACGTCCTGCGCCGAAGCAACCTGATAGGTGGCAGCGGGCTGAATGGCTGCGAGGGCTGCCGGCTTGGCGCGCGGCAGCGGCACGGCGTCGGCGATCTTCTCTGTGATGGCTTCGGCCTTGTCCTTGATGACGTCGGCCGCGCGCGCGATCACGCTGGGCTTCGCGGTCTCGGACGCGCCCTCGTCGTCATCCTCGGTGGCGGCCGGCTGCTGCTTGCGGCTGAACAGCGAGGCGAGGAAGCTCTTGCCCGAGCTGGAGCTGGATTCGCCGTTCTTGCGGCGTTCGATCTCGGCGGCGGCCAGTTCGTAGCCCGCCAGCGGCTTGCCGTCCGACGGCACATGCACGGTGCGGCCATTGGGGAAGACGCGCACGAGCTGGTCGTGGGTCATGCGCGGCCAGTGGCGGACATTTCCGGTGTCGAGATGGACGAACGGCGAGCCCGATGTCGGATAGAAGCCGACGCCGCCGCGCTGCAGGCGAAGGCCGGCGAAACGGATCTGCTCCAGCGGCACGCCGGGGATGAAGAAATCCATCGCATGGCCGAGCATGTGCTGACTGTGGCGCGCCACGCCGGAGTGCTTGGAACGACGGCGGAGCATCGAATTCGTTTTGGGGGAGCGATAAGCGGAGATGATCTGGATCGGCTGCTTGGCGTCAACGTCGCGATAGACTTCCCAGAGGATGTCGAACAGGTGCGGATCCATCTTGGTGGAGTCCTGACTCCGCCAGTCGCGCAGGAAGTGATTGAGCTTTGCCAGCGCGCTCTCGTCATAACGGCCGCTGCGCTTGAAGGTGACGGTGAGGTCTTCGCCGGAATGAGTGTGATGGAAGGACAGGGTACGGGTTTCGCCGACGGCGGTGGCGTCTTTCACCGACCCGGCGCCAGCCAATAGCAGCGCGCTCGCCAGACCGGCGCGCAAGGCGTCGCGCCGCGGCATAAAACTCAAGCTGCGTCGAAAGTGGCCCGCCACTTCGAATCCCAGTTGGACGTCTGTCGAGGTCTCTTCCGCAACCCCACGAAACGGAAGAGGGTGAACGCTGTCTTAACTCTGGACGGTTAACGGTTTTCTACGGCCCCGCACCGCCGTGCCTAAAACCTAACGCGCCGAGTATGGCAAAAAAGCGCCGTCCGCACAGCCCTTTGGCCGGTTCTGGTAGCGGTTGGTGGATGGCTGGTTAACCTGCGGTGGCCCCGATGGCCGGCTTTTATCCCGCGGCTTAAAATTCTATCGTTTATTCAAAAGGTTAGGGCCCCGCCATGCGGCGAGGCCCTGTATTTCGCGTGTCCACCGGAAAATGGGCCGGCGGGACGGAGGTCAATGATAAATGCGACGACGGGGCCGGACCGGCTCCTCGCGCATCGGACGGCCACCGCCGAACAGCATCTCGAAGAAATTCTGCGGCCCCGAATTGTCGGCGTAGCTTTCGCCGGGGATGCGTACATTGGTCGGCCGTGTGTAGGTCGGCTGGGAATGGGCGATCACCGTCTCGAGGTTCTTGCCTGAACCGTTGAGCAGCGAAATCATCTTGGCGTCGCGGCCATAGATGTCGTTGCGGAATTCGAGTTTGCCGGCGTCATCGACGAACGCTGTCTGGTAGACGATGTTGACCGGGATCGGGGTCGGCAGGTTGATGTTGACCTCGCCGCGGCCATACATGCTGCGGATTTTCTCCGGAGTATAGTTTTCCTTCGGCAGCGCGATGCCGAGCAGCGTCGCGGCGTACTGATCCGGATTCTGCACGCGCATACAGCCATGGCTGTAGGCGCGGGTTTCCTTCGCGAACAGATTCTTGTCCGGCGTGTCGTGCTGATAGACCAGGAACTTGTTCGGGAAGTTGAAGCGGATGCGGCCGAGCGCGTTTGCTTCACCCGGCGGCTGCGAAATGCGGATGCTGCCGTCGGCGTTGCGGCTCATTTTCAGGCCCATGCGATCGAGCACAGTCGGGTCCTGCTGCAAGGCGGGCAGGTACTCGTTGTAGATGATCGACGGCGGCACGTTCCAGGTCGGATTGACGGTGATGTACTTCATCGTCTCGCGCAGCAGCGGGGTAGCATGCTTGCCGGCCTTGCCGACCACGACGCGGGTCTTCCAGACCTGCTTGCCGTCGTGCATCACCTTGAGTGAATAATCCGGAATATTGAGGATGACGTAGGCATCGCCGAGCGCCTTGGCGCCGAGATCTCGCGGCAGCCAGCGCAGACGCTCCATGTTGACGCGCACGATGTCGATCTTGCTGTCCTTGCGCTCACCGTTAAGTGCGCTGACGGTGTTTTTCGCGACGATGCCGTCGGCTTTCAGTCCGTTCTGCGCCTGGAATTTACGAACCGCGGCTTCCACGGTTGCGTCATAGTGGGTGTCGTCGGGATTCTCGGTGATACCCAGCCTGGCGCGCAGCGCCGGCACGCGGGGATCGTCCATCGGTTCGGCCTCCGCGCCCCGGCGCGGCTTGACGTAGCGCAGGGTGGCGCCGTTCTCGATCTTCTGATGCGGCTTCTCGGTGACGCCGCGCAGTTCAGCAAGCTTTGCCTTCAGCGCCTGATAGTCGTGAATGGTCGGGTTGTAGGAGTCGAGCGCGGCGGCGGCATCCTTCGCCGTCGACACGTTCACCAGCACTTCGGCCGGCTCGGGATAATGTTCGGGATAGAGGATGTCGCCGCTGACCTGCGACCAGTGCATGCGGCCGCCCTGCGCGTGGCGCGCATAGTCGAGGATGCTGGCGGTCAGCTTGAGTTCAGCGTCGGCCTGCGCTTCCGGCGTGTTGGCGGCGGCGAAATCCGGCACCGGGTAATCGTCAGCGTCGAGGCCCTCGGCGGCCGCGTTCTTCATCGTGGCGACAGCACCCTTGGCCTGCGCGGAGGCAGAATTGCCGGAGGCCCACAACGGCGCGTAGTTGCGGTCCTTGTAGAACGCTTCAACTGCGGCGCGCTCGGTCTTGCGATCGAAATACTTCGCGCTCTTGGTCGAGAGCAGGTCGCGCAATTTGTCGGCGAACGGCTGGTCGGCGGCTGCGATCGACGCGGTGGCGTCGGTTGGTGTCGCGGCAGCGGACGGAGTTGCCGCCGGCGCAGCAGCGGGTGCGGTCGCGGCGTCCTGCTTCTTTTCAGGCTCCGCGGCCGGTGCGGTGGCGGTCGCGGCGGGCGGCGTCGCGGTTTCAGGCTTCGGAGCCTCGGCGGCCTTTGGCGCTTCGGCAGGTGCCGGTGTTTCCGCCGCCTTCGGCGTTTCGGTCGCGGCCGGCTTGAAATCGGCAGCGGTCGGAGGCGGAACGTTGGCCGGTTCAGGCACCGGGACTGCGGCGTCGATCGCCATTTCAGCCGGCGTCTTCGCCGGGTCGGCCTGAACCAGCGAGGCCGTGCCAACGGTCAGGACCGTTGCGGCAACCGCCGCCAGAGCCCGATCGAAGCCTGAACGGCGATTCCAAGAGTTCCGCATTCTCACACCCCTTGTGCGAGGCTGCCCTGCAGGGAACAGCCCCTGTTGATTACGTCAGAACTTGTTGCAAAGGCGACGGCAAACGCACAGCACATTCGGTCTTGCCGCGAAGCTCGCGTCCGGACGAGTCAGCAGGGAAGATAACACGCAGCGCAAAGACGCGGCTAGCGCAGGTCCCGCCAACTCACGGGAAACTGACCTCGATTAATCACCTCTGCAACGATCAGCGTGCGCCATCGCGCGCTTTCTTGTTCGTCTGTCACCACATCGCAACGGTTCAACCACGATGATGGTTTCAAGCGATTCTAAAATCAGTCCTTGTCGGACTGTGTCGCCGCGGATTGTGACAGGGCCGTGATCTCGTCGAGCTTGCGATAGAGCGTCGAGCGGCCGATTTTCAGCCGGCGCGCGACCTCCGACATCTGGCCGCGATAGTGGGCAATGGCGAACTGGATGATTTCGGCTTCAAGCTGATCGAGCGGGCGGATTTCGCCGTCCGGACCCACCATGGTCAGCGTTCCGTGCGGAACCGGGGCGGCCGGGACAACCGATGGAGCAATAGGTATTTCAGCACCGCTAACGGTCGTCGGCGTTGCTTGGGCAGCGGAGGCCATCACCAAGGGATCATCGGCGCCTGCCGCCGGCACTGTGGCGTGAAGCACGCTCTGCGGAAAATCATTGACGCCGAGTTCGTTGCCTTCGCTCAAAACCACGGCGCGATACACGGCGTTTTCAAGCTGGCGGACGTTGCCCGGCCAGTCGGCGTGAGTGAGATATGCCATTGCTTCGCCGCTGATGCCGGAAATCGCGCGATTTTCCTCGGCGCAGAACCGCGCCAGAAAATGCCGCAGCAGATGCGGGATGTCCTCGCGGCGGCCGCGCAGCGGCGGCACTGTCAGCGGCAGCACATGCAGGCGATAGAACAGGTCTTCGCGAAAGTGACCCTGCTTGACGTGATCGAGCAGGGTGCGGTTGGTCGCCGAAATGATCCGCACATCGACTTTCACCGGCTTGCGGCCGCCGACGGCTTCGACTTCGCCCTCCTGCAAGGCACGCAGCAGCTTCACCTGCGCGGCGAGCGGCAGTTCGCTGACCTCGTCGAGAAACAGCGTACCGCCGGAGGCTTCGACGAATTTGCCGGTATGACGCTCGGTCGCGCCGGTGAACGCGCCCTTCTCGTGGCCGAACAGAATCGACTCGACGAGATTGTCGGGGATCGCGCCGCAGTTGACGGTGATGAACGGCTTGCTGCGGCGTTCGCTCGAGCCATGGATGGCGCGTGCGATCAATTCCTTGCCGACGCCGGATTCGCCTTCGATCAGCACCGGGATCGTCGAGCCGGCGGCCTTGCGGCCCGCGGTCAGCACGTTGTCCATCGCCTCGGAGCGGGTGATGATATCGCGGAAGGTGAGACGGCCTTCGCGGCTGTGACGGATGCGCTGCAGCTCGCCTTTCAGTGCGCTGGCATTGAGCGCGTTGCGCAACGAGACCTGCAGGCGTTCGATGCCGACCGGTTTGACCACGAAATCATGCGCGCCGGCGCGCATCGCCGACACCACGTTGTCGATGCCGCCATGGGCGGTCTGCACGATCACGGGAATGGTGAGACCTGCGTCGCGCATTTTCTCCAGCACGCCCATACCGTCGAGGCCGGGCATGACGAGATCGAGCACCATGGCGTCGATCTGCTGCGCATCGGGGTCGATCAGCGCGGCCAGCGCGGCGTCGCCGCTGTCAACCACCACGGCGTCATAACCACAGCGCCGCACCATGTTCTCCACCAGCCGCCGCTGTACGGCGTCATCATCGGCGATCAGAATGGTGGCAGGCATGGCATTCCCCAAGAAACGCAACTATCTGTTTCGAATCGGGGCACTCTGGCCGATGCCGATTAACGAGCTCTTAAGGGTTGGCGTCAGGCTGCGGTCACGTTATCGCTGCATTGTGGATAAAGCGCATAAACACAGGTTGGAACAGAATGGCTGCTCGCTCGACTTCCGCACTTCGTAAACCGTCCGCCGCCAAATCCGCCAAATCGAAGCCGGCGAGCAAGGCAAAGCCAGCAAAAAAGGCCGCATCGAAGGCGGCGAACAAGCCCGGCAAGCTGCCGGAATGGAATCTCGGCGATCTCTATCCCTCGATCGATGCGCCCGAGATTGCGCGCGATCTCGACAAGCTAGATGCCGACTGCGTCGCGTTCGAGACCTCCTACAAGGGTCGCATCGCCGAGGAAGTCGCCAAGCCGAACGGCGGCGAGTGGCTGGCCGGCGCGGTGAAGAGCTATGAAGACATCGACGATCTCGCCGGGCGGTTGATCTCTTACGCCGGTCTGATCCACGCCGGCGACACCGTCGATCCGGCGATCTCGAAATTCTACGGCGACGTCTCCGAGCGCATCACCGCCGCGTCGCTGCATCTGTTGTTCTTCACCCTCGAGCTCAACCGCGTCGACGACGCGGTGCTCGAACAGGCGATGCAGACGGCCGCGCTTGGCCATTACCGCCCGTGGCTCGAGGACATTCGCAAGGACAAGCCTTATCAGCTCGAGGATCGCGTCGAGCAGCTTTTCCACGAGAAGTCAGTCTCCGGTTATGCCGCGTGGAACAGGCAGTTCGACCAGACCATTTCAGCGCTGCGCTTCAAGGTCGGCGGTAAGGAGCTGGCGATCGAGCCGACGCTCAACCTGTTGCAGGACCGTGCGTCCGACAAGCGCAAGGCGGCGGCGCAGGCGCTGGCCAAAACTTTCAAGGCCAATGAGCGCACCTTCACGCTGATCACCAACACGCTCGCCAAGGACAAGGAAATCTCCGATCGCTGGCGCGGTTTTCAGGATGTCGCGGACTCGCGCCACCTCGCAAACAGGGTGGAGCGCGAAGTGGTCGATGCGCTGGTCGCCTCGGTGCGCGCGGCCTATCCGCGTATCTCGCATCGCTATTACGCGCTCAAGGCAAGCTGGTTCAAAAAGAAGAAGCTGCCGCACTGGGATCGCAACGCGCCGCTGCCGTTTTCGACCAACAACAACATCGGCTGGGGCGACGCACGTGACACGGTGCTGAAAGCTTACGGTGATTTCTCGCCGGAAATGGCGTCGATCGCCAAGCGCTTTTTCGATGACCGCTGGATCGATGCGCCGGTCCGTCCGGGCAAGGCACCGGGGGCGTTCTCGCATCCGACCACGCCGTCCGCGCATCCTTACGTGCTGATGAATTATCAGGGCAAGCCGCGCGATGTGATGACGCTCGCTCATGAACTCGGGCACGGTGTGCATCAGGTGCTGGCAGCGAAGAACGGCGCGCTGATGGCGCCGACGCCGTTGACGCTGGCGGAGACCGCGAGCGTGTTCGGCGAGATGCTGACCTTCAAGCGCCTGCTGGCCGAGACCAGGAACGTCAAGCAGCGCCAGGCGCTGCTCGCCGGCAAGGTCGAGGATATGATCAACACGGTGGTGCGCCAGATCGCGTTCTACTCGTTCGAGCGAGCCATCCACACCGAGCGACGCAATGGCGAACTCACCGCCGAGCGCATCGGCGAAATCTGGCTCAGCGTGCAGGGCGAAAGCCTCGGTCCGGCGATCGAGATCAAGCCGGGCTATGAGACGTTCTGGATGTACATCCCGCACTTCATCCATTCGCCGTTCTATGTTTATGCCTACGCGTTCGGCGATTGCTTGGTGAACTCGCTGTATGCGGTTTACGAGAACGCGGCGGCTGGTTTCGCCGAACGCTATCTCGAGATGCTCGCGGCCGGCGGCACCAAACACTACTCGGAGTTGCTCGTACCGTTCGGCCTCGACGCCAAGGATCCGGCCTTCTGGGACGGCGGCCTGTCGGTGATCGAAGGGTTGATCTCCGAACTGGAGACGATGGGCTAGCCGTTTCGCTCTCTGCTTGCGGATAAAACAAAAGGACCGGCCGCGAGGCCGGTCCTTTTCGCGTGTCGTGGATGAGACGCTAGCGCGTGTAAATCAGTCCCGGGAGCCACAGGATGATCTGCGGGAAGATGACGCAGATCGTCAAGCCGATCGCCTGCAGCACCATGAACTGCACCGATGCCCTGAAGATCGTCGCCATGCTGACCTCCGGCGGCGCCACGCTCTTCAGATAGAACAG
This sequence comes from Afipia sp., assembly GCA_044464625.1. Lineage (GTDB taxonomy): Bacteria > Pseudomonadota > Alphaproteobacteria > Rhizobiales > Xanthobacteraceae > Afipia. The sequence continues at coordinate 6,184 of JBIQLC010000015.1, read as the reverse complement.
CGAATAGCCGAACGGCGGACTGAGGAATGCCATCTGCATATTGATCATGAAGATGACACCGTACCACAGCGCGACGTCGCTCGATTGGACGCCCGGCAGGCCGAACAATCCCTCCCAGCTCAGCCCCTGCATGATCGGCAGGAAGATCGGCACGGTGAGCAGCAGGATGCCGACCCAATCGAGGAACATGCCGAGGACGAACAGGATCAGCATCATCAGGAGCAGGATGCCGTAGGGCGGCAGGCCGGTGCCGAGAATCGACTCAGCGACGAACTGCTGGCCGCCCTTGATGATGAAGAATCCGACGAACATCGTCGCGCCGAAGAAGATCCACATCACCATCGCCGTCGCTTTCAGGGTCGCCATGGCGGCTTCCTGAATCGCAGGCCAGGTCAGGCGGCGGTGCAGCGCGGAGACGAACAGTGCGCCGAACGTGCCGATGCCTGCCGCTTCCACCGGCGTCGCGATACCGACGAAGATCACGCCGAGCACCAGGATGATCAGCAGCAGCGGCGCGATCGTGCCCTTGAGTAGGCGAAGCTTCTCCTTGAAATCGACCCGCTCCTCGGGCGGCAGTGCCGGGCCGAGGCTCGGATTGATGTAGCAGCGGATGGTGATGTAGGCGACGTACATGCCGGACAGCAGGAAGCCCGGGAAGATTGAGCCGACCAGCAGTTCGCCAAGCGACTGCTGCGCCACCACCGCGTAGACGATCGCCATCACCGACGGCGGAATCAGGATGCCCAGCGTGCCGCCCGACAGCAGCGCGCCGCAGGCGAGCTTCTGGTCATAGCCACGCTTGAGCATCGCCGGCAGCGCGATCATGCCCATCGTCACTTCAGTAGCGCCCACCACACCGACCATTGCCGCGAGCGCGGTACAGGCCAGCACGGTTGCCGAAGCGAGGCCGCCCTTGAGCGAGCCAAGCCACTTGTAGACCGTGTCGAACAGCTCCTCGATGATGCCGGCCTTCTCCAGCATCGCCGCCATGAAGATAAACAGCGGCACCGCCGACAACTGATAGTCCGTCATGAACGGGAAGATGCGCGATGGCATCATGTTCAGGATGGCGGAGTTGCCGAACAGGAACAGGAAGATGGTGGCGAGGCTTCCGGTGCAGAACGCCATCGGCAGGCCGAGCGCCAGCAGCAGGCCCAGCGAGCCGAACATCAGGACGGTCAGCCAGGCAATATCGATTTCCCAACCCATGGCTCAGTTGCTCCCGCGTGTCAGGAAAACGACGTCTTTGATGAGTTTGGATATGCCTTGCAGGAACAGCAGCGCCGCGCCTATCGGCATCATCAGCTTCACGGGCCAGTACTGAATGCCCCATTCGGTGAACGAATGTTCGTCATTGCCGATGGCGTCGGCGGCGAACCGCCAGCTGGTCCAGAACATCACGCCGATGAAAATGAAGAAGAAGAACGAAGTGATGATGTCGGCGATAGCTTTGCCGCGCGGGGAAAACTTCGTGTAGATGACGTCGACGCGAACGTGCTGGTCCTCGCGATAGGCGTAGGCGCCGCACAGCATGTATTGCATGCCGTACATCAGGAACATGCTCTCGTGCACCCAGTTGGTAGGCGAGTTGAACACGTAGCGCGCGATGACCTCGTAATAGTAGACGAACACCGAGATCAGCGCCCAGTAGGCGACGAACTCTCCCGTTTTCACATTGAGCCATTCGAGCTTGTCGGTGATCCGCGTGTGAAGATGCAGCGTGGGATCCTCGCTCGTGCCTTGCGGCGCAAGATCAGCCGGCGCTTCCACTGGCACCGATCCGGCTTCGAGGGCTTCACGCGCCGCGGTGCGGCGTACCAGTCCGGGCAGCAGGATCGCGTCTGCCACCAGCATGGCGGCCATCAGCAACGCAAGCCACAGCGAATGTTGCTCTGATCGGCCAAGATCGGCCGCAGCTTTATCGGCGTCGCGCTTGGCATCTGCCTCTTTGGCCTGCGCCTTCTGCAGGCGTTCGGTCATCGCGGGCGTGACCTCGACGCCAGAGGGAATCTTGGCGCGGGTGGTCTGGTGCAGCGCCGATTCATGAGCCGCATGTGTCCGCGAGACATCCTCGCGGTGATCGCGAATGTGGCCGTTGACCTGCAGGATCAGCAGGAACACCGGAATGAAGGCGAACCCCCACAGGCTTTTCAAATAGAACCGGTGAAGTCCGAGAAAACCCGAGCACAGCCAGAACAGATAGGCGATGAACAGGGACGGTCCGCGCGGCGCTCCACGTTCGAGCTGGCGTTTCACCAGATAGATGGCGACGAGCGGAAAGACGATCAGAGTGCCCCAGTACAGCCAGTGGGGCAGCACAAAATTCAGGCTGGGCATTGGATGCCTCTATGGAAGGACAGGGATGTCAGGCGTAAACGGGAGACGCTTTGCAGCGTCTCCCGTGGCGTGGATATTCACCGACGCTCGCGTCAGAGATCCAGTTTCTGCCCCTTGTACATATCGGGCGTGACGTAGCCGACGGTGGGCGATTCCATGATCTCGAGCTGGGCCTTGAACATACGCGCGGCGTCCTTGTCCTTGTTGGCCCATTTGAACCAGATCGGAACGGCGATGCGCTGGAACTTGTCGAGGTCCTCCACCGGCAGGCGGTTGATCTCGATACCGGCCTTGATGAATTTGTCCCACGCTTCCATGTCGGCCTTCTGGATCGCGCCGAAGTGTGCGGCCGAGTAGGCCTCGACTTCGTTCTCCACCCACAGCTTCATTGCGGGCGAGAGCTTGTTCCAGACATTCATGTTGACCACGAGGTCCATCAGGTCGACGGGCTGATAGATGGACTCGAGGCCCGGAGGTCCCATCCAGATGTACTTGGTGACCTGCTGGAAGCCGAGGTCCCAGTTCACTGCGGGTCCAGTGTAGTCGGCGGCGTCCACGGTGCCTTTTTCCAGCGCCGAGAACACTTCGCCGCCGGGCAGCAGGGTGGTGCGGGCGCCGATCGCCGCGAAGCCTTCAGCGATCATGCCGCCGGGAACGCGCAGCTTGAGGCCCTTGAAGTCCTCGGCTGAACGAATCGGTTTTTTCGAGTGAACGATATTCGGTCCGTGATGGACGCGACCGACCCAGAACAGACCCTGCTTGGCGTAGACCTCGCGGGCCATTTTCACGCCGCCCTTGGAATAGAAGAATATGTCCCACTCATGGGGATAGCGCAGGCCCATGAGGTACGACGACAGGAAGGCGGTCGCGGGAATCTTGCCAACCCAATAGACGCAGAACGAGTTCATCGCCTCGAGCACGCCGTTCTTGACGCCATCGAGCAGTTCGAAATCGCCAACAATCTCCTTTGCCGCGAACGGCTTGAACTCGAGTTCGCCGCCGGTCTTCTCCTTGATGCTGTTGCACCAGTTCTTGAACGTGGTCAGGCCAATGCCGGCGGGCCATGACGTCTGGATTTTCCATGTGGTGGTGGTGGCGGCTTCCGCATTGCGGATGTAAGGAGCACTGATGGCTGCAGCGCCCGCAACCGCCGCGCCACCCAACAGCGCACGGCGAGTCGTGGGTTTCTTCACGCTCTCTGATTTCATGTAAGCCTCCCAAGATTTTTGTTTTTTGCGTCGTCTTCTTGTTATTGCGGGCAGTGTGAGGCTGCTAAACAAAAGCCACAATCGCAAAGGCGAGGCTGCGCCAAATCAGCGCACCTCCTTAAGTCATTCACTTTGTGGATAAATTCGCTCTGGATCGCTATTTTAGACTAAAGACGTAGATCCTTCGGCATTAAACCGCAGATTTTTGGCAGTTGGCGGGCTGTCGGTCATCGAGGGTTGACCCCGGAATCGAACGCGATTGGGCGGATTGGAGAATAATTTTCTACAGAGCGACGGTTCACACGTTGATCGTGCTGAAATCCCTCTCAGAAATGATTTTGAGCGTCATTCCGATCACCTGGTATTTGGTATACAAGGCCCGTTGCCTCTCTGCCTCAATTAAGGTAATTCCGCCGTCTGACCGGGATTCTGGAGGCAATAATGACTGAGCATAACGAAGTCGCTTACACCACCGCGGATGGCATGGACTATCCCGCCCACGAGCAGACCTATCTGGGCTTCTTGGCGTTGACCAAGTACGGCACGCTGGCGGTGATCGCCGTGGTCGCTCTGATGGCGATTTTTCTTCTCTGAGCAATAAATCGGTGTTCGCCGGCAGCCCTGCCGGTGCTTTAGTCATGCGCGACTGACAGGTCGCGGGAGGGCTTATGAAAATTGCTATCGTGAAGGAAGTCGACGCCGGCGAGCCGCGCGTCGCAGCGACGCCTGACACCGTGAAGAAATTCAAGGCGCTCGGGATCGATGTCGCAATCGAGCCGGGAGCGGGCCTGAAGTCGGGTCTCCCTGATGCGGAATTTACGGCGGTCGGCGCTGAGGTCAGCGCGGACGCGGTGAAGGACGCGGACATCGTGATCAAGGTCAAGCGGCCGGAGGCGGCCGAGCTGGCGCGCTACAAGAAGGGCGCGCTGGTGATCGCGATCATGGATCCGTACGGCAACGAGGCCGCGCTCAAGGCGATGGCCGATGCCGGCGTGTCGGCGTTCGCCATGGAATTGATGCCGCGCATCACCCGCGCGCAGGTGATGGACGTCCTGTCGTCGCAGGCGAACCTTGCCGGCTATCGCGCGGTGATCGAGGCGGCGGAAGAGTTCGGCCGCGCGTTCCCGATGATGATGACCGCGGCCGGCACCGTGCCCGCCGCCAAGGTGTTCGTGATGGGCGTCGGCGTTGCCGGCCTCCAGGCGATCGCCACCGCGCGCCGTCTTGGTGCGGTTGTCACCGCGACCGACGTGCGTCCTGCGGTGAAGGAGCAGGTCGAATCGCTCGGCGCAAAATTCCTCGCCGTCGAGGACGAGGAGTTCAAGCAGGCGGAGACCGCCGGCGGCTACGCCAAGGAAATGTCGAAAGAGTATCAGGCCAAGCAGGCCGCGCTCACGGCGGAGCACATCAAGAAGCAGGACATCATCATCACCACGGCGCTCATTCCGGGCCGGCCCGCGCCGAAGCTCGTCAGCGCCGAGATGGTGAGGTCGATGAAGCCGGGCTCGGTGCTGGTCGATCTCGCGGTCGAGCGCGGCGGCAACGTCGAAGGCGTGAAGAGCGGCGAAGTGACGGACGTCGATGGCGTCAAGATCGTCGGCTTCCTGAACCTCGCCGGCCGCGTCGCGGCGTCGGCGTCGAGCCTCTACGCCCGCAACCTGCTGTCGTTCATCGAGACGCTGTTCGACAAGGAGAGCAAGTCGCTCGCGGTGAAGTGGGACGACGAACTCGTCAAAGCGACGGCGCTCACCAAGGACGGCGCCGTCATCCATCCGAACTTCCAGCCGAAAGCATAGGAGAGCGCCATGCACGGTCTCGAGGCTGTCGATCCGTTTGTCTTCCGGTTGTCGATTTTTGTTCTTGCCGTCTTCGTCGGCTACTTCGTGGTGTGGTCGGTGACGCCCGCGCTGCATACTCCGCTGATGTCGGTGACCAACGCGATCTCGTCGGTCATCGTAGTCGGCGCGCTGCTCGCCGTCGGCGTTGCGCTGGTCGGCGACGACCAGGGTCCGGTGTGGGCCCGCGCGTTCGGCTTCGTCGCGCTGATCTTTGCATGCGTGAATATCTTTGGCGGCTTCCTTGTCACCCAGCGCATGCTGGCGATGTACAAGAAGAAGCAGAAGTGAGCAGGGGCCGTCGATGAGCGCCAATCTCCAAGCATTATTGTATCTCATTGCAGGTGTTCTGTTCATCCTGTCGCTGCGCGGGCTGTCGAGCCCGGCGAGTTCGCGGCAGGGCAACCTGTTCGGCATGATCGGCATGGCGATCGCGGTGGGCACCACGCTCGCTGCGCATCCGCCGGCTAGCGCCACCGGCTGGATCCTCGTGCTTCTCGGCATCGCTATCGGTGGCGGCATCGGCGCGGTGATCGCCCGCCGCGTGCCGATGACCTCGATGCCCGAACTGGTCGCCGCCTTCCACTCGCTGGTCGGTATGGCGGCGGTGCTGGTCGCGGCCGGTGCGTTCTACGCGCCGTCGGCTTTCGGCATCGGCACCCCGGGCAACATCCACGCCTCCAGCCTCGTCGAAATGTCGCTCGGCGTCGCCATCGGCGCCTTGACCTTCACCGGCTCGGTGATTGCGTTCCTCAAGCTGTCGGGCCGCATGAGCGGCGCGCCGATCATTCTGCCGGCGCGTCA
>JBIQLC010000014.1:0-112898 GCA_044464625.1 Afipia sp. | reverse complement strand
GCATAAACCGGCGCCGGAGCCTTGGTGTAGGTGCGCGCCGGCAGGTCGGCAGCGACCGCAGACGCCGTACCGAGGGCCATCAGGGCCGCGGTGCTGAGCAGAAACTTTTTCATAGTCTATTCTCCAGTTTACGGTCTGCTTCTTTTGATGAAGCAGTTTTAGGTGCGAACGCTGTTTGGTTCGAATCTATGTCGATCTTATAGACGCGTTCTGCCGAAAAAGCCGTCTCCGAAATACAACACTTGCCCCCGAAGTGGTCGGACCTAAGACAAGGATTTCCTTAGAGGAATTCTGTTTTTGAGTTCCATATTTCGATCACGTTTTCGTCACATTTTGCGACCGCTGCCTAAAACCTCCACATCACCAAAGGGTTCCTTTAGGGGTGAATTGCATATAGAGAACAAAAAGAGTACATGGTGAGGCGTGTGGCCCCTGGAACGGCCCGAAGAATTACCAATCTGTGTGGATAACCGGCCGTCTCGTCCCCGGTGTCGGAAATCGACGTATAGGGTCGCGCTGAGCATAGAGCACGATGGTCCGTTACCAGGACGAATCGTTAGAACAGTACGAAGACAGATATGGAGAACCGCAATGGCGGGAAGCGTCAACAAAGTCATCCTGGTCGGGAATCTGGGCGCGGATCCTGAAATTCGGCGCACACAGGACGGCCGTCCGATTGCCAATCTGAGTGTCGCCACTTCAGAGACCTGGCGCGACAAGAATACAGGCGAGCGCAAGGAGAAAACCGAGTGGCATCGTGTGGTGATCTTCAATGAAGGACTCTGCAAGGTCGCGGAGCAGTATTTAAAGAAGGGCTCCAAGGTTTATATTGAAGGCGCTCTGCAGACCCGGAAGTGGCAGGACAAGGACGGCAAGGACAAGTACTCGACCGAGGTCGTTCTGCAGGGATTCAATTCGACGCTGACGATGCTGGATGGACGCAGCGGTGGCGGCGGATCGTTTGGCGCGGAATCCGGTGGAGGCGATTTCGGATCGGCTGCACCCTCGCAACGGCGTCCGGTCGCCGCAGGCGGTGGTCGCGACGATATGAACGACGACATCCCGTTCTAGAACGACAGCGCCACAGTCCGTTTGCCCAAACCACGTACAGCTGTCGTGCGACGCTGAGTCGTTACGGCAGCAGAAGCGGACACGCCCAACCGCGATTGCGATGATTCCCGCCGGTCGGAGCGCTGCGTGCGCACCGGCCGACGAACCGCGTCGTGGCCGCAGCGTTTTCTCCGCCGATAAAGCAATGACACTGCAAGCGTGATTTGGTCAGCCGACGACGGATCGCGCCGGCGTCTGGCGTGGTCATAAGGCATGCCGAGCAACTCCCTCGGCAGCCGCGGACGACGGCTGGATTCGGTCGACTGCCCGGTTTCCAATCTGTCCTGAATCAGGTGTCGGCGGGGCGTTCAAATCGGCCTCTAACTAGCTGAAAATGCTGAAATATTTATAGCTGTTTTTGCGCTTAATCTGGTTGGCGCTGCAGGTCGATTCAGCCTATATATCCTGAGCATTTCGCATCCAGGATTCGCACTTTGACCGACCCGCAAGATCCGACGGACGGCACCTCCGGTCCCGTCGACATTCGACCTGTTTCGATCTCAGACGAGATGAAACGCTCGTATCTCGATTACGCGATGAGCGTGATCGTTGCGCGCGCGTTGCCAGATGCGCGGGACGGTCTGAAGCCTGTTCATCGCCGCATTCTCTACGCGATGCATGAGAACGGGTTCGAGTGGAACAAGCCTTACCGCAAGTCGGCGCGCACCGTCGGTGACGTAATCGGTAAGTATCATCCGCACGGCGATCAGTCGGTCTATGATGCAATGGTCCGCATGGCGCAGGACTTTTCCATGCGTGTGCCGCTGATCGATGGTCAGGGCAACTTTGGCTCGGTCGACGGCGATATGGCGGCCGCGATGCGTTACACCGAATCGCGTCTCGAGAAGGTCGCGCAATCGTTGCTCGACGACATCGACAAGGACACTGTCGATTTCCAGCCGAACTACGACAGCTCGGAGCGTGAGCCGAAAGTCCTTCCGGCGCGATTTCCGAATCTTCTGGTCAACGGCGCTGGCGGCATCGCCGTCGGCATGGCGACCAACATTCCTCCGCACAATCTCGGCGAGGTCATCGATGCCTGTGTGGCGCTGATCGACGATCCGGCGTTGAGCATCGACGATCTGATCAACATCATTCCGGGCCCTGATTTTCCGACCGGCGGCATTATTCTTGGCCGGCAGGGCATTCGTGCCGCCTATCACTTGGGCCGCGGTTCAATCGTGATGCGCGGCAAGGTGTCGATCGACACCATCCGCAAGGATCGCGAAGCGATCGTGATCTCCGAGATCCCGTACCAGGTGAACAAGGCCTCGATGGTCGAACGCATCGCCGAGTTGGTGCGCGAGAAGAAGATCGAAGGAATCTCGGATCTGCGCGACGAGTCCGACCGCGAAGGTTATCGCGTCGTGGTCGAGCTCAAGCGGGATGCTGTGCCAGACGTGGTGCTGAACCAGCTCTATCGTTTCACGCCGCTGCAGACCAATTTCGGCGCCAACATGGTGGCGTTGGACTCCGGTCGCCCTCTGGTCATGAACCTGAAGGACCTGCTGACGCTGTTCGTCGCGTTCCGCGAGGACGTAGTGTCGCGACGGACCAAATTCCTGCTCAACAAGGCGCGTGATCGTGCGCACATTTTGGTTGGCTTGGCCATCGCCGTTGCCAATATCGACGAGATCATTCGTGTGATCCGAACTTCGCCCGATCCGAACACGGCGCGCGAGATCCTGATGTCACGCGACTGGCCGGCGCAGGATGTCGCGGCGATGATCACGCTGATCGATGATCCGCGGCACACCCTGGCTGCCGATGGCACTGCGCGGTTGTCGATGGAGCAGGCCAAGGCCATTCTCGACCTGCGCCTGCAGCGCCTGACTGCGCTCGGTCGTGAGGAAATTTCGGAGGAGCTCGACAAGCTCGCTGTTGAGATTGCCGACTACCTCGACATCCTGCGCTCGCGTGCCCGCATCCAGGGCATCGTGAAGGACGAGCTCCAGGCTGTGAAGGCGGAGTTCGCGACGCCACGGCGCACGGTGATCATTGATCAGGAAGGCGAGGTCGAGGACGAGGACCTGATCCAGCGCGAGGACATGGTGGTCACCGTGTCTCACGCCGGATACGTCAAACGCGTTCCGCTCTCGACTTATCGGGCGCAAAAGCGCGGCGGCAAGGGGCGTTCGGGCATGCAGACCCGTGACGAGGATTTCGTTAGCCGTCTGTTCGTCGCCTCGACCCATACGCCGGTGCTGTTCTTCTCCTCGCGTGGTCAGGTGTACAAGGAAAAAGTCTGGCGTCTGCCGATGGCCGCGCCGAATTCACGCGGCAAGGCTTTGATCAATATCTTGCCGCTGGAGCAGGGTGAGCGCATCACCACGATCATGCCGTTGCCAGAGGATGAATCTTCGTGGGCCAACCTCGACGTGATGTTTGCGACCACCGGCGGTAACGTCCGCCGCAATAAACTCTCGGATTTCGTCGATGTACGCCGCTCCGGCATCATTGCAATGAAACTCGGGGAAGGTGAGGCGATCGTTGACGTTCAGATTGCAACCGAAACGGATGACGTCCTGCTCACAGCGGGCGGCGGACAATGCATCCGCTTCCCGGTCACGGACGTACGTGTGTTTACAGGACGTACGTCGATGGGTGTACGCGGTATTGCGCTCGGCGAGAGCGACAAGGTGATCTCGCTGACCATCCTGCGCCATATGGACGTTAACGCCGACGAGCGTGCCGCCTATCTGCGCCGCGCCAATGCCGTACGCCGCGGCAGCGTCGAGGATGAGGTTGGGACTGAGACAGAGGAGGCGACCGGCGCGATCGAGCTCGGCGAGCAACGCTATGTCGAGATGTCGGCCAAGGAGCAATTCGTGCTGACCATTAGCGAGAACGGCTACGGCAAGCGGACCTCGTCGTATGAATACCGGACCACCGGACGCGGCGGCAAAGGCATCGTCGCGATGTCGGTGAACGAGCGCAACGGCAAGCTTGTGGCCTCGTTCCCGGTCGAGGACAGTGACCAGATCATGCTGGTGACCGATGCCGGGCAGTTGATCCGGTGTCCGGTGGAAGACATCCGTATTGCTGGGCGTTCGACCCAGGGCGTGATCGTGTTCAACACGGCGGCTGAAGAGCATGTCGTGTCTGTCGAGCACCTTGGCGAGGAGGCGGACGGAAACAACGGCGGCTGATCGTTAGATGATCGGCTGCCTAGCCGCGGCGTGCGGCGATGATCCGGACCGGCCGGACCATGGCTTCGGAATTGTCCCGGCGCAGGCATGAGGCATCGACGTTCGGCCAGGATTGCTGGGTGCACGGTGCTCGGGCCGTTTGTATCGGGAGCCTGTCGCCTTTGGCTGCTGCGGTGGTGGCGCGGGGGCTGTTGGCTTTCACATCCGGCGCGAAGCCGGGCAGAACGGTCAACGCGGCCGCTACGAAAGCCGCAATGGCGCATATCGCAAATGCCCTGACCATGACGTTCCCCTTTGCGAACCTTTCTGGCCCGCTTGAGAGGAAGACGCCGGACGAGCCCAAAAGGTCCATCCGCAAGGTTTGAAATTGTTTGCCAGCAAGGCCGTAGGGGCAGGGAACCAAGTTCGCTTGCGGCGTCGGGCGGGCCGGGGTAGGAGGGATGCCATGTCTCGTGTCGCTTTCTATGCAGGGTCGTTCGACCCCGTCACCAACGGCCATCTCGATGTGGTGCGGCAGGCCTCCAGCCTGGTCGACCGCCTCGTCGTGGCCATCGGCGTTCACCCCGGCAAGGCACCGCTCTTTCCGACGGAAGAGCGTTTGCAGATGGTAATGGACGTGTTCGCGCCGATTGCCGCCAAGTCAGGTTGCAAGGTCGAATGCATCACGTTCGATGATCTGACCGTCACCGCGGCCCAGCGAGTCGGCGCCAACATCCTGATCCGCGGCCTGCGCGATGGCACCGATCTCGATTACGAAATGCAGATCGCCGGCATGAATCAGACCATGGCGCCGGACGTCCACACCGTTTTCTTGCCGGCATCCCCGCGCGTTCGCCCGATCACTGCCACACTCGTGCGCCAGATCGCCAGCATGGGCGGCGACGTTTCTCCCTTCGTGCCGGATGTCGTCGCCACGAAGCTGAAAGCCAAGTTCGGCAAATAAGAGTTACGATCCGTACGGCAGCCCTCGTGGTCCTCGCCGTGCGGAATAGCCAGATATCATCCGGTCATATTGGAGCTTTCATGGTCAGGATTCTTGCTGTTCTCGCGGCCATCGCATTTGCAGTGCCCGCCTTCGCCCAATCGCTTCCTGCTGGTCTCGACAAGGCGAATGCGATTGTCATCGACACCACCAAGGGGCGCGTCGTCGTCAAGCTGCGCCCCGATCTCGCCCCCAAGCATGCGGAGCGCATCAAGCAGCTCGCGCGGGATGGCTACTATAACAACGTGCCGTTCCATCGCGTGATCGAAGGTTTCATGGCGCAGACCGGCGACGGCTCTAAATTCAATGGTACTGGTGGCTCGAAGTATCCCAACTTGCAGGCCGAGTTCACCAATACGCCGTTCAAGCGCGGCACTGTCGGCATGGCGCGTGCGAGCGATCCGAATTCAGCGAACTCGCAGTTCTTCATCACCTTCGGCGATGCGTCGTTCCTGAACGGAAAGTACACCGTCGTCGGCGAGGTCGTGTCCGGCATGGATGTCGTGGACAAGATCAAGCGCGGCGAGCCGGTCCAGAACCCCGACAAGATGGTCAAGGTTCAGGTCGCATCCGACATCAAGTGACACGCGGCATTGAACGGTGGGACTTCAGTCCCACTTGTTTGATGGCGACTGACGATTTCCCAGACAAAGGTAAACACCATGGCTGATACCGAAAACACCCTGATCCTGGAAACCACCCAAGGACCGGTGACGATCGAAATGCGTCCCGACCTCGCGCCCAATCATGTCGCCCGGATCAAGGAATTGGTTCGCGAAGGATTCTACGATGGCATCGTGTTCCATCGGGTGATCGACGGCTTCATGGCGCAGACGGGCTGCCCGCATGGCACTGGCACTGGCGGTTCGGGCCAGAAGCTCAAGGCTGAGTTCAACAACGAGCCGCATGTGCGCGGCACGGCATCGATGGCCCGCGCGGCCAATCCGGATTCCGGTGATAGTCAGTTCTTCATCTGCTTCGACGACGCGCAGTTCCTCAACAAGCAGTATACCGTCTGGGGCAAGGTAACCTCGGGCATGGAGAACGTTGACAAGATCAAGCGCGGCGAGCCGGTCCAGAATCCCGACAAAATCGTCAAGGCGCGGATGGCGCTCGACGCGGCTTAAGGCCTCTCAGGGTGCCCGGATCGTCCGGGCACCCATTGCCGCCTTATCAGAAAGGCGGATTGCCGGATGAAGTCCGGCGATGACAGTTACCTCATGCGCACCGATCTTTTCGATTTCGACCTGCCACCGGAGAGGATCGCGCTCCGGCCCGTGAGCCCGCGCGATCAGGCACGGCTGCTCGTGGTGCGGCCGGGGCAGGCGCTTCAAGACGCAACGGTGGCGGGCCTTCCCGAATTTTTGCACCCCGGCGATCAGCTCGTCGTTAACGACACCAAGGTCATTGCTGCCCAACTGACGGGGCGTCGCGTCGGCCGCGAAGGCGAGCCCCGGATCGACGCCACGTTGATCAAGCGCATTGATGGCTCACGATGGCAGGCGCTGGTGAAGCCGGCGAAAAAGCTGGCGGTGGGCGATCAGGTCCGTTTCGGCAATGAAGGCCGGGTCTGCCTGCTCGGCAACCTGGACGCCGCGGTCGAGGACAAAGGCGAGGCCGGCGAGGTCACCTTGTCGTTCGCGTTCCATGGTCCGATTCTGGATCAGGCGATCGCCGATGCCGGCGCGCCGCCACTGCCGCCCTATATCGCATCCAAGCGTGCGCCGGACGATCGCGACGCCGCGGACTATCAGACGATGTTCGCAAGGCACGAGGGTGCCGTCGCCGCGCCGACAGCGGGGCTGCATTTCACGCCAGAACTCGAACAGGCGCTTCGTGCGCAGGGTGTCGGGATGCATCGCGTGACGCTCCACGTCGGTGCCGGCACCTTCCTGCCGGTGAAGGCGGACGACACCGCGGAGCATCGGATGCACGCCGAATGGGGCACGATCTCCCGGGAGACTGCGGATGCGCTCAATGCTGCGCGCAAGGCAGGTGGACGCATCGTCGCGGTCGGCACCACCTCGTTGCGCCTCTTGGAAAGTGCTGCCGCTGAGGATGGCACGATCCAGCCTTTTGCCGACGAAACCGCGATTTTCATCACTCCGGGCTATCGTTTCCGCGCTGTCGATATCCTGATGACCAATTTCCACCTGCCGCGCTCGACGCTGTTCATGCTGGTGTCGGCATTCAGCGGGCTGGACACCATGAAGCAGGCGTATGACCATGCGATCAAGAGTGGCTATCGCTTCTATTCCTACGGCGATGCCAGCCTGTTGTTTCGCGCGGATGCCTAGCGCATAACGTCGCTTGCATGACAGTTCCTAATCACTTCCAGCTCCTGGGTCAGGACGGCGCAGCGCGGACCGGCGTGCTGACGACGCCGCACGGCGAGGTGCGGACGCCTGCTTTCATGCCGGTGGGCACCGCCGGCGCAATGAAGGGAATCCACTGGCGCGACGTGCGCGAGGCCGGCGCTGACATTGTGCTCGGCAACACCTATCACCTGATGCTGCGCCCCGGCGCCGAACGCATTGCGGCGTTGGGCGGTCTGCAGACGTTCACCGGCTGGAACGGTCCGATGCTGACAGACTCGGGCGGCTTTCAGGTCATGTCGCTTGCACAGTTGCGGAAGGTCACGGAACACGGCGTGACGTTCCGCTCCCACATCGACGGATCACTGCTCGAACTGTCTCCCGAACGGGCCATCGAGGTTCAGCGCCTTTTTGGATCGGACATCGCGATGCAGCTTGACGAGTGCGTTCGGTTGCCGGCGGAGCGTGCCGACATCGAGCGCGCCATGCGCCTGTCGATCCGTTGGGCTGAACGCAGTAAGCGTGCCTTCGAGCAGGCGCCGCCGGGCCACATGCTGTTCGGTATCGTGCAGGGCGGCGATATTCCGGTGTTACGTCATGAAAGCGCAAAGGCGCTGATCGACATCGGCTTTCACGGTTATGCGGTCGGGGGTCTCGCGGTTGGAGAACCGCAGGCAGTCATGCTCGCGATGATCGAGGAGGTTGCGCCGATCCTGCCGCAGGATCGTCCGCGCTATCTCATGGGCGTAGGGACGCCGGACGATATTCTCGAGGCGATCGCGCGGGGTATCGACATGTTCGACTGCGTCCTGCCGACGCGCAATGGCCGCCATGGTCATGCGTTCACGCGTCGAGGGGCGATCAACCTCCGCAATGCACGCCATGCTGATGACCCGCGCCCGCTGGATGAAGAAAGCTCATGGCCGCCCGCGCGTACTTATGCACGCGCTTACCTGCATCATCTGGTGAAGTCGAACGAGACGCTCGGCGCGATGCTGCTATCCGAGATCAATATCGCCTATTTCCAAAGCCTCGTAAGCGGAGCACGCGAGGCAGTCACTGCGGGAACGTTCGCGGAGTTTCGTGCGCAAACCAAAGCTGAATGGGAAAAGGGCGACATCCCGCCACACTAAGGTGAGATGCTTGGTTCAAGCACACTTCATCGTCGTGACGGCATGCTTTGTCACGAAACCGTAACCGCATGTATCGCACGTCCACAGATAGCTGACGACATCATCCGAGACAAAAGCGGATGCCTCAGCTGCGACCATTGAGTCCGCACAAATACGACACACCGGACGCTCGCTGGCGCGTGATGCGATAAACGGAGTGTGAGGCGCGGTCGACTGGATTTCAGCAAATGCTGGCATCGTGACCTCCCTGCTGCTCGACGTCTTTGCCCGTACGATAGCGTGGAAGTTTGAAAATGTCGCAACACAATTGCGTTTCTTTTACGAAATGCTTTTCCTTGGTGCAGCGCGTTATGCCGCGGCGCGTTTGTCCTCTTGCGCACTCTCCATCGCGCGGGATAATGGCGCGAGATGGAAGTCATTCTTTCTGCATCTGATTTCAGTCCGGAGGACCGTTATGGACGCATCGTCAAAAGCCGCGGCGTCGTCGCACCAGCCGGGGCGTGGCCGCATCTACGACAGCATTGTTGATGCAATCGGCGATACGCCGCTGGTTCGCCTGCGCCGGCTGCCGCAACAGCGCGGTGTGAAAGCGACAATTCTAGCCAAGCTTGAATATTTCAACCCAGCGGCAAGCGTGAAGGACCGCATTGGCGCGGCGATGATCGTTGCGATGGAGAAAGCAGGTGTGATCGATCCCGACACGGTTCTGATTGAGCCGACGTCTGGCAATACGGGTATCGCGTTGGCCTATGTCGCCGCATCGCGCGGATATCGCCTGAAGCTGGTCATGCCGGAATCGATGTCGATTGAGCGGCGCAAGATGCTTGCGTTTCTCGGAGCGGAAATTGTCCTGACGCCGGCAGCGCAAGGCATGAAGGGGGCGATCGCAACGGCTGAGGAGTTGGTGCGTTCAACGCCGAAGGCGATCATGCCGCAACAATTCAAGAACCTCGCGAACCCGGAAATCCATCGCCGGACCACAGCGGAAGAAATCTGGAACGACACCGGCGGCAAGCTCGATATTTTCGTGGCCGGCGTCGGCACCGGCGGCACGATCACTGGCGTTGGCCAGGTGCTCAAGCCGCGTCTGCCATCGTTGCGTGTGGTTGCGGTGGAGCCCGAGGAGAGCGCCATCCTGTCGGGTGGTCAGCATGCTCCGCACAAGATTCAGGGGATTGGCGCTGGCTTCGTTCCAGACATTTTGGATCGCTCTGTGATCGATGACGTCGTCACAGTTAACAGCGCTACGGCGATCGAGACCTCGCGCGATTTGGCGCGGATGGAGGGGATCCCCGGCGGAATTTCGTCCGGCGCAGCTATCGCCGCGGCGGTGGAGTTGGGCAAGCGACCGGAAAATGTCGGAAAGACGATCGTAGTCGTCGTACCGTCGTTCTCCGAGCGTTATCTGTCGACCGCTTTGTTCGAAGGAATTTGATCCGATGTCTTCAAACCCGCCCCGGCGTCCTCGTACGCTGAATGATGCAAAAACCGAGGCCGAAGCCGCGTTCAAGGCGGCCACGACCAAGAAAGCAGCACCACTGCCAAAGACCGTCGCCGTCCCCGGCGTCAAGGAGCAGGTCTCGTTGCGGATCGATCAGGACGTGCTCCTGCACTTTCAGGAGGACGGGCCGGGTTGGCAGGATCGCATCAACGCGGCGTTGCGCAAGGCGGCAGGCCTGTCTTCGGACTAGGACGGTTTCGTCAGGCCGCGTTGGTACGATTAGCCTTTGCGGCTTCTTTCTGGGCGTCGAATTCGCGGCGGCGGCGCGCCAGTTCCTCCGGCGGCATCTTCGAGACATTGTTGTAGTCGAGCTTCCACGACGCATCGTCGCTCCAGCGTAAGGGAGACTGGACGGTGGTGCGCGCGGCAGGCGCCGTTTCCAGAACCTTCAATGCCAGTTCGAGCGTGAAGGCCTGTGATGTGACGTCGTGTGGCTTACCTGCCGAATTGCCGAGAGGAAAGTCACTGAACAGGAACCGCGGTGCGCCAGCGTGCTCAACGATATCCTTGGCGCAGCCCATGACGACTGTCGAGATTCCATTGGCCTCGAGATGGCGCGCGACCAGCGCGGTGGTCTGGTGGCACACCGGGCAATTGGGCACCAGGATCGCCGCATCGATGCCATCCGCCTTGCAGCGAGCCAAAATCTCCGGAGCGTCGGTTTCCACGGTGACGCGATGGCTGCGGTTGGTCGGCGCGCCAAAGAAGCGCGGCGCGATTTCGCCGATCCGCCCTGCGGCGACGAGGCGGCGAAGCTGGGGTAAAGGGAACCACGTGCCGCTATCCGTGGCCATGGTGTGCTTGCGATCGTAGGCGATGTGGGAAATGCGCAGGTCGTGGTCCTGGGCCGTATCGCCATCGTAGACCTGAAAGAACTTGGCGCTGCCGTTATACGCAGCACCTGGACCTTGATCGCCCTTGGTCGGGTCGAAACGTGCCGCCGTGGTCACGATGGTGATGCGCGACTTGGTGAGGGGCTTTATCAAAGGCTGAAATGGCGTGTCGATGTTATGCGCCCAGCGGTACGGCGTGTCGTAGCCGATGGCTAGATAGTACTCACGTGTGCGCTGCATATATTGAATCGGAATGTCAAAATCCTGAATGTCGGATTCAATCGTGGTGCTGGCGCTCATGTTGCCTCTCATTCTCTGGCTCGACGAATGTGGTACCAGATAAGACAAGAAGCGGCCATGCAGGCGCTGCAGAGGAGGGACGTGATGGGCAAGCGTGTCGGGAGGGGCGGGGATAACGGATCCCGAAAACCCGGAAAGAAACCGAAGCCGGGCAAACGGACGTGGCCCGGCGAAGGTGCGCCGTTCGAGGTTGATCCTTCGGACGATGGCGATATCGCCTCGCCCAAGCGCCAGCTCGACGAGGACGAACTGAAGGAGCAGGAGGAGCGCCGGTCCTGATAGATCGATGGTTGAGTGGCCGGAAATGCCCGAGGAAACAGGCCTCCAGGCGTCTACGTGCTGTTAGTGGCTGAGTTGCTGCCGACCGACGATCGTTGCAACAACTTGCAAAGGTTCCTGCATTTTCGACGATCCATCCCCGGAGCAAAATGCCGGCATTCGAAGGTTAATGCTCCATCGAATTTTTGTTTGCGCTTGTCCCATCTCGCATCGCAATACGCCTTTTCTCATATTTTCATCGACATGACGAAGTCAGTCTGCACATGCGAGAGCGGCACCGTCATTCCGTTTCCGTGCACGCGAAGTAGCGCACCGAGAACTCGCGCGGCGATTTGACCGCAGACGCCAAAACTCTTGCACGTAAGCGCACGGACGCTCCTGCAGCATGACCATTTTGCATTTGCGTGGTCGCATTAAACGGCTGTGCGCGTGAGAGAAATTACAATCCTTCTATCGCAGGAGCTGCGCAAAGCACAGGTCGGCGATCCGGTTGCCGAGCCCAAACGCTCTTCTAGAATTTTTTACCCCGATCAACGGGGTTCAAAAAATTGGAGGAATGTCGATGTGCATGGGCGACGATCGTAGCTGTCCCGACTTTCACGAACATCACGCCAAGTTTAAAGCCGAACTGAATTCGGAGCGCCGCTCATTTCTGAAAAGCAGCTTTGCGGCGACGGGAGCTGCGGCTGCGATGACATCAGGTGGACTTTCGCTGGTTACGCCTGCTCTGGCTCAGACTGCCAAGGCTCGTAACGTCAACGGCCCGAAGCATTATTATCTGCCGGCCAATGCCGACACCGTTCATTGGGGATATTTCAGCAAATCGCTGAAGCCGAGGGTCGAGGTCGATTCAGGTGATTTTGTCACCATCGAGTCCCTGACCCATCATTGCTACGACGACTACGACCGCATGATCAAAAACGATCCGGGTGCAGAAAGCGTATTCCACTGGACCAAGGACAAGAAGAACGTGGATCGGCGTGGCGCCGGCCCAATGGATGCTTCGATTCACGGCCGCGGCGCCGGCGAAGGCATGGGCGTTCATATCATGACTGGCCCGGTCTTCGTACGCGATGCACAGCCCGGGGACATCCTGGAAGTGCGCATTGTCGATTGCTCGTTCCGGCCATCACAGAATCCCGAATACAAAGGTAAGGCGTTCGGCAGCAACGCCGCCGCGAACTGGGGCTTCCAGTACAACGATCTGCTGGACGGCAAGAAGCGTGAGGTCGTCACCATCTATGAGGTGGATGCTACCGGCGCTAGCAACTGGGCCAAGGCGGCGCACAGCTACGAATGGGTGCCACAGACTGATCCGTTCGGCGTGGTGCACAAGACCATCGATTATCCCGGCATTCCGGTCGATCATTCGAAGACAAAGCGCAACTATGACTTCCTGAAGGGCGTGCGCCTGCCGATCCGTCCGCACTTCGGGACGATTGGTGTCGCACCGAAGGAAGCCGATATCGTCGACACAATTCCTCCGAGCTACACCGGCGGAAACATCGACAACTGGCGCATCGGCAAGGGCGCGACGATGTTCTATCCGGTCGCGGTCGAGGGAGGATTGCTGTCTGTCGGTGACCCACATGCTTCGCAGGGCGATAGTGAGCTCTGCGGCACGGCGATCGAATGCTCCCTGAACGGTACTTTCCAATTCATTCTGCACAAAAAGAAGGATCTGGGAGGCACACCGCTCGAGCAGTTGAACTATCCGATGCTTGAGACACAGGATGAGTGGCTGGTGCATGGCTTCAGCTATGCCAATTACCTCGCCGAACTGGGCACCTCGGCTCAAATCGACATCTACAAGAAGAGCTCGGTTGATCTCGCCTTGCGCGACGCTTTCCGTAAGATGCGGCACTTCCTGATGACCACGAAAGGACTGACGGAGGACGAAGCGATCTCGATCATGTCGATCGGTGTCGATTTCGGTATCACCCAGGTGGTCGACGGCAACTGGGGTGTCCATGCGATCGTGAAGAAGGACATCTTCGCCGGCCGCGCATAACGCAACGAATGCTGCTGACCGCCAAAGTATTTTGGTGGTCAGTTCGCCGGATCAAATTCCCCGGCGACCTCAGAAGCCAGTCAACTGGCGAACAATCATAACAACCATATGCAGGAGCGAAACGACATGGCGATTCAAAATACGGGAGCCGCACCAACCTCATCGACCAGATGGTATCAACTTCTCCTTGGCGTGATCGCGATGATGGCGATCTCGAGCCCCCAATATGTATGGGCTCTGTTCACCGGGCCGCTGACAGAAAAGCTGAATGCGCCGCTTGCCGAAATCCAGGTAACATTCTCGCTGCTGATCATGCTGCAGACCTTCCTGTCGCCGGCGCAGGGCTATCTTGTTGATCGTTTCGGGCCGCGCGTCCTGCTGGCGTTCGGCGCCGCCCTGACTGGCCTGAGCTGGGTTCTCGCCGCACATGTCGAAAGCCTGACTGGGCTTTACCTCACCTATGGAGTCTTGGGCGGCATCGGTACCGGCATCATTTATGTCGGTGTTGTTGGCATGATGGTGCAATGGTTTCCTGACAAGCGCGGTCTCGCCGTCGGTCTTGTCGCCGCAGGCTATGGCTTCGGCGCTATTCTCACGACATTTCCAATCTCAAGGAGCCTGCACGCCAGTGGCTTGTCGAGCACACTTCTGATCTTCGGTGTTATCTTTGGCGTGGTCGGAATTCTTGCCGCCCTTGGCATGCGTCGCCCTGACAGACGCGTTCCGCATGTGGCGGCGGATGCCGCCGCACACGGCCTCGTGCAGGAAACCCGGGACTATGCGCCGCGCGAAATGCTGCGCAGCCCGATCTTCTGGCTGATGTTCGTGATGATGACGATGATGTCCACCTCGGGCCTCATGGTGATTTCGCAGATGGGTGCTTTCGCCAAGGACTTCGGCGTCAAGGATGCGCTTGTCTTCGGCCTCGCGGCTCTGCCGCTGGCACTGTCCATCGATCGCTTCACCAATGGCTTGACCCGCCCATTCTTTGGTTGGGTCTCCGACAAGATCGGGCGGGAATATACGATGACGCTGGCGTTCGGCCTCGAAGGCATCGCCATGACAGTCTGGCTGCTCTATGCCCATCACCCGCTGGCTTTCGTTCTTCTCTCCGGCGTCGTGTTCTTCGGTTGGGGCGAAATCTTCTCGCTGTTTCCTTCCACCTTGACCGATACATTCGGCACCAAGAACGCCACTACCAACTACGGTTTTCTCTATATGGCGCAGGGCGTCGGCTCAGTGCTCGGCGGACCGCTCGCGGCGGAACTGCACGAGATCACCGCTTCATGGAACGTAGTGTTCGGCGTCGTGATCGTGATGAACTTCCTGACGGCGTTCCTCGCGATCGCAGTTCTCAAGCCGATGCGCACCGCTCATCGCCAGCGCTACGCTGCTGGTGGCGCTTCGGCGACCGCACCACAGACTGCCACCATCTGAATAGTAGCCGGGGTGCGCTCGACGTGCCCCGGTTTTATCTCGGAATGCGATTGATTCGACTGTTGATGAGCGTTGATTTTGATCGGTTGACGGTGGCGAATTACCGAAAATGCTGAATAAACGGGCATCTAAGCCCTTATTTACCATTGATGGGTCAGTATTGCCGCGAATTTGGTCAAACTTTTTCTCTCATTGATTAGGTATTGGCGATGGCGGAACCCCAGCCGGAAGTATCCCGTGGCGTGTCGTCCTCGAGTTCTGTTGGCGAGAAGCTGATCGAAGATTTGGGTAACGGAGTTGGCCGTCTTGGCGTCGAACTCGCCGACGTTCTTGGCAACGTGCACGATGTCGCCGAGCGCGTGTCCCGTCAGTCTGCGCAATGCAATCATCTGCAACGCACTACCGAAACGATGGTCTCCGCCAACCGGAATATCGATGCTGCGGCGCGTGCGGTTCAGTCCGCAACATCGGTGGCTGTCTCTGAGATTTCCGATTCACGCACGGTGGTTGTCTCCGCCGTCGAACATATAGCCGAACTGATCCGGGCGGTGTCACGGATCGAAGAGCGGCTCGGCTCTGTTGGCGCAGTTCTCTCTCAGGTTGGCGCGGTCTCGGGAACCATCGAAGGGATTGCCAAGCAAACTAATCTGCTGGCTCTCAATGCGACAATTGAAGCGGCGCGCGCCGGCTCCGCCGGGCGCGGCTTCGCCGTTGTCGCCAACGAGGTCAAAAGCCTTGCCGAGGCGACCCGTCAGGCCACCCTGCAGATCAGCAATACGGTTCGCGATCTCGATGCCCAGATCGGCAGCCTGATCGACGAAAGCGTGACCGCGACGCGGCAGGCGAAGGATGCCGGCGAGGGCGCCGACCAGATCCAGGGAGTGATCGCGCGCGTCCATGAGGGAATCTCGGCTGTCGGCGAGGACGTCAACGCGATCGCGGCCGCCGCTGCGGCCAATCTCGATCATTGCGATGCCGCGATTACCGAGCTCGGAGCATTGGTACAGGGCGTCGATGCTTCATCCGGCGATCTCCAGCGTGCCGATGAGCGGGTTGAAGGGTTGCTCGGGCTCTCTGAATCGCTCACCGCGGCCATCGCCACCAGCGGCGTCGAAACGTCGGATACGCCGCTGATCCGGGCGGTTGTCGAGACCGCACAGACAATTTCCGAGGTCTTCGAGGCCGCCATCCAGCGTGGCGAGATCACGATGGATCAACTGTTCGACGAGAACTATCGCGAAATCCCGGGGACTAACCCGCCGCAATACATGACCGACTATGTCGAGTTCACCGACCGGGTTCTCCCATCGATTCAGGATCCGATCCAGAACATCGATCCGCGTGTTGTGTTCTCCGTCGCCTGGACCAGAAGCGGCTATCTCCCCACGCACAATCCGAACTATCGGCATCCGCAGGGCAAAGATCCGGTCTGGAACGCCACCCATTGCCGCAACCGCCGCATCTTCGACGATCGCGCGGCGCTGAAAGTCGGCGCGAACACCAAACCGCTTCTGCTGCAGACGTATCGCCGCGATATGGGCGGCGGAGTATTTGTTCTGCTCAATGATTTGTCCGCACCGATCTCCGTGCGTGGACGACACTGGGGCGCTTTCCGTATGGGATTCCGGCAGGCCTAGCCAGACCGTTTGCTGCCGCCACGGGGTGTGGGCACTCGCTAGGCGACCAGGGTCAGGCCCGAGACTTTGACACGATTGCGGCCACCGGCCTTGGCTTCGTAAAGAGCCTCATCCGCCCGGATGAGCAGTGACTGGATCGTATCAGCACCTGTGGAGTAGGCGATTCCGGCACTCACCGTGGTCCGGATCAATCCCGAAGTCGTGCGAACCGTCATTGTCTCGGTCTGTGCCCTGATTCGCTCGGCAATTCCCGCGGACACGCGTGCACTTGAATTCGACAGGACCACGCAAAATTCCTCCCCTCCGATTCTGGCGGCAAGGTCGGTGGAGCGAATATTCGAACGAATGAGGTCCGCGAAAGCGCACAGGGTCTGATCGCCGGAGTCATGCCCGAACTGATCGTTGATCGTTTTGAAGTGATCCAGGTCCATCGCCACGAGGGCAGTGCCGATTGGCACATGGCCTGACGGGCGTTCGAGAAGCGCTCTGCGATTCAAAAGTCCGGTGAGAGCGTCAGTCATGGCTTCTTGCTTATGCCGGTTCGAAATTCGCGCCTGATTGAGGGTGAGCGACAGGGTTCCGATGCCGGTCAAGCCGGCGATGACCACGATGGAGTTTATGTCTTCGGCCCAGTTTGCAGGCCTTGCAGTCAGAATGAATTGTCCCTCGTGGGCGAGCGCATAGCCACACGCGAAGAATGACGCCGCCGCGATAAAATAGAGCACCGCATTCGCGGTCATCAGCAGCGGAAACTCTGCGCGTGCCGCCCAGTGTTGACGGCCGGTGGCGAAGAGCAGCACGCCGATCACGAGGTTTCCGACGATTGTGCCGACGCCGGAATAACCCAGCACGAAAGCAGTCGTTGTCGTTGCGATGCCAGCGACGACGAGAGCAATGACAGTCGGCCAGTTCGGTCGGTTGGAGCAGAATTTGGCTACCCCGGAATAGAGGAGGCCGAATCCAACGATCAGAAGGAGGAAGGACGCGAGGAGAAAGACACTGTTGTATTGCTTTATGATGCCGCCGAAGAACGCGACGCCCATGACGATAAAGGCAAGACCAAACGACCAGTTAAGCAGATGGCTTTCCGACCTTCCGACAGTCCACATCATGAGGAAGGCAAGTCCAAGGGACGCGCCCGAAAAGCCGATCGCGACAAAAATTGAGAACTGATCGAGAAGCATGATGGTGATTGCCGCCGACAAAATCCGGGAGATGTATACGTCAGCGAGCGGGACCTGATCGGAGCAAATCAGCAGGCTTGCTCTGTAGGGTAATCAAACGGTTACCCGGAACAGAAATCCCAGATAACCCATTGATTCTATTGGTGAGCGCGGAGGGACTCGAACCCTCGACCCCATGATTAAAAGTCACGTGCTCTACCACCTGAGCTACGCGCTCACTCGTCGCGGTGTGTAGGGGGCGAGGTCCATGGGGTCAAGCCCGGACGAGCCTCGCCGGCGGCTGTGGAAAGGTCGCCTTACTTGTCGTGTCGGACCTCGGATCCGACCGGCTGTTGCACATTGATCGCCGTTTGCCGCGCTGGCGAGCGGATGCCGATCAGTTCGGCGGCGCGGATCGTCGAATTGCGCCAGAACGAGAACTTGTTGGCGCGCGAGTTCTCGAGAATCGCGATCGCGACGGCCGATAGGAAGGGCAGGCTCTGGAGCACGAGCACGCCGGCGAAGATGTAGATCTCGCGCACTTCCTTGACGTTGAAGGCGACGAGAACGATCGCGCCGATGATCAGCAGCGTGCCGATCACGGCTTCCCAGAACGCCTGGAATTCGACCGACATCAGCGACAGGCCGCCCTTGGAGGTGCGCGCGAAGGCGAGGTGATCGGTGATCAGGCCGTTCGCTACAGCGCGGCAGACAGTCCATTGCACGGACATGGCGGCCACCATGGCGCCGAGCATTTGCCCGGTCTTGATCGGCACCCGCAGACGGTACAGCGTCAGGAAATGGGCCAGCGAGACCACGAATGATGCGATGATCGGCAAGGTCAGAATCTTGTCAGGTATCGCGATGTCGGCGAACGACACCACCGGCACCCAGATCAGGTTCAGAATGGCAACCACCACGCCGAGGCTCTCGGCGCCGAGCCAGTTGAGCCAGCCGAGTGCGAATTCGCGGCGTTGATCGGGGGTCAGGCGGCTTGCGCCGGGCATGAACCGTCGCCAGTGCTTCTTGACGATCTGGAAGCCGCCATAGGCCCACCGGTGCCGCTGCTTCTTGAAGGCCTCGTAGGTGTCGGGCAGCAGCCCGTAACCGTAGCGCTTGTTGGTGTAGTGGGTCGTCCAGCCGTGCTCGATGATAGCAAGGCCGAGATCGGTATCCTCGCAGATGGTGTCGCCGGCCCAGCCGCCCGCCATGTCCATCGCGGCGCGGCGGATCAGGCACATGGTGCCATGAACGATGATCGCATCGCACTCGTTGCGCTGGACCATGCCGATGTCGAAGAAGCCAGCATATTCGCCGTTCATGGCATAGTGCATCAGCGAGCGGTCACCGTCGCGATGCTCCTGTGGAGCCTGCACCAGACCGACGCGTGGGTCGGCGAAGGCAGGCACCAGATCCTTGAGCCAGTCAGGGGTTACGACATAGTCGGCATCGATGACGCCGATGATCTCGGCATCCGGCGCTGTACGCGCCATTGCGATCTTGAGCGCGCCTGCCTTGAAGCCCTGAACCTTCTCGGCATTGATGAAAATGAACCGCTCACCGAGCGCGCGGCAGTGATCCTGGATCGGCTGCCAGAATGCCGGGTCAGGTGTGTTGTTGATGATCACCACGCATTCGAAGTTCGGGTAATCCAGCCGCGACACAGCATCGAGGGTCTGCTTCAGCATCTCCGGCGGTTCGAAATAGGCCGGGATGTGGATCGAGACTTTCGGGAACACACCGTCTGCAGGAGGAGGGAGCGGTTTGGCAATCAGCCGCTGTGGCCCACGCCCAAAGGCGACCGTTGCAATTTCTTCGATCCGCGCCATGGCAATCAGGATCAGCGGCACCAGCAGGATGATGCCGAGCGTCAGCGCGAAAGCAGAGCCGAAGACGAAGTAGTGGGTGTTCCAGTAGGCGAAGATGGTTGCCACCCACGCGCCCACGGCGTTGGCGGCGGCCGTCAGAACGAAGGCCTGCGCAGCGGTCGGGGTGACAAGGCGGAAGATCGGCAGCGAGAGCAGGATTCCGACCAGCACGGCGATGGTCACGATCTTCCAGTAATCCTGATCTTCGATCGGACCGGTCCACGAGAATTTCGGTTCGCGATCTGCATTAAGAATACCCCAGTAAGGGCCTACGCCGCCTTCAAAAAACTTCCATGGCTGGTCGATCGCTTCGACGATATTGTAGTCCATGCCGATGGCTTCGGCGCGGGTCACGAAGTTGCGCAGGACGCTGGCCTGCTCGAATGGGCCGGGGTTGGCGTTGCGCAGGTTGTAGCCGGCACTTGGCCAGCCGAATTCAGCGATGACGATCCGCTTGCCGGGGAAGGTCTCCCGCAGCAGGCCGTAGATGTACATCGCCTGATCGACCGCCTGCTTGTCGGTGAAGTTTTCCCAATACGGCAGGATGTGCGCAGCGATGAAATCGACCGACGACGACAGTTCCGGATTGTCGCGCCAGATATTCCAGATTTCACCCGTCGTGACGGGGACATTGACCTGCTTTTTCACCCGCTGGATCAGCTGGATCAGGTCTGCGACCTTCTGTTCGCCACGGTAGATGGTCTCGTTGCCGACGACGACGCCAATGACATTGCTGTTGTGCTTGGCAAGGTCGATAGCGGCGCGGATTTCGCGCTCGTTACGCTCGGGATTCTTGTCGATCCAGGCGCCCACCGTGACCTTCAGGCCGAACTCGGCCGCGATCGGTGGCACCAATTCAACACCGCCTGTCGATGAGTAAAGGCGGATTGCCTTCGTCATCGTCGAAAGCTTTTTCAGGTCGGCACGGATTTTTTCGATTGTCGGGAAGTTATCGACGTCCGGATGCCCGCTCCCTTCGAACGGCGCATAAGACACGCTCGGCAGCATGCCGCGGAAGTCAGGCGCCTCCTGCCGATCCCGAAGCAGACCCCAGATGGCAGCGTGGGCGGCGGCGACACATAAGAGAACGGCGACGACTGCGCGCATCGCAACAAACCATCAGGGGCAAACATGGCAGGGGAGCGAGCCTGTCCCCTAAGCTCGACCAAGGCGGAGGCAAATCAGCTTATCCAACTCAGCCTGTCTATGCCACGCGATTTAACAACTGGTATGACGGCGTGGCGTTTTGAGGGCACCACGAGAGCAGAACGACGAAGAATTTCAATCGTTCCGCCTCGCGTGAATTTTATGGAACTATTTGGCCGGAGGCGTTGGTGCGGCGCCACCTTGCTGTGGCTGGGGAGCTGCCGGCGGGGATGCTGGTGGTGCTGCAGCGGCAGCCTCAGGCTGGGCGCCCGGGTTGATCCAGCAAGCATGAACCCGGCTGTTCAGGCTTTCGGCGACCTTGTTGTCGATGGTGCCGCCGAAGCGGACGAGACAACGGAAAGCCGCTTGCACGTGGCCGCCGGGACAGCCGAAGCGGTCGTAGAGATCGAGATGACGGAAAGCGGTATCCAGATCATCGCGCCACATCAATCCAACCACACGCCGGCCGAGCCAGACGCATTCTGGATTGCCTGCGGGGCCATTGATGGCCTGCGCGGCTTCGACAAACTCGGCAGCCTTGCGCTTGCTGTCCCGCGCCGCAGCGGCTGCAGCTTCCGCTGCGTTTGGCTGCTGTTGCTGCTGTTTTGATTGATCCTGGGCGCGCAGATCGCCGCTCTGGGCAATCGCAGCGCCAATCCCGATCAGAAGCGCCGCGCCAGGCATCGCAACACAGCGCATAGCCACATGATGAAAAGTGGAGAGATAACGACTCATGAAGTCCCCGATCGATTGCCTGCCAGTCCGGCGTTCATCAGCATCACCTCCGGCTGAGCCGAGGCACGCAAGAAGACCCTTGTGATCGCCCCCGGGTTCGTTCGCTTGATGCCGCCCAAATTGGTCCCCAATGCGGCGGATAAGATTGCTTCGCCGCAAGGGAATCCCATGACGGACATTTGCATTTTTGTCCAGTAAAGCAGACATCCAGCCGGGCATTTGGTAAAGGAGGCCGGATGCCACAGGGTGGTGGGTTGAGGCCCGCCGGCACTTGGCAGGACTGGCCTGACCGGGTATCGACGGACCTCCACGGAGGACCGGACCCATTTCAGTTCGCACGCCGCTTGCGCTTCTCGTCGTTTCGCTGGGGATCATTGCCGCAACCTGGTGGTGGCTCGCCACGCCGGTGACGCTGGCGCGCGCGCCGATCGATCCGGCGGCCAAGCTTGAATGCGTTTCCTACACGCCGTTCCGCGGCGACCAGACCCCGCTTAATCCGTCGCTCTATGTTCCGGCAGACCAGATCGCGGCCGATCTGGAACAGCTTGCCAAGATCACAAATTGCATCCGGACCTATTCGGTCGATAGTGGCCTCGATCAGGTTCCGGCTCTGGCTGAGAAGGCTGGCCTAAAGGTCATTCAGGGCATCTGGCTGGGCAGCAACCGGCTGAAGAACAGCTACCAGATCGATACCGCCATCGATCTGGTCAAGAAACATCCCGGCGTTATCACGTCATTGGTCGTTGGCAACGAGGTGCTGCTGCGCGGCGAGATGACCTCGACCGATCTGGCCGCGACAATTCGACTCGTGAAGTCCCGCGCCGGGATTCCCGTCACCTATGCCGACGTGTGGGAATTCTGGTTGCGTCATCGCGACATCTACAGCGCGGTCGATTTCGTGACGATCCATATCCTGCCGTTCTGGGAGGATTTCCCGGTTCGCGCCAAGTTCGCCGCCGCTCACGTCGATTCGATCCGCAAACGGATGGCAGCCGCGTTTCCTGACAAGGAAATCCTGATTGGTGAGACCGGCTGGCCGAGCGCCGGTCGCATGCGAGACGGCGCTCTGCCATCGCGCACCAATCAGGCTTTGGTGGTTTCGCAAATTCTCGAGCTGGCGCGGCAGGAGAAATTCCGCGTCAATCTGATCGAGGCTTACGATCAGCCGTGGAAGCGTCAGCTCGAAGGCACGGTCGGGGGCTATTGGGGATTGTTCGATTCGGCCAAGCGCGCGCTGAAATATCCACCCGGGCAGCCGATCACGAACTATCCGTTCTGGAAATTCTACATGGCCGGCGGCATGGCGTTCTGCGTGCTGATCTACGCCGTCGCGTTCCTTTCGTTGCGGCGCAAGCCCTGGTCCTCGCGATTTGGCTCGTGGCTGGCAGTGTCATTGTCGGGCACGGTCGGCGGCGCACTCGCGGGCCTCGCGGTGGACAAGATGCTGCTCGAAGGTTTCGGGGTGGCTGGCTGGGTTCGCGGTGGCCTGTGGGTCGCCGTGGCGTTGATCGCGCCGTTGATGGCGGCGAATGCGGCGATCGCCGGGCGTCCGCTCCCGACGTTCCTGGAAGTGATGGGCCCACGTGAGGGACGCACGCCGCTTGGCGTTCAGCGCGTCCTCGGCCTGGTGCTGATCGTGCTGGTGCTTCTCGCGACCGAGAGCGCACTCGGTTTCGTGTTCGACCCGCGCTACCGGGATTTCCCGTTCGCCGCACTCACCATGGCGGCCGTGCCGTTTCTTGCCGTGATGACGATCAATCGGCCCGTCAACGGCCAGCGGCCGGTGTCGGAAATGGGGTTTGCCGTGCTGCTCGCGCTGTCGACGCTCTACATCGGCTTCAATGAGGGCGAAGCCAACTGGCAGTCACTGTGGACCTGTGGTGGCTATCTCGTCCTTGCGCTTACGCTGTTTCAGGCGCGGGCCGGGCAAACCCTAAAATCATAAGCCCGATAGCCACACCCGACAGGCCGATATTGTAGAGCACGATCCCAAATCCGGCGGCGATCATCCCACCGGTGAGCGTCACGATTGACGGTCGGATCAGGTGGAGCACCGCGATCACCAGCGCCACGATCCCGAAGGCCGAGTGCTGGAACAGCCAGGTGATCATCAGCCTCGTTTTGCACAGAACTGTCGGCAGGCCGGCCTGACAGGCCAGTGAGACTGGCGAGTACTCGATCGCGAAATAGCGCAGATACAGCGCGTAGCCGACTGATAGAAAGCCGACGATGAGAAGCCACTGAACCTGCAGCGCGGAGGGGCGGAACGGATCTTTTTTCATAGCGGCGGGACTATGGTGCGATTTGTCCGGTCAGACAACCTCAGCCGAGGCGTTGCCTGTCATGTTCGGGCCGGTCAGTTGGAGCGGAACCCTAGAATTGAGCTCAGACCGCGCTGTGGCGGGGGCGAGGGTGATTGTGGAGGCGGTTCCGCCACAGCCTCCTTGGCGCGATGTCGTTTGTGGCGGGTCGCCTTGGCCGGCTTCTTGCGGTCCATATCGAGCCGCTGCCCATCATAGATCGTGGTTTCGCAGCTCCGTTTGCCTTCGATCAGGCCCGCACAGATTTTTGCCGCCGCCGCGGCGTCGGTCAGGGGGCCTGCCACCAGGTGCAGTCGCATGCCGGGGCCATCATGACGTTCCCGCACGACAATGATTGGCTCGAGCGAGGCGAGGAGCCCTGAATGGGCTTTGGTGGCGCTCCGCCATAACGCACGCAATCCCTCGACAGTGTTGGCGCTGCCGATGTCGATGCCAAACTCGGTGTGCTCGACGGTTTTTCCAGAGAGCGCAGATGCGTCGGAGGCAGGGTCGACCGATAAAGACGCAACCTTCGTAAGATGCGGTTCGGTCTTTTGCTCTGAGGTCGCCGCCGCAACGTCCGCTTTCGTCTCGGAAGGCTTGCCGTTGACTGGTGCAAGATTGGCCGCTGCGGCGGTCGCAACCGGAGTAACGGCGGGCGCCTGTGCCAAGGCTGATTTTACAGCTGTCTTCTTCTCTGCCGTCTTGGCGTGAGTGGAGGGCGGAGAATTCTCCGAATGAGCGGCGTGCGCCGGTTCGGGCAGTGTGAGAACCGGCGGCATCGAGACCTCCGGCCACGCCACCGGACCAGGCACAGCTTGACGCGAGACCGAACCCGTAACCGAGTTCAGATCCTGCTCGATGACGGTCACGCGTGAATAGAGCCGGTCACGATCACCATTCAGCGTGTCGATCGCAGCCGCGAGCCGGCGCGTTTCGTTCTGGCTATCCCTGGCGATCCATTGCACCTGCTGGGATTGTTTCAGGAGGTCCGCAAGCGCTGTCTGATCGCGATGTCGGTCCGAAGACCAATGCGTTGCAGTAAACGCCACTGCCACCGCGCCGACAGACCCGGCGGCCCATGATCCAAGGCGCCACAAGGTTCGGCGGTCGAACTCGTCCTCTTCGGCGAGCAGGCGGCTCATCCAGCCCGAATCCTCGTCCGGGGGACTGCCCTCGAGATCGTCGCGAATCCGAGACATGGCGATTCTGTGGCCCTCCCAGCGGCCAAGGCGAATCAATCCTCAAATATTAACAGGAACTGTCCGGCGGTGCGCCCGGAACGCAGGGCTTTTGTCGGCTGGCGCGGTCGGCTAAGACCACCGCACCCGGCGGTCGCGGGCCACGCCGTAGCTTGTTTCAAGGTCCTAATTCGGAAATTGCGATGGTTGCCAGATCCTGTCTTACGATCGTGCTTGCCGCCGGCGAGGGCACCCGGATGCGATCATCGCTGCCGAAGGTCCTGCACCCGGTCGCGGGCAGTTCCTTGCTTGCGCACGTCCTTCGCGCTGCGCCGCACGGCGATCGCACCGCCCTCGCGGTCGTGGTTGGTCCCGATCATCAGGTCGTTGTTGACGAAGTCGCGCGCGTTCGTCCGGATGCGATGACCTTCGTTCAGCGCGAACGCAAGGGGACGGCCCATGCCGTGCTGATGGCGCGCGACGCAATCGCAAAGGGGGCCGACGATGTGCTGATCGTGTTCGGCGACACTCCATTGGTGACCGCCGAAACATTCGATCGCCTGCACGCGGTCCTGAAAGACGGTGCGGCACTGGCGGTGCTGGGATTTGAGGCGGCGGATCCGACGGGCTATGGGCGCTTGCTGGTCGAAGGCGATCAACTGGTTGCCATCCGAGAGCAGGCCGACGCAAGCGAACAGGAACGCAAGGTCACGTTATGCAATGCCGGCATGATGGCCTTCGCTGGAAAAACGGCGCTGCAGATTCTCGACAAGATCGGCAATGCCAACAGCAAGAATGAATATTATCTCACGGATGCCGTCACTATTGTTCGCGACCTCGGCTTGCGCGCGACTGTAATCGAAACCAGCGAGGACGAAGTGCGCGGGATCAACACCAAAGCTCAACTCGCAGAGGCGGAAGCCATCATGCAGACCAAGCTGCGCAAGGCCGCGCTCGATGCCGGCGTGACCATGCTCGCACCGGAGACGGTGTTTCTCGCCGAGGACACCACGTTCGGCCGCGATGTCACCATCGAGCCGTTTGTGGTGATTGGTCCTGGCGTGTCGATCGGCGATGGTGCGGTCATCCACTCGTTCTCGCACCTCACCGAGGCCAGGATTGGAAACAAGGCATCGGTCGGTCCATACGCGCGTCTTCGCCCGGGGACACTGTTGGGCGAAGGTGTCAAAATCGGCAACTTCGTCGAGACCAAAGCGGCCTATATCAGCGCTGGTGCCAAGGCGAACCATCTCGCCTATATTGGCGACGCGCATGTCGGCGAGAAAGCGAACATCGGCGCCGGCACGATCATGTGCAACTACGACGGCTTCGACAAACACAAGACCGAGGTTGGCGCGGGCGCGTTCATCGGCTCGAATTCGTCACTGGTCGCGCCGGTCAAGATCGGAGATGGCGCCTATATCGGTTCGGGGTCGGTCATCACCCGGGAGGTGCCCGGCGATGCGCTGGCAGTCGAGCGCAACGAGCAGGCAGTCAAGCCGGGCTGGGCCAAGCGTTTTCGCGAAATGAAGCTGCTTAACCGCAAGCCCAAAGACTGAAACGACGGCGATCGGCACGGTTAATCGCTTAACCGTGTTTCAATCGGCAACAATTATTGAGTCCGGGCGGGTGTAAATCCCGGTATGAAAATCCCGTACTTTGCAGCGATTTAAGGGCAGATAACCGCATGTGCGGCATCGTGGGAATTCTGGGACGCGGTCCGGTTGCGGATCAACTGGTCGATTCACTCAAGCGGCTCGAGTATCGCGGATACGATTCCGCGGGCGTAGCCACGCTGGAAGGCGAGTACCTCGATCGCCGCCGCGCTGAAGGCAAGCTCAAGAATCTGGAGAGCCGCCTCAAGGTGTCGCCGTTGCAAGGCCACCTCGGCATCGGCCACACGCGCTGGGCGACCCATGGCAAGCCGACGGAAAGCAATGCACACCCGCACGCCGCCGAAGGCGTGGCTGTCGTACACAACGGCATTATCGAGAATTTCCGCGAACTGCGCACGCAGCTAGAGGCGCAGGGCGTGGCCTTTTCGAGCGAGACCGATACCGAGGTCGTCGCTCATCTGGTCAATTCGTATCTGGCGAAAGGCTTCAAACCTGCTGATGCGGTGAAGGAAGTGCTGCCCCAGTTGCGCGGCGCATTTGCGCTGGCGTTTTTGTTCAGGGGTGAAGGCGACCTCATGATCGGGGCGCGCAAGGGCTCACCCCTCGCAGTTGGTTACGGCGATGGCGAGATGTATCTCGGCTCCGATGCCATCGCGCTTGCGCCTCTGACCGATGACATCAGCTATCTTGAAGATGGCGACTGGGTCGTCATGACCCGTAGCAGCGTGACGGTGTTCGACCAGTCGAATGCGCAGGTCAATCGCGATGTCATCAAATCTGGCGCATCGACCTTCATGGTCGACAAGGCCAACTACCGCCACTTCATGGCGAAGGAAATTCACGAGCAGCCCGAGGTCGTCGGTCATACGCTGGCGCGTTACGTTGATATGGCGGCGGAGCAGGTCGCGCTCCCGGTCAAATTGCCGTTCGATTTTTCGGCGATCCAACGTGTCTCGATTACCGCGTGTGGCACCGCGAGCTATGCCGGGTTCGTCGCCAAATACTGGTTCGAGCGCCTGGCGAGGCTGCCTGTCGAACTCGATATCGCATCGGAGTTTCGCTATCGCGAGGCTCCGCTGCGCAAGGGTGACCTGGCGATCTTCATTTCGCAGTCAGGCGAGACCGCCGACACGCTGGCGGCGCTGCGCTACGCCAAGTCGCAAGGTCTGCACACCATCTCGGTGGTCAACGTCACCACCTCGACCATTGCGCGCGAGAGCGAGACCGTGCTGCCGACGCTGGCTGGGCCGGAGATCGGCGTCGCCTCGACCAAAGCGTTCACCTGTCAGCTCATGGCGCTGGCTGCGCTCGCCGTCGCCGCAGGCAAGGCACGGGGCGAACTCTCTGCCGAAGACGAGACCAAGCTTGTTCACGGGCTGATCGAGGTGCCTCGTCTGATGACGGCAGCCCTCGCGTTGGAGCCGCAGATCGAGCGTCTTGCACGTGACATCGCGAAGTCACAGGACGTGCTCTATCTTGGTCGTGGCACCAGCTATCCGCTGGCGCTGGAGGGCGCGCTCAAGCTCAAGGAGATTTCCTACATCCACGCCGAAGCCTATGCCGCCGGTGAACTGAAACACGGCCCGATCGCGCTGATCGACGAAACCATGCCGGTGGTGGTGATCGCGCCGCATGATCGGGTGTTCGAAAAGACGGTTTCGAACATGCAGGAGGTGGCGGCGCGGGGCGGCAAGATCATTCTGATGACCGACGCGCAGGGAGAGCGGGAAGCGACCGTCGAGTCCCTGGTGACGATCGTGTTGCCGGATATGCCGGCGACGGTGACGCCCATGGTCTACGCCATTCCGGTGCAGCTGCTCGCCTATCATACGGCGGTCGTGATGGGCACCGACGTGGATCAGCCGAGAAATCTGGCGAAATCTGTCACGGTCGAATGACAAACTGCCGCAGGCGGGCTGACACGACAAAATCTGTTACACTGTCGCCGGTTGCATTGATGCATTGCTGTCCTATGTCGTTGGAATGAGACGAACCTGGCATGACTGAACCTTCGCCGCCCAAATTCCCGGGCGACCTGCCTCCCGGCCCAGTGTCCGATGCTGCCGCTCATCCGCGCGGCTTCATGGCGCGGATGCGGAACTATTTCCTCACGGGGCTGATCGTCGCGGGGCCGATCGCGATTACCTTCTATTTGACCTGGTGGTTCATCACTTGGGTAGACGGCATCGTGCGGCCGTTCGTGCCCTACGATTATCGCCCGGAGACCTATCTGCCGTTCGGAATTCCTG
The DNA here is from genome assembly GCA_044464625.1 of Afipia sp. GTDB lineage: Bacteria > Pseudomonadota > Alphaproteobacteria > Rhizobiales > Xanthobacteraceae > Afipia. The sequence goes on along the minus strand of JBIQLC010000014.1, from coordinate 83,953 downwards.
GTTCCGGCCTGGTGGTGGCAGTATTTGCGCTAACGTTCCTCGGCTTCCTCACTGCAAACCTGATCGGCCGCACGCTAGTGGATTTCGGCGATCGGCTGCTGGGCCGGATGCCAGTGGTGCGCGCAATCTATCGCGGCCTGAAGCAGGTGTTCGAAACGCTGTTTTCCAGCAACGGCTCGAGCTTCCGCAAGGTCGGCCTGGTCGAGTTTCCTTCACCGGGCATGTGGTCGATCGTGCTGATCTCGCAGCCACCGGGTCGTGAAGTATCCGCCGGCCTGCCGGGCGAGGAGGAGCACGTCTCGGTGTTCCTGCCGTGCTCGCCGAACCCGACCACTGGCTTTTTCTTCTACGTTCCGAAGAGCAAGATTATCGAAATCGAGATGAGTACCGATCAGGCGGCAACGCTGATTATGTCGGCAGGCGTCGTTCAGCCCGACAGCGACGCGCAGAAGAAGATTGCGGCACTGGCGGCAACTGCGCAAGCTGCCAATGCGGCGAACGCTGCCCGGAAGCCGCAGGCGGCAAAAGTCGAATGATTTTGCGTCGCTCAGGCGACCAAACAACAAGTTGTAACGAATGCCCGCCCTTGCTACTCGATCGCTTGTCTGGACGGTTGTTCTGATCAGCGTTGTCGTGACGGTCGTCACCGAACTCCGGATCGCTGGCCATGTCGACATGCTGCTGTCGGCCATCGTGGCTTACGCGGCGTTTTTCTTGAACATTGCATGTTCGGGGCTGGGGCTTCGGACCTCGGAGCGAGGGTGGTGGCTCGGCAATCTTGGTGTGAGCCTGTTGGCCATGACGATGATCGGCTCGCCGACGGTTCCGAGTGCGCTCTGGACCACAGGCCGCGTTCTGTTCGCAAGGCTTTCGGCCTAAGCTCAAAAGCTACCCGGCGCCGATCAACGGCACCGCTTCGTCGCGTTCATAAAGATAAAGCAGGCAGCGCAGGGCTTCGCCGCGCTCGCCGGTCAGTTTCGGATTGTCTTTCATGATCCGCAGCGCTTCGTCGCGTGCCTGCGTAATGAGTTGACCGTGGACTTCGGAACGCGCGATCCGGTAGCCCGGCATACCGCTTTGGCGGGTGCCGAGAATGTCGCCTTCGCCGCGCAGTTTGAGGTCTTCCTCGGCGATCCGGAAGCCATCGGTGGTCTCGCGGATAACCCGCAGCCGTGCGGCAGCGATTTTGCCAAGCGGTTCGCGATAGAGCAGGATACAGGTCGAGGCTTCCGAGCCGCGCCCGATGCGTCCACGCAACTGGTGAAGCTGCGACAGACCAAAGCGTTCGGCGTTCTCGATCACCATGATCGTGGCAGCCGGCACATCAACACCAACCTCGACCACCGTGGTTGCAACGAGAAGCTGAATCTCGCCCGCAGCGAACTGCGCCATGACGCGATCCTTGTCCGCACCCTTCATCTTGCCGTGGACGAGCCCGACACGATCGCCGAACCGCTCATGAAGGCTCGCGAAGCGCTGCTCGGCGTCGGTGAGATGATCAATGTTCTCGGATTCCTCCACTAGCGGGCAGATCCAGTACACGAGCTTGCCACTGTCGAGTGCGCGTCCGACACCGTCCACGATTTCATTTAGCCGACTGGCTGAGACAGCTCGGGTGTCGATCTCCTGCCGTCCGGCGGGCTTCTCGCGCAGTTCAGAGGCGTCCATGTCGCCGAAATAGGTCAGGACCAGCGTGCGCGGGATCGGTGTTGCGCTCAGCACCAGCACATCGACGGCCTCGCCTTTGGAGGTCAGCGCAAGACGTTCGCGCACGCCGAAGCGGTGCTGTTCGTCGACAATCGCCAGTGCCAGCGCCTTGAACACGACGTCGTCCTGAATGAGGGCGTGTGTACCGACCAATAGGTCGATCTCGCCGTTTTCCAGCCGCTTCAGGATATCGCGGCGTTCCTTGCCCTTTTCGCGTCCGGTCAGGATCGCGACGCGGATGCCGGCCTGCTCGGCGAGCGGTGCAACGGTCTTGATGTGCTGGCGTGCGAGAATTTCGGTTGGCGCCATCAGCGCGGATTGCTTGCCGACTTCCGCAGCTGCAGCGGCCGCCAACAGCGCGACCACGGTTTTGCCGGAGCCGACGTCACCCTGCAGCAGTCGTAGCATCCGCACCGGCTGGTTGAGGTCCTCGGCTATCGCCTTGGCGGCCGCCTGTTGCGACGCGGTCAGCGCATAGGGCAGGGCGTCGATCACCTTGTGCCGCAGATGGCCATCGCCGGCGTTGCGCACGCCGGCCGGTCGCCGCAGCTGAGCACGCACCAATGCCAGCGCGAGTTGCCCCGCCAGCAATTCGTCGAATGCGAGCCGCGACCAGTACGGACCATCCGGCAGGATGTCGGCTGGATCGAATGGCATGTGGACGCGGTTCAGCGCCTCGGCGACCGGCGGGAACGAACAGCGCCGCATCACTTCGGGGCTGATCCACTCGGGAAGCACCGGGAGCTTTTGAAGCGCCTGCGCAATGGCCCGGCGCAGCGATCCGCCCGCGAGGCCTTCGGTCAGCGGATAGACCGGATCTATTCCCGAGAGTTTGGCAAAACCCTCCTCATCGACGACGCGGTCCGGGTGAACGATCTGCAGCGTGCCGTCGAACATCTGTGCGGTGCCGGAGATATAACGCTTCTCGCCGACCGGCAGAATCTTTTCGACGTAGCCGGGTTGCGCGCGGAAATAGGTCAAAACCACATCGCCGGTTTCGTCGCTGGCATAGACGAGGTGTGGCGCACGGGACCGTCCCGGCGGCGCCGGGCGGTGGCGATCGACCGTGACTTCGAGCGTGACGACCGTGCCGGGAACCGCCTCGGCGATCTTGGGGCGCGCCCTGCGGTCGATAACGCTGACCGGCAGGTGCAACAGCAGATCGACCAGACGTGGCGTTTCATTTCGACCCAGCAGGTAGCGCAGCAGCTTGTCCTGCCGCGGCCCGACGCCGGGCAGGCTCGTCACCGGCGCGAACAGAGGATTGAGCAGTGCAGGGCGCATCGGGGCGACTCGATCAGGACTGGTCGATACTTGAATTGCATAACGCGGATGCAGCCGGAGAGAAATGCTGACATTCGCGGTTATCGACGCTATATCAGCCCCGCCCGGCACGTCCGGGCTTTTGGCGTTGAGGAAAATTATTCACATGACCGGATCATCACGATCGAGCGATGGCCTCGACCCGCGTCGCAAGCGGCTACTGTTTCGCTGCTGGCATCGGGGCACCCGCGAGATGGATTTGCTGCTCGGCCGGTTCGCCGACGCCCATATCGCGGGCTTGAGCGATCCCGAGGTCGAGGAGTTGGAACAACTGATCGAATTGCCCGATCACGATCTCTATGCGGCCTTGAGCGACAAGCAGCCGCTCGCGCCTGAATATGCCGATGGCATCTTCCAGCGTATCAAGTTGTTCGCGGCGACGGATCCCGCCACATGAAATCGCCTGCACGCTCGCCCGCAGAACAGCTGACGCTTGGCCGGACCCTGACGCTCGCCAATGTGGCGGAAGGCGCCGAAGGTCTGGTGACGTCCGATCTCGCGCGCGCGATTGCCGCACGGAAGAATGCACCAGCCGTCAGTCTGACTGTGGTGTGTCGGGATGGACCGCGCATGGCGCAGCTTGCCCGCGCGCTGGAATTCTTCGCGCCGGATCTGGCCGTGATGCAGTTTCCAGCGTGGGACTGCCAGCCGTATGACCGCGTATCGCCCCATGGCGGCGTGCTGGCGCAGCGCCTGACCACGTTGGCGCGATTGTCGCGCCTCACCGGCAGCGACAAGCCGCTGATCGTGCTGACCACCGTCAACGCCATCGTTCAGCGTGTGCCGGCGCGCGATGTGATTGCGGCGCAGGCGCTGTCGGTTGCGCCCGGCCATCGCGTGCCGATGGACTCGATCGTGAGTTGGCTCGAGCACAACGGCTACAACCGCACTTCGACTGTGCGTGAGCCGGGTGAGTACGCCGTGCGCGGCGGCATCCTCGACCTGTTTCCGGCGGGGCTCGATCAGCCGGTCCGGTTCGATTTCTTCGGTGACACGCTGGAATCGATCCGCACCTTCGATGCGGAAACGCAGCGCACGCTGCTTGATATGCGCGCGCTCGATCTGGTGCCGGTATCGGAATTCCAGTTGGTCACCGAAACCATCCGCCGTTTCCGGATGGGCTATGTGGCGGAATTCGGCGCACCGGAGCGCGACGACCCGCTGTACGAGGCGGTCACCGAGGGGCGACGCCACCCCGGGATGGAACATTGGCTGCCGCTGTTTCAGGAGCGGATGGATACGCTGTTCGACTATCTCGACGGCGCAGTCATCGCCATCGAGCCGCAGGCCGAAGACGCCGCGCGCGAACGCTTCAAGCAGATTGCCGACTACTACGAGGCCCGGCGTGAGGCGCTGGAACATCCCGGTGGCGGCGCGCTGTACAAGCCGTTGCCGCCCGATCGCCTCTATCTGACCGAGACCGAGTGGGCCAGGCAACTCGAAGACGCCGCACTTGCTCGTCTGACGCCATTTGCCGTGCCGGAAGGCGAAAACATTCTCGATATCGGCGCGCGGCAGGGGCGGGACTTCGCGCCCGAGCGCGGCGATACGTCGGTCAACGTGTTCGAGGCCGTGGTGGCGCACATCCATGCGCTGCAGGCGGCGCGGAAGAAAGTGGTCGTCGCGCTGTGGAGCGAAGGCTCGCGCGAGCGCATGACGAGCATGCTGTCGGATCACAAGCTGGTCAATCTCACCAGCGTCAATACGTGGCGCACGATTCAGGCGACACCGCGCAACGAGACGACGCTGGCTGTGGTCGGATTGGAGTCTGGTTTCGAGACCGACGCCGTCGCGCTGATCACCGAACAGGACATTCTCGGCGACCGCCTTGTGCGCCCCCGCAAGGCCAATCGCAAGGTCGAGAATTTCATCTCCGAGGTCACGAGCCTCGCGACCGGCGATCTTGTCGTCCATGTCGAACATGGCATCGGACGTTTCGTCGGTTTGCAGACGCTGCAAGTATCCGGCGCGCCGCACGATTGTCTCGAACTGCACTACGCCAACGAGACCAAACTATATCTGCCGGTCGAAAATATCGAACTGTTGTCGCGCTACGGCTCGGAGCAGGCTGGCGTCGAGCTTGATCGCCTCGGCGGTGGCGGTTGGCAGGCGCGCAAGGCCAAGCTCAAGAACCGCATCCGCGAGATCGCCGGTGAACTCATCAAGATCGCAGCCGAGCGCATGCTGCACGAGGCGCCGAAGTTTCCGCTGCATCAGGGCACGTATGACGAGTTCTGTGCCCGCTTTCCCTATGAGGAGACGGAAGACCAGCTTACGGCTATCAATGCCTCGCTGCATGACCTCGACACTGGTCGCCCAATGGATCGCCTGATCTGCGGCGATGTCGGTTTCGGCAAGACCGAAGTGGCGTTGCGCGCTGCCTTCGCAGTGGCGATGGACGGCAAGCAGGTCGCGGTCGTCGTTCCGACGACGCTGCTTGCGCGCCAGCACGCCAAGAACTTTGGCGAGCGGTTCCGCGGTTTTCCCGTGAATGTCGCGCAGGTCTCGCGTCTGGTGAGCACCAAGGAACTGACGCAGGTCAAGAAAGGAATCTCTGATGGCAGCGTCGACATCGTCGTCGGCACTCACGCGCTGCTGGGCAAGACCATCAAGTTCAAGGACCTCGGCCTGCTCATCGTTGACGAGGAACAGCACTTCGGCGTCACCCATAAGGAAAAGCTCAAGCAACTCCGCGCCGAGGTGCACGTGCTGACGCTCAGCGCGACGCCGATTCCGCGTACCCTGCAACTGGCGCTGACCGGCGTGCGTGATCTTTCGATCATCGCATCGCCGCCGGTCGATCGCCTCGCGGTCCGCACTTTCGTCGCGCCGCACGATCCGCTGATGATCCGCGAGGCGCTGTTGCGCGAGCGCTATCGTGGCGGCCAGGCGTTCTATGTCTGTCCGCGGATCGATGACCTCGCCGAGGTTAAGGATTTTCTCGACAAGAACGTCCCCGAGATGAAGGTTGCGGTCGCTCACGGTCAGATGCCGCCGACCGTGATCGAGGACATCATGTCAGCGTTCTATGACGGCAAGTACGACATCCTGCTCTCAACGACGATCGTGGAGTCCGGCCTCGATATTCCGACCGCCAACACCCTGATCGTCCATCGCGCCGATATGTTCGGTCTGGCCCAGCTCTATCAGTTGCGTGGCCGCGTCGGTCGCTCGAAGCTGCGCGCCTATGCGCTGTTTACGTTGCCCGCGCAGCAGAAGATCACCGCGCAGGCGGAGCGCCGCCTGAAGGTTTTGCAGTCACTGGAAAATCTCGGTGCCGGCTTCCAGCTTGCATCGCACGATCTCGACATCCGCGGCGCCGGCAACCTGCTCGGCGAGGAACAGTCGGGCCATATCAAGGAAGTCGGATTCGAACTTTATCAATCGATGCTGGAGGAGGCGATCCTCAACCTCAAGGCTGGCATTTCCGAACCGGTTGCCGACCGCTGGTCGCCGCAGATCACGCTCGGAATGCCGGTGCTCATCCCGGAGGATTATGTCACCGATCTGCCGGTGCGTCTGTCGCTCTATCGTCGCCTTGCCGATCTCGAAACCGACGACGAGATTGCAAACTTCGGCGCCGAGTTGCGTGACCGGTTCGGCCCGCTGCCGGATGAGGTGCGCTATCTGTTCAAGGTCGCGGCGATCAAGGCCTATTGTCGCCGCGCCAATATCGAGAAACTCGATGCCGGACCGAAGGGCGCGGTCATCACCTTCCGTGACAACAGCTTCGCCTATCCGGACAAGCTGGTGTTCTTCATCAAGCAGCACGGACAGGCTGCGAAAGTGCGCCCGGATATGAAGGTCGTGTTCTTCCAGAACTGGGATACGGCTGACGAGCGTATTGAAGGAACAACGGAAATTCTTCGGCAGTTGGCAAACCTTGCCGAGGGTCGCAAGGCAGCCTGAAGTCAGGACACGGCGCGCTCGCGACTGTCGTTCAAGCGGGCCAGGAGCGCGTCCACCGTGTCCAGCGGCTGTAAGGCGGCGACGGTGACATCGGGATCGAGGTGTTCATTGCGCTTTCGTCCGAGCACAGTCTGCTTCATCACGCTGGTCAGACGTCGCACGATCATCTGCGTGGTGCGCAGGTCCGTCTCCGCGAAAACAGCGATAATCGTTCCATCTTCGCCAAGCGTCGCAAAGTCCATGCGCCGCATCAGTCGGCTCAGAATGCGGGCGGCGTCGAAGCGCGAGCGCTCTTGCACAGACGGAAAGCTGAATTTTGCCAGCGCCAGCCCAGTTCCGCGCGACAGCGTCTCCTCGACGGCGTGAACAAGGTCGCGGTGGAACGCTTGCTCGGTCAGTAGGCCGGTGCGTGGGTCGAGCAGGCCGCCGACATCGATCGACTTGAGAACCCGATGCAGCCGTGACTCAAACGCACGCAGGCGGATCAGCGGGAGGGCACTGGCTGCAAGATCTTCGGGGGGCTGTGCCGCGATTTCCAGATTGGGAAGATCGTAATCTCTCAGACCGCCCATCTGCGACAGGATGATGGGTAGATTACGGAAGCGCGGGTCTTCCGACACCACCATCAGGAAGGCATCGACCACGCGCGGCGTGAAGCCTTCGCCGATAACGATGCCGTCGATCTCACGTGAGTTGAGATGCTTGGCTGCGGCCTCGATGCTGAGCGCGCCGACAACGGCGGACTGCTCGCCAAGCGCGATCGACAGGGTCGGGAATGAGCCTCCGCGCCCGAGCAGCAGAACGGTTGCATCCTGCAGAGGATCATTTTCAGGAAGGCGGACAGACGATGTTTTTTCGTCCGTCAGGCGCCGCAGCACGGTAGCGTGAAGCAGGCGTGTGCGCAGGGCGGCGTTAAGTCGTGCCGCGATGCGGGGTAGGCTTCCCGTTTGTGTGAAGGGCTGAATACTCGATGGCAACGGCAGCTTGGGATCGAGAGCAATCACCGGCACGAACGGCTGGAGATTTTCGGTTTGTTGGGCCAAGGCAGCGAAGAACTGACCACCGTTGGCACAGTCCGCCAAGATGATCGCTGCAGGTTGGACGCGTGTCACCGCCTCCGACGCGCCGGCCCAATCGGTATCGATGATCGGAAAGACCTTCGCGTCTGCCAGCGTTTTTGCTGCCGGTGGATTTGGCCGGCTGGAAACGATCAGGATAGGGCCTTGCTGGGACATGACGCGATTGAGGTGCCGCCTTTATTGGATGGGGCATCCTAGGTCTGGCCTCTTAACGTGTAGTCAATGGAACTACGTACTTTTGGGGGCGTCTGGAACCACAATCAATCTGCAGGCTTGCGATCGCGAAATGCTTCAGTCATCAAAGGGTTGAGACCCAATTCTGAAAGTGCTTCGCGAGCGCGGGCATTGTCGCTTGCCCGGCCTGCTAGGCGATAGCCGTTAATCTGATCGGGCAACGCTGTCAGCATGGCGCCGGTCGCGAGCCGTTTGGCCCATTGATCAAGATCATGCCAGCGGAATCTGTACCCCCCGACCGCCGCGAGTCCTGCAGGGGGCGCGGTGATGTCGATGGTGCCATTCTGGCGGTCACGCCGCGCCGCGTACCCGGTGTCGACGTAATCGACGGCGGGCTCGGGGGTGAGCGGGTCTGCTGACTTCTTCGCTGGCCGATAGGCATTCACCGGCACCATGGGGCCACGGAGAGCCAGCGTGCCGTGCGGTGTGAGGATGATATCGCCGGCGATCCGGGACGCCGGATCGCTGCGCGGTGCACCGTGAGGGCCGAATGCGACGGATGCCGGCACGCCGTTTGCCGTCCGCCGTGCGCCGAACAGGCCAGCCTCGCCGAACAGATAGATATCGGTGAATGAGATGTGGTCGCGGGGCCAGTCCGCACTGGATGTGACGCGCTCCGGGGTTCGCCAGAGCCCCACCACATGCTGGAGGGTCGGTAAACCGTCCAGCGCTCCGCTTTCGGCAAGACGTTGTGCCGCAGGAGCCGGCGCGATTAGGCTGTCGCAGGCTTCGTCACGGATCTGGCTTTCCAGCGACTGTGGATCGAATGGATGATGCAGTGTCAGCGTGCCGCCGCTCAGCAGCCAGGTGACGATGGATGATGCGATGCCGCCGAAGGATGAGGGGATGACCGCTGACATCAGCCGCGCGCCCTGAGGCAGTCCGCTTTCCAGGAATACAGCGAGGCCGCCGGCCATCACGCTGACGTGGCTGCGCGGCACCGCGATCAAACCATCGGCTGTGACGTCGAACGACACGATCGCAGCCTTGCGGGCATCCCAGACAGGCACAGGCACGGCATCGCAGCCCGATGCGATCACGGGATCGAGCGGTGTCATCCCTTCCGGTAAGTTGAGGCCGAAGCCGAAAACATGGCGGATCGAAAACGCCTCGGCGGCGGCGTTCATGGCGAGTTCGGCGTGGTCGACGATCTCGATCCGGCTTGCTCCGACGATGGCACGGGCGCCGACGCGGTTCAGCGCGTCTGTAAGCTCGGCGTGCCGCCAGAGCTGCGGAAGCAGGGCCACGACCAGGCCAGCGCGCCAAGCTCCGAGCAGGGTTAGGGCATACTCGATCGTGTTCGGGAGTTGGACTGCGATGATTGAACCGGGCGGCAGCCCGGCGGCCTCGAACTGTGCGGCGAGCGCGGAGACCGCGCGATCGGCTTGCGCATAAGTGAGACGAAGAGGGGCCTGTCCGGTAATCCGCGATTTGTTGGTAGCATCGCATAGCGCCAGCGCATCCGGATGGCGAGCTGCAGTCCGGGCAAACAGGCCATCGAGCGTTGGCGACACGCTTGCGGTCATCGTCGGCGGCTTGACCCTCTGCTGCACGTCGCCCTTCACGTCGCTATGGTTTGCGCTCTGGCTTCGACCACCACGTTTCTGGCAGGTACCCGGACAACGAAATGGCCGTAGGCTGTTCTATCCGATTCCAGCGCGCAATCCATTGCTGGGGAACGTTGAACACCGGAATTGCGTAACCCCCCGACATCAGGGCCCGGTCCAGCGCTCGCACCGCGCTGACGAAGTCCGGGCGTTCCCGTGCTTCGAGAAGAGCTGCAATCATGGCGTCGATTGCGGGGCTTCTGGCGCCCATATAGTTGCGAGTTCCCTGAGTATCGGCAGCTGCGCTGCCCCAGTAAAATGCCTGCTCGTTGCCCGGCGACAGCGACTGGTCCCAGCGGTTCTGGATCATGTCAAAATCAAAGGCGAGCCGGCGTTGGTCGAACTGGACCGCGTCGACTACCCGGATGGAAACTGTAATTCCCGCTCGCTTGAGGTCGCGCGCATAGGCGAGCGCGATACGCTCCTGGTCACGGGTGGTGGTCAAAATCTCAAAGGTCAGGGGCGCGTGGGTTGAGTGATGGCGGAGCACGCCATCGTCAAGTTTGTAACCCGCTTGTGCGAACAGTGTCAGCGCCGCGCGCAAGGTTGCCCGATCGCGTCCGCTGCCGTTCGTCACGGGCAAGCGATAGCTGCCGTCGAGTATGTCGTCGGGGATGCTTTTAGCGAACGGTTGCAGCAGCGCGCGCTCGCGCGCGTCCGCCGGATGCCCGTAAGCCGAAAGTTCCGAACCGGCGAAGAAACTCGCCGAGCGGCGATAGAGGCCGAAGAAGTAGTTCCTGTTGATCCACTCGAAGTCGAACAGCAGCGTCAGAGCCTGCCGGACATGGATATCGGCAAACATCGGTCGTCGTGTGTTGAAGACCAGAAACTCCGATGGCTGCGGCAGACCTGTCGTGATCGTATCACGGATCACCTCGCCGCGACGGACCGCAGGAAAGTCGTAACCCTCGTGCCAGCGCAACGGTTCGGTCTCAACGCGGAAATCGAACAGGCCGCGCTTGAACGCTTCGAACGCCCCGTTGGCTTCGCGATAGAAATCGAGACGCACCTCATCGAAATTCCACAGTCCCCGGTTCACTGGCAGATCGCGGCCCCAGTAGTCGGGATTGCGTGTCAGTGTCACGCTCGTGCCTGGCTTCACGGCGGTGACGCGATAGGGACCGGATCCCAACGGAGCCGTCATCGACGTTTCCTCGAAGGTCGCGGGATCGATGGCGTGCTCGGCGACGATCGGCATTAGTCCCAAAATGAGCGGCAGCTCACGATCGCTGGTGCCGCCGAAGTCGAAGCGCACTGTGCGCTCGTCGATTGCTTCGGCCTTGGCGACCTTGGCGTAGTAGAGCCGATGATTGGGGCGGCCGTGGTCACGCAGCAATTGCCACGAGAACAGAACGTCGCGTGCCAGCACCGGCTTGCCGTCGGAGAAGCGGGCACGAGGATCGAGATGGAAGGTCACATAGCTGCGGGCGTCGTCAGTTTCGACGCTCTTTGCCAGCAACCCGTACAGCGTGAACGGCTCGTCTTGGCCGCGTGTCATCAAGCTCTCGACCACGTAGCCGCGAATCTGCTGAACCGCGAGGCCTTTGACGATGAACGGGTTGAGGCTGTCGAAGGTTCCCACCAGACCAAATGTCAGCCGGCCGCCCTTTGGCGCGTCCGGGTTGGCGTAGGGCATATGCGAGAAGCTGGCGGGCAGGGCGGGTTTGCCGTGCATCGCGATCGCGTGGACGGGTTCGGTGTCCGCCGGTGTCGGGATAAGCAGAAGCGAAACGCTTAAGGCGCAGAACCTCGCCAGCTCGGTTATGCCCCCGATCCGGCCCATCCGATCAACCCTGTTTGATTCGGTTTCTTGGCACGATTAAATCTACCATGCGGGGTGGTGCTGGGGACGCCTACTGTTCCAAATAGCATTGCCGGCATTGATCTTTTCGCCTGCCGTTGTATTGAAGGCGGGCAATTCGCGTATGGTTACGCGGTCTGTCACGTAACGGCCTCATTTGGCTCCGAGACAGCCGCCGAACAGGCAGGCGTTTGCGCTCCCATCGCGGTGGCGGGCGCGCAGTTCAGAAAGGGTTTTCCACAATGAATTTTCGTGTCTTGGCCGCGCAGGCCCTGCCGCGCGGGCGGGGATTGGCCGCCAGCGCATCCGCCGTTTTGGCGGCCACCGCACTGACGCTTGCCACCGTTTCGGGGGCGCATGCACAGGCTCCGACGCCCGCTCCCAAGGCTCCGGCTCCCGCCAAGGGCAAGGCTGCGCCGAAGGCCCCTGCCGCCAACGGGAACGGTCAAGCTCCGCAGCAGCCACAGGCCCAGCAGCAGCCGGCCGAGCAGCAGGTCCAATTGATCTACGGACCCTGGACCAAGTTCTGTCTCAAGGGGCAGGACGCGAAGGCCAAGCAGGTCTGCTTCACCGGTAAGGACGGCCGCATTGAGTCCGGCCAGACTGTGATCGCTGCCGTCATTATCGAGCCCGAGGGTGAGACCAAGAAGGTTCTCCGCGTCACCCTGCCGCTCGGTATGCAGCTTGGCTATGGCACCCGCATCATCGTCGATCAGAATCCGCCGCACCAGAGCCCCTATGTGATCTGCTTTGCGAACGGTTGTATGTCTGACTACGAAGTCACTCCGGACATGCTGACCCAGATGAAGAAGGGCCAGAACCTGGTGGTTCAGGCGATCAACTCGAACGGTGCGCCGCTTACGCTGCCGCTGCCGCTCGCCGAGTTCGCCAAGGCCTATGACGGTCCGCCGACCGATCCGAAGGTGTTCGAAGAAAACCAGAAGAAGCTTCAGGAAGAGCTGCAGAAGCGCGCCGCGGAGGCTCGCCAGAAGCTCGAGAGCCAGTCGGCACCGGCCGGCCAGAAGTAAGGTTGAATCCGCTTCAAACAAAAAGGCGCGCAGTGATGCGCGCCTTTTTTCTTGAGAGTTTGCTGAGAGGCCGACGCCTGACCGCGGAAGCGATCGATCAGTTGAGCGACGGGTTGCGCGGGCGATAGCCGCCGGACTTGTCTTTCACGAAAATTTCGGCCACCTGCGAGTGACGGATAGGTTCGCCGGAATCATCGGGCAGCAAATTCTGCTCGGAGACGTAGGCGACGTATTCCGACTCGGAGTTTTCCGCGAGGAGATGATAGAACGGCTGATCCTTGTGAGGACGCATTTCCTCAGGAATGGACAGCCACCATTCCTCGGTGTTGTTGAACTCCGGATCAATATCGTAGATCACCCCGCGGAACGAAAATATCCGGTGGCGGACGATCTGACCGATCTGAAATTTGGCAGTTCGCGCTTTAATCATCCCCGTCGAATAGACCAGGATTGTGGCCGATGCTAGAGGCAAACGAACGAAACCGGACCTCCGGTGACCCATCCGTGTGGTCAGCAATTCGGTGAAAACGTCCCATCGTAGACAGTTCAATGATTGAAGTTCTCAACCTTGCGTTGCCCTATTTCGGGCTGATTTTCATCGGGTTCGCATGCGGCAAATTCCAGCGCCTTCCAGAAATCGGGCTGGCCTGGATGAATTTCTTTCTGCTGTATGTCTCTCTGCCGGCACTGTTTTTTAGAATTCTCGCAAAAACTCCGTTCGAGCAGCTGAAAAATCTACCCTTCGTGCTGGCCACAACGCTGGCGACCGCACTTGCGTTCTTCATCGCGATGTTCGGAGCAAAGCTTGTGGGGCGACTATCGACGCGCGAAGCGGCCATGGCGGGGTTGTCGGGAGGCTATGGCAACATCGGATACATGGGGCCGGGTCTCGCTCTGTCGATGCTGGGCGCGAAGGCTGCGGTCCCGGTAGCGCTGGTATTCTGTTTCGACACCGTTTTCCTGTTTTCCATCATTCCGCTGCTGATGGTTGTCACCGATGGAGAGAAGCGGCCGCTGTTGCCGACCATCGGATTGATCCTGCGCCACATCCTGCTGCATCCGCTGATTGTGGCTTCTTATTGCGGCGCACTCGTTGCTGCGTTCCATATTGAGCCGCCCATAGCGCTCGACCGCATGTTGCAATTTCTGCAGAGCGCGGCGGCTCCGGTGGCGCTGTTCGCGCTCGGCGTGACAGTGGCCTTGCGGCCATTCCAGCGGGTTCCGTGGGAAGTGCCCGGCATGATCCTGGTGAAACTCGTGATCCATCCGCTGGTCGCGTTTGGATTGCTGATCCTGCTCGGGCCATTTCCTGATGGCTGGGCTGCAACAGCGTTGCTGCTGGCTTCGCTGCCGCCGGCATTGAACGTGTTTGTCATCGCACGTCAGTACGATACCTGGATCGAACAGGCATCGACTGCAGTGCTGCTGGGAACGTTCGTGTCGGTGGTGACATTGACCAGTGCGATGTGGCTAATCAAAAGCGGCGCAATCGTCTTTCCGTAGGCGATCCCGTCCGCCGCCACCATGGCGACAGGCCTTCGCGCATGGCGATCCGGCGGATCGGCCCCAGCGCGCCGATGGCGTGCAGCCCGAGCGCGCGCAGGGACTGTGCGGGCAGGAAGTCGCTCAACAGCGAGCGGTTCGCGAAGTCGATGGCGATGGTCCGGCTGATGATGTCGGCACGGCGGGCGCGAACATATCGCGACAGAACATGAGGCGCACCGACATCCTGATTGCTGGCGACGGGTTCTCGCACGATTGTCGCGAGATCGGCCGCATCGCGCAAACCCATGTTCAATCCCTGCGCGCCGATCGGCGGCAGGACGTGCGCGGACTCGCCAACAAGCGCAATGCGTTGCGCGGCGAGGGCTGCCGGCTGCTCGATGGCCAGCGGGAAAACGTGGCGGCCCGGCTCCGCACGCATCTTGCCGAGCAGGGAATGCGATTGTTTTTCGGCCGCCTGACCAAGCGCATCGTCGTCGAGTGCCTTAAGGCGCTCTGCTTCCGAAGGTGTGGTGACCCAGACCACACTCGATCTTTGGTCGGGAAGTGGTACGAACACGCATGGACCGTGACGCGTATGAAACTCGGTGGACGTATTTCGATGCGGCCGGGTGTGGGTGACGTTGAATGTCACGGCGGACTGATCGAGGACGCGGCGATTAACTTCGATGCCGGCGGCTTCACGGCACAGCGAATGCCGGCCGTCGGCGCCGACTACCAGTTGAGCGGACAGGGATCGTCCAGTCGGGAGCCGAACAGTGACGAGGTCTTTATCGGGCGTCACAAGCTCGGCCTCATTGTCGTAACGGACGAGATTGGGCAGTTGTTCGGCGCATGCTTCCATCGCGGCGAGCAGGACCCTGTTCTGGATATTGAAGCCGAATGAGTCCAATCCGATCTCGTCCGAGGCAAAGGTGACTTCAGGCGCCCGGATGAGGCGTCCGGTGTCATCGACCAGTCGCATGACTTGAAGCGCGGCGGCCTTGTCTTCGCAACGTCGCCAGATATCGAGATTTTGCAGCAGGTCGACGGATCCGCCGAGCAGAGCGGTGGTCCGATTGTCGGCATAAGGTATCCGCCGGGCAATCAGAGCGGTTGCGGCGCCAGCCTGGGCCATGGCGATCGCTGCGGCCAAGCCCGCAGGACCGCCTCCGACGACGGCAACCTGATAGTCGGCACGGACCGGCCGTGAAAAAGGGTTCAGTTCACTCATTCTCGTTGCCCTTATTCTCACAATTGGGTCTCATGGCAAGCTCTGCAAGGCGCGCGGCGGATAGCCGCAAGCTAATAGCGAAATTTTGAACCATTCCTGTTTATCGATCAGTCCCGATGACCGAGCCGACCGACAGACCTCCGTTTCCCAAAGCGACACGCCTGCGCGCTTTCTCGGTTCACATCCTGACCGCGCTCGGCGGCGGGATCGCACTGCTCGCGCTTCTTGCGGCGGTGAGGGAGCATTGGGCGGTAATGTTTGGTTGGCTCGGGTTGGCGCTGGTCGTGGATGGTTTGGACGGCCCGATTGCGCGGCGGTTTGAGGTCGATCGGGTACTTCCGAACTGGTCGGGCGACACCCTCGATCTTGTCGTGGACTTCGTGACGTATGTTTTCGTGCCGGCTTACGCGATCACCGCCAGCGGTCTGCTGATCCCGCTGGCGACGCCGATCATCGGCATTGCCATTGTGGTATCGGGAGCACTGTATTTCGCCGACCGCCGCATGAAGACTGACGACAATCATTTTCGCGGTTTTCCCGCGCTCTGGAATGCGGCGGCATTCTATTTGTTTCTGCTCAAGCCGTCTGCCGTGGTGTCGAGCGTCGCACTGGCGCTTCTTATCGCCCTCACTTTCATCCCGTTCAATGTGCTCCACCCGATGCGCACAAAAAGACTTCGGACCTTGAATATAGCCCTTATTACTCTTTGGGGCATCATGGCGATCATCACGATCATGGCGAACTTCGAGGTCCCGCTGTCGATCACGCTCGGCCTGTGTGCAATTGCGCTTTATATTCTTCTGATAGATGTCGTTGTTCGTGCCCTGAACTGGAAATCCGCATGATGGAATTGCTCACCAGCCCTGAAGCATGGGCCGCACTGCTGACGCTGACCGCCCTCGAAATCGTGCTCGGTATCGACAACGTCATTTTCATCTCGGTTATTGTATCGCGTATTCCCGAAGCGCAGGCCAAGCTGGCGCGTCAGATCGGTCTGGCGCTTGCCCTGATTTTCCGCATTATCCTGCTCAGCCTTCTGGTCTGGCTCATCGGCTTGACTGAGCCTGTGCTGACCGTCGCGAACGTAGCGCTGTCATGGCGCGACATCATCCTGATCGGTGGTGGCCTGTTTCTGATCGCCAAGGCGACCCATGAGATTCATGCCGAAGTCGAAGCACGGGATGACTCTTCCGAGCAGAAGAATGCAGCAAATGCATTCTTCTGGGTGATCGTCCAGATCATCATCATCGATCTGGTGTTCTCACTGGACTCCATCATTACGGCGATCGGCATGGCGCAGGATCTGCCCATCATGATTGCCGCAGTGATCATCGCCTGTCTCGTGATGTATCTGTCGTCCGGCCCGGTATCCGCCTTTGTTGCCGAGCATCCAACCACAAAGATGCTTGCGCTGGCTTTCCTTGTTCTGATTGGCGTCGCGCTGGTCGCGGACGGATTCAAGTTCCATATCCCGCGAGCCTACATCTATTTCGCGATCGCATTTTCCGCGGCGGTGGAAGCTTTCAACATCCTGGCCAAACGCAATCGCAGGAAGGCCGTCAGGCGATAGTTTGTGCGGCGCACCGGCCTCCATTTGCATTGGCAAGGTACGCGCGATAGCTTTTGCCGGATCATAAAAAGAGGCTCCAAGGAGGGGGTTCATGACGAAGGCCGTGCGTGTGCATAAGGTTGGTGGACCGGATGCGCTGATTTATGAGGACGTGGACGTTCATGCCCCGGGGCAGGGCGAGGTCCGCATCCGCCAGCACGCCATCGGTCTGAATTTCATCGACACCTACTACCGAACTGGTCTCTACAAGGCGCCTGGCTTTCCGTTCATCGTTGGCAACGAGGCCTCAGGCGAAGTGGTTTCGGTTGGTCCGGGTGTGACCAATTTCCATCCCGGCGATCGCGTTGCCTATTACATCAACCTTGGCGCCTATGCCACGGAGCGCAATGTCCCAGCCGATAAGCTGGTAAAGCTGCCAGACCACATCACGCATGAACAGGCGGCGGTCCTGATGCTGAAGGGGCTGACCGTTTTTTATTTGCTGCACAAGACATTCAAGGTCGAACCCGGTCACCGAGTCCTGATCCATGCAGCAGCAGGCGGCATCGGTCTGCTGGCGTGCCAATGGGCCAAGGCGTTGGGCGCTAATGTCATCGGCACGGTGGGGTCGAAGGCAAAGGCCGATCTCGCCATGGCCAATGGCTGTGATCACGTCATCCTCTACAAGGAGGAAGATTTTCCGGCGCGCGTGAAGCAGATCAGCCGCGGCGAGTTGTGCGATGTCGTCTATGACGGTGTCGGCAAGGACACGTTCCCAGGTTCGCTGTCGTGCCTGAAGCCACGCGGTTTGTTTGTCAGCTTTGGCAACGCTTCCGGACCGGTTCCGCCATTTCCGCTGGCAGAACTGAACAATCATGGCTCGCTGTTTGCGACCCGCCCCAAGCTGAACGATTACGTCGGGACGCGGCGCGAGTTGATTGAAGGCGCCGATGCGCTTTTCTCAGCAGTGCTGAACGGGACGCTGCACGTTCCGATCAATCACGCCTACGCGCTCAAGGATGCCGCCAAGGCGCACATTGACCTTGAGAGCCGTGTGACCACGGGGTCGTCGATCCTGAAGCCGTAGGCTTGGACACCAAGCTTGGTATGCCTAACGGCGCGCGCGACAGCATGTGCCGCGCCGGCATAACCCTTCATCATGTCCTCATAACCTGATCGCAGTTGAAAGACTGCATTCCGGCTGGTGTGTTCTAGGGAGCACGTCAGCCTGAAGGCTGACCTTGTGCGCCGGATCGGTCGAGCCAAAGCGCCAGTCAGGTAAGTTGTAGGCCGGAAGTCCGGATCGTTTGTTGGGAGAGTGAGCGATGATCGATCGTGCAAGCAACGGCAACGGGCACAACTGTGATGTGCTCGTCATCGGGTCGGGAGCTGCGGGACTCGCGACGGCGATCACTGCGCGAAAGGCCGGGCTTGACGTGCTGGTCGTGGAGAAAGCGCCGGTCTTTGGCGGCACGACCGCAATTTCTGGCGGCTACGTTTGGATTCCCGGCAACTCACTGGCAACCGAGACAGGTATCCGCGACGATAAGGAGCGCGCCCGACAGTATCTGCGGGAAGAGCTTGGCAATGACTACGACGAGGCGAGGGTTGAAACTTATCTGACGAATGGTCCTCGAATGATCGATTTCTTCGTCAAGGAGGTCGGCGTTCCTTTCGTCACGACGGCAATGCCCGACTACCATCCTGATCGTCCCGGTGCGTTGCCCAGGGGGCGTTCCCTGCAAGCCAAGCCTGTGAAGGCGGATATTTTGGGCCGCGAATTGTCTCGCTTGAGGCCGCTGCCGAGGGAGCTCTCTCTGTTTGGGATGGGAGTTTCGTCCGGCTCGGACCTCAGTCACTTCTACAAGTTCGGTCGTTCAGTGCATTCGACCTTCCGTGTGGCGGCACTGCTGGCGAAGTATGGCTACGACGTCGTTCGGTATGGGCGTGGGCAATCGCTCGTCAATGGCAATGCGCTCGTCGCCAGGCTAGCGAGTGCCCTGTTCGGTATGGCCACACCGATATGGACCTTCTCGCCTGCCAGTGAACTAATCATGGAGGACGACCGTGTCGTTGGCGCGGTTATCAACCGCAATGGCCGCGAGGTTCATGTCAAAGCGCGGCGCGGCATCGTTCTCGCGAGCGGCGGTTTTGCCCATAACGTGGAGAGGCGGGCGCAAATTTACACTCATCCGGCTTTGGCGGATGAGCATATCTCGCTGACCGCGCCCGGTAATGTCGGGGACGGGGCTCGCATGGCTGAAAATGTCGGCGGCTATATTGCATCGGATATTCCGAATTCCGGCGCGTGGATGCCGATATCGCGCGTGCCGCGTCCGGATGGTACGTGGGGTGCGATCATCCATTCGGTGAATCAAGGAAAACCCGGCATGATTGCGGTCCTGCGCAATGGCCGGCGTTTCGTCGACGAGAGCGTTTCATATCATGATTTTGTCGAGCGGCTGATTTCGCATCCGGACAGCGGACGCCCCGCCGGTGCTTTCCTGATATGCGATCGAAAAGCCTTCTCCAAATATGGTCTGGGCTACGCCAAGCCGTTCCTGCCGACACGCTCGCTCATTGATGCGGGTTATCTTTACAAAGCAGATTCGATAGCAGTGCTTGCAAGGCAGATTGGAGTGGATCCCGATACTTTGAGCAGGACCGTGACGGAATATAACCGTCATGCGGTTGCGGGTGAGGATCCCGAATTCTCGAAGGGCAAAAGCGTATACGGACATTACCTCGGCGATGTGAGCAATCCTACCAACCCGAACGTGGCTCCGCTCGCCGGCGGACCATTCTACGCCGTGTGGATGTATGCCGGCGATATCGGAAATTTTGCCGGCATCAAGACCGACGAACATGCACGCGTGGTACGTAAGGACGGGAGCGTCGTTGCCGGCCTTTTTGCCGTGGGCAACGATATGGCCAGCGTTTTCCGCGGACGCTATCCCGGCGGAGGTTCGCTGATCGGTCCCGCAATGACGTTTGGGTTTACAGCCGCGCGTTTTATTGCCAGCGCGGCATCACCTCAGTCAGAGAGCTGATCCTTTTCGTGTTGTGCTATTTCACGCTGTCTTTCGCGTACGAAAGCTTAGAAACCTGCAGCGCTGCCGTGAAGATCGTATTCGTCAGCGCGCTCGATCTTCACCGTGACAATGTCGCCGATCTTCAACGGCCGGCGGCTTGAAACATAGACCGAGCCATCGATCTCGGGTGCGTCGGCTTTTGAGCGACCCTTTGCCACCGTCGGGCCGACTTCATCGATGATCACCTGCTGGCGGGTGCCGACCTTGCGCTTCAGGCGCTGCGCCGAGATTTTTTGCTGGCGCGCCATCAGGGCGTTCCACCGCGCCGTCTTGATGTCATCAGGAACGGCACCGTCGAGCTTGTTGGACGTGGCACCTGCTACTGGCTCATACTTGAAGCAACCCACGCGATCGATCTGCGCCTCGTCGAGCCAATCGAGCAGATACTGGAAGTCGTCATCGGTCTCGCCTGGGAAGCCGACAATGAAGGTCGAGCGCAGTGTGAGATCGGGGCACTGCTCGCGCCATGTCTTGATGCGCGCAAGTGTCGTTTCCTGCGCGGCTGGACGGCGCATCTGTTTCAGTACAGCCGGGCTGGCGTGCTGAAAGGGAATGTCGAGGTAGGGCAGGACCTTCCCGTCGATCATGAGTTGGATCACGTCATCGACATGCGGGTAGGGGTAGACATACTGGAGCCGGACCCAGACGCCGAACTCGCCGAGTTCGCGCGCGAGGTCGAGAAACTTGGCCCGCACCTCGCGGTCTTTCCACGGACTGGTCGCATATTTCAGATCGACGCCGTAGGCCGACGTATCTTGCGAGATCACCAGCAGTTCCTTGACGCCGGCATTCACGAGGCGCTCCGCCTCACGCAGCACGTCATTGGCTGGGCGTGAGACCAGATCTCCGCGCAGTTTCGGAATAATGCAGAAGGTGCAGCGGTTGTTGCAGCCTTCGGAAATCTTCAAATAGGCATAGTGGCGCGGCGTCAGCTTGATGCCTTGGGGCGGCACCAGATCAATATGAGGATTGTGACGCGGCGGCACGGCGCGATGGACGGCGTCCAGCACGCTCTCATATTGCTGAGGGCCGGTGATCGACAGGACATTCGGATAAGCGCGTTCGATTTGCTCCGGCTCGGCGCCCATGCAGCCGGTCACGATGACCTTGCCGTTTTCGGCCATGGCGTCGCCGATGGCGCCGAGGGACTCAGCCTTCGCGCTGTCGAGAAATCCGCAGGTGTTGACGATGACGAGGTCGGCGCCGTCGTGCTTGCGGGCGAGCTCGTAACCCTCTGCCCTCAGGCGGGTGATGATCCGTTCGGAATCCACTAGTGCCTTGGGACAACCCAGAGACACGAAACTGACTTTCGGGGCGGCAGCCTGATCCATATTCGCTCGCTTCGGTAAAGCGCACGAGCTATCTCCGTTGCCCGATGCTGGCAAGCCGATCCGACGATGCAGCTCGATTTCCTGTCTGATTAAATTATTGGCAGTGCTCGAATTGGCTAAAAATTAGTCAGATTGCATCGGCGCGGTAAGCAGGCTGAGGTTGGCGCGATCACTTGGTGTCAGCTCCCGGATCGTTTCTAATTATTTGAAATGGTTGAATATTACGCTCCGTATAAGGATTGGCACAGCGTTTGAATAGGACATCCCTGCCGGCAGCAGGATGCGCCCGCCGCGCGGGCCAGCGCTCAATCGCAAAGGAGCTTCGATGTCCTACCTCGTACCTTCGGAATTCGTCACCAAGATGGTGGACGCTGGCGAATCCAAGATCTTTATGTCGACGCGCGATACCGTGATCCGCGCGTACATGGCGGGTGCCATTCTCGCGCTCGCGGCGTGGTTTGCCATTACCATCAACGTCAACACCGGGCAGCCGCTGGCGGGCGCGATTCTGTTTCCGGTCGGCTTTTGTATGCTCTATCTGCTGGGCTTCGATCTTCTGACCGGAGTGTTCGTGCTCACGCCGCTGGCACTGATCGCCAAGCGTCCAGGCGTGACGGTTGGGGGCGTATTGCGCAACTGGGGTCTGGTTTTTCTCGGCAACTTCGCCGGTGCGCTGACAGTGGCGTTCATGATGGCCTTCGTCACCACCTTCGGTTTCACGCAGGGGCCAGACAAGGTCGGCACCGTCATCAGCAACATCGGCGAGGGCCGCACGCTGGGTTACGCCTCACACGGGCTCGCCGGCATGGCGACGCTGTTCATTCGCGGCATGCTGTGTAATTGGATGGTTTCCACCGGCGTCGTCGGCGCAATGGTTTCCACTTCGGTCAGCGGCAAGGTCATCGCGATGTGGATGCCGATCATGCTGTTCTTCTACATGGTGTTCGAACATTCCGTGGTGAACATGTTCCTGTTCCCGGCAGGGATGATGCTGCACGCGCCGTTCTCGATCATGGACTATCTGATCTGGAACGAAATCCCGACCGCACTCGGCAACCTCGTCGGTGGTTTGACCTTCACCGGGTTGACGCTCTATGCCACCCACGTGAAGACCGGACCGAAGCGTGAACTGCGCACGGTGACGCCGCGCGCGGCCTGATCGCAACTGAAAACGGGGGCCTCACCGGCTAGTGGAGCGGTTCTGACCTTTGTTAGAATCGCACCACTTGAGGTGAGGCTCCTTGCTACGTGACACCAGCCATGCCGCACGAACTCCGTCTGTCGATCGGTCAGGCGTCCGACAAGGGACGCAAGGAGACCAATCAGGATTTTCACGGCGCGCTGATCCCAAGTACACCGCTGCTGACGACCAAAGGCATCGCCGTTGCCATCGCAGACGGCATCAGCAGCAGCGACGTCAGCCGCGTTGCGGCCGAGTCGGCGGTCAAAAGTTTCCTCACCGATTACTACTGCACATCGGAAGCGTGGTCGGTAAAGACATCGGCGCAGCGCGTGATCGCCGCGACCAACTCATGGTTGCATGCAGAGACGCGTCGTGGGCGCCACCCCTATGACAGCGATCGAGGGTTCGTCTGCACCTTCAGCGCCGTCGTGTTCAAATCGACCACCGCACATATCTTTCACATCGGCGACTGCCGCGTCTTTCGTGTCTCCGGCAAAACACTTGAACAACTGACGGACGACCATCGGATGGTGATCTCCTCGGTGGAGAGCTATCTGGGACGCGCGCTCGGCGTCAATCCGCAGATTGAGATCGACTACCGTCCGGTGCCGCTTGAAACCGGCGACATCTTCGTGTTGTCGACCGATGGCGTGTACGAATGGGTGGCGCCGCGTCTCGTGACCGACACTATCGCGGCCCATGCCGACGATCTGGATGTCGCCGCGCGAACTCTGGTGCAGGAGGCCTGTGAACGCGGCAGCACCGACAATCTCACCATTCAGATCGTGCGCATTGACGATCTGCCGGCGGGAGAGGTGGGTGAGTTCCTGCGCGCCACCAAACTGCCGGTGCCGCCGTTACCGGAACCGCGCAGCGACTTCGACGGCTATCGTATCGTGCGCGAACTTCACGGCAGCAGTCGCAGCCATATTTACCTCGCGACGGATATGGAGAGCGGCAGCTGCGTCGTCATCAAGATTCCGTCGATCGACGCGCGGGATGATCCAGCCTATCTGCGGCGCTTCCTTATGGAGGAATGGGTGGCGCGCCGAATCAACAGCCCACATGTGCTCAAGCCGGAGGCGCTGACAAGGCAGCGCAACTTCCTTTACGTGGTGATGGAGTTCGTCGAAGGTCAGACTCTGACCCAATGGATGATCGACAATCCGCATCCCGATCTGGAGTCGGTGCGCAGGGTCGTCGAACAGATCGCGGAAGGGCTGACTGCCTTTCACCGTCGGGAGATGTCACATCAGGATCTGCGGCCCGAAAACGTCATGATCGACAAGACCGGCACAGCGAAGATTATCGATTTCGGCTCTGTGCGCGTGGCTGGCGTTGCCGAGACGATGCCCGAGATGGACGCAGAGATTCTCGGCACCGTCCAGTACACCGCGCCGGAGTATTTTCTCGGCCAGGTTGGCAACGACCAGTCGGACCTCTATTCGCTGGGCGTTATCACCTATCAGATGCTGACGGGGCGTTTGCCGTACGGCGCAGCCGCTGCGCGCGCCCGCACGGCGGCGTCACAGCGTCGGCTAAAATATCGGCCGGCTGCAGACGTGCAGCAAAGCATTCCGGTTTGGATCGATGGTGCGCTACGCAGGGCGGTGCATCCCAATCCAGCACGCCGATACGACGCACTGTCGGCATTTCTATTCGATCTACGCCATCCCAATCCGGCTTATCTCGCCGCTTCTGCACCGCTGCTGGAGCGTAATCCCGTACGTTTCTGGCAGAGTGTCGCTGCGATACTTGCAGTCAGCGTCGTCGTTCTGATCGCACTGCTCGTGATGCGTTGACTTGATCCGAAAATTGTCGCGATGCGCGTTGCGCAAATAATAGGCAGGCGTGGTCAATTGGCTTGCTGTTGCGCACGCTTGCTGTGGTCGAAGTTCGTAACACGCCCGTAAACGATCGATTTGGCGGCACAACTGGTCGTTTCCCATGTGGCATGAAATTTGATGAAGAGAAGCTTGTGGCGCATCAGCCAGGACAAGTCGGTGCGGTTCCTGTCCGAACGGAACGCATGGAAAATGATCGAGACCGATGAAACACGACACGATGACCGGCGACTTCAGCGGCGAACAGAAGCGTTATCTGGAGGGCTTTACCTCGGGCTTGCAGATCGGCCGTGCGAGCCGGGCTTTTAGTCAGTCTGGCAGCGGAGCACCCGCGGCCGCCACGCCGGCCGAGCCGACCGGGCCGGATGCTGCGCATATCAAGGCGCAGCAACGGGTTCTTGCGGAGGGCAAGAAGCTCGCGGATCAGGAGAAGTTCAAGCAGGAACTGCATCCGTTCGACGGCTACGAGCGGCTGAAGGAGCAGGCGGTGAAGAACGAGCCACCGAAGCCGCCCGACAATTTCCGCTGGCGTTATTACGGCCTGTTCTACGTGGCGCCGAACCAGACCTCCTACATGTGCCGCATCCGGATTCCGAACGGTATCATCAAGCATTGGCAACTTGTCGGACTTGCCGATCTCTCAGAACGTTACGGCGGGGGTTATGCCCATGTGACGACGCGGGCTGGCGTGCAGGTACGCGAGATCGAACCGAAGCACGCCGTCGCCATGGTCCAGGAGATTCAGGATCTCGGCCTGTGTTCGCGCGGCTCGGGAGCGGACAACATCCGCAATGTGACTGGCTCCCCGACCGCCGGCATCGATCCGCAGGAGTTGATCGATATACGCCCGTATGCGCGCGAGTGGCACTTCCATATCCTCAACGATCGCTCGCTGTACGGCCTGCCGCGCAAGTTCAACGTGGCGTTCGATGGCGCCGGCATGGTTTCGGTGCTCGAGGAGACCAACGATATCGCGTTTCAAGCGGTGACCGTGAAGGATGGTTTTGGCGTCGATGCGGGCGTCTGGTTTCGTTTGGCTCTGGGAGGGATCACCGGGCATCGCGATTTTGCGCGTGACACGGGCGTGATTGTTCCACTGGCGGAGGCAACTCAGGTCGCAGACGCGATCGTGCGGGTTTTTATCGATCATGGCGATCGCACCAACCGCAATAAAGCGCGGTTGAAATATGTGCTGGATGCCTGGGGATTCGAGAAATTCCTCACGGAAGTCGAGAGCAAGCTCAGTCGCAAGTTGACCCGCGTTCCCAGTGAAGCGATTGCAGAGCGTCCGGCGTTCAACCGAATGGCCCATGTCGGTGTGCATGCCCAGAAGCAAGCCGGCCTGAACTGGATAGGTGTTGTCATTCCGGTGGGGCGATTGACACCGGACCAGATACGAGGACTGGCAAGTGTTGCCAGTAATTTCGGTGATGGCGACGTCCGGCTTACCGTTTGGCAGAACCTGATGATCTCCGGCGTGCCGGAC
Source organism: Afipia sp. (assembly GCA_044464625.1). Lineage (GTDB taxonomy): Bacteria > Pseudomonadota > Alphaproteobacteria > Rhizobiales > Xanthobacteraceae > Afipia. The sequence continues at coordinate 58,064 of JBIQLC010000014.1, read as the reverse complement.
GACAGGGTTGCGGATGCAACGGTTGCGATCAGGGCGCTGGACCTGTCGGTTGAGCCGACCTCGATCAGGGCCGGTTTGGTGGCGTGTACCGGTTCGACAGGGTGCCGGTTTGCGGCCGCTCACACTAAGGAGAATGCTGTCGAGATCGCGGCGTGGTGCGAAACGCGTGTTGCACTCGATGTGCCCGTTAACATCCATCTCACCGGGTGTCATCATTCCTGCGCCCAGCACTATATCGGGGATATCGGCCTGATCGGAGCGCGCGTGCCGGTGGGGGATGAAGGCGACACCGTCGACGGTTATCACCTCCATATCGGAGGCGGTTTTGGACCGGACGCCACGATCGGGCGAGAGCTCTATCGCGATGTCAAAGCCGAAGAGGCGCCAGTCACGGTCGAACGCATCTTGAAGGCCTACATGACCCATCGCAATGCTGCCGATGAAACGTTCCTCGATTTCTGCCGTCGTCATGAAGCCGAGGGTTTGAGAAAATTGCTCGAACTCGAGGTGGCAGTATGAACCAGATGACGCCACCGCCAACTCTCGAACTGATCCCGGAAGCCGCGCCGTTCTCTGTCGAGCAGCGGACATGGCTGAACGGCTTCTTCGCCGGCATGATCTCGCTGGATGGCACAAGCGTTACGCCACTGTCGCCGGAGCAGGGCGCTGCGTTTATTCCGGGTGATGGTGATGATGGCGAAGCGCCATGGCACGACCAGACTATGCCTATCGACGAACGCATGAAACTCGCCGAGGGCCGGCCGCTTCGTCGCCGCATGATGGCGGCGATGGCCCAGCAGGATTGCGGTCAGTGCGGGTACAACTGCCATGATTATTCCGAGGCAATCGCCAGCAAAGCGGAGGCACGGCTGAACCTCTGTGTGCCGGGTGGTAAGGATACCACGAGGGCGCTCAAGGCGCTCTATGAGGAACTCGACAAGGCCCCCGCGTCATCCATCTCTCCGCTGAAAGTTGAAAGCGCACCGGTAGCGGCAAAGGCCGAAAGCGAGCCCGGTCGCTCGCGTGACAATCCTGTGGAAGCGGTGTTCCTGTCGCGTCGCTTGCTCAATAAACAAGGCTCCGAGAAGGAGACGTGGCACATCGAGTTCGATCTGTCCGGTCCTGGGCTTGACTACGTGGTCGGCGACTCGTTTGGCGTTTTCGCCCGCAATGATCTGGGTCTGGTGGACCAGATCATTGCCATGCTCGGCGTATCTCACACGACCGAGGTGAACGGCAAACCTCTGCGCGATGTACTGTGTGAGCACGTGTCGCTGTCGCCGGCACCCGACTCACTGTTTGAGTTGATGTCTTTCATCACTGGCGGCGCATTGCGTGAGAAGGCGAGCGCACTGGCGCGGGGTGAGGATCCCGATGGCGACGCCGCTTATCTCGATGTGATGGCCACGTTGCAGAAGTTTCATGGCATCCGCCCGCATCCGGAGGCGTTTGTCGAGGCGCTGGAGCCGTTGCAGCCCAGGTTGTATTCTATCTCGTCGTCGCACAATGCTACACCGGGGTGTCTCTCACTGACAGTAGACGCGGTGCGCTATGTGATCGGCAAGCGCCAGCGCCTGGGGATCGCATCAACGTTCCTCGCCGAGCGGATCAATCCCGGCGATACGTTGAAGGTCTACGTTCAGAAAGCTCATGGCTTCGGTCTGCCGCAGAACCCGAACACACCAGTCATCATGATCGGGCCCGGAACCGGCGTCGCGCCGTTCCGCGCTTTTCTGCACGACCGCAAGGCGACCAATGCGTCTGGTCGGAACTGGCTGTTCTTCGGGCATCAGCGCAGCGATTTTGACTTCTTCTATGCCGATGAACTTAAGGCATTGAAGGCCGAAGGGGTGTTGACGAGATTGTCACTGGCCTGGTCGCGTGATGGCGAGCAGAAATTCTATGTGCAGGATCGAATGCGTGAGGTTGGTCGCGAACTATGGTCATGGCTCGCCGATGGTGCTCACGTATATGTCTGTGGTGACGCCAAGAGGATGGCCAAGGACGTTGAGCGCGCTCTGGTCGATATCGTGGCGCAGTTTGGCGCGCGGACGACGGACGAAGCCGTCGCATTCGTGGCCGACCTCAAGAAGAAGGGGCGATATCAGCAAGACGTCTATTGAGATTTACTGAGGGCAGGCGGCAACATAAAGTCGTCGTCTCTCTTCAATTTGGGAGGGAATCTATCTCTTTCTCGGAGCGAGTGGGCAATTTTATCGTCTTTTTCCCGCATCTCTTGTGAGGTGGGCTCGCGGCAATTCAATATTGCGTTCGAAGTTCTGTTGGAGATCGAGAATGCAAACCCTTCCGGCCCGGCGTCGTGTACGCGCGAATGCGCGTCTGGTCGCGCCAACGTTTTCCCAGCGCGCGGAAGTGTTGGCAGTCTATGGTGCGCTAGCGCTGATCGCAGCTGTTGTATTCGGCACCATTTCCTTTCATCCGCTCTGATTAAGCACCTCGTGCCGCAAAGGGCGCAATGGTAATGCCCTCGCTTTCAAGCGCACGGCGCACTGCGCGTCCGATGTCGACCGCGCCCGGTGTGTCGCCGTGAATGCATACGGTGTCGACCTTCATCTTGATGGTCTTCCCGTTCACCGATGTCACCGCTTGTTCGCGCACCATTTGGACAACGCGCTGGGCGATTTGTTCTTTGTCATGGAGCACTGCGCCAGGTTTGCTGCGAGAGACAAGCTGGGCATTGTCTTCGTAAGCGCGGTCGGCGAAGACTTCGTAGATCAGGTTCAAGCCCGCCGCCTCGCCGGCGCGTACCAGCGCTGTGTTCGGCAGCACCACGAAAAACAGATTTGGATCGACGGCTTTGATGGCTGCAGCGATCGCCCGGGCTGTCATGTCGTCGACGCAGCCGACATTGGACAGCGCACCGTGCGCCTTGACATGGGTGACCTTGTAGCCAGCCAGCGTCGCAACCGCCTGTAGCGCGCCGATCTGATAAGCGACGAGCGTTTCGATTTCAGAGGCGCTGATTCCGGGAACGGGGCGCCGCCCGAAGCCATGCAGGTCTCGAAAGCCGGGATGCGCGCCGATGCTGGTGCCACGTTCTTTGGCCAGCTTGGCAGTCTTGAGCATGATGTCGGAATCGCCGGCGTGAAGGCCGCATGCAACATTGACGCTGGTTGCGAGGTCGATCATCGCTGCGTCGTTTCCCATCTGCCAGGGGCCGAAACCTTCGCCAAGATCGCAGTTCAGATCGACATTCATGGGACGCTGCCTCCCTTGGTTTGAGATTGCCACGTTGTTGAATCCGTCGCATTCACGACAGCACCTGCGACGTTCGCATCCTGCAGGGCATCGATGTCAAGTCCGCTATCGTTTGCCTTGATAATCCTGCCGGGGAGAGATTGGAGAAATCGATGGAGCGCGTGTGCCTCGGCCTGCGCGGCTGCAATGCTCACTGATTGGAAGCGAACTGTCTGCCCGGGTTGCAGCTGGGCCATTCGGCCAAGGTCGGCGGTGATAACGGTTGCGATCTTGGGATAACCGCCCGTGGTGCCGCGATCCTTCATCAGCACAATAGGCTGGCCGTTGCCGGGGACCTGAATACTGCCATCGACCGTGCCATCCGACACGATGTTGTGCCCGTGCTCATGCGCCAGCCGGGGGCCTTCGAGCCGATAGCCCATGCGGTCGCTGGTAACCGATACCGTCCAGTCGCTGCCAAGAAACAGTTCGGGCGCAGTACCGAACTCGTCATCCTGCGGCCCCAGCACGACGCGGATCGGTCCACCCGATATGGGGCCAAGGTTGAGCCCGCGTTCATACGCGGTCAACTGTGCACTTCCGACCGTCAGCAGATCGCCCGCCTGCAGTGGACGAGGAAATGGGCTTCCGAGCCCCGATCGGGCGGTAACCGAGAGGCTGCCGAACACGGGTTCGCCGGCTATGCCGCCCTCGATAGCGAGATAGCTGAAAACGCCAGAGCGTGCAGGGCCGAGCGTCAGGGTCTCTCCGTCATGCAGAACAAGTGTCCGGTTCAACGAAAGGGATTGATCCGCGACCGCGGCGTTGCGGGTCGCGCCGGCGAGCGCCAATCTGATGTCGCCTCTGCGTGCCGTGAATGCGGCGCCAAGCGGGCCGATTTCGATGGCCGCATCAAACACAGCATTTCCGACGAGGCAGTTCGCAATCGCAAGAGAGAAGCGGTCCATCGCGCCACTCGGCACGAGACCATAGCGCTGGGCACCAAACCGGCCGGCGTCTTGAACCGAGGTTGCTGGGCCGACGTTCTGAATCTCGAGCACACTCACGACGACATCAACTCCGCCACCACTTCGCCTCGTTCCGCCGCGCGATCCAGCGCAGCGAACTCTGAGGCCCGCAGAGGATAGAACGTTACTGCGTCACCCGGCTCCATCAGGAACATGGGATCACGATGAGGGTGATACGTTCGCACCGGCGTTCGTCCCAGAAGATGCCATCCACTGGGAGCAGCAAGGCACTGAACGCAAGCCTGCACCCCGCCGATCGAGATTGTGCCCATCGGAGTTTCTGTGCGTGGCGACTGGCGTCGCGGTGTCGCAATCGAGGGATCGAGGCCTGCAAGATAGGCAAAGCCCGGAGTGAAGCCGATCATCGCGACCAGATAGCTGCTGCCACTATGGCGCGCGATCACCTCATCGGTCGATATGTTGTGGAATCGGGCGACCTCGTCGAGGTCGATGCCGTACTCGCCACCATAGGTGACGGGCACACGCCAACGGCGTGTATTCTGTTCTTCTGGAGCGGGCAATTCCGCGAGCCGCAGGAGTTCGCGGGCGAGTGGGGTAAAGCCGATGACCACGGGGTCATAGTGGACCAGCAGCGACCGATAGGTCGGGATGGTCTCACGAACCCCTTCGATCGTCTCGGCGGCGAGCAGACGGTCGAGCGCAAGAACCCGGCGGTTGGTCAGCGGGTCAATATTTCGGCCGAAATCCACCGTGACCGCAGCGTCGCCGCTCGGGAGAATTCGTGGCCCTGGGTTCTCGGTCATGCTCGCCTGGTGCCGGCAAATGCCATTCGGCTATTAGTCCGACAATCCGCTCAAAATGGCAACGCGGGGCGTTCGTTATTCGGGATAACGCCCCGCATACTCATGGTCGGATTGGAAGCATGCGATTGGTGCGGTGATATCCTAGCCGCGGTGGCGCCATCCGATAACGGTCGCCTCGACCAGTCCGCCCGACTCGTTGTTACGCCATGATCCATCGACCCAGCGGCAGGCGAAAGGCAATTGATAGGTTCCGCTCCTGTCTTCGCACAGGACTTGTACCGGCTCGTTCACCGGCGGCTCGTTGTTTCCATTGAATTCGGCTAATCGCTGAGCGCGTGTCGCCATTGTGAAATCTCCATGAATCAAACGTACAGCGAATGCGAGCATTCTAGAACCGGAAATCTGGCAGCAATGGTTCAAGGATGTGGCGTTGACGTCATCATCATGAAAAGACCCACCCCGAAAGACGGAGCGGGTCTATTCTCGATACATGTCAGGCTATTAGCTTTTTTCACCACTCATCACAGGGCCGAACAATTTCCAGTTCTCGCCTTCGAATTTCATCATCTGGAGTTGTTCGATGGGAGAGAAGTCGGTCGCGCTGGTCTTGATGTGCGTTCCCGGCAGATATATCCCGATCTGCATGTTCAGGTTGGCCGCCTGTTTCATGACGTTCGCGCGGGTGAGATCGTCGCCGCATTGCTTCAGAACCTGCATGAGGCCCTGGATCACGCCGTAGCCGAAAACCGTCGCGCCATCGTCCTTATCGCCTTCAGGATAGTACTTGTCCATGAAAGCACTCCATTCCTTCATCGCAGGATCATCCTTCCACTGCGGATCCTTCGGATCCTTCATGTAGGCTGCGCTGAGGATGTTCTGTGCGTTCTCGTAGCCTGCCGGCTTGAGTACGCCACCGACCGATGCGGAGACATTGGTGATGAAATGGATCGGCTTCCATCCGAGTGCGGCAACTTTCTTGATGGCCTGTGCTGCGAATTTCGGCGTGGCGATGTTGATGAAGATATCGGGATTGGCATTCTTGATCTGGACGACCTGAGAATCCACCGTTGGCGAACTAGTCTCGTACGACACCTCGCTGATGATCAAGGACTTTGCCTTGTCGCCGAGCCCTTCATGGATGCCGATGATGTAGTCCTTTCCGAAGTCGTCGTTCTGGTAGAGGATGCCGATCTTTTTGTCGGGATAGTTTTTCAGAATGTAGGCCGCGTAAATCCGCGCCTCGGTCTGATAGCTGGGCTGCCAGCCCATGGTCCAAGGGAAATGCTTGGGATCCGCCCATTTCGCTGCGCCGGTCGAGACGAAAAGCTGCGGCACTTTCTTGGCATTCATGTATTTCTGGATGGCGGTGTTACCCGGCGTTCCGAGAGGATTGAAGACCAGCAGGACTTCGTCATTCTCGACCAGCTTGCGCGCTTGCTCGACAGTTTTGGGAGGGCTGTAGCTGTCGTCGTAGGAAATGAAGTTGATCTTGCGGCCGTTGATGCCGCCCTTTTCGTTGATCATCTTCACGTAGGCGGCTTCGGTTTTGCCGATGGTGGCGTAGGCCGATGCCGGGCCGCTGTAGGGCATGATGTTGCCGATTTTGATCTCGGTATCGGTTGCACCCGGATCGTATTTTTTCTGCGCGGCCGCTGCGCAAGTGAGGGACGTCAAGACAAATCCAGCTATGGCAAGGGACTTCGTCAGATTGGCAGTGGTACCGCGCATTCTTGTCCTCCCGATTGTTTGTTAAACTCCCGTAGCTCCGGCGTCTTTTAGCGCTCGGTTTTAAGCGCGCGATCAGTATGGATGATCAATCCGCAATCACAAGCGCGGCCTTTTTTTTGAGTAAGGATTGCTGACACAAAATTCTGTTTCGTCAGAAAGAACACGGCAACCGGACCGTATTGTTCGAGGCGCCGCACGCTGCCGCAGAATTTCCGGTGATGGCCGAGACTTTATGGAACGGAAGCAAGCATTGATTTACGCCTCCGTGCGGAAATCTCCGGACGGTTATACAGGCCGGAGGATAGCGATGTTTGCAGTGATCCTCATTTTGCTTGGTGTCGGCGGCGCATTCTTCCTCGCCAGCGCAACGCAGTATAGCGGTTGGTATTGGTCCTATCAGCTCTGTCAGCAGGGGGAGGTTTTTTGCGAACACCCGAGCTGGATACTGATTGCCGCCGGAGTCGCGATATTGATCGAGATGGTTCGGACCATGTCGAAAGCCTGACGCACCGGAAAACAAGTCCGGTCAGTAAGCGTGAACGACCATCCCGCCGAACGGGAGACGCAGCTTCAAAATGACGCCCGATCAGGATTTTATTCTTGTCGCCGGGCGCGCTATGCTATGACCGACAGGGGCTGTTGAGCGAACCGCTCACGCGCGTCGGGGCGAAGTGACGACAATACATGGCGCAGGGCAGGCTGAGGAAATCGCGGCTGTTTAGATTCGCGCGCCGGTTCGGCTATGCGCGCCTGCTATGTCTGCCTCTTCTCGCCGGGCTTGTCCTGCTACGGGCGTTCGACCCATTGCCGATCCAGGAATTGCGGCTGAAGACGTTCGACGCTTATCAGATCATCCGGCCGCGCCCGCTAACCCAGCGGCCAGTCGTCATCATCGACATCGACGAGAAAAGCCTGGCGAAATACGGACAGTGGCCGTGGCCCCGGACTCGCATCGCCGACATGGTCCGCAGGCTCACCGATAATGGTGCCGCAGCCATTGCGTTCGATATCGTGTTCGCGGAGCCGGACCGGCTGTCACCAGGTCTGGTTGTCGATAGCTTTCATGATCTCGATCCCGAAACCCGGGCGCGACTGAAAGCGATGCCGAGCAATGATCAAGTGTTTGCGGACGTGTTGCGAAATGCACCGGCAGTTCTCGGCGAGTCGGGACTGCCTCAGGCCGTGCCGCAGCCGGCGTTAGAACTGCCGCTGACGGGATTGGCGACGCTGGGTGAAAATCCGGAGCCCTATCTGCTCAGTTTTCCTGGGCTGCTGCGCAACGTGCCTGTTCTTGAGGAGGCGGCGCCGGGCCGGGGTCTATTCACCATCCGCACCGAGCGCGACGGTATCGTGCGCCGGGTGCCTATGATCATGCTGGCACAAGGCAAGCTGATGCCGTCGCTGACATTCGAGATGCTACGGCTGGTGACCAAGGCGAGCACCATTCTGATCAAGACGGACGAAACCGGTATCCGCAGTGTGGCCGTTCCGGGATTCGAATTGCCGACAGATCGCAACGGGCAGCTATGGGTCTATTTCTCCAAGCATGATCAGAGTCGTTATATCTCTGCAGCCGATGTGCTGGAGGGCAAGGTGGGTGCGGACGCTGTCGGCCAGAAGCTGGTGATGATCGGAACATCCGCAGTCGGTCTTCTCGACGTCAAGACGACGCCACTTGATCCGGTGATGCCCGGAGTCGAGGTTCACGCACAGGTATTGGAGAGCGCACTGACCCGTTCTGTGCTGTCGCAGCCGAATTATGCGATTGGCGCGGAAATGCTAGCCGCCATCTTATTCGGCCTCGCGATCATATGGCTGGCCCCCATTCTCAGCCCGTTTGCGCTCCTTGCATTCGGCGCAGTCATTGTCTGCATCCTGATCGGGACGTCCTGGTACTTTTTCACCCAACAGATGCTTCTGATCGATTTCACTTTTCCGCTGGTGGCGAGCACGACAATCTATCTAACGCTGGTGTTCAGCAGCTATATTCGAGAACAGACGCAACGCCGCCGGATCCGGTCGGCCTTCGGCCAGTACCTTTCGCCTGCGTTGGTCGAGCAACTCGCGCAATCGCCGGAGAAACTGGTTCTCGGCGGCGAGGAGCGCGAGATGACCATCATGTTCAGTGACGTCCGCGGCTTCACCACGATCTCGGAGACGTTCAAGAACGATCCGCAGGGCTTGACGGCGCTGATGAACCGATTCCTCACGCCGCTTACCAATGCCATTATCGATCGCAACGGAACGATCGATAAATATATGGGTGACGCCATTATGGCGTTCTGGAACGCACCGCTCGACGACACGACCCATCAGGTGAATGCCTGTGAGGCGGCACTCGATATGATCGATCAGATCGAGGTGCTCAATGTCGAGCGCGAACAGGAGGCCAGAGAATCCGGGAAGCCATTCATCCCGATGCGGGTGGGGATCGGCATCAACACCGGGACGTGCGTCGTCGGCAACATGGGCTCGAACCTGCGCTTCGACTATTCCGTCCTTGGCGACAGTGTCAACCTTGCATCGCGCCTCGAAGGTCAGTCCAAATCGTATGGCTTGCCAATCATCGCGGGCTCGCGGACGGCACTCGCTGCCAAGGACAAATTTGCAATTCTCGAACTCGACTTTATCACCGTGAAGGGCAAGACCGAGCCGGAGGTCATCTATGCCATCGCCGGACGTGAGGACCTTGCCAAATCAGGCCAGTTTCAGCGCCTGCGCAATCTCACCATCGAGATGTTGTCGTGCTACCGTAACCGGGATTGGGAAGGCGCCCTTACTGCGCTGAAGAAGGGGCAGGCGGCTGACCAGGGCGGAAGCTTGAAGAAACTGCATGAGCTTTACCGCGAGCGCATTTGGGCGTTTCAGAAGGAGCCGCCTCCGGACGGCTGGGACGGGGTGTTCGCTCTGACATCGAAGTGACCGGGGGCGAAACGTTGCATCCCACGAAGCGTTTGAGTCTTGAGCGCGCTATTCGGGAGCGCGGAGCTTGGCAAGCGATTTCTTGTGTCGCCCAACTATTGCGGGATATGGCGAACACGCGGGTGACATGTAAAGCTATCGTCATATGAGGGAGTGGGCATCCGGTGCGGATGTGTGAGCGTTGATGGCCTTGAATCCGATGTCTGTTCGGTTCTGGGGAGTTCGTGGGAGCATTGCCTGTCCCGGCCCGGATACCGTCCGTTATGGGGGTAACACCTCGTGCGTGGAAGTGCGTTGCGGCGAGCATCTTCTGATCTTTGACGCTGGTTCAGGGCTTCGTCTTCTCGGCAATGAGCTCGCAAGCCAGTCGCCAGTCGTCGATATGGACCTCTTTCTCAGCCATTGCCACATCGATCATCTGATCGGGCTGCCGTTCTTCGCACCGCTATTCGAGGGCGGGCATCGCATCCAGGTTTGGGGTGGCAATTTGCGATCGTCGGGAGGCGTGCGGGAAGCGGTCGGAAAGTTCATGAGCTATCCGCTGTTTCCAATCGGCATTGAGGCCGCCAATGGTCATGTGGATTTTCATGATTTCGATGCAGGCGATGTTCTGGCGCCGCGTGCGGATATCGTGGTTCGCACCGCGCTCCTGAACCATCCGGGCGGAGCGACCGGCTATCGTGTCGAATATCAGGACCGCGTAATCGCTTACATCACCGATACAGAGCTGGGCGATAAGTCTTTCGATCCCGCCATTACGGCGCTGGCCAAGGATGCCGGGCTTGTCATTATTGACACCACCTATACCGACGAAGAACTGCCGGCTCATGCTGGGTGGGGGCATGCGAGCTGGCAGCAGGCTTTGAAACTGGCGGATGACGCCGGTGTGAAAACGCTGTGTCTGTTTCATCATGATCCCGAACATCTCGACTCGATGATGGATGAGATTGCTGCCGCGGCTGCCAAGGCACGCCCAGGAACGGTTGTCGCTCGAGAAGGAATGGTCATCGAGATCTGATCATTCCGCTGTCAGATATCGCAGGCTGATTTGTCCCGTGGCCGCGAACGCAGTTTCTGGTGACTCTTGAACCAAAACGCGTTTCAATTTGCATGCAGGTGACGGCTAGGCTTCGCGCACGGACAAATTGCGGAGTGCAACTGTCGGGTCTTTTGAATCAGGTTGGCTCCCATGGATATGTCTGGATTAGCCTCAGGCGCCGGCGGCTTGCTCGCTTCGGCTTTTGTCGTGGCCGGATACACGATGCGGACGATGATTCCGCTTCGTATTTTTGGTATCCTGACCAACGTCGTGCTGATTATTTTTGCCTCGATGCACCACCATTATCCGATCGTGGCGCTTCATCTCATTCTGCTGCCACTCAATGTCTATCGGCTCCGGGAAATGCTGGTCCTGGTGCGCAGCGTCAAACGATCGGTCAACAGCAATCTTTCCATGAGCTGGCTGAAGCCGTTCATGACCGAGCGCAAATGCGAAGGCGGCGAGGTGCTGTTTTACAAGCACGAGAAGGCCGAGGAGATGTTCTACATCGTCAGCGGCCGCTTTCATCTGGTCGAATCCGGTATCGAGCTCCCTGTCGGTGCGATCGTCGGAGAACTCGGCATGCTGTCGCCGGGCAACAAGCGCACCCAGACGCTGGAATGTCTGGAGGGCGGCGTTGTTCTTTGCGTGACCTACCGAAAAGTCGAGGAGCTTTACGTCCAGAATCCGGAGTTCGGTTTCTATTTTCTCAGGCTCGTTAGTGCACGCCTATTCCAGAACCTCGAGAAGCTGGAAGCACGGCTGACCACCACAAACGCGGAGACAGCGACGCCGTGAAACTGCCGGTCGGTATACGACTGCTGAAGGAGCGCTATTTCGGCGAGGCCGCGCGGAATCCGTGGGTCGCGCGAAACCGGCTGGCGAAGCTGTCGGAGCAGTTGCCTGCGCCAGCCATCCCGATAGTCAGCGCAGCAGTGGATCTGTTGATGGATTATCAGGACCCTGACTACGCACTGCTCTATCTTGATCGGATCGAGCGCTATGTCGGAGCAGGATCTCCGCCCGCGGATATGCTGGTCGAGATGGCTCGCCTCATGAGTGAGCGGATGGCTTACGAGGATCCGATCCGTTGTGCCCAACTGGTGATTCAAGGGGCGGACGACGCAGCCGCAACGGCAAATCCACCGGCGGCCGATCTTGTCCGGACATTTACGTGGTCGCAGATGGTCGCCATGTTGCCTCCCAACACGGCCCAGCTGGTGCTCAATGGGCTCGATCGTCTCGGTTGGCGATATCGCACGCTTACGCTTCGTTTCGGCAGGCGGTCTCGCCTGTTGCTGACATGGACAAGGTTGCTTGCGGCTATGCGGCTTATCCGTCCTTACTCGTATCGGTTTAAAAAAGAACGGGCATGGGTCGAACGCTGGCTTCACATGATCGACCGCAGCGAGATCCGGCAGCACGCGGCGGCAGAGGAGGTCGTGGAAACCGCGCGCCTTGTTGCAGGAGCGGGACCCATCTACCAGCACGGCCTTGAGAACTGGGATGCCCTCATCAACGGGCTGGTGAAGCCGGTTTGCGATGGTCGGCTGTCAGTGCCGGATTTCGCGGCCGCTGTCCGAAGAGCTCGTCAGGAGGTGGCCGGACAGTCGGATATCAGTCGGGTCAAACTTATGATTGCGGCGCTCGTGGAGCGGTTCTCCGATGTTGCCTTGCCTGCAAGCCGTTAACGGAGGCATTGAGCTCTGGATTGTCCTCTCAGTTGAGAATGCTGATGTGGCGCGAGGCAGGTCGCTGGGCTAGTCTTTGCCGCTCAGCGGGGTTCGGAAAAGATTCGCATCGTGGTTCGCGAATAGAGGGCGAGAAATGGTCAGCCTGTCCAGAATTGCACTTTCGTCTGTGTTGCCTGTTCTTACGCTTCTCACCATCGGGTTCGCGGATATCGCCAGGGCCGAGGACATCTTCAAACTGAGCAGCAACCAACGGATCGCTTGTAGCCGCGGGCTAAGCGCCGGCAAGCTTCAAAACATTAACTGTAAATCCTACGCGTACGTCTTCAACTCACGGACTTCCGAATTTTATCGCTGTCAGGTCGCGGTTGCCGTGACTCGCGACAACAAGGAGGTACTGAAGACCGATACGGGCGGCGGCTGCGTATTGAAGACGCGGATTTTCCCTGAGGATTCGAGTTATTCCTTCGATGCCACGGAGACCGAGCCACCGAACACAAACTCGTTCTTTGGCTCCGGCGGCACGGCGATCTGGGTCAGCGACAACACCAAACTGAAGGTGAGGGGGTGCATCCAGCTTGTCGTTGGTGTAGCGCCGGATGTCCTCAAATGTGTCGATATGGCCTTCGACGATAAATGATAGATAGAGTGCGCTGGACGGCCTCCGAACAACTTGCCGCCGAAAAATCGAGCCTGGAAGTCACTTGAGGTAGACCAATACGACGAGGACGCCGATCACGATCGCGACTGCGATCGCCCAGGTCGAGACCCGCACTTCGCTGAAAAACTCCCGTTTGGCCTCGTTTGCCGCGATCTGTTTATTGCGCGCCTTGTTGCGCTGTTCCTGGCTATTCACCGACCCGGCCTCCATCGACAACAGCTATCCACTATGTCTCCGCTCGGATAACGCGACGCGGTTCATAGAGTTGCCGCCCCTCAATCAATTGTTGTCTGGCATGGCGAGCAGCCCCGTTGCGGCACCATCGCTAAGCGGCTGCTTTAGTCGCAGGAGCGCCCGAGTTCGGGAACGGCATCGGCCTTGCTGAGCAATCGCTGGATTACAGCTCAGCAACGATGGTGTCCTGTCATGAACCTTCATTTGTCCCAGAAGACAACAGTCCTAGCCATGGTGAATCACGACCGTCCATCATTGGGACGGCGCATGAGACGCTTCTCGGTCTGGCTACAGCCGGGGGGGAGCGGACCTGGATGGGGGACGTTCGTCGCCTTCGTCCTGGTGCTGGATATCCTGCTCGCGCTCCTCGCCTGGTTCGTCAGCGGAGTGATCATGCACTGAGGTCTCATTGCTGGATCGCGAGGTCAGGAACGCTCCGGCTATGTAGGCCGCCTGGCTGGCGACGAGACAACCCACGATGACCATCACGCCATCGACAAAACCGTAGTGGTGAGCGTGGAGCACCACCGCAGCAAACAGGGCGATGAACGGCGCGAGCAGGGCGATCGCGCGGATCCGAAACACCAATCCAATCATCAAGCCGAGCAGCGCGCTGCCGGCGATGATGAGCACCACGATCACCGCCGAGCCCCTTCAATAGTGGAAAACGCGATCCGGTGGCCGCTATGATGCAGCCTATGCCTGTTGCCCAACCTGCCCATGACATCTCACCTTGTGGGTTCCCATGGTGACGGTCAGTCGCTTGTGTGGGTAGCGCCCTTTGGGTGTTATTCAAAGGGAAGCCTCGGTATCATTAATATCGATGATTCAGATCAAACTGTAACGATCGCCCACATATGGTGTAATATTTGATGCGCTGCTCCAGTCTCTGGGTGCGGCCTTGATCTGGACAGAACTCCGTCCTAACCAGGACGCGATCGATCAGCTCCCAACAGGATGTTTGCAGCAATGGATTTCTCTCTGACCGCAATGCCGACTCGCCTTGCCTCGAGGGAAAACCACATCCATGTCTGCTGCTTCGATTCTTCTGTCTCACCTGACGTTATCTGCACCTGACGGCCGTCTGCTTTTTTCCGACATCAATCTGCGCTTTGCACGCGAGCGGACAGGGCTCGTTGGCCGTAATGGTGTCGGAAAAACCACGCTTCTTGAACTGATCGCCGGCGGTCGTGCGCCGCAGCAGCCTGGTGCGATTCAGGTTAATGGCAAGCTGGGCGTCTTTCGCCAGTCCGTTCAGATCAAGCCCGGCGAAACGATCGTTGATCTGTTCGGTGTGCGAGAAGCGCTTGCGGTGCTGAGTCGGGCAGAACGCGGTGAGGCGACGACTGACGAACTCGCGCTGGCGGACTGGACGCTGGAAGAGCGCCTTGCGTCGGCACTCGTTCAGACCGGGCTCGATGCGCCGCCAGACACGCCTCTTGCTGCGCTTTCCGGCGGACAGCGAACGCGGGCGGGACTCGCTGCGCTGGTTTTTCGAAATCCCGATTTTCTTCTGTTGGACGAGCCGACAAATAATCTCGATCGTGATGGCCGCGCTGCTTTGTACGATCTGCTTGTCGGTTGGCGGGCTGGTGCCATCGTGATCAGCCACGACCGAGAGCTGCTCGAGATCATGGACTCCATCGTAGAACTGACGTCGCTCGGCGCCGCTCGTTATGGCGGCAACTGGAGCGCCTATCGTGAGTGGAAAGCTGTCGAACTATCTGCCGCACAGCGCGACTTTACCGAAGCGGAGAAGCACGTTTCCGACCTCGCACGCAAAGCTCAAGTCGCCACTGAGCGACAGGCGCGTAAGGATGGGGTCAGTCGGCGGAAAGGTGCAAAGGGCGGCACACCGCGCATTCTTCTGGGAAGTCTCAAGCAAAGGAGCGAGAACACCAGCGGTGCGAATAGCCGGCTTGCCGAAAGCAGACAGATGCAGGCCGAAGCGGACATGTGGGCGGCGCGAGAGCGGATTGAGGTTCTGCAGCCATTGTCTGTAGTCGTGCCAACAACCGGGCTGCCTTCGAACAAGACTGTATTGCGTGTTGACGATGTCACTGCTGGCTATGTGCCGGATCGCCCAATCATCACCGGCCTGTCGCTGAGCATCATCGGCCCTGAGCGCGTCGCGATCATTGGGCCGAATGGCTCCGGGAAAACGACTTTGATGGCACTCTTGACCGGTGGACTGTCACCCTGGGCGGGGTCTGTAGCTGCAATGACAGACTTCGCGATGCTGGATCAGCAAGTCAGCTTGCTCGATCCCTCGATTTCGATCCGGGATAACTTTCGCCGTATCAATCCGCAAGCTGACGAGAACGGCTGTCGGGCAGCGCTAGCCCGTTTCAAGTTCAGAGCCGACGCGGCGCTGGAGACGGTATCCTCACTTAGCGGCGGGGAAATGTTGCGTGCTGGTCTTGCTTGTATTCTGGGTGGAGAGCCGCCTTCGTTACTGTTACTCGACGAACCCACCAATCACCTCGACCTCGATTCCATCGCAGCCGTAGAAGCGGGCCTGCGCGCCTATGACGGTGCACTGGTCGTCATCAGCCATGACGAGGCTTTTCTCGCAGGTATTGGAATTTCGCGCAGACTTGAACTAGCGGCAGATTGAGTAGCAGGAGTAACTGGCGGCTGCAGCACGAGCGGAAATCTTCAGCGAAGATCGGCGATCAGAGAGTGAATCTTGCCGCCGCCAACACACTTTCTGAAAAACGTTTCATATTGCAACGATTCTAAATTGGAGGAGGAATAAGAACGGCCGAATGGGCTAGCCGATCAAGAGCGCCGTAAGCGCCTGATGGAGGAAACAACTGTGAATCAAGCACTGGCTTGGGACAGTCTCGTTGCGCAGCGCATCATTGATGAGAAGCGGGCATTGCCTGGCGCTATGTTGCCAATCCTGCACGAACTGCAAGAAACCTTCGGTTATATCGACAAGGAAGCGGAAACGCTGATTGCGGACGCTTTGAACGTCTCGCGTGCAGAAGTTCATGGTGTTGTAACGTTTTATCCGGATTTTCGCCTGCAGGCACCGGCGACCCATAGCCTGAAGCTATGCCGTGCCGAGGCCTGCCAGTCCCGGGGTAGTGATGGACTGGCAGCGCGAGCTACCGCAGCCCTTGGTCTCGATTTCGGCGAGACGACGGCCGATGGCCGTGTGCACCTGCAAGCGGTCTACTGTCTCGGGCTTTGCTCAGTAGCGCCGTCGGCGATGCTCGATGGCAAGATCGTTGGCCGAGTCGATGAGAAGAAACTCGACGGCCTTTTGGCGCAGGTGGAGCGATGACCATGCGCCTTTATGTTCCCGGTGACGCAGCCGCTGTCGCGCTGGATGCTGATGCCGTAGTCGCGGCGATCAAAGCATCTGCGGAACGCCGCAAGATCGACCTTGAGATTGTCCGCAATGGCTCGCGCGGCATGCACTGGCTCGAGCCGCTCGTTGAGGTTGGTACCGACGAGGGGCGTATCGGCTACGGACCGATCTCTGTAGCTGATGTGGAAAGCATTCTCGACGCCATTATCGCGAACAAGTCGCATCCGCTATCGATCGGTAATCCCGAAGAGCTTCCTTTTCTCAAGAGCCAAACGCGCCTGACTTTCGCCCGTTGCGGCATCGTCGACCCGGCATCGCTTGACGACTATCGTGCCCATGGCGGCTATCGGGGGCTGGCTGAGGCCTTGAAAATAAGCCCAGCGGCGATCGCCGAGGCTGTGACCAAGTCAGGCTTGCGTGGTCGCGGCGGTGCCGGTTTTCCGACCGGCATCAAATGGCAAACCGTCGCAGCGGCTCAGGCGGATCAGAAATACATCGTCTGCAATGCGGACGAGGGCGACAGCGGGACATTTGCCGATCGCATGATTATGGAGGGCGATCCCTTCGTTCTGATCGAGGGGATGACGATCGCTGGAATTGCGGTCGGTGCCACCCAAGGCTACATCTACGTCCGTTCCGAGTATCCGCACGCGATTGTCGCGCTGGAGAAGGCGCTGACAGCAGCACGTCGCGGCAAGATGCTCGGCCGCAACGTCGCCGGGTCGACGCACAACTTCGATATCGAAGTGCGGGTGGGGGCGGGCGCTTACGTCTGTGGTGAGGAGACCTCGCTGCTCGACAGCCTTGAAGGCAAACGCGGCGTAGTCCGCGCCAAGCCGCCGTTACCGGCGCACAAGGGTCTGTTCGGTCGCCCCACTGTCATCAACAATGTGCTGTCGCTTGCAACTGTGCCGATCATTCTCGACAAGGGCGCAGAATTTTATCGCGATTTCGGCATGGGTAAGTCACGTGGCACCATGCCGATCCAGCTTGCCGGCAACATTAAATACGCGGGTCTCTATGAGGTCGCGTTCGGCGTTACCCTCGGCGAGCTTGTCGAAGAGATTGGTGGCGGAACAGCGAGCGGTCGCCCGGTGCGCGCGGTTCAGGTCGGCGGGCCGCTCGGGGCTTATTTTCCGCCTGAATTGTTTGACACGCCATTCGACTACGAGGCTTTCGCCGCGCGCGACGGTCTGATCGGTCATGGTGGCATCGTGGTGTTTGACGATACCGTCGATATGGCCAAGCAGGCCCGGTTTGCGATGGAGTTCTGTGCCGTCGAATCGTGCGGCAAGTGCACGCCATGCCGCATTGGCTCGACAAGGGGTGTCGAGGTGATCGACAAGATTATCCAGAACGACAACCGCGTTGCCAATACGCAG
This sequence comes from Afipia sp., assembly GCA_044464625.1. Classification (GTDB taxonomy): domain Bacteria; phylum Pseudomonadota; class Alphaproteobacteria; order Rhizobiales; family Xanthobacteraceae; genus Afipia. The sequence goes on along the minus strand of JBIQLC010000014.1, from coordinate 40,098 downwards.
TTGTTGCAGGATCTTTGCAACACCATGAAATTCGGTTCGCTCTGTGCATTGGGAGGCTTCACGCCATATCCGGTCATGAGCGCGCTGACCCATTTCCCCGAGGATTTCGGCGCGACGCCGCCGAAACGTCAGGCTGCGGAATAAGGACACCGACCATGTCGCTGGTTCACGAAATCGACTACGGCACGCCGCGCTCCCCTTCGGAAAAGATGGTGGCATTGACCATCGATGGCGTGGCCGCCTCGGTGCCTGAGGGCACGTCCATTATGCGCGCCGCCATGGAGATCGGCACGGAGATTCCGAAGCTGTGCGCCACCGACATGCTCGATGCGTTCGGATCATGCCGGCTTTGTCTCGTGGAAATTGAAGGTCGCGCCGGCACGCCGGCTTCATGCACGACGCCGGTCGCAGAGGGTATGGTCGTCAGCACCAAGACCGAGCGTCTCGATCGCCTGCGCAAGGGTGTGATGGAGCTTTATGTCTCCGATCACCCGGTGAAATCGCTGGACTGTGGCGTTGACGGTCATGTCGATCTGCTGGACATGGCGGTGAATGTTGGTCTTGAAGAGGTCCGCTACGGGTTCGATGGCGCGCGCCACCGCAGCACCGGCCTCGACGAATCCAATCCTTATTTCGCCTACGATCCGGAGAAATGCATCGTCTGTTCGCGGTGCGTGCGCGCCTGCGAAGACGTGCAAGGGACTTTCGCGTTGACTATCGCCGGGCGTGGTTTCGGCTCGGTGATGGCGGCGGGCACCGATCAGTCTTTTCTCGAATCCGATTGTGTCTCGTGCGGCGCTTGCGTTCAGGCCTGCCCGACCGGCTCGCTGCTTGAGAAGAATGTGATCGCCAAAGGCAAGCCGGAACATTCCAAAGTCACGACTTGCGCCTATTGCGGTGTCGGCTGCGCCTTCAAGGTGGAAATGAAGGGTGACGAGATCATCCGCATGGTCCCCTACAAGGACGGCAAGTCCAACCATGGCCATTCCTGCGTGAAGGGACGTTTCGCCTGGGGTTATACCAATCACAAGGAGCGCATCCTCAAGCCAATGATCCGCAAGAAGGTCACGGATCCTTGGAAGGAGGTGAGCTGGGAGGAGGCGATCGCTTACACTGCCTCCGAGTTCAAGCGGATTCAGGCAAAGCACGGCGTCGGCTCGATTGGCGGTCTGACGTCATCTCGCTGCACGGATGAGGAAACCTTCCTCGTCCAGAAGCTGGTTCGCGCCGGGTTCGGCAACAACAACGTCGATACCTGCGCGCGTGTTTGTCATTCGCCGACAGGCTACGGCCTCGGCAAGACATTTGGCACCTCGGCAGGTACCCAGGATTTTGACTCGGTCGAACAGACCGATGTCATGGTCCTGATCGGCGCCAATCCAAGCGACGCTCACCCGGTATTTGCGTCCCGGATGAAGCAACGGCTGCGCAAGGGCGCTAAAATTATTGTTGTCGATCCGCGGCGCACCGAGCTGGTGCGGACCCCGCATATCGAAGCTTCCTACCACTTGCCGGTGCTGCCCGGCACCAACGTCGCGATCCTGACCGCGCTGGCGCATGTGATCGTCACCGAGGGACTGGTGGACGAGACGTTCGTGCGGGAGCGTTGCGAACTCGACGCCTTCCAGGACTGGGCTGCATTTGTTGCCGAGGAACGGAACAGCCCCGAGGCACTGTCAAAGACCATCGGTGTTTCGGCTGAGGATATCCGTGCTGCGGCCCGGCTCTATGCCACCGGCGGCAACGGCGCGATTTACTACGGCCTCGGTGTGACCGAGCACAGCCAGGGCTCGACCGCTGTGATGGCGATCGCCAATTTGGCGATGGCGACCGGCAACATCGGCCGTCCGGGCGTCGGTGTGAATCCATTGCGCGGCCAGAACAACGTTCAGGGTTCGTGCGATATGGGGTCGTTCCCGCACGAATTCTCCGGCTATCGCCATGTTTCCAATAACGACGTGCGCAATCTGTTTGAGAATTCGTGGGGCAGGAAACTCGAAAGCGAGCCCGGCTTGCGCATCAACAACATGCTCGATGCGGCGCTCGATGGCTCGTTCATGGGGCTTTACGTGCAGGGCGAGGACATCATGCAGTCCGATCCCGACACGAAGCACGTAGCTGCCGGCTTGTCTGCGATGGAATGCGTGGTGATGCAGGACCTGTTCCTGAACGAGACCGCGAATTACGCCCATGTTTTCCTTCCCGGTTCGACCTTCCTCGAGAAGGATGGCACGTTCATCAATGCCGAGCGACGCATCCAGCTGGTACGCAAGGTCGTTGAACCGAAGGCAGGTTACGCGGATTGGGAAATCACCTGCATGCTCAGCAATGCGCTGGGCTATCCCATGAATTACAACCACCCGTCCGAGATCATGGATGAGATTGCGCGGCTTACACCGACTTTTTCCGGGGTCTCGTTCAAGAAGCTCGAGGAACTGGGCTCGATCCAGTGGCCGTGCAACGACAAGTATCCGACGGGCACACCGGTCATGCACACCGAACAGTTCGTTCGGGGCAAGGGCAACTTCGTCGTCACGGAATACTTCGCCACCGATGAGCGAGTCGGACCGCGCTATCCGCTGTTGCTGACCACCGGACGCATCCTGTCGCAGTACAACGTCGGCGCCCAGACGCGGCGCACCGACAATGTCGTCTGGCATAAGGAGGATCTGCTCGAGATCCATCCTCACGACGCCGAAGAACGCGGCATCACGGATGGCTCGTGGATCAAGCTAGCCAGTCGTTCTGGAGAGACGACACTGCGTGCGCTGATCACCGAGCGCGTAGCGCCGGGCGTGGTCTATACCACCTTCCACCATCCCGATACGCAGGCAAACGTCGTCACCACGGATTACTCGGACTGGGCGACGAGTTGTCCCGAATACAAGTGCACCGCGGTGCAGGTATCGCCGTCTAACGGGCGTTCGGAATGGCAGGAAGATTATAGCGCCTTCTCCGATCTAAGCCGCCGTATCCTGCCAAGCGAGGCGGCGGAGTGACGTGCTAAGTCCGTTTCACCAGGTTCGCCGGACAGCTTGGCGCGACAGCGAGCTGGAATCCGGTGAGCGGGCGATCCCGGAGGAAATGGCGGTCGCGTTCGCCTACAACGGCTCGTCCTACGCGGTGATGATGGCGACGCCGCGCGATCTCGAAGATTTTGCGATCGGTTTCAGTTTGACCGAACGCATCATCGGATCACCGGACGACATTGAGAGCTTTGAGGTTGTCGAGCAGGAACTGGGCGTTGAACTGCGGATTTGGCTCAACGGCCCGCGCGCCGCAGCGTTGAACGAGCGCCGCCGGTTTATGGCCGGGCCCACAGGCTGTGGTCTGTGTGGCATCGATTCTCTGACCGAAGCCATGCGTGCGCCGCCGGCGATTTCCGACGACAGTCGTTTTTCGGCCGAACAGGTGATGGCGGCGGTCGATCGTGTTTCCGACAATCAGTGGCTCAACCAGCAGACCCGCGCGGTTCATGGCGCAGCGTTCTGGACGCCTGCGGACGGGCTGATCGCGATCCGCGAGGATGTTGGCCGCCATAATGCGCTCGACAAGCTTACTGGTGCGCTGTCGCGGATGTGTCGATCCGGGCGCGGCGGCATCGTTGTTCTGACCAGCCGGGTTTCGGTGGAGCTGATCCAGAAGGCCGCTGTCGCCGAATTTCCGGTTCTGGTGGCGGTCTCGGCTCCGACAGCACTCGCTGTGCGGATGGCGGACGCCGCCGGTATCACACTTGCCGCGGTTGCGCGCCGCGACGGTTTCGAAATTTTTACGCATCCTCATCGCATCGGAAAGGCTTAGCGTCGTGTCACCAGACAAGCTCGTTTACGTCGCGAACCAGATCGGAAAATTCTTCTCCACCCAGGATAAAGCCAAAGCGTCCGCGGCGATCGAGGATCATCTGCGGAAGTTCTGGGATCCGCGGATGCGTACGCAGATCGTTACCTATCTCGAGAAAGGCGGCGAGGGGCTCGATCCGCTGGTGCGCACGGCGGTCGAAGGTCTGGGGACGAAACCCAGCAAGCCGGCCGCGTGAGTTTTACATGAAAGTCATTGGTTTGGCAGGCTGGAGCGGCGCGGGCAAGACGACGCTTGTAGCCAAGCTGTTGCCTGCTTTGATCGCACAGGGGTTGAGGGTTTCGACCATCAAGCACGCCCACCATGCGTTCGACCTCGACAAGCCCGGCAAGGATTCGTGGGTGCATCGTCAATCAGGTGCCAGCGAAGTGCTGATCGCATCTGGGCGGCGCTGGGCACTGATGCGTGAATTACGCGGCGACGCTGAGCCCAGTCTGCCGGAACTTCTCGACAAACTCTCTCACGCCGATCTGGTGCTCGTCGAAGGTTTCAAGTCAGAGCCTTATCCGAAGATCGAAATTCATCGCGCGGCGAACGGCAAGCCGGTGCTGTTTCCGGACGATCGGACCATCGTCGGCATTGCGACCGATGCGCCGGTCTCGACGTCGCTTCCCGTGATGCATCTCGACGACATTGCCGGGGTTACGGTGATGGTTCTTCAATCGGCGATCGAGCGGGATGCCTTGCGGTGTGGCTCGCCGACGTCCCGAAAGGCAGGCGGGTGGGATTCGCCGGAGACGAAGGTGAAGCAGGGCCAACGGGCCTGATGATCGGGGTGCGCGAGCCCTGAGGTGCCATAAGGAGGACAAGCTCTTTGCGATAAATGGCGCTCTGTTGTTGCTGCGGTCGGTCAGCCGAGGGCGCCATGACGAAGCCAGACAGCTATTTGCTTGGGCGGGACGACGCTGAGATGGCGCGTCTAAAACGTCAAATTACGAACCTGGCCTCGGAGTCCGAAGCTCAGCTTGATAGAATCAAGATCAAGCAGGGAGAGCGTGTCGTTGATCTAGGGTGTGGCCCCGGAGGTGCATTGCATCTTCTAGCTGAGCGCGTGGGCGCTACGGGCTCTGTTCTGGGCATTGACCGCAGTCGAGATTTCGTCGAGCAGGCTCGTCGTTTTATCGCCGATCGTGGACTATCACAGGTCAAGGTTCGTGAGGGCGATGCCTATCAGACCGGATTGCCGCGCGCTTCCTTTGATGGCGCTCACATGCGGTTGTTGCTGGTGAATGTCCCCGAGCCTGAGCGGATAGTGAGGGAAATGGTATCGCTGGTGCGCCCCGGCGGTTGGGTATCAAGCTTCGAGGCCGACTATCTTCCTCACTGTTGCGATCCTGCGCTGCCGGCGTGGACACGTCTGCTTGACGCCTATTCAGCTTTTGCCAAAGCGCAAGGGATCGACCTTTCTGTCGGCCGACGCCTCCATCGGCTATTTCGTGACGTAGGGGTGATGTCGATCGTTGTGGACGCCGTCGTTCACGTCTTTCCGCCAGATCACGAGAGGCGCTGGTTTCCTCGAAGCTTCGCCAAGAATGTTCGGGATAGATTGATCGACGCGGGATTCATGACACGCCCGGAGTTCGAACGAGATATGGCCGCGCTCGAAAATCATCTCGCCAGATCTGATGTTCAGGTGACGTCCAATATATTCTTTCGGCTTACGGGCAGGTTGCCGTCGTAGGTTCGCCGGCAGGACGTGTATCCTTCGGAAACGTCGGCACTCATAAGCGTAGGGCAGTCACCACGATTGTAGGCAGGTTTGGTTGCGAACTGTCTGCAGATACAAAATATCAATATTATCAAGAGGATATGATTGTTTTGGCGGAAGGGGTGGGATTCGAACCCACGGTACCCTTGCAGGCACGGCGGTTTTCAAGACCGCTGCCTTAAACCACTCGGCCACCCTTCCATGCGCCTTCTCATGAGGGAAGGCGGCGGGGATTGCAAGGGAAGCTGGGGCTCGCAGGCCGCACGGCGCAACTTTTGGTTTACCACTGGGCGTTACCCCCATTTCCCGTAAAGCGGCATTCGGTTATGGTATGCGTCGCTTGGGGAATGCTGGCTGCAGATTCTGTAGCCGGCAATATCGATGCGTTCAGGGTTCATGGGGTCTGACAGAGCAGAATCGAACAGGCGCTTGGCCCGGGTCGTGGTTGCTGCCGGGACATGCTTGTTGTTGGCCAACTGTGGGTCCGGCAAGTTCGCCAGCCGTGTCGATCCGAAATATGGCGTGTCGTCGAGCCCGCGCGTTGTTGGGTTTGGCGAATCCGTGCCGAAAGGCGGCGGCACGTATCGTGTCGGCAAGCCCTACACGGTTGCCGGGCGCACCTATGTCCCCGAAGAGAACGTCCACTATCGTGCCGAAGGTCTGGCGTCCTGGTATGGCGATGCGTTTCATGGCCGGCTGACCGCGAACGGGGAGGTCTTCGACATGACCTCGCTGACAGCCGCGCATCCGACTCTGCCGATGCCGAGCTATGTCCGTGTCACCAACCTGAAGAACGGCAAGTCGCTGGTGGTACGGGTCAACGACCGTGGCCCATATCATGGCAATCGGATCATCGACTTGTCGAACACGGCTGCCAGGTTGCTCGAGTTCCGAAACAACGGCGTCGCACGGGTGCGGGTCGAGTATGTGGGCCGCGCTCCGCTGGAAGGCTCGGATGATCGCATGCTGATGGCGACCTTGCGTTCCGGCGAACCGGCTCCGGCGCCGTCCAATGTCAGAATCGCTTCAGCGGCACCGTTTGTTCCCGAATTGCGCAACTCGCACAGTGCGTTGCGCGGAAATGTTCCGGTTCCATCGGAGCGACCGTACTCGCTTGGCAATACGTCCGTCGATGTCGCAGCAGCCAACGCGACAGAAGTGTCGGCACGGAGCGTCCGCTCGCATCGCAATTCTGATGAGGCGCAGATGGCCTCAGCGACCAATGACTTGGGGGCTGCGCCCGTCACTCGCCCGGTTGCTGCCTATGCTCCGGTGAGACCTGCAGAGAGCGGCAGCTTCCTCGGCGGTCGCGGCCTGTACTAATCCTCCCCCAAGCAATCGGCACCCCTTCCGTTTTCCTGCAAGTCCTTGAACGAGCCGGGGATTTCACCTGGCCCCATCGTTGTTTGGGGCGGAGCGACCTGTTAAACACGCCATTCTGGGGTCGGAAGAATGGCAAGCGCTCCGCAGTCGCATAAACGAATACGATCGGTGTTTCGGCGAACCGTGCTGGCGGTCGGGCTGGCGATGACGCTTGCGGTCAACGCGTTCGCGGCCAATCAAAGCGTGCAGGGTGCCAAAAAGGACGAAGGCGGTCTCGACATTGACGCGCCGACAGCGATCCTGGTCGAGGCCAAGACTGGTAGCGTTCTGTTCGAGAAGAACGCCGATGAGCTTCTGCAGCCGTCGAGCATGATGAAGTTGATGACCGCCGAGGTTGTTTTCAACGCGGTCAAGAAGGGCGATATCAAACTCACCGACGAATACCAGGTGAGCGAATATGCCTGGCGCAAAGGGGGGGCGCCCTCCGGGAGCTCGACGATGTTCGCGGCCCTCAACAGCCGCGTCAGCGTCGATGACTTGCTTCATGGCGCCGTGATCCAGAGCGGCAACGATTCCTGCATCATTCTTGCCGAGGGGATCGCCGGCAGCGAGCGCGATTTCGTCACCATGATGACCAAACGGGCGCGAGAAATCGGACTGACCCAATCGACGTTCGGAAATTCCAACGGACTGCCGGATCCCGCTAACATGATGTCGGTCCGGGAACTGGCGAAGCTCGCGCGTCACATCGTTCTGACCTATCCCGACTTCTACAAGCTGTTCGGGCAGCGCGAATTCACCTGGAACAAGATTCGGCAGCAGAATCGCAACCCGCTTTTGACGTCGCTGGAAGGCGCCGATGGACTGAAGACTGGCTACACCAAAGAGGGCGGCTACGGCATGGTCGGCTCGGCCGTGCAGGGTGGCCTTCGGCTGATTGTTGTCGTCAACGGAATGGACGACGCGAAGGGACGGGCGAACGAAACCAAGCGTCTCCTCGAGTGGGGATTCCGCAACTTCGAGACGCGCGTGTTGTTCGATGCCGGGCAGACGGTTGGTTACGCCAAGGTCTTCGGCGGCGACCACGGCTCGGTGAAGCTCAGCGCGTCCGAACCGATCAAGATCATGGTGCAGCGGAACGGAACCGATAAGCTGCTCGCTCGTATCATCTATAAGGGCCCTGTCCGCGCGCCGATCAAGGCCGGCCAAGAGATCGGCGTGATGAAAGTCTGGCGCGGCGGCAATATTGCACTCGAAGTGCCGCTTCACGCCGATGAGGCCGTCGGCGTGGGCTCGCTGACGCAGCGTGCGGTCGATGGAGTGAGCGAACTGTTCATCGGGCTTGTGCGCGCGGGCGTGGAAAAACTCTGACATGACGAAAAAATCGTCCAAACCCGTGCCTGTCGGCCGCTTCATCACGTTTGAGGGCGGCGAAGGGGCTGGAAAATCCACCCAGATCTCCGTCCTCGCCGATCGGCTGAACGCGGCCAACCATCGGACGATCACAACGCGCGAACCTGGCGGTTCGGCTGGTGCGGAAATCGTTCGCCATCTGGTGCTGTCGGGCATGGGCAAATTTCTTGGTGCCGATGCAGAAGCGCTGTTGTTCGCGGCGGCGCGCGATGACCATGTGCATCAGGTCATCCAGCCAGCGCTGAAGAGTGGCATCTGGGTGCTGTGCGATCGTTTCACCGACTCGACGCGGGTTTATCAAGGCAAGTTGGGCAAGGTGAATCCCGCGCTCATCGAAACAATGGAACGCGTTACCATCGGGGATTTGAAACCAGATCTGACGCTGATCCTCGATGTCCCTGTCGCTGTCGGCTTGCGTCGTGCGGTCTTGCGACGGGGTAAGGCAGTCGCCGATCGGTTCGAGGAGGAGGATGTCGCGTTTCATGAAAGGCTTCGCGACGCCTATCTCCAGATCGCTGCAGAAGAGCCGCAGCGATGCGTTCTGATTGACGCCAACGCGGATCAGGACACGGTCGCCACGCGGGTCTGGTCTGCCGTTTCCGAGCGCCTGCTCGCGACAGAAGTTGGTGAGATCAGCCCCGCATGAGCACTGCAGATTCTGAAATCGCTGTGCCAGCGCCGCGCGAGACGACATCGCTCTATGGGCACCGCGAAGCCGAAGCGATGCTGCTCAATGCTTATCGTAGCGGGCGCATCCCTCACGCCTGGTTGGTCGGAGGAACGCAGGGAACCGGTAAGGCCACGCTCGCTTACCGGTTGGCGCGCTTTGTCCTGACCCATCCGGATCCCACTTCGTCGGCGGTGCAGAATGCCGAAACGTTGGAAGTCGAATCCAATCACCCGGTCGCTCGTCAGGTCGCGGCAGGCAGCCACGGCGGACTGCTGACGCTTGAACGGACAGCGAATGAGAAAGGTGTGATGCGCACGGTTATCACCGTCGATGAGTCCCGTGAGACGATCTCGTTCTTCGGATCGACGGCAGCTGTCGCCGGCTGGCGCGTCTGCATCGTCGATACCGTCGATGAGTTGAATGCCAACTCGGCCAATGCGTTGCTCAAGGTGATCGAAGAGCCGCCGGAGCGCTCGCTGTTCCTGCTGATCAGCCACGCACCGGCCCGCGTGCTGGCGACCATTCAGTCGCGCTGTCGCAAGCTGATCCTCCGTCCGCTGGCGACCGAGGATGTGGTCCGTGCGGCATCGGAAGCCAGCATGCGCGATCCTGGCGAGCCGGTGCTGCGCGAGGCGGCTGAAGGCGCGGAGGGGAGTGTCGCTCGGGCGCTGATGCTGCTCGACGGCAATGCACTCGGTCTTCACCACCGCACCGGTGCGCTGCTCGACACGTTGCCCCATGTCGATCCGCGAGCGCTACATGCTTTGGGTGATGCCCTTGGGCTGAATGATCGCGTCGCGCTGCGTGCGTTCGTGGATACGGTTGAGCGCTGGGTGACTGAGCGGCTGCGGCAGCCCAACCCCGACCTGCGCCGCCTTGCACGACTGGCGGAGGTATGGGAGAAGATCAACCTTGCCGCCCGTGAGACGGAATCCTTCAATCTTGAGCGAAAACCGCTGGTTTTCTCGGTATTTGGATTGCTCGCGGACGCAGTTCGCTGACAATCCGGGCCGGGCAAATCCGGCGATCCGCAGCACGTCGAATTTATACGAAAGGCTTTCGCACTGATGGCGAATGCAGACAATAAGCGGCAGACCTTCTACATCACGACCGCGATCGCTTACCCGAACGGGGCGCCACACATCGGCCACGCCTATGAGGCGATTGCGACCGACGCAGTCGCCCGTTTCCAGCGGCTGGACGGCAAGGATGTGTTCTTCCTGACGGGGACGGACGAGCACGGTTTGAAGATGATTCAGACCGCGCATAAGGAGAATATGACCCCCGCCGAACTGGCGACGCGCAATGCGGCCCGCTTTAAAGACATGGATGAGCGGCTGAATGTGTCGTTCGATCGATTCATCCGAACGTCTGAGCCCGCACATCACAAATCGACGCAGGAAATCTGGCGTCGGATGCTGGCCAATGGCGATATCTATCTGGATAGCTATGCGGGCTGGTATTCGGTTCGCGACGAAGCCTATTACGCTGAGGACGAAACGACCGTTGGTGAGGACAAGGTCCGTCGCGGTCCGCAGGGTACGCCGGTCGAATGGGTCGAGGAGAAAAGCTATTTCTTCCGGCTTTCGGCCTATCAGGACAAGCTGCTCGCGCTGTACGAATCCCAGCCCGATTTCATCGGCCCCGATGTTCGCAGAAACGAGGTTGTCAGCTTCGTCAAAAGCGGCCTGAAGGATCTGTCGGTGTCACGCACCACGTTCGATTGGGGTGTGAAGGTCCCGGAGGATCCGGAGCATGTGATGTATGTCTGGGTCGACGCGTTGACCAACTATATCACCGGCGTCGGATTTCCTGATGAGCAGGACAAGAACTGGCGCTATTGGCCGGCGGACGTTCATATCATTGGCAAGGACATCATCCGCTTCCATGCGGTGTATTGGCCCGCCTTCCTGATGTCGGCCGGCATTCCCGTACAGAAACGCGTCTACGCCCACGGCTTCCTGTTCAATCGCGGGGAGAAGATGTCGAAGTCGATCGGCAACGTCGTTGATCCGTTCAATCTGGCCGACCAGTACGGCGTCGATCAGTTGCGCTATTTCCTGCTGCGCGAGGTGCCGTTCGGGCAGGATGGCAATTACAACCACGAAGCCATCGTCGCGCGCACCAACGCCGATCTAGCCAATGACTTCGGCAATCTTGCGCAACGCTCGCTGTCGATGATCGCCAAACAGTATGGCGGCGTGCTGCCAGAGCCCGGGGTGTTTACAGACAACGACAAAGCGATTCTCGCGCAGGCCGACGGCATGCTTGAACTGGCGCGCACCGCAATGGCAACGCAGCAGATTCACCAGGCGCTGAATGCGATCTGGGCTGTGGTCGCCGAAGCCAACCGCTATTTCGCGGGTGAGGCGCCTTGGGCACTCGCAAAGACCGATCCGCAACGGCAGAAGACTGTCCTCTACGTGACGGCGGAGGTCATCCGGCAGATCGCCATTCTGGCTCAGGCGGCGATGCCCGCGGCATGCGCGAAAATTCTGGAAAGCCTTGGGATCGCAGAGAGTGAGCGCACCTTCGCAACGGTCGGCGGTGCCACGCGGATCAAGCCGGGCAGCCAGCTGCCGGCTCCAATCCCTGCTTTCCCGCGCTATGTCGATCCACCGGAAGCAACGAAGAACTGATGCTGGTCGATAGTCACTGCCACCTCGATTTTCCTGATTTCGCCGATGATCTCGACGCTATCGTCACGCGCGCCGAGGCGGCGGGGATCGGACGGATCGTGACTATATCAACGCGGGTCAGGCGTCTCGACGCGCTGCTGGCGATCGCTGAGCGCTTTCCGAATGTCTACTGTTCGGTTGGAACCCATCCGCATCAGGCCGACGAGGAAGATGGCATTCCAGCGGATGAGTTGATCGCGCTCACGAAACATCCCAAGGTTGTCGCGCTGGGCGAGGCGGGTCTTGATTACTTCTACGAGCATGGCTCACGCGAGGCGCAGGAGCGGGGCTTTCGTGCGCATATCGCTGCAGCACGCGCCACAGGCTTACCGCTGGTGATCCATACACGCGAGGCAGATATCGATTGCGGCCGTATTCTCGATGACGAAATGGCGAAGGGGTCGTTTCGTGCAGTTCTGCATTGCTACACCGGCGGGCGGGAACTCGCGATGAAAGCGATTGCGCACGGGCTGTCGATCTCGTTCACCGGCATTCTGACATTCAAGAACTCACAGGCGATCCGCGATATCGCCGCCGAGCTTCCGGCCGACCGCATCATGGTTGAGACTGACGCGCCGTATCTCGCGCCCGGTAAGCATCGTGGTAAGCGCAACGAGCCGTCCTTCGTGGTGGAAACGGCGCGTGTCCTGGCCGAGACGCGTGGAGTGACGATCGAGGAGATCGGCCGCCAGACCACCGAGAATTTTTTCCGCCTGTTCAGCAAAGTGCCGCGCCCCGACGCTCAAGCGGCATGACGGTGACCCTGACAGTGCTGGGTTGCGGATCATCCGCCGGCGTGCCTCGGCCCGCGTTGGGATGGGGTGCTTGCGATCCCAACAATCCAAAGAACCGCCGCCGTCGTTGTTCGCTCCTGGCGGAGCGGGAAGGGCCGGGTGGTTTGACTCGGGTTCTGATCGATACGTCGCCCGATCTGCGCGAACAGCTCATTGATGCCAACGTCGATCATCTCGATGCGGTGTTTCTCACCCATGAACACGCTGACCAGACGCACGGCATCGATGATCTGCGTTCTGTCGTGCTGCATCAGCGGCGGCGCATTCCGGTTTATCTCAACGAGTCGACCGCCAAGGATGTCATGTTGCGGTTCTCGTACTGCTTTGAGACTCCGCCAGGCAGCGATTATCCGCCTATTCTCGACCGACGTTCGATCGAAGCCGGTGAAACCGAAGCAATCGTTGGGAAAGGAGGAGAGCTCACGTTTGAGGCTTTCCTGCTTCAGCACGGGAACATCCCAGCGCTCGGCTATCGTATCGGGAATGCCGCCTATACACCCGACGTCAACTATATTCCGGAGCAGAGCTGGCCGGCGCTTGAGAACCTCGATCTGTGGATTGTCGATGCGCTACGCTACACGGGACATCCGAGCCATTTCAGCCTGAGCGATGCGCTGTCATGGATTGAAAAATTCAAACCACGCCGGGCTGTGCTGACTAACCTGCATTCCGATCTCGACTATGATGTTTTGAGCAAGAGTCTGCCGCCGAACGTCATCCCGGCTTACGACGGAATCCGGTTAACGCTCGACGTCTGATGGCGATGTTTGCGACTATGCCGAGATCGCCTTGGCCGAACTAACCTGATCTCGCAGCATGAATTTCTGAATCTTGCCCGTCGACGTCTTCGGAATGACGCCGAAGACGATTGCCTTTGGCGTTTTGAAGCCAGGCAACTGCGTTTTGCAGTAGGCGATGATTTCGGCCTCGTTCGCGCTCGCGCCTTGCTTCAGTTCGACAAACGCGCAAGGCACTTCGCCCCACTTCGGATCGGGCTTTGCGACAACGGCGGCGAACAGCACGGCAGGATGCTTGTACAGAACGTCTTCGACTTCGACTGACGAAATATTCTCGCCGCCGGAGATGATGATGTCCTTGGAGCGGTCCTTGATGATGACGTAACCGTCCTTGTCGAGTACACCGAGGTCGCCGGTGTGAAACCAGCCGCCGGCGAAAGCTTCCTGCGTTGCCGCCTCGTTCTTGAGGTAACCCTTCATCACGACGTTGCCGCGGAACATGACCTCGCCGATCGTTTCGCCATCACGCGGCACCGGTTTCATGGTCTCCGGATCGAGCACCGTGATGGCTTCCTGCATGTGGTAGGCGACGCCCTGTCGACGCTTGAGCTGCGCGCGCTCGTCGAGGGGCAGGGCGTCCCAACCTGGCTGTTCGGCACAGACCGAGGCGGGACCGTAGACTTCTGTCAGACCATAAACGTGAGTGAGCTTGATGCCGATCTTCTCAGCGCCCGCGAGCACGGCGACGGGCGGCGCCGCGCCGGCGATCAATCCGACAACAGGGCGGACGGCAGCGCCGGTCGGAGCGCCTGGCGCGTTGATGAGTGTGTTGTAGACGATCGGCGCGCCGCACATATGGGTCACGCCATGTTTTGGAATCAGCTCGAAGATTTTGGCCGGATCGACCTTGCGCAGGCAGACGTTGATTCCGGCAGAGGCCGCGATGGTCCAAGGAAAGCACCAGCCGTTACAGTGGAACATCGGCAGCGTCCACAGATAGACCGGATGCGCGCCGAGATTACCGTCCAGGATATTGCTGACGGCGTTGAGGTAAGCGCCACGATGATGGGTAACGACGCCCTTGGGATTGCCGGTGGTGCCCGAGGTGTAGCTCAGCGCGATGGCATCCCATTCGTCTTCGGGGTGTTGCCACGCGAAATCCGGATCGCCTGAGGCGACGGCATCCTCATACTCGATCTCACCGATCCGCGAACCGCCGGTGAAAGCCATATCGTCGACGTCGATCACCGTTGGCTTCCGCTGCTTCATCAATCCCAAAGCTTCGGAGATGACGGCGGAAAATTCGGGGTCAACGAGAAGAATCTTGGCGCCGCCATGGTCGAGCATGAAGGCGATGGAAGCGGCATCGAGCCGGATGTTGAGCGCATTGAGTACGGCGCCGGTCATCGGGACGGCGAAATGCAGTTCGTTCATCGCCGGGATGTTGGGCAGCATCGCTGCAACGGTATCGCCGCGGCTGATGCCGTTGCGAGCGAGGAACGACGCGAAGCGTTTGCAGCGCTCGAATGTCTGCGCCCACGTGAAGGTCCGGCCCTCGTAGACTGTGCTCGTCATATCGGGATAGACGCGAGCGGTACGTTCAAGGAAGCTCAGCGGGGAGAGGGGAACGAAGTTGGCAGGCGTCTTGTCGAGGCCGATACTGTACTGGCCTTGCCCGGTGCTCATGACACTCTCCTCAGAGGAAACCGATTGAAATCCATGGGACGGCTGCGACCACGATCAGGCCAATCAGCAGCGCCAGAAGGTAGCCCCAGATCGGCTTCATGCCGTCGGCGGGGTCCACCCGCCCGATCGCACACGCCGCATAATAGCCGACACCGAACGGCGGTGCGAATAGCCCGATACCCATCGCCAGAATAACGATCATGGCGTAGTGGACCTCGTGGACGCCGACGGCCTTGGCAATCGGAAACAGCAGCGGCCCGAACAGCACGATCGCCGGAATGCCTTCCAGCACGCTGCCTAGGATCATGAACGCGACAATCGAGACGGCGATAAACATGGCTGGTCCGCCGGGCAGGCCGGTCATCGCCGCCGCGAGGGAGCGGGAGAAGCCTGATTGGGTGAGGCCCCAGGCCATGCCGGTGGCGGTGCCGATGATCAGCAGGATCGCGCCTGAGAGCGACGCGGTTTCGATCAGCATCGGAATCAGCCGGCTCCAGTTGAACTGCCGATAGATCACAAGGCCGGCGAAGATCGCGAACACGATGCCGATGGTTGAGACCTCCGTCGCCGTCGCGATGCCTTCCACAACCGCCGCGCGGATGACGAAAGGAAGCGCCAGCGCCGGTAGCGCGATGATGAAGGTTCGCAGGATCTCCCTTGGCGTTGCCCGCTGAACGTGGCTGAGGTCCTCGTTGCGATAGCGCCACCAGACCAGCGCTGACAGCGTGACAGCCAGCACCAGCGCGGGCAGCAATCCGCCGGTGAACAGCGCGGCGATCGAGACCCCTGTCACCGACCCGATGGTGATCAGGACCAGGCTCGGCGGAATGGTTTCAGTTTGCGCGCCGGTTGCCGAAAGCAGGGCGACGAGATCCCCCGGCTTCGCGCCACGCTGCTTCATCTCGGGAAACAACACCGGTGCGATCGCGGCCATGTCAGCGGCTTTCGAGCCTGAGATGCCGGACACGAGATACATGGCGCCGACCAGCACATAGTGCAGGCCGCCGCGTACGTGGCCCAGCAGGCTTGCAAGGAATGCTACCATGGCGCGAGCCATGCCGGTCATTTCGATCAGGAGACCAAGGAATACGAACAGCGGGACGGCCAGCAGGATCAGGTGGCTCATACCCTCGTCCATACGGCCAATCAGCACCATGGTCGGTGTATGTGTTGTCAGCACCAGATAGCTGAAGATCGACAAGCCGAATGCGAAGGCGATCGGCACGCCGGCAAAGACGCAGAACGCGACCAGCCCGACGAAGAAAATCACGAGGTTGAGGTTGCCAAGCGGCCGCAGCAGCGGCTGGGCAAACCAGAACGCGGCCGAGATCGCGATAACCGATGCTACCGCAAGGATCATCGTGCGCTTGTTCCCAAGGCGCAGCAATCGCAGAACCGCGAAGATCGCCATCAGACCGATACCTACGGGCAGGGCTGCGGCACGCCACGAATTGGATATCTGCAGTGCCGGTGTGGTGATGAAGCTTTCTTCGTAGGCGTATTCCCATGACGGCCAGGCCACCATGAGAAGAAACGCGAGAGCCGAGGCGGTCGCCACCAGATCGAGAAAGGCGCGAACCTCCGGGCTGCATTTGGCCACGGCGGCCGTCATGCGCATGTGCTCGTTGCGCTGAAGCGCGATCACCGAGCCGAGCATCGCGAGCCAAAGGAACAGGATCGATGCCAGTTCATCCGACCAGATCAGCGGCGAATGAAAGCCGTAGCGCGACACCACGCCCGCAAACAGGATGATGATTTCGGCGACCACAAGCAGGGCGACCGGAATCTCGACGAGGCGGGCGAGGATGTTTTCGAGCGAAGCGATCATGCCGCTGCGACCGGGGGCCGTATTGGCCCCCGCGCCGCTCGGCGCGTCGATCGGTTGCGCTAGTCGTGCTTCGGCCATCGCCGTTGGTTACGCCAGCTTGCCTACAGACTTTTCCAGCAAGGCCCAGGCCTCGTCGCCGTACTTGCCTTTCCACTCGGCATAGAACCCTGCCTTGCGCAGCTTCTCGCGGAACGGATCCACCTTTGGCTGATTGAAGACAAGGCCCTTCTTGGTCAGGTCGTCCTGGGTGGTCGCATTCAGCTTGGCGGTGTCTTCGCGCTCCTTCACCGCCGCGGCATTGATGTGCTTGGCGACGATGGTACGAACGTCCGCCGGCAGCCGTTCCCATGCACGCCGGTTGGCCAAGAACCAGAAGCCGTCCCACATGTGGTTGGTCAGCGAGCAGTACTTCTGCACTTCGTAGAGCTTGGCAGTCGAGATCAGCGCCAGCGGGTTCTCCTGACCCTCGACGATCTTGGTCTGCAGAGCCGAGTACACCTCATTGAAGTTGATCGATGCCGGCGCGGCCTCGAATGCCTTGAACATCGACGTCCACAGCGGCGACACCGGCACACGGATCTTGAAGCCCTTCAAGTCTTCAGGGGTGTTGATCGGCTTGGTGGAAGATGTGGTCTGGCGGAAACCGTTGTCCCAGATCTTGTCCATCACCACCAGATTGGCCTTGTTGATCTCCTTGCGCACATGGGCGCCCAGATCGCCATCCATGGCCTTCCAGACGGTATCATAGTCGGGGAAGGCGAAACCGATGCCGTTGATCGACGCAGCTGGAACCAGCGTCGACAGGATCAGGCCGGACAGGGTGAAAAACTCGACGCCGCCCGAGCGGATCTGGCTCAAAACGTCGGTGTCGGAACCGAGCTGGTTGTTTGGGAAAACCTGCAGATCGACCCGGCCATTGGTCTCCTGCTTGATCGCGGCCGACATTTCCTTCGCGCGCACATTCATCGGGTGCGTATCAGGCAGATTGTTAGCGTATTTGTAGACGAATTCGGCTTGCTGAGCGCGCGCAACGAGCGGCGCGCCGATGCTTCCCATCACGGTTGCAGCCGCTGACGCCTTCAACAATGACCGGCGTGAAAAGTTCATGGAGGTTCTCCCAGACTGGATTTTGTTCTTGCGGCTCCAATCATACGGAGCCCGCGGAAGCTGGTCATCCATCTTGTTCAATTTGTCAAACCCTTCACGGACTTCGGTCACCGTGGCAGCTGGCGCTCTGAGTTTTTAGAATCTCCGAGCTCGTAGATCGGATTACGATCCTTGGTGGGGCGGAACGGACCATGAGCTGTTTAATTCAACCCACTGTAGATCGCGATTACGTGCTGATGCGAGAGATCGAGGGCCGGCTTCGTGACGTCTAGAGCTATCCAAAATTCGCGCGCCTAGACTGCCGTGGGTCGGGAAGGCTCAAGCCGGTGTCGTGAGTTATGTCGCCATCGGTGGCGGCAATCAAACCGACTGCAACTGTGACGTGGAGCAAACCATCGAGTGCGCGGCAATGAAGGCATCTGAGAGACTCGCGGCGGAAGCAGGATGAGCTGAGTGGGTTCAATTTGAAGTCTTTGATCCGCTAGAGCGGCCAATTCATTGAATTTGCCTATATAAATATATTCCATAATATACCTTATGCGAATTTGAGGTGTGCGGAGATTGTTCGTTCGGATTGAAGCTTGCCGCTTCTCCGGCGCATCCTCTGATTCAAGCCAGCCCCTGTGGTCGACGTCCAAAGCAACCTGCCTCAATCACTCTTCGCAAGCCGTGTAACGTCCGCTCAAAGATTCGGACACGGCAACTGGCACGGGATGGCGAAGCGGACGATCATCAACAGATCGGGCAAACTGAACGCGGAAACGCGGCGCTGGCTGGTCGTCCTTGTGATTTTGGCTGGCGGGCTTGGTGGCTATGGCGCGAAGCTTTGGAACGCACCTCCGGATGCTCCGATTGTCGGCGCGGCCTATGTCGTCGATGGCGATACGGTCTCGATATCTGGCCGCCATATCCGTCTGGTCGATATCGACGCTCCGGAGCTCGCCCAGAGCTGTCAGGACGGTCAGGGCAAGCCATGGCCCTGCGGCCGATCCTCAGCGGCGGCTCTCAGGGGGCTCCTGCGCAGCCGCGAACTGTCATGCCGGCCGCAAGCCTACGACCAGTATCACCGCGTTCTGGCGGTCTGCTCCCTGCCCGACGGCACCGACATTAATGCCTGGATGGTACGGCAAGGTCTCGCCGTAACGTCCGGTTTTGCCAAGGTTTATGGCGTTCAGGAGGCGGAGGCGCGGGCGGCGAAGCGGGGTTTCTGGACCGGCGATTTCACGCCGCCGCGCGAGTGGCGGCGACAGCATCCGCGCATCGACCAGCCAGCCTCCAAAAGCTGAAACCTCGTGGCCTTCTCAGGCCGCGCTGGGGCACGGCTGCGCGCGCAGATGCCGCTCGGTTGAAGCCGGATATTTCCGTAGCATCGCCGCCGGGCGGACAGGCCGCCGGACCAGTTCGCCGGAGCAGTTCGGGCAAACGCCCTTGAGGACCTGATCGGCGCAGGTAGCGCAGAAGGTGCACTCGAAGGTGCAAACACGGGCCTCGAGACTTTCCGGTGGAAGGTCCCGGTCGCAACATTCGCAATTCGGCTTCAGCTTCAGCATCGCCTGCTCTCCCTGACCATCATTTGAAAACGATAGTCGAAATGTCAGGTGCGTGCGAGGCCAAGGCGGTCGTCCCGTCGTCGCAGCCATTCGATCGCCGGCAGCGTCGCCAGCACCATGACGGCCTTGCCGACGATCTGGCCGGTGACGAACTGTAGACTGCCAAAAGCCAGCCACAGGAACAGGATCGAATCCGCGATCAAGCCGATTGCACTGCTGGCGAGAACCGCGAGTACAAGCCCTCGCCGTTGCAGCGGTGTGAAAACCGCGAAGTCCACCAGTTCCGACAGCAGGAACGCGATAGCCGAGGCGACGACAAGCGAGGCAGGTGCCAGTAACGCCGACAGCAATGTGCCAATCAGAATTGCGCCGAGACCATAGGCCGTGCCGAGCCGCCGCTGGACCAGATCCCGGAGCACCAGCGCTAGGCCGACCATCAGCACGCCGCTGGGCGCCATCAGGCCTCCCGGCCCGACCGGGATCAGGCAGGGGCTGTTCGGCGAACACACCGTGCCGACGTGCTGGATCAGCCAGTTGGCAGCCGGAATCGAGGCGATGTAAGCGGCCAGAAAGCAGGTGCCCTCCATCTGGCGACGGTTATTGGTTGTCATCATGATTGCGTCTCGCTGGCAGCAAATGCTGTCCAGCCTTTGGCCCGCAGCCGGCACGCCGGACACTCGCCGCAGCCGTAGCCCCACGCGTGCTGCACACCGCGCTCGCCGAGATAGCAGGTATGGGAACGCTCGACGATCAGGTCCACCAGCCCTCTCCCGCCGAGGTCATGCGCCAGCTTCCAAGTCTCCGCTTTGTCCTTCCACATCAGCGGCGTGTGGAGTTCGAACGTGCGATCCATCCCGAGGTTGAGCGCAGTGTTCAGGGCCTTGATGGTATCGTTGCGGCAATCGGGATAGCCGGAGTAGTCGGTTTCGCACATGCCGCCGACCACGTGGCGAATGCCGCGGCGATAAGCCAATGCAGCAGCGAACGTCAGGAACAGCAGGTTGCGCCCCGGCACGAAGGTGTTTGGCAGGCCCTCCTCGGTCATTTCGATCGCAACATCGCGCGTCAGCGCCGTGTCCGAAATCTCGCCGATCGTCGGAATGTCCAGCGTGTGGTTTTCGCCGAACTTCTCAGTCCAGTCCGGCTTGAGCGATTTCATTCCGGCGAGCAGCGCATCGCGGCAATCGAGTTCGACCAGATGCCGCTGGCCGTAGGAGAATCCAACGGTTTCGACGCGCGCGAAATTTGACAGCGCCCAGGCGAGGCAGGTCGCGGAATCCTGCCCGCCCGAAAACAGCACCAGCGCGGCATCCTGGTTGGTCGTGTTATCCATGCCGCTGCATGTAGCATCGCCGCTGGTTCAGGCCAACCGATCAAGCAGTTGAAAAGGCGGGCTTTTGCCTGTGCCCGGCGGGCTCGATACGGCATAGATGAGGGCAGTCTTCCTTACGGTTCTGGGTGCCCTATGGCTTCTCCACGAGATATTTCCGCCCTGCTCGATATCATGGCGAAATTGCGAACGCCGGACACCGGCTGTCCGTGGGACCTTGAGCAGTCGTTTGCCACCATTGCGCCTTACACCATCGAGGAAGCCTACGAGGTTGCGGACGCCATCGCGCGCAATGACCTCGATGATCTCCGGGAGGAGCTTGGCGACTTGCTGCTGCAGGTCGTATTCCATGCTCGCATGGCCGAGGAGCAAGGGGCGTTCGCGTTTGGCGACGTGGTCGAAGCCATCAATACCAAGATGATCCGCCGCCATCCCCATGTCTTTGGCGAGCGCGCCGGAAAGTTCACCCCCGACGAGGTCAAGGAAGCCTGGTCGCGCATCAAGGCGGAGGAAAAGGCTGAGCGGGCCGCACGCCATCCGCCCGCCTCCCAGTCCTCGCTCCTTGCTACCGTCAAGGCTGGCCAGCCGGCGCTTGCCAGGGCACTGGCGCTGCAACAGAAGGCTTCGACCGTCGGCTTTGACTGGAACGATCCGCGCGCGGTGCTGCGGAAAATCCGCGAGGAAGCCAATGAGATCGAGGCGGCGTTAGATGGCGGCGATCCGTCCGAGATCGCGGCCGAAACCGGTGACCTTCTGTTCGCCGTCGTCAATCTGGCCCGGCACGCCAAAGCCGACCCGGAACTCGTTCTCAGTGGCGCGAATGCAAAATTCGAGCGGCGCTTCGCCTATATCGAACATGCGCTGGCGGCGCGTGGTACGTCGTTGGAGCAGGCCACGCTTGAGGAGATGGATGCCCTGTGGAACGAGGCCAAAAAGCACGATCCGAAATGACAGAAGCGGCGGATTGCTCCGCCGCTTCTGTCATTTTTGAACCGGGACACGAGATGTCTCGCGCCGAAATTTATCACACGCCGGTCTGGGTAATGAACTTGGTGTTGAAGTAGGCTTCCATTGCCTCCGTGCCGCCTTCCGAACCGTAGCCGGAATCCTTGATGCCGCCGAACGGCGTCTCAGGAAGTGCCAGACCGAAGCTGTTGATCGACACCATGCCGCTTTCGATCGCAGCGCCGATCGCAGTCGCGGTCTTGGTCGAGCTCGTGAAGGCATAGGACGCGAGGCCGAACGGCAGGCGGTTGGCCTCCTCCGCGGCGTCGTCGAACTTCTGGAACGGCGAAATCAGCGCCAGCGGCCCGAACGGCTCTTCGTTCATCGCACGAGCATCCTTCGGCACATCGGTGACGACAGTCGGCTCGAAGAAGTAGCCCTTGTTGCCGATGCGGCTGCCGCCTGCTGCGACCTTGGCGCCCTTGCCGACTGCATCCTGAACCATCTCTTCGATGGCATTGACACGACGCGGATTGGCGAGCGAGCCCATGCGCGAATCCTTGTCGAGTCCGTTGCCGACCTTCACCTTCTTGGTGTTGGCAACGAACTGCTCGACGAACTTGTCATAGACGCCCTCCTGGACCAGGAAGCGGGTCGGCGAGATACAGACCTGACCGGCGTTGCGGTACTTCGCGGCGGTCATGATCTTGGCAGCGGAGTCGACGTCAGCGTCGTCGAATACGATCACCGGCGCATGACCGCCGAGCTCCATCGTCGCACGCTTCATGTGCAGACCTGCCAGCGCCGACAATTGTTTGCCGACATTGGTCGAGCCGGTGAAGGAGATCTTGCGAATGGTCGGGTGCGGAATGAGATATTCCGAAATTTCCGACGGAACGCCGTAGACGAGATTGACAACCCCAGCCGGCACACCGGCATCGACGAAAGCGCGGATCAGTTCGGCAGGCGAAGCCGGTGTTTCTTCCGGCGCCTTCACAATGATCGAGCAGCCTGCCGCCAGCGCGGCCGACAGCTTGCGCACCACCTGATTGATCGGGAAATTCCATGGCGTGAACGCCGCGACCGGGCCAACCGGCTCCTTGATCGCGAGCTGGTAGATGCCAGGTCCACGGGCCGGAATGAGGCGGCCGTAGGCGCGCTTTCCTTCTTCGGCAAACCACTCGATGATATCGGCTGCAGCCAGCGTCTCGCCCTTGGACTCGACCAGAGTCTTGCCCTGCTCCATCGTCATCAGGACGGCAATGGCATCGGCGCGTTCGCGCAGAATGGCAGCAGCCTTGTGCATGACCTTGGCGCGTTCAAAAGGTGCGATCGCGCGCCACACCTTGAAGCCCTTCTCAGCTGCCGCAAGCGCCTCATCGAGATCCGCCTTGGATGCATGCGCGACGGTGCCGACGACGTCTTCGGTGGCGGGATTGAGGACAGGAATGGTCTGTCCGGAGACGCTGTCGCGCCATTTGCCGTCGATATGCAGCTGTACGTTCGGATATGTCACGTGCATCTCCCGTTTTCTACCGTGTAGGGTCGGTGAGGATGAATATGCCCCGGGTTGGAGCGGTCAAGTATTTCCTGTCGAATGGACCGCAGCGTAAAGCAGACCTGCAATGTGTTCAGCTTGAGGGTTGGCGCGGGACCGCGCCAAACCGGTCAATGGCAATGTCGCGTTTGGTCTCGTCGACACGGATGGTCATGGCAAAGCGGCCGTCTTCCAGGTGTTTGTCGAGCACTTCGGCATTGCGGTGAAGCCAGCTGATGCCTGAGCCATCCGCGGCATCGATCGAGAGATCCAGGATCACCCGTGTCGCGGCAAGCTGATCCTCGATGGCGGCGAGCAGGGTATCGATGCCCTCGCCTGTCTGCGCCGAGACCAGAAATGCCGGCTGCTCCGGCGGGCGGCGGGCGGCGATCCGGGTGAGGTTTTCTCTGTCCTCCGGCGAGAAGCGATCGATCTTGTTCCAGACCTCGATGATGCGATGGCCTGTTGCGGGATCGATGTTCAATTGTCGCAGGACAGCTTCGACGTCATGCTGCTGAGCTTCGGCATCCTCGTGCGAAATATCGCGGACGTGCAGGATGACGTCGGCTTCGATCACTTCTTCCAGCGTTGCGCGAAACGCCGCGACCAGCATGGTCGGCAGGTCGGAGATGAAGCCGACCGTATCAGAAAGCATTGCCTTGCCGCCATGGGGCAGCGTCAACGCGCGGAGCGTCGGATCGAGCGTTGCGAACAACATATCCGCAGCCTGCACCTCGGCGCGGGTCAGGCGGTTGAACAGCGTCGATTTGCCGGCGTTGGTATATCCAACCAGCGCGACCACGCGATAAGGCACACGCTGGCGTCCTGCGCGATGCAAGCGGCGCGTGGCTTGGACTTTCTTAATCTCGTTCTCGATACGCACGATCCGCTCGCCGATCATGCGGCGATCGGCTTCGATCTGTGTTTCACCGGGGCCGCCGAGAAAGCCGAAGCCGCCGCGCTGTCGCTCGAGGTGGGTCCATGATCGAACGAGACGGCTGCGCTGATAGTTGAGGTGCGCCAGTTCGACCTGCAGGGCGCCTTCCTTGGTCTTGGCGCGACGTCCGAAAATCTCGAGAATCAGGCCGGTGCGATCGAGCACCTTGGCGTTCCATTCCTTCTCAAGATTGCGTTGCTGGATCGGCGACAGCGCGCAATCCATGATCACGAGCTCGGCGTTGTTCGCCTTGATGAGGCCGATGATCTCCTCGACCTTCCCCTTGCCGAGATAGGTTGCGGGCCGGATTTCGCTGAGAGGAGCAACAATGGCGTCGGTCACCGTCAGATCAATCGCGCGCGCCAGCCCGACAGCTTCTTCAAGCCGTGCTTCGGGATTGCGAACGGCATGAGACATCGCCTGAGCGTCGGCCTCGCCACGCCGCAGCCGCTTATACGGGCCGATGACGAGCACCCGCCCTGTCGTGTCGCCCCTTGCCGACCCCGGACGGTCGGAGCCCCCGTCGAATGTGCGGGGTTCCAAGTCAGTTCATTCTCAAGCTGGAGCGTCCTCGCCGCCCTCGAACAACTGGATCGGAGCACCGGGCATGATGGTCGAGATCGCATGCTTGTAGACAAGCTGCGAATGACCGTCGCGCCGAAGCAGAAGGCAGAAATTGTCGAACCACGTGACAATGCCCTGCAACTTCACGCCATTGACCAGAAAGATCGTCAGCGGCGTCTTGGTTTTCCGAACGTGGTTGAGGAAGGTGTCTTGTAGATTTTGTGCGCGGTCTGCCGCCATTTTTCTTATCTCGCAGTCTCGATGCTTATTCTTATTTGGACCCGGCCCCACCTTCTGCGAGGTGTCAGCCCGGCTGCTTGCCTGCCCTGAGATCCCCCTCCGGGTGCTGCAAGGCGCGATTAAACGGCAGGCCCGGCCACGACGCAAGGCCGGTTACAGGCCCGGATTGCCGAAATCGGCTGAAAAATCAGGAAAATGCTGAAAATTCGTGGAATTGTTCGCGCAATTTCAAGGCTAACGGTCCCGGTACCCCGTTGCCGATTGCCTTTCCGTCGATAGTCACGACCGGCATGACGATCTGGCTGGAAGCCGTAACGAAGGCCTCGGCGGCCCCATAGGCCTCCTCCGGTGTGAAGGGTCGCTCCTCGAGCTTCATCTGGAGCGAGGCAATCACGTCCAGCAGGACTTTCCGAGTGATGCCGGCCAGAATCCCGCTTTCGGCCGAGCGAGTGACGACCGCGCCGTTTTTGGTGATGATCCAGGCGTTGCTGGACGAGCCCTCGGTGACAAAGCCGTCGGTGTCGACAAACCAGGCCTCGTAAGCGCCCTGCTCCTTTGCCTGTTGTTTAGCGAGGACGTTGGGCAAAAGCGCGACCGATTTGATGTCCACCCGCGGCCAGCGGTTTTCCGGCACGGTGATAACGCCGATGCCGCGCGCTGCCGTTGCCTGGTTCTTTGCGTAGCTGAGATTTTTTGCGGTCACCACTACGGCAGGCTTCACCGGGTTTAGCGGGAAAGCATGGTCACGGCGCGCCACGCCGCGAGTGATCTGCAGATAAATGATGCCGTAGTTGACGCGATTGCGGCGGACGGTTTCGTGGATGACGATCTCAAGCACCTGCGGCGACATCGGCATGTCGATCCGCAGTTCGCGAAGCGAGCGCTGCAGCCGCTCCATGTGCTTGGGCAAATCGACGATCTTGCCGCCGCGGACCTCGCAGACTTCATAGACGCCGTCAGAAAACTGGTAGCCACGGTCCTCGATATTCACGGTTGCATCGCGCATGTCGCGATACTGGCCGTTTACATAGGCTATGCGGGACATGATTTGCGATCCTAGCCGACGCCCAGCGCCTTGAGCTTGCGGTGCAGCGCGGATCGCTCCATGCCGACGAATTCCGCCGTGCGTGAAATGTTGCCGGAGAAGCGGCTGATCTGCGCGATCAGATAGTCGCGCTCGAATACCTCACGGGCATCGCGCAGTGGCAACCCCATGATGTGTTCGCCATTCACGCCGGTGGGCATCGCCGGAATCATCGAGCCGACATCCTGCGGCAGCATGTCGGCGGTGATCGTGGCGTCAGGTCCACCGCCGGCGAGTATCATCACACGCTCGACGTTGTTGCGAAGCTGACGGACGTTGCCAGGCCAGACGTGAGATTGCAGCACCGCCATCGCATCGTCGCCAATCCGCCGCTTCGGCAGGCCGGTGGTCGATGAAATCTGGTCCATGAAATATTCGACGAGGTCAGGAATGTCCTCGCGCCGTTCGGAGAGTGGCGGCACCCGGATCGGGACCACGGACAGACGGTGATAGAGATCCTCACGGAATTTGCCCTCCGCGATTTCCGCTTCGAGATTGCGCGCGGTCGAGGAGATGATGCGTACGTCCACGCTGACCTTTGCTGTGCCCCCCGCTCGCTGGAAGGTTTGATCGACCAGCACGCGCAGGATCTTGTTCTGGGTCTCGCGCGGCATATCGGAAATTTCATCGATGAACAGCGTGCCGCCATGCGCTTCTTCGAGCGCGCCCGCCTTGCGTTCGCTTTCACCGTCGGCCAGTTCGATGCCAAAAAGCTCGACTTCCATCCGTTCGGGCGTGATGGCGGCGGCGTTGATGACGACGAATGGCCCGGACGAGCGTGGCGACTGCGCATGCAGCATGCGAGCGACAAGCTCCTTGCCACATCCCGACGGGCCGACGATCATGATGCGGCTATTGGCCTTCGCGGCGCGGTCGATGGTCTGGCGCAGCTGGTTCATGCACGGCGCGCGACCGACCAGGGTGCCGGATGACGTCGCGAGATGTTTGAGCTCACGAACCTCCCGCTTCAGACGTGAGGTTTCCAGCGCGCGGGTGGCAACCAGAACGAGACGATCTGCCTTGAAAGGCTTTTCGATGAAGTCGTAGGCGCCGTGCTTGATGGCGGCGACAGCGGTTTCGATGTTGCCATGCCCGGAGATCATCACCACGGGCACGTCGGGATTGTGCTTTTTGATCTGCTCAAGCAGCTGTAAGCCGTCGAGCTTGCTGCCCTGAAGCCAGATGTCGAGGAAAATCAGGTTGGGCCGTCGGCTCTCGATTTCCGCGAGTGCGGAATCGCTGTCGCGTGCGGTGCGGGTCTTGAACCCCTCATCCTCGAGAATGCCCGCGACGAGGTCCCGGATGTCAGCTTCATCGTCGACGATTAAAATATCATTCGCCATAGAATTCGCCTGCTCCCTTAGCCGTTGATGGCGGCCTCTGTTTTGGTCGTTTCCGTCTCGTCTTTTTTCGCCTGTCCGGTGACGGAGAACCGGAGCCGCACCCACGCCCCCCGCGAGCCCGGGCGGATAGCGGCAGCGTCATTCAATTCAATCCGGCCGCCATGCTCTTCCAGCACGCGGCCGACAATCGCGAGACCAAGGCCTGTGCCCTTCTCTCGCGTGGTGACGTAAGGTTCGAGAAGGCGCGCCCGGCTTTCCTTTGGCAGACCAATGCCGTTGTCGATCACGTCGATCACGATGTCTTCATCTTCCTGTGCGGCGATGACATCAATGCGACCGCGTCCGAGCTCTTCCGGCGACACTGCGCCGATCGCTTCCGTGGCGTTTTTGATGATGTTGGTCAGCGCTTGTGAGATCAATCGCCGATCGAACTGCGCACGCATCGGTTCTTGTTTGACCTCCGCCTCGATGTCGATATCGGGATGGCCGACGCGCATCAGGAATACGGCCTGTCTCACGGTGTCGGCGACATCTTCGCCCTCGATCACTGGTTTGGGCATGCGCGCAAACTTGGAGAACTCGTCCACCATACGGCGGATGTCGTCGACCTGTCGGACGATGGTGTCGGTGCATTGGTCGAAGATCGCGCGATCCTCGGTGATGGTTTTGCCAAACTTGCGCCGGATCCGTTCGGCTGAGAGCTGGATCGGCGTCAGCGGATTCTTGATCTCGTGCGCGATGCGGCGCGCGACATCCGCCCATGCTGAAGTGCGCTGAGCGGTCACCAGCTCGGTGATGTCGTCGAGCGTGATGATGTAGCTTTCCTTGGATTGGCCGGACTGCTCCGCGCTCACGCGTACCGACAAGATGCGTTCGGTTGCTCCCCGGCGGATCTCTATCTGGCCTTGCACCAGTCGCTGTGCGCTGTTGCGCGCGGCCGCCATAATCTCATTCAGCTCGGGGATGATGTCATCGAGAGCGCGGCCGAGCGCTTCGGATTCGACGTGGCCGATCAGCTTTTCTGCCGAGCGATTGAGAATGCCGATCTTGCCGCCGCCATCGACGCCGATGATGCCGGCGCTGGCCGATGACAGCACCGCCTCAATGAAGCGCCTGCGGCTGTCGATGACGTCGCTGGCGCTGACCAGTTCATCGCGCTGCGTCCGGAGCTCCTGCGTCATCTTGTTGAAGGTCTCGCCCAGAGTGGCAAGATCGCCTTCCGATTTGATGACCGGGACCTGCACATGAAGGTCGCCGGTCGACACCAGATTGGCCGCGCCCATCAGGCGCCGGATCGGCGCGATCAGCCCGTTCGAGAAATTCAGGCCGATCAGCACCGACGACATCAGAACCGTGAGCGCGATTACGGTGAACATCAGCGCGAACGCCACCTGAATGCCGAGCTTGCGCGATTCCAGTTCGGCGTATTCGGCGACACTTGCTTGCGTCTGTTTCAACTGGGCGACGACGCGCGGATCGAGCAAACGTGCCACGTAGAGGAACGTGTCCTGGAATGCGCGCAGCCGGACGACTGCCGCGACGTAATTTTGCTCGATGAAGACGCCGATCTGCGGATCGGTTTCATTGACGTTGCTCAGGAACTCCGGTGCGGGCGTGGCGAAATCCTGAGCTATGCCGGTTGCCGCCGTTTCGAGGACGTGCCGATCCTTGTCGATCAGCATGGCGCCGGGAAGATTGCGCGAAGCCGCGCTCTGGGTGAGCAACTGCCGGAAGCTTTGCCGATCCTGATCGTAAAGCGGACGTGCGCGGGCGATGTCACCCGCCATCCCCAGAATGTCGCCACGGATCAGCTGGGCGTGCTCGTACAGATAAGCATTGGCAACGATCAGGGAGTTTTGAATCACCGCCTTGGTCGGGCCGGAGAACAAGCGATCGAGACCGCGGTCCAGCGTGACGTTTGCGACGACGGACACCAGCACCGCCGGCAGGACGGCGATCACCGAAAACAGGCCGACAATCCGAACGTGCAGACGCGCCGCCGCGCGGTTCTCGCGCCGGGCCTTCACCACCTGCCAGAGTTCGCTGCCGATGATGATCAACAGCAACAGCACCGTGGCCGCGTTGATCAGCAGGAAGGTGACCACGACCTTGTGGGTCGGCACAATCGGGGTCAGTCCGGTCAGGACGACGAAGGTCAGGAAGGCCGACAGCAGCGCCAAGCCGACCGCGAACGGCGCAATGAGCCGCCGCAACGGCCGGGCGCGTGGCTCGGCAAGCGCGGGGTCGAACGATGGGGCCGACGTGTCTGCGGTGGTCATGCCTGGCAATATGAAAGGCTGAAAAGGACCGGGATGTCGTTAGAGGCATCACCCCAGTGAGGCTTTCATATCACAATGTTGCCAAATTGCGACATTTCCTAGGCGCGCTGTTCGTCACTTCTGCGACATTTCACACCAAAGGTGGGCCAATTCGGCACTAGCTTTCGTCAGCCCCCACTGCGGTAGACCTGGATGTCCAGATCACGGATTTTCTTGCGCAGGGTATTGCGATTGAGGCCAAGCAGGTCCGCTGCGCGAATCTGGTTGCCGCGGGTCACCGCCAGCGCTGCGGTGAGCAGCGGCACTTCCAGTTCCCGAAGCACGCGGTGGTAAAGGCCCGGTGGCGGCATGCCGTTCGGAAAGCCGGCAAAATGGGATGCGAGATACATCTCGACCGCACTGCCGAGGTTGTCGACGGTCTGAGGCGCGCTACCGCCTGATACGATCGCGGGCGGGGCCAATTCTCCCTCGATGACCGAACCGGTGATGACGTCCTGCGGATAAAGCGCGGCAAGCCGG
This sequence comes from Afipia sp., assembly GCA_044464625.1. Lineage (GTDB taxonomy): Bacteria > Pseudomonadota > Alphaproteobacteria > Rhizobiales > Xanthobacteraceae > Afipia. The sequence continues at coordinate 9,968 of JBIQLC010000014.1, read as the reverse complement.
CGAGCGAGGTTTTCGAGCTCGCGGACATTGCCTGGCCAGCGGTGCTGCTTCAGGCGTTCCAATGCCTGGGCGTCGAGCTTCTTGGCCGGAAGCCCGTCTTTCTCCGCCAGTGCAAAGAAATGCCGGATCAGGTCGGGTAAGTCTTCAATGCGTTCGCGCAATGGCGGCAAACGCAGCGGGACGACGTTGAGGCGAAAGAACAGATCCTCACGGAACAGGCCCTGCTGGATCAGAATGCGCAGATCCTTGTTCGACGCCGCGACGATGCGGACGTCGGTCTTGATCGGAGTGCGGCCGCCGACCGTGGTGTATTCGCCCTGCTGAAGGACTCGCAGCAGCCGCGTCTGCGCTTCCATCGGCATATCGCCGATTTCGTCGAGAAACAGCGTGCCCCCCTCCGCCTGCTCGAAGCGGCCCGTGGCACGGGCATTCGCGCCGGTGAACGCGCCACGTTCGTGACCAAACAATTCGGATTCGATCAGGTCGCGCGGGATCGCCGCCATGTTGACGGCAACGAACGGGCCGTTACGGCGGCGGCCGTAATCATGAAGCGCGCGAGCGACCAGTTCCTTGCCGGTCCCGGACTCGCCGGAGATCATCACGGTGAGGTCGGTCTGCATTAGGCGCGCCAGCACGCGATAGATTTCCTGCATCGCCGGGGAACGGCCGACCAGTGGAATGGAATCGAACTCGCCCTCCTCCTTAGACGTCGCAGGGCGATCCTTCGGCTCGGCGAGCGCGCGCCCAACGATCGCGATCAACTCCTTGAGGTCGAACGGCTTGGGCAGGTATTCGTAGGCGCCCCTCTCCGATGCACGGATTGCCGTCATGAACGTATTCTGCGCGCTCATCACGATGACCGGCAGGTTGGGGCGCATCTTCTTGATCCGCGGCAGCAGATCGAAGGCGCTTTCATCCGGCATCACCACGTCGGTGATGACGAGATCGCCCTCGCCTTGGCTGACCCAGCGCCACAGCGTGGCGGCATTGCCGGTGAGTCTAACCTCATAACCGGCGCGGGAGAGAGCCTGATTGAGGACGGTCCGGATAGCGGTGTCGTCGTCTGCGACGAGTATACTGCCTGCGGGCATTACTGATCCTTATCTCGTATCCGTTGAGACAACGGCGCCGCTCCCGGTTCGGCGCCGTCGTCCGGATACATCGATTGCTGGGTGGTGTTGAACATCGGCAAGAGAACGCGGAACACTGTTTTGCGCGGCTGTGACTCACACTCGATGATGCCGCCGTGGTCGCCGACGATCTTGGCGACCAGCGCGAGACCAAGGCCGCTGCCTGTCGGCTTGGTGGTAACGAATGGATCGAACAGATTGGGCAGCAGATCTTCCGGCACGCCCGGCCCGTTGTCCTTGACGCAGAATTCGAGCGGCAGCGATACCCGCGTCTTCTTGCCCGGAACCGATAGCCGTACACCCGGACGAAACGCGGTGGTGAGCTGAATCTCGGCGTCGGTGTCCATATCGCTCAGCGCTTCGGCGGCGTTCTTGACCAGATTGAGGAACACCTGAATGAGTTGGTCCTGGTTGGCGAGGACTGGGGGCAGCGACGGATCGTAGTCCTCGACGAACTTGATGTTGCGCGCGAAGCCGGACTGCGCGAGCCGCTTCACATGGTCGAGCACCGAATGAATGTTGACCGGCCCCCGCGCGACAGGACGCTCATCGCCGAAAACCTCCATGCGATCGACCAGCGTCACGATGCGGTCGGCTTCATCGCAAATCAGCCGCGTCAGGGTGCGGTCTTCTGGCGGCGCCGACTGTTCAAGCAGTTGGGCCGCGCCACGGATGCCGGACAGCGGATTTTTGATCTCGTGCGCGAGCATTGCTGCCAGTGCAATCACGGAGCGGGCTGCGCTGCGATGGGTCAGTTGGCGATCCATCTTGTCGGCGATCGAGCGCTCCTGAAGCATCACGACGATATGGCCGGGGCGCTCGGGCAATGGCGCGACGTGAAGATCGACCTGGCGATCGGCGCCAATCCGTGGCGTGCCGAGATCAACCTTGTATTCGTTGACGGCGGCATTGGTCCGGCGGACCTGATCGATCAATGCCAGCAAAGGACTGCCGAAGGGGACCATCTCCTTGAGAGGAAGGCGCTTGAGATGCTGCACGGACATCTCAAAAAATGATTCCGCGGCCATGTTGGCGTCGGCGATTTTGCCGTCGGGCGCGATCAGCATCACCGGGTTGGGCAAGGCGTTAAGAACCGCCTCGCTGTCGTTTGAACCCGCAATGAGCCGCTCGGCCGCACCACTCATGCTACTGCACTCCACGCGAATTCATCGAACGCATCATGCAGCGCGCGGCGCACGTCAGCCGGCTCCTCGCTGGTGAGGATCTTCTGGCGCCATCGTCTGAGCGTTTCCGCGGACGCGGTCACGCTTGCAGCGGCGACATCGAGTGCCCAGCCAAGATGTTTGCGGGCATGGCGCAGACCGATGCGCGCGCCATAGTGTTCGACAACGCCATCGTAGAGGTCATGGAGATGTCCAAGTTGATCCGGCAGCGTCGGCATGGTTTCAGTGCGGCCGGTTGCCATGCGCCGCGCGATCTGGCCCGGCAGCCAGGGCTGACCCTGCGCGCCACGGCCGATCATCACCGCGTCCGCGCCGGATCGATCGAGTGCGGTGATCGCATCGTCGTAAGAGGTGATGTCGCCATTCACCACCAGCGGAACGGTGATCACTTCCCTCACCGCACGGATCGCGGTCCAGTCGGCGACGCCCTTATAGAACTGGCATCGGGTTCGGCCATGGACCGTGATCATCTGGATACCCGAGTCCTGCGCGCGTCGCGCAAGCTCCGGTGCGTTGAGTGAATTCTCGTCCCAGCCGAGCCGCATCTTGAGCGTGACCGGAACGCTGACCGCGGACACTGTCGCATCGATCAAGCGCAACGCATGATCGAGGTCGCGCATCAGCGCCGAACCTGACTGCCCACCGGTGACATGTCGCGCTGGGCAACCCATGTTGATATCGATGATGTCGGCGCCAGCAGATTCCGCGATCCGTGCACCCTCGGACATCCAGTGTTCTTCGCAACCCGCAAGCTGAACCACGTGAGGACCAATGCCCGCCGCTTCGCAGCGCAGGACTGACATTGGTCGTCCCCGGGCAAGATCGTCGCTGGCGGTCATCTCGGACACGACCAGACCGGCCCCCAGCTTGGCTGTAAGTCGCCGAAACGGTGCGTCGGTGATCCCGGACATGGGCGCCAGCAGCACCCTGTTCTCGAGGGCGATACTCCCAATCCGCAAGCTGTCTGACGGCGCTGGTTCGCTCACTGTGCTCTCGGCTCTGCCAAATATCGCTGCCCGATAGGCGAATAGCTTAATTATTGGGCATCAGATTTTCATGCCTACAGTTTAGCCAAATCTGAATTATGCGCAAGTGCAACGCAACAAAACTGATCCCCAGGGGAACAGGTTGGAAACATGCTGTTTTTCGCCAGGATATGATAAGGGCAGCTACCTTGGCTGCCGTGTGGAGCAGCCGTTCGCCTACGGTAGTTCAGTAATCCATGCTCGAATCAAAACGGACAGCTGCCATCATCGTTGCCGCGGGACGCGGCCTGCGTGCTGGCGCCGGTGGCCCCAAGCAATTTCGCACAATTGGCGGGCAGACCGTCCTGGCGCGTGCCATGGCGCCTTTCTGCACCCATCCGCAAGTCGCGGCGGTCCAGCCAGTGCGCAATCCGGACGATGCCGACATCTTTCCTCAGGCTGCGGGTGACCTGCGTTACGAGACGCCGGTCGACGGTGGCGCGACACGGCAGATTTCGGTGCGCGCGGGCCTCGAGGCGCTGGTCAAGCACGCTCCCGATATCGTTCTTATCCATGACGCGGCGCGTGCGTTTGTCACCGAGGCGGTGATTTCCCGCGCCATTGATGCGGCGCTGGTGACTGGCGCCGCGATCCCGGTGGTCCCCGTGACCGATACAGTCAAGCTGGTCAGCGACAACGGCGCAGTCGAAGCAACGCCGAGCCGTGCCCATCTGCGCATCGCGCAAACGCCGCAGGCTTTTCGCTTTGATGCCATTCTCGAAGCGCATCGTCGCGCAGCCCATGAAGGCCGCGACGATTTCACCGACGATTCTGCGCTCGCCGAGTGGGCGGGATTGACGGTCGCCACCTTTGAAGGCGATGTTGCGAACATGAAACTGACCACTCCGGAAGATTTCGCCCGCGAAGAGGCGCGGCTTGGCGCCATGCTCGGCGATATCCGCACAGGTACCGGCTACGATGTGCACGCCCTCACCGACGGCGACCATCTGATGCTGTGCGGGGTGCGAGTGCCGTTCAACCGCGGTTTTCTAGCGCATTCGGATGGTGACGTCGGTCTTCATGCGATCGTCGATGCGATCCTTGGTGCGCTGGCCGATGGCGACATCGGTTCTCACTTTCCGCCGAGCGATCCGAAGTGGAAGGGGGCGCCGTCGGATCAGTTTCTTGCCTATGCAGTCGATCTGGTGAAACGGCGCGGCGGACGTATTGCGCATCTCGAAGTGACGATGATCTGCGAAGCGCCGAAGATCGGCCCGCTGCGCGAGGCAATGCGGACCCGGATTTCGGAGATCACCGGCGTGCCGACGTCACGCGTGGCGGTCAAGGCGACCACCAGCGAACGCCTCGGGTTCACCGGCCGTCAGGAGGGCATCGCTGCCACTGCCAGCGCGACGATCCGCCTGCCGTGGGACGTCAGTGCCGGGAGCCTCGTATGAGCGGCAGCGCCACTCGCGCCCTCGCCCGTTCGCTGCTCGATCTCTGCCGTATGCGCAAGCTGACCATCGTGACCGCCGAGTCGTGCACCGGTGGGCTGGTGGCTGGCGCGTTGACTGAAATCCCGGGATCGTCCGACGTGGTCGATCGCGGTTTTGTCACCTACTCCAATGAAGCCAAGCACGCGATGCTCGGTGTCGAGAACGCGACTCTCACGACTTTCGGAGCTGTGAGCAAGGAAACGGCTGTGGCCATGGCCGTGGGCGCGCTCGAACAGGCGGATGCCGATCTCGCTGTATCGATCACCGGCATTGCGGGTCCTGGCGGCGCGGTGCCTGGCAAGCCGGTGGGGCTTGTGCACTTCGCGGTTGCCGCGCGCGACGGACGGATCACCCACAAGGAATACCGGTTCGGTGCGATCGGCCGCAGTCTTGTGCGTCAGCAGTCGGTGATCGAAGCGCTGAAGATGTTGATGGAGATGGCGCGCGGCCCGAAACCGCCGCTCAAGAAGCGTCCGCGCGCGGCGGCCCATAGACAGCATCCGCGCGTTTCTCGAACGCCGCGGCGAAGCGCTGGAAAGCGGCGTCGAACATCGCGCCCATCAGGACCGCGAGCATCCGGCTCCTGAACTCGTAAGAGATGAAAAATCCGACGTCGCAGGCGTTCTCGGATTTCGGCTCGAAAGTCCAGTGATTTTCGAGCTTGCTGAACGGGCCCTTCAGATATTCGACCAGAATCCGCAGATTGGACTTGTCGAGCGTCACGCGGCTGGTGAAGGATTCTCGCACCAGCTTGAACGCGACTGTCATGTCGGCAACGATGACTTCGGTGCCATTGGGCTGGGTTGTGCGCTGTCGGACTTTCAACGATTGGCACAGCGGTACGAATTCTGGATAACGCTCGACGTCGGCGACGAGGTCGAACATCTTGTCCGCGCTGTGGCGGACCCGGCGCTTGTTGGAAAATTGAGGCATCGTGCGATCAGCGGCCCGCGGCGGCGCGTGCCGCCTGCAATTTGGCGAAATCTTCGCCTGCGTGATGTGACGAGCGCGTCAATGGGCTGGCCGACACCATCAGGAAGCCCTTGGTGTAGGCGACTTTCTCATAGCCGTTGAACTCATCCGGCGTCACGTAGCGCATCACCGCATGATGCTTCAGGCTCGGCTGCAGGTACTGACCGATGGTGAGGAAATCGACGTCAGCAGAACGCAGGTCATCCATCACCTGCAGCACTTCGTGCCGTTCTTCACCGAGGCCGACCATGATGCCGGACTTGGTGAACAGCGTCGGGTCCATCTCCTTCACCCGCTGCAACAGCCGGATCGAATGGAAATAACGCGCACCGGGACGCACCGTGAGATAGCGCGACGGCACCGTTTCCAGATTGTGGTTGAAGACGTCAGGCTTCGCGGCAACAACCTTCTCCAGCGCGCCGTCCTTGCGCAGGAAATCGGGCGTCAGAATCTCGATGGTCGTGGTCGGGCACTTGGCGCGGATGGCGCGGATGGTTTGCGCGAAATGCTCGGCGCCGCCGTCGGCCAGATCGTCGCGATCCACCGAGGTGATGACAACATGGGCGAGCCCGAGTTTGGCCACGGCGAGCGCGACATGCTCCGGCTCGGTGGTGTCCAGCTTTTCAGGCAGACCGGTCTTGACGTTGCAGAAGGCGCACGCACGAGTGCAGGTGTCACCCATGATCATGAAGGTGGCGTGCTTCTTGTCCCAGCATTCGCCGATATTCGGGCAGCCGGCCTCCTCACAAACCGTGACGAGGCCATTCTCCTTGACGATCTTGTGAGTGTCCGCATAGCCGCGCGTGGTTGGCGCGCGGACGCGAATCCAGTCGGGCTTCGGCGGTGATTTGGCATCGGGCCGATGGGCCTTTTCCGGATGGCGAGGACGGACCTGCTTCTCGGAGATGGTATCGATAAGAACGACCATGAAGAACTCTTGCCGGCGGGTCTGAGTACCGCCACTCCTAGGTAAGACCGGATAACGGTTGCCGCAACCCGGCTTCCTCTGTGCTACCTTGGAATCCCTAGCACGTCCTGCCCCGCTTTCGTATCCTCCGCGAACGATCTTCCGTGATGTCTGATGCCTGAAATCCGCAACCCGCGCGCGCTGGGCCCAGCCTTGACGCGCAAATTCTTCGCTCGCAGCGTCCACGAGGTCGCGCCTGAACTGATCGGCGCGACGCTGCTGGTCAATGGTGTCGGTGGCGTGATCGTCGAAATCGAGGCTTATCACCACACCGAGCCAGCGGCCCATTCGTATAACGGGCCGACACCGCGCAACATGGTGATGTTTGGCCCGCCCGGCTTCCTCTACGTCTATCGCTCATATGGCATCCACTGGTGCATGAACTTCGTCTGCGAGAAGGAAGGCTCAGCCAGCGCGATCCTGATCCGCGCCCTTGAGCCGACTCACGGCGTCGCCGCCATGCGCCGCCGTCGCGGTCTGCAGGATGAGCGCTCGCTATGCTCGGGTCCGGGTAAAGTCTGCGAGGCGCTTCGCGTCAGCCGGGAACAAAATGGTTTTGCTCTCGATGCGTCGCCGATCACGGTTCACGCTCGGATGGAGGTGCCCGAAATCGCGACAGGTATTCGCATTGGAATCACCAAGGCTGTCGATCTGCCCTGGCGCTACGGCGTGAAGGGATCGCGTTTCCTTAGCAAGCCGTTCAAGGACGTTGCTTTGAAAGGTCGATCAAAGACGTGAACACGATGATCGGCAATACGGCGATCGCAACGGGCAGGAACGCGAATGCGGCGTTGCCGGTCAGATCCCACGCGACGCCGCCGAGGATCGAGTTGACCACGGCCACGCCATAACCGATCGCGAAGACACCCGCAGACAGGCGCGGCACATCGTCAGCGCCAACGAGGAGCGCCGGCAATGCCAGCACGAGGGTGAGCACGATTGCGCAGGCAAACCCGATCAGCGCCGCGCCGGCGGCGATTCCCCACAGACCTGAAGCGGTGAGAATTCCGCCAAGACCCGTGAACGCGAGAATGCCGGCGGTAAACAACGGCCATCTTTTCCGCTCCAATCGGCTTGCCATTGCGAGGAGGATGAAGGACGCGGGCAATTGTCCGACGTTGAGCGCCGTAAGCGCCGGGCCGATCATGTCGGTGCGGTCGGTATGCAGCAGAAAGCCGGGAAGGAAGGCGTTTGAGCAGAAGTAGAGCTGATTGGCCCCGCTCATCGTGAAGCCGAGTTTCCACAGCAGCGGATCACGCCAGTCAGGCATCCATTTGTCGTGACGCGCAACCGGAGCTTTTCTGCCGCCGGGCTGAAACAGAAAGATCGCCACCGCGATCGCCACGAGTGGGATCGACCAGAAGACGAGGCTCGCACGCCAACTCGCGGCAAGAAGCGGCAAGATCACCGCTGCAAGGATCACCGGAAAAATTTCGCCGCACAAAAGACCATTGGTATAGACTGCGGTCGCAAATCCGATCCGGTGCGGCACCCATTGGCGAACGACCGGCGGCAACGCCGGCTGCATGACCGCGATTCCAACTGCCATGACCATGGTTGCGGCATAGAGTGTCAAGGTTTCGAACGCGACGCCACGCAAAGCCGACCCTGCCGCCGCGATCACAAGCCCGATGATCAGAGCTGGCGTAGCGCCGACCCGTGCGATCAGCAGCGAGCCCGGCACCGCCACCAGGGCGAATAGACAAACCGGGATGGCATTCAGCACGCCGACTTCGGTGCCCGATAAATTCAAGTCGACGATGATCATCGCCAGGATCGGCGGGACCGCAAGAATCGTCAGCCGCAGGCCGTTGCCCGCGAGCCATAACAGAAGCAGCGCGCCGAATGACGATGGCTGCTTGTTCATTCGACGCCTTTAAGACGCTCCAGCGCCTCCACGATCTTGTTGCGGCGATCGACGGCCTCGTCGCGTTTCTCTCGCTGTTCTTCGACAACGTCTTCCGGCGCGCGCGCCATGAAGTCAGCGTTGCCGAGCTTGGCGTCGACGCGTTTGATGTCGCCGTCCGCTCTGGCAAGCTCCTTGTCGAGCCGGCCCTTCTCAGCCGCCAGATCGATGACGCCCTTGAGCGGAATCGCCGCGACCTCGCCACGCACCAGCAACTGTACCGACCCGCCAGGCGCGGCATCGGCAAAGGAAATCTCCGAGATGCGAGCGAGACGCTTGATCACGTCGGTCCATCGGCCTGCGCGCGCCTTGTTGTCGGCCGATGTGCCGGCAAGGACCAGCGGGATCAGGGTGGCGGGCGGAATATTCATTTCCGAACGCACCGAGCGTACTGCGGTGACCAGGTCAACCAGCCAGCCAATCTCCGCTTCGGCGGCCGGATCGCTGAACTGTTCTTCGAACGGCGCCTGGATGGGCATCACGGTCATGGCCAGCGGATCGCCAGCCATCGCGGAATTGAGCGTTTCGGCCATTGCGGCGGTGTTGACCTGCTTTTTGAGCGGCCACTCCGCTAGCGCAAGCAAACCGTTTCGTTTCGTTGTCACCGCCCAAAGTTCTTCGGTGATGAACGGCATGAACGGGTGCAGCAGCTTGAGGATCTCGTCGCGCGCCCAGGCAACCGACGCCTGCGTCTCGGCTTTCGCGGGACTGTCTGCGCCCATCAGCACGGGTTTGGCGAGTTCGAGATACCAGTCGCAATAAACGTTCCAGACGAAGCGGTAGATAGCGGCCGACGCGTCGTTGAAGCGATAGGTCTCGATCGCTTCGGTGATTTCGCGCGTGGCCAACGCTGCTTCATGAGCGATCCAGCGGTTGAGCGGTTCTTTCGCCTCCGACGGGTCGAAGTTCTCGACGCGCGCGCAGCCGTTCATTTCCGCAAAACGCGATGCATTCCATAGCTTGGTCGCGAAGTTGCGGTTGGTTTCCACATGCTGCGACGACAGCTTGATGTCGTGGCCCTGTGCCGCTCCGCGCGCCAGCGCGAAGCGCAGCGCGTCCGCGCCATACTGATCGATGACGCCAAGCGGATCGATGACGTTGCCTTTCGACTTCGACATCTTCGCGCCCTTCTCGTCACGAACGAGGCGGTGGATGTAGACGTCGCGGAACGGCACTTCCTTTTTGAAGTGCAGGCCCATCATCATCATACGGGCGACCCAGAAGAAGATGATGTCGAACCCGGTGACCAGCACATTGGTCGGGTAATAGCGATTGACGTCGATATCGTCCTCGGGCCAGCCGAGCGTCGAGAACGGCCACAGCGCCGACGAGAACCAGGTGTCGAGCA
>JBIQLC010000013.1:0-130507 GCA_044464625.1 Afipia sp. | reverse complement strand
CCGGGAAGAAATCCTTGGTGAGCACCGCCACCTCGGTGCGGTTGCGCGCTTTCAGTTTGCGCATGATGTGGCGCAGATGGACCTTCACGGTGTGTTCGCTCATGTTGAGTTCGAAGGCGATCCGCTTGTTGGCCATGCCGCGGCACAGCGCGCCGACCACCATCATCTGCCGCTCGGTCAGAAGTTCGACCGACTGCTGCGGTGCGTCTTTCTTGTTGCGGTTGAATTCGAGGCTGCTCGCCGGCACGAAGGTGCCACCGGCCTCGACCAGCCGCACCGCCTCGACCGCAACGTTGAACGGCAGGCTGGTCGGAATATAGCCCCGCGCGCCTCCCTTCAATGCACGCATTACGTAGTTGGCGTCCTCGATGTCCGACATCACCACGATCGGGATGTTGGTTGCCGTGGAGTCGAGGAATTGCAGGTCGGCGGCACTCGCTGCCTTTGTGCCGTCCATGAACAGCACGATCACCGCCGGCGTTGCCGCATCCGCGCAGGCGACCCAGTCCGAAATGTGCGCGAAGGCGAAGATGTCGTAGCTGCTGTATGAGGCTTCAAGGCAGCGGATGAAGCAGTCCCGGAACAGCGCGTGGGGATGGACGACGACGATGGCGAGCCGATTGTGGCTGGCACGGTGTTCAATTCCGTTGATCACCGTCGTACGCGGCGGGACTTCGTTCGGTTTGGAAGATTTATCAAACTGGATCGCGGCGCGGCGTGTTGGCGGTCCTGTGTCGGCAGTGCTTGGTTTCCGATCGTGCGCGATGTCGGGCAGCGCCGGATCAAGATGATTGCCGATGGGCGGCGAAAGGTTCTTGGTCTCGCAGGAGCGGGACCGTGGCGGCAGCAGGCCGTTGTTACGAGGCTTCTCGAGTGAGGGCTTTTCGGATGTATGACTTTGCCGCTGGTTCCGCTCAGCTAATGTGCTTTGAAAATGATCTTCGACAATTTCCCTGAGAGGTAACCTTTTCGACGAAGTCTCCAAAATCTCTCGGGTGGCACGACGTGAAAAAGACTGGTCAGCGATACGCATGGTACGCCCCTAACTCAAAAAATTAAGTTCCATCCTTCCCATTCCAAATTCCCATTCCAAATTCCAATTCCCAGATCCAATTTCAAAATCACTTGCTTTCGACAAATAGTCGGAAGGTAAAATTAGCCCTACTTTTCGCATCCCTGCAATGCTTTTGTATCGGAGCGACGCATGGATGACATCGGAATCTTAACGAGAGTGGCCGCTAATCAATCGCTTAGGCGTCGTTCACATCGCCGTGTGCGTGGCGGGCAGATCGGGAAGCGCCTTCGAGACAGAGTTAACGAGGGCGTTGCGAGCAAGTGATCCAACAACATTCATCATCGCGCGGGATCATGATGGTCTTGTGTCTGCCATCGAAGACCGCACCGGACTCATCTGTCACGTTGGCGGTTCGCCATGCTCCAGCCTGTTAAGAGCAGGGGTACTTTACCCGCTTGCCATGTTTGTTTGCTCCCCCGAATTGGTTAAACAGTGCGAGCATGAGCAGACATCCCCTCGCGCTGATCGTTAGCCGGTTCAAGCGCGAACCATCCCGCACCGGCTCGCTGATCATCACCATCTACGGTGACGCGATCCTGCCGCGCGGCGGTTCGGTCTGGCTGGGGACGCTGCTGCAGTTCCTCGAAATGCTGGAGATCGACGGCAGCGTGGTGCGGACCGCGGTGTCGCGGCTGGCCGCCGACGGCTGGCTCGATCGCGACAAGGTCGGCCGCAAAAGCTTCTATCGGCTGGCGAAGCGGGGACGCGAGCGGTTCGAGGCGGCTGTCGAGCACGTCTATAATCCGCATCCGTCCGATTGGTCGGGGCGCTTCGAGGTGCTGCTGATCGGCAACGGCGCGGACCGCGAAACGTCGCGCGCGGCTCTGGCCGAGGCCGGATTCGGCAATCCGATCCCCGGCGTGTGGGTGGCGCCGTCCGGCGTCCCGGTGCCGCCGGAAGCCGAAGGCGCGATCCGGCTCGAAGCCTCGGCTGCGGAAGAGGTGGGGCGTCGGCTGATTGCCGAGAGCTGGTCACTCGGGCGGACCGCGGAGTCCTATCGAAACTTCCTCAAGACCTTTGCGCCGCTGAAGGACTGGGCCGCAAAATCCAGCGCCCTTGAACCGGCCGATGCGATGCTCGCCCGCATCCTGCTGATCCACCAGTATCGCCGTGTCATTCTTCGCGATCCGCTGCTGCCGGCGGCCTTGTTGCCTGAAGATTGGCCGGCCGGCGAGGCCCGGCAGTTCTGCGGGCGGATCTATCAGGCGCTTCTGCCGGCTTCGGAAAAATGGCTGGACGCCCATGGCGAAAGCCTGTCCGGGGCGTTGCCCCCGCCGGGGCCGGAACTTCGGCGCCGGTTCCCGGCGACATAATGTATTACAAAAAAATCTTGCGTTGGATATTTTCTGTTATATGTTGAGGGCGTCTTAGGGAGACGCGCCATGTACACTCAGGCCCTCAATGCGCCGCAGAGCGACGAACGGTTTGCCGAAGATGCGCAGAAGTCCGCGCGCTTCGAGGAACGCGTCGCCAATGAAGAGCGGATCGAACCGAACGACTGGATGCCGGCCGCCTATCGCAAGACGCTGACGCGGCAGATTTCCCAGCACGCTCATTCCGAAATCGTCGGCATGCTGCCGGAAGGCAACTGGATCACCCGCGCGCCGACCCTGCGCCGCAAGGCTGCGCTGCTCGCCAAGGTGCAGGACGAGTGCGGCCACGGCCTTTATCTCTACGCTGCCGCCGAGACGCTCGGCACCTCGCGCGAAGAACTCGTCGATCAGATGCTGAGCGGCAAGGCGAAGTATTCCTCGATCTTCAATTATCCGACCCTGACCTGGGCCGACATCGGCGCGATCGGCTGGCTGGTCGATGGCGCGGCGATCATGAATCAGATTCCGCTGTGCCGCTGCTCGTATGGGCCTTATGCGCGCGCGATGATCCGCGTCTGCAAGGAAGAGTCGTTCCATCAGCGCCAGGGCTACGAGATCATGGTGACGCTGTCGCGCGGCACGCCGGAGCAGAAGGCGATGGCGCAGAACGCGCTCGATCGCTGGTGGTGGCCGTGCCTGATGATGTTCGGCCCGCCGGACCAGCACAGTCAGCATGGCGATCAATCGACGCGCTGGAAGATCAAGCGCTTTTCCAACGATGAGCTGCGCCAGAAATTCGTCGATGCCACCGTGCCGCAGGCCCAATATCTCGGCCTGACCATGCCTGATCCCGATCTCACGTGGAACGAGGCGACGGGTCATTGGGAGTTCGGTGAGATCGACTGGACCGAATTCCGCGAAGTGCTGTCCGGCAACGGTCCGTGCAACCGCGACCGTATGGCCGCGCGCCGCAAGGCGCATGATGACGGCGCGTGGGTTCGCGAAGCCGCCGTCGCCTACGCCGAAAAGCAGAAGTCGCGCCGTGCCGCCATGGCGCAGGCCGCCGAATAAACCGGAGAGCAACATGACCGTGCAGAACATCCAGCTCTGGGAAGTGTTCATCCGCAGCCGCAACGGCCTTGCTCACAAGCATGTCGGCTCGCTCCATGCCGCCGACGCCGAACTGGCGCTGCAGGCCGCGCGCGACATCTACACACGGCGCGGCGAGGGGCTGTCGATCTGGGTAGTGCCGTCGAACGCCATCATCGCGTCCGATCCGTCGGACAAGGACATGATGTTCGAGCCGGCGATGTCGAAGATCTATCGCCACCCGACGTTCTACGACGTGCCCGAGGAAGTCGGGCACATGTGAGTTTGCCCCTCATGGTGAGGAGGTGCGCAAGCGCCGTCTCGAACCATGAGGCCGTCCTTCGAGACCCACGCCATGGCAGGCGTAGCCTGCGTAGACTTGGTTACGGGGCGGGCTCTTGAGGATGAGGTCCGTGGACCACGCAGGATTTCAAATTTTCAAGCTGGTGAGACAGACCATGGCCGCCGCCTCGATTTCCGTCACCGAAAGTCCACTGGTGCTGTACGCGCTGCGCCGCGCCGACGATGCATTGATCCTCGGCCATCGCTTGTCCGAATGGTGCGGCCATGCGCCGATGCTGGAAGAGGACATGGCGCTCGCCAATATGGGCCTGGACCTGATCGGGCAGGCGCGCGAGCTTTATACTTACGCCGCCAAGGTAGAAGGCGCGGGCAACGACGAGGACAAGCTCGCCTATCTGCGCGACGTGCGGCAGTATCGCAATCTGCTGCTGGTCGAGCAGCCCAACGGCGATTTCGCCCGCACCATGGTTCGCCAATTTTTCTATTCTGCGTTCGCCGACCCGTACTGGCGCGCGATGATGGCCTCGAAGGACGAGACCTTGGCCGCGATCGCCGCCAAGTCCGAAAAGGAAAGCGCCTATCATCTGCGCCATGCGTCGGAATGGGTGATCCGCCTTGGCGATGGCACCGAGGAAAGCCATCGCCGGGCGCAGGATGCTGTCGATGATCTGTGGGCCTTCACCGGCGAGATGTTCCACACTGACGCCAGTGACGCGGAACTCATCGCCAGCGGCATCGCCGTCGATCCCGAGGCGCTGCGCGATGGTTGGCGGCGCACGGTGGCGGATGTGCTCGCCGTTGCGACACTCGACATGCCCAAGAGCGAGTGGATGCAGAAGGGCGGCCGCGCCGGTCATCACAGCGAACATCTCGGCCATCTGCTCAGCGAGTTGCAGTCGCTGCAGCGCAGCTTTCCGGGCGCGACATGGTGAGCCCCGCCCATCACGCCGAGTTGCGTCAGCGCGTCTGGGACGTGGCGGCGCAGGTGGTCGATCCGGAAATTCCGGTTCTGACCATCGCCGATCTCGGCGTGCTGCGCGACGTCACCGTGACCGACGATGGCGTCGAGGTCGCGATCACGCCGACCTATTCGGGGTGTCCGGCGATGAACATAATCGCGCTGGAAATCGAGGTCGCGCTCGCGAGGGAAGGTATCCGCAATCCAACGATCCGCACCGTGCTGTCGCCGGCGTGGACGACCGACTGGATGAGCGAGCAGGGCCGTCGCAAGTTGAAGGATTATGGCATCGCACCGCCGCAGGCCGGCGGTGGCCGCCGCGCGCTGTTCGGCGAAGAGCAGGTGGCGTGCCCGCAATGCGGCTCGATTGAAACCGAGTTGCTGTCCGAATTCGGCTCGACCTCATGCAAGGCGCTGTGGCGCTGCAAGGCCTGCCGCGAACCGTTCGATTATTTCAAGTGTCATTGAACCCCATGTCCCACACGCCGAAATTCCATCGCCTTGCCATTCGTGATCTCCGCCGTGAGACATCCGACGCGGTTTCGATGACCTTCGCGATCCCTGACGATCTCGCGCAGGACTACGCCTTTGCGCCGGGGCAGTATCTCACCTTGCGCACCATGCTGGAGGGCGAGGAAGTGCGCCGGTCGTATTCGATCTGCTCCAGTCCCGACGACCACGAGCTGCGCATCGCGGTGAAGAAGGTCGACGGCGGTGCGTTCTCGAGTTGGGCGCTCGACGAATTGAAATCCGGCGACGAACTCGACGTCATGACGCCGACCGGCCGTTTCGGTGTGGCGCACGCGCCGGAAGAGGCACGGGTGCATGTCGGTTTCGCCGCGGGCTCCGGCATCACGCCGATCCTGTCGATCGTGCGCGGCATTCTCGCGCGCGAGCCGAACAGTCGCTTTTTCCTGTTCTACGGCAACCGCACCACCAACGGCATCCTGTTTCGTCAGACGCTGGAAGAGCTGAAAGATCGCTTCATGGGCCGGCTGTCGGTGTTCCATGTGCTGTCGCAGGAGGAACAGGACCTGCCGATCCTTCACGGCCGGCTCGACCGCGACAAGGTCAACGTCCTTTTGCGCGCGATGGTGCCCGCCGCGGCGGTCGATCATGTGTTCGTCTGCGGCCCGATCGCGATGAGCGAGGAGATCGAGGCGAGCTGCATCGGTCTCGGCATTCCGGCCGAGCGGATTCATGTCGAGCGCTTTGTCTCGGAGTTTGGCGGCAAGCCGCGTCCGAAAGTCGTGATCGCGCCGGAAGCGCCGCCGAAGGCGATGGCCTCATTGATCGTGGACGGCAAGCGCAAGGATGTGCCGATCGCCGAAGGCGAAGCGATCCTCGATGCCGCGCTGCGCGCCGGCATGGATCTGCCCTATGCCTGCAAGGGCGGCATGTGCAGCACCTGCCGCGCCAAGATCGTCGAAGGCGAGACGACAATGGACGTCAATTATTCGCTGGAGCCATGGGAGCTCGAGGCCGGCTTCGTGCTGACCTGCCAGGCCCATCCGGTCTCTGAGCGGGTCGTGGTCGATTACGACCAGATGTAAGCCGCGCTATTTGGCATCGCGCATCAGGGCGTAGGCGGTCTGCGCCATCGCCACCGGCCGCTCGTCGCCATCCACCCTCAAGGTCACGCTGCCGAACGCCATGGTCTTGCCGGCGCGGATGACACGCGCCTCTGCCAGCACGTCGGCTTTCGCCGCCGGGCGCAGGAAGTGGATCGACTGGTCCACCGTGGTCATCGGGATGTAGGCGCCGACCGCGCCGGACACCGCGAACACCATCGCGGTGTCGGCAAGGCTCATCAGGGCCTGACCGCAGATCACGCCGTTGTCGCGGCAGAGCCCATCCGAAAACTTCATTCGCAGCACGGCAGCGTCAGCGCTGACACTCTCAACCGACAGATCGAGATCCTGCACCCAGCGGGCGAATACGGTGTTCAGCAGGTCGGTGGCGGCGGTCTTGTCGAACGTCGTCATGGCATGTCCTTGTGATGCGAAAATCAGGCGAGGGTGACGGGTAGCGATGTGAAGCCGCGAAAGCGGGCGCGGCGGGCGCGTTGCGCCGGGCCTGCGGCGGTAAAGCGCGGGAAGCGCGCCATGAAACGGCCGATGGCGATGCGGCCTTCGAGCCGCGCGAGATTGAGCCCGACGCAGGCATGCGGGCCCGATGCAAACGCGAGATGGCGGTTCGGCGTGCGGCCGATATCGAGCATATCCGGATTGGCGAACTGCGCGGGGTCGCGATTGGCCGCGCCGATGCACAGCGTGATCAGCGTGCCTTCGGGAATGGCGACATCGTCGAGCGTCGTACCCTGGGTGACGCGGCGGTTGCCGAGCTGGTTCGAGCTCTCGAACCGCAGGAATTCCTCGATTGCGGTCTTGATCAGCGCGGGATCGTCGATCAGACGTTGCCGCTGATCTGGATAGCGCAGTATCAGTTCGAGACCGTTGCCGATCAGGTTGCTGGTGGTTTCGTGGCCGGCATTGAGGATGAAAATGCAGTTCTGCAGAAGTTCGACTTCGCTCAGCCGTTCGCCATTGGCTTCGCCCTGGATCAGGCGGGTGAGCACATCGTGTTCGGCATCGCCCGGCGTGCGGCGGCGCTCGGCGACAAGCTGTTTGAGGTAGGCAAGGAATTCATCGACCGCGCGTTCGCCTGTGGCCTGCACTTCCGGCGAGAGCACCGGCTCCAGCGCGCCGAGAATCGCGAGCGACCAGCCGCGCAGCGGGCCGCGATCCTCATGCGGCACGGCGAGCAGATTGCCGATGACTTCAACGGGGATCGCGGCGGCAAAATCCGCGATCAGGTCGGCGCGGCCTTTGGCCGCCATGTCGTCAAGCAACCGATCGACAAGGGCGATCAGCGCCGGCTCCATCTCGGCGATGGCGCGCGGGTTGAGCGCGCCGGCGATCAGGCGGCGGACCCGGGTGTGCAGCGGCGGATCGTTGAACACCAGGCTGGTGGTGTGGTGCTGATAGAGCAGCGAGCCGGTGCCGTATTTTGGTGCAAACTCGATCTTCTTGTCGGAGGAGAACCGCGTGGTGTCCTTGTAGATCGCTTCAAGATCGCGATGCCGGGTCAGGAACAGCGTGCCATCGGCCATGCGGTGGATCGGATCGTTGTCCTGCAACGCGCGATAGGTCGGGTAGGGATCGGCATAGAACGAGTCCGGCAGGTCCTTCAGCGAGAAGGCGCGAACGATCTCCAGTGCGTCGGTCTCGCGTGCAGGCATCATCGCGCGATCTCCCGGCTGTTCGCGTTCACCAGTCGAGGACGTCGTTGATCTGCACCACGGCTTGCGCGTTGGTGAAGTTCGGAATATCGGCGAAGATCTCCTTGCCGTGCGCCTTGCCTGCCGCCTTGAAGTCGTCGAGCGAGCCGAAGGTGATGAGCGCCATCATCTGATAATCCGCCGCGCTGCCGTCCGGCTTGGCCGCGCCGCGCAGCACCTGCGCGCTTTTCAGGCCATGCTGACCCCAGCGCTCCTTTACCAGCGGCATGTGCTTGGTCAGATAATAGTCGACATCGAACCTGGTGTCCGCGCCGGCCGGGTACATCACCGTGACCATGATCATGGGCTTTCCTCCGTTTGAATTGTTTTTGTCAGGCTTGCGGCCGCACCGCGTTCATCGTCAGCAGTTCGTAGGTCGCGGCTGTTTCGCCGGTGCCGGTGGTGATTTCGACGTCCCAACGCACTTCGCCGTATTGCTTGTTGCGCGGTGACTTGTCCTTGGCTGTGAGGCGCACCTTGATGCTCTCACCCGGTTGCAGCGGCTTGACGAAGCGCAGCGAGTCCAGTCCGTAGTTTGCGAGCACGGGACCGGGGTCGGGATCGACAAACAGGCCGGCGGCGAACGACAGCAGCAGATAGCCATGGGCGACACGGCCGGGGAAGAACGGGTGGCCCCTGGTCGCTTCCTCGTCCATGTGGGCATAGAAGGTATCGCCGGTGAAGTGCGCGAAGTGCTCGATGTCGTCGAGGGTGATGGTGCGCTCCTTCGAAACGAAGGTCTGGCCGATGTCGAGATCCTCGAAGTGATAGCGGAAGGGATGGCGCTCCTTCTCGACGATCGGCGCGCCCTTGCTCCAGCTTCCGGTGACTTTGGTCAGCATCGCCGGCGAGCCCTGCACGGCCGTGCGCTGCATATAATGATGCAGGCTGCGGATGCCGCCGAGTTCCTCGCCGCCGCCGGCGCGGCCGGGCCCGCCATGAACCATTTGCGGCATCGGCGAGCCGTGGCCGGTCTGCTCCTTGGCGCAATCGCGGTCGATCAGGACGAGGCGGCCATGGAATGGGCCGATGCCGAAGGTGAGGTCGGCGGCGGTGCGCGGATCGTAGGTATAGACCGATGCGACGAGACTGCCGCCCCCGCGATTGGTCAGCGCGATGGCGTCGTCGAGGGTGTCATAACCCATCACGGTTGAGACCGGGCCGAACGCCTCGATGCTATGCACCTGCGTAGCGCGGGCCGGATCGCCGCAGTGAAGGAGCATCGGAGGGATGAATGCTCCACGCGCCACGTCGGCACCTTCGACCGAGAAATTGTCGGGGTCGCCGGCAACAACTTCAGCTTCGCTGCGCAGTTTGGCGACATGAGCGAGCACATCGCGGCGCTGGTCGAGGCCGACCACGGGCCCCATGCGGACGTTCTCAAGCTCGGGGTTGCCAATGACGACCTTGCCGAGCCGCTCGCGCAGCGCGTCGATCACCGCCTGCACATGGGCCGATGGCGCCATGGCGCGACGGATCGCCGTGCATTTCTGCCCGGTCTTGACCGTCATCTCCTTCGCTACTTCCTTGACGAACAGGTCGAATTCCGGCGTGCCTGGCGTAGCATCGGGCGCAAGGATCGCGGCATTGAGTGAATCCCGTTCAGCGACGAAGCGCACCGCCTCGCGCGCGATCACCGGATGGCGCTGCAGCATCTCCGAGGTCGAGGCCGAGCCGGTGAACGACACCACATCCTGACAGGTGAGGTGATCGAACAGATCGCCGGTCGGGCCGACGACGAACTGGAACGCGCCGCCGGGCAGGATTTTCGACTCGGAGATCATCTGCGCCAGCGCATGCGCGACATAGGATGTGATCGTCGCCGGCTTGGTGACGACCGGCATGCCCGCGAGCAGGGCGGGGGCCATTTTCTCCAGCAGGCCCCAGCACGGGAAGTTGAAGGCGTTGATGTGAACGGCAACGCCGTGCAGTGAGGTCACGATGTGCTGGCCGGCGAAGGTGCCGGCCTTGCCAAGCTGCTCGGGCGCGCCGTCGATCAGGAAGGTGGAGTTCGGCAATTCGCGGCGGCCCTTGCCGGCATAGACGAACAATGTGCCGATGCCGCCATCGACATCGATCATGCTGTCGGTGCGGGTCGCGCCGGTCTGGAACGACAGCTTGTAGAGCTGCTCCTTCCGCTCGGTCAGGTATTGCGCGAGTTTTTTCAGAAGATCGGCGCGCTGATGGAAGGTGAGGCGGCGCAAAGCGGGACCGCCGGTATTGCGCGCGTAAGCCAGCACCTCCCTCATGTCGAGGCCGCCGCTGACGGCCTGCGCCACCACGTCGCCGGTCACGGCGCTGCGAATCTCCACAGCGTCCGGCCCTGTCTCCATCCATTGTCCGCGAACGAAACTTGCGAGCTTCATGGCGCTGTTCCTGTTGTTGGCGGCGTGCGTCGCGGCCGGTCTATCCCGTCGCCGTGGCGCGCTTCCGCGGGGCCGATGTCTGTCCGGGTATGTTGCGGGTGCCGTCGATGATCAGCCGGGTGACGAGATCGGCGTAGTCGGCGCGGGTCACGGGTCCATTCGGCTTGAACCAGAGGTAGTGCCAGTTGATCATGCCGAACAGCGACATGGTGACGGGCTTGAGCATCTTCGTGCCCTTGAGTTGAGGCGCGACGCCGACAACCGCATCGGAGAACGTCGCCACCAGCTCGCGCTCCATGCCTCTCAACTCGGCCTGACGCTCGGCGGGCAGGAAGCGCATGCTGTTGATCTGGACGTTGTGCTGTGAATCCGCATCGCGATAGGCTTCGAGCAGTGCACCGGCGAGGTCGCGCAGGCGTTGCTGGGGCGGCAGATCGGGTTTGTCGGCAGCCTCGACCACTTCGAGCAGTTCCTCGAGGTGGAAACGAATGACGTCGAACAGCAGCGCTTCCTTGTCCTTGTAGTAGTGATAGAGGTTTGCCTTCGACACGCGGCAGGCCTCCGCGATCTTGTTCATCGAGGCGCGGTCATAGCCGTGTTCGGAAAAAAGCTCCGCCGAGCGATTGAGGATCGCCCGCCGCTTGTCGTCATAGTCGCTGGCGCGAGTGCGTGCCATGTGGTGTCTTTTCGTCCTTATGCTTTCGGCCGGCGATCGACGATGCGCCTGGCCTTGCCGAGCGAGCGTTCGATGCTCTCGGGATCGAGCACGTTGACCCGCGCGGTGATGCCGATGGTGTCCTTGATCGCCTGTGACAGCCGGTCGGCGGCGGCCTTGCGAACTTCGGATGCGGCGGCGTCGGGACGGGCTTCGACCTGAACCTCCATATTGTCCATGCGGCCATCGCGGGTCAGCACGATCTGGTAGTGCACCGAGAGGGCAGGGATGGTGAGCAGCTTTTCCTCGATCTGGGTCGGGAACACGTTGACGCCGCGCACGATCATCATGTCGTCGGAGCGGCCGGTGACCTTTTCCATCCGTCGCAGCGTGCGCGCGGTGCCGGGCAACAGCCGGGTGAGATCGCGGGTGCGATAGCGGATGATCGGCATCGCTTCCTTGGTCAGCGAAGTGAACACCAGTTCGCCTTGCTCACCGTCCGGCAGCACCTTGCCGGTCGCGGGATCGATGACCTCGGGATAGAAGTGATCTTCCCAGATGTGCAGGCCGTCCTTGGTCTCGACGCATTCGCTGGCGACGCCGGGGCCGATCACTTCCGACAAGCCGTAAATATCCACGGCATGAAGATCGAACGCTTCCTCGATCTCCTCGCGCATCGCGTTGGTCCACGGTTCGGCGCCGAAAATGCCGACGCGCAGCGACGATTTGCGCGGATCGAGGCCCTGTTTGCGGAATTCATCGAGGATCGCCAGCATGTAGGACGGCGTCACCATGATGATGTCGGGCTTGAAATCGTTTATGAGCTGCACCTGCCGTTCGGTCATGCCGCCGGATACCGGGATCACCGTGCAGCCCAGCCGCTCGGCGCCGTAGTGTGCGCCGAGGCCGCCGGTGAACAGGCCATAGCCATAGGCGACATGCACCTTCATGCCCGGCCGCGCGCCGGCGGCGCGGATCGAGCGCGCGACGACATCGCTCCAGATATCGAGATCGCCCTTGGTATAGCCGACCACGGTGGGCTTGCCGGTAGTGCCCGACGAGGCATGGATGCGCGCGATCTGCGATTCCGGCACCGCGAACATGCCGAAAGGATAATTCTCGCGCAGGTCGGCCTTGGTGGTGAACGGAAACTTGGCGAGATCGTCGATCGTCTTGAAGTCGTCGGGGTGAACGCCGGCGGCTTTGAATTTCGCGGCGTAGTGCGGGACTTTCTCGAAGGCGTGGCGCAGCGTCCAGGCAAGGCGTTCGCTTTGCCACGCGCGCAGTTCGTCGCGGGATGCGGTCTCGTAGCGGTCGAGGTCGGCCGGCTGCGGCTTGAGTTGCGAAAGTTTGCGCAGGGGTATCTGAAGCAAGGCGGCCTCCGTTCGGCTCAATCAGTGTTCGTCAGTCGCGGGCGCGAGCAATTCGCCGGCAATCGTCCGTGAATGCCCGCGGAATTCAGCGACCACCACGTTGCGGCCGTCGCGCACGGTGACGTCGTAGATGCCGCTGCGTCCGGTTCGCGAGCGCTCGACGGCATGGGCGGTGAGGGTGTCGCCTTCCTTCACCGCGCGGATGAAGGTCACCGCGCATTGGTGGGCGACCGTGCGCTGGTTGTAGGTGTTGCAGGCGAAAGCGAAGGTTGAATCCGCCAGCGTGAACATGAAGCCGCCATGGCAGATGCCGTGGCCGTTGGTCATGTCGCGGCGGATCGGCATCGAGATCATGGCTTCGCCTGGCGCAATGTGGACGATTTTCATGCCAAGCGCCTGGCTCGCGCGATCGTCCGCCCACATTTTATCGGCGCAGGCTTGTGCAAGGGCGTGGGCCTCAAGGCTGCTGGCTGGGCGTGTCGCGTCCATCACTGCCCCCTCAACACGGGGTAGAGGCACACGCGATCGATTTCGGTGAAAACCGGATGTCTCACTCATATCCTCCCGCATCGGCCTGTTTGTTGGGTGACGGCCGTTATGCCGCGTCACAATACTATTGACCAACCGTTCGGTCAATTATATTGAAGCAGACAGAAGCAGATCGCGCGCAATGGGACGAAGGTCCCATGTGACGAACAAGATTTGCCGGGCAAGCTCTTTCAAAAAACGGGCGCCGAACCAGGAGGAAACAATGAAGTTATTCTCGACGACGACATTTCTTGCCGCAGCGGGCGCAGTCGCGCTGTCGCTGACTCCCGCATTAGCTCAACAGACCATCAAGGTCGGCTCGGTTCTTTCGGTGACCGGCCCCGCATCGTTCCTCGGCGCGCCCGAGGACAAGACGATGCGGATGTATGTCGACAAGATCAACGCCGCAGGCGGGATCAACGGCAAGAAGATCGAACTCATCATCTATGATGACGGCGGCGACGCCAACAAGGCCCGCACCTTCGCGACCCGCCTCGTCGATGACGACAAGGTCGTGGCGATGGTCGG
Organism: Afipia sp.; assembly: GCA_044464625.1. Taxonomy (GTDB): domain Bacteria; phylum Pseudomonadota; class Alphaproteobacteria; order Rhizobiales; family Xanthobacteraceae; genus Afipia. The sequence goes on along the minus strand of JBIQLC010000013.1, from coordinate 117,039 downwards.
CGGCTCCACCACCGGCACGTCGATGGCGATGATCCCGGTGTTCGAGGAAGCGAAGATTCCGTTCATTTCGTTCGCCGGCGCGATCGAAGTGATCGATCCGGTGCGCAAGTACGTTTTCAAGACTCCGCATACCGACAAGATGGCGTGTGAGAAGATTTTCGAAAATCTGAAAGCGCGCAAGCTGACCAAGATCGGCCTGATCTCCGGCACCGGCGGCTTCGGTGCGTCGATGAAGGCGCAGTGCGTGAAGGTCGCGCCGAACTACGGCATCGAGATTCTCGCCGATGAGACTTACGGCCCGCGCGACAGCGACATGACCGCGCAGCTCACCAAGATCAAGAACACCGCCGGCGTGCAGGCGGTGGTCAACGCCGACTTCGGGCAGGGCCCGGCGATCGTCACCCGTAACTACGCCCAGCTCGGCATGAGCGCGACGCCGCTCTACCAGAGCCATGGCGTGGCGTCGAAGAGCTTCATCGATCTCGCGGGCAAGGCGGCGGACGGCGTCCGGTTGCCGGCGGCAGCGTTGCTGGTTGCCGAGAAGCTGCCGGACAGCGATCCGCAGAAGAAGGTCGTCGTCGACTACAAGAAGACCTACGAAGATACAGCCAAGCAGCCGGTCTCGACCTTCGGCGGGCACTCCTATGATGGTCTCATGATTTTCGTCGAGGCAGTCAAGCGCGCCAACTCGACCGATCCCGCCAAGATCCGCGACGAGATCGAAAAGACCAAGGGTTTCATCGGCACCGGCGGCATCGTCAACATGTCGCCGACCGATCACCTCGGTCTCGATCTCTCGGCATTCCGCATGCTCGAGATCAAGGACGGCGACTGGACCCTGGTTCCGGCCGGTAGCTGACGCTTAAACTACCACGGCGCTCGCGATATCGTCGCGGGCGCCGTTGTGTATCTTCAGTGAACTCTTCATGATCGGATGAATTGACGCTGCTTCCGTCCGAGGCGGCGGCCGTCGAGGGCATATGGCCGAATTCTTTCAGTTTCTGGCCTCCGGGCTGACGGTGGGCGCGGTCTATGCGCTGGTCGCGCTTGGCTTCACGCTGATCTACAATGCCTCCGACGTGGTGAACTTCGCCCAGGGCGAGTTCGTGATGCTCGGTGGCATGGTCACGGTGTTCGTCACCGCAGCCGGGGTGCCGTTGCCGATCGCCGCAATCATTGCCGTTGCCGTGTCGGTCGCGGTCGGCCTGTTACTGTACTGGCTTGCGATCGAACCGGCGCGCGGTGCATCAGCGGTGACGCTGATCATCATCACCATCGGCGCGTCGATCCTGCTGCGCGGCATTGCCGCCATTGTGTTCGACAAGCAGTTCCACAAGCTGCCGTCGTTCTCCGGCGATACGCCGGTCAATATTCTCGGCGCCGCGGTGCAGCCGCAAAGTTTCTGGGTGATCGGCGGCGCGGCGGTGATTGTTGCCCTGCTCTATGTCTTTCTGGAAAAGACCGTACTCGGCAAGGCGGTGCTGGCGACGGCGGCGAACCGGCTGGCGGCCAAGCTGGTCGGCATCAACACCGCGACCGTGGTGGCGCTGGCGTTCGGTGGCTCGGCGGCGATCGGCGCCATCGCCGGCATCCTGATCACGCCGATCACGCTGACGAATTACGATGTCGGCACGCTGCTGGCGCTCAAGGGCTTTGCCGCCGCGATGCTCGGCGGCATGGGCAACCCGCTCGGCGCGGTGGCGGGCGGTCTGCTGCTCGGCCTGCTCGAATCCTTCGGCGCCGGATATATCAGTTCGACCTACAAGGATGCGTTGGCGTTCATCGTGATCCTGGTGGTGCTGGTGGTGATGCCGCAAGGCCTGTTCGGTCGCCGCATCGTGGAGCGGGTGTAGGCAATGCGCGCGCTCGGCCATCGTTACGTCACGCTGCTGGTTCTCGCAGTCGTCATCGCAGTGCTGCCGCTGCTGCTGCCGTCGAACTATTATTTCCGCGTTGCCTCGCTGGTCTGGGTGTCGGCGTTCGCGGCGATCGGCCTCAACATCCTGATGGGCAATGCCGGGCAGGTCAGTCTTGGCCACGCCGGCTTCTTCGGCATCGGCTCGTATGCCGCCGCCATCGGGCCGGCGCATCTTGGCATCGCACCAGGGTTGTCGATCATCGTAGGTGCTGTGCTCTCGGCGGTGCTGGCCTATCTGGTCGGCCGGCCCATTCTCAGGTTGAAAGGGCACTATCTCGCCATCGCTACACTCGGTCTCGGTGTACTGGTGGCGCTGGTCATCACCACTGAAAGTCACTGGACCGGCGGGCCGGATGGCATGTCGGTGGCGAAGCTGACGCTGTTCGGCTGGCGCGCCAGCGGATCGACGGTGTGGTACTGGATTTCGGGTGGCTGCCTTCTGATCGGGACCTGGCTTGCGCTCAATCTCAACGAGACGCCGACCGGCCGCGCCTTTCGCGCGCTGCATGACAGCGAGGTTGCGGCGCGGGTTGCGGGCATCGATGTCGCGCGCTTCAAGCTGCAGGCGTTCGTGATCGCGGCGGTCTATGCCTCGCTCGCTGGTTCGATGCTGGCGCTGATGAACGGTTTCGCCAATCCCGATCAGGCCGGTTTCATTCATTCCGTCGAACTGGTGACCATGGTGGTGCTCGGCGGCCTCGGCTCTGTCGCCGGCGCGATCGTCGGCGCAGCCGTGCTGGTGACGCTGCCGCAGGCGCTGACCGTGTTTCAGGAATACGAAAACCTGATGCTCGGTCTCGTGATCATCGTGGCGATGATCTTCATGCGCGACGGTATCGTGCCGACGGTGTCGCGACTGGTGGCGAGGGCGCGGGCATGAGCATCCTGACCGCGACCGATATCGGCATCTCGTTCGGCGGCGTGAAAGCCATCGACCGCGTCAGTTTCACTGTCGCGCCGGGTCAGATCCTGTCGATCATCGGCCCCAACGGCGCGGGCAAGACGACGCTCTTTAATGTCGTCTCCGGCGTCTATGTGTCCGATCAGGGACGGGTCGAGCTCTCGGGCGAGAATGTCACCGGTCTTGCGCCGGATCGCCTCGCGGCGCGCGGGCTGTCGCGGACCTTCCAGAACCTGCAAATCTTTCAGCGCATGACTGTCGCGGAGAACGTCATGGTCGGGCGGCATCTGCGCGAGCGCTGCAATCTGTTTGCGGACATGTTCCGGCTGCCATCGGTGACGCGCCAGAACGGCGCGACGCGCGAAGCTGCATTGGAGTTGCTCGACCAGGTCGGCTTGCGCGCGCATGCCGATCAACTCGCAGGCTCGCTGCCTTATGGCGCCTGCAAGCGGCTCGAAATCGCGCGGGCACTCGCCGCGGAGCCGCGCGTGCTGCTACTCGACGAGCCTGCGGCGGGCTGCAACGCGGTCGAGACCGAGGAGATCGATCATCTTATTCATCGCGTCGCCGGGCAGGGCATCGCGGTGGTTCTGGTCGAACACGACATGAAACTGGTGATGAAGATTTCCGATCGCATTCTGGTTCTCGAACGCGGCCGGCCGTTGGTCGAAGGCACGCCGCTCGAGGTGCGCAGCAATCCGAAGGTGCTCGAAGCCTATCTCGGCAAGCACGGGGCGAAGGAGGCGAGGCGTGCTTGAGGTCTCGGGTCTCCATAGCGCCTATGGCCGCATCGAAGTGCTCAAGGGCGTGAGCCTCGAGGTGCAAGCGGGCGAGATCGTCGCACTGATCGGCTCGAACGGCGCCGGCAAGACCACGCTGCTGCGCGCGCTGTCCGGCGTTCAGCCGATCACCAGAGGTGAGGTCCGTTTTCTCGGTGAGCGTATCGAGCGGCTCGCGCCGCATCGCCGGGTCCAGCGCGGCATGACCCAGTCGCCGGAAGGGCGGCAGGTGTTCGGCCCGCTCAGTGTCGAGGACAATCTGCGGCTTGGCGCTTACGTGCGCAGCGACGCGCAGATCGCCGCGGACCGCGACCGGATTTTCACGATGTTTCCGATCCTCGGCGAGAAGCGCCATCTTGCCGCCGGCGGATTGTCCGGCGGCCAGCAGCAGATGCTGGCGATCGGCCGCGCGTTGATGGGAAAACCAAAGCTGCTGCTGCTCGACGAGCCTTCGCTGGGCCTGTCGCCGATTCTGGTCGATCAGATTCTGGCGGCGATCGTCTCATTGAAATCCGAGGGCATCACGGTGCTTCTGGTCGAGCAGAACGCAAGCGCCGCGCTGGAAATCGCCGATCGTGGCTACATCCTCGAAACCGGACGGATCGCCGGCAGCGGCGAAGGCGCGGCCCTGTTGTCGGACCCCAAGGTCAAGGCGGCGTATCTCGGCTTCGAGTGAGACGCTACTTCCGGCCGAACACCGGAAGAATGGTCACGACGCCGGTCAGCAGCATGAACAGGGCCGTAAAGGCAAAGATGCCCTGGTTCTGGCCGTGGTCGATCAGCCAGCCGAAGATCAGCGGCGAGATCGCGCCACCGATATTGAACCCGGTCGAGACGATTCCGAACACCCGGCCTTCGGCACCGCGTGGCGAGGCGGCGCGCACCAAGAGGTCCCGCGACGGCGTGATGATGCCGGACAGGAAGCCGATAGCGATCATCGCTCCCATCAGCATGATGTTGCCCGGCATCGTCCAGGCGAGAACGGCAGTCAGCGCGGCCGCGGCTAGCATCGCGCCCGTCGCCAGCGCGCCATGGTGATGCGTGCGATCTGCGAGGAGGCCGCCCGCCAGCACGCCGAATGCGCTGGCAAGGAGAAATCCGGTCAGCGCAGCGTTCGCGAATGACAGGTCGATGCCGTAGCCGCGGGTCAGCGCTGTCACGGAGAAAGCCTGGATGCCGCTGGCACTGAGATTGAGAAGCACGAACAGCAGGGTCAGCAGCAGGATGGCAGGGCTAATGACTTTTCCGCTCCCGTCCGACGTGGCCGTCGCCGCATGGATTTTCCGATGAGTCTCATGGCGTGTGGTGCGCGAGGCGAGAATGACGGCGGCCACCGCGAGGCTCGCAATGCCGGCGAGCGCGAACGCCGGCCCCACGCCAAACAGGCTGGCGGTGCCGAGCAGGATCGCGGGCGTGATGGCGGTGCCGAGAAAGCCAGCGAAGGTATGGATCGAGAATGCCTTGCCGAGCCTCGTGCCGTCGATAGACGACGACAGCAGCGCGTAGTCGGCAGGATGGTAAGCGCCGTTGGCGATGCCGGCGGCAACCATCGCGACCAGAAGCCAGTTATAGTTCGAAGTTGCGGCGAGGAGAGCGAAGCTGGCGCCGCCGAGCACCAGCGCAAGCATCAGCATTCGCCATGCGCCGAAGCGGTCGGTGATGAACCCCATCGGCGTCTGGACGAACAGCGACACCAGATTGAACACGGTGAGCGCCGCGCCGATGGTGAGAAAGCTGACGCCGAAATAGCTCGGCAGCAGCGGGATCAGCGCCGGCAGCACCATGATGTGAACATGGCTGATGAAATGGGCTGCCGATACCAGCGACAGCAGCGCGGTTTCGCGCTGGCGGGTGATTGTCAGGTCCGCGGTCTGGGTCGACACCGGCAGGTCACTTCCAAAAGTGCGGGGCTTTCATGAATGGATCGAGGGCCGCAGCCAAACCATACATAGCAGATGACAGCGGCCGGGCCAGACGTGAGCGAGCGGCAAATTTGCGCGGCCACTCTGCGCAATCGGCGGGCCTGCGAAATCGGCTGGTCAAGGTCCGGTACGATCGTCAACAATGGCGTCACGGATACGCTACGCGAAGGGGATCGACATGGACTATCAGACGCTCGCCATCCGTCACGAAGGCGCTGCCCTGTGGGTGACGCTCAACCGCCCGGATTCCCTGAATGCGATGAATCGCCAGTTGGTTGACGAGGTGCGTCATCTGTTCACCGACCTGTACTGGCGGCGGGATGTGCGGGTGGTGGTTCTCACCGGTGCCGGCAAAGCGTTCTGCGCCGGCCTCGACCTCAAGGAGCGCGACGGATCAAATGCAGCGCGGTCGGTCGAGACCAGTCTCGACGAGCAACGCAAGATCGCCGAGATCGTCATTGCGATGCGCCGTTGCCCGCAGCCGATCGTCGCGCTGGTCAATGGAGCAGCGAGCGGCGGCGGGTTCGCGATGGCGCTGGCATCTGACGTGCGGATCGCGACCCCGGACACGCGGATGAATGCGGCCTTCATCCGCATCGGGCTCAGCGCCTGCGATATTGGCGTCTCATACTTCTTGCCGCGCATGGTCGGCTCGTCGGTCGCGGCCGAATACATGCTGACGGGGCGGTTCATCGATGCGGAGCGCGCCCGCGAACTCGGGCTGGTCAGTCGAGTGGTGCCGCGCACCGAACTGGAAGCGGAAGGCCGCGCATTGGTGGAGGACATGCTGCACGCGACGCCGCTTGGTTTGCGCCTCACCAAGGAAGCGCTCAACCATGCAGTCGATGCCGGCAGCCTGGAGGCGGTAATCACGATGGAGGATCGCAATCAGGTGCTGACGTCGCGCGACGAGAATTTCAAGGAAGGCGTTCGCGCGTTCCTCGAAAAGCGCAAGCCGAACTACATCTGACACTGCATCGAGTCATCGTTGAGCGCTCGTTCGTTGAGCGAACGCATCGACGGACATGGAACAAAGTTGTGATCGCGCCGTTAGCACCGGGAAAGCGAATTCATGACCGAGGTGTTCATATGTCCATCGGCACGATTATTCTGATCATCCTGATTATTGCGCTGCTCGGCGGCTTCAGCGGCCTTGGTGGCGGCCCGTTCTACGGCACCGGCTACTATGGCGGCGGCGGACTGAGCCTGCTCATCATCATTCTGCTGATCCTTGTCCTGATGGGACGGATCTAACCGAAACGATATGCAGAAAAGCCGCCTATAGGCGGCTTTTCTATGAGTCTTCGTCTGCGTCGGGTAATTCCGTGAGGTCGTGAGGGTTCATCCATTTGCGATGCTCGGCAAAACCCTCCGCCAGCATGTCGATGAAGCTGCGCACCTTGCTCGACAGATGATGGCGATGCGGATACGCGGCGTTGATCGCGAATTCGACCGGAGAATAGCCGCGCAGCAAGCGGACGAGGCGGCCAGTCTTGATGTCATCGGCGACAATGAAGCTGGGCGCGAGAAAGATTCCCTGACCTGACAATGTCAGTTGACGCAACAGTTCGCCGCTGTTGGTCATGGTGTTGCCGCTGATGCGCACCGACAGCGTCTTGCCCTTCGGCGCCTCGAAGCGCCATTCGTTGCCGTAAGGATAGAACGCATACTGCAGGCAGTTGTGGTCGGAGAGATCGGCCGGCGCCTGCGGCGTCGGGTGGTTGCCGAGATAGGACGGCGCGCAGCATACGATGTGGCGCCATGGCGTGAGGCGTCTCGCCACCAGACTTGAATCCGGCGGCAGCAGCGTGACGATGGCCAGATCGATGCGATGTTCGACCAGGTCGATGATGCCTTCGCCGACCGTGAGGTCGATGGCGACGTCCGGATAGCGCTCGAGATACTGGTTGATGATTGGCGCGATGAACCGGACGGTGTGAATGCTGGTGTAGACCTTGAGCGATCCGCGCGGCGTCGAGTTCAGCGCATCGGCGATCCGGTCGGCCTCGTCGAGTTCGCCGAGGATGTGCTTCGAGCGCTCGTAATAGGCCTTGCCGATTTCGGTGAGACTGACCTTGCGGGTGGTGCGGTTGAGCAGCCGCACGCCCAGCCGGTCTTCGAGCGCCTGGACATGGTTGCTGACCATGGTGACGGACATGTTCATTCGTCGCGCCGCGGCGGAAAATCCACCGCTTTCAACGACTTGACCGAATACCGTCAGGCTTGTGAGCCGGTCCATGGCGACCCCGGATTATCCGCTGTGGCTTGATGATCCTTCGATATTTTACGCGATTATCACGACGGTCGAAAGGTCGCATCTTCCCGGCACCGAACGCGCCGGCCTGTCCGGCACCACTGACGGGAGGATGCCATGAGCGAGATGCCGCGCCAGACGAGCTTCGAACAGGATGTCGTCTTTGTCGATCACGATGCTTCGCAGCAGACATCGCGCCGCCGGGTGTCGCTGCCGAGCCGCACCACAATCAAGAAGAGCGTTCTCGCGCTGGCGCTTCTTGCCGGGACCACTGCGCTGGTCGGCTACGGCCATCACTACTGGACCACGGGCCGCTTCCTCGAAACCACCGACGATGCCTACGTCAAGGCGGACTACACCATCATCGCGCCCAAGGTGCCGGGTTATATCTCCGACGTTCTTGTTCGTGACAACCAGCATGTCACTGCCGGGCAGGTGCTCGCCCGCATCGACGACCGCGATTATCGTGCCGCGCTGGCGCAGGCGCACGCCGACGTCAGCGCCGCGACGGCTGCGATCGACAATCTGACCGCGCAGATCAATTTGCAGCAGTCAATGATCGAGCAGGCCAAGGCTGCGCTGCAATCCTCGCAAGCCTCGCTGGCATTCGCCGATGCTGACGCTATTCGCTATCGCGACCTGATGAAGACCGGTTCGGGGACGATCCAGCGCGCGCAACAGACGGAATCGATCCGGGGGCAGGCCGCGGCGCAGGCGCAGCGCGATCAGGCCGGGCTGATTGCCGCGCAAAAGAAGATCGCCGTGCTGGCCACCGAGAAGGAGAAGGCCGAGGCGCAGCTTGCGCGCAGTCAGGCGCTCGCGACGCAGGCCGAGCTCAACCTGTCGTACGCGACGATCAAGGCGCCGGTGGACGGCACGGTCGGGGCGCGTTCGCTGCGAGTCGGCCAGTTCGTCAACGCCGGCACCCAACTGATGGCGGTGGTGCCGCTGCACGCGACCTACATCGTCGCCAATTTCAAGGAAACCCAGCTCACCTATATGCGCGATGGCCAGCCGGTGAAGGTGCGTGTCGATGGCTTTCCGGACGTGACGCTGACGGGGCACGTCGACAGCGTATCGCCGGCGAGTGGGTTGGAATTCGCATTGCTGCCGCCGGACAACGCCACCGGCAACTTCACCAAAATCGTCCAGCGCATCCCGGTGAAGATCACCCTCGACGACTCCGCTCTGAACGGTCTGCTGCGCGCTGGCATGTCGGTCGAGCCGACCGTCGATACCAAGGCGGCGGTGATCGCTGCACAGCAGGGTACGCCGGCGGCGCACGACGTAGCGGATCATCCGGCGGGGGAGGCAAAGGCTCCCAAAGCAGGGCTATCTTCAAGCCCTGCCGGATAATCCTTCCCAATTTTCCTCGATTATCACGATGACCGGTGTGGAGCATGGTGGCTGCGCACCCAGCGGGGAGTTCATGCCATGTCAGCCCAGGCGATTTCGGCCCCAGCATTCGTTCCCAGCGACCGCAGCGCCACCCCCCAGTCCGCCACACACAGCCCGGCGAAAATGTGGATTGCCGTCGTCGGCTCGACGCTCGGCGCGTTCATGGCGGTGCTCAATATCCAGATCGTCAACGCTTCGCTGGCGGACATTCAGGGCGCGATCGGCGCCGGCATCGACGACGGCGGCTGGATATCCACCTCTTATCTGATCGCGGAGATCGTGGTCATTCCGCTCACGGCGTGGCTCGCCCGCGTCTTTTCGGTGCGGATTTATCTGCTGACCAACGCCGCCTTGTTCCTCGCTTTCTCGATCGCCTGCGCGTTCGCCCAGAACCTCGGGCAGATGATCGTGCTGCGCGCGATCCAGGGCTTCACCGGCGGCGTGCTGATCCCGATGGCCTTCACCATCATCATCACGCTGTTGCCCAAGGCGAAGCAGCCGGTCGGGCTTGCGCTGTTCGCGCTGTCGGCGACCTTCGCGCCGGCCATAGGTCCGACCATCGGCGGCTACCTGACCGAGAACTGGGGCTGGGAATTCATCTTCTATGTCAATCTCGTGCCCGGCGCGGTGATGATCGCGATGCTGTGGTTCTCGCTCGATCGCGCACCGATGAACCTGTCGCTGCTGCGTCAGGGCGACTGGGCCGGCATTGCCACCATGGCCATCGGTCTCGCTGCGCTGCAGACCGTGCTCGAGGAAGGCAACAAGGACGACTGGTTCGGCTCGGATTTCATCGTGCGGCTGTCGGTGATCGCCGCGATCTCGCTGACACTGTTCGTATGGATCGAACTGCGCAGCGAGAAGCCGTTGCTCAATCTGCGGCTGTTGGCGCGGCGCAATTTCGGCTTCGGCATCCTCGCCAATTTCCTGCTCGGCATCGCGCTCTATGGATCAGTGTTTATCCTGCCGGTCTATCTGGCGCGGGTTCAGGGCTACAATTCCGAGCAGATTGGCATGGTGCTGGCCTGGACCGGCCTGCCGCAACTCGTGTTGATCCCGCTGGTGCCGCAACTGATGAAGCGGTTCGATGTCCGCATGGTGATCGCCATCGGCTTCGCGCTGTTCGCCGCCAGCAACTTCATGAACGTGCATATGACGGTGAATTATGCCAGCGACCAGTTGTTCTGGCCGAACATCGTCCGTGCGGTCGGCCAGGCCATGGTGTTCACGCCGCTGTCGGCGATCGCGACCTCCGGCATCGAGCAGGAGAATGCCGGATCGGCGTCCGCGCTGTTCAACATGATGCGCAATCTCGGTGGCGCCATCGGTATCGCAGCACTGCAGACGTTTCTGACCAAGCGCGAGCAATATCACTCCAACGTCATGGTTCAGTCCGTCTCGCTGTTCGAACAGGCGACACGCGACCGCATTGACCATCTCACCGCGTATTTCCTCAGCCACGGCGTTGCCGATCATGCGACGGCGGCGCACAAGGCAGTGATGGCAATTGCATTGCGGGTAAGGCAGCAGGCCAATATCATGGCGTTCAGCGATACCTTTTTCGTTCTCGGCGTTGCTTTGATCGTCGCGCTCGCTGCAACTCTCTTGCTGAAGAAGTCCGATCACCTCGCGGGTGGCGGAGCCCACTGATCCACCTCGTTCCAACCTCGATTGAAAAGGAGAAAGTCATGCAGCCGCGTCTCAATCCCTACAAAGTTGCTCCCGATGCCACGAAGCCCATGTTCGCGCTGGAAGAAAGCGTCCAGGCGAGCGGCCTGGAGAGGTCCCTGATCGAACTCGTCAAGATTCGCGCCTCGCAGATCAATGGCTGCGCCTACTGCATTCACATGCATACGGCTGATGCGCGTGCGCACGGCGAGACCGAACAGCGCATTTACCTGCTCGATGCCTGGCGCGAGTCGCCGCTCTACAGCGATCGCGAGCGTGCCGCGCTGGCATGGACCGAGGCCGTCACGCTGATCTCGCAGACCCACGCCCCGGATGATGTTTACGAGCAGTTGCGCGCGAGCTTCTCGGAAGAGGAAATCGTCAAGCTGACGATGCTGGTGGCCACCATCAACGCCTGGAACCGTATCGCCATCAGCTTCCGCTCGATCCATCCCGTGAAGCCGGTCAAGGCGACGGCGTGAGCCGTCGGCAGACGAAAGAGCGAAAGGCCACCCAAGGGCGGCCTTTCGCTTTTAATTCAACTCGAAACGATCAGGCAGCGTCGCTCCATTGCGACTGGACTTCTTTCGCGGCTTTCTTGAGATGAACATGGGTATCGACGTGATCGACCCATGACACCGGAATCATATGGTGTTTGCCGTCCGGCGCATCGTTCTTGGTCAGTTTGATCTTGTCGGTTCCATCGAAGTGATCGACCTTGCCGACCTTCTGACCGTCCGATGCCATCACGTCCATATGTTCCTTGATCTGCAGCGTATTCGCCATCGGTGATCCTCCTTGGTTAACTGGAGGTTCAACGCATCGCGTGCGCGATGGTTCACGGTGAGACCGATCATCTGAAATGTTCCGTCTGTTCGAAAGGCGGGCGGGGAACAGTCGGCAGCTACGCTGCGCGTTCGCTGGTCTCGATCGCCACGTGCACTTCGTTGCCGTTTTGCTCGATCATGCCGCGAAACGCAGGCGGGATCGGCTTGTCGGTGAAGAAGTGATGCGGATCGCTGATATGGCCGCCGCGCACGGTCGCATTGCGACCGAACTTGCTGACGTCGGCCACCAGAAGCGATGCGCGGCTGTTGGCGGCGATCGCCTGCCGCGCTTCGACTTCGCCTGAGTAGAAATCGAGCAGGGAGCCGTCCTCGTCGATGCCGCCGACGCCGAAGATGCCGAAGTCGGCCTTGTATTGCGAAAAGAAGCGCACCGCCGCATCGCCGATGATGTCGCGATCGCGTGCGCGCAGCGTGCCGCCGGCGAAGGTGATCTCGACATCGGGATTGGGCGCGAAGGCCGCGGCGACACTCAGGCTGTTGGTGATGATGCGCAGGTCGCGGTGTCCGGTCAGGGCGCGGGCGACATATTCCGGCGTGGTGCCCAGACCGATCATCAGCGACATCCCGTCGGGGATGAAGTCGAACACCGCGCGGGCGATGCGCCGCTTGGCGTCGAGGTTGAGGCCCTGACGGCTTTGATAGGCGAGGTTCTGGTCGGGGACTGGCAGGCTGACGCCGCCATGGATGCGCCGGAGCAGACCCTGATCGCACAGCCGATTGACGACGCGGCGAATGGTCTGGGTGGTCACCTCGAAATGAGCGGCGAGGTGCTCGATCGAGACGAACCCCTTCTCGCGCACCATTTCCAGAATCCGGACCTGTCGTTCGTCAGCGATCTTGAGCATCGGCCGTCCTGTCTGTGGAACTCCGCTATCATCTGAACGTCAAAATCGCAATTTATATTTCATTCGCGCCGAGGATATGTTCATATGAAAAGAAAATGGGAGGAGATGGTGTTGGGGCCGAAGCCGGAATCGCCGGGCGTATGTGCAGGCGCCACCCGCTCCATGGATCGCGCAGGGCTGTCGGATGTCAGGCCTCCGGGTCTGCGACGGATTCGCTTTGGCGCGCCGCAGGTTTCACAGTCATGATGCCCGTATTGCGCAGAACATTTGTGACACCGCGCGGCCGGCGCGGGGCTTTGTTTCCGGCGACCAGGCGGAGCGGGTAGGCCATGTCCGCGATCACGCTCGATCATGTGACCAAAAGCTGGGGCGCGGCGCGCGCGGTGGATGACGTCAGCCTGACCGCTGACGAAGGTTCGCTGCTGGTGCTGCTCGGTCCCTCCGGCTGTGGCAAGTCGACGACCTTACGCCTGATCGCAGGCCTTGAGCAGCCCGACGACGGCCGCATCACCATCGGCGGCGCCGACGTGACCCATCTATCGCCGGCGCAACGCAAGATCGCGATGGTGTTTCAGTCCTACGCGCTGTTTCCGCACCTCAGCGTCGCCGAGAACATCGTGTTCGGTCTGCGCGTGCGCCGCGTGTCGCGGGGCGAGCGCGATGCCCGCCTGAAGAAGGTCGCCGACATCGTCGGTCTGTCGCATCTGCTCGAACGCAAACCGGCGCAGCTCTCCGGTGGTCAGCGCCAGCGTGTCGCGCTCGGTCGCGCCATTATCGCGGAAGCCAGGATTTGCCTGATGGACGAGCCGCTTTCCAATCTCGATGCCAAGTTGCGCCACGAGATGCGCACCGAAATCCGCGCGCTGCAGCAGCGTCTCGGCATGACCATGGTCTATGTCACTCATGACCAGACCGAAGCCATGACCATGGCCGATCGCGTGGTGCTGATGCGCGATGGCAGGATCGAGCAGAACGGCACGCCCGAACAACTCTACAGCCGACCGGCGACCGCCTTCACAGCGCGCTTCATCGGCACGCCGCCGATGAACCTGATCACGTCCGGCGACAAGCTGATCGGCATCCGGCCTGAGGATATCCGCATCGTGTCGCAGGACGGTCATATGGCGCACGTAAAGACCGTCGAGCATCTCGGGGCTGACAGCATCGTTCTGTGTGAGGTCGACGGCCAATCGGTGGCGGTGCGTCAGGATGGCTTCAGCAAGGTGGCGATCGGTGATCGCATTCGCCTCGGCTGGGACGCCGGCAACGAACATCACTTCGACCAGAACACCGGCCAGCGGCTCGACACGTCGTCCGCCGGCGGAATGAAACACGCTGCGAACGGCTGACAGCAACGAGAAGACCGGCACAGCATCCATCCAGGAAGGGGAGAGCAAGATGAAACTGCCATTTGGAAAAGCGCTTCTGGCCACGGCCTTCGCCGCGCTGATTTCGGCGACGCAGCCAGCGTCGGCCGTCGATCTCACGATGTACTATCCGGTCGCGGTCGGCGGCCCGGTGACCAAGATCATCGACGACATGGTCGGCCGCTTCGAGAAGGAAAACCCGGATATCAAGGTGACGGCGGTTTACGCCGGCAACTACACCGACACCATGACCAAGGCGATGACAGCGATGAAGGGCGGCCAGCCGCCGCAACTGTCGGTGCTGCTGTCCACCGACGTGTTCACGCTGATGGATGAGAACGCGATCGTGCCGATGGACGATCTCGTCGCCGATAAGGCGTGGTTCAAGAGCTTCTATCCGGCGTTCATGGCCAACGGCCAGATCGGCGGCAAGACCTGGAGCATTCCGTTCCAGCGTTCGACCATCGTGCTGTACTGGAACAAGGACGCCTTCAAGGAGGCCGGCCTCGATCCTGAGAAAGCCCCGGCCTCCTGGGACGAAATGGTCGCCATGGGCAAGAAGCTCGTGAAGAAGGACGGCGGCAACGTCACCCGCTGGGGTGTCGAAATCCCGACCACCGGCTATGCCTACTGGATGCTGCAGGCGCTGGCGATCGAGAACGGCCAGAAGCTGATGAACGAGGCGGGCAACGAGGTTTATCTCACCGCGCCGAAAACAGTGGCCGCGCTCGACTACTGGGTGAACCTGTCGCGCAAGGACGAGGTGATGCCGAAGGGCAGCATCGACTGGGCGACGCTGCGCACCGACTTCCTCGAAGGCAAGACCGCGATGATGTGGCACACCACCGGCAACCTGACGGCAGTGAAGAACGGCGCGAAGTTCAACTTCGGCGTCGCCATGCTGCCGGCCAAGGAGCGTCGCGGCTCGCCGACCGGCGGCGGCAGCTTCTACATCTTCAAGAGCGCCTCGCCCGAACAGCAGAAGGCCGCGGTCAAGTTCATCGAATGGATGACTGCACCGGAGCGCGCCGCTGAGTGGAGCATGAAGACCGGTTACGTCGCGGTGTCGCCGGCGGCCTACAAGACCAAGGCGATGGAGGACTACGCCAAGGACTTCCCGGCTGCGACAGTCGCGCGCGATCAGCTCGAGCATGCGGTGCCGGAACTGTCGGTGCATGACAACGGCCGCATCTACAAGTTCGTCAACGACGCCGTGCAGTCGGCTGTGACGGGCGCGCAGACGCCGAAGGATGCGCTGGCTTCGGCCCAGCAGCAGTCCGACCGCGTGCTCCGCGCTTACAAGTAAAGAGAAAGACCGGGCGGCGATCCGTCGCCGCCCGGCTTTGTTGAAGCATGACCGATCAACTCGCCATTCCAGCTGAGGTTACTCGCGCGCCGCGTTCACAAGCGTGGTGGAACGCGGTGAACGCTTGGCTGTTGCTGTTGCCGGCGGCGGTCCTGCTTGCGGCGTTCACGCACTATCCGATCCTGTCGACGATCTGGCACAGCCTGTTCATTACCAAGCGCAACGGCTCGCAGCTGTTCGTCGGGCTCGACAATTATCGCGCGATGGCCGCCGATCCGATTTTCTGGAAGGTGCTGGTCAACAATTTCTGGTTTGCGCTCGGCACCATCCCGACCTCGATCGCGCTGGCGCTGTTGATGGCGTTATGGGTCAACCGCAACATGCGCGGCCGCGGTTTCCTGCGGCTCGCGTATTTCACGCCGACCGTGCTACCGATGATCGCAGTCGCCAACATCTGGCTGTTCTTCTACACGCCGGACTATGGCCTGCTCGATCAGTTGCGCGGGCTGGTGGGTCTGCCGGCATGGAACTGGCTCGGTGACCCTAGCACCGTGATGGGTTGCCTGATCGTGATGGTGATCTGGAAGGAAGCCGGTTTCTTCATGATCTTCTATCTCGCCGCGCTTCAGCAGTTGTCGCCGGACCTCGAAGAAGCAGCGGCAGTCGAAGGGGCAGGGCGCTGGTACACTTTCCGCCGCATCACGTTCCCGCTGCTGATGCCGACGACGCTGTTCGTCGCCATCAACGCTGTGATCAATTCGTTCAAGCTGGTCGATCACCTCGTCATCATGACCAAGGGCGGCCCGAGCAATGCCAGTTCGCTGCTGCTCTATTACATCTATGAGGTCGCGTTCACCTTCCAGGATTCGGCCTACGCGGCGACGCTGACGGTGGTGCTGATCGCCATTCTCGCCACGCTGGCGCTGATCAAGTTTGGCTATCTCGACCGCAGGATTCATTACCAATGAATGGTCGCACCCATCCACTCGAAGCGATTGGGGCGTGGCTCTTGGCGCTGGTGTGGCTTGCGCCGCTGGCTTACGCGTTCTGGAGCTCGTTGCATCCGGCAGCCTATGCGACCTCGTTCAGCCTGTCGGCGCCGTGGACACTGGAGAACTTCGTGCGCGCCTGGAATCAGGCGCCGTTCGGCCGCTACTATTTCAACACGGTGGTGCTGGTGACGCTGATCCTTGTCGGTCAGTTGATCCTATCAACACTCGCCGCCTATGCCTTCGTGCGCTTCAAGTTTCGCGGCAGCGCCGTGGCTTTCGCGCTGGTGCTGCTGCAGCTCATGATCATGCCGGACGTGCTGATCGTCGAGAACTATCGCGTCATCGGCAAACTTGGATTGCTCGACACCATTCCGGCGATCGCATTGCCGTATCTCGCCAGCGCCTTCGGCATCTTTCTCTTGCGCCAGACATTCAAGGGCGTGCCGCAGGAACTGGTCGAGGCCGCGCGTGTCGAGGGAGCCGGGCCGCTGCAGATCCTGTGGCGGGTCTATGTGCCGCTGGCGCGCCCAACCTATGTGGCGTTCGGCCTGGTGTCGGTGAGCTATCACTGGAACAACTTCCTGTGGCCGCTGATCGTCACCAATTCGGTGGAGAGCCGCCCGCTCACCGTCGGTCTTGCGGTGTTCGGCGCGCCGGAAACCGGCGTTGACTGGTCGATCATCACCGCCGCCACGGTGATGACCATGGCGCCGCTGCTGATCGCGTTTCTGCTGTTCCAGCGCCAGTTCGTGCAGTCGTTCATGCGCGCGGGCATCCGCTGATGAAGCTGGTGACGTGGAATATCCAGTGGGGCAAGGGCTGCGACGGCAAGGTCGATCTCGCGCGGATTGTACGCGACGCCAGGGGGCTCGCCGACGCCGACGTGTTCTGCTTTCAGGAAGTGTCCTGCGGTTTCGAAAAGCTCGATGGCGGCGTCGATCAGAGTCTCGAACTCACCGCGCGGCTGCCGGGTTATGCCGCGATCTTCCGGCCGGCGATTGAATCGATCGACGCCGAGGGTCGCACCCGCCGTTTCGGCAACATGACGTTTACACGGCTGCCGGTGATGCAGGTCGCCAACCATCTTCTGCCCTGGCCGCAGGCCGGAACGGTGCGCAGCATGCGGCGGCAGGCGCTCGAGGTGACGGTGCGCACCGCGTTCGGGCCGCTGCGCGTGGTCAACACCCATCTCGAATATCATTCTGCGGTACAGCGCGAAGCGCAGATCGCGCGCCTGCTCGATCTGCAGGAGGAGGCTTCGACAAGTCCGCACTCTGCCAGGACGGAGCATCCCGAGCCCTATGTGAGCCAGACGCTGGCGCCTTCGAGCGTGCTGTGCGGCGATTTCAATTTCGACGTTTCCGATCCGCAGCACGCGATGCTGCATGGTTCGACGCGAGGCGGACTGAACTACCGCGATGCCTGGACGATCTGCTATCCCGGCCGCCCGCACGACCTGACCTGCGGCCTTTACGATCACGCGCAGTGGGGCGATGGCCCCGATTGCCGCGACTTCATCTTCGTCAGCGAAGATATCGCCACGCGAGTCCGCCATGTCGCGGTCGACGGCAAGACCGATGCCTCCGATCACCAGCCGATGATGATCGAGCTTGCGGACTGACGCCTGCGCCTCAGCCGAAATGTGGCTTTGAGGCTTTGGGCCTGTCGGCTATGTTGCGACAAAGCGGCGCATCCTTGATTTTTGCGCTGCAAAAGAAGGATTGGGGAGAGTCCGAATGATGCCGCGTCTTTTGTCGGGAGTCGCTGTCGCGCTGGCGGGCCTGGTGATGTCGTTGTCCGCGCAGGCACAAGCGCCGAGTGGCAAGGTCAGCGTGGTGACGTCCTACGCCAAGGAAGTCACTGAACCGATCAAGAAAGCGTTCGAGGCAGCCAATCCCGGCGTGACGCTCGACATCCAGAACCGCAACACCCATGCCGGCGTGAAGTATCTGGAAGAAACGCGCTCCAACAATCAGGTCGATATCTTCTGGGCGTCTGCGCCGGATGCGTTTGAATCGCTGAAGGCGAAAAACCTGCTGCAGGTCTACAAGCCGAAGGCGCAAGGCATTCCCGACAAGATCGGCCAGTTTCCAACCAACGACCCGCAGGGGTTCTATTCGGGCTTCGCTGCGTCCGGCTACGGCATCATGTGGAACGAGCGCTACGTGAAGGCCAACAAGCTGCCCGAGCCGAAGGAATGGGAAGACCTCGCTGCGCCGGTTTATTTCGATCATGTCTCGATGGCGACGCCATCGCGCTCCGGCACCACGCATCTCACCATCGAGACCATTCTGCAAGGCGAAGGCTGGGATCGCGGCTGGGCCACCATCAAGGCAATGTCCGGCAATTTCCGCGACATCACCGAGCGTTCGTTCGGCGTGCCGGAGGCGGTGAACTCGGGGCAGGTCGGCTATGGCATCGTGATCGACTTTTTCGCGTTCTCCGCACAGGCGTCGGGCTTTCCGGTGAAGTTCGTTTATCCGTCGGTGACTGCGATCGTGCCCGCGAATATCGCCGTCGTCGCCAACGCGCCGAACAAGGCGGGCGCCGAAGCGTTCATCGAATATCTGCTGTCGCCCGCAGGCCAGACGCTGATGTTCGATCCCAAGATTCGCCGCCTGCCGGTCAATCCGGCAGCCTACGACAAGGCGCCAGCGGGTTATCCCAATCCGTTCAAGGACCCGCGCCTGAACTCGATGGTGAAGTTTGACGTCAAGAAGTCGGAAGCGCGCAACGACGTGGTCGATGCGCTGTTCGATCAACTCATCACCTTCCAGCTTCCGGCACTCAAGGATGCCACCAAGGCGATCCATGCGGCTGAAACAGCGCTCGCCAAGAAGGACAACGCCGCCGCGAAGGCGCTGCTCGGCGAGGCCCGTGCGTTGGTGGCCGCGATGCCGGTGACCGAAACCCAGTCGGCGGCTGGCGAGATCTCGGGCGCGTTCACCGGCTCGAAGCAGAAGGGCGCGCGGCAGGCCGAGCTTGAGCAGCAATGGGCGGCTTTCGCCAAGGATCGCTACGCTCAGGCCAAGGCAAAGGCTGCCGAGGCGCTGAAGCTCGCCAAATAGCAGCGCGACGCCGATCGCGGGCGAGGCAGCCGAATGATCGACCTTGCATCAGGCCCCCGGCCGGTCGCGTTCTCCACGCTGCGGGGGCGCGGCCGCTGGAAGCCGGGGCAGGTGCTGCTTGCGCTGGGAATCCTGCTGTTCCTGGTGCTGTTTCTGATGTGGCCGGTGGCGACGGTGGTGTTCGTCGCTTTCACCGAGAAGGGCAGCGGTGCCTTCACGCTGATCAACTTCGTCGATTTCGCGCAGACCGATCTGTTCGTCAGCTCGTTCGCGAATTCGTTCTACGTCTCGGCGATGGCGGTGGTCGGCGCGTCGTTGCTGGCGCTGCCGCTCGCTTACATCACGTCGCGGTTTGAATTTCGCGGCGCGGCTGTCGTCCAGATTCTCGGTTTCCTGCCGCTGATCATGCCGCCGTTCGTTGGCGCGGTGGCGATGCAGTTGCTGCTCGGCCGCAACGGCACGATCAATCTCTGGCTCGATGACTGGATCGGCATGAAGGTGCCGTTCATGGAGGGGCTGAACGGCGTCATCTTCGTTCAGTCGATTCACTATTTCCCTTTCATCCTGATCAATTTGTCGGCGGCGCTGCGCAATGTCGATCGCGCGATGGAAGAAGCCGCGCAGAATCTCGGCTCGCATGGCTTCCGTCTGTTCCGCCGCATCGTGTTTCCGCTGGCGCTGCCGGGCTACGTCGCCGGTGCGTCGCTGGTGTTCGTCAAGGTGTTCGACGATCTGGCGACGCCGCTGCTGCTCAACGTCAAGGACATGCTGGCGCCGCAGGCCTATCTGCGGGTGACCTCGATCGGCATCACCGATCCGATGGGTTATGTGATCTCGGTGGTTCTGATCGTGGCATCCGTGCTGGCGATGTGGGCGTCGTCGCTGGCGACGAGCGGCACCGACTATGCCACCGTGCAGCGCGGCGGCGGTGGCCTCGCGCGGCGCAAGCTGCGTCCATGGGAAGCCGCGCTGGCCTATGCGCTGGTGACGCTGATCGTGCTGCTGGTGCTGGCGCCGCATATCGGGCTGCTCCTGCTGTCATTCGCGACCATTTGGTCGTTCGCACCGCTGCCGGACGGCTACACGCTGTCGCACTATTCGCATGTGTTCGGCGAAAGCTCGCTGTTTATCAAGAATACGCTGATCTACGCATCGCTCGCGGGGCTGATCGATATCGTGCTCGGCGTCGCGATTTCCTATCTGGTGCTGCGCACGAAACTTGTCGGCCGTCGCGGGCTGGATCTTCTGGCGTCGTCGGCGCTGGCGATTCCGGGTATCGTGCTCGGCATCGGCTATCTGCGCGCGTTTTACGGCATCGAATTGTGGGACGGCACGCCGCTGGCGTCGCTGTGGGTGGTGATCGTATTGGCGCTCGCTATCCGTCGCCTGCCGTATGCGTTGCGCGCCTGTTACGCGGCGCTTCAGCAGATTTCGTCCTCGCTGGAGGAGGCGGCCGAAAATCTCGGAGCCACCAAGATGCGCACAGTGCGCCGCATCGTGGTGCCGCTGATGACCGGCGGCATTGTCGCCGGCTTCGTGACGAGTTTTGCGACCGCCGCGGTCGAACTGTCCGCAACCCTGATGCTGGTGCAGTCGAACGAGGACGCGCCGCTGGCCTATGGCCTTTACGTCTTCATGCAATCGGCGGCCGGGCGCGGCCCCGGCGCGGCGCTGGGCGTGGTCGCCGTCGTCATCGTCGCTGTGTGTACCGTTCTCTCGCAATTCCTGATCGAACGCGACCGTCGCGCCAAGGGCGGAGTGTCGTGATGTTAACCTCTCGAGTTGCCCATTTCTGGATCTAATCACATGGCCGGACCTGACCATTCCGATATTTCGCTGAAAGCCGTCGATCTGCAGATCGAGAATGTCAGCGCGGCCTATGGCGCGCTGCGGGTGCTCGACAACATCAATATCGACATCAAGCCGGGTGAGTTCTTTGCGCTGCTTGGACCATCGGGTTGCGGCAAGACCACGCTGCTGCGTCTGATCGCGGGTTTTGCGGAAAACGACACCGGCCGCGTTGTCGTGGGCGGCAAGGACATTTCAAACCTGCCGCCATGGAAACGCGATGTCGGCATGGTGTTCCAGTCCTACGCGCTGTGGCCGCACATGAGCGTGGCGAGCAATGTCGCCTTCGGTCTCGAGGAACGGAAGATCTCGCGCGACAACGTCCGGCGCCGCGTCGCCGCCGCGCTGGATTTCGTCGGTCTCGGCGCACTGGCGGACCGCCGGCCGTCGCAACTCTCGGGCGGCCAGCAGCAGCGCGTGGCGCTGGCGCGCACCATCGCCATTGAACCGAAGATCTTGCTGCTCGATGAACCGCTGTCCAACCTCGATGCTAAGCTGCGCATTCAGGTACGGCGCGAGTTGCGCTCGCTGCAGAAGCGCCTCGGGCTGACCACCATCATCGTCACTCACGATCAGGAAGAGGCGAACACCATCAGCGATCGCGTCGCGGTGATGAACGGCGGCAAGATCCAGCAGGTCGGCACGCCGACCGAGTTGTACGGGCGTCCGGATAATCTGTTTGTCGCGCAGTTTCTCGGCACCGCCAATGTGCTTGAAGGGCGGGTGACGACCACCAATGGCCGGCGGATGTTCGAGATCGGCGAGGGCATCGCATTGCCGATCCCGTCTGACGCCGATGTACCGGAAGGCGCGCGGATGGTGTTCCGCCCTCAGCACGCGTCGCTGTCAATTGGCTCATCAGGTGCGGCGGGCGAAGCTGTCATTCCGGGCGTGGTTAGCGATCGGGAATTCCTTGGTTCGATCGTGCGCTATGGCGTGAAGGTCGGCGCGTTCGAGGTGTGGGTGGATGCGCCGTTTGAATCCGGGGATCAGCTCCATGCATCGGGAATACCGGTCCATGTCGCGATCAGGCCTGAACTGCTGCGCTGGCTGGCGCATTGATCGTCCGGCGTTACGTATCGCCCATCATCTCGCGCCGTCGCCGTTCTGATTCCTCCGCGTAGCGCCGCAGTGCATGGGCCTCGGTCAGAAGGCCGATGACGCGGTTATGATTGGCAGCATCAACGACCGTGAGTGTTTCCGCTTCGGCGGCATCGAACGCGGACATTGCCTGCCGCACATTCATTGATGGAAGCAGCATGGTTTCGCAGTGATGGAGGATGGTGTCGAGCGCAGCAGCCGGATCAGCATCCTGCCCGTGCGCTTCGGCGACAACGACGAGGCCGGCGTAGCTCTGGTTCTCGTCGATCGCGACGACCTGCGTTTTTGAGCCCAATGGAAATTTCGAGACAAACTCGCCAACAGTCATGGCGACACTCACCGTGGTCACATCGGTACGCATCATCCGCCCAACAGTGAGGTCGCGCAGCCAGCCGACGTCAGCGGCGCTGCGGATGGTCTCGCCGCGCAGGTGAAGCCGCCAGGTCGCGAAGGAATAGCCGAACAGTTCGCGGGTCAGGAGGGTCGAGACGATCACCGCGACCAGCACGGCGGTGGTCAGCCACAGATTGCCGGTGGACTCCAGCGCGATGAACGACATCGTCAGCGGTCCGCCGATCACCGAGGCCGAGAGCGCGCTCATTCCGATGATCGCATAGGCGTTGGGATCGAGATTGAGGCTGTCCGAAATCATGCCGGCGCCCGCGGCGAACAGGTTGCCGCCCAGCGCTCCGAGCAGAAGCGAAGCGAAGAACAGGCCGCCGCGAAAACCGGTGCCTAGCGATGCGATCGCCGCCACGATTTTCAGCGCGAAGATGGTGGCAATCATCATGAGCGGCATCTGGATCATGCCGGTGAGGCGCAGCGCACCGTGCCCGGACGACATCACCTGCGGTGTCACCAGCGCCAGAAGCCCGACGATCAGGCCACCGAGGGCCGGTCGCAGCGGCGGCCACAGGCGCGATTTCTGCAGCAGTTTCTCTGACAGGGCGACGCCGCGCATGATCGTAATGCCCGTGAGAGCGGCGAGCGCGCCGAGGCAGCCGGCAATCGCGAGATCGCGCCCGAAGATGTCGCCGAATTCGCCGGCGAACACGCCGAGCGACACCGGAGAGAACAGGCGCGCCACGAAATAGCCAGTGACGGCCGATACGCCGACCGGCGCGAGGCTGGCGGCGGTGTAGCTGCCGATGATCAGTTCGAATGCATAAAATGCCCCGGCCAACGGCGCGCCGAATGCGCCGGCGATGGCGGCCGCCGCTCCACAGCCCACCATGATGCGCTGGTCGGCGCGGCGCAGATGGAAGCCGCGTCCCAGCGAGGCGGCGAGGCCGCTTGATAGCTGGGTGTAGCCGGCTTCCAGCCCGACCGATGCGCCAACGCCGCTCGACCAGATGGTCTGCAACGCGACGATGACGCTGCCGCGAAACGACATGCGGCCGCCATGCAGGGCATTGGCCTCGATCGGGTCGACCTCGCGCGCCGGTCGCCACCGCAGCAGGATCAGGAAAGCGAGGCCGAGGATCAGGCCGCCCACGGTCGGCACCACGATGGCGCGCACCGGGTCGATCCGAAGCTGGCTGGAGAGCCGGGCGCCGAGATCGATGTTGAACAGGACGGAATGCAGCACGCTGACTGCGCCGCTCATCGCGGCTACCGTCAAGCCGCCGATCGCACCGATCAGGGCCGCCAGCCCGATCAGGCTGGATTCACGGGCGCGAACGAAGGCCCTTAATCGCCGGGGGGCCTCGAGAAAGCTGGCGTTGATCGCCATTGCGGGAATCCGGATGTGACGCGACCGGATCGTGATGGCCCGGTCACCGAACTTAGCGGCGAGCCTGTCAGCAGGCCAGCATGAATGCCTTGCAGAATGGCAACCTAGTCCCGCGCAGGAGGTCTGCGCATGCAGCAGAACAGCGAGGTTTACTTTCCAGCCGCGCTTGGGCAACAAGTGCGCCGACGGTCTGTAATGGGAATGATCAATGAATATTCTGCCGGGAAATTTGCGTTTCGGAGCGGGGCAGCCGGTCAAGCGGCTGGAAGATCAGAGGCTGCTGACCGGCAAGGGGCAGTTCATCGACGACAAGGCCGATGAGCGCACCCTGTGGCTTCATGTGCTGCGCTCGCCTCATGCCCATGCCCGGATCACGGGGATCGATGCGGCCGCAGCGGCCGCCATGGATGGCGTCGAAGCGGTGTTCACGGGAGCGGACCTCGAGGCCGACAAGATCGGCTCGATTCCGACCCTGCCGATTTTCAAGCGGCCGGATGGCTCGCCGATGCAGGCGCCGCCGCGCCGGCTTCTCGCACATGAAGTGGTGCGGTTCGTCGGCGAACCGGTGGTGGCGATCGTCGCGACATCGCGGGTGATCGCGCAGACGGCCGCCGAAGCGGTCATGGTCGATTACGATCCGCTGCCGGCGGCGGTCGATCCAACTCTGGCGGTCGAACCCGGCGCGCCGGTGGTGTGGCCGCAGGCGCCCGACAATATCGCCGCCGCGATGAGCTATGGCGACGCGGCGAAAGTCGAAGAGGTTTTCAAGAGCGCTCCCCATGTGGTGTCGCTCGACATCACGAGCCAGCGCCTTGTGCCCTCTGCGATGGAGCCACGCAGCACCATCGCGGAAATCGAACCGAAGACCAAGCGGCTGATCCTTCACATCCAGTCGCAGACGCCGACGGCAACTCGCGACATTCTCGCTGACGCGGTATTGAAGCGGCCGAAGGACAGCATTCACGTTCTGGTCGGCGATATCGGCGGCGGCTTCGGCCACAAGACCAACCTTTATCCGGAGGATGGCATCGTTGCCTATGCCGCGGTGAAGCTCGGCAAGAAAATCCGCTGGCGCGGTGACCGCACCGACGAATTCGTCGGCGGCTCCCATGGCCGCGATCTGACCTCGACCGGCGAATTCGCGCTCGACGACAAGGGGCGCGTGCTCGCGTTTCGTGTGCGTTCGATCGGCGGCACCGGCGCTTATCTCACCGGCGCCGGGGTGATCATTCCGCTGGTGCTCGGGCCGTTCGTGGCGACCGGTGTATATGACCTGCCGCTGGTTCATTTCGACGTGAAGGCGGTGCTCACGCATACGGCGCCGGTCGGGCCCTATCGCGGTGCCGGCCGCCCAGAAGCGGTGTTCATCGTCGAGCGTTTGATGGATGCCGCCGCGCGCCAGCTCGGCATCGACCCGCGCGCGATCCGCAAGGCCAACTACATCAAGCCGAAGCAACTGCCTTACACCAATGCAGTGGGGCAGGTGTATGACAGCGGCGCGTTCCAGCACATGCTCGAGCGCGCCTCGGAGCTTTCGGACTGGGACGGCTTCGCCGCGCGCAAGAAGGCGGCGAAGAAGAAGGGCCTGCTCTACGGCCGTGGATTGACCAGCTACATCGAATGGACCGGTGGTCGTCAGCACAGCGAGAAGGTGACGCTGTACGCGACGGCGGAAGGCCGCGTCGTGCTGTATTCCGGCACGCAGGCGATGGGGCAGGGCCTGCAGACCAGTTACTCGCAGATGGTTGCGGCCGCGCTCGGCATTCCGATCGGCAAGATCGATGTCGTGCAGGGCAACACCGATCTTGCGGAAGGCTTCGGCAGCGTCGGTTCGCGTTCATTGTTCGTCGGCGGCACCGCAGTGGCGGTGTCGGCGGGCGACTTGATCCAGAAAGCGCGCGAGAAGGCGTCGCTGGCACTCGAAGCCGCGGTCGAGGATATCGAATACGGTGACGGCTATCTGACGGTGGTCGGCACCGACAGCCGCATCAGCTTGTTCGATCTTGCGGGAAAAGAAAACGACACGCGCCTCAGCGTCGAGAGCCAGGGCGATGTCGATGGGCCGAGCTGGCCGAACGGCACGCACATCTGCGAAGTCGAGATCGATCCCGAGACCGGCATCACGCGAGTGGTGCGCTACACCACGGTCGACGATGTCGGCATCGCGGTAAATCCGATGCTGGTGGCCGGGCAGGTGCATGGTGGTGTCGCACAGGGCATCGGTCAGGCGCTTTATGAAGGCGTGATCTACGATGACGATGGTCAGCTTCTCACGGCGACCTATCAGGATTACTGCATTCCGCGCGCCAGCGACGTACCCTCGATCGATGTGATGCTCGACGATGCCGCACCCTGCAAGACCAACCCGCTGGGTGCCAAAGGCTGCGGCGAGTCCGGCGCGATCGGTGGTCCGCCGTGTGTTACCAACGGCGTGCTGGATGCGTTGGCGCCGCTCGGCATCACGACGCTGCAGACACCGCTGACGCCGATGAAAATCTGGCAGGCGATCCAGGACGCAAAGTCGGCGTGAGGGGTTCGGCGGCGAGAGCTATGCCTCGGCCGCTGAATGGGATCGTTTCACCACTGCACACGCAGTCGTCGTCCCGGCTTTCACCGGGACGACTTAAGACTGGAGAATAATCTCCGCCATCCCTCCAGCCGGAGAGGAAATCTCTCTACCTGGGCGATGTGCGGTAAAAGTTCCTTTTTAATTTCAGCGACTTATAGACCGTTTTTCTGCGGTCCATTACATCAGCGACATAATTTTATTGTCGTTGGGTCGGCTGAAGGTTTCGCACCATGCCAAGTCTGTCGGTATCTCTCGGGTTCGCTATCGGTCTCACCTTCGGTGTGGTCGGGCTCATCAGCGGCTTCTGCCTCATGAGCAGCCTGCGCGACTGGTGGACGGCCAACGACGGCCGCAAGGCACGCAGCTTCGCCGTTGCCATTGCTGTCGCCATTCTCGGCACGCAATTCCTCGTCGGCGCCGGTCTCGTCGACATCGCCAAGTCGCTCTACCTGCAGCCGTCGTTCTCGGTGCCGGTGATGTTCGCGGGTGGCGTGCTGTTCGGCATCGGCATGGTGCTGTCGAACGGCTGTGCCTCGCGTGCGCTGGTGTTGCTCGGCAAGGGCAACCTGCGTTCGCTGGTCGTCATCACCATGATCGGTATCGCCGCGCAAATGACTCTCAAGGGCCTGCTCGCGCCGGCGCGTCTCGCTTTCATCCAGTGGACCCAGACCACGTCGTCCGCCGTTTCTCTTCCTGATCTGCTGGCGACGGCGGGCATCGACGAGTCCGCGGCAAGGATTGCCGTCGCGCTGATCGTCAGCGGAGCGCTCCTGATTTTCGCGTTCTCGGATCGCCAGTTCCGTCGCACGCCGCTTCAGATCGTTGCCGGTATCCTCGTCGGTCTGCTGGTCCCTGCAGGCTGGATCGCCACCGGATGGCTCGGTGCCGACGAATTCAATCCGATTCCGGTGACCTCGCTTACCTTCGTATCGCCGCTGGCGGACTCGGTGCAGTACGTCATGCTTTCGACCGGCATGACATTGAACTTCGGTATCGCGCTGGTGGCCGGTGTGCTGATCGGCAGCGCGGTGACTGCGGTGCTGACCGGGCGCTTCCAGCTCGAAGGCTATTCGTCGCCGAGCCACATGGTTCGTTCGATCTCCGGCGCGGCCCTGATGGGCATCGGCGGCGCGATGGCTTACGGCTGCTCGATCGGGCAGGGCCTGACCGGCGTCTCGACGCTGGCGCTGCCGTCGTTCGTTGCGTTGGCCGGTATTGTCGCCGGTGCCGCTGTGGCGATTCGTCGTGGCGCTGCTGTCGTTCCGGCTCTTGCAACGCGATAATTCATCATCATCACAAGCCGCGATGGTCTTGCCGTATCGGATGCGTTAGACTCGCATCCGCCGAACGCGATGTGCGCGTATCGGCCAAGGTGTGAGACATGAATCGGCGTCGATTGCTGGTGAATATCGTGAATGCGTCAGCCATGGTGATGGTTGCGCCTGCCGCATTTGCGCAATCCGAAACGCCCGCCATCAGCAAACCGCCGGAGGACAAGCCGTTCGCCGAGCATTTTGTGGCGCTGCAATTGTCCGATTCCGATCCCAAGAAGGAGCGGCTGGTGCTGAGCGTCGCCAGCAACCTGCTCAAAGCCTATGGCGCCGACAAGGTGGCGATCGAGGTGGTGGCATTCGGCCCCGGCATCGATCTGCTGCGCGAGACCAACGAATTCCGCACATTGGTCGATAGCCTCGTCACCCAGGGCGTGCGCTTCGATGTCTGCGGCAATACGCTCGATACGATCGAGCGTGAGACCGGCAAGCGCCCGGCCATCAATCCGAAGGCCGTCGAGGTTCAGGTCGGCGTCGCGCAACTGATCGCGCTGAGCCGCGCCGGATACACCGTTGTTCGCCCTTAAGAAGGAGTTTTGAGATGCGTTTCCTGTGCCAAGCCATTGCAGCCGTCATGATGCTGGCGTTCGCGACCTCCGCCGGCGTTGCGGCCGAGGGAAAGCACCATCGGGTCGCGATCCAGGTCGACCAGAATGATCCGCAGATCATGAATCTGGCGCTGAACAACGCCGCCAACATCATGGAATTCTACAAGCAGAAGGGCGAAACGGTAGATGTCGAGATCATCACCTTCGGCCCTGGCCTTCACATGCTGCGCGACGATACCTCGCCGGTGAAGGAGCGGATCAAGCAGATTTCGGAGCTGAGCTTCCCTAACGATTTCAAGCTCTATGCTTGCGGCAACACCAAGGAAGGCATGGAGAAGCGCGAGGGCAAGCCGGTCAAGATGATCTCGGAAGCCAAGATGGTCCCGTCGGGCGCGGTGCGCTTGCTCGAATTGCAGGAAGAAGGCTGGAGCTACCTGCGGCCGTAAGCCCAATCAATCCAGCGGACGGTTGCGGCTGCGCAGACTGGCCCAACCGCGCTGGATGAGGTGGCGCGGCGAACCATCCACCAGAATGGCGATGCCGAGCCGTGCGCCGAGCACCATGCCGCCGACCGCGAAGGGCCACGACAGCGCGAGCATCGATCCTGCGCTAAGGCCCTGTCCGATGGTGCAGCCACCCGCGAGGATGCCGCCTGCGCCCATCAGTACAGCTCCGGCGAGATGCCGCCGCATCTCGTGATCGTCGTCGAACGCTTCCCAGCGGAATTCGTCGGCGCTCCACGATGACAGATACGCCCCGACGATAACGCCGAACACGCTGGCGACGCCGAAATCGGCGAAGCTCGCGACGTTGAGCAGGCCGGCATAGATCGCCTTGCCGACGGTCGAAACGAAAGTCAGGCTTTGCGGCCGCACCGGACCGGCGAATTCATCCGCCGTCACCGTGGTCACGATCCAGCCCGCCACGATCAGAATTCCGAGCACGATGCCGGCGGTGAGCAGGCGCGGCGTTCGCCGCAGCCGTGGATCGCCGAGCGCCAGCCAGCACAAGGTGCCGCCAACGATGGCCGCCAGCCCAGCGCGCACGTCGAAGCCCAATGCGTGAGAGGATAGCGAGGCCATGTCGGAGCCGACGTCCTCCGGCATCGCCACGGCGAAATTCTCCAGCACGCCGATGCGGAAGTCTGCAAGCAGGCCGCGCAGGGTCGCGTAGGCCACGGCGCCGAGCACGAGAACGACCACAAGGCTGCGCAGGTCGCCGCCGCCAAGCCGCACCAGCGTGCCAAAACCGCAGGTGCCGACCATCGCCATGCCGACGCCGAACATCACGCTGCCGATCAGGATCGAGATCAGCGGCAGGGCAGGCGGCGTGAAGGTGGTTTGCTGGGGATCGAGAATTCCGGCGAGGACGAGGGCCTGGGTGCCGAGAATGGCGATGCCGAGCGCGAGGCCGAAAATCCGCAGACGACGGCTGTCGCCGCCCATCCACGCATCCTCGATCGCGCCGAATGTGCACAGCCGGGCTCTGCGCACGGCAAAGCCCGCCACCGCGCCGATCGCGAGTCCACCCAAGGCCGGCATCCAGGCAGACACATCCTGCATGGATTTCCTCCCGTTCCGGCGGGATGCGGCCTTACGGGCCGTTCCCGTCCGCCTGTTGGAGCTTCGCGTCTGATGGAATCAGAAGCGAAGCTCCAGGTTTTTGTTTTGACGCGTTTTCTTCACGCGAACCGGTACCAACTTCGCTCAAAAACGCTTTTGCGCGGCAGGTTATGTTTTCTTGTCGTCCATCTTCGCGCAGAAGATGTCGTAGACCACCGAGATCACCTGCCGCACATCGTCATTGGCGAGGCTGTAATAGATCGTCTTGCCGTCGCGCCGCGTATCGACCATGCCGTCGTAGCGCAGCCGCGCGAGCTGCTGCGACACCGCCGACTGGCGGAGCGACAGGATATTCTCCAGTTCGGTGACCGAGCGCTCGCGCTCTGCCAGCAGGCACAGCAGCAGCAGCCGGTTCTCGTGGGACAGCGCTTTCAGGAAATTGCTGGCCTTGCGCGCCTTGCGCATGAGCTGATCGAGCTCGGGCGAATATTCCGCGCCGTCGCGCAGTTCGTGTTCGAGATCGGATGAGAGGATCGATGTCATGGCGGCCTGCGTTTCGCTCTCACAAGGGGTGGTCGTCGTCAGGTTCGATTAAGGGCGCGGTAGTTGGGGTCGATCTTGGCGGCGAGCTTCGCGAGCAGGCCCCAGAACGATTCGTCATTGGCATAGCCGATGATCCGGCCGACTTCGCGGCCTTGATCCACGACCACGAAAGTTGGCGTGAAGCGCACCGGTGCGGCGAGGATGATGCCCTCAGCCGATTGCCGGTCGATGTTGATCCGCCGCAGCGGCAGCAGCCTGGCTTCGTCGGTCTTGCCGTAGATCGGGGCGATGGCCTGATCCCAGCGCTGGCACCAGACACAGCCGGCGCGCTCGAACATCACAAGCTCGGACGCGCGCGCGAGCGTCAGCCCGGACAGGCTGAGCGTCAGCACGGCAAGTGCGATCACGAATGATTTTTGCAGCGTCTTGGTCATCCTGTGGTACATATAGACGAATTCGCATGTATCTACCAGTACCGGGAATGCCGTGGTTTCATCGATTTCGCTGATGGGCGCGCTGGGGGCGGGGTTTTTATCCTTCCTGTCGCCCTGCGTTTTGCCCCTGGTGCCGCCGTATCTCTGTTTCCTCGCCGGGGTCAGCCTCGACGATCTGACCCGGAATGCCGAGACGGCGCAGAGCCGCGCGGTTCAAGGCCGCGTGGTGGCGATGTCGTTTGCCTTCGTGCTCGGCTTCGCCACGGTGTTCGTTGCACTTGGCGCATCGGCTTCGGCGCTCGGCAAGACGGTCACTACGCACTTTGAGACGCTGAGCATTATCGCCGGCGTCATCATCCTCATTCTCGGCCTGCATTTCCTTGGTGTGTTTCGCATCGGGTTGCTGTTTCGCGAGGCGCGCTTCCAGACCAGTGGAAAACCGGCCGGCTTCCTTGGCGCCTATCTGGTCGGGCTGGCATTCGCATTCGGCTGGACGCCGTGCGTCGGCCCGGTGCTGGCGGCGATCCTGATGGTGGCCGGTATCGAAGGATCGGCAGGGCGCGGTGCATTGCTGCTCGGTGCTTATGCGCTCGGTATCGGCATTCCGTTCATGCTGGCGTCGCTGTTTTCCGGCGTCTTCCTGCGGCTCATGGCGCGCCTGAAAAACTACGTCGGCACTGTCGAAAAGGTGATCGGTGCCAGCCTTGTCCTGACCGGCGTTCTCTTTTTGACTGGCGGCATGCCGCGCATCGCCGGTTGGCTGCTGCAAACATTCCCCGTGTTCGGAACGATCGGCTGAGGCAGGAGAAACCTCGATCATGCAAAACCATCTGCCAACCCGCCGTCAGGCTGTCGCGATGATCGGCGTTGGCGCGCTTGCCTTGCGCGCGGCACCGGCGATCGCCAAGGCACGGCTGGGTGAGGACGGGCTCTATCAGGAGGATTGGTATCTCGAGAGCTTCCTCGATCTGTCCGAGGATCTTGCGGGCGCGACCGCCAAGGGCAAGCGTTTCGCGATCCTGTGGGGTCTGAAAGGCTGCCCGTACTGCAAGAAGATGCACGAGGTCCACATGATGGATCCGAAGATCGAGAATTACATTCGCGATAACTTCGAGATCCTGCACCTCAATCACATCGGCTCGCGCGAAGTGACCGACTTCGATGGTCGCAAGATGACAGAGAAGGCGTTCGGCGAAGCCTATGGCATCCGCTACACGCCGACTGTTCAGTTCTTTCCGACCTCGGCCGATGGGCTTGCGGAGAAGAAGGGGCAGGCGCGCGAGGTTGCTCGCATGCCCGGCCTGCTGGAGCCGCCGGAATTCCTCGCCATGTTCCGCTACGTGCGCGAAGAGGGCTACAAGTCCGCGCCGTTTCCGGAGTGGCTCAAGAAGCAGGCGTGAGCTTTCGTTTGCGGATAGGTCCGTGATCTCTCTGTTGTCATCACCGGCCTTGTGCCGGTGATCCCGTTTAGGAGCGCACAGTGCGCGTCCCTAAGCGAGATGGCCGGGACAAGCCCGGCCATGACAGTAGAATCTGCTGACAACGCTGCGATTAGAAATCCAGCTTGTCCTGGATCGCGGAGATACCTGCCTTGGCGCAGGCGTCGTCGGCGTCGCCGCCCGGTGCACCGGACACGCCGATCGCGCCGACGGTTGAGCCGCCGGCTTCGATCCTCATGCCGCCGCCGAGCACCACCACGTTCGGCAGTTGCCGCAGGCCAGCCTGCGGCATGCCCGGTTTAGTCAGCGCATCAAGTTCGGTGGTGTTGGTGCGGAACGTTGCTGCGGTCCAAGCCTTTCCGGTTGCCGTCGGTGGCGTGTGCGGACCAGCGAAGCGATCGCGCAACAGCACCTGCGGCGTGCCGAAGCGATCGACGACCGCGACGGCAACCTGGAAACCCTGTTTCTGGCATTCGGCAAGCGCCGCCCGCGCGGCATCGAGGGCGACCTCAAGGCCGAGCGATTTGTAGGTAACGGTCGCGTCCTGCGCCCGCGCAGGAACGGAGGCGAGAAGGCAGATCACTGAAACCGCCAGCAGATGGTGCATCCTCATGTCGTCCTCCGTCCTGATGAGATCGCTTACTTGTTGACCGGCGATTCGGGATCGAACAGCAGCGCGACGATGTCCTTGATCTGCTGCTCGGTCAGCACCTTGTTGGTGCCGAACCGCGGCATCTGCGAGCAGGCGAACAGGGCCTGCGCGTCATAGACCTTGGTGTAGGCGCGCTTGATCTCTTCCTGATCGTATTTGCGGTCCTTGCCATAGTGCAGCAGGCTCGGGCCGATGGTGCCGTAGCTCAGCTCCTTGGCATCGAGCTGATGGCAGGCGTAGCAGTTGGCGCCGCTTACGGTGCCCGGCTTATCGGAGAACTGGCCGCCACGGCCGTTCTTGGCGACCTTCATGCCTTCCTTCCAGTCGGCCATCAGCTTGCCGTCGGCCGGATAGACCACCTTGGCGAGTTCGGCCTTCATGATCTTGTCGGCTTCGGCGGCCGGCACGTCATTGCGATACTGGTTGCAGGTTTTGATCGTTTCATCCGGCTTGATGCGATCCTGCCATTCCTGCGGCGCCTTGCCGAAGGTCGACTGGATGTATTTTTCCACAACTGCCGGGTCCGGATGCTTGATGGCTGTCTGTGCCGATGCAGCGAAGGGCAGGCTGGTGATGCCGGCAGCGAGAATCAGCGCGGCGAATTTCAGTGTCGTTTTCATATCGCGCTCTCCTCAACGCTTGATCGACGGGACCTGGACTTCGCCACCGGCCGCCTGTTTTTGAAGGAAGACATTCAACGCTGTGAGAGCATCAGACGCGTATTCCGGCTTGGGCCAGCGCTGCTGCCGATAGCAGTCGTAGAGACGGTGCTGCATGGTGCGCACGGTGCTCTGCGAGACGCGATAGGCGGGCCAGGCGCCCATGGTCTGCTGGGCCTGCTTTCCGGGCTTGGCGAGATCGGGCAGATTCTGCAGGCGGATGCGCTTGCCTTCGTCGGCATGGCAGGTCGCACAGGAGAAGTCGTTCACGCCGCCACGGCGGAAGAACAGCTCTTCGCCGACCGCAGCCATTTCCTTTTCCTTCGGATGGCTGAGCGGAACGTCGATCTTCATGCCGCTGGATTTGTTGGCGACATAGGCGACGATGTCCTCGATCTCGGACGGCTTGCCGGTTGATGAGAACGGACGGGCGACGATGTCCTTGGTGTCGTAGCCCTGAACGTTCTGCATGCACCACAGCAGACGCTGCTCGAGATCCATCACCTTGTCGGTGTCGGCGAAGTAACGCGGCAGATGCGCATAAGCGCCTTCCAGCTTGCCGGGGCCCATGCCCAGGTCGCAGCCTTCGAGCGAGACGTTCTTGGCGCCTCGCTTCTCGTGCCACAGCGCTTCGCCGCGATCGACGGCGAGGAAGCCGGGATTCGACATCGGATCAGAGATCATTTCGCGATAGCGCTCGATCTCCTTTTCCGTGTCTTGCGCGTGCACTGCAGCGTAAGACAGGCAAAGAACCGCAGCGGCGATCGCTGATCGGAAAATGGTGCGTCTCATGTGTCTCCTCCTTCTCCAAAGGCCGTCTTGTGCGGTTTTTGCGGCCTTGGGTCAGCCCAGACGTCTTTACATTCAAGAAAAACGATATAATGATGTGAGCAGATCATGATAGATCAGACTTGGCGTCGTCAAGCGATACTATTGTCAAGGGATGCGCGAGAACGCCCCTCAGGAGGACTACGATGATTCTGAAGTCGGTCGAAACAACCCGCCGCGAAACGTTGACGCTGGCGGCTGTAGCAGGCCTTGCGGCCTTGCTCGCGCCGCGCATGTCGTTCGCGGACGAGAAGGCCACCGCCGCTGAAATCCAGAAACTCTACGGCGACAAGAAAATGGAGAGCGGCAAGGTCAAGCTCGAAGTGCCGGAGATCGCCGAGAACGGTCTGGTCGTGCCGGTCAACGTCGAGGTTGAGAGCCCGATGACCGACAAGGACTATGTCAAGGCGGTCCATATCTTCGCCGACGGCAATCCGCTTCCCGGCGTCGTCAGCTACAAGTTCACGCCGGCCTGCGGCAAGGCGGCGGCTTCGACCCGCATGCGTCTGGCGCAGACCCAGAACATCATCTGCATCGCGGAGATGTCGGACGGCAAACTCTATTCCACCAAGGCGAACGTGAAGGTCACGATCGGCGGCTGCGGCGGCTAAGCGAACGCGCAACCCGATCGAAACCATTCAAGGCGAGGAAATCACTCATGGCCACCAAATCCACACCGCGCGTTCGCGTTCCTGCTTCTGCCAAGCCCGGCGAAGTGATCGAAATCAAGACCCTCATCTCACACGAGATGGAATCGGGACAGCGCAAGGATTCGTCCGGCAAGGTCATCCCGCGCAGGATCATCAACAAGTTCACCGCCGCCTTCAACGGCAAGGTGGTGTTCGAGGCCGACTGGAATCCGGCGATCTCGGCGAACCCGTATCAGTCGTTCTTCTACAAGGCCACCGAGCCCGGCGAATTCACCTTCACCTGGAAGGATGACGACGGCTCGGAATACACGGCCAAGAACAAGCTGAACGTCGCCTGACGGCGGCCGTCATTTCTTGACATTGCCCCTTCGTCGCGAAGGGGCCAGGGATGGATCAATGCTATCGAGGCGGGATTTCCTGCAGGCGACTGCTGCTGCGTCGGCGCTGCTCACCGGAAGCGGACTTGGATCACTCGGCCGCGTCGCCGCGCAACAGCGGCTGACGCAGGCGGACATTCTCAAGTTCGATCCGCTCGGCACCGTCACCATCCTCTACATCGCGGATACGCACGCGCAGTTGATGCCGCTGTATTTCCGTGAGCCGTCGGTCAATCTTGGCGTCGGTGAGGATCGCGGACTGCCGCCGCACATCACCGACGACGCATTCCGGAAGTATTTCCACATCGCCGCAGGTTCAGCCGATGCCTATGCGCTGACCGCCGACGATTTCGTCTCGCTTGCCCGCAACTACGGCAAGATGGGCGGCATGGATCGTGTTGCGACGCTGGTCAATGCGGTGCGCGCTGAGCGCGGCGATGACAAGGTGCTGCTGCTCGATGGCGGCGACACCTGGCAGGGAAGTTGGACTTCGCTGCAGACCAAGGCGCAGGACATGGTCGATGTCATGTCCGCGCTCAAGACCGATGCGATGGTCGGCCATTGGGAGTTCACCTATGGCGCGGACCGCGTGAAGGAAATCGCGGATTCTGCTTCGTTTGCGTTCCTTGCCCAGAACATTCGCGACAATGAATGGCAGGAGCCGGTGTTCGAAGGCCGCAAGGTGTTCGAACGTGGTGGCGCCAAGATTGCCGTGATCGGTCAGGCTCTGCCCCGCACGGCAGTTGCCAACCCGCGCTGGATGTTTCCGAAGTGGGAATTCGGCATTCGCGAAGAGGATATGCAGAAGCAGGTCGATGACGCGCGCGCGGAAGGCGCGGACGTCGTGGTGCTGCTGTCGCATGACGGGTTCGACGTCGATCGCAAGCTCGCGAGCCGCGTGAAGGGCATCGACGTCATTCTCACCGCGCATACTCATGACGCGATGCCGGGCCTGATCAAGGTCGGCGACACTGTGCTGGTGGCGACCGGATCGCACAGCAAGTTCCTGTCGCGTCTCGATCTCGAGGTGAAGGACAAGAAGGTCACCGGCGTGCGCTTCAAGCTGATGCCGGTGTTCACCGATGCGATCAAGCCGGATCCGGAAATGGCCAAGCTGGTCGAAAAGGTGAGGGCGCCTTACGCCAAGGATCTTGCGCGCGTGGTCGGCAAGACCGACTCGCTGCTTTATCGTCGCGGCAATTTCAACGGCACCTTCGATGATCTGATCTGCAACGCGATGCTGTCCGAGCGTGACGTCGAGATCGCGCTGTCGCCAGGCTTCCGCTGGGGCGGCAGCCTGCTGCCGGGTGACAACATCACCTGGGAAGACATCACCAATGCCACCGCGATCACCTATCCGAACTGCTATCGCAATGAGATGACCGGCGAGCAGCTCAAGGCTGCGCTGGAAGACATCGCCGACAACATCTTCCATCCTGATCCGTATTTCCAGGGTGGCGGCGACATGGTGCGCGCTGGCGGGCTTGGTTATGCGATCGACATTTCCAAGTCGATGGGTTCGCGCATTACCGAGTTGACGCATCTCAAGTCAGGCAAACCGATCGAAGCCGGCAAGAGCTACACCGTCGCCGGCTGGGCGAGCGTGCGTGAAGGCGTCGAAGGTCCGCCGATCTGGGATGTGGTGACCTCGCACGTTTCGAAGAAACACGAAGTGAAGATCGAACCCAACACCGCAGTGAAAGTGACGGGAGCCTGACAGGCGCAGTGCGCCTGTATCGGTGCGACCAACACATTCACATATTGGGATAAATAAAAGAGAAGGGATGCCGCATGAGTGACAAGACCTCCGCGGAATTTCTCAATCGCCGCAGGTTTCTAAGCGCAGCCGGTCTTGCCGGTGCGGGCGCCGCGATGGTGTCGATGCCTGCGCTCGCCGGTGAAAGCGCGAAGCCTGATCCGATGATCACCGAGGTGCAGGATTGGGAGCGCTATCTCGGCGATGGCGTCGACAAGCGGCCTTACGGTGCGCCGTCGAAGTTCGAGAAGAACGTCATCCGTCGCGACGTGTCGTGGCTCACGGCATCGCCGGAGTCTTCGGTCAACTTCACGCCGCTCCATGAACTCGACGGCATTATCACGCCGTCGGGCCTGTGCTTCGAGCGTCATCACGGCGGTGTTGCCGACATCAATCCGGCCGATCATCGGCTGATGATCAACGGTCTGGTGGAGCGGCCGCTGGTGTTCACGATGGACGACATCAAGCGGATGCCGCGCGTGAACCGCATCCACTTCCTCGAATGTGCCGCCAATTCCGGCATGGAATGGCGCGGCGCGCAGCTCAACGGCTGCCAGTTCACCCACGGCATGGTGCACAACGTGATGTACACCGGCGTGCCGCTCAAGGTGATCCTGGAGGAAGCCGGCCTTAAGCCGAATGTGAAGTGGTTGATGCTGGAAGGCGCCGATTCCGCCGGCATGAATCGCTCGCTCCCGATCGAGAAGGCGCTGGACGATGTGCTGATCGCTTTCGCCATGAATGGCGAGGCGCTGCGGCCCGAGCAGGGTTATCCGCTGCGCGCGGTTATTCCCGGCTGGGAAGGCAATCTCTGGGTGAAGTGGCTGCGCCGTATCGAAGCCGGCGACAAGCCGTGGGCGACGCGCGAGGAAACCTCGAAGTACACCGACCTTCTGGCCGACGGCCGGGCGCGCAAGCACACCTTCATCATGGATGCGAAGTCGGTGGTGACCAATCCGTCGCCGCAGGCGCCGCTCAAGTTCAAGGGTCGCAACGTCCTCAGCGGTTTCGCCTGGTCGGGGCGCGGCACGGTCAAGCGCGTCGATGTCACCATCGACGGTGGTCGCAACTGGCAGACCGCGCGCATCGACGGTCCGGTGTTGGATAAGTCGCTGGTGCGCTTCTACGTCGATTTCGACTGGGATGGCCGCGAGATGATGATCCAGTCGCGAGCGATGGATTCGACCGGCTACGTACAGCCGACCAAGGCTGAACTGCGTAAGGTCCGCGGCGTCAATTCGATCTACCACAACAACGGCATTCAGACCTGGCTGGTGCACAAGAGCGGGGAGACCGAGAATGTCGAGATTGCCTAAGCTCTTTCTGCTCGCCGCGCTCGGCGGGGTTGCCATCGCAGACTTTATGCAACCGGTCGCGGCGCAGCAGGTTGCATCGCGCGATACAGCCAAAACTGCCAACAAGACTCATCCGCGGCTTGGTCTGGGTCGCCCGGCGCTGCCGGAGGAAATCAAGGCGTGGGACACCGACGTGCGGCCGGACGGGCAGGGCCTGCCGCCGGGCAAGGGCACGGTGAAAGAGGGTGATGCGCTGTTTCAGGAGCGCTGCGCCTCATGCCATGGCGAGTTCGGCGAAGGCGCCGGTCGCTGGCCGGTGCTCGCGGGCGGGCAGGGTTCACTGAAGAGCGACCGGCCCGACAAGACCATCGGCTCGTACTGGTCTGACCTTTCGACGGTGTTCGATTACATCCGCCGCGCCATGCCGTTCGGCAATGCGCGCTCGCTCACCGATGACGAGGCCTACGCCATCACGGCTTACCTTCTCAGTCTCAACGACATCGTGAAGGATGAGAACTTCGAGCTCAACGACAAGAACTTCACCTCGATCAAGCTTCCCAACGCGTCCGAGTTCTATGATGACGACCGCGAAGTTGCTGAAAAGCAATTCTGGAAGAAGGATCCGTGCGTGAAGAACTGTCGTGGCGAGCCGAAGGTGATCGGTCGCGCGATGTCGCTCGACGTTACGCCGGACGACAAGGATGGTCCGAAAGTTGAGTAACTGCGGCCGGTGGTCGCGCGTTGCGGGCGCGTTCGCCGGAGGATAGTTTGTTGCCGTCCACCCGCCAGGTTTCCCCAGCAAGAGGTTCGAGACTGATGATCGTTCGCTCCCTTCTCGTGTCGTTGTCGTTTGTCGCACTGACCTGTGCCGCTCAGGCGCAGGATGTGGAGGCTGGCAAGAAGGTCTTTAACAAGTGCCGCGCCTGCCATCAGGTTGGACCCACCGCCAAGAACGGCGTTGGCCCCGAGCTGAACGGTTTGATCGGTCGCAAGGCGGGATCGGTCGAAGGCTACAATTATTCGGACGCCAACAAGAACTCGGGGCTGACCTGGGATGAGGCGACGTTCGCCGAATACATCAAGAACCCGAAGGCCAAGGTGCCTGGCACCAAGATGGCGTTTGCCGGCATTACCAAGGAGCAGGAGATCAAGGATCTCACGGCTTTTTTCAAGACCTTCGACAAGGACGGCAAGGAAGCGAAATAAGTCTGCTCCATCCGTCAAAACGAAATGGCCGG
Source organism: Afipia sp. (assembly GCA_044464625.1). GTDB lineage: Bacteria > Pseudomonadota > Alphaproteobacteria > Rhizobiales > Xanthobacteraceae > Afipia. The sequence goes on along the minus strand of JBIQLC010000013.1, from coordinate 77,211 downwards.
GATTGCCCCGGCCATTTTTATTTTTGAGATAGCGAAAGCTGCGGAGACTACACCCCGAGATAGCGCTGCAGCACTTCGGGCTGCGCCTTGATTTCCTGCGCCGGGCCTTCGTGGACGATGTGGCCGTTGTTGATGATGTAGACGCGCTGCGCCAGCGCCAGGGTCGCCGCGAGGTTCTGCTCGACCAATACGATGGTTTGCCCGGCAGCGGCGAGATCGCGGCAGGCGTTCATCAGGTCGCGCACGATTACTGGCGCGAGACCCTCGAACGGTTCATCGAGCAGGATGATCTTGGGATCGCGCACCAGCGCGCGCGCGATCGCCAGCATCTGTTGTTCGCCGCCCGAGAGGTCGGTGCCTCGGCTGTCGCGGCGCTCCTTGAGGCGCGGGAACATTTCGTAGATGCGGCCAAGCGGCCAGCGGTTCGATGCCGTGAGCCCGGCGAGGATGATGTTCTCCTCGACGTTCAGGCTGCCGAAAATACGGCGATCTTCATGGACGAGCTGCATGCCGGCCTGGGCGATGACGTGGCTTTTCCGTCCGGCAAGATCGGCGCCGTCGAGTTTCACCGTCCCGGCGCGCGGCGTCACCACACCCATTAGGCTTTTCAGCGTGGTGCTTTTGCCCGCACCGTTGCGGCCGAGCAGGGCGACAACCTCGTTCTTCTCGACGCGCAGCGAAACGTCGAAGAGGATGTGGGAGTCCCCGTAATAGGAGTTCAGTCCATTGACTTCGAGCAGGCTCATTCGTGCACTCCCCCGAGATAGGCTTCCTGCACCTTGGCGTTGCTCTTGATTTCTTCCGGTGTGCCTTCGACCAGCACGCGGCCCTCCTGCAGCACTGTGACGCGCCCGACCAGTTCAAACAGCGAGTCCATGTCGTGATCGATGACGATCATGGTGCGGCCCTGGCTGATCGACTTGAGCAGCTTGACGGTTTCGACGCGCTCCTGCGGGCTCATGCCGGCCAGCGGTTCGTCGAGCAGCAGCAGGCTCGGCGAGCTTGCCAGTGCGAGACCGATTTCCAGACGCCGCTTTTCGCCGTAGGCGAGTTCGGAAACCGGAGTGTCGGTCCGCGCGGTCAGATTGACGAGTTCGAGCGTGTGCTGGACCTGCTCGTTCAGCCCTTTCATGTTCGCCATGTTCGCGAACAGGTCGAGCTTGAACTTACCGCGCAACTCGGCCAGCACCGAGATGGTGATGTTTTCACGAACGGTCAGGCGATTGAAGAGCTGATTGACCTGATAGCTCTTGGTGAGGCCGAGCTGGCAGGCATCGGTGACATCCCTGCCGGTGATATCGTTGCCTTCGAAGATAATGGTGCCGGCAGTCGGCGGAACTTCGCAGGTCAGCATCTTGAAGAAGGTCGATTTACCCGCACCGTTGGGGCCGATGATGCCGCGCAGCTCGCCATGATTGATGGTGAGGTCGATGTCGCTGTTGGCAACCAGACCACCGTAACGCTTGGTCAGGCCGGTCGCCTGAAGAATCGGACCGGAGTAACCGTCGAGCGCACGGTGGCGGGGCGGCATCGGAGCGGCTTTCGGCGTCTCGGAAGCCGTCGTTGCGACGGCGATCCCAGACTCTGCGGTTTCCTCAAGCTTTTTCTTGGCCGCGGTCTGGCCCGACAGGAAACCGTAGGCATCCTGCATCGCGCCGATCAAACCGTGCCGCAGGAAGCAGACCAGCAGCACGAAAATGATCCCGAGCACGAGCTTCCAGGCGGCCCCGAGACCCAGGGCAGCCTGAAGGAAGTCCTGCAGGAATAGCCACACCGCCGCGCCGACGAGCGGGCCGAACAGCGTGCCGGCGCCACCGATCGCAGTCTGCATGATCAGCTGGCCGGAGGTTTCGAACATGAATGCATCCGGCGGCATGAACGCTTGCATCACGCCGAGCAGGCCGCCGGCAAAACCGGCGTAGGCAGCGGCGATAACGAAGGCGGTCAGCTTGTAGCCATGGATGTTGTGGCCGACAGCCTGGGCGCGCAGCGGGTTCTCGCGGATCGCCCGGAAGATCGTGCCGACCGGCGAGCGCACGATCCGCAGCGCGATCACGATGCCGATGAAATAACAAACGGCGAGGAACCAGTAGAGCGACCAGCCGGTGGTGAAATGCAGGTCGATAAAGCCGAGATTAAAGTGCGGCGTCGGGACGCCGGGCAGGCCATTCTCGCCGCCGGTCCAGTCTGCCAGCGGGTTGAACTCGACGAAGAAAAACACCTCGGCAATCGCCACTGTGATCATGGCGAAGTAGATGCCGGTTCGGCGCAGCGCGATCAGGCCGACCAGATAGCCGACCACCGCGGCTGCGATCATGCCGATCACGAGTGCGGTCACGACATGCGGGAACCCGGCGCGGGTCAGCAGGTAGGCTGCAACGAACCCGCCGGTGCCGTAGAAGGCCGATTGACCGAACGACAGCAGGCCGGTGAAGCCGAACAGGATGTCGAAGCCGACGCCGAACAGGCCCCAGACCAGGATGCGGTTCACCGTATTCGGCGCGAAGCCGAGATGCGGCAGGATGAATGGCGCGACGATCAGACCAGCGGCCGTCAGTGCCTCGACGAGGTATGGACGTTGTTTGAGCATTTTGAACCGTCGTTATGCGCGGCTGCGTGAGCCAAGCAGGCCATGCGGCCGTACCATCAACACGAGCGTCATCGCTGCAAACAGCATGATGTACGCGTAGCTTGGATTGATCATGGACGTGATGCTGATGATCTCGCCCGCGATCAGGCCGCCGAGAATGGCGCCGGGGAACGATCCGACACCGCCGATCACGACGACGACGAAGGTTTGGACCAGGATCGCTTCACCCATCTGAGGAGTGAGCGACACCACCGGCGCATTGACGATGCCGGCAAAGCCCGCCGCCATCGCGCCAATCCCGAACACCACCATGAAGACGCGGTAGACGTTGATGCCGAGCGAGTCGACCATCACCGAATCCTCGATGCCGGCCCTCACGATCAAACCGATCCGGGTTCGATAAAGCACGATGAACAGCGCCAGCAGCGCCACGGCAACGATGCCGACCAGCGCAAGCCGGTAAGTCGGGTAGTACATGAAGCCGAGCGAGGTGATGCCCGCGAAAATCTTCGGGGCGGGCACCGTGAGTGACAGGCTGCCGAAGAAGAAACGCACCACTTCGACAAAAACGATACTCAAGCCGAACGTGACCAGAAGCTGGTCTTCGTCCGGCCTGCTGTAGAAATGCCGAATGACGATCCGCTCCATCAGGACGCCGACCACCATGACGAACAGTGAGCCGGCGATGACGGCGAGGATGAAGGATTCGGTATACGTGTAGGCGACATACCCGGCGTAGCCGCCGAGCATGAACATAGCGCCGTGCGCGAGGTTGAGGACGCCGAGCGTGCCGTAGATGATCGTCAGCCCGGATGAGATCAGCGCAAGCAGCGCGCCGAGCACCAGCCCGTTGAACATCTGTGAAACGAAATTAGCCCAGTTCATAACCGTCGACCTCGCGCACGGAAGTGTTTCAGAACGCGATCAGGTGTAATCGCCGAGCTTGCAGCCGAACTCGTCCGGCTTCTGCATCAGACCATCGCCGGGTACGATTTCGACGATGTCGTAATAGTCCTCCTTGTTCTTCATGTCCTTCTGCAGCTTGCCCTTCACGATGACGACGGGGCGGATGCACTGATGGTCCTGCGGACGATAGTGAACGTCGCCGACCAGGGACGGGATGGTCTCGCCCTTTTCGTAGGCCTTGATGATATCCACCGGGTAGAAGCTGCCGGCTTCCTCGACCATGCGGGCCCAGTGCACGTAGCTGATGTAGGCGTTCTCGGCACCCCATTCCGGCTTGTAGCCGAACTTCTTCGAGAAGGCGTCGTTGAACATCTTGGCGAGCGGATACTTGTCTTCCATCGTCCACCAGTAGTCGGTGGCCGCGTAGACGCCTTGCATCAGGCCGCCGGTCTCGCGGGCGAGGAACGGCACCTGGTACGGCACGACGAGCTTCATCTTGTCGAAGATGCCGAACTGCTTGGCCTGCTGGATCGACAGCACCGCGTCGTGACCCCAGTTGACGTTGATCAGAACGTCGGCGCCGGAGTTGGCGACGTTGAGCAGGTAGGACGAGAAGTCGGGCGCACCGAGCGGCGACACCTGGTTGGTCACCGTGGTCCAGCCGGACTTCGCCAGGATGTCCTGCATCGACTTGGTCACGGTGTGGCCGTAGGTGTAGTCCGGCGTCATATACGCCGCCTTCTTGTTCTTGCCGAACTGCTTGATCAGAACCGGAGCGATCGCAGCCGCTGCGGTCTGACCGAAGAAGTTCTGGCGGAAGCCGTAGCGCACGCAGTCCTTGCCCGTGGTGTCGTTCGAACCGGAGATGCCGGCGACGTAGAGCACCTTCTCGCGCTGTGCGAGCTTGTTGAGCGCGACCGCGACAGCCGACGAGGTTGATCCCGTCATCAGCACGATCTTGTTCTCGGTGATGAAGCGCTGCTGTGCCTGGACCGCTTCATTCGGCTTGGCGGCCGAGTCAGCGACCAGGAGTTTCAGTTCCTTGCCGAGCACGCCCTTCTTGGTCTTGGGCGAGATCTTCTTGACCAGCTCATGGCCTTCGTTGATGTGCTCGACAGCAAGCTGCCAGCCCTTGAGTTCGTCTTCGCCCTGCACCGCGTAGGTGCCGGTGCGCGGCACAGCCACGCCGAGATTGACCGAACCGCCCGTTGAACCAGCAGGCCAGGTGCCGATCGGGGGGTGATCGGCGGCGAAGGCGTGGAAGTTCGTGCCTGGAATTGCCATGCCGCCAGCCAAACCGGCCGCGACCTGGAGAATTGTGCGGCGCGAAACGCCGGTCTTGTCGTTAATGGTGCGTGACATACAGCTTCCTCCTTGAAAACTTGTTCTTCGTTTGACGGGTGCCTGCTCGACGGCGGCTCCGCTTCACATCGCAAAATTCACGATGAGAACGATATTTTACGCGTGCAACATCAACTGTGTGCTCATCGGCGGCAATCCAACTTTCGTCGATGCGATGCCTATGATCTGTGCAGCACACAGAAATATCTCGTGCTCCGACCGGTCGCAGTGTCGTTAACTCTTATCCGAATGGACGAGATGTTTGCAGTGGCGAGATCAGAACTCAGCGTTCTGTTTGGCTTAATTTAGTGCGCCGGCGCGGCGTTGGCGGCGGAGATGAACTCCGCAAAGCGCGGATCGCCGACATGCGCGATATTGACGCGCATCGCGGGTCGTGCCGGCGTGGCATCCGGATTGAAGGCAGACCCCGGCGCGAGCAGGATGCTGTGCTCGGCCGCCATACGTGACAGTTGCTTGTCGTCGATATGGGCGGCGAGTTCGCACCACATATAAAAGCCGCCGCCTGGCATGCCGAACGGCGGCAGACCGATCCGCACCAACGTATCGCGTGCCTGTCGCGTCGCTGCCTCGATACGTCCTGCAAGCCGCTTGAGATGGCCGCGATAGCGCCCGCTTGTGATCAGGTCGTAGATGATCTGCTCGATGTAACCGGAACTGTTGGCGCGGGTGATCATCTTGACGTCGGCGAGCGCGCCGATTGTGCCCGGATCGGCGGCGATATAGCCCGAGCGTAAACTTGCCGAGAGCGTCTTGGCGAAGGTGCCGACATAAATGACGCGCTCGAGCTGATCGAGCGCGGCGAGGCGCGGCAGGGTGTTTGGCAGCACATCGGCGAATGGATCAGTGTCGATGATTCGCAGGCCATGTTCGCCGGCAACGCCAAGCAGGCGGTGGGCCACAGGCAACGAGAGCGAGCAGCCGGTCGGGTTATGCGCAAGTGATTGGGTGAAGAACAGCTTGGCGCCGGTGCGTGCGGCTTGCGCGGCGAGATCGTCGACATCGGGGCCATTGGGATTGCGCCGCACGCCGACGATACGCGCCTTCGCCAGCCGCAGTTTTCCGAACAGCGGATAGTAGCCGGGATTGTCCACCAGCACGGTGTCGCCCGGTTCTACGAAATGACGGACAATAATGTCGAGCGCATCGTTCGCGCCCTGCGTCAGCAGCACCTGCGTCGGTTCGGCGCCGATCGACCGTTCCGCCAGCATCAGCGCGATGCGCTGGCGCAGCGGCAACAGGCCATAGGGGCTTCCGTAGCTTTCGGGCAGGGTGCGTTTGCCGGGGCGGCTGACCGGGCGCAGATAAGGGCCGACCTCCGAGCCTTCCATCCATGCCGCTGGCGGACGGCCGTCGCCGACCCGGACCTCATAGCGCTTCTCCAGTTGCTCGCGCAGCAGCCAGACGATGTCGACAGCATCAATCCGTGCCGGGATCTCGGTGTCGGCCTGCTTCGGCCGGTGAGGCGTGACATAGAATCCCGAGCCGGGCCTGCTTTCGATCTGGCCTCGCGCAACCAGCCGGTCATAGGCCTCGACGATGGTGTTTTTCGACACCGCAAACGCCTGCGAAGCAGCGCGGATCGACGGCAGCCGATCGCCCGGCCGGATTAGGCCGCGCTCGATCCGCATGATGAATGCGTCGATCACCGTTTCGACCCGTGATCGCGTGTTCTCGCGCCCGGCTGGCTGAACTGTACCCATGTTTCGGATGGTACGGACCTTCCCGAAAATGTGCAAAGCGTTCCTTGTGGCGTACCCCTGCCTCAATACAGTCCTTGGCCGAAACTCATGGAAGTCCGGTTTGGCGATGTCTGCGATGCGGCCGCCAGCGGGGCCACAGGATGCAAGGGCAGGCCGCATGATCGTTCCAGCACATGGTGTCAACCGCAGCGCGCGTATCGCAGGTTTTCATCGGAAGACACCGCAGGAACGGCTCGATCTGGTGGCAGGGTTTGCGGGTCTCGATCAGGCCACGGTCGACCACCTCGCGAACATGGGCAATCTGTCTCCGCGCCTCGCCGACAAGATGATCGAGAACGTCATCGCCACGATGAACGTGCCGATCGGCATCGCCACCAACATGAAGGTCGACGGCGAGGATGTGCTGGTGCCGATGGCAACCGAGGAATCGTCGGTGGTCGCCGCGGTGTGCAATGCCGCACGCCAGAACTACGCGACCGGTTTCACCACCTCGATGTCGGGAACGCAGATGATCGCGCAGGTGCAGGCGGTCGATGTGCCGGACCCGCAGGCGTCGCGCCTGCGGCTTCTGGAGCGGCGCGATGACATCAAGGCGATCTGCGATGCCTGCGATCCGTTGCTGGTCAAGCTTGGCGGTGGCTTCCGCGATCTCGACGTGCGCATTCTTGAGACGCTGGGCGGCACCATGCTCATCACGCATCTGATCGTCGATACGCGCGACGCGATGGGCGCCAATGCCGTCAACACCATGGCGGAAAAAGTCGCGCCGCAGATCGCGGCATGGAGCGGTGGGCGCGTTTATCTGCGCATCCTGTCCAATCTCGCCGATCGGCGGCTGGCGCGCGCTCATGCGGTGTGGAAGACCGCGGACATTGGCGGCGCGCAGGTCCGTGACGGCATTATCAGCGCCTACCAGTTCGCGGCGGCCGATCCGTATCGCGCCGCGACCCACAACAAGGGTATCATGAACGGCATCAGTGCCGTCATCCTTGCCACCGGCAACGACACCCGCGCGGTGGAAGCGGGGGCACATGCCTATGCTGCGCGGAACGGGCGCTATTCGTCGCTGACGCATTACGAGATCAATCGCGACGGCGATCTCAGCGCCTCGATCGAACTGCCGATGGCCGTCGGCCTGATCGGCGGCGCGACCAAGATTCATCCGACCGCGCAGGCGTGCCTGAAGATTCTCGGCGTCACCACCGCTGAGCGGCTGGCGCGGATCATCGCGGCGGTGGGGCTGGCGCAGAATTTTTCTGCGCTCAAGGCACTGGCGACGGTCGGTATCCAGTCCGGTCACATGGCGCTTCACGCGCAGAACGTCGCCATCATGGCCGGCGCCGTCGGCGATGAGGTCGATGCTGTCGCGCGCGCTTTGGTCGAGCGCGGCACGGTGCGCATCGATGTCGCGCAAACTGTTTTGGAGGAGATGCGTCGCTGATTGCAGACCTCATCCTGAGGAGCGATCCGCAGGATCGCTTTTCGAAGGATGAGTGCCGAATGGAAGAGTAGGACAGGCCTCATGGTTCGAGATGCGAGGCATTGCCTCGCTCCTCACCATGAGGAGAGAGTTCATCACGAGAAAATCAAAAGGGAGGAAGAAAACATGTCATTGATGTTCAAGCCGGGTGCATTGCTCGGGGCTGCCGTCGCGCTGGCGCTCGCCGGTGCGGCCCACGCTGAAATTCCGAATAACACCATCAAGCTCGGTGTGTTGACCGATATCAACGGTATCGCGGCCGATTCCACCGGCGTCGGCTCGGTGGCTGCCGCGCGTCTGGCGATCGAGGATTTCAAGAAAGAGAAGCCGGACATCAAGGTCGAACTCATTCAGGGTGACCATCAGAACAAGGCCGACATCGGTGGCGCGCTGGCAAGGCGCTGGATCGATGTCGATCATGTCGACGCCATTCTCGACGTGCCGTTCTCGTCCGTTGCGCTCGCCGTTCAGGAGGTGACGCGCGACTCCAAGGCAGCCTTCATCGCATCGGGGCCGGGCTCATCCCTGATCACCGGCGAGAAGTGTTCGCCGAACACCGTCCACTGGACCTATGACACCTGGGCACTGGCTCACGGCACGGCATTGGCGTTGCTGCGGAACAAGAAGGACACATGGTTCTTCGTTACGGCGGATTATGCGTTCGGCCATTCGCTCGAGAAAGATGCATCCGATGTCGTGAAGGCGGAGAACGGGAAGGTTCTCGGGAGCGTGAGGCATCCGCCCGGAGCGTCAGATTTTTCGTCGTTCCTGCTGCAGGCTCAGGCCAGCAAGGCCAAGATCGTGGCGCTCGCCAATGCCGTCAACGACACCGTCAACTCCGTGAAGCAGGCCGCCGAATTCGGCATTCAGGCCGGCGGTCAGGAACTGGCTGCGCTGCTGATGCAGGTCACTGACGTCAACGCGATCGGCCTCAACGGCGCCAAGGGGCTTTATCTCACCGAAGGCTTCTATTGGGACATGAATGATGACACCCGCAAATTCGCCGATCGCTTCACCGCGATCGTCGGAGGCGGCAAGCGTCCGACGGCGATCCAGGCGGGCGTCTATGCCGGCACGCTGCATTATCTTCGCGCCGCTGCTGCAGCCAACACCACGGATGGCAAAACGGTTGTCGCGAAAATGAAGGAAATGCCGTCGCACGATCCGCTGTTCGGCAAAGGCACGATCCGCCCCGACGGCCGGCACATCCACGACATGTATCTGTTCCAGGTGAAGACGCCGGCGGAATCGAAGAAGCCGTGGGATTTCTACAAGCTGGTGCAGACCATCCCGGCCAAGGAAGCATTCCGTCCGCTGGCAGATGGCGGCTGCCCGCTGGTCGCGAAGAAATAAGGCCGGGTTCGGCAGGGTTGGAGGCGATGCGGCTGGCGATGAGCCGGCCGCATTTGCATGAGCAGATTTGCCGTCCGCGATGTTTCGCGGCCGCTTGAGTTTCATATCTATATATCGGATATGAACGACCATTATTACTCGCTTGCCAAATATAAAGTCTGGGCCAGAATGACTGGCGGTAATCGGACGCGCATGGATGGTCGTACGGCCGGCGTGCCCCCGCAGTCCCTTGGAAATTCCGACCCCGGCCAATCCTGATCGCGCGTCGCCTGATTGGCATCGCCGCCGCTGATCGGCGTGCCGCGGCCACGTGAAAGGAAAGGCCATGGAATTCGATCATTCTGTGATCAACCCGCCGTCGGAATTCGACGACTTTCTGTTTGCCGTGATTTGTGAGGAAAGCGGTGGCGCCGAACTCAGCGTGCTGTCGGCGCTGGCGCGGATCGATGTCGATCCATGGGATGAGGCTGCACGTATTGCTGCCCTCGATGCCGCCGGCGCCCGGGACGCAGTGACGGTGATGGTCGACCGGGCGATGGATCGTGGAACGCCGGTTCAGAAAGCGACGATCGTGGAGCGCCTGGTCCGGCTTTTGCCCGGACAATATGCGGCGACACGGCCGACGCCTTATGTCGCTGTATCGCGCGCGGTAAAGGCGCCCGATTTCGGCATGCAGGTTTTGATTTTCCTCGTGGGGTGGTGGAGTTTCGTCATGGTGGTCGCGGCATTCGCGCCGCAGAAGGCCACGACTGGGGCCGAGGTGTCAGCTCCTTACAAGAACTCCGTCCTCCTGCCGCGTGATTATCATCCGGAAGGCTCGCCGGTGATCCGCGACGGCTTTCCGTACTCGATCAACAGATCGCAGCATTAGCGCGGCGCGCGGAAGCGTGTCTTCACAGTTCCGGAAATGACGTTGTTATTTCGGCGTTGACGGCGCGATCTGCGCGGCATTCGCAGTCTCGCTCGCCGTGGCTGGTTCTTCCGCCGCATTGATCACGGGATAGGCCACCGACACGATATGCGAGTGAATGCGCTTGAGGTCGCGCAGCACGTCGAGGTGAAGCGACGTCGTTTCCAGTGTTTCGGGCTGTGCGTTGCGCAGGCGATCGAGGTGGCGTTCGCCGGCTGCGAGTTCGATGCTTTTCAACTCGGCCTTTTCGGCAACGAGTTTCCGCGCCTGGACAACGTCGCCGGACATGAATACGCCGAACGCTGCGCGCAGCGCATCGACGATCCGGCGATGGAACGTCGCCAGTTCTTCCGCGCCTTCAGCCGAAAATTGCAGGCGGTTCTTGATCTTCTTGGCAGCGAGTTCGCTCAGGTTCTTGTCGATGATGTCGCCGACGTGCTCGAGGTTGATCGAGAACGACACGATTTCCATGGCGCGGCGGCCTTCGCGTTCGTCGAGGCTGCCGCGCGTCAGCTTGGTGACATAGAGCTTGATCGCCTCGTCGAGCTTGTCGACGGCGTTGTCCATTCGCGAGACTTCGCCAACCAGCGCGCGATTGTTGGTGGTCATCGCGATCATCACCTGGCGTAGCATGGTTTCGACGATGTCACCCATGTGCAGGGTCTCGCGCGCGGCGTCCGCCAGCGCCAGCGACGGTGTATCGAGCGCGCTTTCCTCAAGATAGCGCGGTGCGTGTGGATCGCTGAGGCTCTTGCGGCCGGGAAACAGCTTGATCAGCAGACGGGAGAATGGATCGAGCAGGCCGATGAACAGTACCGCCATGGCCACGTTGAACACGATGTGAAATGTCGCCGTCGCCTTGGCTAGGTCGGGCTGCAGGTCATGAACCAGCCCGGCCAGCGGCTGGATGAACGGCAGCACCAGAAGCGTTCCGACAACACGGTTGATGAGGTTGCCGACCGGCAGGCGATAGCTTGCCGGGTCATCGCGCTTCGTGCCTTCAAACACCGGATTGAGCGCGCTGCCAAGATTAGCGCCGAGCACCAACGCGAGCCCGGCCTCGAAGGTGATGAAGTGCGAATAGGCCAGCGACATGATCAGCAGCACGCTCGCAACGCTGGAATGCGCTGCCCATGTCACGACGGCTGCAAGCAGGATGCAGAGCACGGGGTCGCCGGTGATTGCGCCGAGCAGCATGCGCACGCCCGGCGCGGATTCCGCCGGCGCCAGCGAGGTCAGCAGGATATGCAGCGCCAGCAGCATCAGGCCGAGACCGATCGAGACGCGGCCGAGATCCTTGACGCGGGTGCGTGCGCCGGTGCGGAACGCGACGAGGCCGATGATGAACATCACCGGCGCCGCGGCGTAGATATTGAACGACAGCAACTGGACGATCAGCGTGGTGCCGACATTGGCGCCCAGCATGATCGCCAGTGCCGGAACCAGGCTCACCATGCCTTCGGCGGCGAAGGACGCGGTCATGATGCCGGTCGCGGTGCTGCTCTGAAGCAGGGCAGTCAGGCCGAGGCCGGCGAAGAACGCGGAGATGCGATTGCCCAGAACCGTGGACAGGAACCGGCGCAGGTCCGGTCCGAACGCGCGCAGGATGCCGCTCTGGACCATGTGCAGGCCCCAGAGCAGCAACGCCACGCCGCCCATCAGATCAAGCAGGACAATCGACCCCATTCCGGGCCCTCGCGACTCGAAAATTCGTCAATCTGCAAACATACAGCCAGTGCTGCCGGTTTCACAGGATCGAGCGCGAAATATTTTTCGTTTTGAGCGATCTTAAGAGAAAATCGCGCCACTCACGCCTGTAAGGCAGCCAAGAGTTCGTCCGGCCGCTCATTCATCATCATATGCCCGGCACCTGACAGAACGATGGTGCGGGCATTTGGAATGGCCGCCGCCAGCGCTTTTCCGGCCTTGGACGGCGTCATCATGTCCCGCTCGCCGAGGATGAGCGTCGTTGGAACCGAAACTTTCGCGGCTGCGGTCAGTGCATTCTGGTAGGCGTTGCAGGCGGAGAGGTCGGCGAACAGCACACCGGGGCGATTGTTCTCCAGTACGCGTTGCGCGCCGGTGAGCATCCACAGCCCTGGCGCGAGGCTACCGCCAAGACCGGCTGGGAAGCCCAAACCCCAGATCGACACCATGTCGACCGCGTCGCTGTTATTTGCTTCCGCCGCCTTGAGCAGATCGGGACCCACTGTCATCGCCGCGGCGGTTCCGATCAGATTGAGCGCAGTCACCTTGTCGGGATGGCGGTCTGAAGTTTCCAGCGCAATCAGCGAACCCATCGAGTGCCCGACGAGCCGGGCTTTCTGCGCGCCGGCTGCGGTGATCAGCGCCGCGGTCCAGTCGGCCATATCAGCGACCGACGTCAGCGGTGCGCCGCCCGAGCGCCCATGGCCGGGAAGGTCAGGCGCCAGCACACCGTAGCCGTGATGCGCGAACCAGCGGCTGTGCAGCGCCCACGTGGTGTGGTCGAAACCCGCACCATGCAGCAGCACGGCGGTCGGCAACGACGCATCGAAATCACGGCCGCCGGTGGAAACGAAAGTATCGATACCCTGTACGGACAGTTGCATGGCTCAAGCCTTCTGCGAGAAGCGCAGCGCCTGCGCCAGATCGTCGGTGATGTCTTGCGCGGCTTCGATGCCGACCGACAGCCGTACCAGTTCTTCACCGATACCCGCGGCCTTCAGTTGCTCAGCGTCCATCTGCTGATGCGTGGTGGATGCGGGATGAATGACCAACGTCTTGGCATCGCCGACATTGGCGAGATGGCTGATCAGCCGCAGCGCCTCGATGAACTTGCGGCCTGCCGTGCGTCCACCCTTGATGCCGAACGAGATGATCGATCCGGCGCCATTCGGCAGCAGGCGCTTGGCAAGGTCATGATCGGGATGGGAGGTCAGGGCGGGGTGCCACACCCAATCCACCGCCTTGTTGGCAGTCAGCATGTCGAGCACCGCGTGGGTGTTCGCCATGTGGCGATCCATGCGCACGCCGAGTGTTTCGACGCCCTGCAGAAGCTGGAACGCGTTCATCGGTGACAGGCACGCGCCGAAATCGCGCAGGCCTTCGGTGCGCGCGCGCATGATGAAGGCCGCAGGGCCGAACTGCTCGTCGAAAACGATGCCGTGATAGCCGGCATAGGGCTCCGTGATCTGCGGAAATTTGCCGGAGCCGCGCCAGTCGAAGTGTCCGCCATCGACAATGGCGCCGCCGATCGCAATGCCGTGGCCGCCGATCCATTTGGTTGCCGAGTTCATGGTGATGTCGGCGCCGAGTTCAATCGGACGGCTGAGGTAGGGTGTCGCGAACGTGTTGTCGATCAGCAGCGGGATTTTGGCATCATGGGCGATCTGCGCCACGGCGGGAATGTCGAGCACCTCGAGACCGGGATTGCCGATGGTCTCGCCGATGATCAGTCGCGTATTGGGCTGTATCGTTGTGCGGAACTCGTCGAGCGCGCGCGGCTTTACGAAGGTCGTGGTGATGCCGAAGCGCGGCAGTGTGTGGGTCAGCATGTTGATGCTGCCGCCATAGAGTGATGCCGAGGCGACGATATGATCGCCGGCGTTCAAAAGTGTTGCGATGGCGAGATGCAGCGCCGCCATGCCGCTGGCGGTGCAGACCGCGCCGACGCCGCTTTCCAGAGCTGCCAGCCGCTCTTCGAGCACCGCCGTGGTCGGGTTGGAAATGCGGGTATAGATGTGCCCTGCGCGTTCAAGATTGAACAGCGCCGCCGCATGATCCGAATCCTGGAAGACATAGGATGTCGTCTGGTGGATCGGCACCGCACGCGATCCGGTGACGGGATCGGGATGCTGGCCGGCATGAAGGCTGAGGGTGTCGAACGCGGGAGGCTTTGGAGCGGGCATATCGGACTCGGATATCGGGGAAGAATTCCGGCCACGTTCGCAAGATGGCAGGACTGTTGCAAGGGCAACATGGCCTGTTGGAGCAGAAGGCTACCCGCGGGTGTGTACCCCGCGGCGTTTGGCGAGCGCACGCGATTGATTCCTGGCGGCATCGATTGCATTCCGGATCGACACGCCGGCGGATCCTTTCGGATTCCACACGCACCAGGTCTCCGAAAACAGACGCGTGTCGTTCAATGGCACGAAGAAAACGTTCGACACGTTGGATTTCGCGAGCGACGCCGGAACCAGTGAGACGCCGATCCCTTGGCCGACGAACGACACGACGCTCAGCCAGTGCCGCACCTCATGCCTGATCTTTGGGGCGAAGCCGACCGACAGGCAGGCCGCAACAATCGATTGATGGTAGTCGGGCGATATGTTGCGCGCGAAGAAGATAAATTCCTCGTTTTCCAGCTTCGCGAGGCTGACGCGCTTTGCCGGGGCATATCTGTGTCCGTTCGGAAGACAGGCCACAAACGGCTCCGAGTGATAATGAAAACCCTCGAGTCCTTCCGGGATCGAGCGACCGAATGTGAAGCCGAGGTCGATTTCGTCGCGGCCGAAGGCTGCGATCTGCTCGACCGTATTGAGTTCTCTCAACAGGAGTTCGGTGGTCGGGGAGGCGGCCTTGAACACGGAGATGATGTTGGGCAACCCGCGGTAGAGCATCGATCCGCTGAATCCGATGCGGAGCCTGCCGCCTTTTCCCTCGGAGATCGCCTTGACCAGAAGGCGCGCTTCCTCGGTGCGCCGCAGCAGGAAGGCGGCTTCCTGCTGCAGGGCTTCGCCGGCCGGCGTCAGGGATACATTCCGGCTGTCGCGCTCGAAGAGTTTGGCCCCGATCTCGGATTCGAGTTGCTGAATGGCGAGGCTCAACGGCGGTTGAGATAGCGAGAGTCGCGCCGCTGCACGGCCAAAGTGCTTCTCTTCGGCGAGCACGGAGAAGTATCGGAGCTTTCGCATGTCCATGGCGAACCCATACTCAAATCATATCGATCCCTCTAAATTATATATTGGACGCTATCGGTTCCCTGGGCAAGTATCGCAAGGTCCGTAGAAAGCCTGGCGGACACGCTCACGCGAATTTCCGTCGACAAGAAACCCACAAGGATCCCGCCGTGACAGCCAGCACCCAGCCTGCATCGAACCTGATCGCGCCCGACACCACGGGCATGAATTTCTATCGCGCCGATCCGATGCTGGCCGACCTGCTGCGGCTTTATCTGTCCGACAAGCTGTTCCGTCATATCGAACCGCATCTCGACCGGCTTGGCGCGCTGGCGGGTGACGAGCTCGATGCCTGCGCGCGCATGGCGGATCGGCATATGCCGGTGCTGTATCAGCGCGACCGCTTCGGCCGCGATGTGCAATGGATCGAATATCATCCGGCCTATCGCCAACTCGAGGATGCGGCCTTCGGCCAGTTCGGCATCCACGCGATGTCCCATCGCAAGGGCATTCTCGGCTGGGACGACAAGTATCCGGTCACGGCGAAGCACGCCTTCACCTTCCTGTTCAATCAGGCCGAGTTCGGTCTCGGTTGCCCGATCAACGTCACTGATGGCTGCGCCAAGCTTCTGATCAACTATGGCGATGACGCGCTGAAGGCGAAGTATCTCGACGGCCTGCTTCAGACCGACATGACGAAGCTGACCCAGGGCGGTCAGTTCATGACCGAGAAGGAGGGCGGCTCCGATGTCGGCAAGCTGACGACGACCGCGGTGAGGGAGGGCGATCACTGGCGCCTCACCGGCGAGAAATGGTTTTGCTCCAATGCCGACGCCAAGGTGGTGATGCTGCTGGCGCGGCCGGAAGGTGCGGGCGCCGGCACGCAGGGCGTCGGCCTGTTCCTGATGCCACGCTTCCTCGAAGACGGCTCGCAGAATCACTATCGGATCGTGCGCCTCAAGGACAAACTCGGCACGCGCTCGATGGCGTCGGGCGAGATCAAGCTGGAAGGCGCGATTGCCTATTCGGTCGGGCGGCTCGATCGCGGCTTCGTGCAGATGGCTGAGATGGTCAATTCCTCGCGCCTGTCCAACGGCGTGAAGTCGACCGCCCTGATGCGGCGCGCGCACCATGATGCTGTGACGGTGGCGAACGGCCGCGTGGTGTTCGGCCAACGCATCATCGACATGCCGCTGGCGCGGCGGCAGTTGCTCAAGATCATGCTGCCGACCGAGCAGGCGCTGTCGATGAGTTTTCTCACCGCCGACGCGCTCGACCGCGCCGAAGCCGGCAGCCAGGACGCCGCGGCGCTGCTGCGCATCCTGACCCCGACATTGAAATTCCGTGCTACCCGCGATGCCCGCAAGGTCTGCGGAGACGCGCTCGAAATGCGCGGCGGCATTGGCTACGTCGAGGAATTCGCGACCTCGCGGCTGCTGCGCGACGCTCATCTCGGTTCGATCTGGGAAGGCACCGGCAATATCGTCGCGATCGATGCGCTGAAGCGCGCGATCGGAAGACATGGCGCCGAGTCGGCGTTGGGCGCGGACCTCCATGCGCGTCTCGATGAATCGGCCAATGTTCCGCAAGCCTGGCGCGATCGGTTGCATGGCCTGACGGATAAGGCCATTGCGTTCGCGCGAGATGTCGCCGCCAGTTCTGACAACGAAGCTGAAGCGCGGCGCGCCACCAGCACCCTTTATCATATCGCCAGCGCGGTTTCGCTGGCATGGGAGGGCGGGCGCATCCACGAGATGCGCGGCGATGCCAAGCGGCTGTTGCTGTCGCGTATGGTGGTCGATCATCGCCTGACGGTGCAGGATCCGTTCAGGCCCGTAGCCAACGGAGTTGAGCGCACGATGGCGGCGGAGGTCCTTGGCGATCATGCCGTCGGCATGGAACGCGCCGAAACGTTGCTTGCCGCGTGACGATCGAAGCAGTCAAACCAGTGTTCTATTCCATTAAAACCTCGTCATGGATTTCCCATTGACGCGGCTGGAGGTTTCCGCGCTAATCTGATCCTCAATCCGGCTCGCAACACCACGGCAAACAGTGGTGAAGCCGAAACAATCAGCGTGATTTCACCACGCGAAATATCCAAAGGGAGAGACGTCCATGGCTATCACTCGTCGAACATTTGGCATCGGCGCATCCGGAGTTCTGCTGGGGTCTGTTGCATCGCCGTTCATCCGCACGGCGGCTGCGGCAGATACGATCAAGATTGGTGTCGTCAATTCGATGAGCGGTGGCCTTGCTGCTTATGCGCAGGAAGGGCAGCCGGCCTTTGAATACATCATCAAGAAGATCAATGCCGAGGGCGGCATCAAGAGCAAGGGCGGCGCCAAGATCGAGTTGATCCAGGCGGACGATACCAGCCAACCGGCGCGGACCGCGATCGAGGCGCGGCGTCTGATCACCGAAGAAAAGGTGAACCTGATGACCGGCACCATTCTCAGCGCCCAGATGCTGGCGCTGACGCCGGTGCTCGATGAACTGAAGGTGCCGACGCTCTCGGTGTGGGCGGGCGGCTCGCATTCCAACTACATGTTCACGCTCGGCTATCCCTACGATCGCGGCTACGCGCAATCGATGCATGATTTCGTGGTGTTCCTGCGTGACGCCAAGAAGTTCAACATCAAGACCGCGGTGATGGGTTACTCGAACTACGAGGCCGGCCAGCAGGTCAACAAGTTCCTCCACGAGAAGCTCAAGAAGAGCGGCGTGGAGATCATTGGCGAAGCGCCGCTCGATATCCGCGCCCAGGATCAGACCTCGGCGATGGTGCGCATCCGTTCGCTCAAGCCGGACGTTGTGGTCGGCCTTGTGACGCCGCGCGACGGCATCCTGCTGCATCAGGCGCGCTACAACCTCAACTATCACGGCAGCATCTTCTGTGGCGGCACCGGCGGCTATTCCGACCTGTCGCTGTGGAAGGATCTCGGCCCCGAGATCGGCAAGGCGGTGCTGACCAAGAACCTGTTCGGTATGACCGGCTTCAGCCCGGGTGCCAAGGTCGACTCGATGCAGAAGATCATCACCGAACTGCGCGATGTTGCGAAGCTCGACCGCATCGGGCAGGGTGCTATTCAGTACGCGCAGGCGGGCCGCGTGCTGCAGCAGGTTCTGGAGAACTCCAAGTCGCTCAAGAACGAGGATCTGCTCGACGCCTTCAAGAACGTCAACATTCCGTTCGGCGATCCGAACCTCTATGTAGCGAAGCCAAAGGGCTTGCAGTTCGCGCCGGATCGTCTGTTGCAGGACGGCTCGGCGATGTTCATCCAGTGGACGCCGGAACAACAGCAGCAAGTGGTGTTCCCGGCTGAGTTTGCGCAAACCGAACCGCGTCCTCGGGCGTGAGGCTGGCACGTGACATTGCTCGACGTCAGCGGGGTGACACGTCGCTTCGGCGGCCTCGTTGCCCTCAACTCGGTCAGCTTCTCCGTCACCAAGGGTGAAATCCTTGGCATCATCGGGCCGAATGGCGCCGGAAAGACCACGTTGTTCGGCGTGGTTTCCGGTTTCATTCCGCCGAGCGAAGGCGGCGTGCGCTTCGATGGCGAGAATATCGTCGGCATTTCGCCGGACCGGCTGGTGAGACGCGGCCTGATCCGCAGCTTTCAGGTGGCGCAGACCTTCGCCGACATGACCACGCTCGACGTCGTCACCACGGCCGCGCTGACGCGCCGGCCGATCGTCGAGGCTGTGGACTATGCCGCTCATGTGCTCAGACGCGTCGGTCTTGGCGGCAAGGAGAACCAGACGCCGACCTCGCTGTCATTGCAGGACAAGAAGCTGCTCGAACTGGCGAAATGCCTCGCCACCGATCCGCGCTGTATCCTGCTCGACGAAGTGATGGCCGGATTGACGATGGCCGAGACCGAAGCGCCGATCGCCATCATCCGCGAACTCAACAGCCAGGGCGTGACCATCGTGATGGTCGAGCACGTCATGCCGGTGATCATGCGGCTGGCGACGCGGATCGTGGTGATCAATTTCGGCGAGAAGATCGCCGAAGGCGCGCCCGACGAGATCATCAAAAATCAGAAGGTCATCGACGCTTATTTCGGGGACGAGCTCGATGCTTGAGGTCGATAATCTGGTGGCTGGTTACGGCGGCGTCCCGGTGTTGCGGGATGTTTCGGTCAAGCTCGGCAGGGGCGAGATCGTCGGCCTGCTCGGCGCCAACAATGCCGGCAAGACAACGCTGATCAACAGCCTGTCCGGCGGCGTCGTGCCGATGTCGGGCCGTATCCTGTTCGAAGGCAACGACGTTACGCGCATGACGCCGAAGCAGCGCGTCGAGCTCGGTATCATTCAGGTGCCGGAAGGCCGCCTGGTGTTTCCCGAGATGACGATCCGCGAGAATCTTCTGCTCGGCGGCATTAACAAGAATGCGCGGCCACACCGGCCGGCGCAGATGGACAAGGTGCTCGAACTGTTTCCGCGTCTCCAGGAACGGCTGTCGCAGGACGCCGGCACGCTGTCCGGCGGCGAGCAGCAGATGTTGGCGATCGGCCGTGCGCTCATGGCGGAAGCCAAGGTGCTGATGTTAGATGAGCCGTCGCTCGGCCTGTCGCCGCTGTTCGTGCAGTACATCTTCGGCATCATCGATCGCCTGCATCAGGACGGCCTGACCATCCTGCTGGTCGAGCAGAATCTCAACCTGACCCTGCGTCATGCTCAGCGCTGTTACGTGCTCGAACGCGGCCATGTCGCGGTCGAGGGAACAGCCGATCATGTGCGCGACGATCCGCGAACCCGCAGCGCCTATCTCGGACTTTGACAGGAGAGCGACGTGCCAGAATTTCTGCAAGCTCTTGCGCAAGGTCTTCTGATCGGCAGCACCTATGGTCTGCTCGCGCTCGGAATGGGGTTGGTCTACGGCGTCAGCGGCGTCGTCAATTTCTCTCACGGTGACTTCATCTCGCTCGGCATGTTCATGTGCCTTGGCCTGTATTCGGCGCTGGCGATGGATCCCTATGTGTCGGTTGTCATCACCGTGCCGGTGATGGTGGCGCTCGGCGCGCTGGTCTATCGCTTCCTGATACGACCGATGGTGGGGCATCAGTTCCTGATGGTGGTGCAGCTCACCTTGGGCCTCAGCCTCGTGTTGCAGAACGGCATCCTGATGGTGTTCGGCGGCCAGCCGGCACGCACGCCGTCGATGGTCGAGACCAAGCTGATTATTCTCGGCGATGTCGTGCTGCGCATGCCGCATGTGATCGCCTTCATCGTCTCGTTCGCGCTGGCGATCGGGCTGTTCGTCATGTTGCGCTCGACCGATTTCGGCCGCTCGATCCGCGCCGTCCACCAGAATGCGCATGCGGCGGCGCTGATGGGCATCGATGTCGGGCGGGTGCAGGTGCTGACCTTCGCGTTGGGTATCGGCTTGCTGGCGATTGCCGCCGCGCTGTTGCTGCCGGGGACGCCGATCCAGCCTTCCCAGGGCCTGCGCTACACCGTGATCACGCTTCTGGTCGTCGTGCTCGGCGGCATGACCAATTTCGTCAGCATCATGCTCGGCGGGCTGGTGATCGGAATATCCGAGGCGTTCGGCACGATCTACCTGTCCGATACGCTCGGCATGTTGCTGCCTTATGCGATCTTTGTGCTGATCATGCTGTTCCGTCCGCAGGGGCTGACCTGGAGGACAGCACGATGAAGCCGGAGTTCTACAAGACGCTATCGTCACCAGTCCTGTGGATTGTGCTTGCGGTCACGGCGATGCTGCCGTTCGTGCTGTCGAGCTACTACATGAACATCGTGACGCTGGCGCTGATCTATGTCGCGCTGGCGTCCGCATGGAACATCGTCGGCGGCATGGCTGGCCAGATTTCGCTGGCGCATAGCCTGTTCATCGGCGTCGGCGCGATGTTCTCGACCGCACTGCTGCTGCGCTACGGCATCAATATGTGGCTCGGGCTCGTCATCTCCGCGGTGATCTCGGGCATACTCGGCGCGATGATCGCATGGGTCGATTTCCGCTTCCGGCTGGGTCACCTGTCGTTCGTGCTGATCACACTCGCGTTTGCGGAAATGGGCGGGATTATCGTGGAGGGCTGGGACTTCCTTGGCGGAGCATCCGGCCTGCTGCTGCCGCGCGACACCGGTGATGTCTGGCAGTTCCAGTTCGGCGGCGGGCGGGGTGCCTTCTGGGTGATGCTGTTTTTGGCGGCGGTCTGTGTTCTGGTGAATGTCGCAATTCTCAACGCGCCGCTCGGCTATTATCTGCGCACTATCCGCGACAATGAGCGCGCAGCCGAAGCGATCGGCGTCAACGTCCTGCGCAACAAGACCATCGCCATGGTGATCTCGGCCGTGCTGGCGTCGGTCGTCGGCACGGCCTACGTGCGTTATTTGACCTTCGCGGATCCTTATCTTTTGATCTCGCCAGTCATCACCATCGAGATCGTGCTGTTTGCCACCGTCGGCGGTCTTGGCCGCGCGTACGGTCCCGCGCTCGGCGCGTTGCTGCTGGTGCCGCTCGGCGAAATCCTGCGCGGCAAGCTCGGTGGCACGCTGCCGGGCCTGCATTACTTTATCTATGGCGTCGTGGTGATCGCAGTGATCCTGATCACGCCCCGAGGGCTGCTGCCGTTGTTCGAGAAAATCTGGGCGCGCTGGCGCGGCCAGCCGGTGGCGAAGACGTGAGACAAGCAAAAGCCCCGCGGCAGCAAACTCCGCGGGGCTTTCGGTTGACGAGGTCTATTTCTTCGGCCGGATCGCGTCGGCGGTGCCCTGGATAAAGGCGATCAGCTTCGGCACATCCTCTTCCTTCAGTTTGCCGGTGAAGTCAGGCATGCCCTGCGTCATGAACGGCCCCTTGAACACGAAGTCCTTGAGGTTGGTGATCGTCTCCGGGCTGACATAGCCGAGATTGCGGACGTTGCCGCCTTTGTCCACGCCCGGCACTCCGTGGCAGGTCGCGCAGCTGCTGACATAGATCAGCGTGCCTTCCTCGATCAGCTTCGGGTCATACTTCACGCCGGCCAGCAGGCCTTCGGTCTGATACTTGACGAAAGCGGGTGGGGACGCCTTGCCGCCGACTGCGAACGTGTAGACCGTGCCGGGGCTGTTGAGTTCGGTAGCGCGCTGGCTGAGACCGAACACGCCGCCCCAGCCGACCGCAACCGAGACGTATTGCTTGTCATCGACCATGTAGGTCGAGGCGGCGGCCACCACGCCGGTGCCGGTCGGCGTCTCCCACAGCTTCTCGCCGGTCTTGGCGTTGTAGGCGATGAAGCGGCCGTCAGCCGTGCCCTGGAACACGAGATTGCCGGCCGTCGTCAGCGTGCCGCCATTCCATGGCGCGACGTATTCCTGACGCCACACTTCCTTCTGCTGGACCGGGTCCCATGCGATCAGCCGGCCGAAGGGCACACTCTTGGGCGGGGTGGCGTTGAGATAGAACGCTGTGTTCCATCCGGTGTTGCCGCCGAACTCGCCGGGTGTATTGGCATTGTGCTTCCACTTCGGCTGGCCGGTGAGGTTGAGCGGCACGTTCTGCGCCGGCAGGTAAACCAGCCCGGTCTCCGGGTTGAACGACATCGGGTGCCAGTTATGAGCGCCGAAGGGCCCTGGAATGCTGTCGAACGACTTGTCGGGCGAGCGTGCTTCCGCAACTTCCATCGGCCGGCCATTGGCGTCATAGCCGGTTGCCCAGTTCACATCGACGAAGTTCTTGGCCGAGATGAACTTGCCGTTGGTGCGGTCGATCACGAAGAAGAAGCCGTTCTTCGGCGCATGCAGGATCACCTTGCGCGGTTGGCCGTTGATCGTGAGGTCCGCCAGGATCATCGGCTGGGTCGAGGTATAGTCCCAGTTGTCGCCGGGCGTTTCCTGATAGTGCCAGGCGTACTTCCCGGTATCCGCGTTGAGCGCGACGATCGAAGCGAGATAGAGATTATCGCCGCCCGCCGGGCTGCGCACGTTGCGATTCCATGGTGAGCCGTTGCCGGTGCCGATATAGACGAGGTTCAACTCGGGATCGAACGTGATCGTATCCCAGGCCGAGCCACCGCCGCCGTTGATCCAGTATTGCCCGGCCGGATCCCAGGTCTTGGCCGCCGCTTCCATCGACTCGTCTTCGAATGGCTTGCTCGGATCGCCGGGCACCGTGAACCAGCGCCACACCTGATTGCCGGTTTCTGAATCGTAAGCGGTGACATAACCACGCACGCCATACTCGGCGCCGCCATTACCGATAATCACCTTGCCGTTGGCGACGCGCGGCGCACCGGTGATGGTGTAGGAATGCTTGTGGTCGATGATGGTGTCTTTTTCCCACAGCTTCTTCCCGGTCGCGGCATCGAGTGCGATCAGCCGTCCATCGTAGGCGCCGACAAAAATCTTGCCCTTGTGGAGAGCAACGCCGCGATTGACGACATCGCAGCAGCCCTTGTAGCCGCCTTCACGCGACACTTCGGGATCGAACGTCCAGATTTTCTTGCCGGTGCGCACATCGATCGCGTGAACGATGCTCCATGGCGCCGTCACGTACATGATGCCGTCAACCACGATAGGCGTGGATTCGACGCCGCGTGAGGATTCGAGATTGTAGGACCACACCAGCCCGAGATCTTTCACGTTGTCAGTGTTGATCTGCTTGAGCTTGCTGAAACGGGTTTCGCCGTAGTCGAGACCGATGGTCGGCCAGTCTTTCGATGTCGCTTCGTTGGCGCGCACCGAGTTGCCGTCAACGGCGCTTGTTACTGCCTTGATGTGTTCGGGTGAGCCTTTGGCGTCTTGCGCGAGCGCGCTGTGACAAAAACCGAACGCTGCGGTAGTGACAATCAGGATGCGAGACAGATGCCGCTTGCGCGGAAGGTTAGTACTCGAACGGAAAGGGGAAGCAGGTTCGAAGCAACGGGCAAGACAGCGCATACAATCCTCCCAATGATCTCTAACGGACCCGAGAGAATGTTAGGCAGGCGAAAAGAGTGACGTCAACAAAATGCGCGAACGCATTGCGCCGCTCTTTCGCCGCTGCATCGCACCTGCGTGACGCACGTAGTCGGGCGCAAATTTCGCAGAGAGAAATATCGCGACGTCGTCTGCACAAATTCGAATGTAAGCAGGCGGCGGATATCAAGCCCGGAGAGTGATCGATGATATCGTTCGGCTCGAGAGCGTCGTTCGGCGCCGTCACTGCAATTCATTCGTTGCAACGAGGGGTGATGAATTGCAGATGTCGCACGCTCAGTCGTGGCGAACCGTTATGCCCGGGGTGGTGCGGCCGGAGGAGATGCAATCAGTGGATTTGTTGCGTCGCAGCGAGGGATAATTACGGATTTTGCGCGAAAACGCGCGGTAATCGGCTCGAAAGCACTGATAACTTTTTTGTGGCGCCGTTTGCTGAAATGGACAAGGCGAGCGGAACGCCTCATATTACCTGTCGTCGACGGCCGGTGCGCGAACGCTGGCTGCGAAATCTGGAAGGAGACCAAGATGGCCTGGAAGACTCCCAAGATTGTCGAAGTGTCGGTGGGCATGGAAATCAACATGTACGCCTGCGCATCACGCAAATAAGGCGAACGATTTTCTTTTAGAGTAGCTGGCAAAGCGGCCCGGCTTGCGCAGGTGACGTTCTCGTCGAGAGGACGCTGTGCTCAAGCTTAGGGCTGTTTGTTTTTATCTATGCATTTGACCCGTGCCGTTGTTGTGAGAATCGCGCTGATCGCTGGAGCGCCCTGATGCGGATTGTTGTTTTGGGCGCCGCGGCAGGAGGCGGCGTCCCGCAATGGAATTGCAATTGCAAAGTGTGCAACGCCGCGCGTTCCGGCCATCTCGAGTTGCGCGCGACGCAGGCGTCACTCGCCGTGAGTGCAGACGGTCGCCACTGGTTTCTGATCAATGCGTCACCGGATCTGCGCCAACAGATTGTCGCCAATTCGCAACTTCATCCCGAGGCTGGGCGTCTCCGCCATAGCCCGATCGCCGGCGTGATTTTGACCAACGGCGAAGTCGATGCCGTCGCGGGCCTGCTGTCGCTGCGGGAAGGCTGGCCCTTCACCATCTACGCGCACGAGACCGTGCTCGCGGCCCTGAAAGCCAACAGCATTTTCAACGTTCTCGACGACAAGCGCGTTCCGATTGCGTTCGACGTGTCGTTCTCGCCAACGTTGCCGGATGGGTCGCCATCCGGTCTCGAAGTCACGCCATTCGCGGTGGCAGGAAAGAAAGCCTGGTACCTCGAAGGCGAAGCGGGGGATGACAGCGAAGGCGACACGCTCGGCTTGCGCATTGCCGATACTGCGAGCGGCCAATGTTTTTATGTCGTCGCCGCCTGCGCCGGGATCGATGGCGATCTGAAAAGCCGGCTGCGTGGCGCGCCGCTGGTGTTTTTCGACGGCACGCTGTGGCACGACAACGAACTGATCGAGGCGGGACTTGGTCACAAGACCGGCCGGCGCATGGGACATATCTCGATGTCAGGCGAGGGCGGCGCGATTGCGGCGTTGGCCGATCTTGGAATTACGCGTAAGATTTTCCTGCATATCAATAATTCCAATCCCGCCTGGCTGCATGGGTCGGCCGAGCGCGATGCGGTGACAAAAGCAGGGTGGGAAATCCCCTCGGACGGGACGGAGATTGTGATTTGAACGCGATCACCGCTTTCACGGTCAGAAGCGACGCGCCGCTTGCCAACGCGGACGAACTCGAAGCCATGCTGCGCAAAATCGGCGCGGAGCGTTATCACAGCCTGCACCCGTTTCATCGGCTGCTGCATGGCGGCGAGCTCAACAAGGGGCAGGTGCAGGCCTGGGCGCTCAACCGCTACTATTATCAGAGCACGATCCCGATCAAGGACGCGGTGGTGATTTCGCGCTTTCGCGACCGCGACATCAGGCTCGAATGGCGCCACCGGATCGAGGACCACGACGGCGACAAGGGCAGCGAAGGCGGCATCGAACGCTGGCTGAAATTGACCGAGGGCCTCGGCCTCGATACGGCCTACGTTGAATCCACCGAGGGCATTCTTCCGGCGACGCGGTTTGCGGTCGACGCCTACGTTCATTTCGTCCGCGACCGCACGCCGCTGGAGGCGATCGCCTCGTCGTTGACCGAACTGTTCGCTCCGAACCTTCATGAGGAGCGTATATCGGGAATGCTGGCGCACTACGATTTCGTCAATCCCGACATCATGAGCTATTTCAAGCGGCGCATGGAACAAGCGCCGCGCGACGCCAACTTCGCGCTTGATTTCGTCAGAACCCACGCCACCACGCCCGAGCAGCGCGAGGCGGTGTGCAATGCGCTGATCTTCAAGACCAACGTGCTCTGGGTTCAGCTCGATGCCCTTTATCACGCCTATGTCGACGGGCATATTCCGCCCGGCGCCTTCAGGCCGGAGTCCGCATGATGCCGACATTGCGTAGCCGACAGGTGGACATACATGAACAGAGCCGCCCGATCCTGGCACGTCACGCCCGTTTGCGTTTCGACGATGTTCGCCAGCGCTGGGTGATCCTGGCGCCGGAGCGCGTGCTGGTTCCGGACGAGGTGGCGGTGGAAATCCTGCAGCTTTGCGATGGCGAGCGCAGTGTGACGCAGATCATCGATGCGCTGGCCGCGAAGTATGCCGCCGATCGAGAGATGATCGGCGAGGATGTCATGACAATGCTTCGCGATCTCGCGGGGAAGGGGTTCCTGGCGGACAGGCAGGACAGCGGATCATGAGTCCGACGCTCACCGATGCGGGTGTTGCTCACGCCGACCCGGCTGACGGGCTCGCGGCGTTGGAGCAGCGCGCATCGGCGGAAACCTTTGGCATCCCGCTGGCGGTGCTGGCGGAACTCACCCACCGCTGTCCGCTGCAATGTCCGTATTGCTCGAACCCGCTTGAGCTCGAACGGGCGAGCCAGGAGTTGACCACGGACGAGTGGAAGCGGGTGCTGAGCGAACTGGCGCAGGCCGGGGTGCTGCAAATTCACCTCTCCGGCGGCGAGCCGACCGCGCGCAAGGATCTGGTTGAGCTGGTGCGCCATGCCACCGCTGTGGGGCTTTACTCCAACCTCATCACGTCCGCTGTTCTGCTGACCAAAGAGAAGCTGACGGCGCTCGCGGACGCCGGGCTGTGCCATGTCCAGATCAGTTTTCAGGGCAGCGAGGCCGAAGCGGCGAACCGCGTCGCCGGGCTGAAGGATGCCCATGCGAAGAAGCTCGAGGTCGCGCGCTGGGTGCGAGATCTTGATCTGCCGCTCACCGTGAATGCGGTGATGCACCGGCAGAATCTTGCGCAGCTTCCTGACATCATTCAGATGGCTGTCGATCTCGACGCCGATCGGCTCGAGGTCGCCAACGTGCAGTATTACGGCTGGGCGCTGAAGAACCGTGCGGCGCTGATGCCGAGCATTGAACAGATCGATGAAGCGAGCCGGGTGGTCGAAGAGGCCGAGACACGATTGAAGGGAACGCTCGCGATCGACTACGTGGTGCCGGATTATTATGCGTTGCGGCCGAAGAAATGCATGGGCGGCTGGGGCCGTCAGTTCTTCAACATCTCGCCCTCCGGCAAGGTGCTGCCGTGCCACGCCGCGGAGACCATCACCGGTCTTTCGTTCGACTCGGTGCGTGATCATTCGATCGCATGGATATGGCAGCATTCGGACGCGCTCAATCGCTATCGCGGCACCGACTGGATGCCTGAGCCGTGTCAAAGCTGTGAGTTCAAGGAAGTCGATTTTGGCGGTTGCCGTTGTCAGGCGTTCGCGCTGACCGGCCAGGCAGCCAATACCGATCCGGCCTGCGCGCTGTCACCGCTGCACGAGCAGATTTTCCGGACGGCTGAGGCGGAGGCGGCCGGCGGCGGTCATCGTTTCATCTATCGTGATTTCGCCGGCGGCACGCCGGAGCGCGAGGAATTTCCGCGTGCTTGATGCGCCCGATATTTCACCCGAGCGCCGCAGCGATCCGTTCGCACCGTTGACGACGCGTCATCTCACGGTCGGAGATGGCCACGAGATTTACGTCGAGACCGTGGGGCGCGCCGATGGCATTCCTGCCGTGTACCTGCACGGAGGCCCCGGCAGCGGCTGCCAGCCCGATCATCGCCGGCTGTTCGATCCACAGCGCTTTCATGCCGTACTGTTCGATCAGCGCGGCGCCGGTCGCAGCCGTCCGAAGGGATCGCGCGAGGCCAACACGCTGCCTCATCTGATCGCGGACATGGAAGCAATCCGCGAAACGCTGGGCATCGAGCGCTGGCTGGTGGTGGGCGGCTCGTGGGGCGCGACACTGGCGTTGGCCTATGCGCAGCGCCACCCCGATCGCGTCAGCGGCCTTGTTCTGCGCGCGACTTTCCTCGGCACGCGCGCCGAACTGGAATGGTCGTTCCTTGGTGGCCTGCCGCGATTTTATCCGGCCCTCAGCGAGGATTTTCTCAATCTTCTGCCGCCGGAAGAACGCGATACGCCGCTCGAGTCCTATCTGCGTCGTATTCTCGATCCTGATCCGGCAGTTCATGGCCCGGCGGCATGGGCGTGGCACGACACCGAGCGCATCCTTTCGGAGGTGCGTCCGTCCCGCACGCGACTCGATCTCGCCTCGATCAGACACGGGCGTCGCGGCTTGCCGTCAACGCCGTTCATGGAAGCGCACTACTTCCGCAACGATTGCTTTTTGGAGCCGGATCAGTTGATGCGCGATGCCGGAAGGCTCAAGGGCATTCCCGGCATCATCGTCCAAGGGCGCTATGACCTATTGTGCCCACCGGCCACCGCGCATGCATTGGCAGCGGCGTGGCCAGAGGCGCGAGTCCATGTCGTGGATGGAGCAGGGCATTCGCTGCACGATCCCGGCATTGCCGAGGCGGTGAGGGCGGCGATTGACGAGGTCGCTAGTTCGGCACGGTCACGCTGACTTCGAGACCCGAGTACCACGCTGCAAGATCGGCGATGTCGGCATCCGACAGAGGTTTTGCCACCACATTCATTGTCTCGTCCTTGCGCTCTTCCGAGCGGAATGCCTTGATCTGCTTTTCGAGATATATCGCCGGCGACCCGGCGATGTTCGGCGCGTTCGGAAGTTTCGAGATACCATCGATGCCATGGCAGGGTGCGCATTGCACCGCTTTCTTGCGCCCTGCCTTGGCGTCGCCGTCGGCATGGGCCGCATGGATGCTACCGATGAAGGCGACCGCAGCGGCCAGTGTCATCAGGTTTCGTGCAAGCATGATCTGTCGTCCTGAAATCTTAGCGTGTCACGCAAGGTTGTCCCGCCGCCGTGTGGCGGCGGGACGGATAGACGGGATCGATTATTTGTCGTCGTAGGTGATGCGGTAAACCGCACCGGCGAGATCGTCCGACACCAGCAGCGATCCGTCGCGCAGTTGCGCCACGTCCACCGGCCGCCCGAGATATTCACCATCCGATGTCAGCCATCCGGAGGCGAACACCTCGGTCTTGTCGGCGCTGCCGTCAGCCTTGAGCGAGGTGAACATCACCCGCGCGCCGACCGGCTCGGTGCGATTCCATGAGCCGTGCTGCGCCGAGAAAATGCCGCCCTGATACTTCGCCGGGAACCTCTTGCCGGTATAGAAGGTCATGCCGAGATCGGCGGCATGTGCATCCATCTCGACCTCGGGATAGACCAGGTTGGCGGGTGGGGTATCCGCTTTGTACTCGACAGTGCGGACTTTGCCGCCGCCGTAGTAAGGGAAGCCGAAGTTCTGTCCGGCCTGAGTGGCCCGGTTCAGTTCGCCGGGCGGAATTCCGTCACCCATGCCGTCGACCTGGTTGTCTGTAAACCAGAGCTGGCCGTTCTTCGGATTGAAATCGAGCCCGACCGAGTTACGCACGCCGTGCGCAAACGTCATCCGGTTCTTGCCGTCCTGGTCGATACGGATGACCGAGCCGAGTCCTGCCTTGTAGTAAGCGTCCAGCTTCTCTTTTGGCGGCACGTTGAATTTTTGCCCGATGGTGACATAGAGCTTGTTGTCCGGCCCGATGCGGCAGGCCCGCGCGGTGTGATTGAAGCTTTCTTCTTCCTTCGGAATCAGTTCACCCTGTTTCACCACGATGCCGGCGGCGACATCCGGGCTTTCATAGAAAAATTCCGCTGCGGGGAAGGCCAGGAGACGGTTTTGCTCGGCGATATAGAGGACGCCGTCTTTCGAGAAGCAGACGCCGTTCGGAATCGTGAAGGCGATTGATGGCGCGAACTCCTTCACTTCCTC
Source organism: Afipia sp. (assembly GCA_044464625.1). Classification (GTDB taxonomy): domain Bacteria; phylum Pseudomonadota; class Alphaproteobacteria; order Rhizobiales; family Xanthobacteraceae; genus Afipia. The sequence continues at coordinate 46,855 of JBIQLC010000013.1, read as the reverse complement.
GGCGAAGCCGGCCTTACCTCGGTCGGTCATCGCATAGACCTTGCTCTTGCGGGTGCCGACGAATGTCACAACGCCCTGTGGGCCGACGGCCATGTGTCGCGCATCCGGCACCAGCGCATAGAGGCTGATCTTGAACCCGGGCGGGAGCTTGATCTTCGCAAGATGGGCCTTGATCGCATCGGCCTTGCGGCCGGTCTGCGGCACCGTGGGGATCTCAGTGACGCCGGTTTTCTTGAAATCGCCGAGCTTTTCCAGATTGGTTTCCGCTGACTGGGCGAGCGCCCAGGTTGCCGATGCGCAAAGCAGGGCGGCAGTGGCAAAGGTACGAACGATCGATGACGTGGAAGCGTAAAACATATTTTTATCCTCCCGTGTGGGCAGTCATTGTTTAGTTTTACGGAAGGCAAGGTAGCGGAGCGGCTTGCGCGTGCAAGCCGAAAGGTCGGGCAAGGGCGTTCGGCCGCGGCGGCTTTTCGCTACGCAACATCGCAGGATTGTGATTTGCGCCGCAACAACGCGGCTCACGTCAGGAGGCGTTACCCTTGATCGTTTTGCACGACGTGGACGACGTCGATGACAGTTTGACGATGCGCGAAATCGACGTGCCGAGCTTCTGATCCTTGCGGGTGATGAACCGCAGCGTGCCGCGCGGATAAGCATTGCAGAACGTAGAGAGCGTTCCCGCGGTTGCGGCAATGCCGTCCTGTTTCGGGATGACGGCGATGCCGCCATCCTTGAGAATGAAGGCATCCTTGACGTTGGTCATGGTGGCCGTCGCAAGGCAGACCTTGAACAGATTCCGATAGGCATCCGGGGGCATCATGGCTTCGCCGCCGAGGCTGCCAAGCAAATAGTCGCGGCTTTTGCCGCAACTGTCGGCATGGGCGACTGTCACGCCCAGCGACATCAGGAGCGTAGCCGTAAGCAGGATACGTTTCATGGCGATGCCAAATGCGGCAGCGGTGTGCGGAGATGTTGATGCGTCGACGCCGCGGCGAGGTCGGTCATGCCGGATTCGATTTTCTCGGCGAGCGTCAGGCCATAGGTTGCCGCCGCGCACCGCTCCCAGGACAGCGAGCGGGCATGGGTCATGGCGCCGGCGGCCAGAACGGCGCGCGTATCCTGATCGACGATCATCTCGGCGATTGCTTCGGCGATCGCGCCGACGTCAGGCGCACTCAGCAGGCCGCTTTCGTCCGCAAGCACCGCGTCCGGCACGCCGCCGACGTCGGTTGCGACGCTCGGCAAACCGGCAGCTCCGGCTTCGAGATAGACCAGGCCGAAGCCCTCGACGCGGCCCGATGATTCAGGAAGCCCGGTGAGGCAGAAAAAATCGCTTGCCGCATAGATCTCGCGGATTTTCTCGTTCGGCATCGGCCCGAGAAGGCGGACGTCGCAATCGGTCCTGGCGATCATTTGCTTGAGTTCGCCAACGTAGTCGGCCTCGCCGTTCGGCCCGATCACCAGCCAGGTGACCCGCTGCCGCAGGTCGTCGGGCAGGCGGGCCAGCGCTGCCAGCGCCAGATGGTGGCCCTTGCGGCGGGTGAGGCGGGCAACGGTGACCATGACGATGCGATCGGGTGACAGATCGTTGGCTTTCCTGATCTCATCGCGACCGCTGGTCGCGCCAAACCAGAAATCGGAGACGCCGAGCGGAATGGCCTGGATATTGGCGGCATCGATCGTGAACCGGCTGCAGAACAGGTCGCGGGTATAGCGGCTATTGGCGGCGACCTCGGTGCGCGGGCCGAACACGCCGGCGGTGCGGATTGCCAGCCGCTTCATCGCGGTTTGGGTTTCGTTGATCTCGGTGCCGTGCACCGTCATCAGCAGGCGCGCGCGGGTGCGCCTGCGCGCCAGCGCCAGCGGAATGAAGAACGGCCAGTCCGCCGCATGAACGATGTCGTATTCGTCGCTGCCGATACAGCGTCGCGCCAGCGCGATCTTGGAGGGCAGATCGCGCATCGAGTGAAGCCTGCCGGGAAAACGTCGGATATGAAACGGGTAAGCAAGATCGTCGGCTGCGTTATCCTGCGCGTAGTCGGGCGCGACCACCGTTACCTGCGCGCCGAGATGTGCTGCGGCAGCGGCAATCTCGCGCGCATAGGTGCCGATTCCGCCGGTGGCGGGCGCGAACTCGCTTGTCAGCATCAGAATGTTCATCGGCTCTCTCAGGAGAACGACGGAATGGCGGTCAAGCCACGGGCATTCTGGATTTCCTGGTGATAGCGGAACACGCGCGCCAGCTGCGTGTTCGGCGTGAAAGTCTTGATGCTCGCGGCAATGCGGGTCGAATCCAGTTCGCCTCTTGCCATGGCATCGCGCAGTTCGACAAAGCGGTGAGCCAGATCGTCGGCCATGGCTTGCCTGGTATCGCTTCGCGGCACCAGATAGCCGCTTACGCCGTCATGAACCGCGGCTTCGAGCTGGGGCAGGTGCATCGCGGCCACCGGCCGCCCGACCGCGAGCGTTTCGAGCACGAAACGCGGCATGCCTTCGAATTCCGAGGTGAGAATTCCGGCATGAACCGACGCGAGGGTTGCGGCCATGCCGGCGGCATCCTTGAAGCCGTGGCGAACGGTAACGTCCTCGATCGCCGCGAACTCGGGGAAACGATGCGGGTCGCTGGTGCCGATATAGTGGAACTCGACCTTGCCGCCGAGACGATGGCGCAACTCGGCGATGGTCATGAACATCAGCGCCGGATCCTTGAACTCATCGAGTCGGCCGGCGAAGACGATACGGAACGGGTCGACATCACGCGGCAACGGCTGCGGCTTGAAGATATCGGTATTCACCCACGTCCAAAGCGTATCGATCTTGTCCTTGCGACTGGGATAGGTCTTCTGCAGCCGCTCGGTGATGTGCGGATTGACGCAAAGGAATTTTTCGCTCGCCGCCACGGCGAAGCGCTCGCCTGCGTTATGGACGAAGGAGTAACGGCGCAGCAGCGAATCCATCTGCATCTTCGGTACGCCTTCGCCATGAAGCATCTGGACAAAGGGCAGGCGCAGGATCGCCGGCAGCCACGAGAACTCGACGCGTCGCAGATCGATCGAGCAGCGCCGCGATCGGATCAGGCGGGCGATCATTCCGAAATGGCGCAGCAGCGCGACGAAGAACTGCCCGGTCAGGGATGAGCGAACGGTTTTCGCAGCTTCCCGGGCCTGCTGGTCGGAGTAACGCAGGATGGGGAGAAACTCGAAGGTGCGGCCGCGGAACGTCAGCTTGTGAATCTTGCCGAGTTCGAGGTCGCCCTTGGAATCCACGCCGATGAATAGCAGATCGGTATCGTCCGGATGAAAGGTGATGAAGTCGCGGATATAGGTTTCAAGCCCACCGACCTTCTCGCCGCGCGGATCGAACGGATGAATCAGGCAAATCTGATATCGCGGCTGGAAGTGAGCCGAGTTGCGCGCGCGCTGGGCTAGCGTCACCGTGGACGTCATGCGGTTTTCCTTGTCCGTGCATTGAGAATCTGGGGAAGGCTGCTGATCACAAGCCGTGGAATGACACCGATGCAGCGCGCGTAGCGGGGAGCGAGGCGGCGCGGGTTGGTGACCATCCGCCACGCCCATTCGAGGCCGACCTTCTGGGTGAACGATGGCGCGCGGGCCTGTGTATTGGCGATGAAGTCGAGCCCTGCGCCGATGCACAGGAAACCGACGCCATCCACTTCATCGAGACAGCGGGCCGCGAAGATTTCCTGCTTGGGAGCGCCAAGCGCAAGAAAGCAAAGCCGTGCGCCAGAGGTACGAAGCAGGTCGATCGCGTCATCCGCTTCGGGGGAGTGGGGATCGAAGTTCTTGCCTGGCGCATATGAGCCGACAACCTTCAAGCCAGGATATTGCCGCATCAGGCGCCGCGACGTGCGGTGCAGCGTCAGTTTGTTGGACCCTAGCAGATAGATCGGAATCCGCCGTCGCCCGGCCTCCGCGCACAATGGTGCGATAAGGTCAGCGCCGGTGGTGCGCTCGACGGGCGCGCCGGTGAGCCGGCTCAGGATGACGATCGGGAAACCATCGGCCGTGACGAAGCGTGCGCGCCGATAGGCCGCGCGGAAGTCCGGCCTTTGTTGCAGTTGTACGACATGGTCAAGATTGAGCGTGCAGACGGAGAAGGTTTCACCGCGTTGCGCTGTTTTGACGATGGACGATACGGCTTCGTCCATCGACGAGACGTTGATGGGGATGCCATCGACGACGAGATTGTCCGAGCCTTGTGTTTGCCCGTCCAGCATATCGATCTCCTGATGCGTGGTGTGATCGAGACAAAAGGAACAAAGCAAACACGCGAGACGACGACATCTAAAATGCGCTCCGTAAAAATTCTCGTTATCAGCAGAACAGGAACACGAAATCGCAATATTGCGTCGCAACGATGGCATCGAACTCATTCGATGATGTTGCGATGTATTCTTGTGGTGGAGAACTGCCATGCATGATCTGTGTTCGAGACGTGACGCACTTGGGATTCTCGCGGGCGCCACTGTGGCAATTCGAAGTCATGCATCGCATGCAAAGCCGCAGGAGAGTCTCGGCAAGACAGCTGCGGCCAATGGGCTTGTGTTCGGCTCGGCCGCTGGCCCATCGATCTTCAAGGACATTGGGTATCGTGAGCTCTATCTCACGCATGCGGGAATTGTGACGACCGATGTGGCGATGAAGATGGGAACTATCGCGCCGAAGCCGGGGCCGAAACGTTTCGATGCTGCGGACAATCTGCTGAAATTCTGTGTATCGAATCGAATCCCGATGCGCGGCCATTGTCTGATCTGGAACGAGTGGGTTCCGTCGTGGATCAAGAGCATGAGCGTGGACGAACGGAAGACATTCTTCGATGCCTATATCGAGGAGGTCGTCGGTCGCTACGCTGGCAAGCTGCATTCCTGGGATATCGTCAATGAACCGTTCTGGCCGGGACACAAGGCGCCGGGCGGCTATCGCCTCGGTCCCTGGTATGACGCATTCGGAACCGGTTACATCCGCCGGGCTTTCGAGCGTGCGGGCGCAGCGGATAAAACGACTAAATTTGTTCTCAACGAAGCTCAGAGCGAGCGCGACGACGACGTCGGCCGCAAAGTACGCGCAGGTCTTCTGCAACTCGTCGATGAACTGAGGGACGCCGGCGTCCGTCTCAATGCCATCGGGCTGCAAGGCCATCTTCAGCCGCGCTATCCCTATGACATCCCCCGGTTCGTCGATTTCCTGCACCAGCTCGCCGAGCGCAAGGTGGATATCTACATCACCGAGTTCGACGTGCGCGACGATACGTTCCCCGACGACATCCCGACCCGCGATGCCATGGTCGCCGAGACGGCGGAGAAGTTTCTCAACGCTGTGCTGACGGTGCCGCAGGTCAAGACCGTGATCGTCTGGGAAATGGCCGACAATTATTCCTTCTACACGAGTGCGGCGAAAAAGAAGAACCCGTCGGCGACACGGCTGCCGCGACCATTGCCGTTTGACGACCAGATGCGGAAGAAGCCGTTGTATTTTGCAATAGAGCGGGCTCTTCAGACTGCGAAGCGCGCATAGCGAAACAGGTTATCCGGAATGTTGGGCGCGCAGCCGGATTGTCTTCGCCAGTAGCGGTCCATAAAGGACGGCGAGTACGACGGGATAAAGCGCTGCGCCGGCGGCGATATGCGCGGCGAGAGTGACGAAGTTCGCGGCCGGCGGCAGGAAGTTGAGCATCGCCGCCATCGCTCCCGTCGCAATCGCGATCCGCACCAGATGCTTGAGCGGCAGCGCCAGTCCGAATTTCGAAAAGCCGATCGAGAAGCTGGCGATGGCCGCACAGGCCGCCGCAGCGACGCTGGCGACGGCGCCGCCCACCACGCCCCATTTCCAGATGAACGCGATGCCGAAAATCACACTGACCACGGCATCGATCGCTGCGACCATCATCAGCAGGCGGGTGCGGTTGTGCAGCAGGAAGACCTGATCGCCAAAATGGGCGCGGAAATTCCGGATCGCGCCAGCCAGCGCCGACAGCGGCAGGATGGCGAGCGTCACTGCCTGAAACCGCTCGGCGATCAACAGATGCACGATCTCGGTGCGCAGCATGAAAATGCCGACGATGCTCGGTGCAAGAATGGCCACCAGCAGCGCGCTGTTGTCGGCCAATTGCTGCATGGCGGCCTTCGCCCCGCTTTCCTCCATGCGCTTCACCGCGATCGGGAATGCCGCCGCCGTCACCAGCATGGCGGCGACCGCGGCGGCGCGTTGGCCGAGACCATAGCCGACGGCGAACAAACCGGCGGCTGCGACTCCAAGAAGGTCGTTGACGGCGAAGCGCGAGGCATTGAGGCCGACCCATCCGAGCGCGCCGCCGATGATCAGTGGCACGCCGTACTGAACCGCGTGGCGAATGATCTCGCGATCGACCGGCCAGATGCTGCGGCCGTGACCGATTTTCGGAAGAACGATCAGCGCCGCGGTGAACTGGGCGATGGCGTAGCCGTACAGCGGCCATTCGGGATTCTGCCCGAGTTGGCGGATCATCAGCAGGCCAATCAGGAAGCCGATCGATGGCCCGATGATCTGCTGGATCGAATAGATGCCGATCTGCTGGCGCACGCGTGCGCGCTCGCCGATATAAAGATTGAGCGAACGCGAGATGACATAGGCGATGGCGGCGGTGAGCAGCCCAGAACTGGCATCGGGTGCGATCACGAACAGCAGGATGCCGACAATCGCAATGCTCTGGACGAGCACTGAGCCCAGAATGACGATGTTCTCGGTGCGATAGAAGCGCTGGGCATCCTCCGCACTCTGGAAGCGGCCGAAGAACCGCAAGGCGTATTGCGACCACCATGCAAGGCAGGCGATCTGCAACAGTTCATGCGTCGCGGTCACCAGCGTGATGACGCCGAGGGTGTGCTCGTTGACCACATGAGTCCACACGATCATGGCGATCAGCTGGAACAGCGGGCCAACCACCTGTGCCGGCATATAAAGAAGTGTCTGGCGTAGCAGCATAGTCAGGCTCCCAGCCAGCGAACGAGGTTGGGCGGCGATACCATGCGAACCACCATGAGGGCCGCGATGCTTGCCACAGCGGTGATGGCGAAGGTGATGACGAATTCTGTTCCGGAGCCGAGCTCGCGCAGGCTGCCGTGGTCACGCAGAATCATGATGATGAAAATGTGCCAGAGATAGATGAAGTAGCTGCCCGAGCCGATTGAAGCGAGAAACGGCGCGCGAAGCGGAAGCGCGAACAGCAGCGTGCCGATCAATGCAGCGAAACCGAAGAACGCGACGGAGTCGTAATCAGCCGCATCACCGATGCCGCTGAGCCGGATCGCGGCGTAGATCGCATAGGCAACGAGCGCGGCGCCGGCGAGCAGGCCGCGCATGTCTCGCACCGCAAGGCCGATATCGGAGGTTGCAAGCAGTGCACCGAGCGCCGCAAAGCCGAACCAGAACGGAATATCGCGCAGCCGCGCTTCCTGGATCAGTGCATCCGAATAGCCGAAATGATGAAGCAGTGGATCGAGATAGCTGCCGGAGATCAGCGCGAGACCGATCGACAGCGTCAGGATAACGGCGAGCCGTTGCCGCGCGTCCGGCGCGCTGCCGTCGCTCAGCCGGAAGATCAACCACAGGCCGATCGTGCAGCCGACATAGACGAACACATAATAGTAGACGAATACATAGGCGAGGACGAACCGCGCGACGGTCGTGGTCAGGCGATGGTCCATCGCCGGATTATGCAGCGCCATGTAGATGTAAGCGGCGACGAAGGCGATGGCGTAGGGGATCAGCGCCGTCTTGATGCGCTTGGCAAGCGGCACGCGGCCGGAGCGCGCGGTCAGATAGCCGGTGGCAAACAGAAACACCGGCACAGCTGGTCGCAATGCCGCATCGACCAGCGTTTCCCATGATTGCAGCGGCTGCGGCAACGCATGAATGCCGATCACCATCAGAATGGCGATGCCGCGCATGGTGTCGATACCTAGGTCGCGGCCGACGACCTGTGTTCCGGCGTCGGTCGCGCGCCCGAGCGTCATCGACAGTCTGTCCGCCATCGTCATCGCCGCGGCTCCGGGTGCGAAATCCCGGCTACCGCGCAAAGGCTGGCGTAGGAGGGGTCAGCGAACATTGCCGCGCTCGGTATGCTCAAGCGGAGCCTGCTGCGACGGCTTGCGGTGCGGTTGACGCGCCACGCGCACGATGGTCCGCAGGACCGCGTCGCGATCGGCAGCGGCCTGGGCGTTCCAGCGCGCCAGATTGCGTTCGCCCTGGACGACGCCGAAATTACGCCAGCCTGGATGGGCGATGAGAGCCGCAATCCGCCCGGCTGCATCGGTCGGACTACCGGGATCGATAAAAATGCCGGAATGATCCAGAACTTCGTGAAAGATCGGCGCATCCGGCGCGACGATTGGCAATCCGGCATACTGCGCTTCCAGCAGCGGCAGGCCGAGGCCTTCCTCGTGCGAAGTGCAGATGAAAATGTCGGCATCGTGCAAAATGCGATGGACCTGCTCAGCAGTCTGATAGCCATGTAGCTGAACACCAGGGATCGCCTTGAGCATCCGCCAGTCATCGCCCCAGCCTTCGCGCCCGACGATCTCGAGTGTCGCACCGGGAAAACCCTGCTGGCGCAGCACCGTGAGGATGCGTGCGGCGGCGACAAAATTCTTGCGCGGCTCAACGGTGCCGAGCGCGACCAGCCGAATGCTCTGCGCACTCTCGTCGCGGGCGATACGCGCATCTGGCGACAGGCCGAAAACGTTGCGCACCCCGGGCCGATAAAGCGTGATCTCAGCATCGGGGCGGCAATGCGCGGAGAGCTTGCGCCGCGTATCGGCGGAGTTGGCGAAGAAGCGGGGATAGTGTCGAACCGCGATCTTGAACGGTTCGGCCATGTAGAGCTTGGCCTTGCGGCTGAGATCGCCGCGCCGGGTCAGCAGGAAGACATCGTGAATGTAGGGAATGACCCGCGATGCGAACGGCCGCAGCAACGGACTCGGAGGAAAACCCGGGCATAGCAGGATCGATGACGGCGACATTGCCAGCCGGGCGGGAAGGCCGAAGGTCTGCGCCGCGATCATGCGCGCTGTACCATGCGAGGTCACGGGGATCGCGCGCAGCGGGGTCAGAGCTGCCGGCGAAAACAGCTCATGGGTGATGCGTTCCAGCCCGGTGACATGACGGCCGAGATGGGTGTGATCGACATAGATGGTCATGAATACTGGACTCCATAATGTCGTCTTGCCGCGGGTTGCCGGGCGGCGGTTGCGCTGCGGCTCGATGGATCGCGCGGCAACAGCAGCAAGATCAGCGCGACGAACTGCGCAAGCTGGATGTTCTTGGACGAGAAACTCACTGAGCTGGCCGCAATGACCGTGATCAGCAGCAGGACGGCCCATGCCGCCGGATGCGAGCGCAGCAGGATCTCGGCAAACAGGCAGCCCAGCCCGATGGTGATCAGGATGGTGTGGACAAGACCGAACTGGACGATGCAGGAAATCCAGAAATTTTCGATGCCGTAGTTCAATCCGAGCTGCGCCTGCAGCGCATTCACACGGACCGTTTCCGGCCCGAGGATCAATTCCGACCAGCTGAAGTGCGACAGCATGTTGAAGGTGGCGAGGCGCGCCATCGCGCTGCCCTTGTCGGAGGAGAAGCGCAGCAGCATCTTGTCGAAGATGCCCTGGTCGAGCGCGGCGAAGATCACGATTGCGCCGGCGAAGATCAGGCAGATGGTGGCGATCGCCGCAGGCAAGGTTGTACGGCCGCCGCGCAACAGATTGAGCATTCGGGCTGCGGCGATGCCGCCGAGCACCAGCAGCACGGTCACCAGTGCGGTACGGCCGCCGAACACCATCAGCGACGCGAGCGACAGCGCGAGGATCGGCAGGCGCACGATCGTCTGCGGAATGAGCGCTGGCCGCAACGCCAGCGCCATCACATAGGCGCCGACGATGCCGGATGCGGTGAGGGGATGCCCCAGCAGCGCCGCGGAGCGCCATTCGCCGAACACGACGACCGCGCCGAGCGTCAGCGGAACGATCCGATGGCCGGAAAAGTATTCATAGAAGCCGATGAAGACATTGAGCAGCATGAAGGCATGGAATGCCCACACGGGCGCCCTCAGGTAACGCAGCGGCAATTGCCAGACGACGAGGCAGATGATCACCGGCAACAGGAATGTGTCGATGATCACGGTGAACGGCCGGTCGAGCACGAACATCTGTATCGCGAGATAGGCCCAGCACATCAGGTAAACGAGGATGAGCTTGGAGTCGGAAAAGATCCGGTTGATCTGGCCGATCGGGTCACCGCCGCGAAGCAGCAGCAGGCCGAATGCGAGGCACGACAGATAGGTCGCCAGATGCAGCTTCTCGAGAAAATTGCCGCCGGAAGTGAGATAATGGATCTTCCAGTTGGTCAGGATCGACGACGACAGCGTCAGAAGCGCCACCACGGTGAGCGTGAGCAGCGCCGCGACCATTGTATCGAGCGACAACACCGCCTTCGGAACGGCGACATGCTTTGCGCGCGGAAGCGGCGGCGTCCATTGCGGTGGAAGTCCGCCGCCGTCATAGGCCGGGCGCGGCACGGCGACGGGAAGGCCGCCCGGAGGCCGCCTGACGGGAATCGAGGTCACGTCGTCGCTCCCTGCCGCAGGCCATTGGCGCCGTAGGGCTTCAGATATGCGGAGCTGCGATAGTAATCGTAGAAGCGCAGACGGCTGAGATCGACCTTGGTCAGAACCGTGCCGAGAATTCGCTCGTGCACAGGGCCGAGCATATCGACGGTGTGGGAGACGACCTCCTGCGGAGTCTGATCCCAGCCCACCGCCAGCACGATACGATCCGACAGTTCGGCCAGCGCACGGCCATCGACCAGCGGCACCAGCGGCGGCGAGTCGATGACGATCAGTTCATACCGCGTCCGAAGGTGATCGAGGATGTCGCTCATCTGTTCCGAGAACATCAGCTCGGTGATGACATCGACGTTCCGGATCGCCGGAGACGGCAGAATCGACAGTCCCGAATGGCGATCGAAATGAATGGCGCGCTCCAGCGGCGCCTGTCCGGTCGCGACTTCGAGCAGGCCGGCATCGGCGTGCGGACACAGCGATCGGGTCAGCGAGGGATTGCGCAGGTCGCCGTCGATCAAAAGGGTCTTGATGCCGAGGGTGGCAAGCGAGAGCGCTAGATTTGATGCCAGGGTCGTCTTGCCTTCGCTGTCGAGCGACGAACTGACCAGGATTACCTTGACCGGCTGGATGCGCAGCGTGCGCTGGATCGACAGGCGCACCGCGCGGATCGCTTCGGCGAAAAATGTGCCGGGCTCGTCGATGGCGTAGCGCATCAGGGGCGGCTGCAGCGAGGGCGGCAGCAGCCGCACCGTGTGTGGATCGTATTGATCGAGTTCGTCGCGACCACGCTTGGCGCGGCTCGCAAGCTCGCGCGCGCCGATCGATGGCAGCGCGGCGAGCGCCGGCACGCCGGTGATTTCCTCGGCCTGTTCGAGGGTTTTTATCCGACGGTCGAGATAATCGACAAGGAAAGCAACAACGCAGCCGATGCCAAGGCCGAAGATCAACGCCAGCCCGAGAACGAGCCGCGTTTTCGGTGATGACGGACGGATCGGTATGCTGGCCTGGGTCACGACGCGAGAATCCGGCATTTCCAGACTCTCCTGCGACGTGGTCTCCTTGTAGCGGGCCAGATACGATTCATAGAGCGTGCGGTTGGCTTCGGCTTCGCGCTGCAGCTCGTGCAGGCGCACCTGCGCCTGTCCCGATGCACTGGACACATTTTGAAGCTGATCGAGGCTATTCTGCAGCGAGGTTTCGCGCGACTTGGCGACGTCGTAATCGTGCTTGGTGCTTTCCAGAACGCGGCGGATTTCGTCGTTGATCAGGCGCTGAGTGTCGCGCAATTGGGCGCGGACGTTGGCGACCAGCGGGTGACGGGCGCCATATTTACTCGACAGGTCGGCCTCGTTCTTGGCGATGTCGGCATACTGGCCGCGCAGCTTGATGATCGTCTCCGACGAGATCGCGGCGTTGATGCCGCCGGGATCGCCGCCCGACTTGGCGAGCTGCTGGGCCTGATCGTACTTCGCTTTCGCTTCCGCGGTTTGCACCCGGGCGGCGACCAGCTTGTTATTGAGATCGGTGATCTGCTGGTCGTTGACCGTCACGCCCTGCGACACCGAAAGATTGTTCGCTGCGCGATAATCCTCGACCGCCTTTTCCGACGCCACCACCCGCGATTTCAACGCGTCGATCTGGTTGTTCAGCCAGTTGGCGGCGATGCGGGTGGCGTCGGTCTTGGCGCGGACCTGTTCCTCGAAATAGGCCTGGGCGACGGCGTTGGCGATCACCGCCGCTTTCTTCGGCTCTTCCGAACTGACATTGATATCGACCAGGAAGGTGGTGCCCTGGCGCGTGACCTTCATGCGCTGCTGCAAAATGTCCACCGAATTGGCCTTCGCGGCGTCCTCTGGGCTGGCGCCATCCGCCGGAGGGCTGCTTTTGAACAGCCGCTTGATCGGGTCGAGCAGACCGGGCTTGGGGGAAAATTCCTCATCCTGCGTCAGCTTCAATCTCTCGACGACGCGCTGGAGGATCGCGCCCGACTGGATCAGCAGGGTCTGGCTTTCGATGGTGGCATCGTCGGTGCCGAAATTGGACAAGACGGTCTGGTTGTTGTCCACCACGTTGGCCCGGCGCGGATCGACCAGCACCGTGGACGTTGCCGTATATAAAGTCGTCGACATCAGGACGTAGATCGCGGCGAGTGCGATCAGGACAGCAGGCGCGATCGCCGCTACTTTCCAGCGCCGCCACAGGATTCGCGCCATCTCGCGCAGATCGACCGTAGGCTGCGACCAGCGCCGTGTTGCGGCGGTCCCCGTGTGTTCGTCTGCCAGGCGTGGCTCATAGTCAGAACTGCGCTGTAACATTGATTCCAACCTGATGCTTGTCGTAGCTGAAGACGGGGATGTCGCTATTTCGGTCGGTGTAGCGATGGTAAAGCGAAATCGCGCCATGCCGGTTCAGCAGGTATTTGATCCGCGCGTCGGTGCTGATGACATTGTCCCGGCGCGTCTGGCCGAAGAACTTGTCTTTCTCGTAGCCTCCAAGAACCGAAAGGATGACATTGCGGCGCAGCTCATAGTCTGCGCCGATCTGCAGCGCGTTGGCCTGCACGCCGGTCGACGACGTGTCGGACGTCTGGGTGACGATCTGTTCGGCGCGGAAATGAACGTCGAGCAGGCGGGTAGGGCGCCACATCAGCATCGCGCGATAGGCCGGCCCCTCGATGGTGCCGATGCTCGCGTCGGCAAAGTCCTGTCGCGCATAACCTGCGCCGATCTCGCCGGTGATCAGGTTGGTCAATTGCAGCGTGATGCCGGACAGCGCGCGATAGCCCTGCGAATCCAGCGTTCGATCGGGCGTGCCTCTGATCTCGCGCTGGTTGCCTTCGACGCCGGCGAACCAGCCGAGCTTGGGCGAGAATGCATAGTCGAGCCGGCCGTGAACGGTATAGATCTGGCCGTCGCGAGCGTCCTGATTGATGATCGAGCCGTTCTGGGCGCGGGTCGAACCGAAATCGTAGGAATCGACGCCCATGCCGACCGAGGCAGCGAGGCGGTTGAACTCCTTGCGCACGGTGATGTCGCCGGAAAGCAGATCATAAGGCGTCGGCGCGATCGCATTGACCGGTGAACTCAGTGTTCCAACACCTTCGTTGAGATGTGAGGCCTGAAAGCTGGTCAGCACCTTAAGATCGTGAGCCACATCGAACCAACCGCCGCCCTTCAGGCCGTAGTTGGTCTGGTTGAGGCTGGAGTTCTGGCTGTAGATGGTGGATTGCGCGCTTAGCTTGAGATCGATGCCATGCCGTTCCCAAAGCGTATGCGCGCGCAGCGTCGGCGCGACGACGGCGGCAATATCCGACTCTTTCATGGTGTTCGAAGAGAACACGTTGCTGTCGTAGAACGCGCCCGACATCAGCGACGGATTGAACATCCACGATCCCGCACGGATGCCGACCGGCTCATATCCAGGCTGTTGTCGCGTCTTCACCGGCATATCCTCAGGCTTCACCTCTTCGCCGCTGTCGGAGCCATCCAGGTCTGGCAAGGGAGTGGGTTCAAATACCCGTTGCGCATTCCAGGGTGGTGCGGTCTGGTCGAAGTTGTTCGGTATCACCTGCGCATGAGAAGGTGACGAAAGACCAATGACGATCACCGCCACCGGCCATGGTGCAAAGCTACGGCCCACGCTGCCGATGTTCGGACGGCTGGCCATCAACGCTTCTCGATCGCGTTCAGAACTGAATACGCAAAACACATTTCATCGCTCGTCCCGCGCGGGATGGTTAGTCGGAAAGCGGAAGTCGATCTCGCCCAGACTTCCGGCAGGTCCGGGACTCATCCTGCTTCGCCTGCAAGCAGGCGGAGTTGATCTCAATCACGTGGTCAGAGTGGGTTCATCGTGTCTCCGTCTCGCGAGGCCTTCAGTTGCAAGTGAACGCGTCCATCCTGGAATCGTTCGGCGCTGCAAAAAATTTTACGCAGCGCAAAGAGACGACACTGTGGCGTGCGCGTCCGCTGGCAGCGTGCAATTGGAAGAAGACGAAACGAGAAGCAAAGTATGACGAACGTGCGTCAGAAATAGCGTTCGGGAATCCGGATATTGTCGCCGGGGAAAACCAGAACAGGCGCATTGAGCGAATAAGTTTCCTCGACCGTGCTGCCAGAACGGCGCAACAGCACCTTGCCTTCATTGGCGCGATAGGTGTACCCGCCCGCGCTCGCGACGGCATCGAGCACAGTAAGCCCTGATTTATAAGGATATTCGCCGCTCTTCTTGACCTCGCCGAGGATGTAATACGGGCGATAGAGCGCGATTTCGACGTTGACGCGCGGGTCGCGCACGATGCCCTTTGACAGCGCAGCCGCAATGGCGCGCTCAAGCTGACGGGTGGTGAGGCCGCCAGCTTTGACATGGCCGGCGAGCGGGATCGACACCGATCCGCTGCCGTCGACTTCATATTCTCCGGTGATGTCGGGCTCACCGTAGACCTTCACACGCACGCGGTCACTTGTGCCGAGGACATAGGTTCTCGGCGACGGGCCGCTTGCAGACTGATGATGTTGCTGCGCGGCGACCGGAGTCGACGTCCCGGTGATGATGCAAAGTGCAATTGCGACAAAAACGGGCAGGCCCGCAAAACGAAAAGGCGATTGCAGCATGATACAGGTCTCGATCGGGAACATGCTGATGCCGATCGCATGGAACGATCGGCATCAAGCTTCGGCAGAGCCGAATGTTATGCGACCAAAAGCGGCGAAAGGATGTAGGACTGGTTCCAAATTTCCCGAAGCGAGTTCCCTACAGGACGATGACATCGGAATTTTCGATCGCAATCGTCGTCAGCACGCCGGAACGCCACGCGCCAGTGTCGATATTGATGCGATTGTTGTGAAACTCCGGATGATCGACCGGTGTGTGGCCGTGCACCACCATCATTCCGTGATTAACGTTCGATTCAAAAAATTCGTCTCTTATCCATAACAGATCTTCGACATCCTGCTGTTCGAGCGGAACGCCTGGACGAATGCCGGCGTGAACAAACAGGAAATCTCCGCAAACGAAATAGTCGCGCAGGCATTGCAGAAACAATTCGTGAGTGCGCGGCAACGCGTTCAGGAACGTTTGTTGCAAGGAAGCCGGTGTGATGTTGGTGCTGCGCGCGCTCAACGTGATGCCGTATGAGGCCAATGTTTGCATGGCACCAAGCTGAGCCCAGTGCCGAATGACCTCTGGATCATCGAGAAAGGCTTCCATCACCTGCTCATGATTGCCGCGCAAGCAGACAGCATGATTCCGAACCATGCGGATCGCCAGTTGATCGATGACGGATTTCGAATCCGCGCCGCGATCGACGTAGTCACCGAGGAAAACTTCGACGACATGTGGAACAGGACGGCGGTAGACGTCTTCATCAATACGGGCGAGCGTTTCGGCCAAAAGATCGGCGCGGCCGTGGATGTCGCCCACCGCATAGATGCGCGTATCCGGCGGTGCCGAGGCCCATTTCGCCCGTTGCTGGCCGTGCCGCCACATCATGTTGGGTTTGAATATCAATCAAGCACCAGGAACCGCAGCCAACGCGTCTCGCGTATCAGGGTTCCATTATGCCGATGCCTTAGAAGAAAACGAGGCGAATCGCGACGATAATGAGAATCCACGCGGCGACATTGGCGAGCAGAAGCACGTTACGCAGCCTGCGGTCAGGTGGGCCGGCAGGGCACGTCGGGATGTTCGCGTGATCAGCGATCATCGTCGGCTCCGCGGAACTTCCGCGCGACGCGCGAGCGTCTTGCGGGAGCACGTCAACTTTCTGCAGTCTGACAACCATGTTGCGACTCTCTACGGCGATAGCGCCGCGTATGGAGAAGAGTCCGAATCAGAAAGTGTCGTTTGCGTCGAAAACGTCCTGATCGATCACATAGAAAAACAAATCATTACTGTGGACCGATTGTCGCGCTTGATTTGCGCCAACTCAAGACAATCATCGCCGCGGTACACATTATTCAGCGGAACTGTCATTTTACGGTTACGGTGCCCTAAGTGCATGGCAGCGTCCAATAAAATGCAGCCATGTTTTTGGGCAGCTTCGCGTAAGCGGTTTAACTGCGCGCACAATTTCGTGCGATGCACAATGATGACAGCGCGCACGCGCATCGCGTGTCCGAAGTTTTCGCTTTCCCGCCCCACTTCCTCCAAAAATTTCCGGATATTTGCGCGCACGAAGTGTTCGCGCCTTTCGCTGATGCGATCAGAATTTCGCGCTTGCGAGATTCTCGATCTCGAGGGGAGGCGGAGCCTCGTCGAGAGGTGCGTTGAAGTTTCAGGTTTGTGGCGCCGCGTGGCGCGCAGGTAGAAAGCACATCTAGCAATGGCCTCTACAATCACAGCTCGGCTGACTCAGGATAACGTCACTCCGCTCTGGAAAGAACGCCGCTTCATCTCGGTGCGTCCGCTGGAATACGTCAGCGGCGGAGCCTATCGCTATCGCCGCGCACCCAGCGTTGCGCGCGGCGAGCCGGCCCTGTCGTTCGGCAAGCGTGCGTTCGATATCACTGCAGCAGGCGCGGCGCTGTTGTTCTTCGCGCCGCTGTTCATCACCATTGCGCTTGCTATCAAGACAACGTCGCGTGGGCCGGTGTTCTTCCGCCAGTATCGCTACGGCTATCGGAACAAGCTGTTCAGGATCTACAAATTTCGCTCCATGCACACCAACCTTGGCGACAAGTCGGGCGTGCAGCAGACCGTTGCCGGTGATTCGCGCATCACGAAAGTCGGGCGCATCCTGCGCAAAACGAGTCTCGACGAGATTCCGCAGTTGATCAATGTGATCAAGGGTGACATGTCGCTGGTCGGGCCACGGCCGCACGTGCCGGGCATGCTGGCGGCGAACATGCCTTATGAAGATCTCGTGCCTTATTACTTCCAGCGGCACATCGCCCGTCCGGGCATCACGGGGCTAGCGCAGGTCAGCGGATATCGCGGCAGCACTGCAGAGTACGATAGTGCGGTGGGACGAATTGATCACGACCTCGATTACATCGAGAAGTGGTCGCTGCGGATGGACATCGTCATCATCCTGAAGACGGTGCGCCGGGAGTTCCTGTCCGGTAGCGGCGTCTGACGTCCTCTTCCTTTTCTTGATCCTTTTCCCATCAACCACACGAGGGCGCGACGATGACTCACGGCCGTATCACACCTGTTCTCCTGTCGGGCGGCACCGGCTCGCGGCTGTGGCCGCTGTCGCGCGAAGCCTATCCCAAACAGCTCTTGTCGCTGCTCGGCGAAAAGACGCTGCTGCAGCAGACCGCCATGCGAGTCGGCGACAACACCGTATTCAGCGATCCGATCGTGGTCGCGAATACCGAACATCGCTTCTCGATCGCCGATCAGCTGCGCGGCGTCGGCATGAATGCTGCGACGATGGTGCTCGAGCCCTTCGGCCGCAATACCGCGCCGGCGGCGGCGATCGCGGCGCTGATCGCGGGCGAGCGCGATCCGGATGGACTTATTCTGGTGATGCCCGTCGATCACTGGGTCGGTGACGCAGCGGCGTTCGGGGCCGCGATGGCGGCAGGCGCGGCTGCTGCGCGGCAAGGCAAGCTCGTGCTGTTCGGCGTGCGGCCGACGTCGCCCGCGACCGGCTATGGCTATATCCGCATTGGCGACGCACTGTCGGCTACATCCGGTATTCACGCGGTGAAGGGCTTCACCGAGAAGCCGGCGCAGGCCGTGGCCGAGAAATTCATCGCGGCCAACGATCATCTGTGGAACAGCGGCATTTTCCTGCTGCCGGTTCGCGTCTTTATCGAGGAGCTGACGCGGCTCGCGCCGGAGGTGCTGGCCGCAGCTCGCGCCGCACTGGCCGATGCGACGCGCGACCTCGATTTCCTGCGGCTCGACGAAGCTGCGTTCAAGACATGTCCGTCAATCTCGGTCGATCATGCCGTGATGGAGAAAACCAAGTCGGCGGCGGTGCTGCCGGTTGATTTTGAATGGAGCGACGTCGGAAGCTGGTCGGCGTTGTGGAAGATGGCGGCCAAGGACGATGCCGGGAACGTCGCGATCGGCGATGTGGTCATGGAAGACGCAACCGGCTGCTACGTGCGCGGCGAGGGCCCGCTGGTGGCGGCGATCGGTGTCGAGGATCTCATCATTACTGCGACGCCGGATGTCGTGCTGGTCTCGACCAAGGACCGCGATCAGGACGTCAGCAAGGTCGTGAAGCGGCTGAAGGCGAATGGCCATCAATCGGCGACCCAGACCCAGTGCGTGCATCGCCCTTGGGGCTATTACCAGTCCATCCATTCCGGCGATCGTTTCCAGGTCAAGCGCATCACGGTCAATCCGGGCGCCAAGCTGTCGCTGCAGAAACACTTCCACCGTGCCGAACATTGGGTCGTGGTCAACGGAACGGCCATCGTGACCCGCGATGACGAAGAAATCCTGTTGCGTGAAAACGAGTCGGTCTTCGTGCCGCTCGGCTGCATGCATCGCCTGGAGAATCCGGGAAAGGTTCCGCTCAACCTGATCGAGGTCCAGTCCGGCCCTTATCTCCGTGAGGACGATATCGTTCGTATCGAGGACGTCTATCACCGGGTGTGATGGACCGGGCGCTATGGCCTTCATCGATCAACAAAAACAGGAAGCCCCAATGAATGCGCTTCGGAAGACAAAAGGCTTGGTGAAGGAAGCGTTTCCGTCCCTGTGGCTCAAATGGCATTTCATGCGCCGCCCCAAAACGGCGGAGGTCGAACTGGCGTTCCTCAAGAACGTCGTGCCGGAAGACGCCACCACCATCGATGTCGGCGCCAATTGCGGGCTTTACACCCGCGAATTGGCCCGGCTGTCGCGAAGCGTTCATGCCTTCGAGCCGTCACCCGATATGGCGACGCTGCTGCGGCAGACCTCGGCTTCCAATGTCGCGGTTCATGAAGTCGCGCTGTCGGATCACAATGGCGAAGCGTCATTGCTTGTGCCGCAGGGCGAGGGCGGGCTGGTTCACGGGCTCGCCTCGATCGAGCCGCAGCCCGAATTGCTGGCGCGGCCGTGTGTCGCCAAGTCGGTGCCGACCGCGCGGCTTGACGACGTCATGCAGCAGGACATCGGGTTTGTGAAAATCGATGTCGAGGGCCACGAACTGAGCGTTCTTCAAGGCGCCGTCGGGTTGATCGAACGTTGCGAGCCGGTCTTTCTGGTGGAGGCGGAGGATCGGCATCGCGAGAACGCCACCGGCTCGGTGTTCTCTTTCTTCGCCGATCATTACTACGATGGTTTCTTCATCGACGACGGCGACATTCTTCCGGTCGAGGAATTCGATGTCGAGGTGTTTCAGGATGTCGAGGCCTTGCTGCCGAACGGCGGCCGCAAAAGCGGGCGGTCCTACGTCAACAACTTCTTCTTCTTTCCCCGCACGCGCGATGGCTATGCGGCCCTGAGCGCTGCGGTGTGATCGACCGAATGACAGGGCTGCGGCAGAAGCCACCGCTCATTCATTCGCGCAGCGCCGGCACCACCAGGAACGGGATCATTCCCAAGATCACGCTGATCAGCGCGAACAGCAGCAGCGCGTCATAGCTGCCGGTGAGGTCGTGGATCAGGCCGCCGGCCCATGACCCGAACGCCGATCCCAGTCCGCTGCCGATGACGATGGTGCCATAGATGGTGCCGACACGCTCGCCGCGAAAGATCTTCATCGCGGTCGCGGTGATCAATGGGCCGCGCGAACCCATCATGCTGCCGAAGCAGATCACGAAACCGGACAGCAGCCAGATGTTCGGATAGGACTTGAGCAGCCACAGCAGCACCATGCCGGTGATCGACACCGCATAACTGAACAGCACCGAGCGCCGGCGCCCGATCAAGCCGTCGAGCCACGTCACCGACAGCATGCCGATCACCAGGACGACGCCGCTGAAGCCCCATGCGGTCGCAGCGAGGATCGGGCTGAACCCGGCATCGACGAGGTAGGCGACCACCTGCGCCGACAGCGCATACATCGCAATCGCCGTGAAGAAGAAAGTCGAGAACAGCGCCCAGAATGCATGATGACGCATCGCCGAAAGCAGCGTCCAGCCTTCGTCGATCAGGTCGGTGGCGGCGGCCTTGGTGACGGTCGGCGAGCCCGAGGCGAACAGGCGCCATGGCAATAGCAGCAGCGGGATGAGCAGGGCGATCATCGTACCGCCAAAGGTCAGATAAGCGCCGCGCCAACCGAACCGTTCGATCAGGATTTGCGAGAGCGGCAGCAGCGCCAGCACGCCGGCGCCCATGGCGGAATAGACCACGGCCATGGCGGTCGGCAGGCGCGGGCCGAACCATCGTCCCAGCAGGATCGAGTTGGGAACGTTGCCGAGAAAAGCGATGCCGAGCCCGACGCACAGGCCGAGGCTGAGCTGGAACTGCCACAACCGCTGGGCGTGCGCCGCCACGAGGAAGGCGCCGCCGAGGAGCGCCAGTCCGAGTGCAAAAACGATACGCGGACCGGAACGGTCGAACAGCCGGCCGATGAAGGGCGAGGCGAGGCCACCGGCTAATGCTGACAGCGAGTAGATCGACACCACCTCGGCGCGATCCCAGCCGAAGCTCTGCGAGATCGGCAGCAGGAAAACCGTGAAGCTTTCGCCAAGGCCGCGCGCCAGAAGCGAAAGCGTGAAGCACATCGAGAGAACGACGATCGCTGTTCGTGCGGGATCGGGCGATGGCCTCGCCGGGTTGCCGATAGCTGTATCCTGACTCATAACCCCATGGAGCCTAATCCGCTGCCGATGAGCAGTAGCAGTTTTGGAATGAGGCTATGCTTCGGACGCTTCCGTCGGCGGTGCCCGGTGCCGATGCACTTGATCTCGCGCATATATAATGTCAGGTCCTGCGCCCCTTCACACAGGCTTACGGTTTCCCGGAACGGTTAGGCAATGTGTGCCCAAGACGAGGGCAGGCTGATGTTGTGCACCGCCACATTACATTGCCGAAAGGTGCAGCCATCGCATAGCTGCGGCTTCAACCACAGGTCACCGCGCTTGCAATCGTGCGGATCGCGCAAGATGAGTTGTGTGTTTGAAAACGCGACTGCACTGAATTTGACTATCGTCAGACGATAAAACCGTCGCGGTTTCTCTTGCCGAGCTTGCAGGTCTCGTTATAATCCCTCCCCGAAAGCCGACCAAACAAGGCTTCAAAAATAACTTCTGGGAGGAAACATCATGCAAAACAAAGCATACAGATCAGTATTATTGCGCGCATTGCTTGGCGCAACCGCGCTCGGTTTCTCTATGGCTGCGGCGGGACAGGCGCTCGCAGCCAATCCAATCAAGATCGGCGTCATCGCCGAAGCGCAAGCGATCGCCGGCGCATCGATCCCGCAAGCTGCCCAGATGGCGGCCGAAGAGATCAATGCAAAGGGTGGCGTCGACGGTCGCAAGATCGAGATCGTGACTTACGACAATCACTCGTCGTCCGCCGATTCGGTGCGTGCATTCCAGCGCGCGGTAAACGAGGACAAGGTCAACGCGGTTATCGCGAGCTATATCAGCGAGGTCGTGCTGGCGCTTGAGCCGTGGGCTTCTCGCCTGAAAACGCCGTTCGTGACGCCGGGCGCTGCTTCCAACGAGATCAGCAAGGCGGTCCACAAGGATTACGAGAAGAACAAGTACACCTTCCACGGCTATTTGACGTCGGCCGCGCTGGCGCAGTCGGTTTGCGACGCCGCCAAGGAGTTGCTGGTCGAAGGCAAGAAGATGAAGACCGCCGTCATCATGAGTGAGGACGCGGCCTGGACCAAGCCCCTCGACGTCGGCTACCAGGAGTGCCTGCCCAAGATCGGGCTCAAGGTGCTCGATCACATCCGCTTCTCGCCGGACACCACGGACTTCACCCCGATCTTCAACAAGATCGAAAGCTCCAAGCCCGACGTGATCATCACCGGCATTTCGCATGTCGGAACGCAGCCGACGGTGCAGTGGAAGAACCAGCAGGTGCCGATCCCGATGTTCGGTATCTCCTCGCAGGCGACCAACTCGACCTTCGGCAAGGATACCAACAACGCGTCCGATGGCGTCCTCTATCAGGGCGTTTCCGGTCCGGACGTGGCGGTGACGCCGAAGTCGTTGCCGTTCGCCGAGGGCTTCAAGAAGAAGTTCGGAAACTATCCGTCCTATGCGGGTTACACCGCGTATGACGAGGTCTACTACATTGCGGATGCAGTGAAGCGGGCCGGGTCCACCGACGCCGACAAGCTCGTCGCTGCGCTGGAGAAGACCGACTGGGAAGGCACCATCGGCCGCGTCCAGTTCTACGGCAAGGACGATCCGTTCACCCACTCGATCAAGTACGGCAAGGGTCTCATCACCGGCGTGATCATGCAGTGGCAGGACGGAAAGCAGATCAGCGTCTGGCCGAAAGAGGTGGCCAAAGGACAGCTGAAGTTCCCAAGCTTCATCAAGGTCACGAACTGAATCCACGCGACGACGCTCCCGAGAGCCCAACTTTCGGGAGCGTTTTCGCATCGGCGTTCCTCCAACGAGACGGCATCAACCGCCGCGGTGTCCCTGAATGCTTTTCCTTCAAATCCTGATCGATGGCTTCGCCATCAGTTCGCTGTACGCCCTGGGGGCGACTGGCTTCACTCTCATCTTCGGTGTTTCCGGCGTTCTTAACCTCTCGCATGGCGCCATCATGGTGTCCGCTGCGGTCGCTGCGTGGGCGGCGTCGGGCATCCTCAACCTCAACAGCTATGCCGGCGCTTTGGTCGGCGTCGGCACCGCGCTGGTCGCTGCACTCGTCACCTATTTCGCGGTGGTGCTGCCGATCCAGAAATCGCGCCGCATTCCAAACGAGGAGAAGGAAATCTTCATCCTGACTGCGACGCTGCTGTGGGGCATCATGCTCCAGGAGCTGATCGCGTACTTCTTCACCAACAACGCCAAGACGGTGCTGCCGATCGTGGATGGTGTGGTCGAAATCCTCGGGGTGCGCACGCCGCGCAACGAGATCTTCACCGCCATCGTCTGCAGTCTCGCCATCGGCCTGTTGTGGCTTCTGGTCAACAAGACCAAGACCGGCAAGGCGGTGCTGGCGGCGTCGATGAATCCGCGCGGCGTCACGCTGCTCGGGCTTGAACTCAACAACATCTATATCGCGGTATGGATGATCTACGGTGTTCTCGCCGGCATCGCCGGCGTGCTGCTCGGCATGTTCCTGGGCGTCTCGTCCTACAGTGTCGGCCCCCTGACGGCGAGTGCGTTTTCCATCGTCGTGCTGGGCGGTCTCGGCAGTGTGTCGGGCTCGCTGATCGCCGCGCTCGTCGTCGGCTATCTCGAGACCTTCACCGCCTACATGGTGTCGCCGGCCTATCGCAGCATCCCCGCGCTGCTGCTGCTTGTCGCGGTCATGTACATTCGGCCCCAGGGCCTGCTCGGACGGAGGTGAGCATGCGCCCGTTCAACTCAAGACTGTTCTGGATTGCCGTCGCCGTCGTGGTGATCGCGTCCACGTTGCCGCTCTACGTCTCCGGCTACATTCTCGGCCTTCTCACCGTTGCCTTCTACTTCGGTGTGTTCGCCATGGCGTGGGACCTGCTGTTCGGCTTTGCCGGCGAGGTCAATTTCGGTCCGACCTTCCTGATCGGTGTCGGCGCCTACACCGCCGGCATCGTCAATGGCCAGTTCGGCTTGTCGGTTTATGTCTGCATCATGCTTGGAGCCGCGGCTTCCGTGGTCGCGGGGCTGGTGCTGGCGCTGCCGGCGCTGCGCGTGCGCGGCCCGTATTTCGGCCTGACCACGCTGGTCGCGGTGTTGATGCTGCAGAACTTCGTCGTGGTGTTCGCCGATCTCACCGGCGGTGAAATCGGCCTGACCATTCCGGATGTCATCAGCATCGATGCTGGCGTCAACTACTGGATCGCGCTCGGCTTCATGACCATCAGCGCGGCGATCCTGTTCGGTCTGTCGCGCTCCCCGGTCGGCCTCGTGCTGCAGGCAAGCGGGCAGGACCCGGTGCAGGCCGGCGCGCTCGGCTTCAACATCGTCAAGCACAAGCTGGCGGCGTTCGTGGTCAGCGCCTTTTTCTCCGGCCTGTCGGGCGCGCTGCTGGTGTTCTACTTCGGCACCGCATCGGTCGGCACGGTGGTCGACGTCGCGGTCGGCGTGCAGGTCATCGTCGCGGCCGTGCTTGGCGGGCGACGCACAGTGCTCGGCGCCGCGCTCGGCGCGATCTTCCTGATCGGTGCAGGCGAATTCCTGCGTCCGCTTGGCGAACTCGCGACCTTCGTGGTGTCCGCGGTAGCCCTGCTGGCGATCCTGTTCTTCCCGAACGGCTTCCTCGGTTCGGTTCTCGCCCGGGAGGCGCGCACGTGACGACTTCAGTGGATACTTCACCCGTCCTTCAGGTGCGCGGCCTGACCAAACGCTTCGGCGGTCTGACTGCCGTCAAGAACCTGAGTTTCGATCTCAGGGCCGGGGAGATTTTCGGCCTGATCGGTCCCAACGGCTCCGGCAAATCGACTGCGATGAAATCCATCATGGGCATCGAGCGGCCGACCGCGGGGACCGTCGCGCTCAACGGCGAGAATCTCGCCGGCCGTCCCGCGCACGAGATAGCGCGGCGCGGCTTCGGCATGGTGTTTCAGCATTCCCGTCCGCTCAACCGGCAGACGGTGCTGGAAAACATCATGGTGGCGCTGCTGCCCGACAGTCTGTTCAAGCTGTTCGCCGACCGCGCGCTGGTCGAACGTGCACGCTGGATCGCCAACCGCGTCGGCCTCGGCGAGGTGGTCGATCGCCGACCGCCGACCCTGCCGTTCGCCGATCTGCGCCGTCTCGAAATGGCCAAGGCGATCGCGCGCGATCCCAAGGTGGTTCTGGTGGATGAGCCGTTCGCCGGTCTCACGCAGGCGGAAGTGGCGACCTTTTCGGAACTGATCCGCAGCTTCCGCGACGAGGGGCGGGCGGTGATGCTGGTCGATCACAACGTCAAGAGCGTCGCAGCGCTGGTCGATCGCGTGCTCGCCATGTATCTCGGCGAGGAGATCGTCACCGGCCGCGCCGAAGACGTGATGAAGAACGAGACGGTGCGGCGGGTTTATCTCGGCGGCAAGATCGAGACGTCCGCACGGCCGGAGACCAGCTTCGCCGACAAGGTGCCGTTCCTCCAGGTCGAGAATGTCAGCGTCCACTACGGCAAGGCCCAGGCGTTGCAGGGCGTGTCGATCCATGTGCACGAAGGCGAATTCGTCTCGGTGGTCGGGCTCAACGGCGCAGGCAAGACCACGCTGTTCAACACCATCTCCGGACTGCTGCCGTATTCCGGCGATGTGTTGCGTGCGGGTCAGAAGCTGCGCGGCGAAAGCGCCGCTCAAATTGCCCGCAACGGCATCGTGCATTGTCCCGAAACGCGCGAGTTATTTGGTGAAATGACGGTGCGCGAGAATCTCGATCTTGGTGGTCATCATCTCGATAAGGAGGAGCTGGAGAAGCAGCTCGCCTGGCTGTTCGATCTGTTCCCGATTCTCAAGGAGCGCCAGAACCAGATGGCGCAGACGCTGTCCGGCGGTGAGCAGCAGATGCTCGCCATCGGCCGCGCACTGATGATGAAGCCGAAGATCCTGATCCTCGACGAGCCGACGCTCGGCCTCGCGCCGATCATTCTCGAGCAACTGTCCAAGGCGCTGGAGAAACTGCGGCAGACCACGAAGATCACCGTCCTGCTTGGCGAGCAGAACGTGACCTTCGCGCTGCCCCACGCCGACCGGGTCTATGTGCTTGAGCACGCTCGCATCGTCTGGGAGGGCGATCCGGGCCGCTTCGCGCAGGAAGCCGGTGCCGGTTATCTCTAGTGTCCCGAATCCGGAGTTCGCCTCATTTTGCGGCGCCGTTTTTGCGAACCTCGGATTCGAAACCACACCCACTGCGACAGGGCGTCGCGCGTGATGGCGGGAATCCGCACTGCGGAACATCGCCACGCAGCCTGCGAATGGTATCGCATTGGGGCTTCCAGCCCCGCGCGAAACCGCTTAGCATCGGGCCAATTCAAGAACTGCCGGAAAATCCGGCTGAACGATGCCGGTGAACGGCGCTTCCAAGGGAGAGGAAAACAATGAACACAAAAGCAAAACTGTTTGGGCTGGCTTGTGGCTTCGGTCTGGCGTTGGCAGGTCCTGCCGTCGCATCGGAAATCAGGATGATGACCGGCCCGCAGGGCGGCTCATGGATTCCGCTCGGTGGTCAGCTCAAGGATATGTGGGAGAAGGCGATCCCCGGCCTCAACGTGCAGGCGGTTCCCGGCGCGGGCATCGCGAATGTGCGCGGTGTCGATGAAGGGAAGGCCGACGTCGGATTCGGCAACTCGATCTCGACGGTCGATGGCCTCGCCGGCAATGCGCCTTATCCGAAGAAGGTCACCAACGTCTGCAATCTCGCGACGCTCTATCCGCAGTATTATCAGATGGTCGCCAACGCCGATGCCGGCGTTCACAAGGTCGCCGATATGAAAGGCAAGGCGGTCACCACCCAGCAGAAGGGCAACACCGGCGAGTTGATCACGCGACAGCTGCTCGAGGTCAACGGCATCAAGTACAGCGACATCAAGATCAGCTTCGTCGGCTACACCGACTCGGTGAATCAGATGAAGGATGGTCACGCCAACGTCTTCGCGCTCGGTACGCAGATTCCAGCCGGCTCGATCATGGACCTTGCCGCGGCGCGCGACATCACGATGATCGATCAGTCCGACAGCTTCGACAAGATGAAGAAGCTCAATCCGGGCTACACGCTCGGCACCATTCCGAAGGGCACTTATCCGAAACAGGATAAAGACGTGAAGGTCATCGCCTATGCGACCCATCTCGTCGTGTCGTGCAAGCTGCCCGCGGATCAGGTCTACACCATGACCAAGACGCTCGCGTCTCATGTCAAGGACATGGCCGCTGTCGCGAAGGCGATGAGCACGCTGGATCCGAAGGGCATGGCCGAGGACATCGGCATCCCGTTCCATCCGGGTGCCGCCAAGTTCTACAAGGAAGCCGGCATCAACGTGCAGGTTCACTGATGGAATACGCCGGCGGAAGTGATCCTTCCGCCGGCGATTTCACATCGTCACGATCCTTGAAGAGCAGGCGCTGACAGCCATGAAGATCGATTTCAGCTACGGCGGCTTTATGAAGCTCGCCATCATTGTCGTTTCCGTGGCGATGGTCATCTACCACGTCTGGGCGATCGCGTTCGGCACGCCGGAAGCCTTTTTCTTCCGCGGCACGCATTTGATGTTCGTTATGATCCTGATTTTCTTCCTGCATCGCTGGACAGGAAAAATCGAGGGTCTGCCGAGCGTCATGGACTGGGTTCTGCTCGTGATGGGCGTGGCGCCGATCCTCTATATCTTCATCAACTATGATTACATCATCAACCGCATCTTCTACGTCGACGAACTGACGACGATGGACATCGTGATGGGCACCATGATGACCGTCATGGTGCTGGAGGCGACGCGGCGCGTCATCGGTCTCGCGCTGCCGATCACGGCGATCGTGTTCCTGGCTTACGGCCTGTTCATCGCCAAGCTCGCGCCGACCCAGATGCTCGACCAGCTTTACATGACGGTCGAAGGCATTTTCGGCATCCCGCTGTCGGTATCGGCATCCTACGTGCTGATCTTTGTGCTGTTCGGATCGTTCATGGAACGCACCGGCACCGGTCAGTTGTTCATGGATTTCGCCATGAGTCTGACTGGCGGCACCGCCGGCGGCCCCGGCAAGGTGTCGTGCGTATCGTCGGCGCTGTTCGGCACCATTTCCGGCAGCGCGGTGGCGAACGTCATGGTCGACGGTCCGATCACCATTCCGCTGATGAAGCGCTCCGGCTTCCCGGCGCACTTTGCCGCCGGCGTTGAAGCGGTGGCGTCCACCGGCGGCCAGATCATGCCGCCGATCATGGGCGCGGCGGCGTTCGTGATGGCGGAATTCCTCGGTGTGTCCTACGGGCAGGTCATCCTCTGGGCGCTGATCCCGTCGGTCCTTTATTATGTCGCGTGCTTCTCGGCCGTGCATTTCGAAGCCAAGCGCCGCGGTCTTGTCGGCGTGCCGCGCAGCGAGTTACCGCGGCTTGGCACGGTGATGCGCGAGCAGGGCCATCTGTTCCTGCCGGTGGCGGCGATCCTGTTCGTCATGTACTCGGGTTACAGCGCGCCGATGGCGGCGCTCGTCGGCACCATCGCCTGCTTCCCGGTGGCCGCGCTGCGCAAATCGACCCGGCATTATGTGACGTTCGAGAACCTGCTGATGGCCTGTGTCGATGGCGCGAAGAACGCGCTCGGCGTGGCCGCGGCCTGCGCGGCCGCCGGCATCGTGATCGCGGTGGTGACGCTGTCCGGTCTCGGCATCGTGTTCACGCAGTTCGTGGTGCACCTGTCGCAGGACTATCTGCTGCTGGCGCTGATCTTCACCATGATCGCGGGCATCGTTCTCGGCATGGGTATGCCGACGACGCCGGCCTACATCATCATGACCGCGCTGCTGGTGCCGGCGATCGTCAAGTTCGGCGTCATCGTTCCGGCCGCCCATATGTTCGCGTTCTACTTCGCGGTGCTGTCGGCGATCACGCCGCCGGTGGCGCTGGCGGTGTTCGCTTCGTCGGGCATTGCCAAGTCGGACATCTGGAGCACCGGTCTTGCGGCGGTTCGCATCGCCGCCACCAGCTTCATCGTGCCGTTCATGTTCGTCTATGAACCGGCACTGTTGATGATCGGTGACTGGCCGACGATCATCTGGAGTTCGGCCACGGCGGCGGCTGGCGTTCTGATATTCGCGGCCGGTCTGCATGGTTACTTCATCACGCATTCCAAACTCTGGCAGAGCGTGACGCTGGTGGTCGCAGGCTTGCTGCTGATTGATCCGGAAGTCTCGACTGACTTTATCGGCGCCGGTCTTGCGGCGCTGATCGTGGTTGTTCAACTGGCGACGCGCAAGGCGACCCTTGCACCTGCGCCGAAGGCTGCCACCGGGCAATAACGCAAATCAAAGGCCCTCCCAGTCCGCGCTCGGGCAGGGAGGGCCTTGGTGCGTGGACAAACAGCACCGCAAACATCAAATATGATCTCGATTTCCAGAACGAATGCTTCGGAATAGCCGCAGCGATTGTTCAGGGATTCGGATACATGCTGCGCGTCTGCAGCCATTTTGCTGATTCCAGATCGCCGTTGAATTCCTGATCAGGCCGCTATCCCGCACTGCACGGCATGGATGTGATGCGGATCGTCGCGCATTTATATCGGAGCGCGACATATCTAAATCATCGATGATAACAGCGATTATTATTCGTTTGTCTAAATTCATCCCGTGCGTAGCCTATCCAGTGTGCGATTGGCGGGGCGCCAGATTCGGTAACGAAACGGTTCTTCTTTTTTAGGTGCTGCTGAAACGGCTGGCAGATCATGCCGCCCGTAACGGTGTTCTGCGCCGCAATTGAAATTCCCCGCTCATCGCAACAATCGGTGCGCTTGTTCAGTCCCGGAAGAAGGGCAATGGGCGACCGGTTTGGCGTGTTCACAAAGCAGATAACTGCAAAGCACGGACAAAAGTCCTTAGGGAGGAGATAAAGTGGCAGTTGCACATGAGCCAGAAACCTACGCCACGGCGTGGCTACCGTTTCTCGATCGAACCCGCACGATTGCGCGTCCCGGCTATAGCCGATGGATGGTGCCGCCTGCGGCTCTCTGCGTCCATCTGTGTATTGGTCAGGCCTACGCATTCAGCGTCTTCAACCTGCCGATGACAAAACTGCTCGGCGTAACACAGTCCGGTCCGGGCGACTGGAAGCTCACCGAACTCGGCTGGATCTTCTCGATCGCGATGCTGTTCCTCGGCCTGTCGTCAGCGGTGTTCGGCCGCTGGGTGGAAGAAGGCGGTCCCCGCAAGGCGATGTTCACAGCGGGTATCTGCTGGGCCAGCGGCTTCCTGATTTCCGCCATCGGCGTGAAATTCCATCAGCTCTGGATGATCTATCTCGGCTACGGCGTGATCGGCGGCTGCGCGCTCGGCATCGGCTATATCTCGCCGGTCTCGACGCTGATGAAGTGGTTCCCGGATCGTCCTGGCATGGCCACGGGCATGGCGATCATGGGTTTCGGCGGCGGCGCGCTGATTGCCTCTCCGCTGTCGGTCTGGCTGATGAGCAAGTTCGCCAGCTCGACCGACGTCGGTGTGTTCAACACCTTCGTCGTTCTGGGCTGTGTCTACTTCTGCTTCATGATGTTCGGCGCGCTGATCGTGCGTGTTCCTGCGCCGGGCTGGAAGCCGGAAGGATACGTTCCGGCGAAGACAGCCAGCAAGCTCATCACCACCAATGACGTCTACGTCTACGACGCGATCAAGACTCCGCAGTTCTGGCTGATCTGGGTCGTGCTGTTTCTTAATACCACGGCCGGCATCGGTGTGCTCGGTCAGGCGTCGGCGATGAGTCAGGAGATGTTCCCGGGTCATATCACCCCGATCGCTGCGGCAGGTCTTGTCGGTCTGATGAGCCTGTTCAACATGGGCGGCCGGTTCTCGTGGGCGTCGCTGTCGGACTTCATCGGCCGCAAGAACACCTACTTCGTCTACATGACACTCGGCTTCATTCTCTACATCACCGTGCCTTACGCGGGTGGCAGCGGGAATGTCGTGCTGTTCGTGATCTGCTTTTTGATCATCGTCAGCATGTACGGCGGCGGATTCTCCACCGTGCCGGCCTATCTGCGTGACATGTTCGGCACCCGCTACGTCGGCGCCATCCACGGCATCCTGCTCACCGCGTGGTCGGCAGCAGGTGTCGCGGGGCCGGTGCTGATCAACTACATCCGCGAGTACAACGTGACCCACGGCGTGCCGAAAGCGCAGGCTTACAACGTCACGATGTACATCATGGCGGGCCTGCTGGTGATCGGCTTCATCGCGAACTTCTGCGTCAAGGCCGTTGACAAGCGCTATCACATGAAAGCGCGCGAAGACGCCGACAACGCGGGCTTGCAGCCGCAGGGCGCGGCAGGAGCATAGGAGCACAGAGCAATGCGCAATTCCGGAGAGATGGGGACGTCCATCCTGACACTGCTGGTGGCATGGGGCGCGTATCACATCCTCCGGATATTCGCGGAATTCAAACCACGGCATCCGTCAGCGATACAGATCGCCGCGGACACTGCCGAGACCGGCAATCCGCCGGGTGCGTAAGGAGATCCCATGGAAAACGTCGAGACAACCAGCACCCTGAAACTTGTGCTCGCATGGAGCGTGGCGGGCATTCCGCTGCTCGCCGGCGTCGCGCAGACGCTGCTCAATGCAATGAAGCTGTTTCAGTAACAACGAGCTTCGCCCGCAGTCGGCCGATGATCGCGGGTGTTGACCTGGTGCAGTCTACCCAGACTGGACCTTTCTATCCCCAGAACTGGCCAATCCGTGTGCTCACGGATTGGCCATTTTTCTGGCGCGTGCGGCACAGCAGGCCGATACAGCGCGACGAGACGCATCGGCTGACGCGAAAAGAAAACGATATGTGAAGACGAACTATCCGGCGTTTAATCCGGTACGGCATGCAGATGCGAACGGCCACGGCGCAGGCGGATCAGGTTGTCGCGATTCTGCTGCTGACCACGTTGGGTTTCGATCGCGATCAGCACACTGCAGGGCGCGTGATTGAAAACCGAAATCCCGACCGATCCCGCAAGCCAGCGGGCGAGGGCGCTGCGGGTGCGATGACCAAGCACGATCAGGTCGGCGTTCATGGTGCGCGCGATGGATTCGATCTCGACCGCGGGACTGCCGATTTTCATCTCAAATGTCGCCACCAGCCCGCGGCGGCGCAGCCAGCTCGCGCCGTCTTCGAGCAGGCGCTCGATCCGGCTTTTTTCACCTTCAGACACGAAGGTCATGCCTTCGACGGCCAGCGCCGCCTCCGCCGGATTGACGATCGCGAGCAGATGGATTTTCGACCGGCACAGGCTGCCGAGGTCGCCGGCCTGCCGCAGCGCCTCGTCGCCGCTTTTCGATCCGTCGTAAGCCACCAGGATGCTGCGATACATTTGCTCGGGTGATCCGTTCGATCGACAAAGGTGTGCCGACGCAACGGAAACCGCCACCGCATGAGGAGGCGCTGGGATTTCGTAGCGGCGTCCGTGCGTCAGGGAAAAGCTAAACCTCATTTTAGTTTTGACAAACGAATGTTATTGCCGGTTAATATCGACATTCCCGATTTTCCGAGGATTGCGATGGATACCGAGCTTGCCCGCACGTTTCTCACCGTCGTAAGCGCCGGGAATTTCATCGGCGCCGCCGATCGCCTCCACGTCAGCCAGTCGACGGTTTCGACCCGTATTCTCGCGCTGGAGGATCATCTCGGCTGCAAGCTGTTCGTGCGCAACAAGGCCGGCACGGTGCTGACCTCCGCCGGCCGGCAATTCCAGCGTCACGCGACAGCGCTGGTTCGCACCGTCGAGCAGGCGCGCCATGACATCGGTATCCCGAAAGGCTTTCGCGGTACGCTGGTGATCGGCGGCCGTGTCGGCCTGTGGGAAGAATTCCTGTTCGAATGGGTCGCGCGGATGCAGGCCGGCAGTCCCGACGTCTCGATGCGCGCCGAGATCGGCTTCGAGGCCGACATCATGCAGGGGCTGGTGGAAGGGCGGGTCGATATCGGCGTGATGTACACGCCGCAGAGTCGCCCCGGCCTCAAGGTCGAGCAACTGTTCGAGGAAAAGCTGATCCTGGTTTCGACCAACGCGCGCGCCAAGCCCGAGCCGCAAAGCGGATACGTCTACGTCGATTGGGGACCGGAGTTTCAGGCGCGGCACTCGGCGTGTTTCCCGAACTATGTCGGCCCGGCGCTCACCGCCAATGTCGGTTGGCTCGGGCTGCAGCATATCCTGCAGAACGGCGGTGCCGGCTATTTTCCCAAGCGCAGCGTGCAGCCATACCTGAAAACCCGGCAACTCACCGCGATCCGCGGCGCGCCGGAATTCTCGCTGCCGGCCTATGCCGTTTACCCGGTGGACCATGATCCCGAGATCTTCGGCAGCGCCCTGCAGGTGATGCGCGATATCTCGGCGTCCAAGCGTTCGGGCAAGGCGGCCAAGGGCGTCACCAGCATCAATCTGGGGTGATCCGGTATCCGAGCACCTTGTTTGTGATCGACGAACCTGGGAACCTTTTCCCTTCGCCGGCATCCAATTCGGCAGTTTAGGAGATTGCCATGGAACAGCCGCAAGACCGTCGCGCCGCTTTCGTTCCCGCCGGACTCGACGATGCCGAACTGGTTCGCCGCGCGGTCGCCGGAGAGGGCGGCGCGTTTCGGGCCATCATGCAGAAGTACAATCAGCGGCTTTATCGTATCGCGCGCAGCATCCTGCGCAACGATGCCGAAGCCGAGGATGCCGTGCAGGAGGGCTACCTGCGGGCGTTCACACATCTCGACGGCTTCCGTGGCGAGTCGAGCCTGTCCACCTGGCTGTCGCGCATCATCATGAACGAGGCGCTCGGCCGGTTGCGCACCCGGCGCCCGACCGTTGAACTGACCGCTGAAACACAGGAGAGCGCGGCGCAGATCATTCCCTTTCCACTCGCTTCAGCATCGGACGATCCGGAAAAGACCATGGCACAGCGTGAGCTTCTGAAGCTGGTCGAGCGGGCCACCAACGATCTTCCCGAGGTCTATCGTATCGTGTTCGTGACGCGGGTGATCGAAGGCATGAGCGTGGAAGACACCGCGGAATTGCTGGGCATCCGGCCCGAAACGGTCAAGACGCGGCTGCACCGGGCACGCAAGCTGGTGCGCGAGCAACTCGACAAGCAGATCGGTCCTGTTCTGATGGATGCATTTCCGTTCGCGGGCCGCCGTTGCGAGCGCATGACCAACGGCGTCATGCGGCGGCTCGGCTTCGACACCTGAGCAACCGGAAACCTTTCCGCAGCGCGGGCATCAACATCCCACCGACACATCATCAACACCGGCCGCCCAACGCCGGCATGAGGAGATCGTCCCAATGAGTTCGTCGAATGTGCAGCCGCTTGAGCGCGCCAAGAACCCGGACAGCGAAGACGGCAAGCCGCGTCGTGCCGAGGTCGAAGCCGCGGTCCGCACCCTGATCCGCTGGACCGGGGATGATCCGGCGCGCGACGGCCTGCATGAAACGCCGAGCCGTGTGGCGCGCGCCTTCGAGGAGTTTTTCGTCGGCTATTCGCAGGATCCGGTCGAGATTCTGCAGAAGACCTTCGAGGAAATCGAAGGCTATGACGAAATGATCGTGCTGCGCGGCATCCGTTTCGAAAGCCATTGCGAGCATCACATGGCGCCCATCGTCGGCAAGGCGTGGGTGGCGTACATCCCCAATGGGCGGGTGGTCGGCATCAGCAAGCTCGCCCGGGTGGTCGAAACCTATGCCAAGCGCTTGCAGATTCAGGAGAAGATGACCGCGCAGATCGCCAACACGATCAACGAGGTCCTTAAGCCGCAGGGTGTCGGCGTCATCATCAAGGCCACCCACCACTGCATGACCACGCGCGGCATTCACAAGCCCGACACCGACCTCGTCACCAGCCGCATGCTGGGCGTCTTCCGCGAAAATGCGATTACCCGTCAGGAATTTTTGAACATGGCGGCCGAGTAGCGCGTTATCGTCGAAGTAACCCTGCAGGAGGACGTCATGTCGCAGGACAATTCCGCGCCCGCGGGCCCCGATCTCACGCACGGCGTTGCGCTGGCCGACTTCACCGACGGAAAGCTGGCGGGCCATGTTGGCGATCAGGAGGTGCTGCTGGTCCAGCTTGGCCCCGACATCGCGGCGATCGATGCCCACTGCAGCCATTATCACGCGCCGCTGGTCGATGGCCTGGTGGTCGGCAACACCATTCGCTGCCCCTGGCATCATGCCTGCTTCGATCTGCGGACCGGTGAAGCGGTGCGTGCGCCGGCCTTCAACCAGTTGTCCTGCTGGAAGGTCGAGCAGCGCGACGGAAAAGTGTTCGTGCGCGAGAAGCGCGCCGCGCAGAAGCCGGAAGCCATTATCAGCCAGAGCGCGCCGGAGAAGGTTGTCATCGTCGGTGGCGGTGCGGCGGGATTTGCGGCCGCCGACATGCTTCGGCGGCGCGGCTTCGGCGGCAGCATCACGATGCTGAGCCGCGAGGCGAGCGCGCCGATCGACCGCCCCAATCTGTCCAAGGATTATCTCGCCGGCAATGCGCCGGAAGAGTGGATGCCGTTGCAGCCGGACGACTGGTACAAGAACGCCGGCATCGCGCTCTATACCAATACGGGTGTGTCGGCCATCGACACCACCGAACGCATCGTTCGGACGGTGGGCGGCGAAAGCTACCGCTATGATCGCCTGCTGTTGGCGACCGGCGCCGAGCCGGTTCGGCTCAACGTGCCGGGCGCGGACCAGCCGCATGTTCACACGTTGCGCACGCTCGCCGACAGCCGCGCCATCATTGCGGCGGTGACGAGTGCGCATCGTGTCGTTGTAGTCGGTGCGAGCTTCATCGGGCTGGAAGTCGCGGCGGCGCTGCGTGCGCGCGAATGCGAGGTCCATGTGGTGGCGCCGGAAGCGCGGCCGATGGAGCGCGTTCTCGGCGCCGAGATGGGCGATTTCGTTCGCACCCTCCACGAGGAGCACGGCGTCGTTTTCCACCTCGGCGATACTGTGACCGCGATCGAGGCGAAGCGCGCGGTGCTGAAAAGCGGCGCGGCGATCGATGCCGACCTTGTGGTGGTCGGCATCGGCGTGCGCCCCCGCATCGAACTGGCTGAGCGCGCTGGGCTGACGCTCGATCATGGCGTTGTCGTCGATGCATATCTTGAGACCAGCGCGCCCGGCGTCTTTGCCGCCGGCGACATTGCGCGCTGGCCGGACCCCTATTCCGGCGAGAATATCCGGGTCGAACATTGGGTGGTCGCGGAGCGGCAGGGACAGGTCGCCGCGCGCAACATGCTGGGCGAGCGCATTCCGTTCGATGCGGTGCCGTTCTTCTGGAGCCAGCACTACGATATTCCGATCAACTATGTCGGCCACGCCGAGCATTGGGACGAGATCGCGATTGATGGGGACATCAGCGCGAAAGACTGCCTGCTGCGGTACAAGTCGAAGGGGCGGGTGCTGGCAGTGGCATCGATCTTCCGCGATATCGCAAGCCTGCAGGCTGAACTCGACATGGAGACGGCGACCAACCGTTAGGGCGTGAGCACCCCGAATTCTTTTTGAGAATTTCGGGAACCTTTGTCGCGCAGCTCCATCAAACGAACGTCAACATCACAGACAGAGCCGGCGCGGTGTGCGCCGGTGACAGGGAGTTTGCCATGTTCGTACGACTGAGTGCGGCGATCGCCGCCGTGTGCCTGCTGGTCGGCCCGGCTTTCGCGCAAGGCGCCGCCAAGCCCACCGATCCCCAGATCGCCCATATCGCCTATACCGCCGGCGTGATCGACATCACGGCCGCCAAGCAGGCAATCAAGAAATCGAAAGACAAGAAGGTCATCGCTTTCGCCAAGGACATGCTCCGCGACCACGAAGCGGTCAACAAGCAGGCGCTCGACCTCGTCAAGAAGCTGAAGGTCACGCCGGAAGACAACGACACCAGCCGCGCGCTGTCGAAGCAGGCTGCCGCCAAGCAGGCTGAGCTCGCCAAGCTCAAGGGCGCGGCCTACGACAAGGCCTACATCGCCAACGAGGTCGCCTTCCACAAGACCGTGGACAATGCGCTCGAAACCACACTGATTCCGTCCGCCAGCAATGCCGAACTGAAGAGCCTGTTGCAGACCGGCCTGAAGATCTTCCAGGGCCATCTGCAGCATGCCGAGCACGTCGCGGCCGAAGTGAAGTAGGAGTGGGCAATGCGACCGGAACGATATTTGGCGGTATGCGCACTGATGGCCGTAGCGATGAGTATCGTTCCGGCGCAAGCCGAGACCATTCAGGTGACGATCGACAAGCTGGTCTATTCACCGGCTGAGGTGAAAGCCAAGGTCGGTGACACCATCGAATGGGTCAACAAGGATGTCTTCGCTCACACCGCGACGGTGAAGGGCGATTGGGATGTGATGATCCCGGCCAAGAAGAACGCGAGCTTCGTGCTGAAGAAGGAGGGCGACGTCGAATACTACTGCCGCTTTCATCCCAACATGAAAGCGCGGATTTCGGTCGCGCCGAAGTAGGGGCGCGGAAAGCGTTCCCTCAAGAAAAACTGGCGGCGATGATCTTGTTCTCAGCTACGTCGTCATGGCCGGATTTATTCCGGCCATCCACGTTTTGAAACTCTGCAAACAGGTAAGACGTGGATGGCCGGGACGAGCCCGGCCATGACGCAAATAACTGGACGCTACGCGCCCTCAAGCTGGAAACGCTCGCCCTTGGCCAGCATCACGCCGTGGACGGTGGCGATGCCCATTTCGAGGCTTTCGGCGATCCGCTGCGCGCGTTCGATGAAGTGCTCCGCCGCTTTCGGCGGGCACAGCTCGCGCGCGGTCGCCTCGAACAGCGCCAGCCAGCGGTCGAAATGCTTGGCATCGACCGGCAGCGGCATGTGCTTCTGCATCGGGCGGCCGTGATAGCGTCCGGTCATCAGCGCCACCGACGACCAGAACGCGAACATCTGCTGCAGATGCGGTTCCCAGTCGACAATACGGGATTCGAACACCGGGCCGATCAGATCGTCTTCGCGCACGCGGGCATAGAAGCCGCGTACCAGTTTTTCGATCATCTCTTCGTCGATGCCGGTTTCAGCCTGGATGGCCTGGCTGATGGCGAGGCGCCGTTCGGCGGCGGACAGTTCGGTGGTCATTCTCGGTCTTTCAATTGCAATTGTGCCCTGGGCGTGGCGGTCAGGAATTGGCACGCGCCCGGCGCAGCCGCGCTTCCGCAACCAGAAGCGCGATGTCCGCACCGACGCGCAGATCCTCCTCCGCGCCCAGAGTATGCTTGCGAATATACCCTTCGTCGTTGATCAGGACCAAAGTCGGCGTGCCTCTCATACCATAGGCGGCCATGGTCCTGGGGAGGGGGCTGTCCTCGCCGGGCTGATCGACCGCGATCGGGAAGCCCAGCCGGTATTCATGGATGAAGGCCTCGAGCGAGGTCGGCGTCATCGCCGCATGGTGCTCGAAAACCGTATGAATTCCGATCACCGCGACATCGTCTGGCGAAAACAGCTGAAAGATGCGCTGGGCCTGCGGCAGGCCGTCCTTCACGCAGCCGGGGCATAGCATCTGGAAGGCGTGGAGCACCACGATCTTCCCGCGCAGCCCGACGAGGCTGATCGGCGCATCGGTGTTGAACCACTGCGTCGTCATCAGTTCGGGCGCGAGGATGTTTTTGGGTTCTGTCACGATCCAGATCGGGCCGGTCAGGCGGTTGCGCGCGCGGCATCCGCGAGCTGGCGCCGCAGGCGGCGCATTTCCTCGAAGCGCGGCGTCACGTCGCGCATGATCGCGGCCATGCCGGACGGCGCGCCGTTGTCTCGCAGCAGGATGATGGTGAACTCGACCGAAATGCGCCGCCCGTCCTTGGTCAGCGCGGGGACCGCGAGCAGATCGCCGGACCCGTAGCGCGTCTGCCCGGTTTCCATCACCTTGGTGTAGCCGTCCCAGTGCCGCTTGCGCTGGTTTTCGGGAATGATGATGTCGAGCGACTGGCCCAGCGCGTCTTTTTGCGTAAAGCCGAAAATGCGTTCCGCGCCCGGGTTCCAGAACCGGATCAGGCCGTCGCGGTCGGTCTGGACGATAGCGTCCGACACGGTCTGGAGCACGGCGTTGGCGAGTTGATCGGTTTCGGTCATTGAACCAGCTTTCATGGGGCGATCATAGCGCCAGCCTCCTGTCCGGGCCAGCGGTCGGCGGTCGCCATTCGGGAGCAGTTGCAATGTCATGCCGACTGGCATGGCGCGGGGATCACATGGGATCCGCCGTCAAACTCGCACCGCGGGGGTGGCCCGACAAACGAATAATCCCGGCGGTAAAATTCGGAAAATCCGATAACAAAATGGCCCGGAGTGGTGGCGGATCAATCTCGCCCGACGCTCATCCGTTGCGGCAGGATGAAGGGGCGACCGTCTTCGTGGCCGACCGAGGTTTCGACCTTGAACACGTCGCGGATCAGCGCGTCGGTGATGGTTTCGGTGGTCGCGCCTTCGGCATGGATCGCGCCGCTTGAGAGCACCACGATCCGGTCGGCGAAGCGGACCGCGAGATTGAGGTCGTGCAGCACTGCGACCACAGCCGCACCATCGCGTGCACGCCGTTTGGCGATTTCCAGAAGGCCGATCTGGTGGCGCATGTCGAGGCTCGAGGTCGGCTCGTCGAGCATCAGCACGCCGGGGCCGTGATCGTCCTCGCCGCAGGATAACTGTACCAGCACCCGGGCGAAATGCGCGCGCTGCTGTTCGCCGCCGGACAGCGTCGGCAGTTCGCGATGACGGAATGCTTCAAGATCGAGTTCGGCGATTGCGGCATCGACCAGCGGCTGCGCCGCCACCGCGCTGCGGTCGCCCGCGCCCATGCGCACGATTTCCTCAACGCGATAAGGGAAGCTGACATTGGCGTGTTGCGACAGCACGGCGCGATGATGCGCGATCTCGCGCGGCGCGAACGATGTCAGCGCACGCCCCTTCAGCCGCACTGATCCTGCGGTGGGGCGCAGATCGCCGGACAGCGTTCGCAGCAATGTCGATTTGCCGGCGCCATTCGGCCCGACGATGGCGACGGTTTCGCCGAGCCGCAATTGCAGGCTGACCGATTTGAGAAGCTGGGCGCGGCGGATGGTGACCGACACCGCATCGGCTTCGAGAACGATGGTGCTCGCCGCCGTCGTCATTGCCCGACCAGTGCGCGCTGCCGCAGCAGGATATAGAGGAAGAACGGCGCGCCGAACGCGGCGGTGAGAATGCCGACCGGCACTTCGGCCGGCGCCGCAAGCACGCGGGCCACGGTGTCGGCGGCGATCATCAGGATCGCGCCAAGGAGGGCAGAGGCCGGCAGCAGCAGGCGATGGCCGGGACCGATCACCAGCCGCAGCAGGTGCGGCACCACGATGCCGACGAATCCGACCACGCCGCAGATCGACACCGCCGCGCCGGTCATCGCCGAGACCAGCACGATGCAGATCTTCTTCAGGCGCTCGACATCGACGCCGGAATGGAAGGCTTCGGACTCGCCGAGCGCCAGCACATCGAGCCCGCGCGCGATCAGCGGAATCGCCAGCAGCCCGAGCACGACGATCGGCAGAATGGTTGCGGCTTTCGGCCACGTCGCGCCGCTCAATGAGCCGAGCAACCAGAAAGTGATATCGCGCAGCTGGCGATCGTCGGCGACGAACACCAGAAGCCCGATGCCGGCATTGGCGAGCGCGGCGATGGCGAGGCCCGCCAGCAGGAACAGCGCCACTGAGGTGCGGCCTTCACGGCTCGCGATCCGGTAGAGAATGATCGTGGTCAGCAGGGAGCCCGCGAACGCGGCGAACGGCAACAGGCCGGGCTGGAGGAACTGATAGTTCATCGCCCATGCGCTGTCAGAGATCACGATGGTGGCCGCGGCGGCGAGCGCGCCGCCGCTCGAGACGCCGACCAGTGCCGGATCGGCCAGCGGATTGCGGAACAGGCCCTGCATGATGGCACCGGACACCGCGAGCATGGCGCCGATAATCGCCGCCACCGCAATGCGCGGAATCCGGATCGACCATAGCACCAACTGGTCGCGCGCCAGCATCGGGCCATCGGCGAGGTGATGAAATCCGAGCGCAGCGAACAGCCGGGACAGGGGAATGCCTGCCGCGCCGATGGTGGTGGCCAGCAGCATGACGGCCACG
Source organism: Afipia sp. (assembly GCA_044464625.1). Classification (GTDB taxonomy): domain Bacteria; phylum Pseudomonadota; class Alphaproteobacteria; order Rhizobiales; family Xanthobacteraceae; genus Afipia. The sequence goes on along the minus strand of JBIQLC010000013.1, from coordinate 5,482 downwards.
AGGCCACATAGCAGGACCGCAATCACCAATGGCATGGAGGGTCGCGCGCGCACGGTGGGCGACAACGCGAACGAGCGCGACTGGCCGGCGGTGGTCAATGGCGGCAATCGGCGGAGAGCACTGCCGGCGTCCAGGCCGGAGCGGCAGAGGACAGTGACGGGTAAAGCTTCAGGGCAAGATCATGCGCGGCGGATGCGGTGCGCGGACCGAAGCCGAGCAGATACAGGCCGTCCATCGCGACGAAGGATTTGTTTTTCGCGGCCGGCGTCAACGCGAACGCCGGATTGGAAAACACCGTGTCCTTCTCGACCTCTTCGCGGTCGCGCTTCATGGTCAGGATGACATCCGGCTTTGCGGCGACGATGGCCTCGTCGTTGATCGGCTTGTAGCCGTCGAACGAGTCGATTGCGTTTACCGCGCCGGACATGGTGATGATCGCATTGGCCGCGGTTTTCTGTCCCGCCACCATCGCGCGCCCGTTGAGGAACGACATCACGAACATCACCCGCACCGGGGTCTTGATCTGCGCGCGCAGGATGGCGAGCGAAGCGAGATCGGCGTTCACCGCTGTCGCGAGGCACGCGCCGCGCGCGTCGGCATCCATCGCGTGCGCGATCAGGTTGATCTTCTGGGTCACGCCTTCGGCCGTGTGCTTGTCGGGCACCGAGATCAGCGGCACCTTCGCGGTCTCCAGCACCTCCAGCGTTTCCTTCGGGCCGGAGCCTTCGATGGCGAGAATCAGTTGCGGGTTGAGTCCGAGCACGCCTTCGGACGACAACTGGCGCATGTAGCCGACATTCGGCTTCTCGGCGAGCGCAGTCTTTGGATAGAGGCTCGTGGTGTCGATGCCGACGATGCGATCCTCAAGGCCGAGTGCATAAAGAATTTCGGTGACCGCGCCGCCGATCGCCACCACGCGCTTCGGGCTCTCCACATTCACGTCGTGGCCGCGCGCGTCGTGGACCATGGTTGCGTTCACGCCGGCGGAGGGCGCAGCGAAAGCAACGGCGACGGCAAGAGCACCTGCGATACGGAATCGCTTAACGCGTCTGTGAGTCTCTGCGGTCATTTGGTCAGGATCAGCTTGTTCTGTGACGTCAGGCGCAGCCGATAGATGTCGTCGCCATGCGCAATCGTGATTTCGCGCGAGGCGGCGAACAGATCCTTGCTGTCGATCCGGTTGGCAGCAAGATGAATCGAGCGGGCATCCTGCGACGTTTTGGCCGATGTCGGATCGGACTTGTCTTGCGAACCGGAAGTCATTGCCTTCTCAATCTTTCGCCCGACCGGGCGATGCATCTCTCGCGTTTATAGGTTTGCGCTTTCCGAAATTCCAACGCTGCAGTTTACAATCGCTATAATCTGGGCCGGCGCTTGCTTGACCGCTATTGATAACGGCCCTACGAAAACATGGCGTGTTTGAGGCAAATGCTATTCGCGCTGTGAGCCAGCCAGCCGCCCGTGATCGGGCGATGCCCGCCAGCCATTTCTGAAATGCTGAAGATTTGGGGCTGCCATGGTAGGGCTGAACGGGCGCGCGCGCCCGCTGTTGCTATCTGTTTCTTTCGTTTCGTTGATGTGGACCATGTCCACGCCGGTGCATGCGCAAGCGCAAAGCCCGCAGGCTGAAACGGGCCAGCAGACACAGGCGAAGCGCAAGACAAACGATCATAAAGACACGATGCCGCAGGCGCGCAGCGATGGCGGATGGGAGACGGCCTATGCCCAGGTCGGTCAGCCCATCGAGGCGCCGCTCGACGCCATCACCGTGGCGGCTACCAAGACCCGCGAACGCACCATCGATGCGCTTGCCGGCGTGAGCAAGATCACGACCGGAGAGATTGAGCAGCTTGCGCCGACGCGCACCTCCGACATCTTCTTCAGCGCGCCGAGCGTATCGTTTCAGGAGCGCGGCGATGAGCCGGGCAGTGCAATCGCCGTGCGCGGCCTGCAGGATTTCGGCCGTGTCGCGGTGGTGGTCGATGGTGCGCGCCAGAACTTCCAGCGCACCGGCCATAATGCCAACGGTTATTTCTACCTCGATCCGGCGATGATCGCCGAAGCCGACGTGGTGCGCGGCCCGGTTGCCAACATCTATGGCTCGGGCGCGATCGGCGGCGTGGTTTCGTTCCGCACCAAGGATGTCGAGGACGTGCTGCGCGCGGGCGAGCGCTGGGGCGTGCTGAGCGAAGGCACTGTCGGCACCAATCTGTTCCGCGGCAATGTCGCGACCTTCGCGGCGGGACGTTCCGAGAATGTCGAGGCGATCGTCGGTGGCTCGTATCGCACCCAGGACAACTACAAGAACGGCAACGGCGTTGAGGTTCCCAACACCCATCAGGAAATCCAGACCGGCTTGGCCAAGCTGACCATTCGCCCGGCAGACGGCCATGAAGTGAAGCTCGGATTCCTCGGCTACGATGCGCGTTACGACACCGGTCAGCCGTCGATCCCGAACACTTCGGCCTATGCCACCAAGACCGTCAACACCACCGCGACCCTGAGCTGGAAGTATCAGCGGCCCGAAGATCGCATCTTCGATTTCAAGGCCAGCGCCTATTTCAACGGCACTGACACCGATCAGACCAAGATCGCAGGCACGAGCAATCCGATCACCGGCAATATCGGCGACCATCGCTCGTTCACGGTCAACACCACGGGCCTCGACATCTACAACACCACGCGCTTCGACACCGGCCCGGTGGCGCAGGCTGTGACTTATGGCGGCGATTATTTCTCCGACAAGGTGACCGTCAACGATCAAACCGGCGCGTCGGTGTTCACCACGCCCAACGGACGGCGTGAAGTCGGCGGTGGCTTTGTCCAGCTCAAGAGCAACTATTCGAGCTGGTTCGAGATGATCAACGCGGTACGCTACGACACCTATGCGCTCAATTCCGGCGGGTTCTCGACCGATGGCGATCGCTTCTCGCCGAAATCGACCATCGGCATCACGCCGGTGGAGTGGATGACGATCTACGGCACCTATGCCGAGGGCTATCGCGCGCCGTCCGTGACCGAAACCATGGTCTCGGGCAATCATCCCGGCGTCGGCGTCAGCAATCCGTCGGTGATCTACGGTTCGCTGTTCACGCTGCTGCCGAACCTCGCGCTCAAGCCGGAAGTCGGCAAGACCAAGGAAGTCGGCCTCAACTTCCGCTTCAACGACGTGTTCACCACCGGCGACAAGATCCGCGCCAAGGTCAACGTGTTCCGCAACGACGTCGATAACTATATCGACCTCGTGTCGTTCGGCCCGCCGCAGCCGATGATCTCGATCTGTCCGGCGCCTCCCGGCTTCTGTCCGGTGCCGGTGCCGTTCATTCCCGTCGCATTCACCGACACGTCGCTGGTGCAGTATCAGAACATCGCCAATGCCCGCATCGAAGGTGTCGAGCTTGAATCGACTTACGACGCAGGCACATGGTTCGCGGGTCTCGCCGGATCGTGGATGAAGGGCGTCAACATGGCGACCGGCGAACATCTGTCATCGGTGCCGGGCCACAAGATCGTGACCACGCTCGGCGTGCGCTTCTTCGATCAGAGGGTGACGGCGGCGGTGCGCTGGGCCTCGGTCGCTGCGCAGTCCGATCTGCCGGCAACCTTCCTGCCGGCGACGTCGTATGATCTCGTCAACATCTTCGTCGGCTATCAGCCGACGCCGGATATTCTGGCGAGCTTCACCATCGATAACCTGCTCGATGTCTACTATCTGCCGTACGCCACGCTGCGCGGCACCGACGGAACGGACACGGCGCTCGCGGGCTCGGCGCCCGGGCGCACCTACAAGGCAAGTCTCAGGGTTCGATTTGGAGCAAGCTGACAGGCACATAAACCGCCAGTTCTGATGCGATCACGCCGCGCGGATTTTCCGCGCGGCTGTCGTGCGTCCGGAACTGGCGCGACACAAGACCACTTTCTGATCCGGCCGTTCGGCCATACAATGACGATAACAGGAGAGCGATGATGTTTATTGCGATGAACAGGTTTCAGGTGAAGAAGGGCTCGGAGCAGGTGTTCGAGACCTTGTGGGCGAAGCGCGAGTCCTATCTCGGCGAGTTGCCCGGCTTCATCGAATTTCATTTGCTGCGCGGCCCCGATGCTGAAGATCATCGGCTGTATTCCACTCACACCTTGTGGGCGGACAAGGCGGCGTTCGAGAACTGGACCAAGTCCGAGCAGTTCCGCAAGGCGCATGCTCGCGCCGACAACGCCACCGGCGAAAGCCTTTATCTCGGCCATCCGAAGTTCGAGGGCTTCGAGATCATCCAGAGCGAGCGCAAGTCGAGCGCTGCGGCCTGAGTGCACGGAAAGGTCCGTATTATGCTGAGCACCGACCTGTCGGATCTCAAGAAGCACATGGCCGATAACCCCGGTGCGGTGATCGAGGATGTCGCGCGCGAGAAAGGCGTCACCGCGCGCGCGGTTCTCGAGGCGCTGCCGGAAGAGATGCGTTCGTTCCGGCCGGGCTCGGCGTTTGTCTCCGCCATGCAGGACATCGCGACCTGGGGTGAGGTGACGCTGATCATCCACACCGAGGACGGCATCTTCGAGATCACCGAGCCGGTCGCGTCCGGCGAAATCGGCCGCGGCTATTTCAACCTGATGAAGCCGAAGGGGCTGCACGGCCATCTGCGCCACGAGCGCTGCGGCGGCGTCGCATTCGTCGAGCGGCCATTCATGGGCAAGTCGTCGGCCTTCGTCGCGTTCCTCAACGTCGATGGCGGCATCATGTTCAAGGTGTTCGTCGGCCGCGATGAGGCGCGTCAGCTCAAGGAAGACCAGCTCGCGAAATTCCGCGCGCTGGTCAAGGTTGCGGATTGAACAACCCTGATTGAACGGTGGCGGATTGAGCCGGGAGATCACTCCCAGCTCAGTGCGCCGCCGTTCTGATATTCGATCACGCGGGTCTCGAAGAAGTTCTTTTCCTTCTTGAGGTCCATCGCCTCGCTCATCCACGGGAACGGATTGTCGGCCTCGGCGAACACCGGGGCGAGGCCGATCTGCGCGCAGCGCCGATTGGCGATGAAGTGCATGTACTGCTCGCACAGCGCCGCGTTCAGCCCGAGGAATCCGCGCGGCATGGTATCGCGGCCGTAGGCGGCCTCCAGCTCGGCGGCGTCGCGGATCATGCCGCGCACCTCATCCTGGAACGCTTTGGTCCACAGATGCGGGTTTTCGATCTTGATCTGATTGATGACGTCGATGCCGAAGTTGAGATGGATCGACTCGTCGCGCAGGATGTACTGGTACTGTTCGGCGATGCCGACCATCTTGTTGCGCCGGCCCAGTGACAGGATCTGGGCGAAGCCGGTGTAGAACCACATGCCCTCGAAGATCACATAGAACGCGACGAGGTCGCGCAGGAACGCCTGATCTTTCTCCGGCGTCCCGGTGGTGAAGCCGGGGTCTTCCAGATTCTGCGTATGCTTGAGCGCCCATGCCGCCTTGTCGGTGATCGAGGGCACCTCGCGATACATGT
>JBIQLC010000012.1:90856-139721 GCA_044464625.1 Afipia sp. | reverse complement strand
GCAAGACGATGCCGCGAGCATTTGAATGAAGTGAAGAGTAGTGGAATTGGTTGGAATGGATGCCGGCACAGTTTTTGCGACCGTGTCGCTGACGATGTGGGCCAACGGCATTGTCCTCTGGCTGGTCTATCGTGACCTGCCGATGGAATTGAGACTGTCGGCTGTCTACTGGCTGATTGGCACACTGCTGATTGCACTGGGGTGCGCGACGTTTGCGTTCGGAGGCTTTCTGCCGCGAACCGTCATGCTGACATCAGCCAACGGGTTCTTCGTGTTCGGCCTGACGGCCTATCTGCGATCTCTCCAGGAATTCGATGACGAACCGACAAGGCTGATCGAGGTCGTTCCGGCGATAGTCGCTACGGCATGTGTGCTGTTCTTCTCATCGCTCTACCCAAGCTTCGGCATTCGCGTTGTCGTCGTTTCCATCGTCTGGATCTGGTTGATGGCCGCATGCGTGCGCGTTCTCGTCGCCGGGCTGCGCGACGATCGTTCGTTCAGCCGCCGGATGCTTGTGGCTCTTTTCGTTTGTGTCCTGGTCTATACGATTGTTCGGCTGCTGCTCTATCTCGGCCAGAATCCATCCGCCGATTTCGCGGTTGAGACAGGTTCGAGCTGGATCAATCTGGTGTCGCCGTTGATCATGACGGTGCTGCCGATCGTGGGAACGACGGCGTTTGCCCTGATGTGCAGCGATCAATTGCGCCGGCAGCTGGAGAAGACCGCGTCCACCGACTATCTGACGGGATTGCCCAATCGCCGGGCGCTGGTCGATCATGGATCGGAGATGTTCGGCCGGGCTCGCGCCAGCCGATCCATGCTGGCGGTTGCCGTGCTGGACGTGGATTTCTTCAAGGCCATCAACGATACCTATGGGCACACCGCCGGCGATCTTGCGCTGTCCCATCTCTCACGGCGCTTGCGCGCGGCAACGCGCAAGAACGATATTGTCGCGCGCTCCGGCGGCGAGGAATTCGTCGTGCTCATGGAGGGATTGAGCAGAGAGGAAGGGGCGGCGGCGGTCGAACGTCTTCTGCTGGCGGTGAAGGACACGGCGTTCAATCTGGCGGGAACGAAGATATCGATCACGCTGTCCGGTGGTGTTGCCGCCTATCGCGCGGACGACACGAGTTTCGACGACATTCTCCGCCGCGCGGACGACGCCCTTTATCTGGCGAAGGCACGGGGCCGCAACCGGGTGGAGATATTGCGCACCGGTGCGAGCCAGGAAGAATGCACCATCCATTGACCGGGCCGGACGCCTGCAAAACATCGGGGCGTTTTGCAGCGGCATGGTTGCTTTTCCCGTCTATCTAATTGAAAAGAATAACAGGCGGACGTGGCGGAACTGGTAGACGCAAGGGACTTAAAATTCTTTGCCTCGATTGGCAGTCCTACCGTTTTTTGGAAAACGCAGCCCCCAAACACGACCGAAAACGATAGGCCAAAGCGACATTTGGAAAACGCGAGACAGGGCGGGATCCCTCAGTCTTGGGCCATTGGGCGAAAATATTCTGGATGTCTCCTTGACGATTTTCGATCTGACGGCCTAGCTCCGTTGCAGTCAGTTTTTCGCTGCCGACCATTTAGTTTTTGGCTCTGACAGCGGCACTTACACGTAACACTTCATCGTCACCGGCCGTGGCCGGTGACGAGGCCAACGCTCGATCGGCCCATCTGCCGAGAGCAATCTGAAGCCCCATAGAGGGAATCATTTTGAAAATACTTGGAATACGACCTGCACCCGCTGGCGCGGTGGCATTGGCGCATGTCGACGTTGAGACGTCGCCAGGCGTTCGGATTTACGGCGTTCGCATCAGTCGGGCGTCTGACAGCAGTTACCGCGCCTTTGCGCCAACGACTGATCGAGGCACGCGCGCCGCTGCATTCGATCATGACATCGCCAATCAAATTGCCAAGTTGACCGTTGAAGGGCTGTCGCACAATGCACTCTGCTCATAACCTTCGCTCTATTGCCCGCACTCTCGGCGGCGATGTCGCCGGCCGCAACACCATTGTTTGCCCCGGTCCGGGCCATTCTCAAAAAGACCGCAGCCTGTCGGTGACGCTTAACGGCGAAAGCTTCGTCTGCCACAGCTTTTGCAACGATGATTGGCGTGAGTGCCGCGACCACGTGAAGGCGCTGCTGGGCTGGACCGACGCGCCACGACCGGCCAACGACAATAATCCTTAAGTCGATGTTTCAGCACTTGCGGACGAGCGTGTTCGCGTCTCACGCGGCATGGCCATATGGCGTAACTCAAGGCCGCTAGCCGACTCCATCGCTGAGACGTACCTCAGGTCTCGCGGTGTTCGCTGTGGCGGCGACGCGCTCCGCTTCCATCCCTCATGCCCATTCCGGAAAGAGCGCCATCCGGCTGTGGTGGCGCTGATGGTCGACGCTGTCACCAATGAGCCTCGTGGCGTTCACCGCACAGCTCTACTGCCTGACGGGTCGGGCAAGGCCGCACCAGGCAAAATGATGCTCGGCGCGGCGAAGGGAGCCGTCGTCAAACTGAGCGCAGACGAAGACGTGACACTCGGCCTGGCCATTGCCGAAGGCATCGAAACAGCGCTCGCCACGGGCTTTAGGCCAATCTGGGCATGCCTGTCTGCCGGGACGATGGCGGCGTTTCCGGTGTTGAACGGCATCGAGTGTTTATCCATCTTCGCCGATCGCGACCACGCCGGCATGGTGGCGGCCAATACATGCGGGCGACGGTGGCATGAGGCAGGAGTCGAGGTTCATATTCTCGCGCCGCCAGACGTCGGTACAGACTTCGCAGATTTTCGAGGTGGTGCATGATGGCGCCGCTTAAGTGGAAATCTGCGCCGGGCAGCAAGTTCGTTGAAGCGGATGTGCCGCCTAAACTATTGAAGGCGGCGAATGATAACGTCCCGTTGTTGCGCGCAACGCCGTGGACGTTCAAGGATCCTCGCTCCATTCCACCTCGGCAATGGGTCTATGGAAGTCATTATATTCGCAGCTATGTATCCGTGACAGTATCGCCTGGGGGCGTAGGCAAGACGTCAAAGAAGATTGTCGAAGCCTTATCGATGGCAACTGGCCGAGATCTTCTCAACGAAACGGTGCACGAGCGCGCGCGCGTTTGGTTCTGGAACGGCGAAGATCCTCGTGATGAGATGGACCGTCGTCTCTCCGCGGCGTGCGTTCTTTACGATATTGCACCGGACGAGCTGGACGGTTGGCTTTTCGTCGACTCTGGTCGCGAACAGCAGATCATCGCTGCAACGCAGACGAGGGACGGTACTAAAATCGCGGTTCCGGTAATGGATGCGATGATTGAGACAATCGAGCAAAACAAGATCGACGTTGTCATCATCGATCCATTCGTGTCATCCCATGCCGTTACTGAAAATGACAACATGGCGATGGACGCGGTTGTGAAGCAGTTCTGGGCACCGATCATTGACAGAACAAATTGCGCTGTTGAGTTGGTGCATCACGCCAAAAAGGTTGGAGGCAACGAGGTTACTGCGGAATCCGCCCGCGGAGGCGTGGCCCTGATCGGGGCGGCCCGATCTGCGATCGCTCTAAATCCCATGACCCAGGACGAGGCCAATAAGGCTAGCGTCGACAACCGCCATCTCTATTTTCGCGCGACCGATGCAAAGGCGAACATGGCACCGCGAGAAGACAAATCGCGGTGGTTCAAGCTGGTTAGCGTCGACCTTGGTAATGACACCATCGAGCGCCGATCGGACCACGTCGGTGTCGTCACGTCTTGGCAATGGCCCGACACAATGGCCGGCGTCACGGTTGGCGACTTGCTGGCGGTCCAGCGTGAGATCGCATCGGCTGAATGGATGGATAGCATTCGCTCTGGTGACAGATGGGCGGGCCATGCGGTGGCCAAAGTAATGGGCTTGTGTCTCGACGACTCAAAAGAAAGAGAACGAGCCAAGACGTGCCTGAAGGCTTGGAAGGCTAGCGGGGCGCTAACCGTTGAACGCCGCAAGAACACCAACGGCGATGAGCGCTCGTTTCTTGTGGTTGGTGAATGGGCAAATGCCTCAATCGAAGACTGACCCGTGTTTCCGTGTTTCCGCACCCCCTAAAGGGGGTTGCGGAAAACGCGGAATGCTGACGGGGTTTGCACAACGCGGAAACGATGCGGAAAAACGCGGATTGATGCGGAAAAACGCGGAAGGTCCGGGGGCCACCGCGAAGTCGTCAGCCATGAGCTAGTGACCGGAAAACAACGGAATACCTCGCGTGAAGCCCTCTTGGGCCGCGCCAAGTCCGCGGAAAGCGGCAAAATATGAAACCCACTCAGGGTATGTCACGTGAAAACAGCAAACGACAACCACCACCGAACCGTGCCAATCGTCACCCGTCTTCGCCGCGCCGGACGGCATGCGGACATTGCCAACTTGGTCCGGTTCTCCGGCCCCGATCAGATTTCGCAGCCGGCGGATAACGATGACATTAAGCACGGTTTCGCCGTTGACACAGTTTTCGAGATCCGCCCGACCGCAGGCGAAATTGAACGCGCCTGCATTAAACAAGCCGAATACGGCATGGGCCTGCGGTTCAACGCCAAGGGTGAAATTACGCACTGGCGCGCCAGTGACGACTTCGGAAATCCAGTTCTCGACAATAAAGGGCGCGAGCAATGGTTTGAGGCCTATGAGGGTTATAGGCAATCGAAGGGTAGCCGCCGCAGGCCGGCGAAGGATCTGGTTGCAGAAGGTGAAAGTCACCTCGCGCTGCCGGCCACGGGGAAGTTCAGCGAGCCATCCACATACGTCGAGCGCAATAGCGACGGCGCGGATTATTGGCGCCTGCGGCACGCATTCCTGCTTCAGACTATGACCGCATGTAATGATAACAGACGCACAGAGATTGATCGGCTTGGAGTCGGGGACCAATACTCGTTCGATGAGGCATGGGACAACGTGGGTCTATACCCCGCCTCTCGTATTCCACGGCACCAGACAGTGGTTGCTCGGGGTGCCACATTCCTCGCGGGGAAGACGAAGCCCAACAAGCTTGCCACGCCTGGCTCGTTCGTCGGTGCGCCTGACGCCGTGGAGAATGTATTAGCCGCCGCCATGGATGCGCCGAAGGTAGAGGCAAGCCTGGGCGATTTCGCTGTGGTGCTAAATGATTCCCTAGACGGTATGACCGCTCGCGAGATTGCGACCAAACGCGGATGGGGCACAACCAAGTCTGCCGAACAGAGAGGCGTGCGGGCGCAAGACCGCGCGCTTGCAGCGTTGGCCGAGGTGCAACGCAAGGCCGCCTAATTATTTTCACGCCGATACTGCATCCGGCCCGGTTCGGGACGTAACAAAGTGTAGGGCAACTAAGGTTGCTCTCGACGTGACGACGACTGCGGCGCCGGGGGCCCCGGCGCCGCCTTTCTCGGCGCATGCCCCCGCGGTTCGCCCAAATTCGAACCGGGTGCTGCTGCACCGTGGCCGGCTAGTGCCTGCCCCGTTTCTTGTTGCCCCCCGGAATTCAGAATCGTCCCGCACCTCACGATAATTGGTTGGCGTGCGATCGATTGCGGGCAGTCCATCCCCTAGCCAGCAGCCGGGACCTGGCATCGATTGTATCGAACAGCGCGATGGAGGCGGGCATGCGCCTCGCCGATGGCCTCGGGGGAGGGGGTAGGGGGTACATCGAAAGTCTCCGACCTTCGCACCTAGCTACCGGCGGCCTCCAAGAACGCGCGTGAGCGTTGCCCCGGTTCAAACGGTTGCGCCTGCCGCCGATCTGCAGCGCGCTATATTTCAAGGGATATGTAGATTGAAGCACGTCATTCCGACGCACCTATCCACGCCGTCCAGGCGCTGGATTAAGCAGATTCTGGAAGATTTCGACCTAGAAAGCTTTCATTTCCGCCTCCTTGTGAAGGCTGCGGAGGCTTGGGATCGCAGTGAACAGGCACGAGAGCAGATTGTGCGGGACGGCATCACCGTGCCCGATCGTTACGGCGTATTGAAAGCCCACCCAGCCGTCGCCATCGAACGCGACAGTAGATTGGCCTTCGCGCGGCTGCTTCGTGAATTGGCATTGGACGCAGCAGCACCGGAAAGCCGCCCGCCGAGGACCGCTGATTATGGGAGTCGCAGATAATGCCAATCCGTAAGCGGCGGGATAGGCGCAAGCAGGCTGCTGGCACGCTAGATGACTGGGAGTGGTCCTTTGACATGGGCTGGCCATGCACAGGGGATCTGCATGGAATTGTGGAACTTGACGAGAACGGCCAACTACCACGCGAGGCCGCAGAGGCGGCTTGGCATCGGCTCGGGCGCGAGCACATGGCGAACTGGCATGCTGAGCACCCAAACGGCCCAGGTCGCTACGGACCGCCGTGGGCACTCTCTGAATTCTGTGATCCCTGATGCCGGCTCGCCTGAAACGAAATAAGAGGCGCCGCTCCATCCACGTGACACCAGAAGCCGTGGCCATATTCAGACGCGCCTATCAAGCGCCGACAGGCACTGACAGGATCGCGTTGGCCGCTGCACTCGGCCGGAGCAAATTTCGCGCTAGCCCGTTGGATCGTTATCCACGGTCGTTGATCGGATGCGATATTGAGCCAATCGATGTTGTGCTGGACCTTCGAGCTCAGCTGCTGGCGAAGATTGGAAAGGACCTCGTCTGAGATTGCTCGACTAGCGCGGCTTACTGGGTGTCGACACGATCTTCTTTGAATTCGGCTGGTCCATCAATCAAGCGACGCTTGCGATTTTCTGTGTCCGTCGAGCTTGCGCCCTCGACTCTCATCTGGTCGAGCGCGTTGTCGGCCAATTCGGTTGCCCGCTCGGCTTGAGTTGGGTGCCCGTCGAGCCAATCCTGCTCATTCGCAAGCGCGACCCAAGCTTCTGCCATTCGTCGGTAACGAACCGCCGCCTGCTCATTGGCTGCGCCGTCGGCGAGTTCTAGGCAGTTTTCTGCGTTTTCCCGGAACGTATCTGACTTTTTCATCATCCCGAATAACGACCCATCACGGGTCTTGTTCCGCCTGACCACTGCTACGCATTGCCGCGTACATCTTGTGAAAGGAATTTCATGATTACTGACGACATCAAATCCGCGATTGCAGCCGAAATCTCGCAAGTCGCCGTGACCGACCCATTGGAAGCGGTCGACGAGCTTACCGCCCGTCTCAATAAACTTCGCAACCAATGTGTGGGTGAAATCGATCGCGCACTTTGGACATTCAGCATGGAAAAGCTGAGCCGGTTGATCGCTGAAAAGGCGGTGATTGTCTGATGGCGTTGGGCGGAACATACGATACCGGCACTGTCTCCACGGACGGCAGCGATCCGAAGAAACTCATTTTCAGCGGCACACTGCTTTCCTCGGTTGTCACCGAAGGCGACGTATTCATGGCAAACGGCCTGCTCGGTCGTATCGCGTCCGTGGATGACGACACGCGCATCACGCTCAATCAGGATTGGCCGGGCGGAACGCTGACCGATGCGGCCTACCTGATCGATAAGACATCCTACAAGCGCTACGACCCAGCCATCACACAAGCCAAAATCCGCGAGTTCATTGCGTACATCAAAGCGCAAGGCTCGTTCCTGTTCGTCACGGGCGCCACGCCTGATCCCGCCATGGGCGAGGACGGCCAGTATGCGCTCAAGACCAACGGCGGCCCGTGGCAGCTTTGGTATAAGACTGGCGGCGTATGGGAAGCCCAAGGCATCCCTGTCGGTACGACGTTCCGCGGTGAGTGGGATAGTGCGACCGAATACTTCGCCAACGACCAGGTCGGCTATCTGGGCTCGACGTGGGGTGCCATCGCCGGCAGCACCAACGTCGTTCCGGGCACCGATGAGGCCAAGTGGTCACTGTCGGCGCAGAAAGGCGCGGATGGTCAGCACGGCGGTGCGGTGTCGTTCACACAGGTATTCAGCACCTCGACGTCGAACGCCGATCCCGGCGATGGGATGTTGCGCCTGAACAACGCGACGCAGTCGCTAGCGACGGTTATCCGCACCGACTATCTCGACAAGGACGGCAACAGCCTTACCGACCTGATCGGTTCGCTCACGACCAGCACGTCCACGGTTAAGGGGCAAATTCGTCTGGCCGAGGTCGGGGATCCGACTCGCTGGATCGTTTTTGACCTGACCGCCAAGTCGGACATGACGGGCTATTTCAATTTGACCGTCGCCCATGTCGCGCACAGCACCAATCCGCTGCGGGACGCTCAGGAAATCGGGTTCTACTTCACGCCGAAGGGGGACAAGGGCGACACAGGCGCAACGGGTGCAACCGGCGCGACCGGAGCCAAAGGCGACAAAGGCGACACGGGCGACACTGGCCCGCAAGGCGAACAGGGCCTTGGTATCCAGCCCGACGCCAGCGGCCCGCTTGCCAACCGCGACACTTACGATAACGAAGCGGCCGGCTTTGTGTTCGTCGATACCGATGCGACGCCGTTCGACCTGTACATCAAACTCTCGGCGACCACGGCGGATTGGTCAGCAGCTTCGCCGATCGGCGGCGCGGGCGATATGCTCGCCTCGGTGTACGATCCAACCGCCGTTGCAGGCGATGCATTTGATCTGGACAACATGTCGCCGGCGCCTGGTACGACAGGCAAGCTGCTGTTCACCGCAACGAATGCAGCTGACGCGCTTGATATGTTGGGGGCGACGACGGTTGGCGTTGACGTTCTGACTGCGGTGGATGCTGCTGCGGCGAGGACAGCGTTGGGGGTTGTGCCGGGCATGTCGGATGTGGAGCGGCAGAACCTCTTTCTGAGCCTCATCTACCAATCCAAGGCGTTCGCAACATATCGTCGGATGGTGAACCTGTTTGCAACTGGGTTCAAAGGTGCGAACGATACTGACTACGGCATCAACACCGGATCGTCGTCGAACTATGCGGTGACGCCGGGGAGTGCAGGGGCGATCACGGGGTATGTTGCACCAACTTCGACTCCGGGCACGAGCCAAGTCCCGACCATGACGAGCAATACTACACCTTCGGGAGTGGCGAGCGCATCGCCGACATTGACTGGTGGTTCAGCCTATTATGCCTTCGATACTAACGGCAGCACGGCCCTGTACTGGAACGTTGGCAATCTTCCGGGCGTCCTTCAGTATCAGTTTACGAGCCCCAAGGTCATCGCGTCCTACGCTCTAAGGCTAAACACCGCAACGGACACGATATCAATTGGCGGCTGGAAGTCTTGGACGTTCGAGGGATCGAACGATGGCTCAAGCTGGGACACTCTCGACACCAGAAGCGGCGTCACTTTGTCGGCCGATACCGACAATTCCTTCTCGTTCTCTAATTCAACGTCCTACACCTATTACCGCTGGCGCGTGACAGCGGGAGGTAGCGCTCGCGCATCGCTGAACTCGGCAACGATGGTAGATCAGCCCACGATTGACGATATGACACTGGTCACCGAAGCGCAGACGACCGACGCCTCGGTCAGCAAAGCGCGCGTCCTCATCGAAATCGACGACAGTGATTCACCGACTGCGGGCACTGACTTCACGCTTGAAGCAACCTGCAACGGCGGGACAAACTGGCATGCCGCGTCGTCCTATGCCACCGCCGTGACGGATGGCGTAAAGCGCATGTTCGAGACGAATAAAATCGCCTGCACGGCAGGCACGTCGTTTGCTGCGCGGGTCAAGACGGACAACGGCAAGAATGTGCCCGTTTTCGGCGTGGCGCTGGGGTGGGAGTGAGGCCCGGCCCCGTCGGGGGTGAGGGAGGCAGTGAACGAGGCCGGGTCTTGCCGCATGACCGGAGAGTAACGCGGCAGATTTCAAACGTCGATCACGGGAATCTGTTCCTGGCTAAGCAGTCAGCCCGGCCACGAGATGGAAGCGGGGGAGTCCAGCTGGCGGCCGGGCTTTGCCACCAAAAACGCAACGCAGCGGCCTAGATACAATCCTCAGACGCTTTGTCCGTTGCATCATCCGAAAGGATGATGTCGGCTTGATGTTTAGTTCAGCTCCAGTTCATCTTCGGGCAAGTAGGCTAAAGCTTTCCTGAAAATTGCATTGAGCAACCATAAGTCACTGTCGGCCGCGAATGGCGGCAGTGATTTTTTGGCTTACGACGCGTGGTGGGCGGCAGCCGCTAATAACGCTTGCAGCGCCTCCTGAGCGGCCGGATGCGTTGGCCGGCCCTTAGGAAGAGTGACTACGTATCGACCGGCGTTTGGCAATGTGACAGTGATCTCGACGTCTCCGGACGTTTCGTCAATGTCAGCTGAATTAGCGTTCTCACTCATGTGCTGTGCTGCTTTGCCGATGGGGTGCGACCCACCGCTCAAACCAATTTGACCACGTAGTAGATAAGTGACGCAATCAACATAACCGCGCCAAAAGCGGCGGCGCCTAGGAAACAGCGCTCGGCTGTGTTTGTTCTTGCGAAGGTGGACATCACGCCACTCCCTTGAAATGGGGCGGGAGCGCGAGTGATCTCTCTGTCACCGATGAATGCCACAGGCCGTGCGGTGATGAATGCAGTGTGCTCGCCCAGTCGAACGATAGCGACTCGCATTTTCGCATAGGAACGCTAGGAGGAATGCGATTATGTGTTCAATCGGGAAGTGGCTCTTGCGGGTCGTCCTTCGGCGGCTTCATCGCCTGGATGAGCTTGTGCACTTTAGGTGAGGACAGGGGATCCTCATCGCAGCGCGGGCAAGTGAACGTCGTTTTCCGTCCATTGAAAATGGAGTTCATCTGCTGTCCGCAAGTAGGACACAAAGGTGCTGCCCGGCCCATCGCGCACTGTAGGCACAGCGCTGGAACCTTGTCGCGGATTATTTATGGCAGCAAGGCTGCCTGAGTGCCAGCACTCAACCGGCGCCAAGCAGTAAAAGCAACGGCCGCGGAATCCACTGCGGTGCAAACGCCACAACGAACGCAACGGCGAGACCGGCCAGGCATAGGCCGGCACCGAATCCGAAGATCACTCCAAGGACCATCTCGAACAGAGCTTCGTCGTCGTCAATGGGGCGGCGCTTAGATTTCATTGCTTAGAAACAGGGAGGCCGAATGGCCGATCAAGAGCAATTAGTTTTATCAATCTCGGCCGACACACGCGCCATGCAGCGCCAGCTGGACAAGCTGGTGGGGCAGATCGGCGGCGTGGATGATAGCCTCGGGAATGCGTTTAAGAAAGCCCCGGCTGACATCGATAAGGTCAGCAAATCCCTAAACAAAACCCGGTTCGAGACAGCCAACGTCGCGGCGCAGTTTCAGGATATCGCTGTTCAATTGCAGGGCGGTGGCTCACCGCTCACCGTCGCGTTGCAGCAGGGTACGCAGCTTAGCCAAATTTTGGGCCAGCGTGGCGCTGCGGGCGCCGTTGGTCTGCTTGGCGCGGCGTTTAGTTCGCTGCTCAATCCGGTGTCGCTGGCGACGATCGGGATTATCGCGCTTGGTGGCACGGCAGTTCAGTACGCGACCAAGGCTGCAAGCGGCGTCGACGATCTGGATACGACGCTCAAGCAGCATGCCGAACTTCTGAAGTCGCTCAAAGACGTCTACGGCGAGACCGGGAAGAGCTTCAACGTCGCGACGAAAGAAAGCGCGGCGGTTCTCAAGACGTTACTCGATCTGAAAACTGACGCTGCACAAAAGCAGTTCGACAATCTCGCTCGCTCGGTTGCCAACTCCGTCACCGACATTATTGCGGTCACTGATAGCATCGGCGGATCGACGGTTATTGAACAGGCGGCAGCCAAGTACGGCAAGTTCAAGGATACCATCGACGAGTTTAGAGCGAGCGTGAGCGCCGGCAAGCCTGACGTTATCGCATTCCGTGCTGCGCTCGCCGAACTCATCAAATCCGATGCCGGCGAGGAAGTGAAAAAGCAGGCCCGCGCGCTTTATGATCTGAGCGACGGCGCCGCGCAGGCGCAGCTTGCTATTCAAAAGACTGCGGAGGCCAACCGGGAATTCTCAGCATCAGCTCTCGCTGCATCCGAACAGGGCGAAAAGTTCGCCAAAGCTCTGAAGAAACTCGATGCGTCGGTGACGCCGGACCTGACGCCGCGCGAGAAGATCATGCGCGACTATACCGAGGCGCTCGTCGCGGCCGGCGGCACAGAAGAGCGTCTTGCAGCAGCGCGAAGCAAGGATGCAAAGCTCGCCATCCTGGCTGAAAACGAGCGGAAGGACGCGGCAGAGAAGAATGCAAAGTCTGCAGAGTCGAATGCGAAGCGGTTTGAGAGTTCGCTCGCATCGATCAGCAAAAGAACGGCGGAGTTTAGTGCGGCGACCACTGCGTTGGGATTGGGCGCAAAGGCGCTCAGCATCATGATCGAGGAGGTGCGCCGATGAGCGCGATTAACGTGATCGTTAAACCGGAAGCCGTCCACATGCTGACAGACGGGCTATCCTACAAGGATGGCGTTCCGCAGGATATCGACCTGAAGAAGGCGCACCCGATCGCCGGTATGCGTGCCGCAGTCGCAGCAACCGGACCGGCAATGCTCGGCTTTTATTTGCTTTGCTTTATCGAAGAGGAATTTTCCTCATTCGACGACCTTATCGCCAACGGCAGCGACCGCATCAAAGAGTTATTCCTCCAGCACGTCCGCACATACCGCGATGGCGATGACGTCGCAACAGCGGTTCTGATCGGCTGGCACGAGCGTGAGAATCGGCCAGCGTGCTATTCTATCGATCTGACTACGGGCGGAGAAAAGCAAAAGTGGGTTCGACGAAACCGAAATTCTAGCGATGAAGATTTGTGCCGCGATCTGACCGAACAACCGCTCATGGCGATGCCGTGCCCGACGCTGGATGAGTTTACCGCGGCGAGGTTCCGATTCGGTGCGGACCTGGAACAACGAAGCCCGGAGTCCGTGCTCATGCACATTATGGAAATTCAGCGGCGCATGCGCTCCATAGACAGTCACTATTGTGTTGGCGGTCACGCCGTTGCGACCACAGTTTCAGAGATGGGCGTCACGCAGCGCGTTGTCCATACTTGGCCGGAGGATGTGGCCGGTCGGAGAATTCAGCCGCGCCCGATCGATTGGGTGAAGTGGCGGAGGGAGAAGGGGGGGCGGTAGCTTAGTGGCTTGGGTGGAAGGGGAGAAGGGTGCGGACGGGGAAGAGGGCCAATCATCGGCTTCCGCTATGTCTTACGAACTAGAACGGTAGCGTAGCTAAATCGCTTTCCGTGGCTATTCTTTAACTACTGCGTCTTCACCAAAAAGATCTGCATCGGCAAGTATAGATTGGAACTGCTCCGACTTCGCAAAGTGGTCCATGTTCGTAAGTATCGTTCGATCGATTTTTTCAATTTGTGCGGGTGAGACGCTGAGCATTGCCTTATGGGCAATTACAGCCTTCTCTTTGAAGAGAGATAGAAGGGCTGATGGTATCGCAAAGTCGCCAGGCTTCAGCAATCCGTGCCTAACGCGCACCTTCGTCCCTTCCCAATGATGGGATCCCTTTTGTATGGAGCCGAAGACAATAAAGTTGCCGAGTTTTGCGAACGTCATAAGGGACTTTTCGGACCCGATGATATCGAGAGTGACTGCTCCAGACATAAATCTATTGAAGTTGTTCGGTAGATCCGGAACTGTCGTGGACTCTATCAAATCAAATATCAGGAGATGTTGCTCAAAATCTCCTGGGTGATTGACCTCGCCTCTCAAGAATGCCCGCCATCTCTTATCAGCCTGGTCCATAAGGGTGTTCTGGGTCGACGAATATTGGTGCTTCTCATTTTTCCCTCGCGCAAAGCGCAAGACGCGCCAGGAAACAGAAACGCAAAATCTCAAAAGCCACTGCCCGTAAGGGATTTCATGATTTCCACTATGCCACCGATGAAAGGCATGAGTGGCAAAAGCTGTTTCATCTTTGCTGAAAAGACTTTCGCACTCGTTGCAGAGCCAAGGTAGTTTCAAGCCGTCCTGTACACGCCGGTTCGGATTTTCAGTGTGCCTGATATGTCCAGTGCCCGATCGGTCGCGAAGCCATCGGTAAACGAAGGCAGGAAGTACATGACTATTCAGCAAGACGGTCTCGCGTTCGCAGAAAGCACACGTTCCTTTCATCAGCTTATCTACCGTGAGCAATGAGGCATCTGATGGGAAGAAGTTGACGGGAGGGATCCGTGAGTGAACTGCAACGGCTATGCGTAAGGATTGAGACCTTTCTCCCTGCACATCGTCGGCACGATGTTTGCGTATCTTGGATCGGTGTCTCCAACCGCTCCCATCGAGCCCGTAATAATCTTTCCATTTACAATCATGATAATGCCAAGAAACGGCGCAGCACCGACGTAACCACCGAAGCTATTCTTAGCGTTTACAACTGCGCAATATTCCAGTGGCCCGTCCATCGGCAAAGACTTCTGTATTTTTGCCCACTCGAACTTTGCCGAAGCGGGATCTTTTAGACCAGCCGCGAAACCCTTCGCGAGTACCGCCTTTTCCGCAGCAGTAAGATCTCGAAGTTGATCGGGTGACGCGAGTGGAATGCCTGCTGATGCGCTACCGTTCGACGATGAGCTTGTTTGGTAACACCCACCTAAGATCGCGCAAAGCGCGACCGCAACTAGCTTCTTCATTGAAATTCTCCCCAGACCCGCGACTAGCCTAACGCTGCGCGCGCCTCCCGCACAATCCGGAAGCTAATACCGGAGGCCTGTCAGCCGAGATGCGCCGCTAGGTCAGGCCGAGGTCAGGCGGCAATTAAGAACCGGTTAAACGGCCGGTGCTAGGATGCTGGTCTTTGAAATATTTGTGCTGACTGCTGTTCTATTGTTCGTATCGTTTGGGGAGTTCATCCGATGGTGGAAACCCGTCGCGCGCCCCGCTTTAAGGTATCGAAATCCGCGCGAATTGGTGAGGGTAAGAACGCCGCGCAATGCATCATCCGCGACCTGTCTGTTACCGGCGCTGCGGTCGAAGTTGAAAGCCAGTCCGACATTCCAGACACCTTCACATTGGTTGTGCCTGGGGACGGCTTAATCCTGCCTTCCCGTGTTGTTTGGCGCAGAGGATATCGAGTCGGAATCATGTTTGAAGACGCGACAGCGGGTGACCAACTGGCCGTGCAATCGAACGTCGAAGCACCGTCAGCTTGATGCACGTCAATAACACGATTTATTCTCTTCATGCTGGTTCGAACGTCGCTAGAAGTAATCATCCCGCAACCTAGGTTGTATATGCCGAGCGCTTGACGGCGGCAAAGCGAGCCTGTGTCGCTCAAGCGGGCGGCGGTTTCTGTGCCGGAGAAACGATCGTCTCGCTAATATAACAGTCACGGCAGACGAATGTCAGACGATCAAACCCAATATCTCCCGGCCGTATGACGAGAAGCTTCATCTGCAAGCCGCATTGAGGACAGGTCAGCAAGTTAAGCACACTTGGGAAGTTAGGCTTTGAATGCTCCCCCTTTGTCATTGTTTTCTAGCTGAAAAAGGACCTGCCTTATCCAATCGAAACCTGTGTAAAAGGTTCCTGTCGTCATGGCATGGCAGCTTGCATGTGACGTTGCCTTGAACCTAGGTTTGCTGGGCGGGGGTAGGGAACCGAACTTTTTTGAGTCGGCACGAATCCGCCGGGCCGCCCGGCCTTGATCCCGGGCGGCCTTTTCAGCTCGACGCTCACCTGTGATGATCGGTTTGAGTGGTAAAGTGCGGCCGGCGATGCGACGGGTCAGCGCGTTTTGCTGGTACGACAGCAACAGGCAGATGCTGAAATAGCGCGGCGACTGGCAGCGGATTGCGGCTCATTTCGTCGGGAAGTGCCAAAAGCGCATAACCTGACAGGTCAATCGTCGCTTCAAACGGCCGTTGCGGCCAATGCTGACCCTCCCCGGTGATTTGCGCAAACCCTCGACCAGCGACGACGATCACGGCATCGTCCCTGTACTCCCGGGCATAGGCGATGATGTGGTCGGCCTCCGGGCCGTGAACAGTGAGTGGCTCGTAGCCGCCCTGCCGGAAGACTTCAGCGTGGTGCGCCCTGACATCGAGCAACGCCTTGGTCCAGGCGAGCTTGATGTGGCCGTTCGTCCAGTTGGCGATCAAGTCACGCCAGTCTGGCGCACTCATCGCGTCCAGCGCCACCTGACGTGCGGAAAAATCGACCGGGCGGCGATTGTCGGGGTCGACCAGCGAAAAATCCCAAAATTCCGTGCCCTGATAGAAATCAGGCACGCCCGGCAGGGTTGCCTTCAGCGTGATCTGGCTGACCGAGTTCAGCGCGCCGAGCAGAGCCAGCCTGCGTGCGAACGCGCCCATCGAATCGTAGAAAGCCTGATTTGAGCCATCGAGAATTCGGTCGAGAAATGCGGTCAGCTCATCCTCGTACCATGCATTCGGATTGAGCCAGTTGGTTTCGAGCTTGGTTTCGCGGGCAGCCTTGATGGCGTAGGCCTTCATGCGTTCGGGAAAGGATGGGTCCGGTTCGAGCGGCCATGCGCCAATCAGGCTCTGATAAAGCAGATACTCGAATGCAGGCGATGGACTGCGAAGGTTTTCCGACGTGGCGACGTGCTTCGCGTTCATCGCTTTCCACCGCCCCACGCAGGCGGTCCATTCGCCGGCGAGTTCAGGCAGCGCCAAAAGTCGCGCGCGGGCATCTTCGCCGCGCTTGGTGTCGTGGGTCGCCGTGCTGCTCAGGCCGTAAGGCGCAGTGGCGGCCCGCTTGCGCATCATGTCGTGGAAGGACGCGGACGGCAGGGCGTCGGCTGCGGGATTTCCGCCGACTTCGTTGAGCGCCAGCAGGCGGGGATAGCGATAGAACGCCGTATCCTCGAGCGATTTCGCCATCAAGGGTCCGGTGAACTGTTGCACCTTGAGCGCGAAACGGCGGATGCGTGGCTTCCCGGTAGCCGAACCCTTTGCGTTGGCGAGATCCATGGTGAGGGCGCTGCGCAGAAAGTCGAAAATGCCCTCATCCGCGCCAAACCAATCAGCTTGCGCGCGTTCGATCGTTGTATCGATCAAGGTTCGATCGGTAGGCGAGGGTCCAGCCGCTGTGATGTAGGTGCGATAGACCGGAAAGTGCAGCGCATAGAGTTCGAATGCCTGCCGCAGGCTTTCGGCGGAAAAATCGCGCGTCGAGTAATGGCCGTTGGCAATTCGCGCAAGCAGCCTGACAAGCACCGTGAATTCGCTGGCGAGCAACGTTTCGATCACGCGTTGCTTCGACGCCAGCAGAACTGGGGCAAAATCTGGCGCAATGTTGCTGGCTTGACGAAAGGTCTCGTCCATCTCGCCGAGCCTGCTTCCATCCACGAGCATGCGCGTGATCACGTTCAGCCATTCATATCCGGTTGTACCGCAAACGCCGGGCAGCCGCGGCAGGTCTTCATCGTCACCGAGAATTTTCTCGATCAAGAGATAAAACGGGTCACGCGAGGGGCCGCGTGCCTCGCGAATGAGGCGCTGCAGCCGCTGGCAATACTGCGCCGGATCGCGAAGGCCATCGATGTGGTCGAGGCGGAGACCCTGTATCTGATCCTCGGCGATCAGCCGCTTCATCAGCCGGTGGAGTCGCTCAAATGTTGCGGCGTCTTCGATGCGAAGGCCGGCGAGACTGTTGACGTCGAAGAACCTGCGATAATTGATTTCGCTGGTCGCGAGCCGCCAATGGGCAAGCTTGTAGTGCTGACGCTCCAGTAAATGATGCAGCGACGCTGTCTGCGTTTGCCGGTCCGTGCCGGCGCGATAGGCAGCGAGGCCGCGGGCGATGACATCCCGGGCTTCCGGCAAATCGGCGAGTGCCTTCTTGAGCGTCGGTGCTTCCGCTCGATTGGGTCGCCGCAAGCCTTGGTAGCGCGCGGCGAGATCGAGCAATCGCTGCCCGGCAGGAGTATTCTGAGTTCCTGTTTCCGCGACAATCACACGCAGGACTTCGCTGTAGCGTTCCGGCGCGATCGGCAAACGATGATCGAAATACCAGGCTGAGAGGCTACCTTCCTCGGCATTGTAGCGGATTTCGATCTCGCCGCGCTCGAGCGCCGCGCCGTAGGACGAGCCGAGAATGGGCAACAGTATTCCGCCGCGCGCGCGGAAGGGCAGCAAATCCCAATCGATATCGAATGATGACGCGTGGGGCGACGATCGTCCCCATTCGAGAATATCGAGCCACCACGGATTATCGGCGAAGTGAACGCCCATGTGATTGGGCACGAAATCGAGAATAAGACCGAGATTCTCGCGCTTCAGCGCCGCGCTCAGTCGCGCAAAGCCTGTTTCGCCGCCGAGTTCAGGATTGATCGTGTTGTGGTCGACAACGTCATATCCGTGGCTGCTGCCGTGCCGCGCCTTGAGGAACGGCGAGGCGTAGACATGGGTAATGCCGAGGTTCTTGAGATAGGGTGCGATCGCAGCAGCTTGGTCGAAGCCGAAGTCGGCCGTGAGTTGAAGGCGGTAGGTTGCCAGCGGAATCGCGGCGGGCATCACGGCCCTCCGATCGTCCACACCACCGACCATCGTGGAATCGTCCCGAGCGGTCGCTCGCCCCAGATCACGTGATGTGATGGTTCGATTGCCGGAGCAGGTAACGTCTTGTCCGACAGATTGGCCGCGAGAGCCAGCGACCCATCCTGGAACGTCCATTGGGCGTAGAGCAATCCCTCAGTCGTGATCTGAGAATTTCCGAACGCGATGCTCGACAGCCGAGGGACGAGTTGCTGTTCGCGGATCGTCAATAGATCGCGCACCAGCTTCAGGCGATTGCGTGCGGGAGGTGCATTGCGTTCATCCCAATCAAGCTGCGCGAGCTTGAAGGTCGAATCATCCAGCGGATCAGGAATGTCGTCTCCGTACTTTTCATAAGCCGCGCGGAATTCACGGCGGCGGCCGCTACGGACAGCGTCGGCAAGGTCGCCCTTGAAATCGCAGAAGAATGGAAACGGCGTGCGTGATCCCCATTCTTCCCCCATGAAGAGCATCGGCGGCATGGGTGCGAGCAGAGTGATCGCCAGCGCGGCCTCGATCGCGATCGGATCAGAGATCGCCTCGAGCCGGTCGCCGAGCGCGCGATTGCCGATCTGATCGTGATTCTGCAGGAAGCTGACAAACGCTGTCGGCGCGAGTTCACGACTTGCCTCGCCGCGGAGCTTGCCGCCGCGATGTGCGGACGCTTCGCCTTGATAGACGAAGCCAGATTCCAGTGCGCGTGCGATGTCACGGCCCGGTTGGGGATAGTCCTGATAGTAATCGCCGGTCTCCCCTGTCAGCAGCACGTGCCATGCATGATGGTAGTCATCATTCCACTGCGCGCGGTATCGCCCGTTTGGCGGATCGGTTCGTGGATCGAGCAAGGTAACGCGATTGTCGTCATTCTCGAGCACCAGATGGATCGTGCGCTGTGTCGATTTCGCGAGTTCACCGACCTGCCGGCTTAATTCCTGAAGCAGTGGTGGGTCGCCAACCTCGACGATGGCCTGCACGGCATCAAGGCGCAGGCCGTCGAACCGGTAGTCACGCAACCAGTAGAGCGCATTGTCGATGGCGAACTGTCGCACCTGCGGCACGCGGTAATCGATCGCATTGCCCCACGGCGTGTGCGAAGGAGAAAAGAACGTCGGGGCATAATGGCCGAGATAGTTTCCTTCCGGGCCGAAGTGATTGTAGACGGCGTCGAGAAACACCATCAGCCCGCGCAGATGGGCCTCGTCGATCAGTTCTTTGAGATCGTCAGGCCGGCCATAGGCGCTATCCGGCGCATACCACAGCACGCCGTCATAGCCCCAGTTGCGGCGGCCTGGAAAATCGGCCAGCGGCATCATTTCCAGCGCAGTGATCCCCGTTGCCACCAGATGGTCGAGCTTGTCGATCATCGCGCGATAGGAGCCCTCTGGTGTAAATGTTCCGACGTGAGCTTCGAGGAACACAGCCTCGTTCCACGGCCGCCCACGCCAGTCGGCGGCGCGCCATCGGTATGACTCGTGATCAATAACCTCGCTCGGGCCGAAGATGTCGTCGGGCTGAAACTGCGACGCAGGATCCGGCACCTGAAGGTCGCCATCGATCCGGAACTGATATCGGGATCCTGGCCCGGCATCGGGAATGTGAGCGGCGAACCATCCGTCATCCGCAGCGTGCATCTCATGCGATGTCTCCAGCATGACGTCGACACGTTGCGCCCCGGGCGCCCAAAGCCTGAAGGAGACGCCGTTCTTCTCGATCGTCGCGCCGAACCGGTCGTTGTTCATTCCGCCACTCCCGCAAAAACCAGAACAGAGCGCGGCGGCGCTTCATCGATGTGTCCGGATTCAACAGGGCCTGCGGCCGGTGCACCTTCGGTGGTGTCCAGTTCGCGTGTCCATCGCTTGTATTCCGGAAATTTCGGCAGTGTGAATTTGATCGCCTCGGGTGCGGCATTGAGGACGACAAACAGCGGCCGTTGGCCGCGTTTGCGAGGACCAAGGGCAAACGACAAGAATCTGCCTTCCGGGAAATTCCAGTCTTTCTCGGTCATTTCCTCCGCTTCAGGCGTTAGCCATAGCACGCCATAGGAGCCATCCGCGCGTTTGCCATCAACCCAACGCCGCGACTTGATCTGCGGAAAGCTATTGCGCAGCAGGACCAGTTGCCCAATGAAGCCGGTCATGTCGTCTGACGGTTGTCCGAGATTGTCCCAGCCGGTCCAGCCGATCTCGTTGTCCTGGCAATACGCATTGTTGTTGCCGTATTGAGTGTTGCCGACTTCATCGCCGGCAAGGATCAGTGGCACACCTTGCGCCAGCAGCAGGCAGGCGAGCTGGTTCTTGCGCAATTGACGCCGCAGCGTGATGACGGCTTCGTCATCGGTCGGGCCTTCCTCGCCACAATTGGTGCTGAAGTTATCGGGCGAGCCGTCGCGGTTATCCTCGCCGTTCGCTTCGTTATGTTTCTCGTTGTAGCTGAACAGATCGGCGAGCGTGAAACCGTCATGAACTGTGATGTGATTGATGCTGGCGCGCGGCGTGCGGCCATCGTGATTGAATAAGTCCGACGAGCCGGTCATGCGCGCGCCGACGTCACCGATCAGATGGCCTTCCCCTGCCCAATAGCGGCGAAGCGTGGTCCGGTAGCGATCGTTCCATTCGGACCATTGCGAAGGAAAGGCGCCGACCTGATAGCCGCCCAGGCCGACGTCCCATGGTTCGGCGATAAGTTTCACCGAGGCCAGCACCGGGTCCTGGCGCACGGCGGTCAGGAATGCGCTGCCGCGGTCGAAGCCATTGGAGTCGCGTGACAAGGTGGTGGCGAGATCGAAGCGGAAGCCGTCGACGTGGCAGACCTCGACCCAGTATCGCAGCGAATCCATCACCATCTGCAGCACGCGCGGGTGCGACAGATTGAGTGAATTTCCGGTGCCGGTGAAATCGTCGTAGTAGCGCGGCTTGTCGGGGACGAGCCAGTAATAGGATTTGTTATCGATCCCTCTGAACGACAGAGTGGGGCCGAGATGGTTGCCTTCCGCGGTGTGATTGTAGACGACGTCGAGCAAGACCTCGATGCCGGCATCATGCAGCCGCGCCACGGTCATGCGGAATGCATCAAGCGCGCCTTCCGGACCATAGCGGTTCTCGGGCGCAAAATAGGCGATGGAGTTGTAGCCCCAGTAGTTCGACAGCTTTCGCTCGACGAGATGACGGTCGTCGATAAAGCCATGGATCGGCAGCAACTCCAGCGTCGTGACGCCGAGCTTCCTGAGATGATCGATGGTCGCGGGCGATGCCAATCCCTTAAAGGTGCCGCGCAGGTTAGGTGGTACATCGTGCCGGGTCTGCGTCAGTCCCTTGACGTGGGCCTCGTAGATGATCGTGTCTTCCCACGACGTGTTCGGGCGAATCTCCCGCCGTCCCCAGTTGAATGCATCGTCGACGACCACAGCCTTGATCATGCCGCGTGCATTGTCGCGACGGTCAAATGACAGATCTTCCTTGTTGCTGCCGGTCCGATAGCCGAAATGCGCATCGCTCCAGACCAGGCGATTGGCGAGGCGCCTGGCGTAAGGGTCTAGCAGGAGCTTGTGCGGATTAAAACGATGACCGTGCTCGGGCTCGTACGGCCCATGCACGCGGTAGCCATAAATCTGGCCCGGCGAGACGTCGTTCAGATAGCCGTGCCAGACATCCTCGGAACGTTCCGGTAATGTGACACGCTCGATCTCGCGGCGACCTTGACTGTCGAACAGGCAAAGCTCCACCTTCTCGGCATTAGCGGAGAACAGTGCGAAGTTGGTGCCTCGCCCATCCCACGTCGAGCCGAGGCGATGATTCGTTCCGGCCGAAAGTCGCATGCGCTATTCCGGAGTGAGGTAAATCACTGCGAGTGGCGGTAGTGTGAGCTCAAGATACGGAATCAATCCCTCCAGTGTTTCGATCTCTCCGCCATTGCCGACATTGCTGCCGCCATAGTGAGAGGAATCGGAATTGAACACTTCGCGCCATTTGCCCGGGAACGGCACCTTGACGCGATAGGCGCGATAAACATTCGGCGAGAAATTGGCGACGACAAGGCAGCGGTCGCGTGGCGCTTCGCCCTTGCGAATCCAGACAAAGACGTTCGCACTTGCATCATTCGTGATGATCCATTCGAACCCGGCGGGATCGGCATCAAGCTCGTGCAGCGCCGGCAGGGTCCGGTAAATCCGGTTCAGATCCTGCACAACGTTCTGAATGCCCTGGTGTTTCGGCTGATCGAGCAGGTGCCAGTCGAGCGAACGGTCATGATTCCACTCATGCTCCTGGCCGAACTCGGAGCCCATGAACATCAGCTTCTTGCCGGGATGGGCGAACATGAATGCGTAGTAGGCGCGAAGATTGGCGAAACGCTGCCACTCGTCGCCAGGCATCCGCCCGAGGATCGAGCGCTTGCCGTGAACGACCTCATCATGCGACAGCGGCAGGATAAAGTTTTCAGAGAATGCGTAGTGCAGCCCGAACAGGATCTGATCGTGATGATATTTGCGATGGATCGGATCCTTGCTGATGTAGCTCAGCGTGTCGTGCATCCACCCCATGTTCCATTTGTAACCGAACCCGAGCCCGCCGAACTCCACCGGGCGTGAGACCTGCGGCCAAGCGGTGGATTCCTCCGCCGCCGTGGTGGCGTTCGGAAATCTGGCGAACACTTCGCGGTTGAAACGGCGGATGAATTCGATGGCTTCGAGATTCTCGCGGCCGCCATATTTGTTCGGTATCCATTCGCCAGGCGGACGGCTGTAATCGAGATAGAGCATCGAAGCCACCGCATCGACACGCAAGCCGTCGACACCGTAGCGATCCAGCCAGAACAGCGCGTTGGAGACGAGAAAGTTCGTTACCTCCGTGCGTCCGTAATTGTAGATCAGCGTTCCCCAGTCGAGATGGCGGCCCTGAAGCGGGTTGGCATGTTCGTAAAGCGCGGTGCCATCGAACATCGCAAGGCCATGGGGATCGTCAGGAAAATGTCCCGGTACCCAATCGAGCAGCACCGCGAGACCTTGGCGATGACAGGCATCAACGAGAACGGCGAAATCTGCCGGTGTCCCGAACCGGCTTGTGGGTGCGAACAGGCCTGTGGGCTGATAGCCCCATGACCCATCGAACGGATGTTCGTTGACCGGCAGAAATTCGAGATGGGTGAAGCCAAGGCCTTTGGCATAGGCCGGCAAAACGTCTGCGAGCTCGCGATACGTCAGCCATTGATTCTCGTCCTTGCGCCGCCATGATCCCAGATGAACTTCGTAGATCGAGATGGGGGCACCGAGCGCGTTCGCCTTGCCGGACAGCGGTGATGGACGCGAAATCGTCTTTTCATCGAGAACGACTGACGCAGTTTTCGGCCGCAATTCGGCGGCGAAGGCGAGGGGATCCGATTTGAGCGGCAGGCTTTCGCCGTGCGGGCCGGTGATGTCGAACTTGTAGTGATCGCCCGGTCCGACGTGAGGAACAAAGATCTCCCAATATCCATTCGGCCGCACCCGCATGGCGTGACGCCGATGGTCCCAGCCGTTGAAGTCGCCGACGACGCTGACGCGGCGAGCATTCGGTGCCAGAACGACAAAGGCGCAGCCTGCGACTTCCTCGATCGTCATCGGGTGGGCGCCAAGCTTGTCGTAGAGATGCTGGTGGGTCCCCTCGCCGAGCAGATAGAGATCGAAATCGCTCAGGATCGGGGGGAAGGCATAAGGATCGTACAGCTCGATCACGTTGTCGCCGAAGCTGGCGCGCAATCGATACGCGGTTGCCTGGCGTGGCAGCGGGCCGACGAACAAGCCGGCTTCATGGATCTGTTGTAGAACTGCGGATTGCCCGTTCTCGGTCACCGCCTCGACCTTGGAGGCGTTCGGCATGAAGGCGCGCACGACGGCATGGTCGCCCTCGGTGTGTGGGCCGAGATAGCGGAATGGGTCCGAATGACGGGCCTCGATGATCGCATAAGCATCGGCGGACAAGGTCATTCGATGACACTCTCGTTATGCGAAGACAAAATGCGCAATGCGCCGGTCAGAGGCACTCGCAGCCACTCCGGTCGATGCGCCAGCTCGTACTCGATTTCGTAAAACACTTTCTCCAGCAGGAAGAAGTGGAGGACTTTTTCGCGTGTGGCCGGATCATCCGGCCACACGGGAGAGCCAGCCATCGTCTCGTCGTATGATGCGAGAAGGGCAGCCACGGCGCTGCTGCGCCAGGTTTCGAGATAGGAGGCCATTTGGCCGGTTTCGTCGGGTGCAACCTGAGCGGCACGTTCAGCAGCGGCACTGGTCGAATAGTCGATCGAACGAATCAGTCCGGCGACATCACGAGCCGGCGGGGCTTTCTGGCGACGTTCGGCGAGGCTGCGGCGCGGCTCGCCTTCGAAATCGATGATGACGATGTCGTCTTTGGCAATCAGCAATTGACCCAGATGCAGATCGCCATGATGGCGGATATTGATCCCCGCGATGTTGTCCAGCAGCAAGGATTCCAATAACGGCTTGATGGATACGCGATATTGCAAAACCGAGGTGATGAGAACCTGGTCGGACTCGCGTGCCGTGCGGCTATGTAGCTGGAGCTTGTCAAAGACCCGCTCGACCCTGTTGAGGATATTGGCAATCCACACTCTGGCGTCATCGGCGTTGGTCGTCTCTGCTCGGAAGTCGTCGAGGTCATTGCTGGACGCGAGCGCGAGATGCATTTCGCCGACCCGTTTTCCGGTCTGGATCATGTAGCGCAGATAGGAACCAAGTTCCTCGTTCTCCGCTGTCTGCTCGTTATCGCTGAGAAGCCTGCAGCTTTCGACGTAGCGATCGAGATAGTTGGCGGAGACTGTCCAGGCGTCGCCCTGGTTCGGAATGAATTGATGGGCGATGGCAACAGCGCTGCGGCGTTCGCCCTCGACGAGCTCGACGCTGCCTAGAAACGCTGGTGTGTGGGTGAAGCCAGCGACTTCAGTCAGGAAGCGGCCGATTTCGACTTCCGGGTTGATGCCGGATTCCAGCTTGCGATAGATCTTGACGACGTAGCGTTCATCAACGAGCGCGGTACTGTTGGATTGCTCGGTTTCGACCGCCTTGACGATTTCGATAGGCTCTTCAGATATCGACTCGAGTGCGGTGCTCGAGCGAAATTCTAGCTTGACGTCGTGTTCTTCGACGGTCCGGTTGCGGTGGATATTATCGAGCAACAAGGTGATGAACGCCTGATCGGATGCGACATCGAACAAGGTGCCTTCGCGGGCGCTTTGGCGAACGGCAGCCAGTGCCTTGGGATTGAATCGCTCTCGGTCAAATCGCACCCAGTCGATACGGACGGGCATGGAATAGCGAATGATCTCCCCTTGCTGTTGGGCATCGATCAGCGCAAGCCACGGCCGGGACGATCCTTCCGACGAAAACGGGACGGCAGAGGTGACCTTGACCGAAATAGACGAGGAGAGGTGCTGCGGAAACCAGCGACTTCGCGCCAGGTGAGCTGGAAGAACGTCGCGTTCGAAAATCGCCCGCGTGCGAGCCAGCGACATCCATGTCGCGCCATGCGGCACCACCAGCGTCTCGAATTCAGGAACGATGGGCCCGCGCTGGGACGGATGGACTTCCTTTTCGTGGAGCTGGAACCAATAGAAGCCATACGGTGCCAGTGTCACGAGATAGGGAAGCTCGCCGATGGCGGGAAACGTCGTCCTGCCCAACATCTCTTGCGGCACGAAGTCTTTCCACTGGGCGAGATCAAGCTCGGTGGCTTGCGCCGATCGCGACAGGTTGGCGACGCAGAGAATGGTTTCGTCCTCATACTGGCGCACATAGGCGAGCACCGACCGGTTCGACGGCCGGATAAACGTGATGCTGCCGCGGCCGAAGGCGAGACTGGTCTTGCGCACCGAGATCAGCCGCTTGGTCCAGCTGAGCAGCGACGCAAGACTCCGGGATTGCGCTTCGACGTTGACCGACTCATAGCCGTAGACCGCATCCATGATCGGCGGCGCATAGAGTCTTGCGGGATCCGTGCGAGAGAATCCACCGTTACGGTCGGGCGTCCACTGCATGGGGGTGCGCACGCCGTTGCGGTCGCCGAGATAGATGTTGTCACCCATGCCGATTTCATCGCCATAATAGATGATCGGTGTACCGGGGAATGACAGCAGCAGGGAGTTCATCAACTCGATCTTGCGGCGATCGTTGTCCATCAGCGGTGCAAGGCGACGACGGATGCCGACATTGATCCGGGCTCGCAGATCGTTGGCATAAGTCGACCACAGATAGTCGCGCTCGACATCGGTCACCATTTCGAGGGTGAGTTCGTCATGGTTGCGCAGGAACAGGGCCCACTGACAGTTGGGCGGAATGTCAGGCGTCTGGCGCAGAATATCAGTCACCGGAAAGCGGTCCTCCTGCGCGATCGCCATGTAGAACCGCGGCATCAGCGGAAAGTGGTAGGCCATATGACATTCGTCGCCCTGGCCAAAATACTCTTGAACATCCTCCGGCCATTGGTTTGCTTCAGCCAGCAGGACCCTGCCGCTGGAATAGGCGTCCAGCTCTGCCCGCAGATGTTTGATGATCTCGTGTGTTTCGGGAAGGTTCTCGTTGTTGGTGCCTTCGCGCTCGCACAGATAGGGAATGGCGTCCAGGCGAAATCCATCGACGCCGGCGTCGACCCAGCGCTTCATCACCTGAATGACGGCGCTCACAACCCGGGGGTTGGCAAAGTTGAGATCAGGCTGGTGAGCAAAGAATCGATGCCAATAGAACGCGCCGGCTTCGGGATCCCAGGTCCAGTTCGACTTTTCGGTGTCGGTGAAGATGATACGGGTGCCCTGGTACTTCTGGTCGGTGTCGCTCCAGACATACCAGTTGCGTGCACTCGATCCGGACGGACTGCGTCGGGCCCGCTTGAACCATTTGTGCTGATCCGAAGTATGATTGATAACGAGCTCGGTGATCACACGCAGACCACGGCGCTTCGCCTCGCCGATGAAGCGACGGAAGTCCTTCATCGTCCCGAAATCGGGATTGATCGATCCGTAGTCTGCGATGTCGTACCCGTCGTCGCGGCCCGGCGAGGGATAGAAGGGCAACAGCCAAAGAGCTGTAACGCCCAGTTCTTGCAGATAATCCAGCTTTTCAGTGAGGCCCGCGAAATCGCCAATGCCATCATTGTTGTTGTCAGCGAAGGCCTTGACGTGGAGCTGATAGATGATCGCGTCCTTGTACCAGAGCTCATCGCTGCTGGTAGACCGTACCTCCTTGATCGGTGCCATCACGTTCATGAATGCACCTCACGCAAGACATCGGAACAACAGGGCCGGGTCGCGCACAGGATCGATGCGCAGTTGAACTCCACCCCATTCCACGGCAAGTCTTTCGCCCGTGAGGATATTTTCCAGCGCCACAACGGGCTTGCGCTCAGGCCCTACTGTCGCGTTGCTCAGCGGAAGCCAGAACTCGCGAGGTTCACGCGATAGGGCGACAGCGACAGCAACAGTGTTGTCGAAATCCGGCGACCATTTCACGAAACCGATGACATTTGGGTCGTTGATCGCGACGAACTGCAGCAGGCTGGTTTGCAGAAGCGCGGGATTGGCGCGCCGCGCCATGTTCAGTGTCCGGATATAGGGCTTGATGTTGCCTGGCTTGTCCCAGTCGCGGACCTTGATCTCGTATTTTTCC
Organism: Afipia sp.; assembly: GCA_044464625.1. GTDB lineage: Bacteria > Pseudomonadota > Alphaproteobacteria > Rhizobiales > Xanthobacteraceae > Afipia. The sequence continues at coordinate 111,657 of JBIQLC010000012.1, read as the reverse complement.
GAGTTGAGATACTCTTCCTTGCCGGGTATCGGCTCGTGTTCGAGAAGTTCGAAGCCATTATAAATGCCGTACGTGGCCGAAAGCGTTGCGGCCAGCGCGACGCGAGACTTGAATATCCAGGTTTCGCCGCTTTGCAGGTGAAACGGCAGAATGTCCGGCGTATTCACGAAAAAATTCGGCCGATAGTATTCGCGCTCGGGATAGCCAGTGAGTTCGCGAAGGTATTCCTCGATCTCGCCCTTCTGCGTCCGCCACGTGAAATAAGTGTAGGATTGAGTGAAGCCGAGCTTGGCAAGCCCCTTCATCAGCTTCGGACGGGTAAACGCTTCAGCGAGGAAGATCACCTCCGGGTCACGCGTCTGGATGTCCCGGATCAGCCACTCCCAGAACGGGAAAGGTTTGGTGTGCGGATTGTCGACGCGGAAAATCCTGACGCCCTGACTGATCCAGAAGCGGATAACGTCACGCAAGGCGCTCCATAATCCGCGCGCATCGTCGCTGGCGAAATCCGGATTGTGGATGTCTTCGTATTTCTTGGGCGGATTCTCCGCATAGCGCATGCTGCCGTCCGGCCGCCGCTTGAACCAGTTGGGATGCTCGGTCAGCCAGGGATGGTCGGGCGAGCACTGGATCGCGATGTCGAGCGCAATCTCCAGCCCGACGGCTTCGCATGCGGCCAGCAGGTCTCGGAAATCATCGAATGTTCCAAGCTCGAGATGAAGGCTGTCATGGCCGCCTTGGTGCGATCCGATGGCATAGGGGCTTCCGGGATCGTCCGCCGTTGCCGTCAGCGAATTGTTGCGTCCCTTGCGGTTGGTCGTCCCGATGGGATGGATCGGAGTGAAATACAGAACATCGAAACCCATGGCGGCGATGTCAGGCAGGCGGGCGATACAATCCCGGAACGTGCCGTGCTGTCCCGGCACGGTGCCTTGACTGCGCGGCACCATTTCATACCAGGCGCCGGCGCGAGCCCGAACGCGATCAATGGTGAGAGGATATGACATCGAGCGGGTGATGTCGGGCCGTGCCTGACTTCGAGACATTGCCGCTTCGACGTCGTCGTCGAGCAGGGGCGTGATATCGCCGTTCTGCAGGAACGCCTCGCAGGCGCGCGTCAGGGTTGACGCGGTGTCACGGTCCGTGGGCTGAGCGCGAGTGACGATCGCCGCGCCTTCGAGCGCATCGAGCGAAACATCCTGTCCGGCGGCTTTTTTCAGTCCGGTTCCATGTCGCCACGAGGCAAACTCATCGGTCCAGGCTTCGATGGCATAGACGTACTGCCCGGGCGAGACAGGTCGGAAAGATGCCGTCCACCGATCGTTGCTGTGGTGGGTCATGGGGACGCGGCTCCACTGGCTGTCGCTTTCCTTGCGCCACAGCAGGTCCGCGCGAATGACGTCGTGGCCATCGCGAAAGACATCGGCCCAGACATCGATCGTTTCGCCTGCGATCCGCTTGACGGCGTAGCGGCCGGCGTCAACCAGGGGAAAGACATCCTGGATGTGGAAGGTGCCGCCGCTCGCAACCGATCCGTTTAGCGACGTAGCCTTGACGAACGGCAAAACCGACATCCACTTACCCGACGAGAGTGCGACAACGATGGATGCCTAGCCAACAGCCAGACCAGCCGATGGTTCCGGGGAACAAACCACGCGGCGCCGAATTGCCTGTTGCAGTAAAGTCTTATGCCAGCGCGATTTGGATCTGATGGATTTGTTCGAACAGGCAAGATCGCGCGGGGTAGAGACAAGCTTCGTCGATGGCTTCGGATCGGCGCACACGGTCGATCCGGAAACGCTTCGTGCTGTCCTGAAGGCACTCCCGGTCGCGCCATCCGATATCGAGCGCGGCGTGGCTCCCGCTGTGGCACAGGCGTTTGCGGGGGATTTTGACCAGGTATGGCTGTTGGCGGTGCAACTCTATGCCGTCAGGTCGAAACACAATTGGGGAATCGGTGATTTCTCCGATCTCGCCGAGTTGATCGGATGGGCCGCACAGGTAGGCACTGCCGGCATCGGCCTCAATCCGCTTCACGCGCTGTATGATGATCACCCCGAGGATTGCAGTCCCTACTCTCCGAGCAGCAGATTGTTTCTCAATCCGCTTTATATCGACGTGACGAAAGTGCCTGGATTCTCCGGGGAATACATCACCGCCCACGACGACGATCTGGATGTGGTCCGGCGTTCCGAACTCGTCGACTATCCAAGGGTTGCCGAACTCAAGAGGGCAGCGCTGCACAAGGCGTATGAAGCTTGCCGCTCGCATCAAGACACGGAACACTGGGCTGGCTTTCATGCGTTCCGAAAACGCCGGCCGCTCATTGCGCGCTTTGCCTGTTTCGAACACCTGCGGCGTAAGTTTGGAAAGCCGTGGTGGGAATGGCCTGATGGGCTCGATCGCCCCGACGATGCGGCGTTGAACAAACTTCGCTACGGTCCCGAGAACGCGGCGATCAAGTACTATGAGTTTGTGCAATGGTGCGCAGACGAACAACTCCGTGGCTGCGCCGCGCGGGCGAAACAACTTGGGCTCTCTATTGGGCTCTATCTCGATGTTGCAGTCGGCGTCAAAGCTGACGGCTTTGACGCTTGGAATGAGCAGCAGGCGATTTCGCGAACTCTCGCGGTGGGGGCGCCGCCCGATCTCCTGAACACGGCGGGACAGAATTGGGGGTTGGCCGGGTTCAGCGCCACCGGACTTGCACTGACAAGATTTGTACCGTTTCGCGATATGCTGCACGCCGCGATGGAATATGCAGGCGCGATCCGAATCGACCATGTGCTTGGGCTCAATAGGCTCTACCTCATTCCTGAGGGAAATTCCGCCGATCGCGGCGTCTATGTTCGCATGCCCTTCGATGAGTTGCTCGCAGTAACTGCAAGTGAAAGCATCGAGAACAGGTGCGTGGTAGTTGGCGAGGATCTCGGCACTGTGCCGCAGGATTTCCGCGAGAAACTTGCGAAATGCGGCATCTGGTCATATCGCGTAATGATGTTCGAGCGCGATGAGAAAGCATTTCATCCGGTCGATCGCTATCCGGAAAATTCGCTAGTCACTTTCAATACACACGATTTGCCAACATTTTCCAGCTGGAAAAGCGGTGCTGACCTAGCTCTGAAACTTAGTCTCGGTCTTGATCCCGGCGAAACTCGCGAGGCGAGGGAGCAGGGTATTGGCTTGTTACGACGCGTGCTGGATGGTGCGGACGACGATGAGACGATTTTTCCAGTCCTTAGTCTTCTTGCGCGAGCAAAATCGCGCATTCTGGTGATATCGATTGACGATCTTCTCGGTGTCATTGGTCAACCGAACATTCCTGGCACTGTCAATGCTCATCCGAACTGGCGCCACCGGCTTCCTTGCGAGATCAGAGGTTTGGACACGCGTATCGATGTTGCACGGTTAAAGACAACGCTGGGAAGCCGGCTCGTTCAACCATCCTTCTAGACTGATACGAATGGGCTTGAGGATAGTCAGCCCGGCCGCTCGAGGCGGGGTCCATCGCCGAGCTGACCGGGCCTAGCCGCCGCTTGCCCTCGGCGGCACTCACTCAATCCTTTGCCGAATTTCGAGTTGCGTCCTTCGAAAGCATTAGTTGGCCAAAGGCGACAAGGTCTTCGTGAAGTTCGGCGGCTGTGCGTCCAGTTTCCTTTCGACACTTTCGACAGACCAATGGTCGCGGAGATCGCCGCTGGGGATATCGGACTTCAGGAGTGCCACAGTGCTGGCAGGCGTATTTTTGAAGGAGCCGCTTGCCTTCGGCGTCACGTTGTTCGCTGTCGATCATGAGGAGACGGTACTGTCAGGGTCTTACCGACCGATTACGCGAAAGAAGGGCGCGATCGTGTCTCAGACATCGACCGCGCCATGTTAGTCAGAAGCCTACCGCGGCAGGCAGTTCCTCAAAGTGAATTGGTCTTTGCGCCGCCCCGCCTCGATCGGGCGGCGGCTTGTCGTCCTCGTCCAAGCGCTGGAGCGCCTGCATGATGTCGGACAGGGCGACCGGCGCGTCGTTGCCGGGGAGTCGCCGCAGCCACGGTTTATTCTCAACGGCAAATGCATCGGATGCCCAGGCCGCGAGCACGCACCGTTTCTCGGCTGGGGTGAGGACCTCGTTCGCAATGACCTCATCTGGATGGCTGAAGGTCGAGGCCAGGATCGAGTGAGCATGGATATCGTGATCGGTCGTCGGAAATTTTCGGACAATCGCGTTCATGGTCGCCTCCGTTCTCCTTTCTCCAATTGGGCGTACAATGGCTGCTCGGTGGTTCGGCCGCCGAGCGGTAGACGGATTCCGTGAGATTTCCCACGAAATCCTCAATCTTCAACTGTTGACCGCTATGCGCTTGACCTTCTGCTGCGCAGAAGGTGACCGCGGCAAGGTTACCGTCAGAACGCCATTCTTAAACGACGCCTGGATGTTGTCCTGGTCAATATCCTCGACCGGAATGCGCCTTTCGAACAGTCCGTAATAGCGCTCGCTAAACCGGCGGTTCTCATCGACGGACTCGGATTTCTTTTCTCCTCGTAGAACAAGCGATCCGTTTGCATACTCGACTTCGATGTCCTTTTGATCGAGACCCGGCAGATCGGCGGCTATTTGCAGTTCCTTCTCGGTCTCGGTGACCTCGATCGCAGGCCAGGTTGTTCTGCCACTGAAGGCGAGATCTGAGTTGAAGAAAGGCGCATCGAAGCCCCGGAAAACGTCGTCAAACAGCCGATTCATCTCCCGATGCAGCGAAAGGAAAGGGCTGACGTTTTCCGCCCGGCGCGATTCTACATCGCGCCCGCGATTGCTCCACGGAATGATATCTCTGACAGCCATGACTTTTCTCCTGCTTTTGTGCTTCCTTTCCAGTTATGCGGCTTGCTGCCGGCCATCGTTGCCAATTGGGCTGATCGCGATCTTTCGCGGCTTCATCGCCTCGGGGATTTCGCGCACGAGGTCGACGCGCAACAGCCCGTTCTCAAAGGTGGCGCTTCGCACCTGGACGTAGTCCGCGAGGTTGAACTGTCGTTTGAAAGGTCGTTCGGAGATACCGCGATACAGATACTGGCGCTCGGGCTTGTCGAGCTTGCGCCCCTCGATCGTGAGGACGTTCTGCTCAGCCGTGACCGAAATTTCGTCGGGACAGAAGCCGGCGGTGGCCAGTGCAATCTGGTAGCGGTCTTCGCCCAACCGTTCGATGTTGTAGGGAGGGTAATGATCGTCCGTCGAATGCTGCGCTGATTCAGCGAGGTCGAACAGGCGGTCAAAACCAATGGTTGAACGCCAGAGGGGGGAAAAATCGTAGTTGCGCATAGCCAAATCCTCCTAAGAGCAAGATGGATACAAGCAGACGCCGGACACCACCGGCGTCCGAGACCGGGCCCTATCAGGCGCCCGACCGCCGCACGAGGCGGCACAAAAAAATTAGAAAAACCTCGAATCTCTTCAAGAGGGTCCACGGAAAAATTTTCGGAAGACCGCGGTATTCCATCTGGCCCGGGTGGATCCAACTCATGTCCGCGAACAGAGGTTGGCTCATGATCGGAGGTAAAAAATGGCACCCCTGACGCGGAAAGCTATTCAGTCTGTTCTGGGCCCGTCCGACGACACGATGGTTGCCGAAATTGCTGCAACTGGAGCCTCGCTCGAGGAGCTTGAACAGGCCTGGGCATGGGTGAACAGCGATGAGGCGATGATAAACGCGGGCCGGCCTTTACCCAGCGGCCGAATCGCCGAACTAATTGGACTGCTGACCGCGCATGACGTTGGGGAAGAACAGGAGTTCTGATGGTTGTGGCATTGTCTGGTCGCGAGGGCAGCCAAGTGGCGCGCGGGTATCTGAAGACGAACGAACTTGCCTAATGGGCAATTGCTCAGGGGATGAATAGAGGGGGAGGGGATGATGTCGCATCGACCTTTCCGCAAGCCTTTGGTGGCAAAAATCGATAACCCCAGCCGCTATGTGGCGCGAAGCGCATGAGAAGCGCTTGAGTATCTGCAGAATTTTTGACGTGGTCCTCGCGGAACTCCGAACGGCGAACCGAGACCGCCTGCGAGGTTAGCCACGCAAGAATCTTTTTCGCCGGCTATTTCTCTCAGTAGGCAGTGGTGAGACGACCGCATATAGGGCGTTAGAATTCGGTTGCAGGGGGCAATTTTTAGTCCCGAAAGGACGGAGCGAGCGCGCCGTAAAAGTCGTCCAACGACTAAGAGTGGAAGCGCCGCCGGCCTCTCGCATTTAGGCTCATCCGCTTGGCGACGACGGTCTGCTGAAGATGTAAATTAGACACTGAGCATAAGAATTCCAACGCCTGCCATCAGCAGAGGACCCGGTTTACTCCCTATCCAAAAAAGCCAAAATCCAATGCTGGTGCCTGCAAGCGATAGCAACTTGGCTTTCCAGGGGATTGTGCCGTGTTTTCTCCAGCCGCGCAACGCCGCGCCAAATTGCGGATGACTGAGAAGCCAGTGTTCGAGGCGTGGCGAAGATCTTGCAAAGCACGCGGTGGCTAGAATGAGAAATGGCGTTGTCGGGAGCACCGGCAGGAAAGCGCCGATGAACCCAATAGCCACGAAAATTAGACGTAAAGCATAATATATGTGACGCATGGATTGATAGGTTCTTTGACGCAACCATCATCCAGGCCGAGACGCCAAGCTTGTTCTCTCGTGGCCGATTTCCATGTGTAGATCCTCTCGCGTCTCCAGGCGAGTGGTACACGCAACAAACCCCTGACTGCCTCGTGGCGGTCTGGGGTTTGTTTGTTCGCTCGTTGGTAGCCTACGCCCTAGGGCGCGGATTTGAGCATTGGCCGGTCTCCAAGCGAAAACATCAACCAGGCCATACCCCATAATATTCGTTGATGGAGCGGTTGCGCTTGTCATCGCCCCACGTCCAGTCATTTTCGTTGGCGTATTTGGGGCCGCCCTTCAACTTGTCTTCCGTGAGGGACGTCTGGTAGCCGCCGAGTTCGGTATTGTATTTCAACGATTGCCAAGGAAGCGGATAGTGGTCGTCACCGATGCCTAAGAATCCACCGAAGCTGAGCACCGCGTAAGAGACCTTGCCGTCCATCTTTCCGATCATTACGCGCTCGATAGAGCCGATCTTGCTGCCATCCGCTCCATAGACTGCGGTGCCTTCGACTTTATCGCTGCCGATCAAGTTGCCAGTCTCGCGTTGTTCTGTAGCCATGTCGTGTCCTCCTGTATGGATGATCACAACGCAGCGCGCCTTAACTTGTTTCCGGACGGGCCGATTTAACGGATATGTACGATATCGGACGAAGGTGCGAGTGCTTAGGGAAAGGACTTCACGCAGTGCTCGGAGCGAATCTCGACCGCGCGTGTACGGTGCATGAGCTGGATCCTTCGTATCAGCGTTTCTGACGCTTGAGGGGAAGGCACTATCTTCGGAACGCTTCGGCGCGTAGCTGGTTGGCCGTTGGGCAGATACCGAGGAGAACTTGCTATGAGGAAAGCACTTGCGGTAGCGGCCAGCGTCTTGTTGGCCAGTACATCGATCACAGTTGCTCGAGATCAGATGACTCAGAAGGAGAAGCAAACCACCGTCAAAAAGAAGAACAAAATGAAGAGCTACTCACCTGCACAATCTCCTTCGGGTGGAGCGGGTAATGCGGGAGCGAGTAGCGGCGGCGCGGCTGGAAGCGGCCCAGGTGCCGGCGGAGCAGGCACTGGCGGGGCGGGCAGCGGTGCAGGTGGATCCGCTGGAAGCGGCGGGTCGGGGGCCGGCGGGGCCGGAGGCGGTTCTGGTGGAGGAGGCGGCCGTTAAATCAGTCGTCCAAACGAGGACCCGACGCAAGCGCTGCGCCGGGTCTTTCATCGGCGCTCTTGTTTCTCCGCAATACGTTCTGCTCTGATTGTGTCGGTATCTCGTCCTTCATAGCTTGCATCGATTGTTTCGATTGTTTCTTTGCCGCGATCCTGATCGATGGCGAGCAATATCGCGTCCAGTTTGGCCTCCATTCGATCGTCCCCTTCCTTAGATTGGGGGGAACCGACGTGAAGCAGCAACGCAAGGCCAGCCACTTGCCAAATGAGCTGAAGAAACTCGGACTGCCAGTTTTCCAGCGTGTCCCGTGTCATGACGATCAAGTATTCTGAAACGGTAACTTGCTGGTGGTGAGCTTGCTGTTCTTGGACATAGGCGAGCCATCCGAACAGCCAATGTCCGATCAAGGAAATGATAAAAAAGCCACCCGTTACCCAGGCAAAGCCGTAGCGTCTAAAACCGGGGTAACGGGTCTTGCGTTCTGATCTCATATCTACCAACGGCGCCCGTCGGAAAAAGGTCCAGCTCAAACCCCAACAGTGCATGCCGTTTCGGTTCACGATCGGGCAGGGCTAACCCCCGCTATAACCACCGATAATCGGTAGAATCTCGCCAGTGATGTAGCTGGAACAACTAGGAGCTGCGAGAAAAACGAAGGCCGGCGCGATTTCTTCCGGCTGGGCCGGGCGTTTCATCGGCGTTGCACCACCGAAGTGAGCGATCCGTTCGTCATCTTTGTCTGCCGGATTGAGAGGCGTCCATACCGGGCCCGGCGCGACTGCGTTGACGCGGATGCCTTTCGGCACGAGGTGCGTCGCCAGTGAGCGGGTAAACGCATGGATGCCGCCTTTCGTCGTGGAGTAATCCAGAAGATCTTTGTTTCCGAGCAGGCCGGTAACCGAACCAGTATTCACAATCGCGCCGCCTTGGGGCAGATGCGGCACGGCCGCTTTCGCCATGTGAAAATAGCCGTAAAGGTTGGTCTTCAACGTCTTGTCAAAATGCTCTTCCGTGAGTTCATCGAATGAGTTCACATGCTCCTGGAATGCGGCGTTATTGATCAGAATATCGAGCTTACCGAATTCGCGGATGGTTTTGGTGACGGCATCTTGGCAAAAGATCGGGTCCGCCACGTCGCCTTCGATCAGAATGCAGCGGCGGCCTTCTTTTCTCACGGCCTCTTTTGTGATCTCGGCGTCCCTATGTTCGGTGAGATACACGATTGCGATGTCGGCGCCTTCTCGCGCAAACAGTACTGCTACGCTGCGGCCGATGCCAGAATCTCCACCGGTAATGATGGCAACTTTGTCCTTAAGCTTCGCTGAGCCCAGATAATGCGGCGCATCGTACATCGGAGCCGGATCAAGCTTGTGTTCTTCGCCAGGTTTGGCTTGATGCTGTTTCGGAAAGGGCAGCTCGGGGTACATGCGCGCCCCGGCTTGCATCGCCTTACTGTTCTTCTTGTCGGGTTGGTTCTCGTCGCTTGCGTCTATCTTTCGCTGAATGCGACGATGACTTTCGGCAGCATTTGAGGCTGCTGCTTTCTTGTGCGCAGTGGACATCGCAAACCTCGTTTCTGCTAGTATTTCTTATCGAGTGCCTGCGCCATCTCCAGATGGTGCTTAAGCGCAGGCAATGTCTTGCTGGCCCAGTCCTTTAATTTGGCGTTGTCGCCATTCTTAGCGTAGCGTTCGAATAGGGATACCGCATCCTTATGAGCGCTGACCTGCATATCCACATAGTCACCCGCAAAATCATCGGGTTTAGCTTTCTTGAGATCGTCGACCTTGCCTTGGTGTTTGCTATCTAGAGTGGCAGGCAGTTCAGTTTTCACACCACCGTCTTTCACCATTTGCTTCAACTCGCTGCTGGTCTTGGTGTGGTCCGCGATCATCTGGTCAGCGAAGGCCTTGACGTCAGCTGGTCCACGCTGTTGGGCAAGCTTGCTGGACTCGATTTCGAGCATGTCGCTCATCGCCACTTCTTTCACGAAGTCAGCAGTCGTTGGACTGATACCGAGTGCCGAATTGACGCCAGTTTTTTCGCCGACAGACTGAGCCGATACTGGAGTGGCGATGAGAAGTGCGATCGCGGTAAGGCAGGCGAGGGTTTTCATGTCGGCACTCCTGATTTTAAGTTTGGCTGCTACACCAACCCGCGTCGCGACATACCGTTCCTATGTTGGAATGCCGACACTAGAGGTGCGGAGCATCGGATCAGCATTTAGAGAGTTGCTTGCACAGCCTCAGCAACTGGTATCGTCCCAGTGCTCGGCAGGTCGACAGATCACTCAAGAAGCCTCTGCTCGCCACCATGGCAGACTGGTAGTCACGAAGGACTGTCGACCCGTCGAGAAATGCTGCGCTGGCTGCTTCTGCGAAAGGATTTAGCCGATGGCTGGAACGCTCGTGTGGGATCGGAGTTGCTTGTTCCTAAACGTGGAGGATCAGATGGGTCGCGGAATCTTGCTTTGGCTATTGGGTGTTCCAATCCCAATCATCATTTTGCTCGCTCTATTCTGGCGCTAGGAAGGATGCCGCCATGAGCCTTTCGGAAACATCGGCCGTCGTCGAGGCTGCCGTAATAGGAGCGAACCCTTATTCGGAGCCATCGGTTTCATGGCCGGCCATTTTTGCGGGCGCCGTCATTGCCGTCGCCGCGACGATCATGCTTTTGGCCCTGGGCGCTGGAATAGGATTTACCTCGATCTCGCCGTGGGCTGGGTCGGGCGCATCGGCGACGGGTTTTGCGGTGGGTGGCGCCATTTGGCTAATCGTTACGCAATGGATTTCTGCCGCCTTGGGAGGGTATCTTACCGGACGGATGCGAACGCGATGGACGTTGATCGGATCCGACGAAGTATTCTTCCGGGATACTGCGCATGGTCTGAGCGCATGGGCAATTGCGACGGTCGTGACGGTGTTCGTCATGGCTGCTGCCGGCAGTTCGATCATTAGTGGCACTGCTCGAGTGCTAGGTGCTGTGGTCTCGCCAACCGTTCAGGGGGCGGCGCAGGGAGGAGGTCAGCAGGCAGCGCTACCATCCGCCAATCCGGTTGAATTGATGGTTGATACGCTATTCCGGCCTAACCAACCCTCCACATCCGGAAGTCCAGCCGATGCAAAGGCGGAAGTAACCCAAATACTGCTGTCGGGAATTCAAAGCGGCAATATCTCGCAACCGGATCGCGCCTATATCGCCCAACTGGCGGCAAGCCGGAGCGGCATCACTCAGGAAGAGGCAGAAAAGAGGGTGAATACGCTGATTGAGCAAGCGAAGACCACGGCCGATAAGGCTAAGGCAGCGGCGGACGCTGCGCGCAAAGGCGCCGCCTCCTTCTCGTTCTTCACCTTTGTCTCGATGCTGATCGGCGCCTTCATCGCGTGCGCCGCCGCGGCGCTTGGTGGTCATCTAAGGGATGAGTAAGCCGCAAGTGGGATCTCAAACAGGCAGTACCTGTTCAGAAGTGTCCTTATTCCCATTCTGCAGATAGAGGTGCGGTGACCTCGCAGATGACGCCTTCTGGATTGTACATGATCCGAACTTCGCCATTGAGTTCGAATGCCAGTGCACGTTCGACGAGTTGGGAGCCAAATCCTTTCTGTGCCGGCTGCGAGACCGGGGGGCCATGCTGCTCCTGCCATCGGAATGCGAGATGTGGAGGGTCGCTGTGCTCAATTTGCCACGCGACCGTGACATGACCCGAAGGGACGGACAGCGCGCCGTATTTCGCTGCATTGGTTGCTAATTCATGCAGCGCTAAAGTGAGCGCTAAGGCTGATTTCGGAGATAACCGAACGCTCGGTCCGTCCATCTCAAATCGTTCACTGCCATAAGTGGCAACAACTTGTACGACCAAGTCGGCTAGATCGGCGCTGTCCCAAGCCTCTCGCGTAATTAGGTCGTGCCCCTTCGACAAGGCCAGCAGGCGCCCCTCAAATTTTCGAAAATCCTCACCTTCGCTACCATGTCCACCGAAGCTATGCCGTGCAATAGCCAGCACCGTGGATAGATTGTTCTTCAGCCGATGCTTCATTTCCCGCAGTAATGTGTTTTGCAACCGTTCAGCAGCTTTGCGATCGGTAATATCCCGCGCAATTTTCGAGGCGCCGACTATCCTGCCGAGATTGTCCCTGAGCGGTGATACTGTCAGTGAAATATCGATGAGGCTTCCGTCCTTTCGTCGACGTATTGTCTCGAAGTGATCGATGCGCTCGCCGTTTCGAAGACGAGCCAAGATCGCTGGTTCCTCGTCGAGCCGATCATCCGGAATCAGGATCGTTATGGGTTTCCCAAGCACTTCGGCATTTTCATAGCCAAACAGTCGTTCCGCCCCACGGTTCCAACTCGTGATTACACCGTCGAGGTCTTTGCTGATGATAGCATCATCCGATGACTCGACGATCGCCGCGAGACGTCCTATCGCAAGTTCAGCCCGCTTGCGCTCAGTGATGTCCACCGCGACGCCAGGCATACGCCATGGTTTGCCTGTTTCATCGTAGAGACACTGACCATGAACCTCGACCCAATGTATCGCCCCATCTTTAGGTAACACGCGATACTCCAGAATGCATTTCTCTCCAGTTGTAATTGCGTGCTGAATAGCTTTCTTAACATGCTCGACGTCGTCCGGATGAATGCCTGCGAGATAGTCGGAGAGAGGAGCGCCTCTCACTCCCTTTTCTGGGTCGACCGAGAACATCATCGCGAAGCGGCTATCCGAATAGACAATGTCCGACTGAAGATCAGTATCAAAAGTGCCGATCATGCCGGCCGCCTCTAGCGCATAAGATAGGCGCTCCTCTGTCCGTGCCAGTGCCCGTTCCGCTGCAACCCGGTCGGTCGTCTCATCCACGATGCAAAGGACGCCGCAAACTATGCCAAGTTCGTCATGGACTGGAGAGTACGAGATGTCGAAATAGACGCTTTCGGGGTAGCCATGGCGCTCAATGTAGAAGGGACGATCCTTTGCAAAAATCGTTTCGCCCGTTAGCAGGACCTTTTGCAGCAGCGGTCCGAGGTCGTCCCACAATTCCGTCCAGCTCTCGCGCGCTGGTCGTCCAAGTGCGCTGGGATGTTTGTCTCCGATCGTCGGGGCATAAGCGTCGTTGTACAGTGCAACGAACTCTGGTCCCCAAAACAGCACAATTTGCGCCTTGGCCGGCAGCATAAGGCCGACAGCAGCCTTTAGGTGGCCAGGCCATTCGGAAAGTGCCCCCAAGCTGGTTTTCGACCAGTCAAACGAACGAATAAGCATCGCCATCTCGCCACCGCGAAACGGAAAGGCGCCTGCTTGGTTACTGGCTGGATCAATCTGGAGCACAGTTGGGCTCAGGGCTTAGTTACGGGGCAGGCAGCTTGACAGCTAACACAGGGAAGTGATGCCTCTTGGGGGCAGATCCTGTCGGCAATACCACCAGTGCATTCTGTCGGATTCCCGACATTACGAACGTTCGGATATGTCGCCTTGAGACTCATCCTTCGGGGGCCTCACAGCTTTCAAAAGCTTTTGCAACTCCCGTGAGTCCAGTGGGTCGTATGTGGGGCAAACAAAGCTTTTCTTGCGTCCGTTAAAGACGGATGTCATCGGATCCCGGCAATTCTGGCGATATGGTGCTGAGCTTCCCATGCACCGATCTTAGACACAGAAGCTGGCTTCCGTCTCTGGCTATTTGTGGCAGCAATGCTTCCCGAGTGCCAGCAGGGACGGAGCGAGATGGAGTGTCACCAAAACTTAGCGACTAAAGAAGTGTCCTCCTGCACCTCAGCTTGCAGCGATTCAACGCCTGTCCACTGAGCGAGATTCGCCTCGCGCCTCATTCTCCATACAGACTCCATCATCTGATCGCGGCGGTGGCATTTAGGCAAAGCCGATGCTTCGTCTTCAGTGTTATCGGCCAGTTCGTGAATCTGTTCGGGGGAAAGAGTGATGATTTTTGGCATGCGGACGCAACCCTACATCTACAACTCACCGAACCAATCGGACTTGCCGTTTACGATGGGAGATTGAGTTAGGAGCTCTGCCGTAGATCCCGCTCAATCTTCTTTACGATGCGGTAGTCCTCCAAAAACTCAATGTTGCTGTAAGCGCCTTGTTTTGCCAATAAGTGATAGATACCTCCAATCTTCCGAAGCCATACCTTCAAGGGCCCCTTGGGAAGCTTTCGGGAATCCCTCAGTGTCTTCTTGGCGTGTGCCATAAGGTAGTCGGTTGCGTCGGACATAAGGATATAACGGAATTTGGCCTCCGCCGTTCCGTGAAGACTCGTAGCCACTTGTCGGATCGGTTGCCGAGTTCCGGAAGAATCAATGCCGCGGTCAGTTGTCGATTGATCCCGTTGATTTAGGTAAGGCCTTTACATGAATTTCCCATAGAGGATTGGCGAACTCGTCTGTGACCTCGAGACGCCAATCACGGTCTGGCTTGAGAGATCCGTCGATGCCCCGAATTATCTCGCCAGCGGCGGTTGTAGCCTCTTCCCATGCTGCATGCTTATCCGGCAACTCAGTCCCAAGGTCATCTCTGGTTACTCTGTCATGATAGATATTGAAGAAGTAGCGCGGCATCAGCCATATTCTCCGATCGTTTTACTGCTCACATAAGTCTGTGGGCGCGAAGAAGTTCGAGGTCCCGGATGTCAGCTGCTGGTTAGGTGGACAGCTCGATCGGCTTTCTGACCAGCTTCTTTACAGTTGCTTCGGCGACTTTTTCCGCCGCGGCTCGCCGCTCACATCGGGCGCGGATATCCTCCAGTTCATCGTCGGTAAGGTGTTCAATGCCAACGAAGGAATTTTGTGCGACGCTGACTCGAATAAGTTCGTCGAGCTTGACCTGGATGGCCGCACTGTCGCGGTTCTGTGAATTCTGGATCAAGAAAACCATCAGGAATGTAATGATCGTCGTTCCCGTATTGATGACAAGCTGCCATGTATCGGAAAAGTCAAATAAGGGCCCTGACACTGCCCACACAACGACAATGCCGACGGCGATCAAGAAGGTCAGGGCACGGCCCGCGGCTTGCGAAGTGCGATTGGCAATTTCACTAAAGAGCTTCGAATAGTAACTGCCGTTCCGGACGGCCGTAGCGCTTCTCGATGTCACTTAGGAATGTCCTCCACGGCATGACCGCGACCAATGAACGCACTTTGTTACTGGAAGTTCCTTATCCCTGAGATGACCGAACCGACATGGCTTCGATTATTGGCGATCCGCCTCGTCTCATCTCGCGAGTCTTCACGAGCCCGGGAACGAAGGGATCGATCGCAAGTTGATGATCCCGAACGACCCTTTGGATCCGGATTGCATCAACATCTTCGCAAGCCGACATTCTGACGCCGTTGTCGAGCAGGTTGCGTGCCTCTCTCGCTTCGGCGACGCCAGGGTCGATCTGCATGCCTTGTAAGCAATCCAACTTGCTACGGAGAAGATCATGGCAAAGGAAAAGGACCTGAACGATTTATTCCTCGACACCTTGAAGGACATTTATTTCGCTGAGAAGAAGATCCTCTCGGCCTTGCCTAAGATGGCAAAGGCGGCCCAGTCGCCGAAATTGAAGGCGGCATTCGAGAAGCATCTCACCGAGACCGACGGCCAGGTGGATCGCCTTGAACAGGTATTCGCCCTTCTCGACGAAACGCCCCGAGGAAAAACCTGTGACGCCATCATGGGTATCATCGACGAAGGCAAGGAGGTAATGAGCGAGTTTAAGGGAATGCCTGCGATCGATGCCGGGCTACTGGCGGCCGCACAAGCGGTCGAGCACTACGAGATCTCTCGCTACGGCACGCTTAAGACGTGGGCGACCGAACTCGGGCACAAGGATGCGGTCAAACTTCTGGAAGCGACCTTGAAGGAAGAGAAGAACACCGACGCCATCCTGAGCCAACTCGCTGAAGCCGAAGTCAACAAACATGCCGAGGCTCCAAAGGCTGCCTGATCGTCTGACGCCGCCGGTATCACCGGCGGCTTTTTGTTAGGCGATGGCCTCGGATGCCCGACGGTCTACGCTATTTGCAATGTGAAAGGATGCTCTCTCTTGCTGCTTGACACATCAGGCATAGATTCCACAGTTGCGAATCCACAGGATGCGGCGACATTGTCGGGATTGCGGTATGTCTCCGACGCCCATCCTGGGATCAAGCGCAAGAAGGCAGGGGCAGGCTATGTCTATACGGCAACGGGGGGCGCGAAGATTTCAGCAAAGGACGTGCTGGAACGGATTAGGTCACTCGCGATTCCACCTGCATGGACGGATGTCTGGATCTGCCCGTCCGCCCAAGGGCATATCCAAGCGACGGGCCGCGACGCAAAAGGACGAAAACAGTATCGTTATCACTCAGATTTTCGCGAGGTTCGCGAGAGCACCAAGTACGCGCATGTTATAACCTTTGCTAAAGCACTCCCTGGTCTCCGCGAGAAAGTTAGGAAGCACATGTCGCTGCGCGGCCTCCCGCGCAAGAAGGCCTTGGCGACGGCTGTTCATCTCTTGGAGACGACGCTGATCCGGATTGGAAATGAGGAGTACGCCGAGTCCAACAACAGCTACGGCTTGACTACGCTCAAGAACCGGCACGTCTCCGTCGATGGTGGCGAGGTGCGCTTCCGTTTTGTTGGAAAGAGCGGCAAGAAGTGGTCGTTGCAGGTCAAGGATCGCCGCGTCGCCAAAATAATGAGAGCATGCCAGGAGTTGCCGGGGCAGGAGCTTCTCCAATACATCGACGGATCCGGCAACTGCCAGGGCGTGACTTCGACTGACGTGAATAACTATCTCAGGGGCGTCACTGGAAAGGATATTACTGCCAAAGATTTTCGAACCTGGGCGGGGACTGTCCTCGCTGCGATGGCTCTCAACGAGCTTGAAGGATTTGACAGCCCAGCAGAGGCTAAGCGAAACCTTCGCGCAGCAATCGAAAAAGTGGCGAGCCTACTTGGTAACACGCCAACCATCTGCCGCAAGTGTTATGTGCATCCAGAGGTGATCAACTCCTACCTGGCTGGCAATCTCGTGCTGGTGCTCAAGTCAAAAGCAGAGAATGGACTGAGTGGTAAGCTGGGTCGCCTTAAATCCGAAGAATCAGCGGTCCTTGCACTCCTAAGAAGTCGCCTTGCAAAGGAGACCCAACGCGCAACGAGGAAGCCGGCGCGTAGGAAGCGGAGTTTGACGAGTACCTAAACTCTAGGTCGGGCTTTGGGCTTAATTCAACTTTCGACCGGTCCGTTCGAAGGCGATGGCCGGGCGAGCGCGATGGCAACTGGTGGTGGGTTACGGGGACTGAGGAAGACAGCCACGACCTCGGGATGCTTTGTCTTAATAGCGTTCTCGACTGTGGCCGCGACGCGCTCGACCTCTGACGTTCGCAGATCATCGGCGAAATCGACGTCTAGCGCTGCAACGACTTGTAATGGCGCGAGGTGGACAGTGATTAGACGTGAGATGTCTAGAATACCCGGCGTGCCGCGCACGACGGCTGCGATGGAACTTCGGGTCGATTCTTGAGCCGGCTCGCCGATCAGCAACCCTTTGCTTTCACGGGCGAGGAAGAGGGCGGTTATGGCGAGGATGATACCGATGCCAATAGAAGCAGCGCCATCAAGCGCAGGCATATCAAAGTAGTCAGCGGCAGCAATGCCGGCGAATGCGATAGCAATGCCGATCAGGGCTGCCGAGTCCTCAAACAAGACCAAATAGGTAGTCGGATCGCGGCTTCGAGTCGCTGCCTCAATAACCCCCCGATCGCCACGATGCTTCTCGAACTGGCCCACAGCGATCCACCACGAGGCCGCTTCGAAGACGAATGACAATGCCAGTACGAGATAATTTATGGTGGGGTCCTCAACGCTTGCAGGCGTCATGATATGTGCGACGCCTTCGTAGAACGCCACGCCGGCGCCGAGCGAGAAGATTAGGAGGGCAACCACGAAACTCCAAAAATAGAGCTCCCGTCCATAGCCAAGCGGATGGTGCTCATCGGCCGGCAGACTCGCGCGATGAATGCCGTAAAGCATCAGTATCTGGTTCAAAGTATCGACCAGCGAGTGCACTCCTTCGCTGAGCATGGCCGAGCTTCCGGTCCACGCGGCCGCAACGAACTTTGTCAATGCGACGAGCAAATTCCCAGCGAGTGCGGCATAGATGACGATTTTAGAAGGTGAGGCCGACGACATCGGCAATGTCCATCAAGACAAACGCTTTAGTTGGCGCCGCAGAGTCCAGGCTGGACCGCCCTTGCAGCTGCTAAAATCGGTAGCGTGGTTTTGCCCTTTCGCTGATCGTCGCGCGTCGCCTGTGGTAGGATGGCAGAACGAGTGGGAAGATCCTGCACGCAACCAGCTAACTGCTCAAGAACCGGTCAATTCCCGTGTCGGTCGACCGCTTTTTTCCATTTGTCGAGATCAGGTTTTGTCAATTTCTGATCAGGATTCTGAGAGGCCTGTCCCGGTCTTTTCCAAGGCTCCTTGGTACCTTTGGTAGGCGGCGGGTCGTTCTCGATATCCTGAACGTGTGGTTCGCTTTGCGGATCGTACTTTGTCGGCATCACGGGGACCTTTCCTTGTGATCGGGACCGATCCTGGGTCGCGCAAGGCCTTCCGGAATCTCTTCCTTGCCTGTTACCGGATCATAGGCGCCTCCGCGTCGGTCGCGTAGATCGTCGGAAGCCTGACTTTCCGGCTGCTCCACGATTTGCTGCATACGTTCCGCGTTGTGAACCGGCTTGATGATCCTGTCAGTATTGCGATCGGTATCGTCGAGAGGCGGCTGCGGTTCTTGTGACCGCAAATGATGGCCTCCCTGTTTTCTCTGGATTCGCTGGGACCTGCTCATGGAAGTTTCCTTAAGGTTATCAATTGCGCACGCACTCCCGACATTCGCGGCTTAGCCGGTCGGTCCTTCGACCTGGTCGTCCTCGTCCGGCAACATTCCAGTGCCGGGAGACTTGTCTTTATCGGTCTGCTCGCGCTTTGCATGAGGCCCCGCGGCCGGAATCTCCTGATCTGCCTTAGGACGTTTATCGATCTCGCGCTTGTTTTGGTTCGTCATGATGAGCCAACCGTCTCGGCCAGCTTACGTTCCTTGATAATCCACACACTCTCGCACGTTGCTTATTGCTTATGGTGGAACACGAAAGCACCGCGGGTGGTTGATCTCCATCCCCCTTGAAAGGAGCGGACGATGATGACGAAATTACTGATGGTATTAGCTGCCTCATGTGTCATGGGGTTAGTTGGTGCCAGCGCACAAACATCTCCTACCAAACCTTCATCCGGCGATCCGGCCGCGAGTTCGGCAACAACGCCACCATCAAATCCTAGCGGTAGCGGTACTTCGACCTCGGGCGGGATGGACGCCAATGGCGACCAAGGTCGTGACAAGATGGGAACTACCGGACGTGCATCGGATAAACGGCAGCCCTCTAGTGAACCATCTACGCCAGCGACGGGTCGGCAAAAATCCGGCACCAATGCTGAAGGTACGGCTAAGCCCTGACAGGCGGATATGCGCGTGTAAGCTTGGGTCGTCTTGCAGAATCGCAATGGCGTCACGTGGTCTATAGGCGTGGCGCCCGGCTTAGTGATGCGCGTGGTGCTCGGCGTGACGCTTGCGCGTAGCGGCAGCCTTTTTTGCCGACTTTGATCGTTCGCTTGCCGGTCTTGAGGCCGCGGCTTTTCCGCCGAGGCGACCGCCCTTCCTTGCAGGCGAATGGTCTTCGGATTTTCCCCGACCAGAACCGCTCTTTTTTCCGCCGTGGGTTTCCTTGTTCACTGTCGCCCAAGCGCGGCGTTCGGCTTCGCCCGCCGAAATCCCGCGCTTCTCGTACCCTTGCTCGATGTGCTCGGCCAGCCGCTTCTGTTTATTGCTGTAGCTAGATTTATCTCCGCGAGGCATGCAAATCTCCATGGATTGCTGGGGCCCCTTTCAAGCAATGCGCTGCACGCCAGAAGGTTTCAAAGCACCCAAGTCAACTCACGGCAGCTTATCGTCCGTTTGTCCCATCAGTCTGGCGATTTCTGCGACCCGCTTTTCATCCAGCGGGCTGTCATCCATGATCAGCTCGGCCAATCGGGCGACCGGGTCCTCGCCATAGTCCAGATCTATCCCCTGGTCCTGGGCGACACGGGTGAAGTCCCGTAATACCTTCGGGTTGTCGAGGACCGATTGCCGAAGGATCGCGAGCGACTCGCGGTATTTTACCGCCTTCAACTGCAATTCTGGCTTGAGTTTTGCCGACCGGACCTGATCGAGATTGTCGAGGTTGTCGGCAATCTTCACAGCGATAGCGATAGGATTCCTGCTGTCGCGAATGTGTCTGATTTCGTCGAGGTAAGGCATATCGCCGTGCTTCGTTAGCAGCTCGACCGCTCGCACCACATTCGCCGAATAACCCATCTTGCGCAAATTCTCAGCGGAGAAGTCCGTGTCCTCGATGACGTCGTGGAGCAGGGCGGCCAGCTTGTAGTCTTCAGGTGCATCAACAAGTCTCTCCATCACCGAGACCGGATGTTTCCAATAGGCCTCACCCGCCTTATCGACTTGGCCGGCATGAGCCTTCTTTATGAACTCGATTGTTTGCTCGATTGTCGGACCCATTCCGGCTTTCCCTTTTCTAATCCGGTCCGTCGGCTGTCGCGGCGTTCGCCAACACTTTGCCAAACGACTCATGAACTCAGGACCAGTCCGAAGGTTATCTATCGCCGAGGTTCCGAATGATTGCTCGCAAAGAAACCATCGAGGAGTGGGCTACCCGAATTCTACTTCATTCGCATGCCATAGCTGCTTGTCCGGAATGCGGGTTTATGCGCCTGAGGTTTGGCCCTCGGGAACTAGACTATGCCCATGCACTTGCGGAGTTTGAGCCGTATCCAGGCCGAAGCAGGGTCAAGTGTATTGAGGCCGTGGACGCTACTTTCGATAGCTTAGGGGACGAATGCCCAGTCTGCGATTAACATCCCTTCTCTTGATCTTTTGGTCAACTGATCTGATCGCTCAAGCCGAAGGAAGCTAGCTCGAATGGGCC
>JBIQLC010000012.1:0-90756 GCA_044464625.1 Afipia sp. | reverse complement strand
CTTTTGGTCAACTGATCTGATCGCTCAAGCCGAAGGAAGCTAGCTCGAATGGGCCTAGACCTCGGTCGCGCGGTTCCCGGTTAGCGGCCGGTCTAATTATCCACCGTACCGATCATAGTAGCGCTGTAGTGTATTGCGTCTTGGCTGTGATCCTTTAGCCAATACAACGCCGAGTGCGAAGCCGATTACTCCAGCGAGAAGCAACGCGCTGCCAGGACTTTTCGCGACGAGTTCGGTGCCTCGATCGTAAGCGGCCGCACTCGCACCCGTGATGCCTTCGGCTACTTCCCTTGCTGCGTCCTTAACTTGGCCCGCGGCGTTCTGAACTACGCCCTCGGCTTGGGTTTGGGCTCCGCTCATCCGCGTAGAGTCGTCGCCGACGGTCTTACCAGCTTCTTGCTGGGCTTTGCCAAACATCGATTTCGCCGCGCCGACGATGCGATCTGAATCCACCATGTGAATCTTCCTTTTCCTAAGCCGACAACTTCGGCAGACCGGTTAACGTTCCATGGCTTGGCGGATGGTCGTTTGAATTGAGGAAACACTTGTCAGCCCGGCCGCTCAAAGCGAGGTCTATCGCCGAGCTGGCGGGGCGTAGACGGCTGCTTCCTACGGTGGCACCCATCGAAGCTACTTCCTCAATAGTCGTTTTGCTCGCCGAGGCGTGCATCACTCGCGATCCAAGGGGGCGCGAAGTTCACGTCAGTGCTGCCGGACTGACGAGTGATATTCCAACGTCACAGGTTGACACGTTAGGACTTCCAGCCTCGTAGTTGACTCTTCAGTGCCGCCCATAGCTGCCAGCTGCCGATCGCTAGCAGAATCCAGACAATGCTCGCGCTGACAAACGCCGCCACTGCTCCAAAGCGAGATACTGTAAAAAAGGTAAAGGCAAAACCTATCAAGGCGAGGCTGCCCAGGCCGGTGCCGGCCGCATCCAACGCCGCTGCTTCTCGACCGCGACGCTCGCCATTCAATCCGGCCTCTCGTTTTCGGCGAATCTCGTGCGCTTCGATGAGCGTGGCGCTCGCACAGAAGATAGCAGGCAGGGCTAGAAACAAGCCCCCAACGGAAGCGCCCCAGACCAAGCTTAAGACACCTGCTAGTGCTGTGGCAGCGCCACCTAATACGAAGCGGATAAAGTATTCGTACCAGCGACTATTGCCTAGCGACGATAGGGAAAGATGTACGCGCATCAACTATCCCCACCGCAGAAATCAGGGTGAAGGCGACGATCAGCCAAATCGGCAATGCGACCAACGTCGCTGTCAGCGCGCCGGTTTTCAGCCGCATCACCATTTGGCAAACCATGATGCTGTAACAGGCTAGCGCAATGGCGCCGAGCATCATGGATTTTCCTTGAGTCGCAGCATAGCTGCTACCGTGTTCGAACCATGCGATGCTTAAGGTTGCCAACGCAATCGATGGAGCCGCGCCGAACAGGCCGGCGAAGCTTTTGGGACGGATGATATCTCCTATCGTAGCAAACAGAGAAACGACCAATCCGCCGACTAAAAACCGTATGACATATTCGGTCACAGCTTGCGTCCGGGAAAAGGATGCAGCGAAGCTGGGGGTCAGGATAACCCGTCATTCGCCGAAGCGCTCTCTCGATCGCGACGCCGATGACAAAGCCCGCTATTACGTCTGATAGCCAGTGCGCTAGAATTGCGATCCGCGTTCCAGAGATAGCTGTCGCGAGACTCCATGCAAGTAATCTGTATCGCCAAGGTAAAACGGAAGCTGCAGATGCCAGCGCACCCATATGCACTGCATGGCCGGATGGAAAAGCGTCGAGGCTTTTGCCCGACAATGGGATGCCGTGAAGGTGACCTCGCACGGCTGTACGGTCGGGCCGGACCTGATCGAATATTCCTTTGAGGATGTGCGGCACGATTACCGCCGCTGCTGTAACGAGAAGGATATGGTTGGCCGTCGGACGAAGATGGGAGCGAATAACTCTTGCTGATATCCATCCGGCAGCAGAGCAGGCCAGAAGGAGATGTTCGTCGGCGCCCCATGTCAGGGCTCTCTCAACATATGCAGTAGTCGGTCGCGCTCGCATTGCGGCCTCGCGAGCGACATAGATATCCATCGAAGTGGGTCTAATGCGAAACAGTGCCATCGTTTTTAAATTCCGCGCTGATCTGCTTTGTTCCTTATTCCCCTCCCTATAGTGTTTAGGGTTTATCGCCTCACGCTCGAAAAGTTGTTCAAGTTCGTTAGAGAGGAACCTCATACCTGGTTCGGCGTTTTCGATGCGATGTTCCGGAGTACGCGGAACTTTTAGCCCGATCGTCTTGCAGCGGTCGGACTTTTTCTATTTCGGGGGCAGGGCGTGTGCGTGCCCGCCAGCCGCCCAAAGCGTCCGTCGGCCTCGATGGGTTGCGAATCTGTTGAGCATCGCGATTAGCAGGCTCTTTGTTGCAGCCTTGCTTCTGTTCAATTTGCTTCCATTGGTGAGCCGGGCCATGTCGCCTCAATCACGACCGGTGATGGCGACTTCTTATGCCTCGCAATTCGGATCACGGGCTTTGAGGCCGCTGCGGCGGGCGGCTGCGATAACCTATGGGGTAAGTAGGCATCCGTCAAAAAGAGCAGCGCGAGCAGCCCGGCGTTAGCAAAAAGGAAATATCGGATAACCGGCATTGCACCGATGACCTCACGGAAGGCGCATATGAATTCAGACAAAAGGAGATCGTTCCCGTCGTGGAGCGCCATCGCCGCTGTCGGAACAAAGGCGATGGCTTCCGGTTGAAGCCGATGTGTGAAGTTCTATGGAGGTAGCTATGAAACGGACATTGATCGCTGCTGCTCTGACTCTTTCATTTGGAATCAGTGCCTACGCGCAAACCGCAGTCGTGAGCGAATATTATGTGGTTCGTGATCCGACGACGAAGAAGTGCACGATCGTCGACAAGAAGCCGACCAGTACGACTACCACGATCGTAGACAATGGCGTTTTCAAGACCCGGGAGGAAGCCGTAACGGGCATGAAGACGATCAAGGTTTGCCACGAAGATTGAGCAATCATCGCTCGGCAATTTGCCCGGTCGTCCTAGCGGCGGCCGGGCTTTTTCATTTTCTTCTCTTCGATCAGTTTCGACAAATCATTCTGAAGCAGCAACAGCCCGTCAGGCGTTCTTACTTCGATCGCATCGTAACCTTCTTCAATGAGCTTGCAGGCCTTTTCGTATACTTCATCTGCGCTGCTAATCGCCCGGATCACTGTCATCGTTCCGCGAGATGCGCGAAGTTTGTAGTCCATCATTCAGTGCCACGATTTCCACTAAATCATTATGCAATGTTTCATGCGGTGGTGATCAGTTTAAACGCGCGGCGGCGATCGAGCCGGTAGAGCGCGTCCACGACCTCGTCCCGATCCAGAACGCCGAGAAGTCGGTTCACCGCGTCTTCGCAATGGTGCGGCTTCGGATCGATATAATCGCCAAGGATGGCCCGTGCATCGAGCAGGGCATTGAGGATGATTTCATGGTCGGTCATCGTCGGCGTCCCCATTTCTTTGCAGGCGTGCGCGGCCGATCTGGGTCGTAAGCCATGAGCTTCTTGCCGTGTAGGGCTTGAAGCATCCCGGATCGGGCGTGCAGGAGAGGACCACGGCCTTCAGCGGCTTCGATTAGGCATCGCGTTGCGGTCTGCCAGCGCGGCTTGTCATGTTCGGTCTTCGGCAATTTCTGGATGTATTTTGCTGCGTCTTTGAGCGTGATCAGCGGTTTGCCGTGTGGCAAAACCAGAGGGTCTTCAAACCGCCGATCCCAGCCGGACATACGCAACTCCACGCCTATAGAACGTGCATTCAAGCGCGTAGGCGGCGCGATGGTTCCTTTGGTGGCATTGGATGTCGCTCGGGCGGCGCCAACATCTCCGCTGCTTCGATGGCCTTTTGGCATAGTGCGATGCGGTGAAGTAAGCCGTCGCGTTCTTCGCCAGGCGGCGCTGCCTCGGCCTGTGCCTTTAGCTCGGCCATCTGTGCAGCCCATTTCAAAATCAATTTGTCCGTGCCACGCATAACAACCTCAAAGGTTTGAACCAAAGAAATCGTTTAAGCGTGAGGAGGCGGGAAGGTTCCGTCAGGCCGGGAGCGGAGGATTTTCGCTGTCATCCTCGGGCGGCTTGACTGCGCGGATGAGGTCTCGAAGTTCTTGAGACTCGAGAGGGTCTTCCTCGCATATCGAGCAAATGAAACTCTTCTTGCGTCCGCTAAATACGGCTGCCATCGGTCGCCGGCACTTGGGGCAGTGAGGTGCTGAGCTTCCCATGCAGGAATTGTAGGCGCGGAACCCACTCGCTGTCGCTATCTATTTTGCGTGCACCGCCCGTTTGTGTGGACTTCCAGAGCCTTCGGTGTGATGTGTTCCAGGGTGCACTTTGTTCGCAAACGTAGTCGCTTCTTCTCTGCCAGACCGTAGCGATCTTTCCAGCGCTATGGCGCGATCGAGTTGATCAGCGCGGCGAAGGAGTCCATCCCGAGCCCGGCCAAGAGGACGCGTATCGGCCTCGGCCCGCAGACTTTCCGATAGAGCCGCCCATTTAGCCTCGAGATTCCATGGTTGCGTTGGCATTTTCGTCTCCCAAACTCTTAGATGAAACGAAGAAAGTACAGGGCACTGCCGGCGAGCATCATGACTCCGATAGCGATGAGACCGATACAAAAAAGTTGGAATGCGTCTTGTTGTGGAAGCTGTTGCATAGCGCTCCTCCCTGAAAAAGACGGGAGCGCGCTTGGTCTCTCTGTCACCGATGAAATGCCACGGGCCGCGCGGTGATAGTTGCAGGCTATACCTTCGCTGCGGATTAGCGAGCCTTATATCTGCGCATCTGACGGGAATCTTTGGGCTTCAGTTGATAGTCATACTTCCCGACCAACTAACTCTGTCACCCACCGCCCCGGCGGCGATAAGGGTTCTTGGTCGTCATGTGCTTTTCGTAGATGTGCGCTGGTGTAGTCTCAGCAGTGATTTCTACACCGCAGAAGCATTTCGATCGTCCGGTTTGGGTCTGCGCGGGCATCTTGCAACCGGCTTCCCACATTGCGTATTTCCAAGCTGTCCATGCCTGGTTCTTGAGCCATTCATCGGCCATGTCGGCGGTGATCTGCGACTCTAGCCTTTCCCAAGCTCTCTCAAGCTCGGTTTTGGCTTCGTCGTAAGTTGGCTGCGTTCCTTCGGTACGTTGGTGAGGCTCGCAGCCTGGATAAAACCCGCACCGCCATGTCCAGGTAGCATTCCCTGTGACAGCGATACCCGACGATAGCGTGCCGACCTGAAGGTCGCCTTTGTAGATAGCCCACGACTCGAAGCGTTCAGTTTTCAGCAGTCGGCGGGTGAGGGTCATAGCCAATTCGCCACATCAATAGCGCGACTTATTTCCCTAGTTCTTTACGCACCGCCGCGGCCGAGTTGCCGACCTTCTCGATGGCTCTCTCCAACTCCTCGCGACTCACGCCGAGGTGGTGAGTCCAGTACTTCACCTCATAGTCTTCGTTCATATTGATGCGACTGCGGTCTTGTCCGCCTTTGTTTGTCAGGTCGTCGGGCATGGGCGTCTCTCTGAGGGTGTGGGACGAAATAACCGCAAGGGCACGGACTAGTTCCTCGCGCAAACTAAAAGCCGCGCATGGCGGGGCCTCATTTTGGTTCGCCCTATCTCTTCGTTCTCGTTCCTGACTTGTCATCGGCGTGTCCAGGAGCGTAGCCCGATGCACCCGTGGTACCTTTCACAGAACCCTTGTCCTGCATCTTCTGACCGGGGGCGTAACCAGATGCACCAGTCGTGCCTTTCACACTTCCCTTGTCATGCATCTTTTGACCCGGCGCTGTCGATTGCTGGGCCGCGGCCGGCACTGCTGTGAGAATTGCGGTCGCTGCGACCGCCGATAGAACCGTTTTGAGCATGTTCATTCTCCTGGTTGAGACAGAGGATAGAACGGCTCACCATGACGATGGTTTCGTTTCTTCGGGCTGTCCCGCGCAGCCGCCGCGGCATAAAAAAGCCCCGCCTGAGCAAGCGGGGCTTGGAAGTAATGGAACTTGGAACGGACGGCGAGGACACGACGTCCGCTCCAACAAGGCTACGCCGGAATAGGGACAGGGGATATTACTCGGATGGAGGAGGTCGCGCCGCTTTCGAGCAGCGTTGCTAGCTCGAATGCTAGCCTCGCTCCATTATTGAATTCCATTGCGATCTTCCGAGCGGCGCCATACGAGCGATAGCTCGAAAGGAACATTGCACTCGCCCAGGGGTTTATCGTCTCCAAACTCAAGGAGATTTCTATGAAGACCGTTGCTTGCTTCGTTGTAGCCGCCGCAATGCTCTCGACATCCGCTTTTGCAGCAGAGACGATTTCGAAAGTTCCATCGAACAGCGCCACTGTAACCAACTACTATAAGCAGGCTGTTTACGATCCGAAGGAAAACAAGATCGGCGAGATCGACGACGTGCTGATCGACAAGGATGGTCGGATCACAGCGCTGGTTATTGGCGTCGGGGGTTTTCTCGGTGTGGGCGAAAAGGATGTGATCGTTCCTTTTTCCGCGGTTAAGGGAACGAAGAAGAATGACAAATGGTGGCTTACGCTGAATGAAACGAAGGATTCTCTGAAGAACGCGGTGGGCTTCAAGTACGATAAAGAAACCACGTCCTGGTCAGCTGACAAAAAGTAACTTTTGAAACCCCGCTCCGGCGGGGTTTTTCTATATCAGGCAGATCACCCAATAAGCACCAATCAACATCTGGATCGCGAAGCCCGTGAATCGCGCGCTGACTGCGGTGGCGCTCGTTGAAATCAAATGAATGGTCGATTGGATAACTCGCGCGGCGAGGAGCCATAACGCGAGCGCGTCCGTCACCGCTGTCTTCTCCAGCATCAGCGCGACCGCCAATAGCCCGCCAAACACCGGAAGCCCTTCGATACAATTGGCGTGGGTACGCGCGAGCCGTTGCATGAAGGGAGACAGGCCGCGGTTATCTGGTGAGAAGCCGTTTGCCGGCACTTGGCCGGTTACAACCAACCAAGTCCGGATCGTTTCCATGACGATTAGAAGGGCGAGCGTCCATGCGATGAAACCGATCAGAGCAAGTGCGGTGTTAGACATCTGATCCTCTATGCCACGCTCCGGTGGCAGTTCTATTTCTGATCCGAATCAGGAATGGCGTGGTTGACGACGAGCATCTCAAGCTCGCGTGCCGGCTCGCTATATTCCTCAGCCAATTTCTCGAAGATAGCGCGCTTCTCGGGAACGGTCGCGAGTTTGCTGATCAGGACGCACTCGGCGGCATCGACCCTAAGCTTTTCTATTCGGGCTTTGATGTCTTTCATGGCAAGTTGCTTGGACTGGTTTTCTACTTGGGCGCGACCTTATATCGCCACCAGATGAGCGCAAAACCGATGATCGGCAGCAAGACGTCAGTGTAGAGTATGATGCCGGCATTGCCTGAGGCGTAGTTCGACGCCTTTACAATCTCAACGATATGCCCTGTCGCTGCACCCCAGAGAAACGCAGCGATGCCGACCACGGCTGCTAGCCTTATGTCGAAGCCCCGACGAAAGGCGAGAAATCCGATTAAAGCGAAACCCAGGCTGGCGTATCCAACCTCAGCCTGAGAAGGGCTATCCTGCCAGCCGATGAACGCGGCAGACATCTTGCCAAAGAATACATGCATCACGAAGTTGTAGAAGAAGCTGATCCCGATCGAGAACAGCATGAAGTACGATAGGAGTGCTTCGGCGAGGGTGGTCGTCGTAAGCGGACGTGGACGGCCGAGCCTACCAGTCCGATGACTAGGAACGTGAGCGCGAAGTTGCTCAGCGCAAATCGTATCGTGTCTTCCAATTGTGCCCCCCCGGGATTCGCGGCCATGAATGCACGAAGCGTCGAATGGTATCACACTCGCGCAGCCCACCAACTCCAGGGGCAACTGCGCGGACCAAGGGGTTTCTTCACGCCGTCCGCATCAGTTGCTTACAAAGGAGCAGGCTCATCACCGCCCTGCAACAGCGTTGGCTATATCGGATTTTCGTCGCTGTGCTCTTTGAGCGGCAAAGGACGCCCGCACGTTAACCCAACCGGATCCTTCATCCATGGCGCGTCTAGCCACGACCTAACAACAGGTAGCGTGTCGATCGCCGCAATGAGCTCCTTGCGGGGTACGTTGGTATAGTGCCGGCTCATGTCGTCGACGGCGTGACCAAGAATTTGGTCTTTGATGTGCGGGTGCACGCCATTAACCACAAGCTGCGTCGACACCGTGTGGCGGGCTGTGTAGGGTGACACGTCGTTAATGCCGCTCCTAGTCCGCGCGCCAGCAATGGCCGTTTTCATCTGGCCGCCGATGGATTCGCGGACGACGAATGGGCGCCCGTTCCACTGCCTCACCAGGCTGCCGCCTCGCTTCTTCAGCGCCGTCATAAGCGGGACCAGCGCCTTGTGCATCGGTACGCCGCGAGGCTCGCCAGTCTTGGACGACTTGATGGTTATCCATCGGCCTTTAATATCGACGTCTGAGCAATCCAGGCTGAACAACTCGATAGGCCGCAGGCCGGTGTAGAACAGGATGGTCATTACGATCGCATTAGCGGGCGACATGGTGAGTACAAACCGGGAGGCATGTTCGTATGCCACGGGCTTATTGCCCGCACGGGCTGCAGCAAGAACGGCGACGTTCGTGCCTTTAGGTTTCTTCGGCCGCTTCCACTTGCGGTAGTCAGCCCAGTCGTTTCCTACCGCATGATTCCAGACTGCGACGAACGGCGTGTAAAACTGCCTGTTGCGGGTTTCGGGTCGTGCTGTTGGGTAAGCCTCAAGCGCTGCGCGGTCTAGGTCGGATTGGGTGATTTTGTGAAGCGGCTTATTGTTGAATTTGAGAAGCGGGCCGATTGGAAGTCGAGTTCTCTGATGCAGAAAGAAGCGCATTGGTGCGCCCGTCTCAAAATAAGAGAGCGCGGCTTCAGCGAAAGTTATGATCGCCCTTTTCCCGTAAAGTGCCTCCGCTAAAATCTCGGCACTTCTCTTCGCAAGAAATTTTTCGGCGACTCCCTTCTTCGACGTCCTAGTAGTTTCAAAGATGACGTTGCCGAGAAAGTCCGTGCCGCGGATGTACCAACTCTTGCTGTTGCCACGTTTGTAAAGATAGAGACCCATCGCGAACGGCTCTCTTATTTCCTCAACCTCACACCGGGGCCACCGTCGATCGACTGCCCATCTCCCAGGAAGATGATGCCGGCTGATTCGAGGGCGCGTTTCATCTTTTCAACGCTGCTGAGGCGTGCGTCTTGACCGTCCTCGAAGCGGTTGATCGTATTCACCCCGACGACAGCCTCTTCAGCGAGCCTTTGCGTACTCCACTTCAGGGCCGCTCGGGCCATTCGGCATTGTTCTGGTCTCATATGGTGAAAATATCACCGGAAATGGTTGACATCAAACAGGTGATGTTGTTACCGTTAATGGTGTAATTATCACCTTTGAGGTTAGTCATGCCGCAACTCACCTTGCTGGCAAGCGCTGAAGGCTTGCCCATTTCCCGCCAAGCCGTCGAGGCCCAGATTGATCTTTTAATCGATCTGCTTAACACCCTCGATGCCGATCCCGACTGCGAACCGTCTCTCGGATGGACGTCATCCCTGGGCCACTACCTCGAAACGCCGTCTGACCTCATGGGCAACGCCAATTGCGGTGACGATCGCGAAGGCGACGATTCGGATTACGAGCCCGACACCGACGCGGAGCCTTCACTTGGGTGGCGTGGTGCGGGATGCTTCCCGGAGTTAGACAACCAGACCGGAGCGGATTTTCACCTCAACGCTGACCACGGCGCGGAGAACGAAGACGACCATGATGGTCGCGAGCCTGACGTTGATGACGAGCGCAACCTTGGCTGGGCAAACGAGGGTGCACAGCTTGGTCAGTGGTATGGCGACCATCAAGAGCAGGAAGCGGCGTCGCCCGAATTCGTAGCGTGATCCCAAGAGCGCCTCATCCCGAAGGGTTGGGGCGCCCCGTCTTTCGCTCGTGGCGCCCGAAGCGGGCTGGACACACCGGCAACTTTATCTTCGGGATTTACACCTTCCGCATAGAGAAAAGTGCGGGTTTTGCGTATACTTTTGGGATCTTCGATGCATAATCGGCATCAGCGCTTGAGCGTCGGGCTCTCCGGCGAGGTACGTTTTTCAACTACACCGTCAGGTGTATGCTTGCCCAACATCGCTAACGACAACCACTTGCCGTATTGGCCGGCTGCCTTGCGGCTGGATCAAGCGGGCGCCTATTGCGGCTTGAGCGTCGATACGTTCAAGGAGGTTTGCCCTGTTAGGCCGGTAGCCTTTACGGAATCCACAAGGGGCAATCGCTGGCTACGCGTCAGTCTCGATAATTGGCTGGCGAGCCTCGACCCGAACGTCCAAAACGCGCCCGTCGTACCGCGTCGCAAGATTGGGGATCTGATCAGTGGTCAAGGTTAAGCTGCACGGCCTGAAAATCGCCCGCGCCCGCGGCAAGTGGTATGTCTACAAGCGCTCGACAGGCGAGGCTCTAATCAAGGGCTTGGCTGGTGACCGAGACGCACTTCTGCGCCAGATGGAGTCGCCTGAGTTCATCCGGGTTTACAATTTCAAGCGGGCGCCAGCACGAGCGGCGAAGGATCGCGCCGGGGACACGCTCGGCGGATTGCTCTATTGGTACACGAACGGCGATATTGATCGTTGTCGCGACGAGCGCAGCAAGTTTGCTGTACCCGATCTACCTGACAAACCACCGGCCGACAGTTATCCGAAATGGCGAAAACTCGCTGCCGCGACTCGCAAGGACTATCTGGAGGCGTTCGACTACCTGCGCGATGCTTTCCCGATTCAACTTGCTGAAATCACGCAGCCCGATCTCTATGAACTGCGCGACCAATGTGCAAATACCAAGTGGCCGCGCTTCGCCGACCAAATGATCGCCGCGCTGTCATCGGCGTTCAAGCAAGGCGTGAGACGCGGGAATACGACGGGCCTCAGGGCGAACCCTTGCTTGGGAATGGATAAGGCGCATCAGGCAGACCCCAACTCCAATCGGGAGTGGTTTGCTCATGAATGGGAGTTTGTTCGTAAGAACGCGCCGATCGAGATTCTAATTCCGTGCATGATCGCTCGCTACGCCGGTTTGGCTGGCCAAACCATTGTTGGCTTGAGCGATCGGCAATTTTTCGACCACCCTCTAACTGGCAAAGCCGTTCAATACACGCGCCGCAAGAACGGTAAGGCCACGTTGTTGCCTGTCCAGATGGAACTTCAGAACTTCCTCAGCGCACGAGACGTACGTCGTGCAGACGGTCTGATAGCCATTCGCGACGACGGAAGCGCATGGGAGAGCGAAAAGGATATGCAGACGCGCGTCAGCCATTGGCTGCGCGACCGAGAGCGGGATGGCCTAATCGGCGCGGGAACGACCTTGCACGGCTTGCGCGTGACCTATGCTGCATGGTGGAAGCGCAACGGGGCATCCAACGCCGAAGTGGCTGAACTTATAGGCGACAAGTCGGAAGCGATGGGCAAGCATTATACCCGGCATGTCGAGGCCGAAGTTAGCGTCACAAGGGCTTTCGACCGGCTAAAGGCGCGGGACCAACAGTGAACAGAACGAAGCGCGATTTGGAAAACCGATAGAGCGTTCTGGAAAACAATTGACCGAAAACGACGAAAACAATAACCAAATCAAAGTGCGGACGTGGCGGAACTGGTAGACGCAAGGGACTTAAAATCCCTCGATGGCAACGTCGTGCGGGTTCGATTCCCGCCGTCCGCACCAGCCCTTTCGGTAGGCCGTCGCCTACCACGCCACTTTCAGGCCGATCTTCCCACTGTAGACGTCGCCATTGTTGTCGCCGTCGATGCCGGTCTGGTAGCTGACATTGGCATAGAGCGAGGTGGCGGCGGCGATCTGCGCGCTCATGCCCGCGTTCACTTCGACCGAGCCTCCGGTGAAGTTTGACAGGAAGGGGATGAGTCCCGTCGCCGACGTGAATGACGTTTTTGGGTCGCCGTAGAATTCGTACCAGAAGTTCGGGCGCAGCCATGCGGTGATCGTGCGCGGCGTTGCGCTGTCGTCGAGCGCCCAGGTTCGCGCGAAACGCACGCCCAGCCGTCCGGCGAGGGACTCGACGTCGCTGAATTTGACGATTGCTGCGGTGTCGGTGCCGTCGGCGAGATCGATGTGCTGGTAGACGATCTGCGCCTGCGGCTCGATGGTGATGCCGGCGATGCGATAGATCGGCACGCCGGTTTCCAGCGAGCCGGCAAAACCCCAGCCGTTCGTCTTCAGGGTCGGGACCACATTCGAGATGCCGTAGACATCGTAATAGGTGCCTTGCGCCACAGCGTCGACGTACCAGCCCGACGGTCCGAAATAGGTGCCGTAGCCGCCGAAGCTGTAGCCGTTGAGGCGATTGCGGCCGGCATCGGTGCGGTCGGCATGGGTGACATCGCCGAGCGTCATCCCCGCCGCGCCGTAGAGGCCCGCGGAGAAACGGCCGCCGTCATTCGTGTCTCTACGAATGAGGTCGCTGCCCGCCTGGATCGCGCCGATGGTGTAGTTGAACTGCGGCCCGTTGCCATAGATGCCGAGCGGATCGCCGTCATGGTTGCCGTGCTGCGCGATGACGCGGCCCCATCCGTAATTGTTGCGCGGGTTGTTTGAGAACGCGGTGTCGTCGCCGACACGCTCATGTAACGTGTCGAGCAGCGAACGGCCGTAAAACAACGCCATCGATGGGATCGCCGCATAGAGCGAGGTTTCCGGCCGATAGTCGGCAGCCTGCGCGGCGCCAGTGGCGCATCCCGGATCGCCGGGATTGGATGCGCAGTCGAGCGTCGAGCGCAGATACCACGCTTGCGGATTGCTGGCGTCGACGCTGCTCCGGTGCAGCGTGTAGGCATAGGGGCCGGCGGCGACATAGCCGCTCGCCAGCGCGAACGCGCCTGACGCTGTGGTGCCGCCATTGGTGGTGTCGACCACGAGGATGCCGTTGCCGGTAGTCAATGCGCCGGGGCCGCCGAGATTTTGAATCGTCAGGAACGAATTGCCGGTCGCCGCGCCGCGATCAATGACCAGGCGGTCGGAGAGGGCGCCATCGCTCGCGAGCACCGTGTTGAGCACGACGCGGCCGCCCTGGCCGATATAATTTCCGGATACGGTGAACGTGTCAGTCGCCGCAGCCGGACCATTGGTGAGATCGATCGCGCCGGCATTGGTCACGGTCGCAAGCTGTGCGGCATTGAACGGCACCACCACTGCGTTGACGCCCCCGCCGGCATAGAGAATGCTGGTGTGATCGATCGCGAGCGTGCCGGTGAGGGTGCCGGCATCGCCGAGCGTCAGGTTGGTGTCGAGTGTCAGCCGCGTGTTGTTGGTGAGGTCGATGTTTTCCCAGTTCTGGAAACGTGCGACGCCGGAGGCCACGGTGTTGTCGAAGCGCAGCGTATCGGTGCCGGTATTGCCGTCGAGTAACGTCGTCGCCGACAGGATCGCCGGCGTAAGATGGCTCAATATGGCGGTGTCGTTTCCGGCGCCGAGGTCGATGGTGGTGGCGATGGTGCCGCCGCCATTCCAGATCAATTGATCGATGCCGGTTCCGGTCAGGATTCCGCCACCGATGGAGCCGCCGGTCACGGTCATGGTGTTGTTGCCGTTGCCGAAGTCGAGTTGGCCACCGATGCTGCCGCCGGAGAGGAACAACTGATCGTTGCCCTGTTCCGCGTTGACGAGGCCGTCGATGATGCCGCCCGACATCCGCATGATGTTGTTGGCGACGCGCAGGTCGACCAGCCCGATACGGCCGCCGGTCATGGTGAAGAAGTCACCGTCGTTGAACGCGCCGATGATGCGGCCGCCGGAAATGATCGCGGTGTCGAGATTGCCGCCCTGATCGAGCTGCTGGATCGTGCCGGCCGTCATCGTGAACGTGTCGACGCCGTCGCCCATCACCACCGTCTTGTTGATGGTACCGCCGTTCATGTTCAGCGTGTCGTTGCCCGAACCGAACAGGATGGCGGTCGCGCCGGTGGAGGTGATGTTGCCGGTGTTGGTGACGGAGTTGTTGAAGTTGCCGAAGTTGATTGCCGGGCCGGCGCCGCCGGCGATCGTGCCGGAGTTGACGATGGTGGTCGCGGAGCCGAATTGCATCGCGGTCGTATCGGACGAGACGGTGCCCTGATTGTTCAGCGTCCAGTTCGATGAGTTGTTGCCCTGAATGGCGATACCGGCGGCGCCGGTGGCGATGGTCGTGCCAGGTCCCACTGTGAAGGGATTGCCGGTCGGGAAGTTCTGCAGCAGCAGCGGAACCGCCGAATTGGGAAGAGTGGTCTGTGCATGTCCGGGGATCAGCGTTGCGAGCAGCACCGCGGTCGATGATCCCATCAGCCAGCGTAGTCGTCGGATCTGTAGGAAGGCGCGCGAACCAGTCAGTCCGCCGAGTGAATCAGCGGGCAGGCGATTGCACCACGGTGCCATCCGGCTTCTCCCTTGTGACGAAGGCACAGGTGCATTCGTTTGGGACGTTTGTTGTCAGCGGTAGCAGCGGTCCGAATTAGGCTGTCACAATTTCGGCACTGTTGTGGCGGGGTGTCAAATTTCGGAAAACAGCGGCAATATCTCGTAAATGCCAGCGAAATGCTTCATGAGGATGTGCGAAGGTCAGGGGTGCGTCGCGTCTTTCCCGTATACCTTGGTCCCGCTCACGCGTGATTCGACAAATGGATCGTCCCGGAATGTCTCACTGTCATCGATTGGATCGCATCGCCTGCCGTGGCACCTCGATCATTTCAACATTGGGGGCAGTTTTGATCGCATGCAGTCTCGCCGGCTGTGCCGCCGGCACGTCGATCGGCGGTCCGCGGACCAGCGCCTTCGTCGATCCGTCGCGCTACGATCTTTACAACTGCACGCAGCTCAATGAAGCGCGCGCCTCCACGCAAAAGCGCGTCAACGAGCTTGAAGCCTTGATGGCGAAAGCCAAGACCGGTGCGGCGGGTGGATTGGTGTCGGCGGTCGCCTACGAAAGCGACTATGCCAAGGAGCGCGCCAATCTCGATCTGATCGATGATACGCGCCGTCGCGACAATTGCGGCGAGCCGCCAGTTGCCCCGGCGCTACAGAGCCCGCCGCGCCGGCATCGTTAAATCAAGCGCTCACTCCGGGCGCCAGCCGTAGATCCAGTCCTGTCGCGACAACAATCGTGCGCCGCCGAGCAGCTGCATGGTGGTGTCGCGCGCCAGCGCCATCGGGCCGCTGAGGTGATAGATGCCGCCGGTCTGATGCGCGGTGCGCTGAACGCGGGTGACGCGCGGGGCGCGCTGCTCTTCGTAATGCTTCAGCGCGGCGGGGATATCGTTGCGTCCATCGGCCAGGCATCTGGCCAGCACCACGGCGTCCTCGATCGCCATGCCCGCGCCCTGGGCGACGAACGGCACCATCGCGTGCGCGGCGTCGCCGAGCAGGGCGATGCGATCCTTGCGCCAGACCCCGCCATCGCGCAGCGCGAACAGCGCCCACTTGCGCCAACTGTTCACCGCTGCGATCAGACTGCGCGCGGCCTCGGACCAGCGCTGTGCCGAAAACTGGGTGGCGAGTTCGGCGGCGTCGCCGGGTTCGCTCCAGCCCGGCGCGTGCCATGTATCGGTGGTGATCGCCACCACATTGATGCGTGCCCCGTCCGCCATGGGATAGGCGACGATGTGGGCGTTGGCGCCGAGCCAGAGCTGGACGGTGCGTGGTTCGAAATCGCGCGGCGCGCGCGCCGCATCGGTGATGCCGCGCCAGGCGATGCGACCGGTGAATTGCGGGTGAACATCCCGAAACAGGCGCTCTCGCACCGTCGACCAGACGCCGTCGGCGCCGATCAGCGCATCCGCCGCGATCTGGTGATGGTGTGCGTTCTGAACAAAGGTGACGGCTGCGCTGCCGGCATCGCGGGCGATGTCGATGACCTCCGCGCCGAGGCGTAACTCGATGCCGGGGGTCTGCGCGACTTTCTCCGCCAGCGCGGCCTGCAGGTCGGCGCGGTGCATCACCCAATAGGGTGCGCCGTAACGCGCGGCGGCCTCGCGCAGCGGAATGCGGCCGATCTCCTGTCCTGTCCGTCCTGCCATCACGCGAACGGCATCGGGAGCGATGGCATGGGAGGACAGTTGTGATTCGAGTCCGAGGCCGATCAGCACCCGGCTGGCATTGGGCGAGAGCTGCAGGCCGGCGCCGGCTTCTTCCAGCCGTTCGGCGCGTTCAAGCAGGAGGACGCGAAAGCCTTGTCCGGCCAGGGTGAGGGAAGCGGTCAGCCCTCCGATGCCCGCGCCCGCGACGATGATGGTCGGCGCGGCGGTCACCTAAAGTCTCAGGCGACCTTGTCCCGCAGCACGCATTCCGGCGGCCGGGCTTCGCCCGGCGCGAGATCGGCGGCAAAGCGGTACAGGGTCGAGCAATAGGGACAGATAATCTCGGTGTCGTTGCCGAGATCGAGGAAAACGTGCGGATGATCGAACGGCGGGTTTGCGCCGACGCACATGAACTCACGCGATCCAATTTCGATGACGGGCACCCCGGCATCATTTTGGAAGTGAGGAACGACGTGATCGGCCATGTTAGTCACCTTGACAGTCCAGAATATTCGCAAGCGAAGGCAAGCGAACCGGTCGCCGCGCAAAGCGGGCGCACCATACGGTTGGCGGCGAGGGATTGCTAGAGCGCCCCACGAGATTCACAAAGCTGAAGTGCCGATCCGTGTTCAAATTCGACACAATCCCAGTTGTCCGGGAAAGCCCTTCTTTCGTTGGGGAGGTTGCGTCCTAAAACCGCCACACTACCTCCTGCGGGATGTCAGGAAATCCCAACAATGTGTCGGATAGCGGGCAAGCGAGGACTCCATTGGTAGTACGGGCTGCGACATGGCGAATCGGTATGGCAGTGGGGAGCGCCTCGGCGTTCGCGCTGCTGCTGGTCCTGTTATGGCCCTCGGCGCGGTCGGCGGGAGAGGTCTTGCTGTCACAGGACGATCCGTCGCAACTCTCCGATACCAGTCTTGGTTCCGTGCTGCGGAATGATCCGGCCTTGCTGGAGCGGAATATCGTCGCGGCGCTGGACGCGGGTGATTCTGATCTCGCCCGCAGCTTTCTCGATCTTGCCACCGACAAGGGCATTTTCATTTCGCCGGAGGTTGCCGAACGCGTCGCCACGGTGACCGCGGACGAAGGCGCGCCATCCAGTGTTGCCAAAAGATTCGTCACCGGGCTTGTGACCGGCGAGGTCACCGACGGTGCCAGTCTGTCGGGGACCGTGGCTGGCGACCTGTTCGTGTTCGGGGACATCCGCGACGTCGTGCGCGAAGGCAAGCGGCTGGCGACGGGCGAGGACGCCGACCGGTTGGTGCTCGGTCTTGCCTCCATCGGTCTTGCGGTGACGGCGGCGACCTATGTGTCGGTGGGCGGCGCAGCGCCGGTGCGCGCCGGGCTGACCATGGTGAAAGATGCCCGCAAGGTCGGGCGGCTTGGCGCCGGCCTCACCGAATGGGCGGGCCGTTCGGCGCGCGCAGTGGTTGATGGGCCGACATTGCGCGCGGCGGTGACGAATGCGTCGCTGACGCATCCGCGCCAGACCGTCACGGCGCTGAAAGCAGCCTTCAAGGCCGAGAAGGCCGGTGCGCTGGTGCGGCTCGCCAAGGATGTCGGCCGCGTCGGCGAAAAAGTCGGCACGCGCGGCGCGCTCGATGTGCTGCGCATTGCCGATGGCCCCAAGGATGTGGCGCGCGCGGCGCGGCTTGCCGAAAAGAAGGGCAGTCAGACCCGCGCCATCATCAAGATTCTCGGACGCGGCGCGCTGCTGCTCACCGCTGGAGCATTCAATCTCGCGTGGTGGGTGTTTGGCGCGTTACTCACCGTGTTCGGGTTCTTGGCTTCGATCAAGGCCACTACCGAACGCGCGACCCTGGCCGTTCTTCAGCGTCGAAAACGGAAGAAGCTTGCGCGCCAACTTGCGCTGACGCCAGCACAATCCGCATAGGTCGGTTGAACCTGCCGCATTGCCGCGGACTCTTTAAGACCATCGTTCGACCCGCATGATGACAATCCTGGAAAACCCGTTTCCCCTTTTCCGGATCATGCTCTAAAACCCCCCGCCACGTTCGACGTCCCACCATCTGGAAAGTCCCATGCCGAGTTTTCACAACGGCCCCGTTGAAATCGCTTATCTCGACGAAGGAGAAGGCGAACCGATTTTTCTCGTGCACGGCTTTGCATCGAGCAAGAACGTCAACTGGGCTTATCCGGCCTGGGTCTCCACGCTTGCGAAGGCAGGGCGCCGTGTGATCGCGCTCGACAATCGCGGACATGGCGAGTCGAGCAAGCTCTATGATCCGGAGGACTATCACATCGGCATCATGGCCGGTGACGTGCGCGCGCTGATGGATCATCTCAACATCGAGCGCACCGACATCATGGGATATTCGCTGGGCTCGCGCATCAGCGCCTATATCGCGCATCGCGAACCGCAGCGCCTGCGTTCGCTGATCCTCGGCGGATTGGGCATCGGCCTGATCGAGGGCGGAGGTCCCGGAGAGAACGTCGCGCTCGCGCTCGAAGCGGATTCGATCGACGACGTGCGCGATCCGACCGGGCGGACATTCCGTGCGTTCGCAGATCAGACCCGCTCCGACCGCAGGGCGCTGGCCGCCTGTCTGCGTGGGTCGCGCCGGCTGATGACGCGCGATGAGGCCGCTTCCATTACCGTCCCGACCCTGATCGCGGTCGGTACGACCGACGACATTGCAGGCTCAGCGCAGCGGCTGGCCGAGGTCATCTCGGGTTCGCAAGTGCTTGATATTCCAAATCGCGACCACATGCGTGCGGTGGGCGACAAAGTCTATAAAGAGGGCGTGCTGGCGTACCTCGCCAACCGCGCCTAGCGCCGGTTGGATTTATTATCCTTGAGGCGCGGGTGGGGGCATTGCGGCCTTTTTTCCGCGGATTATGTGGTAAGATCGTTCTCCGCTTCAAACGGAACCTCGCATGGCCAAGTCCCAACTCGACCCGAAGACGTCCCTTTCGACCGTCGATCCCGTCTGGACGCGAATTCGCGAAGAGGCGGAGGAGATCGTGCGGCGCGAGCCGGAGCTTGCGACCTTCATCTTTTCGAACGTGCTGCATCATGATCGTCTCGAGGCCGCGGTGGTTCACCGCATTGCCGACCGGCTCGATCATGCGGCGCTGTCCGGCGACCTGATCCGCCAGGCCTATGACGATGCGCTGCGCGACGAGCCCGATCTCGGCAACGCGTTCCGCGCTGATCTCGTCGCGGTGTACGATCGCGATCCCGCAACCTCGCGCTTCATCGATCCGCTGCTCTACTTCAAGGGCTTTCATGCCATCCAGGCGCATCGTCTCGCGCACTGGCTGTGGACCAAGGGCCGCAAGGATTTCGCCTATTACATCCAGAGCCGCGCGTCGGCGGCGTTCCAGACCGACATCAATCCCGCAGCGAAAATCGGCCGCGGCATTTTCCTCGATCATGCCACCGGCTTCGTCGTCGGCGAGACCGCGGTGATCGAGGACGATGTGTCGATCCTCCACGACGTGACGCTTGGCGGCACCGGCAAGGAAAACGAGGATCGTCATCCGAAGATCCGCCGCGGCGTGATGATCGGCGCGGGGGCGAAGATTCTCGGCAACATCGAAGTCGGACAATGCGCGCGCATCGCCGCCGGCTCGGTGGTGGTGAAGCCGGTGCCAAACAACGTCACCGTCGCTGGCGTCCCGGCCAAGGTGGTCGGCGAAGCTGGTTGTTCAGAACCGTCGCGCACCATGAATCAGATGCTGAACGCACTTGGTCTTTGAGCTGCAAACGCGCTAAACGTCGCGGCAGGTTCAGTCAGATTGGAGAGACACGTGGACGTTCAGGAAGTCAGGAAGCTCGACACCTATCTCAAGCGCCTGTTCGGCAATCCGAAGATTCGCGTCGTGCCGCGCCCGAAGAAGGACGACTCCGCCGAGGTCTATATCGGCGAGGAGTTTATCGGCGTCCTGTTCGTCGACGATGAAGACGACGATCGCTCCTACCAATTCCAGATGGCGATCCTCGAGGACGATCTCGAGGCGCAGGACTAGGGCGTTCAGGGCATCGCGACATCAGCGATGCAACTCCCTCTCCACGGGAGGGGTGAAGAATGCAGTCCGATGTTTCTTCTTATGTAATGCATCCCCTCATGGTGAGGAGGCGCCTGCGCCGTCTCGAACCATGAGGCCGCTATTGTCGGTGGCCTCATCCTTCGAGACGCAGGCTTTGCCTGCTCCTCAGGATGAGGATTTCATTCGTGCTGTCATGCTCGGACGTGACAACTATCCGTGGGGCCCGCGCATCCGCGTCACCAGCGTTTCCATTGCGCCTGCGACGTTGCGCCAGCGCGATAGCCAGTCGCGCGGAAAGCGGAACACTAGATCGGCACCTTCGACGCGGCGCTCGCTCATGCACATCCCCGGCGTGTCGGCGTCGCGCGAGCACCGCGCGACGAAATGCGGTGACGCTGACGTCACCAGATCCTCGCCGCTATAGGGCGTGCCGTCCTCGAAGGTCTGCCATGTCAGGCCGTCCTCGCTGCGCGCCGTCGCGGAATCGTAATAGCGCGGGTAGATCGTCTGCAGCCTGTCGTTCGGTGACAGCGCGTCGTGATGCGCGGCGATCGACACAAAGATGCGGTCGATCGGCGGCAGGTCGGCCTCGACCGTTTCCGCCGTGACGTGCTTCGGCGCGGCGGGCGGTTCGAGCGAAGGGAAGACGAATGCGAGATCGACACGTTCCTGCGGCCCGGTCCGCCTCTGCAAACGCATGCGGATCGCCTTGGTCGGCACGTTGAACAGCGTGTTGCCCACCGTCACCGGCAGGGCGTTGGGGTCGCTGCCGCGCCCGACCGTCCAGGTCGGCCACAGCAGGTAGACCACCGCGACAATGGCGCACGCCCCGACAATGGCCGAGGCAGCCAGCGGCACCCAGTGGCTGTGGCGCGCGCGGCGGACCAGAGGAGACAGCGAATACAACGACATGCAGGCGAAACTATTCTCGGAACAGGCGAAACGGCTGCGACCATGCCCCGGCGTTTCCGCGGTCCGGGTGCGCCGGGCTTCTGTGTGGATACGGCTCACCGGTTAACCTTCTCTTAAGGATAAACTGGCGGTCGCAGCGGGAGTTTGCGAAGGGTGACGGGTCGCACTTGGAGCCAAGGGCCGCCATGTCCCCCGACGCGTTGAATTCGCTGTTTTCCCTGATGATCGGTTTTGCCGTCGCCGGCGCGCTGGTGAGCGCTTATCAGGCGCTGGCCGATCGCCCGGCGGGCTTCGGCCTGCTTCAGACCGGGCCGGGGCCGGGCGCTTTCGCCGCCGTGCCGTTCTTGGTGTTCGCCGCGCCCTTCATCATCATGCGCAACACCGTGCGCGGTCGCCAGATCGAGCGTCGCCGTATCGAATTCGTCGCGATGGCGACGATCATCGCCGGTTTCTGGAGCATGATGTCCGGAACCTGCGTTGTCATGGCATTGCAAGTCTGCGGCGTGATCGCCTGACAGGCGCGGCGTCCTCTCGCCATCGCATCGTTATTCGTGGCAAGGTCTCCTGATAAGGAGACAAGTTTGATGGCTATCTATGAACTCGACGGGCGTGCGCCCGAACTGCCCGCCGATGGCGACTATTTCATTGCCGACACGGCGACGGTGATCGGCAACGTGCGCCTGCTTCGCGGTGCAAGCGTGTGGTTCGGCTCGGTGCTGCGCGGCGACAACGAAACGATCGAAATTGGTGAAGGCTCCAACGTGCAGGACAACTGCACTTTCCATACCGACCCCGGATTTCCGATGGTTATCGGCAAGAACTGCACCATCGGCCACAACGTCATCCTGCACGGCTGCACCATTGAGGACGGTGCGCTGATCGGCATGGGTTCGATCATCATGAACGGCGCGCGCATCCGCAAGGACAGCGTGGTCGGCGCCGGCTCGGTTATCACCGAAGGCAAGGAATATCCCGAGCGTTCGCTGATCGTCGGCGCGCCGGCACGCGCGGTGCGCACGCTCACCGATGATCAGATCAAGGCGCTGATGCGCGGCGCGCCGCACTACGTCAACAACGGTCGTCGCTTCAAGGCAGGACTGAAGAAGATCGGGTGAGTGCGACCGACGAAGGCGTGATCGTCGATCTCCTGCGACTGGTACAATGTATAAATGTATCAGCAAAAAATTTGCTCTCCGCCATACGCTGAATCTTGTTGCGCGAAAGACGGCTGGCTAGCCTGCCGCCGTCTTCAACAAGTCATAGGGTATGGAAATGATTTTCGATATGTCGCGTCGTCACCTGTTGATGAGTGGAGCGGCAACTGCGATTGCGGCAAGTGGAGCATCCGCAGCAGTCGCGCAAGCTTCATCACCGAAAACGTTCGTGCTGGTGCACGGTGCATGGCATGGCGGATGGTGCTGGCGGCAGGTCTCCGATGCACTCATCAAGCAGGGGCACCGCACATTCTCTCCTACGCTGACGGGCCTCGGAGAGCGCTCTCATCTCATCAGCAAGGATGTCAATCTCACGACGCACATCACCGACGTCGCCAACGTCTTCGCGTACGAGAATCTGTCCGATGTCGTGCTCGTCGGTCATTCCTACGGCGGCATTATCATCAGCGGTGTCGCCGAGCGCCTCGCCGACAAGATTTCCTCGATCGTTTTTCTTGATGCGTTTTTGCCCGAGAACGGCGAAACGCTTCTGGAAAAATCATCGCCTGGTTTTGTAAAGGCCATCCACAACGCCATCGAGAATGGCGAAGTCGGCATCAAGCCGCCGCCCGCCGCCGCCTTCGGCGTTCAGGAAGCGGCGCGCGCCTGGGTCGACAGCAAGACCACAGCGCAGCCGGTGGGGACCTATACCGAGCGAGCGGTCTTCAAGGGCGGGCGCGACAAGATCGCGAAGAAAACCTACGTGCGCGCGAACGGTTACAAGAGCACGACGTTCGACGCGAATCTGGCCAAGGTGAAAGCCGCCGGCGGCTGGACAACGCATGAACTCGATATCGGCCACGACGTCATGGTCGTCGATCCCGAGCGCATCACGTCGCTCATTCTGGCGTCAGCCTGAGCGGCATAGCTCCGCCATCTCCAGGAAGCAGCGGCCAGCCCCTGGGGCTGGCCGCTGACGTTTGCTCGCGCGTTACTTGGCGAATTGTTCGGCGAGCGCCCGCTGCACGTTGGCGCGTGCGGCATTGCGCTCGCGGTGCGCGCGCACGTTGGGAATCTTCGCCATATCGACGCCGTCGGCTTCGAGCCATTGCGAGAGCGTGAACAGATACGGGTCGCAGATCGTGTAAGTGTCGCCCATCACCC
Organism: Afipia sp.; assembly: GCA_044464625.1. Lineage (GTDB taxonomy): Bacteria > Pseudomonadota > Alphaproteobacteria > Rhizobiales > Xanthobacteraceae > Afipia. The sequence goes on along the minus strand of JBIQLC010000012.1, from coordinate 67,365 downwards.
ATGGCCCGCGCAGCATCTCGCGGTCGATCAGTTCAAAACATGCCAGGACCGAGGTCGGCACCTTGCGCTGCATGGCGGCGATGGCTTCGGGTTCATCGGCCCAGCGATAGCCGCGCATCCGGTGGGAGTGCGCGACATGCACCGTCGAGCACAGGTAGGAGTTGAACGCCTGAACCTGCGCAAATTCGAAGAGGTTATCGATGGGCGCGAGGTTGGCCTGCGGAAATTTTTGCGCGATGTAGGCAAGCAGCGCGGGCGTCTCGGTCAGGACTCCTTCGTCGGTGACGAGAGCTGGCACCCGCGCTTTCGGATTGAGCCGAACGTAATCCGGCTTGCGCTGGTCTTCGGTCGCAAAACTCAGTCGGATTGTTTCGTAAGACGCGCCCGCGTCGATCAGCGCGATATGCGAGGCGAGCGCGCACGTGCCGGTGGCGTAGTACAGCTTCATCATCATGGACCTCCGGATGAAGTATCACCGTTTTCCCGGAACTTGCAAAACGCCCATGACGAACGACCGCGCACCGGCGCGACCGCATGTTGTGAGAAGCGCCGGCGCGCCTTCAGAAATACCCGCGCTACTTTCCGGCCTTGTCCGGTTCGACAACGGTCTTTGATGAGCCCTCGGGAGCAGACTGCATGCCGGGCGGACTCTGTCCTTGAGGGCTTTCCGCGGGAGCGCCGCCTGTCGTGGTTTCGGTCGGGCCGGTCCATCCTTGCGGCTGGCGCTGGCCTTTGGTTTCCGGCGCTGTCGTGCGGCCAGTCGAGTATTCTGACTTCTCGGGCTGCTTTGGATCTGAGCTGGTCTGGGCAGCGGCGATGCCGCCGGACGACGCGAAACACGCGGCGGCAATCAGAGCAAGGCGCATGGCGATCTCCTGTGCTCGAGAACTAACGGGCGCGCCGCATTTGCGTTCCTCGATGCGCGTCAGCTGAATGTCCTCGGTACGCCGTGTTCCGCAGACCAATTGCTCAAAAAGTTGCGGCCAGTCCCCTGGGGAAGGGACTGGCCGCTCGCGAACCGGTCAGGGACGGGGAGGGGTGGGGATATGACCGGGTCGCGGGTCTCCTGTTTCTCTGTTTGGCCTCAGCGTGAACTTGCAGTGACGACGGCGGGGCGCGGATCGCCGAGCGAGACCCACATATTGGCGTCGGTCTGCGACTGCCGCTTGACGAAGCGGTAGCCGGTCTCGGTCCAGGCGACGATCTCCTCGTTCTGGTTGTCGAGAATGAACTCGCCCTTGTCGGTCTTCACCGTCAGCACGGCGTGACCTTCGTTCTTCTTGTCGCGCACGACGGTGATGAGCAGCGCCTCACGCGGCCATCCGGCGTCGATCAGCATCTTGCGCTTGAGCAGGACGTAGTCCTCGCAGTCGCCATAGCCGTCGGTCGGATACGACCACTTCTCGACTACGCCCCAATGCTCCATGTCGGTCATCGGCTTGATGTTGTCGTTGGCCCAGCGATTGACGCGCACGAGATCGCGCCATGCGGTCTGCGTCAGCACGATGTCGCGGGCCTGCGTCGTGGCGGCCGGGCAGTCGCCCGGATTATCGGCGCAGAATTCGACCCAGCCGATCGGCGAACGCGCAGTGTCGCCAAGGCTGGCGTAAAGCACGCGCGCACCTGCGGCGGGTGCTTGCATCTGTTTCGGAGCGGCCGATGCCGCGATCGTCATCCCCAGCAGGCTGGCGATGATCGCCACACCCAACCCCTGTCCCCGTCGTGAAAACATTGCGGCCCCCGTTTTTCTTGTTGGGACCACAAGTCGCACAAAGGATTTGCGCCGCAGCTAAGTGCGCGAAGTACAATTGAAGCAAGTCAAAGTAAAAGCTGGCGAAAATCAGATCTATATTTGAATCAAATACACGTAAAATTTTAAATGACTGCATTTGATTCAAATTTTATCGAATTTAATCCAAGTGATTACAGAGCAAGAGCTTTCCTGTCGCCGGGTACGTTTGCTCGGCTTCGTTTCAAAGGCGATTCAAATGCGAAAAACGGCGCTGCAGGGTTGCAGCGCCGTCAGAAGGGCCGGGATGGGAAGGAAGTGGTAACCGCGGCTCTTTACCGGGCGGTGACGTTGTCCTCGAGTGTCTCCGCCAGCTGCGGATGATTGAACTCGATCGCGAAGCCGTTTTCGATGTGGCGGACCACGCGGGATGGCACGCGGCCCAGCATGACCTGGGTGCCGACGGCAGGGCGGATTTCCGCAGCGACCGCGGCGCCGGACAGCGACAGATCGAGGATCCGGCACGGCATCTGGCTGCCGTTCTCCATCCTGAGCACGCCCATCGGGTTGCGTGGCGCGATACGATCGTGGCGGCGATCTTCCGGCAGATTGAGGATGTCGCGGTTGGCAAGCCAGGTGAGCTGGGCGGCGAGCTTGTCGCGCTTGCGCGGCGTCGCGCCCACGGTCATGGCGAAGCCGTTGTCGAGCAGGCGGGTGATTTTGCCTTCGACGCGGCCGATATGATCGAGATAGGCCACGACGCGCTCGCCGACATTGCCGATGCCGGGCGCCAGCATGGCGAGGCCGCCGGGGGACATATTGATGACCTGGCAAGGAAATTCACGCCGGTCCGCCAGCATGTAGCGGCCGAGCAAATGGACTTTCACCCGCTGAAACCGGCGTCGTTCTTCGGCCGCGGGGAAAATTGCTTTTTTTTGAACCAACGCCATTACACACCGGTCGACGGTTGATCGGTAAGGATGAACCTTAGAATCGGTAGGGTTAACGGCGCGTTAGCAATCGCCCCGTGCCGGTATGCAACCAGGCGGGCCCAGCGAGACGTATCCGCACAATACCGATAGTCTCCAAGGGCGCTTGATCGTGAGAAGGAGGCCGGCATGAACTCCCGCGCTTGGAAATTGGGTCTGGCGGTGACGGCGCTGTTTGCGGCTTTTGGAAGTTGCGCCGCAGGTGCGGCAGAGATGCGCGTCACGCTTCTGGGCACCGGCACGCCGACGCCCCGAGTCAACAGCTTTAGTGCGGCGACGCTGGTCGAAGCGGGCAGTCAGAAACTGCTGTTCGACGTCGGACGTGGCTCCACCATCCGCCTGTTCCAGAAGAAGGTCCCGTTGGGGGCGATCACCGCGATATTCCTCACCCATCTGCATTCGGATCATGTCGTGGGTCTGCCCGATATGTGGCTCTCCGGCTGGATCGGTACGCCCTGGGCGTCGCGCAAATCGCCGATGGTGATTTTCGGGCCGTCGGGCACCGTCGCCATGACCGAAAACCTGACCAAGGCCTTTTCCGAGGACATTCGGATCAGGACGGAAGATGAGCACTATCCGGCCGCCGGCGTTGCGTTTGCTGCCAAGGATGTCGTGCCGGGTCCGGTCTATGAAAAAGACGGCGTGAAAGTCACGGCGATCGAGGTCAATCACGGCGAGCATATCAAGCCGGCCTATGGTTACGTCGTCGAGTACGACGGCAAGAAGGTCGTGCTGTCAGGCGATACCAAATACGACCAGCACGTGATCGATGCAGCGAAGGGTGCCGATCTTCTCATTCATGAGGTTGCTGTGATCGAGCCCGCGTTGATCAAGGCGCGACCCGAGTACACCATCATCGAGGCGCATCACACATCGCCGGAAGAAGCCGGCCGGGTGTTCGGTCTCGCGAAACCGAAGCTCGCAGTCTATTCGCACATCGTGTTCGCGACCCTGAAGCCGGTGCAGGATGTGCCAGAGGATGCGTTGAAGACGCGCACCGAGACGACCTACAAGGGGCCGTTTGTGGTTGGTCGGGACCTGATGTCTTTCGTCGTTGCCGACAAGGTGACGGCCTTCGATCCGAAAGGTGATCCTGTCCAGCCGACGGCGGCGCAGTAACCTGCCTCTTATCGCAGGCCTTCGTAGACCATGAAGCCGCGGGCGACCGCGAGTTTGCGCAGGGCGCGCGGACCGAACAGCTTCCGCTGGTGTCCGATGTGGCGCCACGACGTCAGCTTGAAGTGATCGACCACCCGGCAGGCTCCATCGAACGGCGCGAGCAGGCCGGTCAGGGTGAGCGGGTTGTTGGTGCGCGGGTTGAACGGCAGCAGCAGCAGTTCGAGGGGAACCGGGGATCCGTCGGCTGCGATGGCGGTGATGCCGGCGACCGTGGCGACGGTTTCCTCGGCGACCACCCCGAGAATGTCCTCGATCTCCCGGCGGCTTTCGCCGTGGAACAGGCTGGAGAACCCTTCGCCCTTCACATCGCGGCCGAGCAGGGCGCAGACCCGCGTTCCTGCCACCCGGAACGGGTAGCCGGCGGTCGGGTCGTAAGACAGCACGAAGATGTCGCCGAGCAGGTGACGGACCGGGTCAGGGCCCAGATTGCTGCGATCCGGCGCGGCGGCAGTGCCGCGCGCCTCGTCCCAATAGGCGAAGAATTCCCGGTTCGATGGATGTTTCATGTGGTCCGGTCCTGACCGGGACGTGGTGCCCGCGGGACAGAGCTGTCCCGCAATCGGCCACGTCGCGGCCCCTAGCTGTTGTGCGCAATGGACGGTGCAGCGTCCATGCCGAAGCGGCCCGGAGAGGGTGATTAAACTCTGGTTTGTCGTGTTAACCTTAAATTAACCAAGAGCTTGGTGGTCTAACGGATGGAGGCTAGGATCATTGCACTCTAGGTTGCCGCCGGCCTTCTCCAGGGGACGGCGGATCGACTGTCGAAGTCGAAACAGGTGGCGAAAAACAGTTTGGTCACGCGGGGAGGGGTGGGGATATTCCCCCTGCGGAAAGACCAGTCGTGCAAAGGGAGGGTCTTGCGACCCTCCCTTTTTGCTTGTCGGCAATTGTTCCGCTTGCACCGCTCGGGAAAAACCGTATCTGGAACGTCTCGCCCGTTGCCCGATCCCGATCCGGCGGCTTGTCGTCTCTGTGGAAACCCGACCGTTGGATTCACCCCGCGAACCGATCCTGACCATTCCCGGCGCGATGACGGCGCTTCTCGTCGTCATGTTCGCGATCCATGGCGTGCGCTCCTTGTTGCCGCTGGCGATGGACCAGGAGGTGATCTGGCTGTTTGGCTTCGTGCCGGCCCGCTACGACACCACGGTGATGGCCGGACAGTTTCCCGGTGGTGTCGCCGCCAATGTCTGGACGTTCCTGACCTACGCCTTCCTTCACGCCGACATCAGCCACATCGTATTCAACATGCTGTGGATGCTGCCGTTCGGCAGCGCGCTGGCGCGACGTTTTGGCGCGGTGCGCTTTTTTGTCTTCCTTGCCGTGACCGCCATCGCCGGCGCGGTCGCCCACCTCATCACCCATCAGCATGAGGTGGCTCCGATGATCGGTGCATCCGCCGCCGTATCCGGCGCGATGGCCGCCGCAATCCGGTTCGCGTTTCAGCGCGGCAGCTTCCTGTCGCTGCGGCGCGGCGATGCCGAGATGGCGTCGCGCGTGCCGGCGCTGCCGCTGCTCCGCGCGCTGCGTAACGGTCGTGTGCTGGCGTTTCTCGGCATTTGGTTCGGCTTGAACTTTGTGACCGGCATCGGCGCGCTGACTGTCGGCGGTGCTTCGACGCAAAGCATCGCGTGGCAGGCGCATGTCGGCGGCTTCCTCGCCGGCCTGCTGCTGTTCTCGATCTTCGATCCGGTGCCGCGCACGGTTGTGCAGGACAACACGCCAGGCATGGCGCCGCCGCTCGACGGATCCGACCTGCGCTAAGCAGCATTGCGCGGCGCGCCTTGCCGCTCTGCCATAATTGATCCATCATCGCCGAACCAAACTGACACCAGGTGGTTTTCTTCGAGTTGTAGACTCAAAGATGAAGGACCGCACCGGTGACCGGTCCGGTCTCTTTCGGGAGGCGATAATGACGGTTCGGGCAATTCTGGACATCAAGGGACATCACATTGTCAGCATCACGCCTGACATGACGCTGGCGGCTGCGGTGAAAACCCTGAACGAGCATCGCATCGGCGCGGTGCTGGTGATGAACGATCAGCGAATCGAAGGCATCCTGTCGGAGCGCGACATCGTGCGCGTGCTCGGCGATCGCGGTGCCGCGGTGCTCGACGAGCCTGTCCGCGCCGTGATGACCCGCAAGGTCATCACCTGCAAGCAGAGCGACACCGCAGCGGCGATCATGGAAATGATGACGATGGGAAAATTCCGTCATCTTCCGGTCGTCGAGAATGAACGGATCGTCGGCCTGATTTCGATCGGCGATATCGTGAAGTGGCGGGTCAACGAGTACGAGCGCGAACAGGAACAGCTCCGCGAATACATCAAGACCGCATAACGCAAACGGCCGCGCGTTGGCGCGGCCGTTTGTCGTTCTTTTCGTACTTTCAAACCGGTCAGGACGCGGTCTGCTGCGCCGGGCCGGGAGTGTCGCTGTCGACCGGTGCGAGCAGGTTGATCGCCTCCTGAATCGATTCCACGGTCCGCTCCGCCGCGCGCGTGCCATGCGCGATGGCCTCGTCGGCGCGATGGAAATCGAACCACCCGATCTTTCCGACGCGCGGCGAGATCAGCACGTCCGGCGGGTCGCCGGCGAGGCGTGCGCGGGTGATGCGGTCCTGCATGATGTTGAAGGCATCGACCATCACTGTCGAAATGCCCGGCCGGCCGCCGCCGCCGAAGAACTCGCGCTTCACGGTGCGCTCGGCGGAAAAGAATTTGCTCAAGCCGCGCTTCTCGGGAATGGGCGGCTCCACTGGCCCCGGCGCATCGTCATTCGAGCCATAGGCGGAGATGATTGTGCCGTGGCCGAAAACGTCGGTGGAAACATTGCAGGCGATGACGATTTCTGCGCCGAGCGCGCGCGCCGCCGATACCGGCACCGGATTGACCAGCGCGCCATCCACCAGCCAGCGATTGCCGATCAGCATCGGCGCGAAGATGCCGGGCAGCGCGTAGGATGCGCGCATCGCATCGGTGAGGCGGCCGTGGGTGATCCAGATTTCGTGACCGGTCTTCACCTCGGTGGAGACGGAGGCGAATTTCAGCGGCAGGTCCTCGATGCGGATCTTGCCGATTGAGGCGTCGAGCTGTGCCGCAAGCTTGTCGCCGCCGATCAGGCCGGAACCGTTGAGGCGAATGTCGAGATAGCCGAAGATATTGCGCGGCACGAGACCGCGCGCCCATTCCTCGAGGGTGTCGAGATGGCCGGACGCGTAGGAACCGCCGACCACGGCGCCGATCGAGGTGCCGACCACGATATCCGGCACGATGCCGTTGGCGAGCAGGGTGCGCAGAATGCCGATATGGGCAAAGCCGCGCGCAGCGCCGCCGCCAAGCGCAAGGCCGATCCTCGGACGTCTGGTGACCGGTAGATCCATCTTGTCCCTGTTCGATCGATTCTGGCCAAATCCGATCAAATTCTCAAGCAACACACCAGTCTCCCCGAAGCAGTAGATACGCGAACCGGATGCATGACTCGGCAGCTCGTGCATCAAGCCATGGAAACACAAACGATCCGTGACGATCCGAATTGGGGCCCTGCGATAGTGAGGGAATATGACTGAAGGACGACCACGGCTCGCAAAGAGGTGAAAGGTGAGAATCCGTGGCAAAGCCGGGATCGGCTGACCTACAGGCTTGAATTTGCCGCGTTTTCAGTGAAAAACCTCGCCATGACAGCTCTCCGACATCACGGCCGGACATCGGGCCGCGCTGCGCGCGCAATCCGGTGGATATTGCTGTGCATGGCGGTATTGCTGTTGCCGCAGGGCGCGTCCGCGCAGCTTTTCAACGAGAATCCGCCGCCGGTGCCGCCCGGGCTGGTACCGGAATCGGGCGTTTTGTCCGGCCCGGCGGTGAGCCTTGCGCCGCCCTCGGGGCCATCGGCGACCCCATCGCTGCCCGCGCCGCTGCTGCAACCGCCGGTAGCTGCGCCGGCCATGCCGTCCCCCGGGCCGGAGCAGGGCGTGCTGGCGCTCAGTGCACGGTTCGGCAAAGAGCAGCCGCAGATCACCAGCGGGCTGACCTGGCGGGTCTACGCCGACAAGCCCAACGCCAGCGGCGTGTTCCAGCTCGTGCGCGAGGAGCGCAGCGCGACGCCGAGCATCGTGCTGCCGCCGGGCGGCTATATCGTTCACGTCAGTCTCGGTCTCGTGACAGCGGTGCGGCCGGTGGTCGTGCATCGCGACACGACGCGCGAATCGTTCGAACTGCCGGCGGGCGGATTGCGCATCGAGGGCCGCGTCGGCACCACCAAGATTCCGCCGGGGCAGATTTCGTTCTCGATCTACAAGGGAAGCCAGTTCGAAGTCGGCGAGCGGTCGCCGATCGCGCAGAACGTCGCCGCCGGCGATGTCGTGCTGGTGCCGGAGGGGACTTACTATCTCGTCTCCAACTACGGCGATGCCAACTCGATCGTGCGCTCGGACATCCGCGTGCAGGCCGGGAAGCTCACCGATGTCACCGTGACCCATCGCGCCGCGGTGATCACGCTCAAGCTCGTGACCAACAAGGGCGGCGAGGCGCTCGCCAACACCGCGTGGTCGGTGATCACACCCGCGGGTGACGTCATCAAGGAATCGATCGGCGCGTTCCCGCGCGTCGTGCTCGCCGAAGGCGAATACCGCGCCATCGCCAAGAACGAAGGCAAGGTCTATCAGCGCGAATTCAACGTCAGCAACGGCGTCGACGGTGAAGTCGAAGTGATGGCGCGCTGAGGCGCGCTCTGTATTAAATCTGTCATAGTCCCTAAGCGGTGCTAACCATCGCGCGACTTCATTCCGTCATAAACGCCGCTTGGCGCGTGACGACCGCTGCTCATTTACGCACCCTTAAACAGCTTCCCGCCAGTGGGTGACGCACGACAGAATGTTGTGGTGTGGAGTGCGTCGTGAACATTGCGGAGAAATCATCGCCCAAATCGTCGGTCCAGGAATTCTTCAGCGACATTCCGGTCCTGATCCGCAAGTGGCAGGCTGCGCGCAAACCCGGACAGGTGCTTCCGTTCTACGAAGACGTTCTGCTTGGCAGTCTCGGCCGGCTCGCGGACCACGTCATCCTGATGAAGTCGTCGCCGTCTCTCGAATTGTCGCGCGCCGGACGCTACGCAGAGACGTGGCTCGATGTCGAGGTGCACGATACGCCGCTCGGCGTCTTGCCGCCGGATTGCGCGCTGGCTCTCGAAGAAGCTGTCGTCTGTGCGCAGCAGAACGGCACGCCGTACCAGACCACGGTGCATTGCGTGCGCGACGGGCTGGTGCAGGCATACGATCTGCTCGTGCTGCCGATGACATCGCGGTGGGGCGTGGTGCTGAGCGGGGCGTACGTCAACGCGCGCGGGCTGCAATACAATCTGCTCGATGCGATTGTGTGTGCCACCGACGACGGAATCCTGTCGCTGGCCGCGATCCGCGATGCAACCGGGCGGCCGTTCGATTTTCAGATCGTCCAGCTTAACCAGGGCACTGCGCGCCTTCTGCGCTTGCCGCCGGATGAATTGCGCTGGCGGCGCCTGACCACCGGCAGCCATGCGCTCTGTGCCCCAGACGTCATCACGCGCCTCGCTGGCGTGATCGAGAAGGGCGTGAGCGATCAGTTCGAGGTCGGGACCACGGCCGGTACGCTCAAGCTCAGCGCCGCCGCGGTCGGCGATCTGCTGTCGTTAAGCCTGACCGATGTGACCGATCTCAAGCGGCGCGAACAATCGTTCCGTCTGCTGTTCGACAGCAATCCGATGCCGATGTGGGTGTTCGATGTCGAGACCCGCGGGTTCATCGGCGTCAACGATGCGGCATTGTCCCACTATGGTTATGACCGCGCGACATTCCTGCGCATGAAGCTTCAGGACATGTGGCCGTGCGACGAGCGGGACGAACACCTTGCCGCGATCGGCAACCTTGCCGACGTCTATCACTCCGGCCGCAACTGGCGGCATCTGAAGGCCGATGGCAGCGAGATCGAAGTGCTGACCTTCGGGCGGAGGGTGATGTTCGAGGGGCGCGACGCTTTTCTTGTCTCCGCTGTGGACATCACCGAACGCCGCAAAGCCGAGGCGCGGATCGCCTACATGGCGCATCACGACGGGCTCACCAGCCTGCCGAACCGCGTCATGTTCCATAGCCGCTTGTGCGAAGCGCTGGAACGCAATCGCGCGACCGCCGAGCGTGTCGCGGTGTTCTGCATCGACCTCGATCTGTTCAAGAACGTGAACGACTCGTTCGGCCATCCGGTCGGCGATCGGCTGCTGACGATGGTGGGTGACCGCCTGCGCAGCTGCCAGCGCGGCAACGATCTCGTCGCGCGGCTCGGCGGCGACGAGTTCGCGATGTTCATGGAGACCGCGCTTCTGCCCGGCGAGATCAGCCAGCAGGCGGCTGAGGTAATTGCGATCCTCAGCGCATCCTACGAAATCGACAATCGCGAGATCGTCATCGGCGCCAGCATCGGGATCGCGATCTCGCCGGGAGATGGTCAGACCGGCGAAGACCTGTTGCGCAACGCCGACATGGCGCTGTATCGCGCGAAGTCCGAAGGCGGCGGCGCGCATCATTTCTTCGAAAAGGAAATGGACCGCATCGCCCAGAAGCGGCGCGACATGGAGTTCGATCTGCGCCGAGCGCTGGCCAATGGTGAGTTCGAGCTGCACTATCAGCCGCTGGTCAGTCTCGCGGAAGATCGCGTCGTCGCGTTCGAATCGCTCTTGCGCTGGCGTCATCCGGTGAAAGGGATGATTTCGCCGGGCGAGTTCATTCCGATCGCCGAGGACATCGGCCTCATTCCGACGATCGGCGAATGGGTGCTGCGCGAGGCCTGCGCCGAGGCGGCGGGGTGGCCCGACGACATCAAGGTCGCGGTGAATCTGTCGCCGGTTCAGTTCCGCAGCCGCAACCTGACCCAGATCGTCCTGTCCGCGCTGGCGCAGTCGGGCCTGTCGCCGAAGCGGCTCGAACTGGAAATCACCGAATCGATCTTCCTGGCCGAGACCGAATCCAACCTCGCGACGCTGCACCGCCTGCGCGAATTCGGCGTGCGTATTTCGATGGACGATTTCGGCACCGGCTATTCGTCGCTGAGCTATCTGCGCAGCTTTCCGTTCGACAAGATCAAGATCGACCGCTCGTTCGTCCGCGATCTTTCCGAACGGCCCGATTGCGTCGCCATCGTGCGCGCGATTTCCGGGCTTGGCCGCAGCCTGAATATCTCGACGACGGCAGAGGGCGTGGAGACGATGGATCAGCTCGATACGCTGCGCGCTGAAGGCTGCACCGAGGTGCAGGGCTTCCTGTTCAGCGCGGCGCGGCCGGCGGATGAAATCCGCGCATTGCTCAAGAAATTCGGCGAACGCGCGTCGCGGGCGGCGTAAGCGCGATCACTCGCCAAATCGCGTGACGATGTCGCTCAGCGCCGGACGCGGGCGGTCCTCGATCGGCTGGGCAGCCTTGCCGATGTGGATGAAGCCCGCGATCTTTTCTTCCGGCCCAAGGCCGAGCGCGTTGAGCACGTCGCGGTCGAACGCCATCCAGCCCGTCAGCCAGTTCGCGACATAGCCCAGGGCGTGGGCGGCATGGACGATGTTCATCGCGCTGGCGCCCGCCGATAATTCCTGCTCCCACGGCGGCACCTTGGGGTGGCTCGCGGTCTTGCTGACCACGGCGATCACCAGCGGCGCATGAGTGAAGCGCTTGCCTTCGGCTTCGACCTGGTCCGGCGTCGCGGTGACGTTCTTGGCGCGAAACACCTTCTTGAAAATCTCGCCCGCTTTGGTGCGCGCATTGCCCTCGAACACGATGAATCGCCACGGCGCGATCTTGCCGTGATCGGGCACACGCGCGCCGATGGTGAGAATGGTTTCGAGTTCGGCGGGCGAGGGGCCCGGACCGGTCATCTCGATCGGCTTCTGCGAACGGCGGGTTTTCAGGAGGTCGAGGGCTTCAGGCATCAGGTCATCCGGACAATGTCATCGAAAGTCGTGGTGGTTCATATCGGAAGCCACGGCGCGCGAACAAGATGCCGCAATCTAAGAGACTTCTAAAGTAGCGCGTAGCGTTTTCGAGCGAAGTGGGTATCGGTTCGCGTGAAGAAAACGCGTCAAAATAAATAGCTCTAGTCGCGCCAGATCACATCGCAGTTGATCTCGGCGAGCGTGCGGCAGCCGGTGAGGGCCATCGCAACCTCGAGTTCGGCGCGCAGCAATCCCAGCACGTGGGCGACTCCGGCTGCGCCGCCGACCGCGAGGCCATGAATGCAGGGCTGGCCGATCAGCACCGCGCGCGCGCCGAGCGCCAGCGCCTTGAGCACATCGGTGCCGCGACGGATTCCGCCATCGAGCAAAAGGGGAATGCGGCCGGCCACGGCATCCGCCACACGGGGGAGCGCATCGATAGTGGCGGGCAGCGTATCGAGCGCGCGGCCACCGTGATTGGAGACGATCACCGCCGCGGCACCATGGTCGATCGCGGCCTGCGCATCGGACGGCGACACGATGCCCTTGAGAACGACCGGCAGCTTCGAGGTCTTCGCCAGTGCCTCGACATCGCGCCATGTCGGTGCGTTATCGAGCATGCCCCTGAACACCGGGCTTTCGCCGGGGCCAACCTGCGGCATCGGCTGCGGTGTCATTCCGGCGAGGTTGACGGCGCTGACGCCAGGCGGGAAGCGAAAGCTCGCGCGCTGCTCGCGATTGCGCACGCCGTTGACTGTCGCGTCCACGGTGACGACGAGGGCGCGATAGCCAGCCGCTGCGGCGCGCTCGGCCAGTGCCTGCGTGAAGCCGCGATCGTGCTGGATGTAGAGCTGAAACCACAATGGCGTGGCGGCATGGCGCGCGATGTCTTCGAGGAGGACGCTTGCCTGCGTGCTCACAACCATCGCGGCGCCGAGCGCGGATGCGCCGACCACGGTGGCGAGCTCGCCATCCGGGTGCGCGAGCTTCTGGAACGCGACCGGCGCGACCATGATCGGATGCGGCAGCGTCATGCCGAGCAGGTCGACCTGTGTAGTGGCGCCCGCCATGTCGCGCAGCACGCGACCTTCGAGGCGGATGCGCTCGAAGGCTTCGCGATTCCATCGCATGGTGAGTTCGTCGGCGCCGCCGCCGGCGATATAACTCCACGCCGCTTCGCCAAGACGCGCGCGTGCGATCATCTCGTAGTCGGCGAGGGAGACCGTGCCCGGCGGGATGTCAAAACCCGAACTCATGTCCGCGCCGGTCCCCTCATGATTGTGCCTCGATCAGGCGGACTGCGCCCGCTTGATGTCGGGCGGCGTCGCCTCATCGACCAGCGCCTTCAGCGCTTCGTCGAGCGGCAGCACGGTCTGGCCTTCCTTGCCGAGGCGGCGGATCGACACCGAGCGGCTTTCGGCTTCCTTCTTGCCGACCACGAGAAGTGCCGGCACCTTGGCCAGCGAGTGCTCGCGCACCTTGTAGTTGATCTTCTCGTTGCGCAGGTCGATCTCGACGCGCAGTCCCGCCTTGCGGCACGCCGCCAGCACTTCGCGGGCGTAATCGTCGCCGTCCGAGGTGATGGTGGTGACCACCGCCTGCAGCGGCGCGAGCCACAGCGGGAAGTGGCCGGCATAGTGCTCGATCAGGATGCCGGTGAAGCGCTCCAGCGATCCGCAGATGGCGCGGTGGACCATCACCGGCGTCACCTTGTTGGAGTGATCGTCGATGTAGAACGCACCGAACCGCTCGGGCAGGTTGAAGTCGACCTGCGTGGTGCCGCATTGCCATTCGCGGCCGATGGCGTCGCGCAGCACGTATTCGAACTTCGGCCCGTAGAACGCGCCTTCGCCCGGATTGATCGAGGTCTTGATGCGGTTATGGCCCTGCGCCTCGATGTGCGCGAGCACTTCAGTCATGATCTTCTCGGCGTGATCCCACGCCGCGTCCGAGCCGACCCGCTTCTCCGGACGGGTCGAGAGCTTGACCGTCAGTTCGCCGTCGAAGCCGAAGTCGGAATAGGTCGACAGGATCAGGTCGTTGATCTTGATGCATTCCGCCGCGAGTTGGTCCTCGGTGCAGAAGATGTGGGCATCGTCCTGGGTGAAGCCGCGGACGCGCAGCAGGCCGTGCATCGCGCCTGACGGCTCGTAGCGATGAACGACGCCGAACTCGGCGAGGCGGATCGGCAGTTCGCGATAGCTCTTGAGGCCGTGCTTGAAGATCTGTACATGGCCAGGGCAGTTCATCGGCTTGATCGCGAACCAGCGCTTGTCCTCAGCCTCGTCGCCGGCGGACTGCGCCGCGAACATGTTCTCGCGATACCACTCCCAGTGGCCGGAAGTCTCCCACAGCGACTTGTCGAGCATCTGTGGCGCGTTGACTTCGTCATAGTCACCGGCGAGACGGCGGCGCATGTAGGCGATGATCGCCTGGAACAGCGTCCAGCCCTTGGCGTGCCAAAACACCACGCCGGGGCCTTCCTCCTGGAAATGGAAGAGGTCCATCTCGCGGCCGAGGCGGCGATGGTCGCGCTTCTCAGCTTCCTCGAGCTGCTTGAGATAGGCGTCGAGCTCCTGCTGGCTGGCGAAGGCGGTGCCGTAGATGCGCGTCAGCATCGGATTGTTGCTGTCGCCGCGCCAATAGGCGCCCGCCACCTTCATCAGCTTGAAGGCGTTGCCGACCTTGCCGGTCGAGGTCATGTGCGGGCCGCGGCACAGGTCGAACCAGTCGCCCTGCTTGTAGATGCGGATGGTCTGATCCTCGGGGATCGCATCGACCAGCTCGACCTTGAACAGCTCGCCCTTGTCCGCGAACACTTTCTTGGTTTCGTCGCGGGTCCAGATTTCCTTGGTGAAGGGTTTGTCGCGCGCAATGATCTCGCGCATCTTCTTTTCGATAGCGTCGAAGTCTTCCGGCGTGAACGGCTCGTTGCGGAAGAAGTCGTAATAGAATCCGTTCTCGATCACCGGGCCGATGGTCACCTGCGTGCCCGGCCACAGCGTCTGCACCGCTTCGGCGAGGACGTGCGCGGCGTCATGCCGGATCAATTCCAGCGCGCGCAGATCGTCGCGGTTGATGAATTCGATTTTTGCGTCCTGCTCGATCGGATCGGCGAGGTCGGTCAACACGCCATCGAGCGCCATCGCCACGGTGCGCTTGGCGAGCGAGGGCGAAATGCCCTTGGCGATATCGAGGCCGGTGGTGCCTTTGGGAAATTCGCGTTTCGCACCGTCGGGGAAGGTGACGGCGACCTGGTCGGATTCGACGGCTTTGAGGTTGGCGAGGCCGAACTGGAATCCGGACGTAGGCTTGTTGTCTTCAGACATCTGCATCTCCTGTGGCTCACTCCTGCGAACGGGCGCAGGTAAGCGGTAGGGAGGTGTATAACAGCCGCGTTGGGCCGTGCAACGTCAGTTTCGGCGGTTTTGACGGCGGCGATGCTACGCAGGCGCTTTCGCAACCGCCGCGAGGATCGCCGCGCCGACGATATTGGCCGCGATGCTGGCGAGAATCGGCAGCATGTAGTTGTGGCTGACGTCGAAGGCGAATCCGGCGGCGCTCGGCCCGATCAGGGTGCCGAGCGCGACGCTGGTGTAGAGGATGCCGATCAGGCCGCTGACATTGCGCCCGCCGAAATAGTCCATCACCACCGCTGGCAGCACGGCGACCCAGCCGCCGTAGAACACGCCATAGGCGAAGGCGAACAGCGCAAGCATCCAGAAGCCGCTCGCAATGGCCCAGATCGCCAGCGCGAGCGCCATGCCGCCATACATCGCGAGCAACGCGGCGCGGCGGCCCATGCGATCGGCGAGGCCGCCGAGGAAGAAGCGTCCGGCAGTGCTGCCGATGCCGATCACGCCGAGCAGAAACACCGCCGATGCTTTGGTCACGCCATGATCGATCGCGTAGGGCACGAGATGCACGAACGGCACGAACACGCCGAACGAGCAGATCAGGCATGAGATGTAGAGGCCGATGAACGGCCGCGAGCGGATCGCCTCGCGCACCGATGCGCCGGAGGGCGGGGCGGATGCCTGATCGGGCTGGATCGGTTCGCCGTCCGGTGCGAGGCCGCGGTCACGCGGGTCGTTCTCGATCAGCAGCGCCATGCCGGCGCCGACGATGACGGCGAGAATGCCGAGGATGAGATAGGCGTTGCGCCATCCGCTGCTTGCGATCAGCCATGCCGCGACCAGCGGCATCACCAGTGTGCCGACGCCGATGCCACTCACTGCGAGGCCTGAGGCAAAGCCGCGTCGCTTGACGAACCAGCGCTGCACCGCGCCGATGGCGGGCACATACGAGGCGCCGACACCGAGACCGACGCCGAGCCCGTAGGCGATATAGACTTCGGTGAGGTTGCGCGCGGCGCTGGCGAAAACGAGGCCCAGCCCGACCAGGATCATTCCGGCGAAGGCGAGGCGGCGCGATCCCCAGCGGTCGGCGAGCGGGCCGCTCACCATGCCGAGCGCGAAATAGAGAAAGCCGGCGAGCGAGAACACCAGCGACACCGAGCCGCGCGATGCGCCGAAATCGGTCTGCAGCGATTCCACGAAGGCGCTGAACGAGTAAGCGCAGCCGAAGCCGACCATCATCACGGTGAAAGCCGCGGCAACCACATACCAGCCTCGGAAAATGCCGGCGGGTGAAGCGATCTGGCTGCTGCTCATCGTGCTCTCCGGCGTCGGTGCGCCTTGGCGGCTGATGTTGCAAGGATGCGGCGGGTCGCGCTTGCTGTCAACCAGTAAAAGTGCTTTACTGGTGTCGATGTCGAAAGCCTCGCGCAAGTTCAAGGTTCCGGATCAGTTGGCCAATCTCTACGATTTCGCCAACACGCTGGACCTGCGCCATTTCACCCATTACGGCGTCCAGCATCCGCAGGGCGATGAACTGGCAAGCGCAAGTGATCTTGCGGCGTGGATGACCGAACGCAGGCTGTTGCCGCCGGGCGGCAAGGTCACAGCATCGATGCTGGCCGAGGCGCTGGAATTGCGGACAGCGCTGCGTACGTACTTGCAACGCGAGCCGGAGGCGCGGGGAGATAAGGAAACTCTACGCGCACTCAATCGGACGATGGAAAAATTTCCAATGATCGCGGAGGCGACGGATCGCACCATGATCCTTCGTGGCGCGCGCAAGGACGCGCTGTCGGGCCTTTCGGTCGTCGTGGCCGAGTTGCTCCGTGGCTTTGATAACGGCACGCTTGGCCGGCTGAAGATGTGTGCGTCCGATGAGTGCCAACGCGTGTTCTATGATCGCTCGAAACCGGGGACGCGGCGCTGGTGCGTGTCGGCCCTGTGCGGCAATCGCGAGAAGACGCGGGCCTATCGGGCAAGGCAACAGGGTGAGATATAGCTTGGCTACTGCTCTAATGAATCTTCGATGTCATGGCCGGATTTATTCCGGCCATCCCGCTTAGGGACGCGCAGTGCTCGCCTGAACGGGATCACCGGGACAAGCCCGGTGATGACATCCGAGGTAGAGGTTCATCCTGCTCTTCCATCACCCCTTGCAACACACTATTGCATTTTCATGCAGTTGCATGTAAGGTGCTGATCCATACAACACATCCCCATGAAACGCTTCGCTGTTACGTCCCTGATGATCGGCAATATCGTGACCGGCGTGAGCGTGCTCGCGCCGGCTGGCATGCTGCCGCAACTTGCCGACGGCCTCGATGCCACCATCCGCGATGCCGGATTGCTGATCACCTTCGGCGCCATCGTGCTGTGCATCGCGTCGCCGGCGACGGCGTGGCTGACCAGCCGCTTCGATCGCAGGCCGCTGCTCGCAGGCGCGATGCTGTTCACGTCGCTGACCCATGTCGCCTCGGCCCTGGCGCCGGACTATCGCACGCTGCTGGGATTGCGGCTGGTGATGCTGGCGGTGGTTGCGCTGTTCACGCCGCAGGCTGCGAGTCTTGCGTCGGTCATGGTGCCGCCGGAGCGGCGCGGCAGCACGATGACCTACGTTTTCCTCGGCTGGTCGCTCGCGGCTGCGGCCGGATTGCCGACAGTGACATATGTGGCGAGTCATCTGGGGTGGCGCATGGCCTATGCCGCCATCGCGTTGATCGCCTTCATCGCCTTCGTTCTGACGGCGTGGCGATTGCCGCGCGGCATCGCTGGCGTGCGCGTCGATCTCAAAACCTGGGGTGCGCTCGGCGGCAATCCGCTGGTGCTCATGCTGCTGCTGATCACCACCATGCAGATGGGCAGCCAGTTCATCATCTTCACATTCATGGGCCCCTTGGTGCAGCATCAGGTCGGCGCGGGGCCGGAAGCGGTCGCGCTGCTGTTCGCGATCTATGGCGTGATGGGATTCATCGGCAACGTGCTGGCGAGCCGCGTCGTCGATACATGGGGCGCGTGGAAGACGTCGCTGACGTTCTCGTTCTCGATCCTGATCGGCATCGCCGGATGGGCGCTTGGCTCCGGCGCGTTGATGGCGATGATCGTCGCAATGCTGTTCTGGGGCTTCGGCTTCGCTGCCGCCAATTCGATGCAGCAGGTGCGCCTGATGGCGGCCGCGCCGACGCTCGCTAGCGCATCGGTCTCGCTCAACACCTCGGTGCTGTATATCGGGCAGGGCCTCGGCTCGGCGCTCGGCGCGATGTTCTATGCCCGAGAGGCGTTCGATTCGATGAACATCGCGGGTGCCGTAGCAATCGCCTTCACTGTGCTGCTGATCGTGCTGACGCGCCCGCGTAGCGGCATCAATTGACCGAACCGTCGTTGACGCCGCGCCAGCGCGCGTAACGCCAAGGCAGATACCAGCGTGCGTTCGCGGGCGCTTGCTCGGGCACGTTGTCGATGCCCGAGGTGCCCCATGGCTGGCAGCGCAGCAACCGCGCGAGCGTCATCCAGCCGCCGACCCACAGTCCGAAACGGCCGATCGCTTCGTCGCCATAGGCCGAGCAGGTCGGCAGATGACGGCAGTTGAATCCGATCAGCGGCGACAGGGTATGACGATAGATCCAGATCATGCCGCGCCCTGCATTGCGCGGCAGGTGCGTCAACGTGGTTCCACAATGCGGGCAGGGCGTCGACAGCTTCATCTCACTCTCTGGAGTGGCTCCAAGCGGAATGCGTCTAGTTCCGAGGCAGGAACTTAACTTGCTTTCACGCCACACCCGACAACAATCGCATGCTTTTGAGGGCGATGCAGCAAAAGTGGAATAGACGCAAATCCGCAGCACCGTTACGGTTTTCTAAAGGCCGCGTGACAGAATCGTTGCGCGGACTGGGACCGTCGCCATTACCCTGAAAGGGTGGGAAGGAACCGGCTTGAATATCGTGGGGTCGCCGATCATCAGCGGCTTGGCGCGCACATGCGCTGCCGCTTTTTTTCTGGCCCTGCCAGGGTTCGCCCTGGCCGGTGACGCGCAATCCGTTGCCCCGACGCTGGAACAGCGCAAACTTCCCATGACCTTCACGTGGTACGCGGCGCGGCAGGATGCCTGCGAGCCGGATTGCCGCGACTGGATTTCCGCGGTCGGCGTCGTCACCAACGATACGCCCAAGCAGTTCACGGCCTTCGCCAAGCAGCGCAAGGTGACGGGTGCGACTGTCGTGCTCGATTCAAGCGGCGGTTCGGTGCTCGATGCCATCACGCTCGGCCGGCGCTGGCGCGAACTCGGCATCCACACAACCGTCGGTGCGGTGGTCGAGCATGACGGGAACAACGGCCCCGAGCGCGAAGTGGTGCCGGACGCCTATTGTGAATCGATGTGCGTGTTCCTGCTGCTGGCCGGCCAGACCCGCTATGTGCCGCCGGGCGCGCATGTGCGTGTCCACCAGATCTGGATGGGCGATCGTGCCGACAACGCCAAGGCGGCGAGCTACACGGCGCAGGATCTCACTATCGTGCAGCACGATATCGGCAGCCTCGCCAAGTTCACCTTCGACATGGGCGGGTCGGGCGATCTCCTTTCGCTCGCCTTGAGCGTGCCGCCATGGGAACCGCTGCATGAACTGACGCCGGTCGAATTGCGGCAGACCCATATCCTGCGCGACGACGCGGTGGCCGCGGCACCGATGCGTTCGGGAACGATGGCCGATGTCGTGGCTGTCTCCGACGCCAAGCCGATACAGGATCGTCTGAACAGCGGGGCGCCAGAAGCCGCATCGCCGGCCGTGACCAAGGCGACCAAGACCGCCGATGCCCAGCCATCGACCGGCGGCGCAACCGCGGCGCAGTGACGCGCAGCTTCAGTCCTTATTCTTCTGTCATGGCCGGGCTTGTCCCGGCCATCTCGATTCACGTGGCACAGTGCATCCCTAAGCGAGATGCCCGGGACAAGCCCGGGCATGACAAAAAGCTGGTGATGCTCAGTTGATGCGAAACAGGACCGGTTACGACTCCGCCAGCGCGCCGGCCTTCGCCTTGTCCCTGGCTTCGATCTGGCCGATGGCGTCGACCACCGCGTCAAAGGTCAGCATGGTCGAGGCGTGGCGCGCCTTATAATCGCGCACCGGCTCGAGCAGGGCGATATCGGCCCATTTGCCTTCCGGCGGCGCGCCGTTTTCCTTCAGCATCTTGCGGACGATTTCGCGTAGTTCGCGCAACTCGGCGGCGTTCGAGCCGACGACGTGGCTCGCCATGATCGACGATGACGCCTGTCCGAGGGCGCAGGCCTTCACATCGTGGGCGAAGTCGGTGACCACGCCGGCATCCATCTTGAGGTCGATCTTGACCGTGGAGCCGCACAGCTTGGAATGGGCAGTCGCCGAGGCGTCCGGATCGGAGAGCCGGCCCAGCCTTGGAATATTGCCCGCCAGCTCGATGATCCGCTTATTATAGATGTCGTTCAGCATGGCGTTGCATAAAACCCCTGCGTTGGCGCCCTTGGCGGCCAACCGTCACAACCTATATAATCCGGGTTGCACACGAATAAACCCGCCTTTGGGCGTGGTCACCGGAACGTAACAGCCGATCCGGGGCCGGGGCCAGACGGGTGAGGCGTCCGGCGGCCAGATGAGCCGCCGCGGCGGCCGGTGACACTCCGGCTTTATGGTAGAAAGCCGGTCGAACGGAGAGCCGAATGGACGCTGTGATCAAGCCCTTGCGGGGCGGTAAAACCCCCGAAAAACCTTCCGAGATTCCTGTTTCCGAATTTCAGTCGCCTGCCGTCCGGGCCGATCTGCCGCGTCCGTCGCGGGAGGAGGCCGAGGCCGCGGTCAAGACGCTGCTGTCCTACATCGGCGAGGACCCGGCCCGTGAAGGCCTGCTCGATACCCCGCGCCGGGTGGTCGAGGCCTATGACGAATTGTTCCAGGGCTATCATCTGTGCCCGGCCGAGGTGCTGAACCGCACCTTCGGCGAGACCGCCGGCTACGACGATTTCGTGCTGGTACGCGATATCAGCTTCCACTCCCATTGCGAGCATCACGTCATGCCGTTCTACGGCAAGGCGCATATCGCCTATACGCCGGTCGAGCGGGTGGTGGGCCTGTCGAAGCTGGCGCGTCTGGTCGACATTTTCGCCCATCGCCTGCAGACGCAGGAGCATCTCACCGCGCAGATCGCGGGCGCGATCGACGCGATCCTGCAGCCGCGTGGTGTCGCGGTATTGATCGAGGCCGAGCATACCTGCATGTCGGTGCGCGGCATCGCCAAGCAGGGCGCCAAGACCATCACCTCGCGCTTCTCCGGCGTCTTCCGCGATTTTCCGGAAGAGCAGGCCCGTTTCCTCTCCATGGTGCGCGCGCCCGGCGCTTGAGCAAAGCGTTCTCGAGCGAAGTGGATACCGGTTCGCGTGAAGAAAGCGCGTCGAAAAGACCGAGAGCCTTTCTCGCTTCTGATTCCATCAGAAGCGAAAAAGCTCTAGGAACGGCGCGCCGTTTCTTTACCAAGAGCCCGCGCGCCTTTTTTGCGAAAGTCATTTGCCGTGAGCACTCACTCCCACGACCTTGAGGAAGGGCTGACCTTCAGCCCGAAATTCGACGCCGCCGGCCTCGTCACCTGCGTTGCGACCGATGTTGCGACCGGCGACGTGCTGATGGTTGCCCACATGAACGACGAGGCGCTGCGCAAGACCATCGCGACCGGCGAGGGCTGGTACTACAGCCGCTCGCGCAAGGCGCTGTGGCGCAAAGGCGAAAGCTCGGGCCATACCCAGCGCGTGATCGAGATGCGGATGGACTGCGACCAGGACGCGGTATGGATCAAGGTCGAGCAGATCGGCGGCGCCTGCCACACCGGCCGCCGCTCGTGCTTCTACCGCGCGGTGACGGGCAAGGACGGCGCGACGACGCTATCGTTCGTCGATGCAGAGAAGACCTTCGATCCGGCGAAGGTTTATCGGTAGACGTAGTTGTCATGCCCGGGCATAGCCGTTCGAAGAACGGCGTCGCTTCCACTCGCCTGTGTCCCGGGCATCTGGCTTAGGCACGGTGCCTGCCTGATCGGGATCACCGGGACAGGCCCGGTGATGACATCTTGTGAGCCGCCCTTCTTGAGACGATAAGCGCTTCTGACGCGTTAACCCTCCATTAACCATAACGGTCGCACCTTGGGCCTCAGGCTGGGAGGCCTGCGGGCGTTGGGAGACGCTCGCCCTGAATTCGCGTGTCACCGGGGAGCGGGACACATGGCAATCGACAGCATCGCGGCCGGACTCGATTCGGTTCGCGCCAAACTCGCAGGCACGATTCGGCAGGCCGCTGCGGCGACCGGCGCGAGCTTCGAGTATCTGGTGTCGGCGGCGAAGATCGAATCCAATCTCAACCCCAGCGCGGCCGCTTCCACCTCGTCGGCGCGCGGGCTTTATCAGTTCATCGAGCAGACCTGGCTCGGCACCGTGAAGGAAGCGGGTGCCGCATTTGGCTATGGCCAATACGCCAACGCGATCTCGAAATCGGCTTCGGGTCGGTATTCCGTCGATGATCCCGCGGCGCGCGCTGAAATCCTGAAGCTGCGTGACGATCCCGCCGCCAACGCGGCGATGGCCGGCGTGCTGACGCAGTCCAATAGCTTCAAGCTGACCGGCGAGCTTGGCCGTCGCCCGACCGATGGCGAACTCTACATCGCGCACTTTATGGGCGTGAACGGCGCGGCGCGGCTGATCACCAGCGCGCAGAGCAATCCCAGCGCATCGGCTCCGGCATTTTTCCCAGCGGCAGCCGCGGCCAATCGGCCGATCTTCTACGATCGCGACGGCAGTCCGCGCAGCGTGTCGCAGGTCTATTCGGTGCTGACTTCGCGCTATGCGGCTGCCGCGAATTCGTCGATGACGCGCACCGCGATGGCGAGCGCGGGCGTTGATCCCGCATCGGGACCGGTGTCGCTGCGTGCGCCGAACACCGAAACCTATCTGGCGTATTTTCCGCAGCCGACGCAGGCTGCAACTGATCGCGTCGCGGCGCTACAGGGTCAGCAGGATCAGATGTTCCGCTCGCTGTTCCAGGCAGGCAGCCGCAGCGAACCGGTGTCGCCGGCGGTGCAGTCGTTGTGGAGCAATACGCACTCGCCCAATGCGACGACCACCAGCACCGCGACCGGGCAGGCGCCGTTCAATCTGTTCAGCGATCCGACCGGCGCCTATAGCGGCTAGGCGAGGGCGCGAGGTTAACGAAACCTCAACGAGCCCAGCCGGTTATGGTGAACCGTTTCTTAAGTGTCATGGTTTACGATTTCTGACAGTGGCATCGCGTCGCGGTGCCTTGGCCAGTTGCGTAAGCCGGAACACCCATGATCGTTCGGCAGTTCATTAGTTGGGTTCGTACCGCGTCAGCGGGCGAGCGTGCAGAGGCGACACGGGCCTTGGCTCGGGCGTGGCTGATTTCCGATTTGTCGGAGGACGATCGGGCAGCAGCCGAGGGCGCGCTGCTGATGCTGCTCGACGATCCGTCGCCGCTGGTTCGCCAGGCGATGGCCGAAGTGTTCTGCCGCACACCCGATGCGCCGCCCGCGATCATCGCCGCGCTCGCAGGTGATCAGGCGTCGGTGGCGCTGCCCATTCTCGAATTCTCCCCGCTGCTGATCGATGCCGATCTCGTCGATATCGTCGCGACCGGCAATTCCGAAACCCAGTGCGCCATCGCGCGCCGCGCCGGGCTGCCGGTGGCGATCAGCGCGGCTATCGCAGAGGTCGGCTCGCCCGCCGCGACGCTCGAACTGATCGAAAATCCAGCTGCGGCGCTGGCGCCGTTCTCGCTCGATCGCATTGTCGAGCGTCACGGTCATCTTGCCGCGATCCGCGAAGCGCTGCTGGCGCTCGATGATCTGCCGGCGGCAACGCGGCTGACGCTGGTGGAAAAACTCTCGGCCACGCTGGCGCAGTTTGTTGTCGCGCGTGAATGGTTGTCGCCGGATCGTGCCGAGCGGCTGGCCGTCGAGGCTCGCGAACGTGCAACGGTCAACGTCGCGGCGCGGACGCGCGGCGAAGAGATGGCGGCGCTGGTGCGGCATCTGCGGGCCGCCGGCCAGCTCAACACCGGCCTGATCCTGCGCGCGCTGTTGTCCGGCAACATGGAACTGTTCGAGGCCGCGCTGGCCGAATTGTCCTGCCTGCCGCCACGGCGCGTCGCTGCGCTGGTTTACGATCGCGGCGGTTCGAGCCTCAATGCCCTGCTCGCCAAGGCGGGATTGCCGGAAACGACGTTTCCGGCGTTCCGGGCGGCGCTGGAAGCGAGCCACGAAGTCGGCTTCGTCGGCACTGTCGGTGGCGCGGCACGGCTTCGCCGCCGCATGGTCGAGCGCGTGCTGACCCATTGCGAAACCGGAACAGGGCAGGCGAGTGATGCGCTGCTAATCCTGCTGCGCCGGTTTGCGACCGAGTCCGCACGCGAGGAAGCGCGGCTGTTCTGCGACGAACTCGCGGACGAAAACGATCAATTGCTCGCCGATGATTTCGTGGCGCGGCTGTCCTGTTCGACGGCGGAATCGGATGTCGAGGAGATCGTCGATGACTATGGCTACGATGCCGCCTACGACGATATCGCGCTGATCCCGCAGGATCTCGACGATCATCGCCATCTGATAGCGGCGTAACGCGATTACACCCAATTGTCATGCCCGAGCTTGACCCGGGCATCCATCAACGAATCTTTTTAGATGATGGATTGCCGGGTCATAGGCGAGCGGAAGCGACGCCGTTCTTCGAACGGCTATGCCCGGCAATGACTCGTCTCGTTACCGCGCCAGTTTGAATGGCTCTAATCGCCCGGCACGATGCTTGGCGCCGTCACCGCTTCGAGATGCTCGGGCCGGTCGCGATTGACGTGGATGAGGTATTCGTCCGCGACGGCGCGCAGGCGCTGGCTCAGTTGTTCGGCAGTCTCGACCTTGTCGGGCCGCGTCTGTTCGCGAACGATCGCCTGAATCGCATTGATGTGGTGGGTGATGAGTTCAGCCGGCACTTTCTCGAGGTCCGGCGCGTGCTCGATGATGCGGCACAGGCTTTCTGCGGTCGCGCCCGCGGCGGCATAGCCGAAGGTCGCGGCGCCGCCCTTGATGTCGTGCGCGGCGCGAAACAGTTCTTCGCGCGCCGGGCCGGTGAAACCGTCGCGCAGGATCGCAGCATGGGCGCTCGCGAGCCGCTCGCACTCTTCCGCCATCCACGATTTGAACTCGTGGGACATTTCGGCAAGCGCCTGTTCGGCGCGTGCCACCGGATCGTCCATGTCGCGCTCGTCGACGCGCTTCACGGCGCGGCGCAGGGGATTCGGCGGCGTGATGACCTGGTATTCGTCGAAGGTTTCGACCTTGACCGGAGGAAGCTTCTGTTTTGCCATGATGCTTCAGCTTCCTATGCGGACTTTGTCGAGCAGCGCCGGATGCTCGACGATGTCGGGTTTGGCGCCGGCGCGGCGGCGTTCCGGACCGATGTAGTTGTTGGTCGTGTTGCGGCGGCGGTCGGGGCCGAAATAGTTCTTGGTCCGGATGAACGGGCGCGGGTTGGTGACCACGTTCATGATCCGCTGATAGAGACCCTTCGCCGAAATCGGCTTGGCGAGGAATTCAGTGACGCCGGCGTCGCGCGCATACATCACGCGCCGCTTTTCCGAATGTCCAGTGAGCATGATGATCGGCGCGAACGGGCTGCCGATGCCCTCGGGCTGACGGATCATCTGCGCGAGCTCGATGCCGTCGAAAATCGGCATGGCCCAGTCGGTGATGACGATGTCGGGCACGTAGTGGCCGTACATTTCGAGCGCGGTGGCGCCGTCTTCGGCCTCATAGACTTCGCGCGCGCCGAACGAATGGAGCAACGTCCGCAAAATGCGTCGCATGTGCGGATTGTCATCGCACACAAGGAATCGCAGCTTGTTGAAATCGATGCGAAACATGGATTGGCCGGCCGGCGGAATATACCTGGCGTTAACTATAGGCGGCCGCCGTTAACGAATGGTTATCCTTAGCGATACGTGAAAATGCGCTGCTAAGGACTTCAAATATCGTCGTTTTATCGCTGTTGTCGCCGTGCTCGGCTCGATCAGAATCCGAACTGCTCGCTCAGGATTCGCTCTTCCAGGCTGTGGCCGGGGTCGAACAGCATCCGGATCGAGATCGTCCGGTCGGTGAGGATCTCGACCCGGCGCACGTCGCGGGCCTCGTCGTGATCTGCGACGGCCGCGACAGGGCGCTTGTCGCCCTCGAGCACTTCGATCACCACGAACGCGGTGTTGGGCAGCAGCGCGCCGCGCCAGCGCCGCGGCCGGAAGGCGCTGATCGGCGTCAGCGCAAGCAGCGCAGCGTTGATCGGCAGGATCGGCCCCTGCGCCGAAAGATTGTAGGCGGTCGAGCCCGCCGGCGTCGCCACCAGCACGCCGTCGGCGACAAGCTCCGCCATCCGTTCGCGCTCATCGACCAGGATGCGCAGCCGTGCCGCCTGATGGGTCTGGCGGAACAACGATACTTCGTTGATCGCGTGGTAAATGTGGACGTCACCGTTCACATCGGTCGCGCGCATCAGAAGCGGATTGATCACGGTGAGCTTGGCAGCCTCCAGCCGGTCGGGCAGGGAATGCGTGCTGAACTCGTTCATCAGGAAGCCGACAGTGCCGCGATGCATGCCGTAGATCGGTTTGCCCGAACGCATGTAGCGGTGCAGCGTCTGCAGCATCAGGCCGTCGCCGCCGAGCGCAACGATGACATCGGCCTGATCGGGCTCGGTGTTGCCGAATTCCGCCACGAGTTGTTTCAGCGCCTGTTGCGCTTCGTCACTCTGGCTCGCCACGAAAGCGATGCGTTGATATTTGCGGGCGGTACTCATCGGCGGATTGCTTCACTGCGTCGTGGTTGCCGGCAGGCCGGCAGCGCGGAGATCGTCTATAGACCTTAGCCGCCCTTGTCGAGGCACGACACTGGTTAATTCCGCCCTGCGAAAGGAGCGTGCGACAGCGTTAAGACGCAACAAAGCCGGCGCATCGGGGACGCCGGCTTGTGACGATGTCGAATGGCTCAGTAGGTGGTGTGGCCGGTGGCGATGGCCTGCGCGAGTGAGCGGTACTCCTCGCTGTCGGTGCCGGCCAGTTGCGCGAGCTTGTTGAGGTGATACTGCGCCTGCTGGCGGTTGCCCTGTTCGACCTGCCACAGGCCGTAATACTGCCAGGTGCGCACGTGGTTCGGATCGGCCTTCAGCGCGCGCTCGTACCACAGGCTCGAGAGCTGATAGTTGCCGAGCTTGCGATAGGAATAGCCGATCAGGTTGGCGACATCGGCGCGGTCATCCTGGCCAAGCGCCTTGAGCTGATCGATGGCGTTTGCGTAATCGTGGCGCTCGTAGATCGTCGCGTAGGCGGCGCGATAGTCCTGCAGGAATTTCGGATCGTCGACGCTCGACCGCTTGTCGGACTTCTTCGACTTCTTGGTGTCCTTCGACTTGCTGCTTGATGCCGGTGGTGAAGGCTCGTCGGAGCCGGCGGCGAAGGCGTTGTTCAGTGTCGGGGCTGCCGCGAAGGCAGCAACGACAGCAGCAAGGATCGTCAACCTGATACGGTGGATCATGGCGTTCTCCTGTCGAACCAGTCCGAATTCTATCCGGGACTGTCGGCTTGAACACCGGGAAGGTTCAAAAAGTCCCGGTATCAAATCTCCAGGAAATGAAATTTTATTTCGCGACCCGACCTGCGGCAGGATGACCAAAATGTCATCCAGATGAACGCAAGCCATCAGCGGACTTCAGATCGGGTTCAGCCAGCAGGCGTCAGGATCGTCTCCATGATCGATCGGTCCCGGCCATTCCGGTCACTGACGCGATCGATCGAACAGACACAGGAGACGACGATGTTGTTCAAGACAATTTCCGCTGCGGTGCTTGCCGGTTCGCTGCTTGCTGCGCCCGCGATGGCCGGCACGGTCGTCATCAAGAGCGGCCATGCGCCGATCGCCCATTCGTTCGCCAACGCCAACAACAAGGTGGTGGTGATCAAGAAGCATCGTCACCACCGCGCGCATCGCCACGTCGTGGTGAAGAAGAAGGTGGTGGTCGCGCCGTATCACCGCCATGTGGTGAAGAAGAAGGTCGTGATGACCCCGGGTCATCGCACCGTGATCGTCAAGAAGAAGATCTGAAGCCATTCCGCGTCACGTTTGCAACGCCCCCGCGACACGTGACGACGGAGGGAAGGCCGGCCCGCGATACAGCTCCAGCTGCCGCGGGCCGAGCTTTTTCGTCAGAACGTCATGCCGGCCTTGAGCATGTAGGTTCGGCCGGGCAGAGGGTAGGCACTGAAATTGCCGGGCGTGAACTGGCTGGCAATCGCGTAGTCGTAATAGAACACGTCGAACAGGTTGTTGACGCTGATCGACCAGAAGAAGCGGTCGATCTCGCCGCCGAGCTTGAGGTCCAGCGTGGCGTTGGCGGGAATAAGCGACTGGGTGTTGTTCTGGTCGTTATCCATCCGTCGCGCGCTCCAGAAGCGCACAGTGCCGTCGAACGTCAGATACTTCTGCCAGATGTCCCACGACAGGCCGGCGCTGCCGCTGAGCGGCGAGACCAGCGGGACGTCCTTGCCCCTGAACGGTCCGTCCTCGAACACGGCGCGGGTATAGGCGAGGCTGCCGCGGATGCGAAGACTGTCCGTCAGCCCCAGCGATGCCGATGTCTCGGTGCCGTAGCGGTGCGTCGGATCGAGGTTGAGGTTGTAGCCCTTGAACGGATCGTAATGGATCTCGTTCTCCAGGTGCATGTCATAGACGCTGGTCTGCAGCGCGAAGCTGCCGCTGCGAATGCGGAAGCCGCCCTCGACGTCATATGACGTCTGCGTCTTGAGCTGGAAGTTGCTCGAGATCGCGGTGAAGAACGGGTCGAACTGCGGACCGGCGCCGACGCGCTCGTCCACGTTCGGTGTGCGGAAGGCGCGCGCGGCGCGGGCGAACACCGAGAAGGTGTCGTTGAAGCGATGCTCCAGACCGACATGCAGCGCGTGCTGCCATTCGTTCTGGTCGAGCGGAAGGTCCTGCGCATCGGTGAAGGCGGAACGCGGCGCCGTGGGATCGTAATTGTCCCGCGCGGTGATGTGGGTGTGCTGCAGGCGACCGCCATAGGAGAAGTCGGTGGTCGGCAGGATGCCGAGGGTCTGCTGCCAGTAGACCGCCGCCGTCTGCTGCCCGAGATTGTAGACATGGCTCGGCGGCAGCGACTTGAACATGCTGCGGGTCGAATCGTAGGTCGCGTCGTAATAGTCGATGCCGGTCAGGATGTTCGATTTCAGGCCGAACATATCGTTCTTGATGCTGAGCCGCGGCGTGATCGACCAGGTCTGCAACGTGCTGTCGACGTAGTTCTCGGCGAACGGGCTGAAGTAACCGGCCTGCTGGCGCTTGTCGCGTACGCCGCCATCGACGATCAGCTCAGCGCCGCTCCACAATGCCTTGGTGAATCCGGCGGTGACGTTGAGACCCTGCTTTTTTCCATAGTCGAGCGGCGTGGTGGCGCCGCGCGGATCGGTGACGAGTTCGTTCTTGGTCGCGGTGACGGCACGGCCGCCGGGCAGGCCGAGACGCTGATCGTCGGCGGACATGTTCAGGAAGGCGCTGAAATCGGAGGTCGTGTAGCGCACCTCGCCAACGGCGTTGCGCTGGTCGAGTTCGTTGTTCTTCCGGTAGCCATCCGAATGGATGATGTTGGCGAACACCGAGGACGACCACGGGCCGTAATTGGTCGTCGCCGAGACGTTGCCGAATCGCTGGTTGAACGAGCCGACGCCAGCTTCCGCGCGCATGGTGATCGGCTTGCCGGCGCCCGCGCCGGTTTTGGTGACGATGTTGATGACGCCGCCGATGGCGTTGTCGCCGTACAGCACCGCGCCGCTGTTGCCGCGCGTCACCTCGATGCGCTCGATCGACTGCAGCGGAATGGTCGACAGATCAACGCCGGCCATGTCGAGGTCGTTGACCCGGCGGCCGTTGATCAGGATCAGCGTATTCGAACTGGCGAACGCGCCGAAGCCGCGCACGTCGACCGTGGTGCCGACGCCGTTGGTCGCGCCGTAGAGCGACTGCAACTGAACGCCCGGAACGGTGGCGAGCACATCCTGCACAGTCTGGCCCGGGGAGCGGGCAATGTCCTCGGCGGTGATGATGCTGGTCGCCGCGCCGACGATGCCGCCGTACAGGCGGCTCGAATCGACATTGACCGGCGGCAGTGCTGCTTCCTGGCTGTGCGCGGGCGTTGGCACGGTTGCAGCCGTGCTCGCGAGCAATGCTGCGAACAACGCCGGCGAAATCAGTCGCGAAAGGGGCTGATGGAAAGAACTGGTCAATCTGGTCTCCGTCGATGCTGTCGATCGCGGAGAGGTCGAGCCAGTGTCCACACGTATTGCCGCGTTGGGCTCACCGCGATGAGCATCCGACAATCCGAAAGTGGGGAAACGGGGCATCTGCCTGTTCTCCGCAACGGTTGGGTCGTGTCACCGCTGCGGAAACGCCGCTCCATCGCACGCCCCGTGCGCCGGAAGGATGACCGGTACAGGCAGGTCTCCTGGCTCGCGGATCGCCGCCGTTGTCCGCCTTCCCGAGCGGATGCTCAGTGGCATTGTGGACAACGGCTCACCGCTGACAGTTGCGGGGGCAGCTTCGGCTTTGCTGCAGCCGGGCATCCATGCAAAATGCAGAACGCCGGTTGCGGCGGCACCGAATTCCCTATTAGCCGGCTCGCGCCGGCACCTGTGCCGTGTCGGCAATCAATCGTTCGGCGCCTGCCTTGTCAATGCCACAATGTCTGCGGCCGGGCGGAGCGCGGACTTCCGGGAGGCGAGTGGTAAATTGGCGACAGTGGGTGGATACGAATGAAGGGCAGGGCGGCAGCAGCCATCGCGCTGGCATTGTTGTTGGCGGCGTGTGCGACCAGCAACAACGACAGTCTGAGCTATACGGCTGACCGCGGCATCGATAGTCAGCCTTATCCGAACAATTATCGTCCTGAATTGCTGGCGTTTCTGCGCACCTATCTGAACGACCCGGGCAGTGTGCGCGGTGCGATGATCGCCGAGCCCGTTCAGCGCACCGTGGGCGGGCGGCTGCGCTATGTCACGTGTCTGCGCTACAGCACGCGCGAGCCGGACGGACGCATCGGCGCCGCGCGTGTTCGCGCCGCGCTTTACGTCGATGGCCGTCTCGATCGATTGATCGAGGAGGGCAAGGATATCTGCGAGAATGTGACCTTCGCGCCGTTCCCCGAAATGGAAAAGCTGGGACGTTAGCGGGAACGATTGACGACGGCGCGCCGTTGACCGGAATGTTCGATCATCTCGTGTCCGGCCTGGGTCTCGTCGCCGTGGGGCTCACGAGCCTGTCTTATATTCCCCAACTCAAGAAGGCATCGGCGCGCGGTGCGACGCACGACATTTCGATCGGCACATTCTCCGCGCTCGGCGTCGGCCTCTTGCTATGGATCGCCTATGGGGCGCTGCGCTCCGATTGGGTGCTCATGCTGGCCAACGCTGTGAGCCCGTTGCTGGTCGGGGCAATCGCCAGCTGAAAAATTCATGATCTTTGTTCGTGAGGCATCATGACTTTGAAATCCGCCGGCCGCCTGCTGCTTTGTTTGCTTCTGTGTCTCGCCGTTGGTTTTCTCGAATCGATCTCCACCCGTCCGCAGATCGCGACATGGTATGCCGCGCTGGCGAAACCGGCGTGGACGCCGCCGGCGGTGGTGTTTCCAGTCGTCTGGACGATTCTGTATGTGCTGATGGCGATCGCGCTGTGGCGGCTGTGGGACAAGGTCCCGCCATCGCCGCAGCGGAGCAGGGCGGTGAACTATTTCATGATGCAACTGGTGTTGAACGCGGCATGGTCGCCGATTTTCTTCGGCGCCCATGCCGTTGTCGCAGCGCTGATCGTGATCGCGGTGCTGCTGATCGCGATCGCTATGACCATGGCCGCGAGTGCGCGGGTCGATCGCCCCGCGGCCTGGTTGCTGGTGCCGTATCTCGCTTGGGTAGCCTACGCCACGACACTCAATGCCGGTATCGTGGCGATGAATTGAGTTCGGTTACGAACCGCCCTTGTAGATCACGCCGTCTTTCATGATGACCGTAAAGTTCTTCTGCGGGTCGGCGAGGAGGTCGATATTCGTGAGCGGATTTCCCTCGACAAGAAGGAGATCCGCGAGTGCTCCGACTTCGACCACACCGAGCTTGCCCTGATAGGGCGAGCGCGGGCCGCTGAGCGCGAGAAGTTGGGCGTTGTCGTGGGTGACCAGCCGAAGAATCTCGGCAGGGGTGAACCATTGCTTCAGCGGCAGGATCAGACGGTTCTGTTCGGCGTTGAGTTCGGGCTCGAACAGAATATCCGTGCCCCACGCGAGCTTGACATGATATTTCTTGGCCAGCGGCAACATATGGGCATTGCCTTCAAGGACGCCCTTGCGCTTGGCGCGCCGCTCCTCAGTCATGCTCGGCGTATTCGGGATAAGGTTCTGCGCGCTCAGCCAGACGCCTTTCTGGGCCAACAGCTTGATGGTCGGCTCGTCGAGCAATTGTCCGTGCTCGATGCACTTGACGCCCGCCGCGACTGCCCGCTGGACAGCGCGGGGCGTGTAAGCGTGGACCGTGACATAGGTGTTCCAGTCCGAGGCCGCATCGACAGCCGCCTTCATCTCGTCGAGCGTATACTGCGTGACGTCGATTGGATCGTAAGCCGACGACGTGCCGCCGCCGGCCATGATCTTGATCTGGCTTGCGCCCATTCTGAGATTTTCGCGCGTCGCGGTCAGGACCTCGTCGCGGCCATCGGCGATGAAGGTCGCACCTTCCTCCTCGGCGCGGGAAGGCTTGCCGAAGAAGCGGCGTGAACGCTCGTCCGGCGTGCGGAAGTCGCCGTGGCCAGAGGTTTGCGAAATGACCGCTCCCGATGGCCAGATGCGCGGGCCTTGAATCTTGCCGCTGTCGATGGCGCGCTTGAGCGGAAAGATCGGCCCGCCCATGTCGCGCACGGCTGTGAAGCCACGGAGCAGCATTTCGTTCGCCGATTTCGCTGTCGCGGCGCCAAGTTGCTCGGGCGTCGTTTTTGGATCGTAGAGATTGCTCAGCGAAAGCGCCCCGAACGTCATGTGAACGTGCACATCGATCAGGCCCGGCATCAATGTGCGGCCGTTGCCGTCAATGATCTTGGCGCCGGAGCCCGCGTTCGCGGACGATGCAATGGCGGCGATCGTGTTGCCGCGGACCACGACGTTGGTAGGCGAGCCGAGACGGCCGCTGGTCACATCCAGCACGCGGACATTGCGGAAAAGTGTCTCTGCGGGTGGCTGCTGGGCAAAAGCAGGCGACAAAGGTTGTGCGAGGAGTGCACTCAACACGAAAGCAAACAGGAAACAGCAATAAGTACGGGTTTGATTCAATATGACCATTATACACTCCTGCGCCGCGATAAGGGTTATCGATTATGTTCGCCCGTAGTCCAGAGAACAACAACCATGCTCGACTGCGTTGTCGCAGCCAACGGAATTCCATGCAGTCCAGCTAAATGTCCGGCGATGGCTTCGCGCTCCTGAGCGTTATCCTGACTCATGAAAAATACGCCGCGATGGCGTCGAACGAACGCCGCCATGTCTGTGTCGCCGGGATGTCGAGCGGCGTGTGATCCGAGCCGACGCGGACGATGACGGTCTCCGACGGCGGATCGATGTAGATGTACTGGCCATGGATGCCGAGGCAGGCGAGCGTCTGTCGCTTGCGGTCGATCTGGTAGAACTTGCTGCGATAGTGCCCGCCGGGGAAAAGATCAGCGAAGTCGCCACGCGCCCATCCTTCGGCGCTGCCGTTCTCGTTGATGTCGTCGATCCATGTGCCCGGCACCACCTGCCGTCCATCGACCACGCCGCGGCGCCGGATCATCTCGCCGAAACGCACAAGATCGCGCGGCGCGGCGCAGATGCCACCGGCGGCGCGCATCGCGCCATGGGCATCGAGGGTGATGTAGGCATCGGTTTCCGCGCCCATCGGCTGCCACAGATACTCGCTGAGCAGATCGGACAGCGCGCGCCCGGCGGCGCGTTCATAGACCCAGCCCAATGTGTCGGTGTTGGTCGAGACATAGTGGAAGGTCTCGCCGTGATTGGTGCCGTCGGGCTTCTGCATACCGAGGAAGCTGCGCAGATCGATGAGGGGCTGGCCGGGCGGGGTGACGTCCCAACCCACCGCGCGGCGGTAACGTGCAACGTCGCCGTTCGGATCGAGATAGTCTTCCTCGAACTTGATGCCGACCGACATGTCGAGCAGATGGCGCACGGTGCAGCCCTTGGTGCCGTAAACGCTCGCGCCGATCTCGGGAATGTAGTCGGTGACAGGGCAGTCCGGATCGAGAATGCCGCGCTCCGCGAGCACGCCGCCGAGCGCGCCGCAGATCGATTTGCTGACCGAGAACACGATATGCGGCGTGGTGCCGTTCATGCCCTCGCCGTACCACTCCATGGCGACGCGTCCCTGCCGCATCACCACGAAGGCGTTGGTCCGTGTGCCGCGCAGCCACGTCGTCAGCGGGATCGTCTTGCCGTCGGGGTCCTTGAACGAGACGTCGATGGTCTGCGGCGCATATTCCAGTCGTGACGGCGTGCGCGAAGCCGGAATATCGGCTGTCGGCAGCAGGCGGCGGACGTTGCGATAGCTCCAGTCATTGAACGGCTGGGTGCGCCAGTTGGCGAGTGTCACAAGTCGATCCTGCGCCGGCGGAAATTCGTTCATGAGACTCTTCGCGGTCATTTGTCGTCTGCTCCCCTGTTGTCAGGATCATTCTGCAATTCGTGTCGCGTGACACAAGTGCTTGTAGCGTGACATACGCGCAGGCTGGGTATGTTGGGGTGGGAAGGGGCGATGCGACTCGGTCAGACGGACTCGGAATCGATCCGTCCGCAAGATGACTCCGAAAAAACAATCATCGGGACTCTTCCCCCGAATCTCCGTCAGATGTTCCGCATGACGAAGATGATTCGACTTTCCGATGTTTCAGACGAAGGCGGCTCGCTGAGCGGCGCGCTTGCGGTCCTGTTGGCTGCGGCGGTCGTCGTCAACAGCGTTTGTCTGCTGTCGTTTCTGTAAACGTCTGCGCAAGCAAAAGGAGCGGCGCTCGCGCACCGCTCCTCATGGGATTCAATCGATTCCGAATCCTGGCTAACTGGCCAGCGTCCTCGTTACTTGTTCGATTCGGAATACTTGAACGCAGGCATCGCCTTGAGCTGATCCTTGGTGCCGCTCATCACGGCGTGGTCAGGTGCCCAGTGATCCCTGGTCGGGGTGGCCGCCATGCCGCCGCTCGAGCCGACGGTCGACTTCGAGCCTGACATGCCCGACGAACCCGACATGCCTGCGCCGCCCGGCGCCGTGTTCGACGCCGTCGATGCCTTCACCGGTTCATCCATGAACTTCAACTGATCGAAGTTCACCGCGATGTCATGCTGGCCGACGCCCAGGAAGCCGCCGACGCCGACGATCGCCGCGGAAATCTTGCCCGACTTGTCGGTGATCAGCTCGCTGATGCTGCCGAGCTTCTCGTTCGATTCATTGTAGACCGACAGGCCGATAATCTTCGACGCGCGCCAGCTGTCGCTGAAGTTCTGCGACGAGGCGCTCGGAGCGGTTGTGCTTGGCGCCGCTGCGGTCGGAGCAGGTTTCGCAGGTGTCGTTGCGGTCTGCGCATACGCGGCGCCGCTCGCCAATGCACTTCCGATCAGTGCAGCAGCAGCAAATTTTGCAATCGTCATGTGCGTCCTCCTTGTCTCAAATGAATCTGAGAAAGCAACGCGACGTTGACGGTGTGGTTCCGGGAACCGGATCAATTGCACCCGCAAATGGTGTGCGGCGTTTTCGTCCGCAGCGCGGATATGCGGGAACCAAATTCAGGGCAGTTGTCGGGAAGTCTGCGGTGGGCTTTGGAAGGCGAAGCGAGGGCCGCGCGTTGGGGGCGGTCGGTGCACTTGTCCCGCGGCGGCGGCGCTGATAGCTGTACCCCGGTCGCCGGTTTAGCTCAGCGGTAGAGCAGCGGTTTTGTAAACCGAAGGTCGGGAGTTCAATCCTCTCAACCGGCACCAGTCGAATCGAAATAATCAATAAATATCAGTTTGGTGCCCTCGCGGCGGATGCGGCTATTGACCCCTGCCGTGGTCCCGGGCTGCGGCGTTGGCCATTGGGGCAAACCCAAAGGATTCAGGGGCGCTGCCGGACGGCCGCATGTGCGGCTATAGAATTCCTTAACGCCGCAGCTATAGTGCAAGGGAAGGTGTCACCGACCCCGCCAGGCTGCTGGATCGCGAATGAGAGATGAGGCAGACCACGCCGCTGCGCTTCCGCCAGCCAACGTTCGGGTGCGTCTCTACGATCAGGCATTGGGCTTTGCCCGCATTGGCGTATGGGAATGCGAGCTTGCGACGGAACGTCTGACCTGGACCTCGGGCGTTTACGACATCTTCGGTTATCCGATGGGCAACCCGCTGCGGCGCGCCAGTATTGTCGACCTCTATGTCGACGAGTCCCGGCGCAATATGGAGCTCGCGCGGGCCGAAGTGATCCGAAGCGGTCGTGCGGTATCACTCGATACCGAGATCATTACCTGGCGCGGCGAAAGCCGCTGGATGCGGCTCTCCATCAACGCGATCGCGGAGGGCGGGCGGACTGTTCGTATCTTCGGCTCGAAGCAGGACGTCACCGCCGATCGTCAGGCACTTGAGAGCCTGCGGCGTCAGGCCGAAACCGACCATCTCACCGGTCTCGCGAATCGCTCTGTTTTTCAGGCGCGCTATGGCGAAGTCGTTCGCGACACTCTGAACTATGGTTCGGCCTCGGCGCTCGTGCTCATCGATCTCGACCGTTTCAAGGAACTGAACGACACCTTCGGCCATGCGGCTGGAGACGCGTGCCTGTGTGAGGTCGCGATGCGGTTGAGCCGGGCGTTCCGCGGTGCAGGCCTGGTCGCGCGCATTGGCGGGGATGAGTTCGCGCTGATCCTGCGCGCTCCGGTGGCGCCAGCCCAGATCGTGCGGGTGTTGCAGGAAACCGTCGTGATGCTGTGCCGGCCGTTGTTCTGGAACGGTCTTCGCCTCGAGATCGGCGCTTCAGTCGGGGCTACCCTTGTCGGTCGCCCCCATCGCCGGCGGATCACGGACTTGTTCGCCGAGGCCGACGTCGCGCTGTATGATGCGAAGGCCGCCGGCCGCAACAGGGTTTATCTGTTCGGCGATGAGGGAGGCAGCCGCTCGGCCGGTCTTGAGGCTATCGCGTGACCCGCCCTGGCGGTTAACCTTCCCCTTTCCAAAATCTTATCGCGAAGCTGTGCAATTGAACGGCGTCGTATCCTTTCGCGTTAGGCTTACCGGCAGATTGGCGAGCGGCTTTAACACCTGTGCCGGCCCCGTGGACTAGGGTGCAACCTCAGTTGGAAAGAGGTCGCCATGCAGCGCGCGGCGTTGTCGGTTGCAATTCTGGTGGGAACATCGCTGGCGGCGCTGGCCGATACCGGACCGGTGCTGGTGATTCCCGGCAAGCCCGGCGTTCCTGTCATCATCAACGGCCGCGATGCGTCCTATGCTGTCGTCGAAAGCGATTGGGGCCTCGCCAAGCACTTCGTGATCCAGCCGACGGTTTACGGCGGCTGGGATCGCTACGAATTGCCGCCGGTCCCGCACTATTATCCGAGCCTCGGCCGCAAGCCGGGTTATGGCCGCCTCGAAATCGAGCCGTCGCCGAACCGCAAGCTGCCGAAGGCCGCCGAGAGCTATCACAATTCATGGTCGGCCCAGTCAGCTCCGCCGGCCGTTCAGCCGCCCGTTCCCTACGATCCGCCCGAGGTGATCGTGGCGCCGCGCGACTTTCAGAGATTTCGCAGGTAACCGGTCAACAAGAACAAGAGACACACAGGAGAGTTCAATGCGTCAGACGATTGCAGCGGTGGCGGCAGCGCTCGCCCTTACGGTGAGCGCAGCTCCGGCGATGGCTTGCTATAATCCTTGCTCGCAAGGGTTCAACTTCGGCGTCACCAGCGGTTATGGCTACGACTACGGATATGGCGCGAACTACTATCGTTACGGCCACCGCGAACACCTGCCGGATCCGACCGGCCCGTGGTCCTCATCCGGCCCGCAGTACTACTATGTGAACCAGGGTCCGACTTATAGCGGCCCGGGCAATGTCGCGCCGGTGCCGACCTATCAGGAAC
Organism: Afipia sp.; assembly: GCA_044464625.1. Taxonomy (GTDB): domain Bacteria; phylum Pseudomonadota; class Alphaproteobacteria; order Rhizobiales; family Xanthobacteraceae; genus Afipia. The sequence continues at coordinate 28,925 of JBIQLC010000012.1, read as the reverse complement.
GCGCGGTGTCGGGGTGGTACGCCTACAGCCAGCCTTATTACTACGGCTACAACGGCGGGCCGTATGGCAACGCCACCAGCCACTACTATGACGGTGTGCGCATCCAGCGTCCGGGCATCTACAGCCGTCGCGCTTTGCAGAGGGCCTATCGCTATCATCGCGCCGTTTATCACGCACCTCGCGCGGTGCGTCCGGCTCCGGTGCGTCGCCCGCATCATCACCGTTACCAGCGTCCGGGCACCAAGTATTACTACACATCGCGGCCGGGTCCGCGCGTGGTCCAGCGCAACGGTTATTCGGGCTATGCGAAGCAACGCTCGGTGCGCCCGCATCATCGCATGAACTAACTACCCCAAGAGCTGTCGAACTCTTGGACGCCCGTTCGCACCTGGTGCGAGCGGGCGTTTCGTTTGCGAGAGGATTAAGAACCCTCATGGTGAGGAGCGAGGCTTATGCCTCGCGTCTCGAACCATGAGGCCACAGCACCTCATCCTTCGAGACGCAGCGTTGCACGCCGCTCCTCAGGATGAGGTCAGCACGCGCGTCAGCGCATCAGGCCGAGCTTGCTGGCGCCGATGTAAAGCGCCAGCGCGGTGGCGTTGGAGACGTTGAGACTCTTGATCTCGCCCGGCATGTCCATGCGGGCGACGATGCCGCAGGTTTCGCGGGTGAGCTGGCGCAGGCCCTTGCCTTCGGCGCCGAGCACCAGTGCCAGCGGCGCCTGCAACTCAATATTGGCGAGGTTGTCGCTGCCGGCACTGTCGAGGCCGACGGTCATGAAGCCGGTGTCCTTCATTTCGCCGAGCGCGCGGGCGAGATTCTGCACCATCACCATCGGCACCAGCTCGAGCGCGCCGGACGCCGATTTCGCCAGCACGCCGGTCGCTTCCGGGCTGTGGCGCGCGGTGGTGACCACGGCCTTGACCGCGAACGCGGCAGCCGAGCGCAGAATTGCGCCGACATTGTGCGGATCGGTGATCTGGTCGAGCACCAGCACGATGCCGTCCTTCGGCAAGGCCTCGATGCCGGGCGAGGGCAGGGCATCCGCTTCGGCCAGAAGTCCCTGATGGACAGCGTCCGGCCCCAGCCGCCGGTCGATCTCGGACGGGCGCACCATTTCGGGCGTGACGCGGGTGTCGATATTTTCATCAGCGAGACGCCGTGCCGCGTTCTCGGTAACGAACAGCTTGCGGATCTTCCGCTGGGGATTGGCAAGCGCGGCGGCCACGGTGTGCCAGCCATAAAGAATGACCGGGCCGTCGGACGGCCGGCCCTCGCGGCCGCGCCAGACCGGCCCACCGCCGGGGCGGGGTCGGCCGCGGTCCTTGCCGCCGAAGGCGGGTTTGCGGTCCTTGAAACGGGGCTTGCGGTCGCGATCGCTCATGGCGGCTTGTCTCACGGCCATAAAGTCTTGGCAATTTGCCGTTCCGGCCGGGCCAGCGAATTTGTCAGATTGATCACAGCCTTGGTTGACTTTGCCCCACCGCTTCGCCCATAAACGCGCCCAACCGGGTGCCCGCCTGCGGGCTCGCTTTTAGCCGTCATCCATGGCCGTTTCACCGTCCGACAGGGCGCGAAGGCGGTCCGGTGGCGTCAAGCGGGGGAGTGTCCCGAGTGGCAAAGGGAGCTGACTGTAAATCAGCCGCCGTATGGCTTCGAAGGTTCGAGTCCTTCTTCCCCCACCATATTGAAAACGCTCGCGAAACGTGAAGTTTCGCGGGCGTTTTTGTTATGCTTGCAGGCCGGTTCAGGCCTTTTTCTCCTGCTTTCCCTGTTTGCCGAAGGCCTCCGCGACCTCGTCCTTCTTGATCCGGGCCGACGGATTGCCGCGCTCGTTGAGATTCTGCTCCTCGGTGCCGTCGCCCATCATTCCGGGGTGTTTGACGCCCGTCTGCTTCTTCGAGTCGTGAGACTTGTCCTTGCCGGTCATGCCGCAACTCCTTTGTCGTGGCGCCGACTGCCGGAAAACCACGGACGATTTCCCGTGACGCCGCGCCGCCGCCATCAACGTGGGGCGGATGAAGGAGTTCCGAGGATGTTCGCCTGCCCAGGCGGCGCCCACAGGGTGCGCGCGGGGCGGTTGAGACCGCGGTGAGGCCATGCTAGGTCATCGGCGCGACGCGGGTGTAGCTCAATGGTAGAGCAGCAGCCTTCCAAGCTGAATACCCGGGTTCGATTCCCGGTACCCGCTCCATCCCTTCATCGATAAAATCACTTGCAGGACAAGGCGTTACGCGACCCGCGCGGACGCATCAAGAGTCCGTCGTGCGACCAAAAAGCGCGTTCGGGGCACTCCTGGGGCACATCTCTCGTCAACAGCTTTTCAGACTGATGACTTTGCTCGAACGATAACCACACGAGTTTGTCTGGTTTTCATTTGCTGCAAAAACTTTGATGCATAATTCGGTCGTGCGCTGCGTTGGTGGCGCGCAGGCCTAGTCAACTCTGATTCTGTGGCTGATGGCTTGAGCTGGTCGAGCATCGAATTCATTGCCGCAAAATGATTGTTGTCATGCGTTATCACGCGAAGCCGTCCTTCGACTGGAATTCGTGAGAACAAACTTCAAGCCACGAACCAACGTGGCGACCACACTTAATGGACAAACTCGAACTTGAAGGCGCGACGGTCTACGTTGGCGACTGCATTACACGACTAAAAGAGTTGCCGGCGAACAGCGTGCAGATGTGCGTGACTTCGCCACCATATTACGGCCTCCGCGACTACGGGCACGACGGACAGATTGGATTGGAGGAAACGCCGGGCGCCTACATTGCGAAGATGGTCGAGGTCTTTCGTGAGGTGCGCCGGGTGCTGGCCGATGATGGGACGCTTTGGCTGAACATTGGGGATAGTTACGCGCGCACTGGTGGCACCGACCGCAAGGTTTCCGATACCGCAAAGGTTGGCAGCACGCGCAACACGCTGGAGCAGATGAGCGACCGCACCAGCAATGCAGCAGCGCTGGGACTCAAACCTAAAGACCTCATCGGCATCCCGTGGATGCTGGCATTCGCCTTGCGCGCCGATGGCTGGTACCTGCGCCAGGACATCATCTGGCACAAGCCGAACCCGATGCCTGAGAGCGTGCGCGACCGCTGCACCAAGGCGCATGAGTACATCTTTTTGCTGAGCAAGTCGGAACGCTATTTTTGCGACAGCGAGGCGATGCGAGAGGATGCAGTCAAAGGCGCAGCTGGCTCCAGCTTCAACCGCGGAAAAACTGCAGAGCACCAGCTTGGTCGAAGCAGCGACAAAGAGAGATTGGAGGATGGCAAGCGCAACCGCCGCAGCGTCTGGACCGTCGCCACGCGCCCCTACAAAGGCGCACATTTCGCCACGTTCCCGCCTGCGCTGATCGAGCCATGCATTCTGGCTGGCAGCCGCCCGGGCGACATCGTGCTCGATCCATTCAACGGCAGCGGAACTACCGGTCAGGTTTCGATCGAGCATGGTCGTCGCTACATCGGCTGCGAGCTTAATCCTGAATACGTAGAATTGACCCGGCTCAGGTTGGAGGCCGTCATCGCAGCACGGCAAGCGACCGAGGCTCCGTCACGTCAGGTCGATCTATTTGCCGCCTGACGGTCGTGATTGCACCATACCGCTATGAGGATTCTATTGGTCAAATCTGAGCTTGCCCGCGAGGCAAAAGAGTCTGCCGAGCAGAAGATGCGCCGTATTCTCCAGTCGCATGTCGACGAGGCGAAGACGGACGAGGATCGGAGGCGGGCGCAGAAGGCGCTGCGGGAATTCACAAGGGCCAATTAACCTGCGCTGCTCAGTCGGCCTTCGTCTTCTCGGCGAGGTCCATGTAGGCCCGAAGGACGTGATCTGCAAGTTGCTGCGGTGTGAACTCTCTTCCTTTTTCGTCCACGCCAACCCACGTATGATAATCCGGTCTCACGAGTTGGTAGGAATAGCGCAACGATTTTAGCTTCATGGCCTTCTCTATCGATCCATAGAATCCTGGTATACGTGGGAATCCCTTAAACGCATCGACAAGCAGATGAGCGCCATCAAGGGAGTTCGAGTAGAACGGGCTAAAGCTGCAGATCATATTGCAAGGATACAAGCCGGTAACGATCCGGAATTCCTGCGATCTCTTTGTGTCTATTTTGACGCCTGCGGCGGTGATTGACTCAGCGTGTTTCTCAACTGCCAGAGAAAAAGCCTCGTAGGCTTGTTTCGCGCTCTGGACGCCAGCCTCCGTCGATTGGAACTGTTCTTGTTTTTTCTTGAGATCCAAGGATCTACGCAGCCGCTCAGCACGCTCGGTGGCGGTTTCTTCGCGGGGGGTGCTGCCTCGCTCCGTGGCTCGCGCTTCAATCGTCGCGGCGGCACCTTCTACGCCCCAGCGTTGCAGGCCAACGTAAAGCCGCGTCTTTGGTAGCCAAGGCGGCATCTGAGGTTTTTCGACAGTTGGCACAAAGGTTGTGAAGTCCCAGCCGTCATCCAGCGACCTGTTTTTGATCGCGTCCTTCTCGACGCGAGTCCACGGCGTTTCGCCCCATTCAGGGCGGAATAACACCACGACTAGGCGTGCGGTCTTTCCATATACCTTGCTGAAACTATCCTGGCCGTCCGTGCCCGCGATTTCTCGTTGCCGCTCACTGTAGATGAACGTTTTCAAGCGCGGGGCCAGAAGATCGTTTAGTTGCGTAGCTACGCCTTCGTCGATGGCGCAAAAACTGAAAGCAACGTCGTATTCAAATTCTGCAGTCACCTGTTCAAATCCATGCAGCAGGCTCTGCAAAACAGGATGCTGGCAGCAAGCGCTGTGAACAACCATGGAATGCCTTTTGTACCCAGATTTCCGGGGCACTCACGGGGCACAAAAATCCGGTGGCTGGGGTGTTTTGGGGTGATTTCCGATGACGTGCTGTAGACCGCTATACTGTTGAAAATATGACAGCTTATGCTGTTGGATGAGGTTTGGTGAGATGCAAGTAAATGTTACGGAATCGACTTCCAAGCTGAATACGAGGGTTCGATTCCCTTCACCCGCTCCAACGCTTTTCCGATTCGATGAATGGACGACGTGATTGCGGGACTTGCGTCGCGCGAGTCGGCGGTCTCATCGCATTTTCGGCTTTCTGAATCTCACTCCATCGATCCCGCATCGCTGACTCCCAAGAGACGATAAGTCAGCATCGTGCTTCGCGAGCTTTCGCTGAAAGCGTGACGGGTTGTGGATTTGGGAACTCGATTCAGTTCCGGCGCCCACAAAGTTTAATCCGCGTTCGACGCGGAACGTTCAGCGCGTCCGCTTCTTGAAAAACTTGAATCGTCGATGGTGCCTCGTTCGACGAAGTGACCGCGTATGACTAAGGCGGAATTCCGGCGAGGTCCTTCATCGCATGTTCAGGGGCGATGCGTTGAGATTGGGTATTCAGGAAAGAGGAGAAACGCCATGAAAAAACTCTTGGCTTCACTCGCTGTCGTTGTCGGTCTCGGTATGGCATCAGCCGCGCAGGCGATGCCCGCTGCGCCGCTCGGCAATACCACCGCTCCCGTAACCGAAGTCGGCTGGCGCTGCGGCCCCGGCTGGCACGTTAACCCCTGGGGCCGTTGTGTGCCGAACCGGCGGTATTATCGGTCGTGGGGTTACTATGGTGCTCCGCGATTCTATGGCCACCGCCATCATCATGGCTGGCATCATCGTCATTGGCGCCGGTGGTAAGTTTCGCATTGCTGAAAAGCCCGCTTCGCGCGGGCTTTTTTTATTGCCGGATGATGTCGCTATTGTTTGCCGTACGCCTGCCTCGGGCTTGCAATCGTTATTAGGCCTGTCATCGACGAACGAGAGGCTGAAGACTCTTGAGCAGCAGCACGAGCTGACTCTGCTGGCGTGTTTCAGTCTTGTCGAAAATCGTTTCCAGATATCCGCGCGCGGTGTTGAACTGAATGTTGTTGTCTTCGGCAGCCTGTTTGAGGGTGCGGCCGGCCACCAGGGATGTTGCAAGGGCCGCTTCCTTTGACGTCAGCTTGAAAAAAACGCGGATCTGATCCGTCAGCCCCTCGGCGACGTCGAACGATATCTCGCGAACGAAAAGCACGGCGCATCGTTCGTGCGGCATGTCGTGTGCGTGGGGATCAGGCAACGGGGCGACCGATATGCTGATGTTCGCGCGCACATGATTGTTTGGGCCGGGCCGGACCGAAATGTCACCGCCGACACCCTCGATCACGCCGCCATTGACAGAGCAGGCGCCGGCCACCAGCCGTTGCAGCGCCGTCTGATTTTTCCGGTCTGTCATGGACATCACGCGGGACTTCACGCGCAGCGGAGAATGCGGCCGCGTGACCATCGTCTCGGCGGTCTCGTTCATGTCGATGACGCGCAGGCTGGGATCGACGAAAATGACTCCGAAGGGAAGATGCGTTAGCGCCGACGCCAGCGATCGCCTTGTCGCGAGCTTGCGATAGAGGTCGATGCTGCGCCGGACGTGCGACATCAGCAGTTGCATCGTTGCGAGGTGTCCGGCGTCGTAATCTTTCGAGGACGTCTCGCGCGCGACAAAAAGATCGACATGGCTTTCGGCGCTGCGCGTCACCGGCGCAAGAAGCGCATAGAAGGAGCCGGACGGACGTATGACCTCGTTGTAGTACGACGAGAGTGCGAATTCGCGATCGGGCGAGATCGACGATCTGAGAGACGGCCGGTCGGTGGGCGCGATTTGCCACCATTGCGGCGTGTCGTCGACGGCGACGAATGCGCGAAACAGCGTAAGGTCTTCGGTGCCAAGTCCATGGAGTGCGTTGAACAGAATTGTCCGTCCACTGCCGTCCAGGACATTCAATGCAGCCTGCTGGCTGTCGAAGATGTTGGCAATTGACGGGAGCACGCGCGTCCAGAGATCCGGCTCCAGCACTGTGTCGTAGATACCGGCGATGACGCTCGATAAACGCTCAGGGCTGGCCGTCATCATATCGCGCCTCTGCACGGGGCTTTGTTGTCGGCTTTCGTGACGTGAAAAGGCACTCGTGCATCCAGTTTCAGCTCAAACCTCGATGGTGTCAAATTCAAAAGACCCCGCTTTAAGTAGGCTTTTTTATTGCCGGATGATGTCGCTATGATCACGGGACGAGGCGGGCAAGACCTCGAATGGAAGGATCATCGAACATGTCATCCGTGAAAGTTGCGACCGTGCATGCGGCGCCGGTTTTTCTCGATCGCGCGGCGACCACCGCCAAGGCGATCTCGATCATCCGCGAAGCCGCGAAGTCGGGCGCGCAACTGATCGCCTTTCCCGAGACCTACATTCCGGCGTTTCCGGTTTGGGCCGCGCTGTGGGCACCGATCGACAATCACGATCTGTTCATGTTGATGGCCGAGCAGTCAGTTTCGGCGCAGGGGCCGGAGATCGCAGCGCTGCGGCGTGAGGCTCGCGCGCTCGACGTCACGGTGTCGATGGGCATCAGCGAAAGTTCGTCGGCCAGCGTCGGCGCGATGTGGAACAGCAACATCCTGATCGGTCATGACGGCGCGATCCTCAATCATCACCGCAAGCTGGTGCCGACCTTCTATGAAAAACTGATCTGGGCAGCAGGCGATGGGGCTGGCCTGAAAGTGTCCGCGACGCCGGCGGGTCGGGTCGGCAATCTGATCTGCGGCGAGAACACCAACCCGCTGGCGCGCTACGCGCTGATGGCGCAGGCCGAGCAGATTCACATTTCGAGTTGGCCGCCGATGTGGCCGACGCGGCGACCGGCCGCCGGCGGCAACTACAACGCCAACTTCAACAACGTCGCCGCCAACCGCATCCGCGCCAGTGCCCATTCGTTCGAGGCCAAGGCGTTCGGCATCATCACCGCCGGATATACCGACAAGGCAATGCGCGATTTCTTGATCGCGCGCGATCCGTCGGTGGCCGAAGTGATTGATCGCACGCCGCGCGCGGCGAGCTTCTTTGTCGATCCGACGGCGGAAGTGGTCGGTGACATGCTGCAGGACGAGGAGGGCATCGGTTATGCCGAGTTCGACCTGTCGCGCTGCGTCGAGCCCAAGCAGTTCCACGATGTGACCGGTTACTACAATCGCTTCGATGTGTTCGATCTCACCATCAGTCGCAAGCGATTGCATCCGGCGACGTTCATCGATGTGGTCGACGATCAGGCCGTTGCGTCAACCGATGATATCGATGGCGGTGACGTCAATTCGCCGGGCCGCCCACTTTAGGGAGGCTATAGCGTTTTCGAGCGAAGTGGGTACCGGTTCGCGCGAAGAAAACGCGTTGAAATATTACCCCGCCTTTCGCTTGCCAGCCATGCGGGAGCGCGCTGGCACGACATCGCCCATCAAGGCGTCGGTCGCGACCGAGACGATGCGGTTGATGATGGCGTCGGTGTCGCTGGTGTCGCACAGCCCGCCGGACAATTTGCGCAGACGCTCGCTGTCGGTCACGGTCTGGCGGATCATCGCCAGGGTGAAGTGCAGTCCCCAATAGATATCGACCTGCTCGTGATCGGGCAGGGCCTTGCACAGCGCGGTGGCGAACCGCTGCAGATGGCGGAATTCACGATCGACGATCTTCTTGATCGGCGGGACGGTTTCGACCGAGGCGCGGGTCATGAACCGCGCTGCGGCGGAGCGCTGCTCGTCGGGACTGAGACACCAGCGCAGCGGCGGGCCAACCAGCGCGCGCAGGATCGCCTCGACACTCGGTTGACCGGCACCGGCTTCCTCTGCGGCCCTCAGTTCGGCGAAGCGCTCGCGGTTGAGCACCGTGGTGCGGCTGACGAACAATTCCGCCAGCAACTCGTCTTTCGATCCGAAATGATAGTTCACAGCGGCGAGGTTGACGCCCGCGGCGGACACAATGTCGCGCATCGTCACTTCGCCAAAGGATCGCTCCGCCCATAATGTCTCGGCGGCGGTGAGGATGGCGGCCCGGGTCTGATCGCTGGCCATGAAATCTACCGTGGTTGAATGTTGCGCGGTTGTTTCGCAGGGCGAAACAAAAATCAAACATTTGTTTGCCTGCACCCTTGTAATTCAAACAAATGTATGAAATCAAGTCCGCGGCTGGATATTCTTGCGATCGGATAGCCGGACGCGGAGCGGGAGTGTCAGAGTTACTGACATTCTTTCACGCGCTGGACAGCCGGTCGTGAGTGTTGCAAGAGATTTTCAAACCAACAAGAGCAGGAGCGTCCGATGGATTTCTCGATGACTGATCGCCAGAAGGAGTGGCTGGATCGCGTTTCCACATTCATGGAAAAGAACGTCCGCCCGGCGGTGCCGATCTACAGGGAGCAGGACGCGAAGGGCGATCGCTGGAAGGTGATCCCGATCCTCGAGGACCTCAAGAAGAAGGCGAAGGCCGAAGGTCTCTGGAACATGTTCATGCCGCCGTCCTCGCACGAGGACGATGAATTCCGCGGCGCCGGCCTTACCAACCTGGAATACGCGCTGCTCTCCGAGCAGATGGGCCACATCAGCTGGGCCTCCGAAGTGTTCAACTGCTCCGCGCCGGACACCGGCAACATGGAAGTGCTGATGCGTTACGGCTCCAAGGAGCACAAGCGCCAGTGGCTGCGTCCGCTGATGGACGGCGAGATCCGTTCGGCGTTCCTGATGACCGAGCCGGCGGTTGCGTCGTCGGATGCCACCAACATCGAGACCAGCATCAAGCGCGACGGCGATCATTACGTCATCAACGGTCGCAAGTGGTGGTCATCGGGTGCGGGTGATCCGCGCTGCAAGATCGCGATCCTGATGGGCAAGACCGACACCAGCGCGCCGCGCCACCAGCAGCAGTCGCAGATTCTCGTGCCGCTCGACACGAAGGGCATCACCATCGAGAAGATGCTGCCTGTGTTCGGTTTCGACGACGCGCCGCACGGCCACGCGCAGATCCTGCTCGAGAACGTTCGCGTGCCGGCCAGCAACATCCTGCTCGGCGAAGGCCGCGGCTTCGAGATCGCGCAGGGCCGTCTCGGCCCGGGCCGCATCCATCACTGCATGCGCACTATCGGCAAGGCTGAAGAGGCGCTGGAGAAGATGGTGAAGCGCCTGATGTCGCGCACCGCGTTCGGCAAGAAGATCATCGAGCAGTCGGTGTGGGAGCAGCGCATCGGCGAAGCCCGCACCAACATCGAGATGACCCGTCTCTTGTGCCTCAAGGCCGCCGACATGATGGACAAAGTCGGCAACAAGACCGCGCAGCTCGAGATCGCCATGATCAAGGTCGCGGCGCCTAATATGGCGCTCAAGATCATCGACGAGGCGATCCAGGCATTCGGCGCCGCCGGCGTGTCCGACGATGCCGGCCTCGCCAGCGACTACGCGCACACCCGCACGCTCCGGCTTGCGGACGGTCCCGATGAAGTTCACAATCGTGCCATCGCACGGCTCGAGCTTCGGAAGTACGCCAACGCTCCGGCCAAGAACTGACAAGAAACGTCAAGCAATCGGAGTTTATTAAATGGGTCTTGGCGTGAGGAACGACGCTGATTTCTCCGGCACCAAACCGGTGGAGGAGCGTCATCGGATCGACGAAGCAAGTCTTGCTAAATGGATGGCCTCGCATGTCGAGGGTTATGCGGGGCCATTGACCGTCTCCCAATTCAAGGGCGGCCAGTCGAATCCGACCTATCGCCTCGACACGCCGAAGACCTCTTACGTGATGCGGCGCAAGCCGTTCGGCAAACTGTTGCCGTCGGCTCACGCCGTGGATCGTGAGTACAAGGTGATCGCCGCCCTGCACGCGCAGGGCTTTCCGGTCGCCCGGGCCTATGCCCTGTGCATGGACGATGCGGTGATCGGTACCGCCTTCTACATCATGTCGATGGAAGAGGGCCGGGTGTTCTGGAATCCGACGTTGCCGGATTTGCAGCCCAAGGAACGGCGCGAGGTCTTCACCTCGAAGATCGAAACGCTGGCGCTATTGCACAGCTACGATCCGGAGAAGATCGGGCTGGGCGATTTCGGCAAGCCGGGCAACTATTTTGCTCGTCAGGTCGATCGCTGGTCGAAGCAGTACAAGGCGTCCGAAACCGATCCGATTCCTGAAATGGACCGGCTGATGGAGTGGCTGCCGACCACAGTGCCCGAGCAGCGGCGCGTGTCGGTGGTGCATGGCGACTACCGCCTCGACAACATGATCTTCCACGCCGACAAGCCGAAGGTCAGGGCGGTGCTCGACTGGGAGTTGTCGACGCTCGGCGATCCGATGGCCGATTTCGCTTACCTGCTGATGCAGTGGATCATGCCGGGCCTGGATGGCGCCGATTTCAAGGCGTTGAACATCCCGACGATGGAAGAAGCCGAGGAAATCTACTGCAAGGCGGCGGGCGTGCCGCCGATTGAAAACCTCAACTGGTATTTCTCCTACAACCTGTTCCGTCTCGCCGGCATCGTGCAGGGCATCGCCAAGCGCATCGTCGACGGCACGGCGGCCAACGCCAAGGCTGCAGAGTCGGCGGCGCGGCGCATTCCTCTGGCGCAGGCGTCGTGGAAATACGCGCAGCTCGCCGGCGCGAAATGATCTGACGACGCGGCGCCGTGCGCCGCGTTTGTCTTTGTCCCGCGGTTTGATGCATGTGGATCGCCGCGAGGCATCTCGAATATCCCGCCAATTCAATCTGGAGAACGTCATGGGTCGCCTCGAAGGCAAGTCCGTCATCATCACCGGCGCGGGCAGCGGCATCGGCCGCGCGGCGTCGCTGCTGTTCACCAAGGAAGGCGCGAAGCTGATCGCGGTGGACAAGACCGAGGGCGTCAAGGAAACCGTCGAGCAGGTGCGCAAGGCGGGCGGCACCGCCGAAGCGGTGATGGCCGATGCAGGTTCAGAAAAAGACGTGCAGGGTTTCATCGCCAAGGCGATTGCGATCCACGGCAAGCTCGATGCGATCTGGGCCAATGCCGGCATCAGCGGCGGGCTGGTGCCGATCCCGGAGCAGACTGTCGAGCACTGGCAGGAAATCCTGCGGATCAATCTGATCGGTCCATTCCTCGCCGTGAAGTATTCGATGCCGCACATGATCAAGCAGGGTCATGGCGCGATTGTCTGCACCGCGTCGGTTGCGGGCCTGAAGTCCGGCGCCAGCGGTCATCCTTATGCGGCGAGCAAGGCGGGCGTCATCAGCCTGGTGCAGACCACGGCCTATTCGCTGTCGGGCACCGGCGTGCGCATCAACGCGGTATGCCCCGGCCTGATCGAGACCGGCATGACCAAGCCGGTGTTCGATCGCGCCAAGGAGCGCGGCACGTCGGACAAGATCGGCCAGCTCAATCCGATGAAGCGGGCCGGCCAGCCGCACGAGTTGGCGGCGATGGGCCTGTTCCTCGCCAGCGACGAAGCGTCCTACGTTAACGGCCAGGCGTTCCCGGTCGATGGCGGCCTGACGGCGTCGATGCCGTACACCGGCAAGCCGATCTGAGGCGCGCGATGTCTGCACAACCGCAGAAGTTCGTCGCCCAGCATGCCGTGCCGGCAGGGCTGACCCAGACCCGCTGGTGGTGGGTGCGCCATGCCCCGGTTCGCGAGGACGGCGGCAGAATCTACGGCCAGTCCGATATTGGCTGCGACTGCACCGATACGGTGGTGTTCAAGGGTGTGGCGCGTTTCCTTCCGAAGGACGCGGTGTGGTTTTCCAGCCATCTCAAGCGCACGCACCAGACCGCGCAGGCGATCTGGGATGCAGGTTTCCCGAAGCCGGCCGCGATGCCGCACGAAAAGGCATTCGCCGAGCAGGATCTCGGCGAGTGGCAGGGCCTCAACCGCGCCGAGTTTTTCGCGCTGCGACCCGCGGCGATCGCGAGCTACTGGTTCGCCCCGGCAGAGGAGCGTGCGCCGGGCGGCGAAAGCTTCAACGATCTGTCGGATCGCACGGTCGAGGGCATCACGCGCATCAGCGCCGCGCATGCCGGCAAGGATATTGTCTGCGTGTCGCATGGCGGGCCGATCAAGGCCGCGATTGCGCACGCGCTCGGTCTGCCGGCCAGTGCGGGATTTGCGTTCGCCATCGACAATTGCTCGATCACGCGGCTCGATTTCCTGTCGGGCGAAGGCCACAGCGGCTGGCGCGTGCCGATGATCAACCAGCAGCCGTGGATCGCCGATCCGTCGCACGATGCCATGCATCAGCCGGCGGGGCCGGAAATCACGAACAAGCTTGGGTGAGGGAAGGGGCGCGGCGCGTCGTCAAGGTACTGCGCCGTCATGCCCGCGCTTGTCGCGGGCATCCACGCCTTTTTTCGAGATACGCAAGACGTGGATGCCCGGCACGGAGGCCGGGCATGACAAACGAAAGATCAAAGGGAGGAAACGATATGACTCTGTTCGACATGACCGGAAAGGTCGCCGTGGTCACCGGCTCGACCCGCGGCATCGGCCGCGCCATTGCCGAGCGCATGGTGGAGCATGGCGCCAACGTTGTGGTGTCGTCGCGCAAGCAGGACGTCAGCGATCAGGTCTCGAAGGAAATCAACGACAAGTACGGCCAGGGCAAAACCATCGCCGTCGCGGCGAACATCTCGAGCAAGGAAAATCTGCAGAACCTTGTCGATGAGACCAATGCCAAGTTCGGCAAGGTCGACGTACTGGTCTGCAACGCCGCGTCGAACCCTTATTACGGGCCGCTCGCCAACATCTCCGACGATCAGTTCAACAAGATTCTCAGCAATAACATCGTCGCCAACAACTGGCTGATCAGCATGGTGGTGCCGCAGATGATCGAGCGCAAGGACGGCTCGATCGTGATCGTGTCGTCGATCGGCGGCCTCAAGGGCTCGACCACGATCGGCGCCTACTGTGTGTCGAAGGCGGCGGACATGCAGCTCGCGCGCAATCTCGCCTGCGAGTACGGCAAGCACAACATCCGCGTGAACTGCATCGCGCCGGGTCTGATCAAGACCGATTTCGCCAAGGCGCTGTGGGACAATCCCGATACGTTGAAGGCGTCCACGGCGCGCTCGCCGCTGCTGCGCATCGGCATCCCGGACGAGATCGCGGGCGCGGCGGTATTCCTCGGCTCGGCTGCCGGCAATTTCATGACGGGTCAGTCGATCGTCATCGACGGCGGCGCGACGATTAGCTGACGTTTTTCCCTCTCCTCATAGCTCGTCGAAGACGAGCGTAAACGCTCTTATGTGGGAGAGGGTGGCGCGATCGAACGCAGTGAGATCGGGCCGGGTGAGGGGGAATGTCCCTGTGAGGCACGAATCCCCCTCACCCGATTCTCGCTGACGCTCGGATCACCCTCTCCCACAGGGGGAGAGGGGAAGAAGAGAGAACTACTCCACCGCCGCGTAGACGAGGCTGCGGATCAGCGTGCGGAAATACTCGCGTTGACCCGGGCCTTGCGACAGGAACACGGCGAACAGCTCTTCCTTCGGGTCGATCCAGAAGAACGTGCCGGCGACACCGCTCCAGAAGAACTGGCCGATCGAGCCGGCGTAGGGCGCCATGCCTTCCTCGGTGCGGACAGCGAAGCCGAGACCGAAATTGTGTCCCGGCGGCACGAGATGGGTTTCCAGTTTCACGCCCGGCGCGACGTGCGGCGAGGCCATGAACTTCAGCGTGCGGTCGCCGATGATGCGGTTGCCGTCCAGCTCGCCGCCATTGAGCAGCATCTGGCAGAAGCGCGCATAGTCCATCGCGGTTGAAACGAGGCCGCCGCCGCCGGATTCCATCTTTGGCACCTTGGTTTGGTCGTAGAGCTGCACCTTGTCGCCGGTCCACGGATCGACGGGGAAGGGCTCGGCGAGGCGGCCCTTGTTCTCCACGGCGGTATGGAAGCCGGTCTCGTTCATCTGCAGCGGCGCGAGGATGCGCTCCTGCAGGAATTCGTCCAGCGTCTTGCCCGACACCACCTCGATGACGCGGCCGAGAATGTCGGTCGCCCGGCTGTAATTCCATTCGGTGCCGGGCTGGCACATCAGCGGCATGCTGGCGATCAGCTTCGCATGTTCCTCATTGGTGATGTCGCGGCTGCGGACGTTCGACTTGGCATACATCCGCTGCACCATGCCGTTGCCGGTGATTTCATAGGCGATGCCAGAGGTGTGGCGCAGCAGATCCTGAATCGTGATGGGACGGATCGGCAGGGCGTATTCGAGCTGACCGTTGTGTTCGACGCCGACTTTCTGGTTGGCGAATTCGGGAATGAACTTGGCGAGCGGATCGTTGAGTAGCAGATAGCCGTCCTCGGCCAGCGTCATGATACCGATCGACACCAGCGGCTTGGTCATCGAGAAGATGCGGAAGATGCTGTCGCGCGTCATCGGGGCATCTTCGGCCGGGCTCTGGCGGCCCTGCGCTTCGAAGTATCCGATCTGGCCGCGACGGGAGACGAGGGTAACGACGCCGGGCGTCGTGCCTTTGTCGATCTCGCGCTGGAAGCAGTCGCGCATGCGCTGCAGACGCGCCGGTGACAGCCCGATCGATTCCGGTTTGGCGGACGGAAGGGCGGGGGTGGCCTTGGCCTGCTTCGGGGTGGCGTGGACGTTCATGCGGCCTCCGGATTTTCTTGTTCGAGGTTGGGCTTCGCGGGAAAGCTTGGCCCAGATTGCTCAGCTTGAACAGAGCATGACCGCACTGCAAAACGAGAAAAAGTAGACAAGTTTCTTCTCTGCTCCCTAAGTCATAGTGGCGTGCTCGGGGCTGAGCGACGCACAGGAAATGCTGGGGGCTATAAAAATGAAGTTGGGGCGGTTGGCACGGCTTGCCGTGCTTGCGGGCGCGCTTGCGCTCGCGGGATGTATGGCGGCGGCAAAAAACACGCTGTCGCAGAATGACATTACGGGGATGAAGCTGACGGAGGTCGCAGTCAGTTTCGCGCCAGATTCTACCATCCAGTGGGAGGACGGTATCCGGCCCTACCTTGGTGCGCATGCGATCATGGACGATAAGGCCGGCGAAGCCGCGCGATCGCCCGCAGGCAAGGCCTATATGCAGGGCGTGTTGACGCCGCAGATCAAGGCCGGCGTCGAAAAGGCAATCGGAAAACATCTCAACGGTTCGCGCCCGGTCCGGCTGCAGGTCGTGGTCCATAGCTTTACGATTGCGTCGGCCATGCAGCGCATTGTGGTCGGCGGCGGGCATGGCATGGTCGCGGATGCCACGCTGGTGGATGCGAAAACAGGCGCAACGATCTTGTCGTGTCCGAAGCTCGTCGCAACCCTGGTTGTTGGGCAGGGTGTTCTGGGGACTGCCGTTCAGGCCGCGATCGACAGTGCATCCAAGGAGAGCACGTCCGAGAAGGTTGCTGACCGCTACGGCATCACCTATCGCGACTGGCTGCTGCCGGGTGTGCAGACCTAGCATCGCATGGCACGCCGGTCGCTCGGTGAGCGGCCGGCGTGACTTCGCGGGCAGGATTGATAAAAGCCTCGGTTGAGCACGGCCACGTGGGCCGGGCGATACGACCGGGGTAAACAGGATAATGAGCGATACAAGCTCCAAGAAGATGATCGACGACGGCTGGACGATCGTCGATGACGACGGTTTCATCGATCTGGTGGGACCGCTGTGGCAGAGGCAGAACGGCGACGCCCTCGATTACGCGATCGTGGCCCAGCGCAAGCACAAGAACCGGCGTGGTTTCGTGCAGGGCGGCCTGTTGATGACGCTGGCGGATCGTTCGCTCGGAATGGCGGCGCGGATCGGCAGCGGCGTCAGCGCGGTGGTGACGATCCAGATGGATACGCATTTCATCGACGCGGCGAAGATCGGCGAACTGCTGATTTCGCGTCCGCGTATCGTCCGCGCGACCAAGACGCTGATTTTCATGAATACCGAGTTGAGCGTCGATGACCGCTGCATCGCCATGGCCAACGGCGTGTTCAAGGTGATGAAGGGGCCGGGTTGATACTGGCTGCCGACGTAGTTTGACTCCTCATGGTGAGGAGCCGCGCAGCGGCGTCTCGAACCATGAGGCCTCATCCTTCGAGACGCGGCCATAAGGCCGCTCCTCAGGATGAGGGCATCATAGTTTGAAACAAAAAAGCCGCCCTTGAGGGGCGGCTTTCTCGTTTGGTCTGATGCGCAGATCAGGCGGCGCGAACCTCGCGCAGGAAGGCGTCGACCTGCTGCTTCAACGTCTCGCCGTTCTGCGACAACTCGGCGGCAGAGGCCACGACCTGATCGGCGGCGACGCCGGTCTCGTGCGCGGCGTCCTTGACGCCTGCGATGTTGGCCGAGACCTCGCCGGTGCCCCGCGCGGCTTCCGAGACGTTGTGGGCGATCTCGCGGGTTGCAGCGCCTTGCTCTTCCACGGCGGAGGCGATCGCGCTGGCGATCTCGTTGACCTTGCCGATGGTGCGGGTGATGCCGGTGATGGCTTCAACCGAAGTGCGGGTCGCAGCCTGGATGGCGCCGACCTGCGACGAGATTTCCTCGGTCGCCTTCGACGTCTGGGTCGCCAACGCCTTCACTTCCGACGCCACCACGGCGAAGCCGCGTCCGGCTTCGCCGGCGCGTGCGGCCTCGATGGTCGCGTTGAGCGCGAGCAGGTTGGTCTGCTCGGCGATTTCGCTGATCAGCTTGACCACGTCGCCGATCTTCTGGGCGGCGTCTTCAAGACTCTGGACTTCGGCATTGGTCTGGTTGGCCTGATTGACGGCCTGACCCGCAACCTGCGCCGACTCGTTGACCTGCTGGGCGATCTCGTTGATCGACGCATTCAGCTCCTCGATGGCGGCGGCGACAGCCTGGGCGTTCTGCGACGCTTCTTCCGATGCGGCTGCGACCGCGGTGGTCTGGTGCGTGGCTTCTTCCGCCGTGCCGGCCATCGACTCGGCCGTGCTGCGCAGCTCGGTGGCTGCTGAGCCCACGGCATTGACGATGCCGCCGACGCCGGCTTCGAAACGCGCCGCGAGGGCAAGGACTGTTTCGCGTCGCTCGGCTTCGGCCGTGACACGCTGCTGTTCTTGCGCCGCCCGCAGTCGGTCGGTTTCGATCAGCCCTTCCTTGAACACATCGACTGCGCGCGCCATCGAGCCGATCTCGTCGCGACGATTGCCGCCGGGAACGACGATGTCATGCTGGCCCGACGCGATGGTGCGCATCGTGCTCTCGAGCGTCAGGATCGGGCGGGCGAGGCTGCGGCCAACCCACGCGGCGATCAGGATCGCGATCAGGACGGCCGCCACGGCGCCGGCCGCGAGCCACATCGCCGAGGTGCGCGCGAGTTCGCTATAGGCCGAGGTGTCGCGAACGATTTCGATGACCGCGATGGGCTCACCCGAGAAGCTCTTGATCTGGCCGTAGGTGGTCGAGGTCGGATGGCCTGCGATCTCGCCTTCGACGAAAATCGTTTCGCCGCCAAGCGCCCGCTTGACAGTGTTGAGCGAAGGCTGGGCCGCGCCGATGGTGGAGGCGAGCGTCTTCACGGCATCCTTGCTGATCTGGTGGATCGCAACGTCGACGCCAAAGCGGTCCTTCATCGACTTGACGAAAGCCTTGCCGAACGGAGCGCCGACATCGACGGTGCCGAGCACGGTGCCGTTGTCGACAATCGGCGTGGTGCCGAAAATGTTGAGAATGTCATGGCCGGCTTCGATGCCGCCGAGCGCCTTGTTGTCGGCAATGGCCTGCGCCACCATCTTGCGGCGGGCGGTGACGTTATCGCCGAACACCTTCGGATTGTGGACGCGCGCCAGCGTCACGCCGGGCGGCAACTGGATGGTGATCAGTTCGACGCCGAGCGGCTTGATCGATGCCAGCGTGCTGTCGAGCAGCTTGAGCGTTGCTTCGCGATCCTTGGCCCGAACGACGGCCTTGAGCTCAGGCATGGTGGCGAGCGCGTTGGCGACCACCTGCACGGTGCGGGTGTCGGCTTCCATGGCGCTCAGCATGTTGACGTAGTCGGATTGCAGTTCGCGATGAAGCGCGAGGTCGATCGCGGTCTGCTGCCGCCACAGTCCGAAGGCGGCGAGGCCAATGCAGGAGGCGGCCGCCACCAGCGAAATTGCGATCATGATACGGGCGGAAACGGACCAGAGCCTTTGCATCTTCCCTCCTGGAAATCCGGCAAATCAGACAAAATAGGAGGTCGGACTGTTAACCAAACCCGGTCAACGGCCGGTTAAGACGCCGCTTTTTGGTCACATTGTGAAGATGATCGAAGGATGCCGCCGGAAGGGCTCAGAAGGCTAATCGCGGGGTTCGTTGGCCGGTGCGATGAGGTGCATCTCGCAGACGATGCCCCCCGGAAGGTAGCGGGTCTCGGCGCCGCCATTCATCTGCGAGGTGAGGCTGGCGATGAGCTTGGTGCCGAAGCCCTCCTGTTCGGGAGGCTTCACCGGCGGTCCGCCTTCCTCGCTCCAGGTAATGTCGAGCCGGGTGCCGCCTTCAGCAGGTGCAGCATTCCAGCGCAGCGTAATGCGGCCGTTGTCGTTCGATAGAGCGCCGTATTTCAGCGAGTTGGTGCAAAGTTCGTGGAGGATCATCGACACTGGCACCACCGTGCCGGGCGGCAGGTTGACGCGCGGTCCGGACAGGGTGAACCGATGGGCGCGATCCTCGCGTGCCGGCGCCAGCGCGGCCTCGGCCATCTCCTGAAAATCGGCGTGCTCCCAGTGCCGGTGGGTCAGGAGATCATGGCTGCGCACCAGCGCCTGCAGACGGTCCTGAAATCCGCGCAGCGCTTCCGGTCCCTGGCTATAACGGAAAGAGAGCGAGGCGATGGATTGCACCGTCGCCAGCGTGTTCTTGACCCGATGCGCCAGCTCGTGGACGAGGATTTCGCGCCGGGCCTCGGCGATGTCGCGCTGTTCCTCACGTTCCGCGTTCTCGTCCATCAGTCTGTCGAAGGTCTGGCCAAGAATTCCGATCTCGTCGTCGCGGTTGACGATGCCGGTGCGCGCGGTGTCGTGACCCTGACGCCAGGCTTCCGCGGTCGCCACCACGCGCATCAGCGGCCGGCGGATGAAGCCTTCGCCAACCAGCCAGGCCAGACCCAGCGCGATGCCGCTGCCGAGGAGGAACAGCAGGACACTGGCGTAGAGCGCACGGTCAATTGATTTGAACGCTTCGCTGCGTGATGTGCCGGCGCTCACATAAAAACCGAACGGCGTCAGCGGAGCGGGAATATAACCGGCGATCCGTTCGGTTCCGTCCGAGCCGGTTATGTCTACGACGCCAGCCTTGGCGGCGTTGACCAGCGGGGCGTTGCGATCGGTGATCTTGGTCCCGACGTATTTTTCAGGAGCGGGCGAGCGCGAAACGATCACGCCGTCGCGGTCGGCAATGACGATGGTGCCGCCGCGGGTGGTGCCGCGATGACTGATTTCGGCATTGAGCCAGTCGAGATTGATGGCGGCCATCACCACCAGTTCGACGGAGTTGCCCGAGAGCGCCGGCAAGGCGACGGGGACGGCATTGAGCCGCGACACGCGACTGGCTGTGTAGGTTCCGATCGAGAAGGTCTTGTTCTTCAGGGCATTCTGGAAGTACGGCCAGTCGGCGAAATTGGCGTCTGACGTTCCCTCGCTGTAGCAGCGGATCGTGCCATCGACATTGACGATGATCAGCGAGGTCAATGCCGGCAGCCGCTCGCGAATCCGGCTGATATAGGCCGAGCAGGCTTGCGGATCACCCTGGCGAACATCGGCGGCTTGCGACACGGCATGCAGCGTGGCTTCGACACCGTCGAAGATGTGGTCGAGTTCGGAGACGATGAACTGGGTGTTGCGCAGCGCTTCGGTGCGCACTTCGGCGTAGCGGGTGTTGCGCAGGTCGATGGCGCTGTAGATCAGGGCGATCAGGCCGGGCAGGGTCGCCGCGAGTGTGAGAGCAAGCAGGCGTTGGGTGAGCGACATCCGGCGTATAAGAGAGACATTCTTCACACCGTGTTCCCAGCCATCCTGCCAAACTGCTCCAATCATGGACAAGCCATTAGGAAAGTGCGGCGATCTCAAGTCAAGGCGCGGATCCCCGCGCCAAAAAAGCGATGAGGGGGCGTGACGCGGCGAAAACTGTTCGCTATAGAGGCGACCGATAGGAGTGTAGCTCAATTGGTAGAGCACCGGTCTCCAAAACCGGGGGTCGCAGGTTCGAGCCCTGCCACTCCTGCCAGCAATGGCCGCACCGTCCCGGACGTTTCCCACTCCTGAACTTCAGTCATTCTGTCCTGTTGCTGCTTCACGCTTGGTCTTGCCGTGCGGTGCGGGATTCTCGCCCGTGGCTGGGCGCGGGATCCGGCCAACCGGCCGGGAGAGGGGGTGTCGGGGCAGAAAGTGGTTGTTTTTCAAGCCGCAGGCCCCGTGATCTTGACCTCCGGGGCGTCCCGCAGTAGAGAACGGCACCTGCTGCCGGCCCGCTTGCGGATTTCCGGCGCGGCCTTAATTCCCCGGACAATCGAGCCCGCTTGGCGGCTCATCCTCGAAAGAGGGTTGGGCGCACGAGAGGGCTGTTCGGATTCCGTTTTTCTTAGTCCAGACCGGATCGCAGACGATGGCTTTCAGCCCGTTCAAATTCCTGCAGGAAGTCCGCACCGAGACCGCCAAGGTCACGTGGCCGACCCGCAAGGAAACCACGATCACCACCATCATGGTGTTTGTGATGGTGGCGCTGGCTTCGATTTTCTTTTTTGTCGCCGATCAGGTGATCCGGATCCTGGTGACGTTCGTTCTCGGCATCAATGGCTGACAGGCGCGGAACTGACACATGAGCATGCGCTGGTATATCGTTCACGCTTACTCGAATTTCGAGAAGAAGGTCTCTGAATCGATTCGCGAGCAGGCCAAGCAGCGTGGCCTGGAGGATCTGTTCGAGCAGGTTCTGGTTCCGACCGAAAAGATCACCGAGGTGCGCCGCGGCCGCAAGGTCGACGCCGAGCGCAAGTTCTTCCCGGGCTACGTGCTGGTGAAGATGAACCTCACCGACGAGGCCTTCCATCTTATCAAGAACACGCCCAAGGTGACGGGCTTCCTCGGCGCGGAAAACAAGCCGATGCCGATCTCGGAAGCCGAGGCGATGCGCATCCTGCATCAGGTGCAGGAAGGCGTGGAGCGCCCGAAGACCTCGGTGTCGTTCGAGGTTGGCGAGAACGTGCGTGTGGCCGATGGTCCATTCGCCTCGTTCTCCGGCGTGGTCGAGGAAGTCGACGATGCCCGTTCGCGTGTGAAGGTCGCTGTGTCGATCTTCGGCCGCGCGACGCCGGTGGAACTGGAATTCGGTCAGGTCGAAAAGGTCTGACCCGAGTTTGTCATGATCGGCCCGAGCCGGTGATGACAGAGGAGGGAGCGAAAGCTTTCTCCGAAGACCCGTGGGAGGGAACGGATGATCGCCAGTCATCCGCCGCACCGAACCACGGTCCCTAAGAAGATCCGGAATGGTCCGGATCGTTTGAAGGAGTGAACCATGGCGAAAAAAGTGACCGGATACCTGAAGCTTCAGGTGCCGGCCGGCGCGGCCAACCCGTCGCCGCCGATCGGCCCCGCGCTTGGTCAGCGCGGCCTCAACATCATGGAATTCTGCAAGGCGTTCAATGCGCAGACGCAGAAGGAAGAGAAGAACACCCCGATTCCGGTGGTGATCACCATTTATGCGGATCGTTCCTTCACCTTCGAGATGAAGACGCCGCCGATGTCCTACTTCCTCAAGCAGGCAGCGAAGGTCCAGTCCGGCTCCAAGGCGCCGGGCCGTGACGTCGCCGGCAAGGTGACCAGGGCGCAGGTGCGCGAGATCGCCGAGAAGAAGATGAAGGATCTCAATTGCGATACCGTCGAGTCGGCCATGAAGATGGTCGAGGGTTCTGCCCGCTCGATGGGCCTGCAGGTCGCGGAGTAACGGTCATGGCAATTGGCAAGAAGCTTGTGAAGGCCCGCGAGGGTATCGACCGCGAGAAGCTTTACCCGATCGCCGACGCGATCAAGCTGGTGAAGGAACGCGCCACCGCCAAGTTCGACGAGACCATCGAGGTCGCGATCAATCTCGGCGTCGATCCGCGTCACGCCGACCAGATGGTCCGTGGCGTCGTTACGTTGCCGAACGGCACCGGCCGCACTCTGCGCGTCGGCGTGTTCGCACGCGGCGCCAAGGCGGATGAAGCCAAGGCTGCGGGTGCTGACGTCGTCGGCGCCGAAGACCTGGTCGAGAAGGTGCAGGGCGGCACGATCGATTTCGATCGCTGTATCGCCACTCCTGACATGATGCCGCTGGTCGGTCGCCTCGGTAAGGTGCTCGGTCCGCGCGGCATGATGCCGAACCCGAAGATCGGCACGGTGACCATGGACGTCGCCGGTGCGGTCAAGGGCGCCAAGGGCGGTTCGGTCGAGTTCCGCGTCGAGAAGGCCGGTATCATCCAGGCCGGTATCGGCAAGGCCTCATTCTCGGAAGACAAGCTGGTCGAGAACGTCAAGGCGCTCGCCGACGCGGTCGTCAAGGCGAAGCCGGCCGGTTCCAAGGGCACCTACGTCCAGCGCGTCGCGGTGTCCTCGACCATGGGCCCGGGCGTCAAGGTCGAGCCGGGCAGCGTCATCGGTTGATCCCGGCGTGACGTAAAAGTTCGAGAGGCGGAGCGGTCCACGGCTGCTCCGCCTTTTTCTTTGAAGTGAAAGCGGAACTTGAATCATGCCTCATCAAGTCCTGATCTATTCGCGATTTCCCAAGGCCCAGATGGTTCGCATCGGCGAGCGGTTCGATCTGCTCGACGCCAAGGGCAAGCCGCCGATCCAAGTGTTCAGCGCCGACGAGCTCAAACCAATCCAAGTCATGATCACGGCGGGCGGGCAGAAGATCCCCGGAGCGGTACTCGATACGCTGCCCTCGCTGAAGGCGATCGTCTGTTACGGCACCGGCTATGACGGCATCGACCTCAACGAAACCAGGGCGCGCGGCATCGCGGTGGGGAACAGTCCGGCGGCGAACGCGGCTTCGGTCGCCGATCTCGCGATGACGTTGATGCTGGCGGCGACCCGCAAGCTGCTGCCTGCCGACGATTATCTGCGCAGCGGCGCGTGGGCGACTGCAAAGCCCTCGCCATTGATGACGCCGCCGCCGGGCATGACCGGCCGCAAGATCGGCATCTACGGTCTCGGCGAAATCGGCCGCAAGATCGCGGTGCGTGCCGCCGCATTCGAAACCGAGGTCGGCTACTTCAGCCGCAGCCGCCACGATGTGTTGTACGCTTATTTCTCCACTCTCGAGGCGCTGGCCGAGTGGTGCGACGTCCTCGTGGTGGCTGTGCGCGCGGGGGCGGATACCCATCACAAGATCGATGCGGATATGCTCAAGCGTCTCGGCCCTGACGGTACGCTGGTCAATATTTCGCGCGGTTCGGTGGTCGATCAGAGAGCGCTGGTGGCGGCGCTGGAGAACAACGTGATCGCAGGTGCTGGTCTCGACGTTTACGAGAAGGAACCGCACGCGCCGGATGCGCTGACCCAGTTTCCCAACGTGGTTCTGACGCCGCATATCGGCGGTCATACGCTCGATGGCCACCGCCGGATGCAGGATTGCGTCATCGCCAACCTCGACGCGTTCTTCGCCGGTCGGCCGCTGGCCTATCCGGTGACGTAACGCAGCTTGTCGGGATTGCGCACCACATAGACTGCCGCGATCTGCCCATCCTCGATGGACAGGCTCACGGTGTGGTCCAACTCGCCATCATAATAGATGCGCATGCCGGCGAGGCCGTTGATCGTCGCCGGTTCGACGCGGATCTGGCGCCCGATCTTCTTGCCGGCGAGACCGATGAAGAAGCGCGCCACCTTGTCGGCGCCGTAGATCGGGTTGCGGGCCGCGGACTTCCGCCCGCCACCGTCGGTAAGGGCGACCGCATCTGCGCGCAGCAAGGCGGTAAGCTGCGAAACGTCGCCGCTGTTGATAGCCTGGGAGAAAGCTTCGAGCATTTTCGCATGTTCGTCCGGCGCCGTTGTCGGTGGCGGCCGCTGGTCGCGCACGGCGCGCCGTGCGCGCACCGCAAGCTGGCGGCATGAGGCCTCTGTGCGATCGAGCATCGTGGCGATGTCGGTGAACGGCGTGTCGAACACATCGTGCAGCAGGAAGGCCGCACGCTCCGCCGGCGTCAGGCGGTCGAGAGCCAGCAGCAGCGCAAACGACAGATCGTCCGCGAGTTCGGTGGCAGCATCGGCGGACAGGCTCTGTGCGTCGCAGATCGGTTCCGGCAGCCATGGACCGACATAGATTTCGCGCTGGGCGCGCGCGCTTTTCAGCCGATCGAGACAGAGACGGGTGGTAACCGTCACGAGAAAAGCTTCTGGGTCGCGCACGTCCTGCGCATTGGCGAAACGCAGATAGGTGTCCTGCACGACATCTTCGGCGTCGCTGCGGCTGCCGAGCATGCGGTAGGCAAGGCCGAGCAGGCGCCTGCGATAGGGCGCCAGCGGATCGGGTTCATGCAGCTTGCTTGACGACATCGACATTGTTCTGGCCCACCGTGACACGCCGGCACTCCCGGGCAAATCCCAGACCGGCCTTGAGCATCGGGAACATGCGCCCGATCTGCAGCGCCAGCGTCAGCTCGATCACGCCCCGATCGCCCCAAAGGGCGCGAACCGCCTCGCGGGCCTCGTCCTCCGCTCCGGATCGCCGCACCACGGCGTCGGCAAAACGGAACGCGAGCACCGTATCGTCATTCATCGCGGCGCTTTTCCGGTTGAGGATCGCTTCGATCTGGTCGCCGGGAACCTTCTTCTCAAGCGCCATGTCGACGACAAGCTGGGTGCACGGCCCGCAATCCTCGGCGAGCGCGCCGACGAGCTTGGCCGCGAAATAGGCTTCCGGCGGTACAACCTGACGATAGCGCGCGATCTTGTTGATTCGCGCGAACTTGAAGAAGGCGTCGGGTGCCTTGTCGAGCATGTAGTCGAGATAGCTGGTGTCATAGTCGTAGCGCTTGCGGAACGCGCGCAACATGGTGCGGGCCAAGAACTGACGCATGGCGATCTCCTTTGGGATGGCGGCGTAAAGGGCAAGGGCCGACGGGATGACCACTGCGACGAGATCAAATATCGGCATGTGGCTGTGGCCGATGAGAACGCCGACGAGGTGGATCAGGCCGTGAGCGGCGATAAAACCGGCACCCGCAACGGCGGCGGGCCAGTAGCGCGTCCGCCATGCCCCAATTCCGAGCGCCAGACTGGCGATCAGGAAAGCGGCCCCGATGTCCTGCACAAAGTGCGGGTTGAAAGGGCCGGTGTCTGTCACGCCGGGGACGCGGGCGTACCAGCCCGGCCCGTCGAACAACATGACGAGGCCGTTGAGTCCGTTCAGTGTCGCAAGAACCAGGGCAAGGATGCGCTTCATGATGATCTCCCGTGGCCTAGACGAGCGGGAGTGGGCCCGTGTGACAGAATGGGGAAGATTTTTTGGGATCGAAGACGCGGACCGCAGAGGGGCAGTCGCGAATCAGGATCGCGTGTCGCTCCAGCCGGTTAGGCCCCTGCTTGGAGGTGGCGGTTTAATTGAGTACGTAAAAGTCCGGCCAGTTGGGGTTTGTTGGCCCGAAAGATGCTTCTGGAACCCAGAATCCCCTTGGCAAAGCCATGACGACCCGTTAAACAACCGTTTCCGGGCGTGCTGGCTGTCGCTGGCGCGTCTGTGCTCGCTTTCCGAAAATCGTACTTATAGGAGACCATTCCTCATCGACTGTCCACGTGGATTGTTCGATCAGGAAAGGAACCCTTGCGGACGTAACGGAGCGGGCAGAAGTCCCCCGGTTTCCGGAGGGCTTCGATCCTGTCCGAGACTGCAGGCGCTGGCGACGAAACGAACGTTTCTTCAATAGCTTAATCGTATGGCCTGCACAGACGGGTGAAAACCGGATTTCGTTTGTCCGCGTTCGCGGACCATGCGGATTTGGTTCGAACCTCGACACCTCGTTCGATGCGTCTTCGGCGCGCCGGTGCGAGTGGGCAGGCTTCCGAAATGTCGTCATGCCCGGCGTGTCGAGAGATGGAATGTCTCGAGATCAGGCCGTGCCCGGCGATTGTAGCAACCCGGCGGTCCTGACTGAGCCTTGGTTCTGACAAGGCCGCCAACCGGAGAGAGCTTGCTGTGGAAAGAGCGGCAAAAAAGCAGGCGGTCGAAACGCTGAACGGGGTCTTCAAGGCCACGGGCGTTGCGGTCGTCGCGCACTATTCCGGCCTCACCGTGGCTCAAATGCAGACTCTGCGCACGCAGATGAAGCAGGCGGGCGCCTCTGTGAAGGTCTCGAAGAACCGTCTCGCCAAAATTGCTCTTGAAGGCACTGACGTCGCGTCCATCGGCTCCCTGCTCAAGGGGCCGACGGTGATCGCTACTTCCAGCGATCCGGTCGCGGCGCCGAAAGTTGCCACCGAATTCGCCAAGGCGAACGAGAAGTTCGTCATCCTTGGCGGTGCGATGGGAACGACTGTCCTGAATCCCGATGGCGTGAAGGCTCTGGCCTCGCTGCCGTCGCTGGATGAACTGCGCGGCAAGATTGTCGGCCTGCTCGTGGCGCCGGCAACCAAGATCGCCCAGCTCACCAACGCTCCTGCGGCGAAGGTCGCGCGCGTTGTTCAGGCCTATGCCTCAAAGGGTGAAGCGGCGTGACGCCATTCTCCATCTCAACTGGTTCGAACTGATACGCTAAGGAAAGACAAAATGGCTGATTTGCAGAAGATTGTTGACGACCTCTCGAGCCTCACGGTTCTCGAGGCTGCTGAACTGGCGAAGCTTCTCGAAGAGAAGTGGGGCGTTTCGGCTGCTGCCGCTGTGGCGGTTGCTGCTGCTCCGGGCGCCGGCGGTGGTGCTGGTGCCGCTGCGGCTGAAGAAAAGACCGACTTCACCGTCGTTCTCGCTGCGGCTGGAGACAAGAAGATCGAGGTCATCAAGGAAGTCCGTGCGATCACTGGTCTTGGCCTCAAGGAAGCCAAGGACCTCGTCGAAGGCGCGCCGAAGCCGCTCAAGGAAGGCGTTGCCAAGGATGAGGCCGAGAAGATCAAGGCCCAGCTCGAGAAGGCTGGCGCCAAGGTCGAACTCAAGTAAGTCGACTTGTTTCGGGCCGGTTATGCTGGCCCGGAACACAAGATTGTGTGACGGTTCGACGAATCCAGACCTCGAATCGTGGCAAAGACCACCCATATGCGGTGGAGGCACGAAAGGACGCGCTCCGGAGCGCGGGTCAAATCCGGAGCGGGACGTCGGGAGACGAGCAATTTCGGGCTTTAGAGGTCCGTAGGTTTTGTTTTGACGGGCAGGGCGCCCACCAGCGCCCCGCGCGTCATTTTGCGTCTTGAGATTCAGCTCTTTGGAACTCGGGCGATTTCGACATTCAACCCGGGTGCGATGCCCATCGCACTTCGGAAGACGCCGCCGGTCAAGGGCGGCCAAATGAGAGGCCACGATGGCGCAGCAGACGTTCACCGGTCGCAAGCGAGTTCGCAAGTTCTTCGGTCACATCAAGGAAGTCGCCGAGATGCCGAACCTCATTGAGGTTCAGAAGGCATCCTACGACCAGTTCCTGATGGTGGACGAACCCGAAGGCGGTCGTCTCGACGAAGGCTTGCAGGCGGTGTTCCGGTCGGTGTTCCCGATCTCGGACTTCTCGAACACCTCGATGCTCGAGTTCGTCCGCTACGAATTCGAACCGCCGAAGTACGATGTCGACGAGTGCCGCCAGCGCGGCATGACCTTCGCCGCACCGCTCAAGGTGACGCTGCGTCTCATCGTGTTCGATATCGACGAGGAAACCGGCGCCCGTTCCGTCAAGGACATCAAGGAGCAGGACGTCTACATGGGCGATATCCCGCTCATGACCATGAACGGCACCTTCATCGTCAACGGTACCGAGCGCGTCATCGTTTCGCAGATGCACCGTTCGCCGGGCGTCTTCTTCGATCACGACAAGGGCAAGACCCATTCGTCGGGCAAGCTGCTGTTCGCTGCTCGCGTCATCCCGTATCGCGGTTCCTGGCTCGACATCGAGTTCGATGCCAAGGACATCGTGTTCGCGCGCATCGACCGTCGCCGCAAGATTCCGGTGACGT
>JBIQLC010000011.1:105879-152918 GCA_044464625.1 Afipia sp. | reverse complement strand
ATCATCAAGCCGTTCAAGCTCGACGAGGTGAAGGAAGCGCTTCAGGAAGTCGGCCTGCAGGGCATCACCGTAACCGAGGCCAAAGGCTTCGGCCGGCAGAAGGGGCACGCGGAACTCTACCGCGGAGCGGAATACATCGTGGACTTCCTGCCGAAGGTCAAAATCGAGATTGTGATCGGCGACGACTTGGTCGAGAAAGCCATCGAAGCCATCCGGCGCGCCGCCCAGACCGGCCGCATCGGTGACGGCAAGATCTTCGTCTCGAACATCGAGGAAGCCATCCGCATCAGAACGGGAGAATCCGGACTGGACGCAATCTAGCTCGTCATCCCGCCTTCCAATTCCGCTTCGCGCGCGAACCTTTCACCCACCACCAGATCACCACGAAATAACGGCAGTTAGATAAGGGGTACCCATGAAGACCGCCAAAGACGTCCTGAAATCCATCAAGGACAACGACGTGAAGTACGTCGACCTGCGTTTCACCGACCCGCGCGGCAAGTGGCAGCACGT
Organism: Afipia sp.; assembly: GCA_044464625.1. Taxonomy (GTDB): domain Bacteria; phylum Pseudomonadota; class Alphaproteobacteria; order Rhizobiales; family Xanthobacteraceae; genus Afipia. The sequence continues at coordinate 152,405 of JBIQLC010000011.1, read as the reverse complement.
CACGTTCGACATCTCGATGATCGACGAGGAAATTTTCGCCGAGGGCACGATGTTCGACGGCTCCTCGATCGCCGGCTGGAAGGCGATCAACGAGTCCGACATGTGCCTGATGCCCGATCCGGTAACCGCGACGATCGATCCGTTCTTCGCCGAAACCACCATGGTCATCACCTGCGACATTCTCGAGCCGACCACTGGCGAGTCCTACAACCGCGACCCGCGCGGCATCGCCAAGAAGGCCGAGGCAATGGTCAAGTCGATGGGCGTGGGCGACACGGTTTTCGTCGGCCCTGAGGCCGAGTTCTTCGTGTTCGACGACGTGCGTTTCAGCGCGACGCCCTACAACACCGGCTTCAAGCTCGACTCGTCCGAACTGCCGACCAACTCGGACACCGAATATGAGGGCGGCAACCTCGGCCACCGCATCCGCACCAAGGGCGGCTACTTCCCGGTGCCGCCGCAGGATTCGGTCCAGGACATGCGCTCGGAAATGCTCGGCGCGATGGCGCGCATGGGCGTCAAGGTCGAGAAGCATCACCACGAGGTGGCGTCGGCCCAGCACGAACTCGGTATGAAGTTCGACACCCTGGTGCACATGGCCGACCAGATGCAGGTCTACAAGTACTGCATCCATCAGGTCGCGCACATTTACGGCAAGACCGCTACCTTCATGCCGAAGCCGATCTACGGCGACAACGGCTCGGGCATGCACGTCCACCAGTCGATCTGGAAGGACGGCAAGCCGACCTTCGCCGGCAACAAGTATGCCGACCTGTCGGACACCTGCCTCCACTACATCGGCGGCATCATCAAGCACGCCAAGGCGATCAACGCCTTCACCAACCCGTCGACCAACTCCTACAAGCGTCTGGTCCCGGGCTATGAAGCGCCGGTGCTGCTCGCCTACTCGGCGCGCAACCGTTCGGCATCGTGCCGCATCCCCTACACCACCAACCCGAAGGCCAAGCGCGTCGAAGTCCGCTTCCCGGATCCGATGGCGAACCCCTACCTCGCCTTCGCCGCGATGCTGATGGCCGGTCTCGACGGTATCAAGAACAAGATCGATCCGGGTCCGGCGATGGACAAGGACCTCTATGATCTGCCGAAGGAAGAGCTGAAGCAGATCCCGACGGTTTGCGGCTCGCTCCGCGAAGCGCTCGAAAGCCTCGACAAGGACCGTGCGTTCCTCAAGGCCGGCGGCGTGTTCGACGACGACTTTATCGACAGCTTCATCGAGTTGAAGATGACTGAGGTCGAGCGGTTCGAAATGACCCCGCATCCGGTCGAGTTCGATCTCTACTACTCGCTTTAAGGTTCCGCCCTGCCGTCGCCACCTCCAAGGCGGCATGGCAAACGAAGAAGGCGCTCCTCACGGGGCGCCTTCTTTGTTGCTGCGATCGCTCTCAATCCCCGCGAAACGCGCGCATCGGATCGGTCATCGACGGTGCTAGCACAATCCCCGCGGCACTCAATGCGGCGGCCGCGCTCGCAGGCTGCGTCACCCAGGGCAGCTTCTTGTCGATGCTCTGCGAAATGGGCTCGCCCAGCGCGCCGCCGAAATCGAGCGGCCACCAGCCGACAGGAACCACCGCGAGCGTGATGCCTTGGAGACTGAAGCCTTCGCCAAGCGTAACCTGAAGGTCGTCCGGCTTGAGCAGATGTGCGGTTTTCGGATCGGCCGGATCGGAGAAGCTGACCATTAGCGGGATGGCGTCCCCCTTCACAGGAACCGGATCGCGCTGCCGTCGTACCTCAAGAAAGCTGATCCTGCGGCCGGCGCCGGCGAAGGCGGTGATCGGCAGATAGTTCATCCCATCGGCGCTTGCCTTGGATGCATCGTGCAGCAAAAGCATCGCTATATTTCGCCCATCGCCGAGATCGACGAAGATGGCGTCGCCCTTGGTGCGCGTTCCGCCGCTGCCCGTGCCGGCATAACCGCGATTGGGATGCACCGACAGCACCCCCGAAGCCGATTTCACGCCCTGCGGCGTTTTGACTTCGATGGTGAGGCGATACTTGTACTCAGGCCGCCCCAGTCGGATCTGGTCGCCGATCAGGAGCGCCGCGAACAGAATTCCGAGCCCTGCCCAACGCCCCGCCCATCGCGAAAGCATCCCTTGCCATCCCTGTTGCCAAGGCCAGCGACGATAGATGCCCCGTGTGAATTATTGCTGAAACGGATCGCCCCGCTTGCCGAGCCCGCAGGTTTCGGGAAAGACTGCAACTCTTTGATGCGAGGACCGCGCGTGACACCTTCGGAAGACCGGATTCAGACCCGCAACGACCTGGCATGGTCCATCGCTGTCGGCGGGATCGGCGTCATCGCCTTTGCCGCCTTTCTGGCATTCGCATGGTACTTCTCCGCCACCCTGTTCCTGATTTTCGCCGGCGCGCTGCTCGGCGTTACCCTGACGGCGATGAGCAACCAACTCCACCGCGTCATGGGCGGCCCGCACGCGCTGCGGCTGGTGATCGTCTGCCTGGTGATGGCGGCCCTGTTCGCCGGGATCGTCACGCTCGGCGGATCGACCATCACCCAGCAGGCCAAAGCGCTGAGCGGCACGATCAAGGAGCAGATCGTCAACCTGAAGGAATTTCTGGAGCGGCATGGTGTCGACACGAGCTATCTGGACCTGAACGCCGCCAGCACGCCGAACTCAACCACCACCACGCCGTCCCTGCCGCGCACCTTGCCGAGCAACCTGCCGAGTGCGGGCGCGATCGCCTCCGGTGGCGGCGCCATTGTCAGCCAGACGCTGAAACTGATCCTCGGCACAGTCGGCGCGGTCGGTAACTTCTTTATCGTGCTGTTTCTTGGCCTTGCCTTTGCGGCGCAGCCTTCGATCTACCGCAAGGGCATCCTGGCGATGTCGCCAGCAAAGCATCGAAAGAACGTTAAGATCGTGGTCGATCGGATCAGCAACACGCTCGAGCGCTGGCTGATCGCGCAGATGATCACCATGAGCGCGGTGTTCGCCGTGACCTGGATCGGCCTCGCCATCATCGGCATCCCGGGATCTTTCATCCTCGGTGTTCAGGCTGGCCTGCTGGCGTTCATACCAACGCTTGGCGCGCTACTCGGCGGACTCATCATCCTGCTGGCCAGCATCTCATCGGGCTGGATCGCGCTGTTCAGCGCGTTCATCCTGTTCATGGGCGTCCACGCGCTCGAAAGCTACATTCTGACGCCGATCCTGCAACGCCAGGCGCTGGAAATCCCGCCGGCGACCTTGTTCGCGTTTCAGATCCTGCTTGGCGTCGTGTTCGGCGTTTGGGGTCTGACACTGGCGCTGCCGATACTGGCCGTTGCCAAGGTCATTATCGACTTCATCCGGGAGGATGACGACAAGCCGGAAGAAATTCTGGTTGCCGCGACCTAACAGCCCGCTCGCACGAAAAAGCGCCCAATGGGCGCCTTTTCTTTTGCAATGGCTGCGGCCGTCAGAACGCCTTGACGGTGTGGGTGTGCTCTACTTCCGGCGGCGAGGCGAAATGCGGCCCGACCAGCGCGCGCCACTCGGTGAAATTAGCCGACTCCCGGAAATCCACCGTGTGGTTCTCGAGCGTCTCCCATTTGATGTGAAGGCGATAACGCGAGGGCTTTTCGATCGACTTGTGCAGCTCGAAGCTGATCCAGCCCTTGCAGCGCTTGAAAATCGACTCGGCCTTGGCGACGGCGGCCTCAAAATCCTTTTCGCTGCCCGGCTTGATCTCGATCTGTGCGATTTCAGTGATCATGGTCATTCCGCCCTTTTTTCATTGTTCCAAGGCCTTGACGCGTTTTCTTCACGCGAACCCGCATCCACTTGCTCGAAAACGCTCTAGCGCAAAATGGGGAACGATCAAAGCAAGCGGCAAAGAAAAAGGCGCCTTCCGGCGCCCGTTCCCCAATCGGGAGGTGGTTCAAAGAACCATCAGGAGGATTCCGGACAGGATGAAGACGCAGCCCACCAGCATCAGCGGCTGCCAGTCGCGGCGCGGCTGCGCGTAGCGGCCCTGTGCGCGACGTTCGGTGATCAGGGCGTTTTCATATTCGTCGGCGGTAGAGAACATGCAGGCGAAACCGGCACGCGCGGATGCAGCGGTCGCTTCGAGCGACGAGATGTCCGACTGCGAATCCTGGGCGCGGCTTCCGATCATGCCTCATGATAGAACGCGATGGTAAATGCATCGCTAACCATAGGGCTCAGGCGTGCGTGCCCGCCAGTTGCCGCAAGCGCGCCATGGCGCTGCGTTTGGGGGATCTGGTTTCACTGACTGCCGCACCGACCCGTGTCTCGCCCAGCGACAACGGCTCCTCGGTGGCGGCTTCGACGCGATTGCGGCCGCCGCGCTTGGCCTGATAGAGCGCGGTGTCGGCGGAGGCCATCAGCACCTCGAGTTCGGTATTGGCCGGACCGCCCGCAACGCCGATACTTACTGTGGTCGCCAGCGGCTCGTCATCGACAGCAACGCCTGCGTTCTGGAATGCCTCGCGTACACGTTCCGCTGCCGTCAGGGCCTCATCCATCGGTGCGGGCAAGAGCGCCGCGAACTCCTCGCCGCCGACGCGGCCGACGAGGTCGGTGATGCGCAGTGTGTTGGCGATAACATTGGCGAACACTTTGAGGATCTCGTCGCCGGCGGCATGACCATACATGTCGTTGACCGACTTGAAGTGATCGATGTCGAAGATCATCACCGTGATCGAACGTCCGGCCTTGGCTTCGCGTTCGATCATCCGCGAGGTCGCCTCGCTGAAACCGCGACGGTTGAGCAGCCCGGTCAGCGGATCGACCGAAGCCGCAAGCTTGTGTACCGACACGGTACGTTCCGACACCAGCATGAAAATGATGAACACGGTGCCGACCGCGTAGAGCACCAACTCGACAGCGAACGCTGCAACCCACAAACCACTCAGACCCCCACCCTGCGGATGAAGCACGTCGCTGATCAGGATCGGCATCATCAGCACCATGCCGTGAAGCATCGGCACGATCACCGCCGGCCAGCGCGAACGCAGGCTCTTGCGCCGCTCGCGCCACAGCTCCGTCGCGGTGAGCGCGGCATAGATCGCAACGATGGCGGCGCCGAGGGTCATGCGCGCTTCGTCGCTCAACGGATGGATGAAGAGGATAGCGGTGACCCAGACTATCGCACCGGCAATGACGCCGCCGATGCTCGGCGCACGGCCGTGAAACACCCGTGCCGCGTCCCAGACGAGACCGCATGCAATGAAGCCAACCGCATTGATCGCCAATGCAAGCCACGGGCCGAGTGCCGCTCCACCGGCGATCCACAACGCAATGGAGGCCGCGCCAAGAATGTAGGCAGCGCCCCACCATCCCAGCGCCGGGATTCTCTCCTGCCGCCAGAAGAACAGCAACATCGCGCCCAGCAATGCCGCAACCAATGTCGCGACCAGGTAGAGCGTTGAAATATCGAGCGACATCGTCGCGCCGGCAGGCATCGCAAAGCTTCTGCTTAACTAGGACGGAGCCGGAATAGCCCCCTCAGCCGCCCTCACCGTAACAGCGAGGTCTTGGAAGACTGTTTGCAACGCCCGCATAATTTTCGCGAAAAGTGTCTGTAATTCTCAGACAATTGGAACGGTGACGACCAACGAAAAAGGGCGCCCGAGGGCGCCCTTTTGACTGTCTCGTCCGCGATCGCGGACAATTCGAACGATGCGATTAACGTTTCGAGAACTGGAAAGAGCGGCGGGCCTTCGCCTTGCCGTACTTCTTACGTTCGACGACACGCGAGTCGCGGGTCAGGAAGCCGCCCTTCTTGAGCACACTGCGCAGCTCGGGCTCGAAGTGCGTCAGCGCCTTCGAGATGCCGTGACGCACAGCGCCCGCCTGGCCCGACAGACCACCGCCGGCGACGGTGCAGATCACATCGTACTGGCCCTGACGGGCGGCAGCGACGATCGGCTGCTGGATCATCATGCGCAGCACCGGACGGGCGAAGTAGACTTCGATATCACGAGTGTTGACGGTGACCTTGCCGGAGCCCGGCTTGATCCAGACGCGGGCGACAGCGTCCTTGCGCTTGCCGGTGGCATAAGCGCGACCCTGCTTGTCGACCTTCTTGGTGTACTGCGGCGCATCCGGCGAAGCGGTCTTGAGCGCCGACAACTGATCGAGGGACTGCATGGTATCGGACATTATGCGGCCCTCATGTTCTTGCGATTCATCGATGCGATATCCACCACTTCCGGCTGCTGCGCTTCATGCGGATGTTCTGCGCCCGCGTAGACGCGAAGGTTGCCGAGCTGCACGCGGCCGAGCGGCCCGCGCGGGATCATGCGCTCGATCGCCTTCTCGAGAACGCGCTCCGGGAAACGACCCTCGAGGATCGACTTGGCGGAACGTTCCTTGATGCCACCGATGAATCCGGTGTGGTTGTAATAGACCTTCTTGTCGCGCTTGCGCCCGGTCAGAACGACGTGGGCGGCGTTGATGATGATGACGTTGTCACCACAATCGACATGCGGCGTGTAGGTCGGGAGGTGCTTGCCGCGCAAACGCATGGCGACAAGAGTGGCGAGACGGCCGACGACCAGACCCTTGGCGTCGATCAGCACCCACTTCTTCTCGACCTCGGCCGGCTTTGCCGAAAACGACTTCATGTGCGGTTATCCGTGAAAAGGTGATTCCGGCGCAAACCGCCGGATTGCGCGCGGTTCTAAATAAAGCCCGCGCCACCGTCAACGCCCAATCACATAAAATATACTATAAAAAACAATTACTTAAAAATATGGTGCTATAATACCCTAGAAATCAACGAGCATCTGGAATGGAATAAGTCGTTGTCACGTGGGCAATCGGATCTGGCGAAGTCCCTGATAACAAAATGATTTCTCCCACCGCCAGGCGCTTGCCGAGTTTCATCAGCTTGGCGGCGGCAACCACATCCTGTCCAGGCGACCCCTTACGCAGAAAATTGATGTTCAGGCTGGTGGTCATGGCGAGGCCGATCGGGCCGATCGCCGAGAGCAGCACCACGTACATGGCGAGGTCCGCCAGCGCCATCAGCGTAGGCCCCGATACCGTTCCACCAGGACGCAGCATGCGCTCGCTGTAGTGCTGGCGCAGCAGGCACGTCGCGCCATCGGCACTCTCGATCTGAATATCGCCATTCTCGAAAGCTTGGGGAAACTCCTTGTGCAGGAACGCCTCCAGTTCAGCGACGGTCATTTTCGCATTGGCCATTGATGGTATGTCCTGCACCCTCGTCATATATGACGGCCTTGTATCACAGGGCGCGATCAGCAAAAGTGGAATCCGGTTTTGCGTTTTGCGGTCTCTGCCTTGCAAATGACGCACGATCATGCCCACGGACATCGTCATGACGACCACGACAACCATCCGCCCGCCCGCAACTGCAACGTCGCCCTCTCCGCTTCGGCGTGAGGATATCGACGGCATCGCAGTCCTGACACTGGACTCCCCTGCGTCGCGTAACGCGCTTTCGGAAACCATGATCGCCACGCTTCACAAGGCGCTGGACTCGATTCATGACGATGCCAACGTGCGCGCGGTGGTGATCGCGGCAAATGGTCCGGCGTATTCGTCCGGCCACGATCTCAAGGAACTGACGGCGCGGCGCGCCGATCCCGACGCCGGCTTTGCCTACTTCACCCAGATCATGAATGCCTGCAGCGCTATGATGCAGGCGATCGTGCGGCTTCCGAAGCCGGTGGTCGCTGCCGTGCAAGGCGTCGCAACCGCAGCCGGCTGCCAACTCGTCGCGACCTGCGACCTCGCCGTTGCCTCGGAGAACGCGAAATTCGCAACGCCGGGCATCGACATCGGCCTGTTCTGCTCGACGCCGATGGTGGCGCTGTCACGCAACGTTTCGCGCAAGCACGCCATGCATATGTTGCTGACCGGCGAGCCGGTTGACGCACAGCGAGCGGCCGAAATCGGTCTCGTCAACAGCGTGGTGCCGGCCGGCACCGAACGCGACGCCGCCATTGCGCTTGCCAGGAAGATCGCGCGCAAATCGTCCTATACGCTGCGCATCGGCAAGGAAGCATTCTATCGACAGGCGGAGATGCCGCTGTCCGAAGCCTATCACTACGCAGCGCAAGTGATGGCCATGAACATGATGGCGCGCGACGCCGAAGAAGGGATCGGCGCTTTCATCGAAAAGCGCGATCCAAAATGGGAGGACCGGTAAGCCGGACGACTGCTTCAATGAATCACGATGCCTACCCCGACAGCTACATTCGCCAGATCCTCACCAGCGTGAAAACCATCGCCATGGTTGGCGCGTCGCCGGTCAATGTGCGGCCGAGCTATTTTGCGTTCAAATATCTTGCGGAGCGCGATTACGACATGATCCCGGTCAACCCGGGACAGGTCGGCAAGAGCCTGGTTGGCAAACCGTTCGTGGGCTCGCTGAAGGACATCGATCGCCCGATCGACATGGTGGACATTTTCCGCGCCTCCGATCGCGCCATGGCGGTCGTCGAGGAAGCGCTGTCGCTCAAGGTGCTACCGAAAGTGATCTGGATGCAGCTTGGCGTCCGTAACGACGAAGCGGCCGCGAAAGCCGAAGCTGCCGGGATCAAGGTGGTGATGAACCGCTGTCCGAAAATCGAATATGGCCGCCTCACCTCCGAAATTCAATGGATGGGTGTCAACTCACGTACGCTCAGTGCCAAGCGCGCGCCGGCGCCGACAAGCGGCATGCGACTGTCGCTTCATCGCGCCAGCGTCAGCGGCGGCACAACGGCGGCTGCCGACCGCGCAGCGCGCGATAAAAACGAAGTTACTGCGACGCCCACGACAAAAGAATGATCGTCTCCGCCGCGACGAAAAGCGGCAACACTATTGTCAATTCAGGCTTGTCTGCGCGTTCAGCTTGACTGAAATCATGCGCACCCGCAGCATTATATTCTCATGCCGCTTCACGGCACTCGAAGGAAGTTTCCATGACAGAACGCTTGCCAGGCTTTTCGACGCTCGCCATTCATGCGGGTGCTCAACCCGATCCCACGACCGGCGCGCGGGTCACTCCGATCTATCAGACGTCATCGTTCGTCTTTAACGACGCGGATCACGCAGCGTCGCTGTTCGGGCTGCAGACCTTCGGCAACATCTATACGCGCATCGGCAACCCGACCAACGCAGTCCTCGAGGAGCGCGTCGCCGCGCTCGAAGGCGGCACGGCTGCATTGGCGGTGGCCTCCGGTCACGCCGCGCAGGTCGTGGCGTTCCAGACCCTATTGCAGCCCGGAGACGAGTTCATCGCCGGCCGTAAGCTCTATGGCGGTTCGATCAACCAGTTCAACCACGCCTACAAGAGCTTCGGCTGGAACGTGGTGTGGGCCGACAACGATGATCCAGCGAGCTTCGAGCGCGCGCTGACGCCGAAGACCAAGGCGATCTTCATCGAATCCATCGCCAATCCGGGCGGCTCGATCACCGACATCGAGGCGATCGCCACCGTCGCGCGCAAGGCAGGCGTGCCGCTGATCGTCGACAACACGCTGGCCTCGCCCTACCTGCTGCGACCGATCGACCATGGCGCCGACATCGTGCTACATTCGCTGACCAAATTCCTTGGCGGCCACGGCAACTCGATTGGCGGCATCATCGTCGATGCCGGCACGTTCGACTGGTCGCGCGACGGCCGTTACCCGATGCTGAGCGAGCCACGGCCGGAGTATCATGGCATCAGGCTGCATGAGACCTTCGGCAACTTCGCGTTCGCCATCGCGGCCCGCGTACTCGGCCTTCGCGATCTCGGGCCCGCGCTGTCGCCCTTCAACGCTTTCATGATCCTGACCGGCATCGAAACGCTCGGCCTGCGCATGCAGAAGCACTGCGACAACGCCAAGGCGGTCGCCGAATGGCTAGCAGCGCATCCTGCCGTGTCATGGGTCAACTACCCCACTCTGCCCGGGGACCGCTATCATCAGCTTGCGCGCAAATATTGCCCGAAGGGCGCGGGCGCGGTGTTCACCTTTGGTCTCAAGGGCGGTTACGATGCCGGCATCAATCTGGTGTCGAACGTCAACCTGTTCTCGCATCTCGCCAATATCGGCGACACGCGTTCGCTGATCATCCATCCCGCCTCGACCACCCACAGCCAGCTCAGCGACGAGCAAAAGGCGCTCGCCGGCGCTGGCGTCGACGTGGTGCGGCTGTCGATCGGCATCGAGGACAAGGAAGACATCATCGCCGATCTGGAACAGGCGCTCAGCGCCTGACGCCACCAAGCCACAAACGAAAAACGCGGCGCCGGGCATGGCGCCGCGTTTTAATTTGGAGAGAGCAAGTATGACTTTCTGAAATTCCGTGTGACGGAATGGACCGCCTGTCGCGATGTCAGTCGTGCTCTTGTTGCGAAAATGTCGGCCGCTTTTTAGCGCCCCCACCCTCCGTGTAAACCCGGTGCGCGTGCACTAAATTGTGAGCACACGCGGGCGCACTGGAAACACCCGTGAATCGCGGGTTTTCCGAACCAGCTACAGTTTAGAATTGCTCAACTCAGCTGCTGTGACCAAGTGCCACGGCGAGCTTGTCATCACGTAGCTGATGGCGATGTGCCCCGAAGCGCTCGGCCTGAAACAGCGCGAGGGTCAGCACTACGATCGCCACCGCCTGATGTGCGATGCCGAGCGGGATCGGCACCTGATGCAGCAGCGTAACAATGCCAAGCCCGGCCTGTGCCGTGATTGCCGCAGCGAGCCACAATGCGCCATTGATGGTCCCAATGCTGGCGCGTGAGCGGATCGCATCAACAAAGTGCGCAATGGCCAGCGCGAACAGCGCGTAAGCGATCATGCGATGGGTGAACTGCACCGTCAGCGTATTATCGAAGAAATTGCGCCACCACGGCTGCTCGAAGAACAACCGCTCGGCCGTCGGAATGAAACCGCCGTCGATATCCGGCCAGGTATTGAAGACGTGGCCCGCCCGCAGCCCTGCCACCAGAGCGCCGAAATAGAGCTGGAGGAAGACCAGTCCCAACAGAACCCAACTGGTCCATTTCAACCGCACGACTTCCAGAACCGGAGGCATCTGTTTCAGCCCCCGTAACGTCCAGACGATCGCTGCGAAAATAAAAAGCGCCAGCATGAAATGGATGGCAAGCCGATATTGCGACACCGAGACGCGGCCCGACAGGCCGGATTTCACCATCCACCAGCCGACCGCGCCCTGCACCCCACCAAGCACGAAAATGACCCACAGCCGCCGCTTCAGGTCGGACGGCAAATAGCCGCGCCACAGAAACCAGAGGAACGGCAACAGGAACACCGCGCCAATGCTGCGGGCCAATAACCGGTGCGCCCATTCCCACCAGAAGATGGTCTTGAACTCGTCGAGGCTCATGCCGAGGTTCATCTCGCGGTATTGCGGGATGGTCTTGTAGGCCTCGAATTCCTGCGTCCACGCCTCGGCGCTAAGCGGCGGAACCATGCCCGCCACCGGCTTCCATTCGACAATCGACAGACCGGATTCGGTCAATCGCGTCGCGCCGCCCACCAGCAGCGTGCACACAATCATCGCCGCGACGACGACGAGCCATATGCGCACCGCGCGCAACCGGGTGGATTTCGGAGCCTGAGCGTGATTCATGGAGGAAACGACAACTTGATTGAATTCGCGCGGTCCTTATAGTCCCGCCACTTTTCCGCGCAAGGCGCGCTTTTACGCAGGTTCCGCACGTTTCCGTCATGAAGATCCGCACCCGAAAACTGATCGGAACCGTAGGCCTGCTCTGCCTCGTGGTGGTATGGTCGTTGCTGGGGATGGCGATCGCCCAAACGCCCTGGCTGGCGGCCTCCCGACTGGCGCAGGGGATATTTTATGTCGTGGCCGGGATCGGCTGGGTACTCCCCGCAATGCCCCTGATCGCGTGGATGTCGCGTCCGGACAAACCGGCCGCCTAAAGGGGTTTTCCCGCAGTCCCATACGGTTATACGGACGTCCTTACCCTTTATTGACGTTTGTTTGAAAGGTTCGGGCGAATTCACGCCCGCGTGGCGCAGCGCCTATATTTCATACATTCCGACAAGGTCTCACGATGACCATGGCTGCCGCGATCAAAAGCCAGTCTGCATTGATGCAAACAGGGTCCGCTTCGATGCACATCGCGCAAGTGGAAGTCTTGGACACCATCGAGGCAGCGGAGACCGCGTGGCGTGCGCTCGAAGCGGAAGGCCAGTTCTTCACACCTTACCAGCGATTTGAATTTCTCCGCCCCTGGCAAGCTCATGTGGGCACAAGCGAAGGGCTGACGCCGTTCATCGTCGTCGCGCGCAATTCGGCTGGCGACCCGGTGGCGTTGCTGCCGCTCGGAGTGGGACGGGACAACGGCGCCAGCATCGTCCGCTTTCTCGGCGGCAAGCATACGACGTTCAACATGGGGCTATGGCGGCGCGATGTGGCCGCTGCGTTCACTCCAGGCGACCTCGAAACTCTCCTGTCCGCGATGCGCGATCACGGCGCTGATGTCCTGGCGCTCACCCAGCAGCCGCGCCAGTGGGCGGGTCTCGCCAACCCAATGGCGATGCTGGCGGGACAACCCTCGCCCAATTCCTGTCCGTTGATGGTGATGTCGCACACCTCGCCGGAACAGAAGCTCTCGACCGGTTTCCGCCGCCGTCTGCGCACCAAGGAGCGCAAGCTGCAGGCGCTGGCAGGCTATCGCTATCTGCCGGCCGAAACCGACGAAGATATCAAACGGCTGCTTGACGCCTTTTTCGTCATCAAGCCGCAGCGGATGGCGGCCCAGAAGCTGCCTAACGTGTTCGCCGATCCGGGCGTCGAAGCCTTCATCCGCGAAACCTGCCTGGCGAAGTTGCCGGACGGCACGCACGCCATCATCATGCATGCGCTGGAGTGCAACGACGAGGTGATCGCGATTTTCGCGGGCGTCTCCGGCAGCAAGCGGTTCTCGATGATGTTCAATACCTACACGATGTCCGAGAGCGCGAAGTACAGCCCTGGCGTCATTCTGGTGCGGAGCATCGTCGATCACTACGCCGCGCAGAATTACGACGGTTTCGATCTCGGGATCGGGTCCGATGACTACAAGCATCAGTTCTGCAAAGACGATGAGCCGATCTTCGACAGCTTCATTCCGCTGACCGCGCTCGGCAAGCTTGCTGCGTTCGGGATGTCGTCACTGACCCACGCCAAGCGGCTGGTGAAACAGAACCCCTCGCTGATGCACATGGCCCAGCGGCTGCGCGGCGCGTTTCAGCGCTGACACTCTTCTCCTGGACTCGGACCGCTCAGGCTGCCGCGATCCGCTCACCTGCCGCGCCAATCTCCGGATCCTGTGCCGCTCCATTCAGAATGGTCACGTCGGCGAAGCCGGCCTCGATCAACTGATCCCTCATGGCGGCACGTGCCGCCGGCGTGATGGCAGGGTCTGGAATGATCACCGCATGGGCATTCTGCGCGATCAGCGCCGTCGGCAGGTCCACTGCTGTTCCGGCATCGAGCACGACGTGGTCGTAGGCGCGCATCAAAGCGTCGATCGCAAGTCCCAGCCTTGGGAACTGCAACAGCGCACGATCCGGATGGCGCCCTGCGCCAACGATGTGAACTCCGGACAACCGGTCTCTGGTGATGATCTGGCTGAACGAAGATGACGCCTGCATCAGATCGCTCAGACCCGGCGCTGACGGGTCGACCGACACGGCCGTAAGTATCGACGATGACATGGTGAGATCAACCACCACCACCTTGGCGCCGTGCGCGAGTTGCCGCGCCAATGTCAGAGCGGTCAAAGTGACCTCCTCGCCGCCGTGAGCACCGATGATGGTGATTTTGCGCGCTGCCTCGCCGGCGGCCCGCAAGGCATCCGCCAACTCACTGATCTCGGTCACGGCCGAGGTCATTTGCAAATCCAACCCGGGTAACGGCGCAAGCGAAACGCTCTCCAGATTGCGCGTGAGCCGCGGCGACGTCAGCCGCAGCAGTTCGGCGGCGGCGATATAGCCTGAGGTCAGCAGAAACGTGATCAGTGTCACGATCAGCACGATCGGCAGCTTTTTCGGATAGGCCGGCGTATTGGATACGAAGGCGCGCGAAATGATCCGCCCCTCGGCCGGCGAAGCATCGATGTTCTCGCGCGCGGTCGCCTCGCGATATTTCGCAAGGTATGATTCCAGAAGATCGCGCTGCGCCTTGGCCTCACGCTCGAGTGCACGCAACTGGATGTCCTGGCTATTGGTCGAGGTCGCATGGCGCTTGAGCTGATCGAGACTCGCGGTCAGGCTGTCGAGACGCGCGCTCGCGACCTTGGCATCATTGTCCAGCGCCCGCGAAATCTTGCCGGCTTCGTCACGCAACTGGCGCTCGATATCGGCTATCTGTGCCCGCAACTCCTTGATGCGCGGATGCCCGCTCAACAGCGTGGCTGATTGTTCGGCAAGTTGCGCGCGCAACGTCACGCGCTGCTCGGACAGACGTCGAACCAGTTCGGAATTCAGGATCTCGGACGCTTCGACCGGTCGGCCGCTTTTCAGCATTTCCGCGATCGCGCGGGCCCGTGCCTCAGCATCCGCTTTCTGAACCCGTGCATTGTTGAGTTGGGTATTGAGCTCACCCAGTTGCTGATTGGACAACGACGTATTGTTGGTGCCGACGAACAGGCTCGACTTGGAGCGGAAAGCCTCAACGCGTGCTTCCGCATCCGCGACCTTCTTGCGCAAATTCTCGATCTCGCCCGACAGCCACAGGCCCGCCGTCTTCGCCTGATCCTGCCGCGTGTTGCGCTGATAAACGAGATACTCGTCGGCGACCGAATTGGCGATCTGCGCCGCAAGCTTCGGATCGCGCGACTGAAATTCCACGACCATGACGCGGGACTTATCAACCGCATAAGCGGTAAGACGCTGATAATATGCCTCAAGCACGCGCTCCTGCGGCGTCATCTTGAACGGATCGCGGCCGATGCCGAACAGCGACAGCACGCTCTTCCATGGTGACGGGCCATTCAGAACCGGATCGAACTCCGGTATCTGGTCGAGCTTGTTCTTCTTGATGACATCCAGCGCAAGGTCGCGCGACAGCAGCAGTTGCACCTGACTGGCGATGGCCTCGGCATCGACCGAGGCGCGCTCCTCGCTGCGCTCGCCGTTGGGTCGAAGGAATACGTTTTCCCGCCCGTCTATCAGAATGCGCGCTTCGGATTTGTAGCGCGGGGTCACCAGATTGACCGCGACCATCGACAGCAGAAAGGCCGCCGCGGTCGGTACGATCACCCAGTTACGCCGGCGCACCAGCGCCTGCCAGATCAGGCGCAGATCGATGTCACCTAGTTCGCGCGATGGCGCGGGCGCGCTCGACGCTGCCGCGGCGGCAGTTGACGGGTCGCGCGCCCTGACACTGGCAAACGCTCCGTTGATCCGGCCACGCCAGTCCGCCAAACGCATCGACCACTCCCACGGAACACCACTGCACAATCGGCGCGATTACAGTCCATTAAGGTTGCCGTCGGGTTAATTCGGGCAAAAAGGCCGCAGGGATAAGGGCCCGAGGGCCCGCGGTCATCGTTTGTTAACCATGAGTGCCCTTAATCAGAATCGATATTTTCCCTGCTGGATTGCACATGCGGCGTTGTTGCGCGCTCATCGTTTGTCTGTTCGTCGCGCTCGCCGTCTCCGGGTGCATGCGCACCGGTGCGCCGGTCGCCCGCTCTGCCAGTCTCGATGCCCTCGCCTATCGCCAGAAGCCGGAAGTCCCTGCCACCCGCGCTGCCTACGCGCCGGGTGACGAGCCCTACCAGCTCGATGCCGGCGACAGGCTGCGCATCGTCGTCTACGGCCAGGAAGGGCTGACCAACACTTATACGGTGGGGGCCGGCGGCTCGATCACGATGCCGCTGATTGGCGCAGTGCCGGCGCGCGGATTGACCACCGCCGAGCTCAGCGCCTCGATCTCCGCCCGCCTCAGGCGCGGCTACCTGCGCGAGCCCTATGTCGCGGTCGAGGTCGAGACCTACCGGCCCTTCTTCATCCTCGGCGAAGTCGCCGCACCCGGCCAATATCCTTACGTGCCGAATATGACCGTCGAAAGCGCCGTGGCTATCGCCGGCGGCTTTACGCCGCGCGCCGTTCGCAACAGCGTCGAATTGACCCGTCAGGGTCAGGCGGCTACTGCTCACGCCAGCGTCCCCCTTGGCACCCTGCTTCGCCCCGGCGACACCATTGTCGTTGGCGAGCGCTGGTTCTAAATTATGCCTGACACTGCCCGACCGCTGCGCATCCTGCATGCCGTACGCGCCCCTGTAGGTGGCATCTTCCGGCATATCCTCGATCTCGCCAACGGACAGGCCGACCGGGGCCACGAGGTCGGCATCCTCGCCGATAGTCTCACCGGAGGTGAACGCGCCGACGCCGCCCTGAAAGCAATCGCGCCGCGGATGAAACTCGGCACCTACCGCATGCCCATCCACCGCGAGCCTCACCCCAGCGATGTGATGATCGGGCTGCAGTTTCAGAAGCTCACACGCCAGTTGAAGCTGGACGTGCTGCACGGACACGGCGCGAAGGCCGGCATCTTTGTCCGTCTCAAGGGCAAGTCGAAAAAGACCATCCGGGTCTACACACCGCATGGCGGATCGCTGCACTACCCGCCGAACACCTTCAAAGGCGCGCTCTATAGCAGGATGGAACGCGCGTTCATGAACCGCACCGACCTATTCCTGTTCGAGAGCACGTTTGCCCGGGACACCTACCAGCGGGTGATCGGAAAGCCGGACGGGCTGGTGCGCTGCGTTTTCAACGGCGTGACCGCCGCGGAGTTCGATCCCGTCACTCCCGCCGACGATGCAACCGATCTCGTCTATGTCGGCGAGTTTCGCCACATCAAGGGTGCGGACCTCTTGATCGAAGCTGTGGCGCGGCTGCGCGCCGATGGCAAGCCGGTGACCCTGACGCTCGCAGGCGACGGCGAGGAAACCGAAACGCTGAAAGCGCTGATCCGCCGTCTCAAGCTTGAGAACTCGGTACGCTTCATCGGCCACGTCAAACCGCGTTATGGCTTCTCGAAGGGCAGACTCCTGATCGTACCCTCGCGAGGCGACTCTATGCCCTACGTTGTCATCGAGGCAGCGGCTGCCGGCATCCCGATGCTGGCAGCCCGGATCGGCGGCATTCCTGAGATTTTCGGCCCCTTCGAGGATGCCCTGTTCGCCGGTAACAACATCGGCGCGATGGCGGACGCCATCGAAACCGCCCTGTCCGATATCGAAACCGCCAGAGCCCGCGCCAAAGAGCTTCGGGAGCGGATTTTCGTCCATTTTTCCCAGAAGGCGATGGTCGAAGGCGTCATGGCCGGCTACAGCGTCGCGCGCGGCGCTGATTAACCGAAATTTACCAACGCTAACCAAATCTTCCGACTTTCTCGCTAATCCGTCGCGAGGCATTTCTGCCTTGCTGGCGCGTTGCCACATGGCAGTCAGACAACGGACATTTGACGTGGACCCGATCGACGTACGCTCGATGATCAACTCCGCAACGGCGACCGACGCCGAACCGCGGGTCGAGCGGCGACGCCGGCTTTCGCCCGCTGCGCTTGCCATCGTGAACCAGAAGGTGCTCGGGGCCTACTCGCCCGTGGTCATCACCGGCATCGCCCGCATTGTCGATTTCGCACTCATCTGCGTCGTCGGCATTGCACTCTATTTTGGTTACGTCACGCCGCTCGACGGATTCAAGTGGGGCTACATCGGATCGATCGTCGCCATCGCGCTGGTCACGGTTATCAGCTTCCAGGCTGCCGAGATCTACGACATCGAAGCGTTCCGCGGACAATTGCGCCAGATGACACGCATGGCGTCGTCCTGGGCCTTTGTTTTTTTGCTGTTCACCGGCGCGTCGTTCCTGGCCAAGGTCGGCGGCTCCGTGTCGCGCGTCTGGCTTTCGGCCTTTTTCTTCATCGGCCTTGCCGCGCTGTTCGTTGAACGGCTGGTGCTGCGGACGCTGGTCCGGCGCTGGGCGCGCGAAGGCCGGCTCGATCGCCGCACCGTGATCGTCGGTGCAGACGAGAACGGCGAAAAGCTGATCAAGGCGCTCGACGCACAGATAGACTCCGACCTTCGCATTCTCGGCGTGTTCGACGACCGTAACGACGAACGCGCGCTCGAAACCTGCGCAGGCAAGCCGAAGCTTGGCAAGATCAACGACATCGTCGAATTCGCTCGCCGCACCCGTATCGACCTCGTGCTGTTTGCGCTTCCGATTTCGGCTGAAGGCCGTATTCTCGAAATGCTCAAGAAGCTGTGGGTGCTGCCGGTCGACATTCGGCTATCGGCGCACACCAACAAGCTACGCTTCCGTCCCCGCTCCTATTCCTATCTCGGCGCGGTTCCGACGCTCGATGTGTTCGAGCAACCCATCACCGACTGGGACCTGGTGATGAAGTGGCTGTTCGATCGCATTGTCGGCGGCATCCTGCTTCTGCTACTGTCGCCGGTGATGGCGATCGTGGCGCTGGCGGTGAAACTCGACAGCCCGGGACCGGTCTTGTTCCGGCAGAAGCGCTTCGGCTTCAACAACGAGCGGATCGACGTGTTCAAGTTTCGCTCGCTGTACCACCATCAGGCCGACCCGACGGCCAGCAAGGTCGTGACCCGCAATGATCCGCGCGTCACCCGTGTCGGACGTTTCATTCGCAAAACCAGCCTCGACGAACTGCCGCAGCTTTTCAACGTGGTGCTGAAGGGCAACCTTTCGATTGTCGGGCCGCGTCCTCACGCGATTCAGGGCAAGCTGCAGACACGCCCGTTCGACGAAGCCGTAGATGGCTATTTCGCGCGGCACCGCGTCAAGCCCGGGATCACCGGCTGGGCGCAGATCAACGGCTGGCGCGGTGAGATCGACAACGAGGAAAAGATCCAGAAGCGCGTCGAGTTCGACCTCTACTACATCGAGAACTGGTCGGTGCTGTTCGACATGTACATTCTTCTCAAGACGCCGCTGGCCCTGATCAAGGGCGAAAACGCCTACTAGCGCGTGCGCGAGGAGCCATGGCCATTACCGCCACTCACTCCCTCTCCCCACCTCTTGCAGCAATTCCGCCGCGAATAGCGGCCGTGCAACGCTTCCTGATGTGGGCCGTCGGCTGTGGCGGGGCCATCGTCTTCATCGAGCCCAGCCCTTATGAACTGATCACTCTGATCAGCATCGTCGTTTTCTTCCTCACCGGTCTGCGGCTGCGCCCAGTGTTCATTCCGCTGATCGCGATGCTGCTCGTTCTCAACGTCGGCTACACGATTTGCTCCGCCTATCTGCTGGACCAGTCCAAGATCGTAAACTGGATCGCGACATCCTGGTACATGGCGACCACCGTGGTCTTCTTCGCCATGGTCCTGTCGGAAGACACTAACGCCCGGCTCGATATGCTTCGCCGCGGCCTGATCGTGGGTGGCGTGATTGCCGCGGCCGCGGGCGTCGCCGGATATTTCCGTCTCGTGCCGGGCGGGTATGACCTGCTCACCCTTTATGGCCGCGCACGCGGCACGTTCAAGGATCCCAACGTCCTATCGGCGTTCCTGATCCTGCCGGCGCTGTTCACACTTCAGAATGTCGTCACACAGCCGTTCTGGAAAGCAACTCGAAACGCGCTGGCGCTTGGCATCATCGCGCTCGCGTTGCTTCTGGCATTTTCCCGCGCCGCATGGGGTCAGCTCGTCCTGACGTCCGCCATTCTGCTCGTTCTCATGTATTTGACGAGCCCGTCGACCGCGCAGCGACGGCGCATCGTACTGACGGCCATTGTTGCGATCGCCGCGGCGATCATGCTGCTTGCGATCATCTTGTCTTTCGATTCGGTTGATCACCTGTTCAAGGAGCGCGCGAGCTTCAACCAGAGTTACGACGAAGGTCGCTTCGGTCGTTTCGGTCGCCACGCCCTCGGCTTCCAGATGGCGCTTGATCTTCCGCTCGGCATCGGGCCACTGCAGTTCACGAAATTCTTCCCCGAGGATACGCACAACTCATTCCTCAACGCCTTCATGTCCGGCGGATGGATTTCCGGCGTCGTATTTCCCGCACTGGTGTTCATCACCGTTATTTTCGGATTCAAGCTGATCTTCGTGCGCGTGCCCTGGCAGCGCACCTATCTCGCGCTGTTCGCTGCATTCCTCGGCACCGTGGGTGAAGCCTTCATCATCGACGTCGATCACTGGCGTCATTTCTGGATGATGCTTGGCGCGATGTGGGCCATGCTTGTCGCCGCGCATGACTACAAGCGCTCGACCATAACGCGACCCTAAGCGCGCGCATCATCTGAAGCTATGCACGTTTCTGCTGCAGGAACCTTCGCGTGTTCCTTTTCGCCATGTCGATGAATGAGCATTCACGCAATAAATTCGTGTTTCTGGGAACGTCGATGATCTCCTCTCGTTGTGAATGCGGGCAGTAACACGGAGGAGAACATGAGAAAGACACTTCTGACATCCGTCGCCGCAGTGGCCTTGATCACCGGCAGCACGCTCGGCTTCGCGCAGGGCATGAACAAGAGTGGCGACTCCCCGGCCGCGGCGCCGAGCGCCGGCGCGCCGTCAAGCAGCACCCCGGCGGAAAAATCCGCACCAACGACTCGCGGCCAGGGCGGCGCTGAACATCAGGCCCCTAGCGGCAGCATGAAAGGCGGACAGGCCGAACAGAAAATGCCGCGCGCCAACGACTCCTCCCAACGCGACCACGACATGAAAACAAAGGGCGCGGAATCCGAGAGCAAACCCGGTGGCAAGGCGGCATCCGAATCCACGCGCGACAAATCGAAAACCGATATGAAGGCCGACACAAAGAGCGGCACCGATCGCAATGCCGTCGAAAAGAAATCTGGTGCCGAGCGTGACCGCAACGCGGCCGACACCAAGAACGGTGCCAGCAAGAGCACGAGTGAAACCAAGACCGATACCAAGACTGGTGCAACGACAGGTCAAGCCGGCGCAGGCGCCAAGCTCACGAGCGAGCAGCGCACGCAGATCACCACCGTCATTCACAAACAGAATGTGAAGCCGGTGACCAATGTGAACTTCTCGATCTCGGTCGGTACGCGCGTTCCGCGCACTGTAACGTTCCATCCGGTCCCGACTGAAATCGTGACGATCTATCCGGACTGGCGTGGCTACGAGTTCTTCCTTGTTCGGGACGAGATCATCATTGTTAATCCGCGGACGCTGGAAATCGTCGCCGTCCTGCCGGCATAGCAGCCTTATCCGATCCAGTCTCGTCCGTCGGCCCTGCACGGGCCGGCGGACTATTGCGTGACCGCACGCGGCGACCGGTGTCAGGATTAATTTGATCGGACGCGGCGGGGCAACCGCCTAGAAGGCCACACCGAGTCGCGGCCCCTTGGTCCAGACCACCCGGCACTTCTTGCGGGTGCCGGCGTAGAGCAGTTCGAAGCGGTTCGGCAACGGCACGCGGGGCAGAACCTCGAGACAGGCGCCACCGGCGGAATAGTCGATGACCGCACAGTTGATCACCGGCGACTTGGCGTCGACAATGACTTTTCCTGATCGCGATAGCGGCCCCGATGGCTTGATCCGTTCAAATCGACGCTTATGGATCATCGGCTCACCGTTCGCGCAAGCTCACTGCTGACTGAGGAAGTGGTCCAGATTGCTCGAGAGCGCGTGCGCGATCTCTTCGTTGATCTCGCATATGAACGCACCATCCGCCGTTTGCCACTCGACCACGCCGATCAGCGGCGTCTTGGTCGACGTGGTCACCGAAATCGCGAGAACCCTGTGTGCATCGGGGCGGATCTGTTTGCTGTCATAAGACATCAATGGCTGCTTTCCGCGAGATGCCGACGGTCGTTCGGCGATCCTGCTTTTTTCCTGAACATCGTTTTGAGGAAACGCGCACCGATCTGGTTGCCGTTGACACGGACCAGTTCGCATCGTCGATAGGCCAGCCCGGTTGAGGACAGCAGGAGGAAGAATTCCTTCAGGTCGAGCCCAGCCATGGAGCCGTCGATCTGCAACAAGACTCCGCTCTCGGAAATATCCAGCATGGCGCAGTGGCGGCGCCACGTGCCGTCAATTCCCATGATGTGAACGCCAATCCCCTTTCCGAAATCGATCCGGGGACGCTGTCTCAGCTCTTTGCCCATGCGACCTCTCCTGAGGTGCGGCACTTAAAATAAAACCACACGTTCAAATGGTCAGCGATCGTGACCTGAAATCAGTATAAGTCCGAATATGAGCCATACGCTAACCCCGATATCTGAACGTTTGTTAAACACACAAACGGAACCATCGGCGCTCTCACAGAGGCGCCGGTGATTCGCTGAGAATCGGATTTTATCGCTTAGGCCGGATTGCGCGGGGATTTGGACGCGATGTCATGATCGTTGGAGGGCCTCGCTTGCGGCAAGTCGTCATATCCGCGACGGCTGCTGTAGAACGTCAGTGCCATCAACCCGCAGCCGAAGAGCAGCGAAAAGAAGATACCAAGACCCATGGCGATATAGCCATGCTTCGTCATCACGACATCTGAATGCGCCATCCACCCCTGGGCGCCCCACCAGACAGTTGCGATAAGAAGCGCCAGGAGAGCGGCAACGATTCCAAGTGTGCCTTTGCTCATGACCATCTCCCGAATATTGGTCCGGCAGCGACCAGACCAGCGCCAGCGATCAATGCGGCCGGCAATGCATAGATAAGCCGACATCGTCTCTGCACAACGCGAACTGGCCGCCTATTCAACTGAGGGCGACCGACGTCCGAGATGATGTCGGATCCGTAACCAATCTAGCTGCAACGGGGGGTGACGAATTTGCGCAGGGGCAAAGTATGCGGCGTTTTGTCCGCAATTCGCCACGCGAATTCAGGTTCAATTTCGGCTGCAATTACCTATCTAGAAGCCATGGACGCGCCGTCTGGCGGTCCTCCCAGAACCTTGCCCGGTGCAGCCTTTGCTGGACCGGGCTTTTTCATGTCTTGGCCAGACAAGGGCTACTTGCGCTTGGCCCATTTTGCCTCGGCCCATTGCAGGCCCCTGACCAGAGGCGGCTGCAGAAACGGCAGATCCTGGGCGATGATGATCAAGCCGAGAGGCAGCATCCAGATTCCGAGAACGGGAAGAAAGCTGAAGATGCCGCCGAGGATCAGAAGCAGCGCAACGACCACCCGCGCGACCAACGACGACGGCTTGCGCAACCAATGCAGAAACCGGCTGACGCTGGGAGGCAACCGCTTTTCGATTTTCTCGAAATAACGATCAAGTTCGGCCTGTGCGGGAGAGGTCAAGGAATGTCTCTGGGTTGAACGGGAATCAGCGCGTTGTTTATCTGGAGATTGATAACGGCCTTGTCCCGGCCGAACTGCGGCTTTGATGCGGTCCCGCCTGCCCGCTCACTGCCATGCACCGGATGACATCCGGGAGCAGGATTTCTCAACAACAGACTGTTTTTATTGAAATAAATGGTCGGAGCGAGAGGATTCGAACCTCCGACCCCTAGTCCCCCAGACTAGTGCGCTAACCGGGCTGCGCCACGCTCCGAACCTGCCTTCGCGGCTCGTGTTGCTGTAGCGTCGTTCGGCGCGAGGCGCAAGCAGGCTCGCCGGACGACCTGTTTACGATTGTTCCTCGCTTTTCAGCACCTGATCGATCAAGGCGCGCGCTGTTATCAGATCCTCGAGCACCGCCTGCAGTTTGCCACGGTCGGGTGCCGGCTGTCTGCGAATGCCGGGCGGCGCATAGATCTCCGCACCGCTCGACGGACCAGGCGGCAACGGTTTCGCGACAACCGGCTTGGAAGCCATTGGCCTGTCGAACACCGGTTCGCGCGGGCTGTCATCGTCATCATCATCGCCGTCCGAGTCATGCACGTCATCGTTGGCGTCGCCTTCGTCATCGAACGACGCTTCGGCTTCGGCTTCGTCGTATTCTTCCTCGTCGTCAGCGACGTCGTGACCGTTCTCGTAGCTCTCCGTGTCAGGCACGGTACGCCGGGCCGGCTTGATGCTGCCGGCGTTCCCGCCCGCAAACGCTGCTGGCGGAAGCGCGGAACCATCAACCAACCCCTGCACCGCCTTGACGCCATGCTCGCGCAGGATGCGTTGCACGCCGCGTATGGTGTAGCCCTCGCCGTACAGCAGACGGCGAATGCCACGCAGCAGATCGACATCGTCGGGGCGATAGTAGCGGCGGCCGCCGCTCCGTTTCATCGGCTTGATCTGGGCAAACCGGGTTTCCCAGAAGCGCAGGACATGCGCAGGAATATCGAGGTCGTCGGCAACCTCGCTGATCGTCCGAAATGCATCCGGCGCCTTGTCCAAATGCATCCTCCCTTTGATCGCAGGGCACTGAATCACTGCCACCGCGAATCTATCGCGTTTTTACCTCGAAAGGAATCCGATTGACGGGAGAGCGCGATTTATCGGCACTTTTGCCGTACGCGATAAGCCCCTGTGTGCGCTGCCCGCGTGATCAATCCTGCTGCGACGACTCGGCCTGAGCCGCGCCGTTCGCTGCTGCACTGCCCACGCCGTTGCCGCCGTTGATGCGCTGCTTCAGGATTGCCGATGGCTTGAATACCATGACACGGCGCGGCGAGATCGGAACTTCGGTTCCGGTCTTGGGATTGCGGCCAATGCGCTGGCCTTTCTTACGCACCATGAAGGAGCCGAAGGACGATAGCTTCACCGTTTCACCTTTCTCAAGGCAATCGGTGATTTCCTTCAGCACCAGCTCGACAAACGCTGACGACTCCGTTCGTGACAGCCCCACCTTTTGGTAGACTGCCTCGCAGAGATCGACACGTGTAACTGTTTTTCCGGTTCCTGCCATCGCCTGCCCCACTTCGGCGAACAATTTCGTTTCTGAAATTATGAGGTTAGAGCGTGAGGGTCAACACCGCTCGTTCGCGCAAAGCCCGGAAGTTCCTTTCAAATTTGTCCTAGTTCCAGGACCTATTTCACCAGCGCAGAAGCGCCGACCCCCAGGTGAACCCTCCACCCATTGCTTCCAGCATGATGAGATCGTTGGTCTTGATGCGTCCATCATCTGCGGCGGCAGCAAGCGCCAGCGGAATCGATGCAGCCGACGTGTTGCCGTGACGATCGACCGTCAGCACGACCTTTTCCGGCGCGATGTGCAGCTTCTTCGCAGATGCATCGATGATCCGCTTGTTGGCCTGATGCGGAACCAGCCAGTCGATGTCGTCTGCCGTCGTGCCGGTCGCTTCAAATGCATCGACGATGACGTCGGTGATCATGCCGACGGCATGCTTGAAGACTTCACGGCCTTCCATCCGCAGATGACCGACGGTCTGGGTCGAGGACGGACCGCCATCGACGAACAGCTTATCCTTGTGGCGGCCGTCGGAACGCAGATGGGTCGTCAGAACGCCACGGTCCGAGGTCTTGCCGGGCTGCGGCTGGGCATCGAGGACGACCGCGCCGGCTCCGTCCCCAAACAGAACGCAGGTGCCGCGATCGTTCCAGTCGAGGATCCGCGAAAATGTCTCGGCGCCAATCACCAGAGCCCGCTTGAACATGCCGGCCTTGAGAAAATTGTCTGCGGTTGCCAGTCCAAAAATGAAACCCGAGCATACCGCCTGCAGGTCGAACGCGGCGCCGTGGTTGATGCCAAGCCCGTTCTGGATCGCCACCGCGGTGGCCGGGAACGTGTTGTCGGGAGTCGAGGTCGCCAGCACGATCAGGTCGATCGATTGCGCATCAATGCCGGCCTTGGCGATCGCTGCCTGCGCCGCCTTCAATCCGAGATGCGAGGTGAACTCCCCTTCCGCCGCGATGTGACGCTGGCGGATGCCGGTGCGCTGAACGATCCACTCGTCGGAGGTGTCGACCATCTGGGCCAGCTCGGCATTGGTCAATATTCGCTCGGGCAGATAAGAGCCGTAGCCGAGCACGACCGAACGCAACACAGTCACGAGACAGCCTCCTGCGCGTCCGGCACCAGTGAGAAAGTGCCGCCGTCGCGGTTGAGAGTTTGATTGATCTTGGTCAGGAGATCGTAGCGGACCATGTCATAGCCAACATCGACGGCAGAGGCAAAGCCCTCGGCGTCGGTGCCACCGTGGCTCTTGATCACCACCCCGTTCAGGCCAAGGAACACGCCGCCATTGACCTTGCGCGGGTCCATCTTGTCACGCAGGGCCCGGAAAGCACTCCGCGCGAACAGATAGCCCAGCCGGGAGCGCCAGGTCCGGCCCATCGCGCTGCGCAAATACTCGGCGATCTGACGGGCAGTTCCTTCGGCGGTCTTCAGAGCGATGTTGCCGCTGAAGCCTTCCGTCACGATGACGTCCGCGGCTCCCTTGCCGATACCGTCACCCTCAACGAAGCCGATAAATTCGAGCTGAGGCAGGTTCATGTTCCGCAGCAGTTCGGCAGCGGCACGGACTTCCTCAACGCCTTTCACTTCCTCGACGCCAATATTGAGCAAGCCGACGGTCGGCCGTTCGAGATCGAACAGCACCCGGGCCATCGCACTGCCCATGATCGCCAGCGAGGCAAGATGGTGGGCGTCCCCGCCGATGGATGCGCCGACGTCGAGCACGACCGACTCGCCACGCAGGTTCGGCCACACCGCCGCGATCGCCGGCCGGTCGATCCCCGGCAGCATCCGCAGATTGAACCGGGCCATCGCCATCAGGGCGCCCGTGTTGCCGGCGGAGACGGCAACGTCCGCCTCTCCCTTTTTCACGGCATCCAGCGCCAGCCACATCGAGGAGGTCTTGCGCCCCCGGCGCAACGCCTGGCTGGGCTTCTCATCCATGGTGACCGCGACTTCGGTGTGGACGACGCGGGAAGCAGCCTTCATGGCTGGATGGGCATCAAGCTGCTTCTCGATGAGCTTGCTGTCGCCGAACAGCAGAAATTCGGTGTCGGGATGCCGGGTCAGCGAGATTCCCGCGCCAGGAACGACCACCGATGCGCCGAAGTCGCCCCCCATGGCGTCTAGCGCAATTCGAACCTTTTGCGGCATGGGTCGTTCCGGAAACCTGATCTTTGATGGCCGAAGGACGGACCGCAGCCAAGGCTGCGACAATAACGCCTCTCTGAGGCGATACAACATCTTGAGCGGGATGTCTTGATCTTGACTGGCAAAGCGGAAGCCGCCAGCGGAAGCGTCGTGAGTCCCGTTTATTTGCCCTTTTTGCCTGACGGCGGCGGCGCATCGTCCTTCAAGGCCTTCAAGGCAGCGAAGGGATGATCCTCAGGATCACTGGTGACCGCAGGCGGCTCAAAGACTGCGCCCGGCTTGCGCGGATAGGGATCAATTCCCAGAAACAGGAAATCGGTGGCGACCCGCCCAAGGTCGATGGCACCCGCTGTAATCGGCTCCGGCGGATCGGGCTCCTCCTCGGGCTCGCCATCTTCCACTGGAGCGCTTGGCGGCACGTACGAGGCTGGCGCAAAAATCACATCGATGGGCTCTTCGATGGAGCTCTCGACCGGATCGAGCGTCACCACACAGGTCTGCCCGACCTGCGCCGTCACTGTACCGATGGCGTGAACCGTCCCCTCGCCTTCGTGCGCCAGGTCGAACGATGCGCGGGCTTCAGTGACCTCGCGAAGGCCCGCGACCGCAGCCAGCGCCGCGCGCTGCGCGGCGTCGGCTTCAAACGTTACACGCGATCCATCTTCAGGAATTTGCGCCACGAGAACGGAAAAGCTCCAGGGAAGGTCTTTTCCGGATAACGGCCTGTCAGCAGGGGTCTTGCCAGCCATGGGATATCCTTTTCGCGCGGACTGGTTCAGGAGCCACGGGGCGCCGGCTGCGGAAAGCGCCACGCTCCACCGGCCAGCGCCGCCGCATCAGTCGATGCGAGGGCATCCACCGCAGTCATGACATAACGTGCCAGCGACCGCGCGCTCTCGGGGTGTTTGCCGTTCAGCACGTTGCGGTCAATCGCCTGTGCGAGATCGCCCTCGCCGCCGGCCAGCGCCAGATCGTAGGCCGCTGTGCGGCCGTAGAACGCTTCGCCGAAAGCCTGCATGCGTTTCGGCACCGTCAGGTCGCCGACCCCCATTTCGCGCAGATTAGCGTCCATGTCCTCGCAGAAGCGGTCGAACAACTCCTGCGACAGGCTGTCGCCGTTCTCGCCTTTGCGCAGGTGCCGCAGCACCATCCACAGATGAAGCAGCACCGTATCGAACCGGCCATCGACCGTATCCGGCACATTCATTCCGGCGTAAAAGGCGGGTTCTCGCGCCTGCGCCACGATCATGCCATAGATGGCTTCAATGGTGCCGCGCGACGGCGCACCTTGAGTTCTGAAGCGATTGAAGGGCCAAAGCATTTTTGGTTCCGATGGTCTTGCGGCTCGATCGTACGCGCCGCCCGGCCTGTTGCAATTGGAAGTCCTGCCGGGTACGTCAACCCTCCGCGCGATGCAAGAGGAAGGCGCAGTTTCTGCAATGACCGCGATCGTTCAAAAGACGTCGAAAACCGCTGAAAACCGTCCGTCCCGCCGAACCGCCCTGCGGATCGCCGCGGCAGCCGCGATCGGTGCCACCCTCGCAGCCTGCACCGGCGAACAGTTCCAGAAAGGCTACATCCTGCCGCCGGGAGCGCTCGAGCAGATCCCGATCGGCGCGAGCCAGGATCAGGTTCTGATCGTGATGGGCACACCATCGACCGTCGCTACCCTTAACGGCGAGGTGTTTTATTACATCTCGCAGCGCTCCGAGCGGAAGGTCGCCTTCATGCATCAAGAGGTGGTCGATCAGCGCGTGATCGCAATCTATTTCGACCAGGATCGCCGGGTGCGCCGCATCGCCAATTACGGCATGCAAGATGGCCGCATCTTCGACTTCATCAGCCGCAAGACGCCGACCAGCGGCCAGGAGCTGAGCTACCTGACGCCGCTGTTCAAGATCATCAGCCCGCGCTGACGCTTCGGCTGCTGATTGCGCGAGTTCGCAAGCCTCGTGCAATCAGGCGATCATCGCTACACCGCGACGAGACCTTTCTCGACGAAGCTGTAGCCAGCCTCCCAGCGCGCATGCTGCTCGGAATTTTCCGGGTACGGGTTGGCCGTGCGCGGCTCGTTATTGTAGCGCGCGAGCTTGCCCTGCTCGAACGGATCGCCGTCGTCTGCTGCCATGACATCGCTCCCTTGAATCGCCAACCGGGCGGTTCACACTGCCAACCCTGATAACGCAGCCGGCGCGTCAGGTTTCCCCACACCAGTGTCAAAAACACGGCGTGGATAGACGCCAATTCGTCATAAAGCCGTAGCGATTCGTCGCACGCCCTACTCGGAAACAAAAAGCCCGCGGCACTGCCGCGGGCTTCGATTGTCGCGATTGAAGCGCGATCAGTGCGCGAGGATCGCCAGCAGCAGCAACGCCACGATATTGGTGATCTTGATCATCGGGTTCACTGCCGGACCGGCCGTGTCCTTGTAGGGGTCGCCGACGGTGTCGCCGGTCACCGCTGCCTTATGCGCGTCGGAGCCCTTGCCGCCGTGATGGCCGTCCTCGATGTACTTCTTGGCGTTGTCCCAAGCGCCGCCGCCCGAGGTCATCGAGATCGCGACGAACAGACCGGTAACGATCACGCCGAGCAGCATCGCGCCGACTGCCGAGAACGCCGCCGACTTGCCGGCCGCGCCGCCACCCGCGATCACATAGATCACGAAGTAGACGAAGATCGGCGACAGCACCGGCAGCAACGACGGAATGATCATTTCCTTGATCGCGGCCTTGGTCAGAAGGTCAACGGCCTTGCCGTAATCCGGCTTGTCGGTGCCCTTCATGATGCCCGGCTTTTCGCGGAACTGGCGGCGAACCTCTTCGACGATCGCGCCAGCCGCGCGGCCCACCGCGGTCATGCCCATCGCGCCGAACAGATACGGCAGCAGGCCGCCGAACAGCAAGCCGACAACTACGTACGGGCTGTTCAGCGAGAAGTCCGGCGACACACCGGCGAAGTACGGATGGTTCGCGGAATCGGCGATGAAGAACTTCAGGTCCTGATTGTAGGCCGCGAACAGCACCAGCGCGCCGAGACCGGCAGAGCCGATCGCGTAGCCCTTGGTGACCGCCTTGGTGGTGTTACCCACCGCATCGAGTGCGTCGGTGGCCTTGCGCACTTCCTTCGGAAGGCCAGCCATTTCCGCGATGCCACCGGCGTTGTCGGTGACGGGACCGAAGGCATCGAGCGCGACGATCATGCCGGCCAGCGCCAGCATGGTGGTGGTCGCGATCGCAATACCGAACAGACCCGCGAGGCTGTAGGTGATCAGGATGCCGGCGATGATGACGATGGCAGGCATCGCCGTCGCTTCCATCGAGATCGCAAGACCCTGGATGACGTTGGTGCCGTGACCGGTCACCGACGACTGGGCGATCGACTTCACCGGACGATAGTCGGTGCCGGTGTAGTACTCGGTGATCCAGATGATCAGGCCGGTCACCGCGAGGCCGACCACGCCGCACTCGAACAGCGCAAGGCCGGTGTACTCGACGCCCTCAAGCTTGCCGAAACCGATCAGCTGATGGATCACGATGGCGACGCCGACCAGCGACAGCACGCCGGTGGCGATCAGGCCCTTGTAGAGCGCGCCCATGATCGACTGGCTGGCACCGAGCTTCACGAAGAAGGTGCCGATGATAGAGGTGATGATGCAGATGCCGCCGATAGCGAGCGGCAGCGTCATCACGCTCGCCAGCAGTGCCGACTTGGCGAAGAAGATCGCGGCCAGAACCATGGTCGCGACTGCGGTCACGGCATAGGTTTCGAACAGGTCGGCCGCCATGCCGGCGCAATCGCCGACGTTGTCACCGACGTTGTCGGCGATGGTGGCCGGGTTGCGCGGATCGTCTTCCGGAATGCCGGCTTCGACCTTGCCGACGAGATCGCCGCCAACGTCAGCACCCTTGGTGAAGATGCCACCGCCGAGACGGGCGAAGATCGAGATCAACGAAGCACCGAAGCCGAGGGCAACCAGCGCATCGATGACAATGCGGTTGTTCGGAGCAAGACCCGCGAAGTGCGTCAGGTAGATGAAGTAGAGCGTGACGCCGAGCAGCGCGAGACCCGCGACCAGCAGGCCGGTGATGGCGCCGGCCTTGAACGCGAGTTCAAGACCGCCGGCCAGCGACTTGGTCGCCGCCTGCGCGGTGCGAACGTTGGCACGCACCGAGACGTTCATGCCGATGAAGCCGGCAGCGCCCGACAGCACAGCGCCGATCAGGAAGCCGACCGCCACGAGCAGGCCGAGGAAGTAAGCCAGCAGGATGAAGATGACGATGCCGACGATGCCGATCGTCGTGTACTGGCGGCGCAGATAAGCCTGCGCACCTTCGCGCACGGCAGCGGCAATTTCCTGCATCCGCGCGTTGCCTGCATCGGCGCCCAGCACCGATGAGGTCGCCCAGATGGCGTACACAACAGACAGTGCCCCCGCGAGCACGATCAACCATAAAGCTGTCATTGAAGTGGCCTCAGATCCCTAACGTTTCCCCAAGCGCCCGGGAGCCGCGAACGCGGACGTGGCGCAAACGGGGCAAGTCGTGCCGATCGGCCAAAGTCGCCCCAATTCGGCGCGGACAATGCCAAAATCGCCCCCCTGACGCAATGTTGCCAAAGACGTAAACGGCGCTTTTTCGGGCGTTTCCAGAATGGTAGACGGCGCCTTGGCGGCAACAGCCGAAATCGTCAGAAATGGCTGTAGGACAGCCGTTTCAGGACCACCGGCTGCCCTGCCCCGTCGACGAAGCCGGGAGCCTCGCTTCCGGCCACGATGCGGCCGATCGCCGTCACCGGAACCCGCACGACCTCCGCTGCCTCCACGAAGGAGTCCCACCGATTCTCGGGGATAGAGCAGAGGATTTCGTAGTCGTCCCCGCCCGCCAGTACGGTTTCCAGATCGGCCGCGCCTTGGGCCAGAGCCTTGATCGCCACCGGCGACAACGGGACCGACACCATCTCAACCAGGGCCGAAATGCCGGATGCGCTGCACAGCTTGGCGAGATCGCCGGCGAGACCATCCGAGACATCCATCGCGGCACTGGCGTGATCGCGCACGGCGACCGCCAGCGCATTGCGCGGTTGCGGCACCCGATAGCGGCCGACCAGGCTATCGCGCGCAACCGCGTCGTCCGCAACCAAAGCGGCCATGCTACCATTCCGCAGAACGTTCAAACCGAGCGCAGCGTCACCCACCACGCCGGTAACAGCCAGAATGTCCCCTTCCCCGGCACCGTCCCGACGAACCATCCGGCCCGGCGGGACGCGCCCGAAGGCGGTGACGGAAATCATCAGTGGGCCGGGCGTCGAAACAGTGTCGCCGCCAAGCAGCGGGCAATTGAACTGCTTCGCATCCTCACCAATCGCGCGGGCGAAGGGCGCGAGCCACTCATCCTTGGCCTCGCGCAGCGCCAGCGTCAGGACGAACCCGGCAGGCTCCGCACCCTTGGCGGCGAGATCAGACAGGTTCACCCGCAGCGCCTTGCGCGCGACCGTGTCAGGGGGGTCACCGGCGAGGAAATGGACGCCCTCGACGACCGCGTCCGTGGTGACGACCAGATCGTCGCCCGCGACACTCAGCGTCGCCGCATCGTCGATGAGGCCGAGCGCCCCGGGGGCGGTCGCAAGCGGCCGGAAATGGCGCGCGATCAGATCGTCTTCAGCAGAAGCCATCTTGCCAGCCCCGAGGGAGGAGCGGCGACGATACACGAACAGCGCACGCCCTTCGAGGCCTCCACCTCGCTTTGGCGCCTCAGGATCACGGCAAGGATAACGATTGGTTTTTAGAACTCGCCGGCGCGGAATTTGCGCGCCATCTGGTCCAGGACCGCGTTGACCAGCCCGACCTCATCCTTCTCGACGAAGGCATGGGCAACATCGACGTATTCCTTGATGACCACGCGGGCGGGCACGTCCTTGCGGTGGTCGAGTTCGTAGGCGCCTGCGCGCAGCACCGCGCGCAAGATCGCGTCGATGCGCTTCAATGGCCAGCCTTGATTCAGCGCGTCGTCCAGCAGCGGATCGAGCTTGCCCTGATCCCTTACGACGCCGGACACAACATCGCGAAAAAAAGCCGCTTCGGCCGGAAGATAGGTTTCGCCCTCGACTTCGTTGCCGAGCCAGTGGCTTTCAAATTCCGCGAAGATGTCGTTGATGCCCGCGCCGGCGATGTCCATCTGGTAGAGCGCCTGCACTGCCGCGAGCCGTGCTGCGCCGCGCCGGTTGGCCTTCCTTGGAGCTGTTTTCGGAGCGTCGGCCATCACGGTTTCGCCATACGGCGTTTGATACGGATCATCGCGAGGGCCGCACGCGCGGCATCGCCGCCCTTGTTGAGTTCACTGACGCGCGCCCGCGCCCACGCCTGCTTCTCGTCGTTCACGGTGATGATGCCGTTGCCGAGCGGCAAGCTGCGCGCCACCGACAAATCCATCAGCGCGCGCGCGGATTCCATCGAAACCACCTCGAAATGGATGGTATCGCCACGGATCACGCACCCGAGCGCAATAGCGCCATCATAGGACCGGCCCTTCTTCATCGCACCGTCGAGCGCAATCGCAACCGCCGACGGAATCTCCAGCGCGCCGGGCACGCTGATCACATCGTACCCCACGCCGGCGGCGTCGAGTTCAGCCACCGCACCTTCGAGCAGCGCATCCTGGATGTCGTCATAGAAACGCGCCTCCACGATCACGACGCGGGCGCCGCTGATATCGGTATCGTCCTTCAACTGCGCGCGACGCGGTTCGGCCATGGTCTCTTTCCTACAGTCAAAATTGACTTATCTTTGGGCGCGTTTGTAGCCGCCGCCTCCTGCAAAGCCAAGCGGCCAAACCGCATGGATGGCAGCGATTATTTCATTTCCGTGAGCCGCGCGGCATAGCGAGCCATGAGGTCGATTTCGAGATTGACCTCCGCCCCTTCGGCCCAATCGCCCAGCGTCGTCACCTGCAACGTATGCGGGATGATCAGGACCGAAAACACGTCGTCCACCGCGGTATTGACAGTCAGCGACACGCCGTCGAGCGTCACCGATCCCTTGGCGGCAATAAATCGCGCTAGCTCACGCGGCGCACGCAGCTCGAACTTCGCCATATCCGGCAGGTCCTGGCGCGACAGGATGGTGGCGATGCCATCGACGTGACCGGCGACGATGTGGCCGCCAAGCTCGTCACCGATCTTCAATGCGCGCTCGAGGTTGAGGCCTGTTCCTTCCTTCCAGCCCTGTGCAGTGGTCATGCGCAGCGTTTCCGCTGCCGCATCGACATCAAACCATGTGCGATCCTGTTCGACGCCCGACTGAACTACTGTGAGGCAAACGCCGTTGCAGGCGATCGACGCGCCATCGGCGATCGTTGTCTGGTCGTAGGCGCATGAAATCCGCAGCCGGTGCAACTGGCCCTGCGCCGTCGGCTTCAGGTTCGCGATATGACCCACGTCGGTGACGATGCCGGTGAACATTCAACCCCAAATTTTATCGTTTCCGTCATGGCCGGGCTTGTCCCGGCCATCCACGTCTTCCTGCAAGATTATCAAAGACGTGGATTCCCAGAATAAATCTGGGCATGAATTTTGACATAAAGGCTCTAGACGCGCTCATATATCGTCAACGCATCTTGTCCCAGCGTTTCGGTAGCACGCACGCGCCAGCGTGGCGACTGCGTCACGACAGACAAGGGTTGCGCGTCGAGCGCAGCGACACCGTCTGGCCCAATGGTCTGCGGCCCGCGCAACAGCCAGATTTCATCGACAAGACCTGCAGCGAGAAAAGACGACGCCACCCGCGCGCCGCCCTCCACCATCAACCTCGTGATCCCTTTCTGCGACAGCGCGTTTGAAACGGCCTTGGGATCGAGACCCGGTGGCCGCTCCGTCGCTGCGACACGAATGATCTGTGCACCGGCCGCACCGAGCTTGGCGGCAGCGGGGGCCTCGGCAAAATTCGATGTCATCACCCACAACGGCGTCTCGCGCGCCGAATGAACCAGCCTGTTATCGCCGGGAATCCGCAATGCACGATCGACCACCACACGCACCGGAGACCGCGCCGCCATTCCCGGAAGACGACAGGTCAGCACGGGATCGTCCGCCAGCACCGTGCCGATGCCGACCAGGATGGCGTCGCTCCGCGCACGGAGCAGATGAACGCGCGCCTGTGCTGCCTCGCCGGTGATCGCCACCGGCTTGCCGCCGGGCAACGCGATCTTGTCATCGGCCGATACCGCGAGTTTGAGCAGGACATACGGGCGCTGCTCGCGCACCCGCAGGAAATGCCCGGCGTGATCGCGTGCAGCTTCCTCAGCGCACAGGCCGACATCGACCTGAATGCCGGCAGCCCGCAGCCGGGCATGGCCCTGCCCTGCGACTTCCGGGTTGGGATCTTCCACCGCCGACACCACGCGCGCGATCCCGGCCGCGATGATCGCATCCGCGCAGGGCGGAGATTTGCCGAAGTGCGAACATGGCTCCAGCGTCACATAGAGCGTTGCGCCGCGCGTCGTCGCGCCCGCCCGCCGCAGTGCTTCCGGCTCGGCATGAGGACGCCCGCCAGGCTGGGTCCAGCCCCGGCCGACGATCACGCCATCCTTGACGATGACTGCGCCGACAGCGGGATTGGGCCACGTGCGGCCTTGCCCGCGCCGCCCGAGCGCGAGCGCGAGCTGCATGAGGCGCTGATCGGAGTTCATGGGCGGCAACGATGACCGCGAACGGTCATTTCCGCAATGCCGCCGCGCGCGGATCGTCCTCGCCCGTCAATTCGCCGAGCACGGCCTCGAAGTCCTTGGCCTCGCGGAAGTTGCGGTACACCGAAGCGAAGCGGACATAGGCGACATCATCGAGCTGGCGCAGATGCTCCATCACGATCTCGCCGATCACCTCCGACGACACTTCGGACTCGCCGCCGCTTTCGAGCTCGCGGACAATGGCGGACACCATCTTCTCTACCCGCTCCGGATCGACCGGCCGCTTGCGCAGCGAAATCTGCACCGAGCGCATCAGCTTGTCGCGATCGAACGGAACGCGGCGGCTGTTGCGCTTGATGACAGTGAGTTCGCGAAGCTGCACGCGCTCGAACGTGGTGAAGCGGAAGTTGCACGCCATGCAGACGCGCCGCCGCCGGATCACGGACGAATCCTCTGTCGGCCGTGAATCCTTCACCTGAGTGTCGAGACTGTTGCAGCTTGGGCAACGCATTGGCGGATACCTTCTCGGGCGTCCTTACTGATAGATCGGGAAGCGATCGGTCAACGCCTTGACCTTTTCCTTCACCGCCGCCTCAACGCCCGGGGCCTTGCCGTCTTCCGACTGCGCCACAGCGTTGAGCACTTCGGCGATCATGTTGCCGACCTGCTTGAACTCGGCCACGCCGAAACCGCGTGTCGTGGTCGCCGGCGTGCCGAGACGCAGACCGGAGGTCACAAACGGCTTTTCGGGGTCGAACGGGATGCCGTTCTTGTTGCAGGTGAGACCCGCACGAACCAGCGCCTTCTCCGAGATATTGCCCTTGAGGCCCTTCGGTCGCAGGTCGACCAGCATCAGGTGGTTGTCGGTGCCGCCCGAGACGATCTCGAAGCCGTTGGAGCGTAGCGTTTCCGCAAGCGCCTTAGCGTTTTCGACGACGTTCTTCGCGTAGATCTTGAAGTCCGGCTGCAGCGCTTCCTTGAACGCCACCGCCTTGGCGGCGATGACATGCATCAGCGGCCCGCCCTGCAAGCCGGGGAAGATCGCCGAATTGAGCTTCTTGGCGATCGCCTCGTCGTTGGACAGGATCAGGCCGCCGCGCGGACCGCGCAGCGACTTGTGCGTGGTGGTGGTAGTGACGTGAGCGTGCGGGACCGGCGAAGCATGGACGCCGCCGGCGACGAGACCCGCGAAGTGCGCCATGTCGACCATCAGATAGGCGCCGACGCTGTCGGCGATCTCGCGGAAGCGCTTGAAGTCCCACGGCCGCGAATAGGCCGAGCCGCCGGCGATGATCAGCTTCGGCTTGATCGTCTCGGCCTGCTTTGCAACCTCATCCATATCGATGATCTGGTCTTCGCGGCGCACGGTGTAGTGCGCGGGCTTGAACCACTTGCCGGACATGTTGACGGGCGCACCATGGGTAAGATGGCCACCCGCGGCAAGGTCGAGACCCATGAAGGTATCGCCTGGCTGCAAAAGCGCGAGGAAGACGGCCTGGTTCATCTGGCTGCCGGAGTTGGGCTGTACGTTGGCGAAGCCCGCGCCGAACAGCTTCTTGGCACGATCGATCGCGAGGTTCTCGGCGACATCGACCCACTCGCAACCGCCGTAGTAGCGTGCGCCCGGATAGCCTTCGGCATACTTGTTGGTCATCACCGAACCCTGTGCCTCGAGCACGGCGCGGCTGACGATGTTCTCCGACGCGATCAGCTCGATCTCGTGCTGCTGGCGACCGAGTTCACCCTTGATCGCGGCTGCGATTTCCGGATCGGCGTCGGCGAGCGAGGCCGTGAAGAAAGTGTTCGGTGTGGATGCGGTCTTGGCAGAAGAGCTCATGAGCGAAATATCTCCACCGCCGCTGCCCTGTCAGGATGGGCGCGGACGGCTCAATCTGGGAGCCATTTCAGGCGGAAAACAGGTTTTCCGTGAACCCTGATCGTGCTCCGGTTGGCGGTCGGAAACGGCGCGTGCGAGATACCATATCCCGGTCCGGCGGCCAAGTTCTGGCGCTGGGAACCACACGATTATGCCAGATATAGCGGCTTAAGGCCTCAGTCCCGCGCGTTTGGTGAGCGGTTTGGCGGCGAAAGCAACAAAATGCACAAGGCCGAACCTGCCCGTCCTGCCTCACCCCTGGAAGCGTGCACACAAAAACACGACGTTCAGCGAGCACGCCGCCAGCAGAACGAGCATGAGCGCGACCTGCATACGGTCGCGGGTGATTTTGAGAATCGACTTCATCATTCGAGGATGATGGAAAGAGTCCGGTCAAGAGTCTCGGGCTTTATTTTTGACCGCGCAGCCACGAGATTCAGGACTCGTTTACGAGTCGATTCCCGCTCAAAACCTGCTGGCCGCCCGGTCGCCTTAGAGAAATCCGACCACGAAGCGGATGCCGCCGGTAATCACAGCCGCGGTCAGAACCGCGAGCATGGCATCCCCTGCCAGTCCGAGCACGTAGGGATCGCTGCCCACCATCCATTCGTGAATTTTGCGCCGCATGGCATCACCCGATCGGGATGAAGAAGACCAAGCTCAAACAATCAAAAGCGGAATTTGGTTCCGGCCTGGTCGATCCAGTCTGCTCGCTGCCCGAGAATTTTGGAAGTCACCTTTCCGGCGCAGTCACACCGCCAACCGCCGCCGTATGATCCACGCCGGGCTCTAAAAAAAGCGCCAAACCCTTGGAACGAATTGGCGGCCACGGGATTGCCCGTTTTTAGATCGGGGGTTCCATGAAAATCATCGACGCCATCGCGGAAGACGATCGCCTGTACTATCCGGTCGCCGCGACGCTTCTGGTGGTGATGTTCGGCCTCATCCTCTAGGGCCGGCGCTTCACCGTCCTGCCGCGATGAACGACGCGGCACCCAACAAGGCAAAGAAAAACCGGCTCCCTGACGGAAGCCGGCAAGATGGCACTGTCATCCCGCGCCAGGGGAATCTTGCGCAAGACTGGCCCGCGTGCGTCTTTCGCGCACGTCGGTAGGACCAGGGAGGGCTGGCCGTCAAAGGAAAGGGCCGCCGGTCTTGCGCCGGCTTGACCCGTTTTCGGAAAACTCAGAGCCGGTACAGGATCTGGTCGGTCCAGAACCGCTCGAGGCGGTGCAGCGACTTGTTGAGGGTCGCGAACTCGTCGCTCGAGATGCCGCCGACCTGCTCCACCGTCTTCACGTGCTTCTGATAGAGCGCGTCGACGATGTGGCGAACTTCCTGGCCCTGCGCGGTCAGACGGATGCGGACCGAGCGGCGATCAACGCGCGAACGCTGATGATCGAGGAAGCCCATCTCGACGAGCTTCTTCAGGTTGTAGGACACGTTGGAGCCGAGATAGTAACCGCGGGTGCGCAGCTCGCCGGCGGTCAATTCCTTGTCGCCGATGTTGTAGAGCAGAAGCGCCTGCACCGAGTTGATATCGGCGCGACCGCGACGATCGAATTCATCCTTGATGACGTCGAGCAGACGGCGATGGAGCCGTTCAACAAGCGTCAGAGCTTCGAGATAGAGAGGCTGGATCGGCGCGACGTTCTGATCACGACCAACGGTTTCCACCGCCGTAGCTGCGGCTTTCATCATGACACTTCCCCTGTTGTCGTTTTACGACTTATTCGACGAAACTTTTGTCTCGTCTGATAGGTCCAACGTAAGGGAGGCGTTTGAAGATCAGCTTAAACAACAGCATAAAGAGAAGGTTTATTTGAATCGGTAAACAGTCGATTTAGCCCGTGATTTCGGGGCTTTTTGTTACTCTCGATTCACGCTGTGGGGGCTGTGTTCACGCTTCGTCACGCGATCTGTCGCATTCCAGAACATCGATCGCTCAAATTTGAAAGATTCCGTTGACGATCATGGCGGCCGCTCCCGCGCCGCCATCCAGGCCAGCGCGAGATAAATTGCAAGCAGCACCAGCGCGAGAACAATCACCAGATAATTGCTGCCATAGATCGCCGGAAACATCAGCTCGATCACCGCCATCGACACCACGCTGGTGAGCCACACCACCGCGCCCCACGGCGTTGCAAGCCACAAGCCGACAGCGGCAACGAGTTCGATCACCGCGAAGTAAACCGTCGCGCTTTGCCACTGCATGGTCTGTGCTTCGAATGCACTGTCCTCGCCGCCGATGAAGCCGGTGATCTCGCCCCAGTGATAGAGACCCTTCGCCATCGAGATCACCGCCATGATGCGAAGAAACAAAACGAGGCGCGACGTCCAGACGTTGCCGCCGGTTTCGGTATCTTGAGGAACGGGCGGCGCGACATTGGTCTGCTCGCGCGATTCAGCGGCCTGGCCGAATACGTGGACCATGCGCGTTTTGGTAGGAAGACGGGATTCGGTGCTCATCGTGGGCGAGTCTTGGTCCGCCGGGGCGGCAAAATCAATCCGCTTATTGCGGTACGCAAATAGGTTTGCGCCAGCACAATTATCGGAACCGGGCATTTCGGCATGATCCACGCCCAATCGATAGCGGCAAATCGGATTCCACTTTGCCGCCAAAATGCTCTAGAACCGTTCCAGACAAGGAGACCCCCGGCAATGGCGATCAAATTTGGGCGTCCGATCGAAATGCGCGACGGACCGCGCGAAGTGACGAGCGCTTCCCCCGCACTCGATCTGTCGATCCGCCCGCGCCGCAACCGTAAATCCGAATGGGCTCGCCGGCTGGTGCAGGAGAACGTCCTCACTACCAACGACCTGATCTGGCCGCTGTTCGTGGTCAATGGCCAGAACACCCGCACGCCGATCGCATCGATGCCAGGTGTCGATCGCCTCACGGTCGATCAATGCGTGCGCGATGCCGAGCGCGCGATGAAGCTCGACATTCCATGCATCGCGCTGTTTCCCTACACCGACCCGTCGCTGCGCGACGAGACCGGCAGCGAAGCGCTCAACGCGGACAATCTCGTCTGCCAGTCGGTGCGCGCGATCAAGAAAGAGTTTCCCGATCTCGGCGTGTTGTGCGACGTCGCGCTCGATCCGTTCACCAGCCACGGCCATGACGGCCTGCTGCGCGATGGCAAGATTCTCAACGACGAAACGGTTGCCGTGCTGGTGCGTCAGGCCCTGGTGCAGGCCGAAGCGGGCTGCGACATCATCGCGCCGTCCGACATGATGGACGGCCGCGTCGCCGCCATTCGCGAAGGCCTCGATCGCGCGGGCTTCCTCGACGTGCAGATCATGGCTTACGCGGCGAAGTATGCGTCCGCCTTCTACGGCCCGTTCCGCGACGCCATCGGCTCTTCGAAAACGCTGACCGGTGACAAGCGCACCTATCAGATGAATCCCGGCAACTCCGACGAAGCGTTGCGCGAAGTCGAACTCGACATCGCCGAAGGTGCCGACATGGTGATGGTGAAGCCGGGTCTGCCCTATCTCGACATCGTCCGCCGGGTGAAGGACACTTTCGCCATGCCGACCTTCGCCTATCAGGTGTCGGGCGAGTACGCGATGATCGCCGGCGCGATCAACAATGGCTGGCTTGACGGCGACCGCACCATCATGGAAAGCCTGCTCGCCTTCAAGCGCGCCGGCGCGGACGGTGTACTGACCTACTTCGCCGCTCACGCCGCGGAGTTGCTCAAGGCAGCCCGCTGACCCGCTAACGCTGGCTGTTTCTTTTTCTCCATGTGAGCCTAACTCGCCTTGCACCGCTGGGCGGGCATCGCCATGTGCCCTGAATGCGTCCCGAGGGGACGGGAGGAGAGCGAACATGTCCGACACCAGAGATCCCGGCAGCGGCGGCGCCACCTGGCGCAATGACCCGTCGGGTGCGCGTGCCGCATTCGATCCGTGGTTGAATGCCGAACTGTTTCGCGGCGTTCTGACCAAACGCTTCATCGCGTTCCTGGTCGACCTCGTCGTGCTGTCGATCCCGATCGTTCTCGCCGTGATTTTCATCACGCTGTTCGGCGTGGTCACGCTCGGCCTGGGTTGGTTCCTGTTCTGGCTGGTCTCGCCGTTTTCGGTGATTTGGGCACTGATCTATTACGGCGCGTCGCTCGGCGGCCGGCATGGTGCAACCATCGGCATGCGCACCATGGGCATCGAGATGCGGACCTGGACCGGCGAGCGGCCCTACTTCCTGCTCGGCGCCATTCATGCGGTGCTCTACTGGATCTCGGTGTCGTTCCTGACCCCGTTCATCACGCTGGTCGGCCTGTTCAACGGTCGCCGCCAGTTGCTGCACGACATGGTTTTGGGAACAGTGATCATCAACAGCGCAGTTCCGATGCCGCGCTGAACACTCAATTGCGGGCCGTCAGACATGTTGACGGTCCGCGCGCGGGACGCGATGCTGGTAGCCGGAGAAAGGTGCGAATCTGCCGAACCGGCAACCGCTCCCGTTCTCCGTTTGACGAGGTCGGCGGCCGGACGTGACACAGCATTCGCGCAATACGCCGCAATTCTATCTGACGGCGCCATCGCCCTGCCCTTATCTCGAGGGCAAGCAGGAGCGAAAAGTCTTCACGCACCTTGTCGGCGACAAGGCGTCCGATCTCAACGACCTGCTCACCCATGGCGGCTTCCGCCGCAGCCAGTCGATCGCCTATCGCCCTGCCTGCGACCAGTGCCGCGCCTGCGTGTCGGTGCGGGTGATCGCCAACGAATTCCGCCCGACGCGTAATTTCCGCAAAGTGCTGGCGCGCAATGCCGACCTCATCGGCGAGATGCGCAGCGCCGTGCCATCGTCGGAGCAGTATTCGATCTTCCGTTCCTACCTCGACGAACGGCATCGCGACGGCGGCATGGCTGACATGACCGTGCTCGACTATGCGATGATGGTCGAAGACAGTCATGTCGCCACCCGCATCATCGAATATCGCCGGCGCACCGGCGACAGCGGCATCACCGGACGCGGCGGCGAATTGGTCGCGGTGGCGCTTACCGACATCCTCGGCGATGGACTGTCGATGGTGTATTCGTTCTTCGAGCCCGCCGAACAGGATCGCTCGCTCGGCACCTTCATGATCCTCGATCACATTTCCCGTGCCCGGCGAATGGGCCTGCCCTACGTCTATCTCGGCTACTGGATCGATGGCTCGAAGAAGATGGGCTACAAGGGACGCTTCCTGCCACAGCAGCGTCTGGCGCCGAGCGGATGGCTGCGCGTCGATGCCTCCGGCGCTGTCTCGACCGAGCCGCAGGACTGAACTTCGCCACCATCCCTTATCCTGAGCTGCGCTCCGCAGGAGCGCGTCTCGAAGGATGAGGCCTTATGGTTCGAGACGCGCGCCATAACAGGCCTAGACTGCATAGACTCGGCTACGGAGCGCGCTCCTCACCATGAGGCCAGCAACGCTTTATGCGGCACGCAGGCTGGTCGCCGCCTGCAGCGCACCCGCCATCGCCTTCTCGCGATGCTCGGGGCTGACCTGAATGCCCTCCGCCACAATAATTTCCGGATCGTCGATGCCGATGAATCCGAACACCCAGCGCAGGTAGGTTTCGAGATGCTCGCCGGCGGCCGCAGGCGTATCAGCGCCATAGAAACCGCCGCGCGAAATGGTCACGATGACGCGCTTGCCCGCCGCGAGGCCGTTCACGCCCTTGTCGGTGTACTTGAACGTCTTGCCGGCGACGAGAATGCGATCGATCCACGCCTTGAGCTGGCTCGGAATGGTGAAGTTGTACATCGGCGCGCCGATCACGACGATATCGGCCGCTAGAAACTCGTCGAGCACGGCCTGGCTCGCCGCAACATCCTCGCGCACATCAGGTGCTTCCGGCGTGGCTCCCTGTGCAGCAGCAAGATGGGCGCCGGCCAGATGGGCGAGCGGCGTCGAGGTAATGTCGCGATAAGTGACTTCGATCCCCGGGTTGGTTTGCCGGAGTCGTTCCACCGCGGCCGCGGAAAGCTGGCGAGAGACGGAGTTGCCGCCGAGGATGCTGGCGTCGATATGGAGCAGTTTCATAGGATCACCTTTAGTGTTGGTATATGATTGATACCTAGACACTATGGGTGACCACCTATATATCCTGCAAGAAGGCACATTTTTTGAACCCGGTCACAGCCGTGAAACGCACGCACACCGATGTAACCGCCCCGTCCGCAACGCCAGACCAGCACCTGCCCGGCGATTGCCGCGCCGTCGGCTCAATCCTGGCGCGGGTTGGCGACAAATGGAGCGTGCTGGTGATCATGCTGCTCGGCGACGGCCCGCGTCGCTTCAACGAGATCAAGCGCATGGTCGGCGGCATCTCGCAGCGGATGCTCACGCTCACGCTGCGCGGTCTCGAACGCGATGGACTGGTCACGCGCACGGTGTTTCCAACCATTCCGCCGCGCGTCGATTATGAACTGACAGAGCTCGGCCGATCGCTACGCGAGCCGGTGCAGAACCTTGGCCAGTGGGCGTTCGCAAACCTGCCGCAGATTCAAAACGCGCGCGAAAAATTCGACCGCAATGCGAAGGACGCTTGATCGCGCGATTGCTCGCAATCAGCCGATGACGAAATCCACCACCAGCTTCGCGTTCAGCACGATCACGATTGCCGCGGTCAGCGCGGCGGCCGCCGTCAGCCAGCGCGGCGCGATGAACGAACCCATCTTCGCCTTGCTCGCGGTGAACATCACCAGCGGCACGATCGCGAACGGCAGTTGCAGGCTCAGGATTACCTGACTGAGGATCAGCAACTGCGCGGTGCCCTTCTCGCCGTACCAGATCGTCACCAGTGCGGCGGGCACAATGGCGATGGCACGGGTGATCAACCGGCGCATCCACGGTGCAACCTTGATGTTGATGAAGCCTTCCATCACGATCTGGCCGGACAGCGTTGCCGTCACCGTCGAGTTCAGGCCGCAGCACAGCAGCGCGATGCCGAACAGCGTCGGCGCCATGGCCGAGCCGAGCATCGGCGACAGCAGCGCGTGAGCCTTGTCGAGTTCGGCCACATCGGTGTTGCCGGACGCATGGAAAGTCGATGCCGCGAGGATCAGGATCGAGGCGTTGATCAGGAGCGCCAGGCACAGCGCGATGGTGGAATCGATAGTGGCGAACTTGATCGCCTCGCGCTTCTCGCCATCGCTCTGGCCATAAC
The DNA here is from genome assembly GCA_044464625.1 of Afipia sp. Taxonomy (GTDB): domain Bacteria; phylum Pseudomonadota; class Alphaproteobacteria; order Rhizobiales; family Xanthobacteraceae; genus Afipia. The sequence continues at coordinate 107,761 of JBIQLC010000011.1, read as the reverse complement.
CCCGCGTCTGCACCAATCCTGAATGCAGATAAAGGTTATGCGGCATCACCGTCGCGCCGAGAATGCCGAGCGCGAGATAAAGCATGTCGCCATTGGTGACGATTTCGGTGGTCGGTGCGAAACCACGGATCACCGCACCCCAATCCGGATCGGCCATCGCGATCTGGACGGCGAAGCACGCGGCAATGACGCCGAGCAGCGCGACTACCAAGGCCTCGATCCAGCGGAAACCGAGCGCTTGCAGCGCCAGGATGAGGAACACGTCGAGCGCGGTGATCAGAACGCCGATTTCGAGCGGAATGCCGAACAGCAGATTGAGGCCGATAGCGGTGCCGATGATCTCGGCAAGATCGGTGGCGCTGATGGCGATTTCAGCGAGCAACCATAGCGGCCACGACACCCATCGCGGATACGCGTCGCGGCAAGCCTGCGCGAGGTCGCGACCGGAGCCGACGCCGAGCCGGGCGCACAGCGCCTGAAGGATGATCGCCATGATGTTGGAAATCAGAGCGACCGTCAGTAGCGCGTAACCGAACTTGGAGCCGCCGGCCAGCGAGGTCGCCCAGTTGCCGGGGTCCATATAGCCGACCGCGACCAGATACCCTGGCCCGAGGAAGGCGGCCAGCTTGCGCCAGAACGAGCCGCCCTTGGCAACCCGGATCGACCCGAACACGTTGGCGAGCGACGGCTCGCCGCGATCGGCCCGCCAGCCGCCCGGCAGAACGTCTGTGGTCGCTTGCGCAACGGTTTTGGAGGTCCGGCGGGGCGGATTGACAGGCTGATACAATTCCATGGGGTCAATATGCCAGATGCCGCCGCTTGTTGCAAGTGACTTGCAACAGCGAATATCAGCTTAAGCCGACTTCGCGAGAGGACTGTTGAAAGAGGGCCCTCCCCCTGTACGCTTACGGCAACCGAACAAGGGAAATCATGGAATGACCAAACTGGAACACCCGCACCCGACAGGCATTCTGCAAAATCCGGCCTACTCACACGTCGTCGTCGCGTCGGGCACGCGCACGATCTACACGGCGGGACAAGTTGCAATGGATGAAAACGGTGCGCTTGTCGGCGCCGGCGACCTCGCCGCTCAGACAACCCAGGTCATGCAGAATATCGGCCGCGCGCTGGCCGCAGCGGGCGCGAGCTTTACGGATGTGGTGAAAATCACGACCTACGTCGTGAACTATAAGCCTGAACACAGGGCGATCATCGGCAAGGCCCGTTCGCCGTTCTTCGCGAACATGCCGCCGCCCGCGAGCACCCTCGTCGGCGTAGCCGCCCTCGCCGCGCCGGAATGGTTGATCGAGATCGAGGCTGTCGCCGTCATCGGCTGACAACCACCGCGATCAACAACCAACTCCCCGCTGTCAGATCACTGCCCGCTTCCCTCAGTCTCGAAATCTCCCGGCTGAGGCGGAGCAACGGGCGTGAACTGGCAGCGATCCGGCTTGAGGTCGATCAGCGGCGTGCCGTCCAGGCAATCGAGACCCCGCACCAGTACGGTGTTGCCCTCCACCCCGATCAGCTTTGCGACCGACGTGCCGATCGGATTGGGCCGCACCGGCGAGCGCAGTGAGAACGTGCCATGAAGGTTGGTATCGCTCGCCGGGCTTTGCAGAACGAGGTCGCGCCGCGACTCGTGCAGCCAGTACAACACCTCGACCTGAGTAAATCGCTCGATACCCTTCAGCGCCGGCACCCACGGCTCGAAAATCTCAATGCGGCAGACAGGCCCGTCATGTCGCCCCTGGCGCGGCGTTTTCATGCGGTCGCTCCACGGCGTATGGATACGGCCGATAAACACCAGACCGGCATCGGTCGGTGACGGCGGTGTAACGGCCACCTCGCCTTCGCGGATTTCGTTGTAACGGACCATCGC
>JBIQLC010000011.1:0-105779 GCA_044464625.1 Afipia sp. | reverse complement strand
GAAGTCGGGAAGCCGCGCGGCGGCAGACGGCCGGCGTCGGCGCGATTGCCGCGCCAGTCGGTCAGTTCCTTCCAGCTTGTGCTGAATTCGCGGCCCGCGGAATCCCGCCACGTCAGTCCATCCTTGGCGACGAAAGTCGTCACATCCGACAGGCCGCCATTCTTGTAGCGCTGCAGCCGCACGCCACGGCCACGCGCCATCTCCGGCACCTGATCGATCGGGAACACCAGCATCTTGCGGTTCTCGCCGATGACCGCGACAGTGTCGCCGCCAACCTCGGTCAAAGCGGCAGCCTCGTTCGGAGAAGTGACGTTGAGCACCTGCTTGCCCTTGCGGGTGTTGGCGACGCAATCGTCCTCGTTGACGATGAAGCCCTGCCCGTCATGGCTGGCGACAAGGAACTTGCGTCCACCCTTGTTGACGAACAGCGACACGATGTTGGCGTCGCCTTCCATGTCGATAAACATGCGGATCGGATCGCCATGGCCGCGCCCACCTGGCAGCTTCTGCGCATCTAGCGTGTAGAAGCGGCCGTTGGTCGCCAACAACATCAGCTTGGACGTGCTTTCGGCGAAGAAGGCGTAGCCGAGCTTGTCGTCGGTTTTGAACGACAGGTTCGACAGATCCTCGACGTGGCCTTTCAGCGTGCGGACCCAGCCCTTGTCGGACACCACCACGGTGATCGGCTCGCGCTCGACCAGCGCTTCCTCGATCGCGGCAAGATCGTGCTCTGGCGCGTCGGCGAACTGGGTACGGCGCTTACCGAGCGGCGTCTTGGGTCCGAAGGTGTCACGCACCTTCTTGATACCCTCACCGACCTTCTTCCACTGCTCTTCTTCCGAAGCCAGCACCGTCTTGATGCCCTTCAGCTCAGCACGAAGCTCTTTGTCCTCGCGGCGGATCTCCATCTCTTCCAGCTTGCGCAATGAGCGCAGGCGCATGTTGAGAATGGCGTCGGCCTGAACATCGGTGAGCTTGAAGGTCCGGATCAAGACGACCTTCGGCTCATCCTCGGTGCGGATGATCTTGATCACCTTGTCGAGGTTCAGATAGGCGATCAGATAGCCACCGAGTACTTCGAGGCGGTTCTCGATCTGGGTCTTGCGATAGTTCGCACGGCGGATCAGGACGTCGCGCAGATGATCGAGCCATTCGCGCAGCGCCTCGGCAAGGCCGAGCACCTTCGGGATGCGGCCCTTCACCAGCACGTTGAGATTGAGCGGAATGCGGCTTTCAAGCTCGGTCTGCTTGAACAGCGTCTCCATCAGCACTTCGGGATCGACGTTGCGCGACTTCGGCTCGATAACCACGCGCACGTCTTCGGCCGACTCATCGCGGATGTCGCCGACCAGCAGCAGCTTCTTTTCGTTGAGCAGTTCGGCGATCCGCTCGATCAGGCGCGACTTCTGCACCAGCCACGGAATTTCGGTGACGACGATATTCCAGGTGCCGCGCGCACCCTCTTCCTTGTGCCACTTGGCGCGAACACGGAATGCGCCGCGGCCGGTGGTGTAGGCTTCGGCAATGATTTCCTGAGAGTCGACAACAATGCCTCCGGTCGGAAAATCCGGTCCCTTGACGTAGCGCAGCAGGCCACGCGTCTTGGTCGCCGGCTTGTCGATCAGATGCAGCGCGGCGTCGCATAGTTCGGCGGCATTGTGCGGCGGGATGGCAGTTGCCATGCCGACCGCAATGCCCTGCGCGCCGTTAGCAAGCAAGTTCGGGAAAGCGCCGGGCAGCACCACCGGCTCTTTCGACTGACCGTCGTAGTTGGCGCGGAATTCGACAGCGTCTTCGTCGATGCCTTCGAGCAGAAGCCGCGCGACTTCCGTCATGCGCGCTTCGGTGTAGCGGTAGGCTGCCGGGTTGTCGCCGTCGATATTGCCGAAATTGCCCTGCCCGTCGACCAGCGGATAGCGCGAGGCGAAATCCTGCGCGAGGCGCACCAGCGCGTCGTAGATCGACTGGTCGCCGTGCGGATGGAACGAACCCATCACGTCGCCGACGATCTTGGCGGACTTCTTGAACGGAGCGCCGGGGTCGAGGCGCAGCAACCGCATGCCGTAGAGGATGCGGCGGTGAACGGGCTTGAGGCCGTCGCGGGCATCCGGCAATGCCCGGTGCATGATGGTCGAGAGGGCATAGGCGAGATAGCGCTCCTCGAGCGCCTCGCGCAGCGCGACCTCCTGAACGTCCATCGGCTCCGGGGGAATCAGTCTTTTGCCCATGGGGAGGGGTTAGCCCCTGTCCGGGCGATGAACAAGGCGGGAATCCGGCCCGTTTTGCTGCAACAGAATGCCATTCCGGCCCGCGGAAGGGTCTGGCCACCCGCGGCCATGACTTGTCCGCAATCGTTCCAATAGTGGGAACTCCCGCCACTGGCGGGCCGTTAAGAGTTTGGCCGTAGAACGGTATACTCTTCGAGCATCGCCGGCACCCCGCCGGGCGAACTCATCGGCCAGGAGGAGAAAGAATGCGTCGTTTGATTGTTGCGGCGATCACTGCCGTGGCGCTGGTCAGCGCCGGGGCGTTTGTCGGCGGCCGCGCCGAGGCGATGACCTTGCCGGGCGGCATCACCGCGCCCGCGCAAACCGAGCAGGTCCGTCTGGTCTGCAGCCGCGTTTGGAACGGCTTTGCCTGGGTTCGCAGCTGCTACCGCACCGGCCCGCGTTATTACGCGCCCGGCCCGTACTATGCGCCGCGTCCCTATTATGGCTATTACGGCCGGCCGTATTACCGGCACCGTTATTATCGCTGGTAACGGATCAGAATATTGTTGGATCAAAGCGGGCCGGATTTTCCGGCCCGTTTTCTTATGGAGCCTATTCCGCAATCGCTTTCACACGGCTTCGCGTCACCGCTGCGATAAAGCCGTCCCGCGCATCCGAATGCCCCTGCCCGCGTGGCTCCAGCACATGGCGCAGCAGGAATGTCCCGGTCAGTCGGAACCCGTCGTGCAGATCCTCGACCGACCAACCGTTGGCGCCATCATTGTCGTCACGCAGAAATGACGGCAATCGCAGCAGCCTGTCCCGCCACGGTTCGCCCGCGACCCGCGACACGGCGCCGCCGGATTTCGGCGAAACGTAAATCAGGTCGGATGTCGCTCCAGTCGCTGCACAGGCAGAGAGATCGAGCCCAAAACCGAGTTCGGTCAACATCGCCAATTCGAATTGGACGATCCGAACCGCCGCCACGCCGGCATCGTCGAAATCATCGAGGATGGCTTCGACCTGCTCATAGATGTCCTCGTGGGGATCTCGCTCCGGCAACAGCCGCGCGAGCGAGGCGAGATGCGTGATGCCATACGCGGCATGGGACGATGCGAACATGGTCGCGGCTCGCAGCCGCGTACCCTCCACCAGATAGTATCCGAGGTGTTCGTCGAGCCGGGCACGCCACACCGCACTCACCGTGTTGCCGGGCTGCAGCAGCGGCCTCATCCGCGAGCTCACGCCGCCTCGCACCAGCCCCAAATGGCGGCCGTGCGAACGGGTCAGCAGTTCGACAATGGCGCTGGTCTCGCCATGCCGCCGCACACCCAGGATGATGCCTTCGTCGGTCCATTCCATGGAGTGGAGTTTACAGGATTCCGGCGGAGTCCGCAGCAGCGACGCGGCACGTCAACGATGTTCCGGATCGAACCAGCCGACTGCATCCCCGGTGAACGAGAAATACAACCCGGCCGCGGTCAAAGCCGTCGAGAAAATGTCGATTGCCGTTCCAAACTCGAGCCCATTCTCGCCGAGCATCTGAAACAGCGACACCACCGAAAACCCCAACGAAGCACACAGAATCCAGCGCGCCCAGTTGCGGCGCTGCCGCGCCGCGAGCCAGACCAGGAAGACAAAGAGCACAATAAAGGCCGCGGTCACCAGCTTGGCTGTGCCCTGCATGTCATCGCTGATCGTCGCAAACGTATCGTCGCGGAACGGAACAAACAGCGTATCCAGCAGGAGCGAGGCGTAAAGCAATGCTTCGAAACGCCGAATGTTCTCCGGGATGGTCATATCGTTGCTCATTCCCTGGGGAAATCCAGCCCCATCTCGCGATAGCGTTCAGGGTCATCGCCCCAGCCTTCGCGTACCTTCACGAACAAAAACAGATGCACCGGAACGCCGAGAATCTCGGCGATCTCCTTGCGCGACTCGGCGCCGATCGCCTTGATCGTTGCTCCGCCCTTGCCGAGCACGATCTTGCGCTGGCTGTCGCGCTCGACAAAGATCGTCTGCTCGATACGCACCGAACTGTCCTTGCGCTCGGTCCAACTGTCGGTCTCGACCGTCGATTGATACGGCAATTCCTGATGCAGATGGCGATAGATCTTTTCGCGTGTGATCTCGGCCGCGAGATGGCGCAGCGGCGCGTCCGACATTTGATCTTCGGGATAGTGGAACGGTCCTGCTGGCACCGCCTGCGCCAGAGCGTGACGTAGGTCATCGACGCCATCACCAGTCAACGCCGACACCATGAAGGTGGCATCGAACTGCAACCGCTCGTTTGCGCCGGCGGACAACGACAGCAACTGTTCGCGCGGCACGATGTCGACCTTGTTCATCACAAGAAACTTCGGACGATTGACATTGGCGAGCCGGGCGAAGATCGCGTCCGTTTCCTCGTCGATGCCCTGACGTGCGTCGACCAGCACACAGACAAGGTCGGCGTCATGCGCGCCGCTCCACGCGGTCGAGACCATGGCGCGATCAAGCCGCCGCTTCGGCGAAAAGATGCCGGGCGTATCGACCAATACGATCTGCGCATTGTTCTCGACCACGATGCCGCGGATCAGCGCTCGCGTGGTCTGCACCTTGCGCGATACGATCGTGACCTTCGAGCCGACCAGCGCATTGACCAGTGTCGATTTGCCGACGTTGGGCGCACCGATCAGCGCTACGAAGCCGCAGCGGGTCTGCGCCGGCGTTGCGGCCTGCGGGTTATCGTCCTGTGAAGAATCGTCAGCCATCTTTTCCGCCGGATACACCCTCGCGTGCGAGCAGCGCCGACGCTGCAAGTTTCTCGGCCGCGCGCTTACTGCCGCCGACACCCTCAGCCGGCACCAGGCCGGGTAACTCGACCGCCACGCGAAACTGCGGGTCGTGATGCGGCCCGGTGCGTTCGACCTCGCGGTAAACTGGCGTCGGCAGACCCTTCCCCTGCGCCCATTCCTGCAGCACCGTCTTGGGATCGCGCAACGGCCGGATCGGCTTGTGCATCCGCTCGGTCCAATTGCGCTCGACGAACTTCGCCGCGGCATCGTAGCCGCCATCGAGATACACGGCGCCAATCACCGCCTCGCAAATGTCGCCGAGCACTGAATTCCTCAAGCGCGCGCCGGCGCCGGGGCCGACGGTGCCAAGCTTGATGCCTTCATTGAAGCCGAGCGATTTGGCGACATCGGCACAGGCTTCCTTGCGCACCAGATTGGCAAGACGCTTCGACAGCTCGCCTTCATCGGCCTTCGGAAAAGCGCGATACAGCATGTCCGAGACAATCAGGCCGAGCACGTGATCGCCGAGGAATTCGAGTCGCTGATAGCTGTCGGCGCGATTGCGCGTCGACTTCAACGCCGACACATGGGTGAAGGCGGTCGCGAGTAGCGAGGCATCAGCGAAAGTATGCCCGATGCGCTGCTCGATCGCCTTGGCGATTGCTTTCGCGCTCGGCTTGCGACTGGCTTTCTTGGGTTTCGGTTCAACTGCCGCCGCCGGAGCAGTCTCCGTCGGCGCATGTTCGGGGGGCGCCGCATCCGCCTCCGTCCCAGTTGCGTCAGGAGATGTGGCCGCCGGAGGTTTCGAGATGGTCGTCTCGTTGCTCATCGCACGAACGAAAAGATTCGATTCCATCGCACCGACACCGGCCAGCGCCAGACCTGCCAGGCCTGCTCACCTTCCGCGATGGAGAAAAAGATCATCTGCGCACGGCCGATCAGATTTTCAAACGGCACATAACCGACCGCCGACAGCACGCGGCTATCCGTGGAATTATCGCGGTTGTCTCCCATCATGAAGAAATGGCCGGCGGGAACGGTGTAAATGTTGGTATTGTCGTAGAAACCATTATCGACACAATCGAGTGTCTTGTAGGTCACGCCGTTGGGCAACGTTTCCCGCCACTGCTTGACGCGCGCGGTGGCATCTGAACCACACGGATCCTCGCCGACGAAATCCGGCAGACGCTCGCGCTTCACCGGCGCGTCGTTGATGTAAAGCAGACCTTCTTTCACCTGAATGCGATCGCCCGGCAGGCCGATCACACGCTTGATGTAGTCGGTCGTGTCGTCCTTCGGCAGGCGAAACACGACAACGTCGCCACGGTTTGGCTCCGATCCAAAAATGCGGCCCGAAAAAATCCGCGGCGACAGCGGGATCGAGTAATGGCTGTAGCCGTACGAATACTTCGAGACGAAGAGATAGTCGCCAACAAGCAGCGTCGCCTTCATCGAACCCGAGGGAATATTGAACGGCTGAAACAGGAAGGTCCGGATCACCAGAGCAATGATGAGCGCATGAATAACGACGCGGATGGTCTCACCGACGCCGCCTTCGGATTTCGTCCCGGATGACACGCTCATTTGCTCTTCTTGTTCCTATGGGAGCGCCCGAAGGGGGCACCAAATCACCCGCGCGGGTTTTAGACGGTTGTCGCAAGCCACGCAATCAATCGCTCGCCACAAACCCGCCAATCATTTGATAAATATAGCAAATTTCACTTGACACGGGGAACCCGCGCGACTGTCGCAAGACAGCCATCGCCCTCAAGTTTTGGCCGCCGGAATCGCTGAAATGACCACGAAAGCCTGCGCCAGCGGCCAGTCATCCGTAATGCTGAGGTCGATCCGGGCTTCCATGCCGGATGGAATCATCGAGTCCAGCCTGTCCAGTGCCCCGCCGGTCAGGTGCATGGTGGGCCGGCCGCCCGGCAGGTTGACCACCCCCATATCCCGCCACCAGACGCCACGGCGGATGCCCGTGCCGAGCGCCTTGGAGCACGCCTCCTTGGCAGCGAATCGCTTGGCGTAGGTCGCCACCACCATCCTGTGGTTCTTGGCGCGCCGTTCGGCCTTGGCGCGCTCCGCTTCGGTGAAGATGCGATCGAGAAACCGTTCGCCGTGGCGCTCGATGACTTTCGCAATCCTGCGGATGTCGATCAGGTCCGAACCGATCCCAACGATCATAGGTGCGGACCGATCTTCTTGCGGCCGCGATCCATCGCTGCGCGCATGTCGCGCACCGCCTGCGACAGGCCAGTGAAGATCGCCTCGCCGATCAGGAAATGACCGATGTTGAGTTCGACGATCTGCGGCAGCGCTGCAATGGTTTCGGCGGTCACATAATCGAGACCATGTCCGGCATGGACTTCGAGACCCAACGAAGCTGCCTGCGCAGCCCCTTGCACGATCCGGTCCCACTCTGCCGCAGCCTTCTTCGTCTGCCCTTCGGCAAGCGCATCACACCACGCGCCGACGTGGATCTCGATCACCGGCGCCTTCAAGTCGGCCGCCGCCGCGATCTGCTTCGGATCGGCGGCGATAAACAGCGACACCCTGATGCCAGCCTCATTGAGCTGTGCGATGAACGGTGCCAGCGCATTGTGCTGACCAACGACGTCAAGCCCGCCTTCCGTCGTCACCTCGGTGCGCCGCTCGGGAACGAGACAGACCGCGTGGGGCTTGGTCGCAAGTGCAATGCCGAGCATCTCGGCTGTCGCCGCCATTTCGAAATTCAACGGCTTTGCGATTTCCGGCTTCGACAATTCCGCCTTCAGACGCGCCATGTCGTCATCGCGGATATGACGACGATCTTCCCGCAAATGCGCGGTGATGCCGTCAGCACCAGCTTTGATCGCCAGAAGCGCCGCGCGAACCGGATCAGGTGGAAAACCACCGCGCGCATTGCGCACAGTGGCGACGTGATCGATGTTGACGCCGAGGCGCAGCGGAGGAGCGTGATGCATGGGACAGTCCGAAACAGATATCAGCCGTTGACGCGTTCGACACTGGCGACAACAGCCTTGGCACGCAATTGCGAGATGATGGCATTGAGATGTTTGAGGTCATAAACCTCAAGGTCGATGGTGAGGTCGGTGAAATCGGGCGAGCGCCGGCTCATGCCGATGTTGTCGATATTGCCGTCATGCTCGGCAATGACGCCGGCGACCTGTGCAAGGCTGCCCGGCTCGTTGACGTTCTGCACATGCAACCGCGCAGGGAAACGTCGCGGCGCGGCTTCTTCGGTATCCCACCGCACATCGACCCAGCGTTCAGGCTCTTCCTCGAAATCCTTCAAGGCCGGCGACTGGATCGGATAGATCGTGATCCCCTCGCCCGGCGTGACGATGCCGACAATCCGGTCGCCCGGCACCGCGCCGCCATTGGGCGCGAATTTCACCGGCAAGTCCTTGTTGATGCCACGGATCGGGATCGCCGCCGATGCGGCCGCTTTCGGAGGCGCCACCGGCTTCTTGGTGGTGCCTTTCTTGACGCCAGTCCGCGCCTCTTCCTTGTAGTCGGGATACATCGCGCGCGCGACGTCCGACGCCTTGATCTCGCCGCGGCCAACCGCCGCCATCACATCTTCGATCGACGCCCGCGCCAATCGAGGCAACGCGCCTTTCAGCTTGTCATCGTCGTAGGCGATCTTCGCGCGCATGCACAGGCGCTCGACGATGCGCCGGCCCAGACCCGCGTACTGGTCGCGCACCGCCGCGCGGGTGGCACGACGGATCGCCGCGCGCGCCTTGCCGGTCACTGCAAGCTGCTCCCATGCCGAGGGCGGCGCCGATTGCGCCTGCGACGTCAGCACTTCGACCTCGTCGCCGTTCTGCAATTCCGACGACAACGGCGCGAACTTGCCGTTGATCTTGCAGCCGACCGCGCTGTTTCCGACATCGGTGTGCACCGCATAGGCAAAGTCGATCACATTGGCGCGGCGCGGCAGTGCAATCAGCTTGCCCTTCGGCGTGAAGCAGAATACCTGATCGTGGAACAGCTCCATCTTGGTGTGTTCGAGGAATTCTTCCGGATTGGCGCTATCCGAAAGGACTTCGACGGTGCGGCGCAGCCATGCGAAGGCGCTCGACTCGCGCTGCAGCCGCTCGGTCGGCGATCCAACGCCGTCCTTGTAAAACGCATGCGCTGCGATGCCGTACTCGTTGACGCGATGCATTTCCTCGGTGCGGATTTGCAGTTCGACACGCTGGTTGCCGGGACCGATCACAGTGGTGTGAATCGACCGATAGTCGTTCTGCTTCGGCGTCGAGATGTAGTCCTTGAAGCGACCAGGCACCACCGGCCAGGTGGTGTGGATGATGCCGACAGTGCGATAGGCCTCGGCAACGCTGTTGACGATGATGCGGAAGCCGAAAATGTCCGACAACTGCTCGAAGCCGATGGACTTGCGCTCCATCTTCACCCAGATCGAGAATGGCTGCTTGCGGCGGCCGATCACCAGCGCCGCGACGCCATTCTTCTTCAGGTTGGCCGTGAGTTGAGCCTCGATCTCGCCGATCAGATTGCGGTTGCGGTCGGCCAGTGCATCCAGCCGTTGCGTGACGACGGCATAAGCATCAGGATCGAGCACGCGGAACGACAGGTCCTCGAGCTCCTCGCGCATCTCCTGCATACCCATGCGGCCGGCCAGCGGCGCATAGATGTCGAGGGTTTCCTCGGCGATCCGATGGCGCGACGCCTCCGGCACGAATTCCAGCGTACGCATGTTGTGCAGGCGATCCGCAAGCTTGACCAGCAGCACCCGCACGTCATCGGCGATGGCAAGCAGCAGCTTGCGCAAATTCTCAGCCTGCTTGGCCTCGCGCGACACCAGTTCGAGCCGTTTCAGTTTGGTCAGGCCGTCGACGAGCGCACCGATCTCCGGGCCGAAAATCTGGTCGATCTCGGTCCGGGTCGATTCGGTGTCCTCGATGGTGTCGTGCAGAAGCGCGGCGACGATTGTCGCGTCGTCGAGCTTGAGGTCGGTGAGAATCGCCGCCACTTCCAGCGGGTGCGAGAAGTAAGGGTCGCCCGACGCCCTCTTCTGCTCGCCATGGGCGACCATGGCATAGACATAGGCGCGGTTGAGCAGATCCTCGTCGGTGTCGGGATTGTAGGCGCGGACCCGCTCGACCAGTTCATACTGGCGCATCATCTTGGCTCGCGACGCCTTGGCGAGCGGCTTGGCCGGAACCGGGTCAGCAGGCACCGCCGTCGCCACAGCGTCTGCCGTAGCCAGCAAATATCTTATTGTGCGGCGCAAAATCGCCATTCTCGCGCGTCTCGACGGATCGGATTCCGGAAAAATACCGGCAAGGACAATATTGCCGGGTTAAGGCCCAATCGCAAGGAATCCAGAAAAAATCGCAATGAATGCAAGGCGGGCAGCTCTCAGCTGGACAGGAAACCAGCCTGTGGACGAAAAAGGGCCGGATCAATCGATCCGGCCCTCAACAAATCTGTAAAACGGGTCCTGAGGCCCTTATTCTTCGTCTTCCGGCTGCTCTTCCGGCGGCGTGAGGCCTTCGAGACCCTTCAGAAGCTCTTCCTCGGTCATGCGCTCAACCGCGACCTCGGTATCGTCGGCATCGACGCTGGCGCCGGCGGAACCGATCAGCGGGATGGTATCTGGTTCCGGCTCGTCCACTTCGACAAATTTCTGCAGGGAATGGACCAGCTCTTCCTTCAAATCCTCGGGGGAAATGGTCTGATCGGCGATTTCGCGCAGCGAAACCACTGGATTCTTGTCATTATCCCGGTCAACGGTGATCTGGGAACCGGACGAAATCATCCGTGCCCGATGAGCGGCCAGCAGAACCAGGTCGAACCGATTATCGACCTTATCAATGCAGTCTTCGACAGTGACGCGCGCCATGAAAAGCCGCTCCGTGAGTTAGCCCAAGATGTCCCGTATGCGCGGTTGGTACAGCGATTGGACCGAAATCGCAACCATCAATTCCCACCATAGCGGCAATTGGTTAGGCCGTGGAAAGATATCCTGGCTTAGATATGGGCCTTGCCGGGCGGGACAAGACTGGGCAAACAGCAGACAAGGCCTGAGGCAAAATGCCAATGGACAAGAATTCGCTGCATTGCTTCACCAGTGTGGCGGTCCGAGCCGAATTACCAGCCAATCGCGCCGCCTCTCTCCCAGAATGGTCAGAGGGCACGCACACACCGGAAACTTTCGTGATGGGAATGCGTGGTGACTGTTCACCGCGCCAAAAAAGTTTCAACAACCGCGTGAGACCAAACTAATGCCTTCTGCCGCCTCCAACAAGATTGCCCTGTTTATCGACGGAGCGAACCTCTACGCGACTGCAAAGACGCTTGGGTTCGACATCGACTACAAGCGTCTCCTGACGGAATTTCAGTCTCGCGGCACTTTGGTTCGAGCATTCTATTACACGGCCATCATCGAGGATCAGGAATACTCGTCGATCCGCCCGTTGATCGACTGGCTCGACTACAACGGCTACACGGTGGTCACCAAAGCGACCAAGGAATTCATCGACGCCAGCGGCCGCCGCAAGGTCAAAGGCAACATGGATATCGAACTCGCTGTCGATGCCATGGAACTCGCCGAGCACATCGATCAGATGGTTCTGTTCTCGGGCGACGGAGATTTCCGCTCGCTGGTGGAAGCCGTTCAGCGCCGCGGCGTGCGGGTGACCGTGATTTCGACCATCTCCAGCCAGCCCCCGATGATTGCCGACGAATTGCGTCGTCAAGCCGATGTCTTTACCGATCTGGTGCAGCTACAATCCAAGCTCGGCCGCGATCCGGGTGACCGCCCGGCTCCGCGCGAATCGCGTCAGCATACGCCGCAATTCCTGCAGCGGGCGTCGAGCACGATTGCACCCAGGGGCGATGACGAAGATTTCGATTGAGGACAGCACGAAACGGAGCCGGCGTTCAGGCGCCGGCCCCGCCCATTTCCAGCCGATCGAAGCAGGCGGAGTAGAACCGGGGCATGATTGCCCGCTCTGCCCTCGGCTCGTGGACTATCGCCAGGCCAATCGCGCTGCTCACCCGGCCTGGTTCAATGCCCCCGTCCCTACCCTCGGCCCAATCGATGCGCGGCTGCTGATCATCGGCCTCGCGCCCGGCCTGCAGGGCGCCAACCGGACCGGCCGGCCGTTCACCGGCGACTATGCCGGCGATCTGCTCTACGCCACACTGGTGGAATACGGTTTTGCGCAGGGCCAATATGACGCCCGGCCGGACGACGGTCTGGTCCTCACGGACTGCCGCATCAGCAATGCCGTGCGCTGCGTGCCGCCCCAGAACAAGCCCCTGCCCGCCGAAATCCAGACCTGCCGCCCTTTCCTGAGCGGAACGATGGACGAAATGCCGGGGCTGCGCGCCATCGTGATGCTCGGCAGGGTATCGCACGAATCCACCTTGAAGGCGCTCGGCTTACGACTAGCGGATGTCCCATTCGGCCACGGCGCTGAATTCCAGACCGGTCGCCTGCGATTGTTCGATAGCTATCATTGCTCCCGCTACAACACGAACACCGGGCGCCTCACACCCGATATGTTCCGGGCGGTGTTCGCCAGCGTGCGGACTTATCTGTCGGCCTGACCGACGCCCGGCCGGAACGAACGTCCCGTATTTCCGTTAAATTTCCACAGCTTGCTATCAACCGAACGGCGCTCGGGAAGCTCGTACATGTTCAGCCTCACGGGCGCCTCCTGATCCGGGAATGATGCCATGAAACTCCTGTTTGCAGCTTTGGCTTTTGTTGCCGGCGTCACCGTCATCGATACGACGCCCGCCAGCGCGCGTGACTATCCGTACTGCATTGTATCTCGCGGCACCGGCAGCCCCGGCGACTGCTCGTATCGATCCTATCGCGAATGCATGGCGACCGCTTCGGGCCGCGCCGCATCCTGCCAGCTCAATCCGCGAGCCGCGTTCGATCGTCAGCATCGCAGGTACCGCTGACAGACCGGATCGCCAGAGTGTGACGGTGCGCGATGCGCAAGGTGATCGAATTCGATGAGGAAACCTGGCACGCGCTCGTCCAGCTCGGGCGCGATCGCATGGGCAACCTACAGGAGCTGGCCGACGAAGCCTTCGCGGATCTGCTCGCCAAACATGGCGTGCCTAAAAATCTGAAAGACGCGCTGCGCAGGAGCGCCGCGGCGGAGTCCGGAAGAAGCCCAGCAAAAAAGAGCGCGAAACAGGCGGATGCGAGAAAGCGCGCTGCCGCGACCGACGCTCAGAAAAAACGCGCCAGCGGCGTACGTCGGCGATAACCTGCAGCTCTTAGCGCGGGTTATCCTTGAGCCACGCCAGCACATCACCGGCGCTCCGATCGGGTGGAAACACCGGATAGAACACGTGCGTGATCGTTGCATCGTCGACCACCAGTGCCAGACGCTTGATGAGCGTGAGGCCGGCCACGTCCATGGTCGGCAGATTCATCGTGCGCGTGAATTCCAGCTTGCTGTCCGAGAGCACCGGAAACGGCACATGCAGCCGGTCGGTCATCTCGCGCTGATAGTCCGTGTCCTGCGTCGATAGTCCGAACACCCGAGTGGCACCGGCAGCTTTCAGTTCGCCGATGAGATCGCGAAACGAACACGTCTGGGGCGTACAACCGCGGGCGCCTGGGATCATGTCCCAGTCGTCAACGATGCTGATCTTGCCAGGCTCACCGGTGCGAGGATACGCGAACACGACGATGCGCCCGGGCACGTCGGCCAGCGTGATCGACGAACCGTCGGTTGCCGGCAACGCGACTGACGCAATACGCGCGCCCTTCAGGTGAGCGGCAGCGCCATCATCTTCCGGCGCCGGGATCTTGCTCCAGTCCACATCGTGCAAACTCGGTTGATTGGCTGATGTCATCCTCGTGCCCGCATCAAGCGGCCCTTCTCCCGGCTCCAGTCACGCTTCTTTTCAGTTTCGCGCTTGTCGTGAAGCTTCTTGCCCTTCGCCAGCGCCAGTTCGAGCTTCAACCGCCCCTGCTCGTTGAAGTACATTTTCAGAGGGATCAGCGTCATGCCCTGCCGCTCGATGGCGCCGATAAGCCGGTTGATCTGCTTACGATGGAGCAGCAGCTTACGCGGCCGCCGCGGCTCATGATTGAACCGGTTGGCCTGCAGATATTCAGGGATATTGGCGTTCACCAGCCAGATCTCGCCGCCTTTGGAATCCGCATACGACTCCGCGATCGTCGACTTGCCGTTGCGTGCCGACTTTACCTCGGTGCCGGACAGCACGACGCCCGCCTCGATCGTATCCTCGATGGCGTAGTTGAAGCGGGCCTTGCGGTTCTCGGCCACGACCTTGATCGGACGTACTTTTTTCTCGGCCATGGCGGTCTGAGGAATTCGACGGGAGCTGCGCGCGGACCACGATTGGCCGCGCGGAGCAAAGGAAATGGTGACTCAGCGGCGTGACTGCCAGTGCAGCTGCCAACCGCGAGGCGGATTACTTCGCCTTAAGCAGATCACGGATCTCGACGAGGAGCTCCTGATCCTTGGTCAATTTCGGCGCTTCCTCAACCACAGGCTTCTCGCGCTTCAGCTTGTTCATCAGGCGAATGACGATGAACAAGACGAAGGCGACAATGATGAAATTCAATGTCAGCGTCAGGAAATTGCCCCAAGCCAACACCGCGCCCTGTTTCTTGGCGTCGGCGAGATTGGTTGCCGTTACGGATTTCGATAGGCCCGTGTAGTAGTTCGAAAAGTCGAGACCGCCTGTGATTGCGCCGATGATCGGCATGATGATGTCGGCGACCATCGAACTGACGATCGCGCCAAACGCCGCGCCGATGATCACGGCGACAGCGAGATCGACAACATTGCCTTTCATGGCAAAGTCACGGAAATCCTTCAGCATAGGCAGCCTCCCATTCGCGGTTACATGACCTAGTTGATAAGACCTGCGTGAACCATGGCCTCGCGCACCGCCGTCTTGGTCGCATCCGAGACCGGCACCATCGGCAGGCGCGTCTTGTCCGACATCTTGCCGAGCAGCGACAACGCGTACTTTACCGGCGACGGACTGGGCTCCATGAACAGGTTGACGTGCAAGGGCATCAGCTTGTCGTGCACCTTGAGCGCCGATGCATAGTCGCCGCGCATCACCGCAGTGTGGAACTCGGAGCATAGCCGCGGCGCGACATTCGAGGTCACCGAAATACAGCCATGGCCGCCATGTGCCATGTAGCCGAGCACGGTGGCATCCTCGCCCGACAACTGGTTGAAGCCCTCGCCCATCGCGGCACGCTGCTGCGATACCCGGGTGATATTGGCGGTCGCATCCTTCACGCCGGCGATGTTCTTCAGCTCGTAGAGGCGAGCCATGGTGTCGACGGACATGTCGATGATCGAGCGTCCCGGGATGTTGTAGATGATGATCGGAATCCCGATCGCATCGTTGATGGCCTTGTAGTGCTGATACAGGCCCTCCTGGTTCGGCTTGTTGTAGTAAGGCGTCACCACGAGCACGGCATCGGCCTTCGCCTTTTCGGCGTGCTGCGCAAGCTCGATGGCTTCCTTGGTCGAGTTCGAGCCCGCACCGGCGATCACCGGGACGCGGCCCTTGGCTTCGTCGACACACCACTCCACAACATGCTTGTGCTCGTCATGGCTCAGCGTTGGGCTTTCGCCGGTGGTGCCCACAGGAACAAGACCATGGGTTCCTTCCTCGATCTGCCAGCTCACCAGACTGCGAAACCCGGCCTCATCGAGCGAACCGTTTTTGAAGGGCGTGACCAAGGCGGTATAGGAACCCCGGAAATTCGTCTTGGCGGCCATGGTCATTCTCCGAAAACGTCAACTGTGGCCAGCGCTGTTTGTGCCGGCAATCTGAGCCTTGATAACGAGTTCCGCCCCACGATGAAAGGCCGCGAAACCTTTGCCGCCCGCATCGTCACAGACGCATCGCAGCCGCGATTTCGCCGCGGTGTTGCGGCATTCTGACCACTCTAACACATTTAGCGTTTTGTCCACACAATCGATGAAATACACCTGAATTAGCAGCCGTTTCATGATTCGCCGCCGGGGAACGCCGTGACATCATCCGCCCTCCCGTGTCTGCCGCGCTGGATCGCGATGCTGACAGCCGCCGGCATGACACTCGCGTTGTCGTCGGGAGCGTGGGCCGTACCGGTGCCGAAACCGCGGCCGATTCCCCGAAGCGTGGTGCCGCAATCCCCACCACCGATCGCAAAACTCCCCGCGCCCCAATCATCAGCCAAGGCCACCTCGCCGGTCTCGCCGCATGTCCCGGCAACGCCTGTGGTGCCGCCGCCCGTGGCTGCGCCGAAGAAACCGTCAGCACCTCTGGCCGTTGCTCCGACTTCATCAACCTCGCGCGCCGACATGGCGGCACTGAAACAGGTGATCGAACTGGTGCGCGCCGGCAAACCGCAGGACGCGACACAGCTACAGCCGTCGATTGGCGATCCGGTCGCGCGCAAACTGTCCGAATGGATCATCCTGCGCAGCCCCGACAACGGCGCATCGTCCGATCGCTATCTGGCGTTCATGGCGACCAACCCGAGCTGGCCGAGCCAGTCTTTCCTGCGTCGCCGCGGTGAAGCCGCGTTGTGGGACGACAAGCGTGACGACGCAACGGTTCTTGCATTCTTTGGCAACGAACAGCCGGAAACCGCCAAAGGCAAGTTCATGCTGGCCCGCGTCCTGCTTGCTCGCGGCGACCGGCGCGGCGCTGAGCGGCTGATCAGCGATGCCTGGCGCAGCGATTCCTTCCCCGAGACCACGGAAGAAACCGCACGCGACATGTTCGGCGCGCTCATCGATCGCGGCGACGACCATGCCCGCATGGACCTCTTGCTCTACGACAACAATTACAGTGGCGCGATGCGCGCGGCGAAGCGATTGGGTGCGGGTTACGTGGCGCTGGTGAAAGCGCGAGTCGCTGTCGACAAGCGCGCATCCAACGCGCACGCCCTGCTCGCGGCTGTTCCATCGCAGCTCCATGGCGACGCCATGTATATCCTGAGCAGGATCCAGTATCTGCGGCGCAAGGACGAGATCGCTGAAGCCGGACGACTGATGATGCATGCTCCGCGTGAGCCGGCGCGGATCATCAACACCAACGAATGGTGGATCGAGCGCCGGGTTCTCGCCCGCGAACTGCTCGACAAGGGTGACAATCGCATGGCCTATCTGGTGGCCCGCGATGCCGCCATACCGGAGCGCCCCGTTTACAAAACGCAGCATCAGTTCACTGCGGGCTGGATCGCATTGCGTTTCCTCAACGACCCGGCAACCGCCGCACGGCATTTTGCCCGTATCGGCGTGAACAGCGTGAACCCGACGACGCTCGCCCGGGCCGGCTATTGGCAGGGCCGCGCCGCAGAGGCTGCAGGCCGGATGCAGGAGGCCCGCAACGCCTATCAGGCAGCAGCGGCCCATGCGACGAGCTATTATGGTCAGCTTGCCCGCGCCAAACTGCACCTGCCCCAGATCGGCATCAATGGACCTCCTGGTCACTCCCGCGGCGGCGAACGTCTCGAAGTGGTCCGCGCTGTTGCCCTGCTCTATGCACTGAACGAGGATGATGCGGCGGTGCCGATCCTCGCCGATATGGGTGACCGGGCCGATCAGGATGCATTGCTGGCGCTGTGCGAACTGGCTGAGCGCAATCATGATGCGCGCGGCCTGCTGCTGGTCGGCAAGGCTGCGCTCAATCGCGGACTGCCGTTCGACCACTACGCCTACCCTGTCTCGGGAATTCCAGCCTATCGGGATATCGGACCGAAGGTGGAAAAAGCCATCGTGTTCGCGATCGCGCGTCAGGAAAGCGGCTTCAATCCCAACGTGGTGTCTCCGGCCAAGGCCTATGGTCTGATGCAGGTGACGCCCGACGCCGGAAAGTACGTGACGAAGAAATACGGCGCAGCTTTCGATCTCAATCGGCTCAAGAACGATTCTTCTTACAATGCGACGCTTGGCGCAGCCGAACTTGGCGGCCTGATCGAAGACTATCGCGGCTCCTACATCATGACCTTCGCGGGCTACAATGCCGGCCGAGGCAGCGTGCGGAAATGGATCGCACGTTACGGTGACCCGCGTGACCCGAATGTCGATGCGGTGGACTGGGTCGAGCGCATCCCGTTCTCGGAAACGCGCAACTACGTTCAGCGCATCATGGAAAATCTGCAGATCTACCGGTCACGCTTTGGCGGCGGATCCCGCCTCCTGATCGAAGCCGATTTGCGCCGCGGCGGGGCGGCTGAGTAGACTCACCTCACGATGGATACTACCCTCGGCCACCATCTGAGGACTCGTGCATGGCGCGAACCTCCAAAGACGAGACGATTACGAACTGACCAATATCCCATCGCCACGCGCCGCCCTCCTGTAGTCCCTCGCTGCGCTACGGCTCATCAGAATGACGGCGCGCATCGATGTCCAGCCAGCAGTTTCGCGATCTGTTCTGTAAATCAGTCGACGGCCTCAAGCTCCACGGTCGCGTGATCGGCCCCGAAACAGACACCGTCCTGCCGGTGCTGTGCCTTCCCGGCCTGACCCGCACGGCCGAGGATTTCGACGAGATCGCACGCGCGCTGGCGACCGATCCGAAAACACCGCGGCGGGTGGTGGCGATCGACTATCGCGGGCGCGGCCTGTCCGACTACGACCCCGATCCGGCGAAGTACACCGTGCCGGTCGAGATGGGCGATGTACTGACCGTCGCCGCGGCAGCCGGAATCAATCGCGCAACTCTGCTCGGGACATCGCGCGGCGGACTGATCTCGATGGCGCTTGCAGCGGCGAAGAAGGATCTGCTGGCCGGCGTCATCCTCAACGACATCGGCCCCGCACTTGAGATCGACGGGCTGATGAAGATCAAGGGCTACATCACCGATCCGCCGCAGCGGCAGACATGGGATGAGGCCGCGCGGGGCCTGAAAGAGTTGTTCGGCCCGGTGTTTCCATCTTTAAACGATGCACAGTGGATGGCATGGGCCCACCGCGCCTTCCGCGAGAGCGGCGATGGCCTGGTACGCACCTACGATCCCAGCCTGGCAGATGGCTTTGCGGCAATCACGCCTGAGACGCCGCTGCCGCCGATCTGGGACCTGTTCGACAAACTCGATGGCGTGCCGTTGATGCTAATTCACGGCGCCCTCTCCGACCTGCTTTCGCCGCAAAGCGTTCGCGACATGCAGACACGACGACCGGATATGAAGGTCGTCGAAGTGGCGGATGAAGGGCATGCGCCGCTGCTTGCCGACGCTCCAACAATCAAACGGATCGTCGATTTCTGCGCCCGGTGCGGCTGACCCTATAGCCAAGCGTTCTTATCGATCACTCCCCCATCTTGATGATCGCGTTTGCCACGTGTCTTCAAGGATGAGGCCGCGATTGCAGCCTTGTGGTTCGAGACGGCACGGAAGCCGTTCCTCCCGTGAGGCGCGCACGTGACCATTCTCCACTTCGTCTCTTTCGTCTCAACAAAGAAAAACCCCCGGCATTTCTGCCGGGGGCTTCTGGTCTAGATGGGTATCGCCGTGAGGCGAGACCGATCAGAAGTTCCGCTGGATGCGGAAGTTGACCGAGGTGGTGTTGACGTCGCCGAACTGAGCGGTCGGCAGAACCTTGGTGCCAACCACGTACGGACCAGCGGTCGAACCGGAGAAGCCGGTGTCGAGCATGACGTACTGGACTTCAGCCGACAGGGTCAGGTTCTTGACCGGGGTCCATGCATGACGGAAGCCGATCTGAGCGATGTTGTAGTCCGGATCACAGGTGTAGCTCACACCCTGACCAGCAACCGTCGCACCGAAAGCCGCACAGTACAGCGCCGAAGCGGTACCGTTGTAGCTGACCTGCGAGTAGCTGCCGAACACGCTCGACTGCCAGTAGGGGCTCCAGTTGTGCACGAACGCACCGCGGATACCCCAAGCCTGGGTCTTCTGGACTTCGCCGTTGCCGAGACCACCGAGCGGACCGAACAGGCCGTCCGAGGTCAGACCGAAGGCGACAGTGTTGCCGTTGATGATGCCGAACGACGGCGAGGTGCCAGACGTCGCGATGACGTACTTGGTGGCGCCATCTGCATAGGACGCATCAAAGCGCAGATAGTCGCCCGGGCCTGTCGGCAGGTTGCGAAGCTCGATCGCACCCATCACCGCGAAGCCCCACTCGTCTTCCGGATGGCCGGTCAGCTCGTTCGCACCATAGTAGCCGGTGCGGATCTGGTGAGCGGCACCCGACAGCTGGAGGAGACCCCAGGCCTGGTCGAGCTTGATGTTACCGACGAAGTCCGGTGCATCCTGGCCGCCGTAACCGTTGACGGTGCTCAGGCCGGTGTTGGTGATGCCACCCGCCGAGAGGTTAGCCAGCGTGGTGCGGCCCCAAGCGATGCTTTCGTCGACACCGAGGCTGGCCGAGAAGCCGTTGCCGAAGTCGAAGGTGTAGTGGATGTTGTTCACGCCCGTGACGGAGTCTTCACCGCCGAGGAGGAACGAGGTGTTGTTGCCCGGATAGCCGTGCCAAGGGGTCGAGTAGACCGAAGCCGACTTACCGAAGGTGAAGCCAGCGAACTGCACGAAGGCGTTTTCGAGAGCGAACGAACCGCCGCCGACAACGTCAGTACCGGTCGACCACTGCCAGTCACCCTGACCGAAGGTGCGGACCACGCCGTACTCGGTCGCGGTGCGGGTGTCGATGGTGACCGCCATACGAGAACGCATGTTGAGCTGGTTCACGTCGCGGGTGTTCGCACCATTCTGGAACGACCAGAACGGCTGATCGTAGACGCCGCCATGGTAGTTGGCGTCGAAGCGCAGGTAGCCGCCGATCTTGATGCAGGTGTCGGTGCCGGGGATGTAGTAGAAGCCGGCGCCATACAGGGAACAAACCTTCACGTATTCGACCGCTTTGGCCTTCAACGGAAGATCAGCTGCCTGTGCCCCACCGATCGCGACGAGACCCGCCGCCGATCCGAGGATAAGGCTCTTAATCTTGCTCATAAAACCTCCAAGTTGCTCTTTGTAGGGAAGGTTTCCGGCCTACCGGTGCAAATCACACCTGAGGTTGGTTCCCTGATCCCCGTGGACCGCCTGGTCGCTTCGCGCTTTCGGACCTCCCGCATAACGCGAGCGACTTAAGCGAAACCCCCAAACGGGACGACCTCGGGATGCCCCCCTCCGTCGCATCGCCACAATTACCCAAGGTCCTTAAGGGTGCAACAAAGGACCGTCACACAAGGGTGCAGTTCCTGCCGTTTTCAAACGGGTGTTGCACAAATAACACTCAGATGTCTTGGTGAGTGCCAGATAACGATCTGTTTTTGCTTGTATTTTCGAGAAGCGCTTGATGTGGCGCAAAAATGGCGAGAATTCGTCACTTCCCGCTCCTGTTGTGAGGAACGCGGATAAACGGTCGAATCAAAGCGTCGGCAACTCGGGCCGAATCCACGGCGATCGGCAAGCCGGAATCGGGTCTCCGGCTTGCGGGAACTACGCTGCAGACAGCAAGACGGCCCCGGCAACCGCCGGGGCCGCAGTTAGTATGGATCAGAAGTTACGCTGGATCCGGAAGTTTACCGACGTTGTGCCCTGATCTCCGAAGGAATAGACGGCAGTCGGCTTGGTGCCGCCCGGCGACATCAGCGCTGCGCCTTCGAAGCTCTGATCGAGGTAGGCGTACATCACCTCCGCGCTCAGCGTCAGGTTCTTGACCGGCGTCCATCCAGTACGCAGGCCGACCTGGTAGACACTGAAGTCCGGGTTGCAACCATAGACGCCGGCGACGCGAGCACGATAACCAGCGCAATACATCGCAGTCGCGGTTTCATTGTAGTTGAGCGACGAGTAGCTGCCGAACAGGCTGGTCTGCCAGTACGGATTCCAATTGTGGGTGTAAGCGCCGCGGATGCCCCACGCCTGAGTCTTCTGGATGCTCGTGCCAGTGGTGAAGTCGCCGGCAGCGCCGCCACCGAACACGCCGTCCGACGTGAAGCCGAAGCCGACGCTCTGATAGGCACCACCGCTTCCCGAACCAAACATCGCAAAGCTTGGCGACGTGCCGCTGGTGGCGATCACGTAGCGTGTTGCACCATCGGCGTAAGTCGCGTCAAAGCGCAGCCGGTCGCCCGGACCCGTCGGCAGATTGCGAAGTTCGATCGCGCCCTGCACCGCGAAGCCCCAGGTGTCGCTCGGATGTCCGGTAAGTTCTGTCGCACCGTAGTAAGTCGCACCCACGTTATGAGCCGCGGCCGACACCTGAATCAGACCCCAGGCCTGATCCAACCTCAGTCGGCCGACGAAGTCCGGCGCGTTCTGACCGCCGTAGGCATTCGGCACGATACCGAGCACCGAAGGTGTTGCAGAGCCAAGCACGCCGAGATTGCCGAGTACGGTGCGGCCATAGGCGATCGGCTCGTCCACACCGATGCTGGCGGTGACACCGTTGCCGGCATTGAAGGTATACTGGATGTTGTTGACGCCGGTGCTCGTATCGTTGCCACCAATCAGATTCGACGTGTTGTTGCCCGGCGATCCGTTCCACGGCGTCGAATAGGCTGAAGCCGATTTACCGAAGGTGAAGCCGGCGAACTGCACGAATGCATGCTCGAGAGCGAAAGCACCGCCGCCGACCGCATCGCCCGACGACCACTGCCAGTCACCCTGCCCGAAGGTGCGGACCACGCCGTACTCGGTCGCGGTACGGGTATCGATTGTCACCGCCATGCGCGAACGAACGTTGTAACCGTTGGCGGTGCGCGATCCCATACCACCAGCGCCGTTCCAGTAAGGATTGTGGTGGGCTCCGCCATGAATCGTCAGGTCGGAGCGCAGATAGCCGCCGATCTTGACGCAGGTGTCGCTGCCCGGGATGTAGTAAAACCCAGCGCCGTACAGCGAACACACCTTCACATACTCCACCGCCTTGGCCTTGAGCGGAAGATCGGCTGCCGATGCCCCCGAGATCGCGACGAGCGCCGCCGCCGATCCAAGAATATAGCTCTTCATTTTTGTCATAACTTCTCCAGTTCTTCATTCGGGCCACCGGCGTTCAGCAGCAGATTCCTCCTGCCCTTTTCCGGTCTGCGTTAGCCCTTGCCGCCTGCGGCCGCTCCGATCCGCACGAGAACTGCGCACCGGACGATCCGTCAGGTGAGACGGCCTGGAATCCCATGCCCCTCGCACCGCCGAATACATCAGCGCCTCCGGATTCCGGTGACAGCGGGATGACATCGGCAGAGACATTCCGGACGTGACTTTTGTGCCACTGCGGTGGACTGACGCAGCGCAGGAAGCACTTGAAATGTAAGGTTTATATTGGCCGCGATCTCTGGCACGCCGAGAACTGCGGACTACCCGTTTGGGGATAGGGAACCGGATGCGATGCGACCCAGATCAAAATCGCTGCATCGGGGCCTCGCCAACTCGGCCTGGGGAAAATTCGGCGGCCGAAATGGTCATCTGACCTTGCAGCTGCCCCGCGCGTCAGGCATATCGAGCCTCGAAGGAGACGTGGCCGAGCGGCTGAAGGCACTCGTTTGCTAAATGAGCATACCTTGAAAAGGGTATCGAGGGTTCGAATCCCTCCGTCTCCGCCAGCCCGCGCAGCCAAACTGCCCCATAGAAGCAGGCACGCGAGCGAAACGCGGTATTCGCGGCGGGTAAGCGCGCGGTTCCGGCAACTGCCGATCGGCAGGGCATTGCCGGAGGTCCATCACCTCAGTTTGTCAATGAAGGCTGATCCATGCCCGGGCTTCGCGCTGGGCAAGAGCGATCTGGTCCTCGCTCATCAGCTCGGCGATCTCGCGACGGAGGGGAATGGCATCCACCCTGCCCTTCAGCGCAGCCAGATTGAACCACTTGTGCGCGGCGACGAGGTCGACCATGCCCAAACGACCGGTGGAATACATGAGGCCAAGATCGAACAGCACATCGCCGTTCGCAGCGACTTCCGCCGGCAGCGCCGTGGCGGTGTTGATCGTGTCGTGAAACATCCTGTTTCTCCATCCTGCCAGGCCGACCGGATGTCCCGGATGCGGCTCCTGTCCCTTGTTTGACGTGCCTGTTTTTCGCTTCGCCGTTTGCCGGCTTGTTGAGTGTGATTTGACCCGTAAAATTTGAAGAGCAGTTTAAGCATCGCGATGAATCGAATCTGAACGCGCAAAATTGCGGCGCGCACATCGATGCGAGAAACCAGCTGTTTTCAGGCACTTCCTGCAAAGGTGAACGGCGGATTCACCTTGGCACTTGGCGAAGTGATAACCATCGCCTCAACGCCGTCATGCGAAGCGTCCCGATCGCGGAGCACGCACGGTTGGCGCGTCGAGCAACACAGAATGTCGGTGAGGAAAAAAGCCAGCATCGTAGCCGGCGAAGATGCGGCGCGGCAGCGGAGGTGCCGGGCGCCCTCGGTCACATTGCGACCGAAGGAACGAGGGCGTCGGTGAACACGTCAGAGCCGAGATTCCAACCGGACTAGTCGCCCGGCGAAATTGCGGATGAGTTCCGCAACGAACGAAAAGCACTTTCGCTTTTCTGCCGGACCGTTCGTGGACAGGGTTTCCCCTGAACGGATGGCGATCCGACCGTCTCGCCTGATGTCTCGCCGACACCCTCTGTCATCAACCTGAACTGCCGGTCCGATCTGTTCGGTAGAACCGATGGCGGCGGCTCACGTGACGTTGCCGGCATCAAGCTGCCGACAATTCCGTAAGGCGAAGCCTTACTTCTTCTTCTTGGCGACCTTGCGAGTCTTCTTCGCGGTCTTCTTCACCGCGGACTTCGCCTTCTTCACCTTCTTGACTGCCTTCTTCGCCTTCTTCGCTTTCTTGGCCATGTTGCCCTCCGTTAATGAGATGGCTTAATCGCTGTGTGCACTCGGGAATCGAAATGCACTTCATTCGGATTACACCAACACGTTAAAAAAAACAGCGTCCCGCTTAAGGAAGTGTTGACGCATGCGGCGCGATGCGCTTCGCGAACACTGCACGCAAACTACGCGACCGACGTTCGCTCAACCGCGCAGACTTCTTTGAATCGTCGCAACGCATGATCGAGATTTTCAAAGAAACGCTTGCGCTGTGCGCCTATCTTGAATTCGCGCGTTTGATGAATCGATCACGATGCCGTTCGCCAAGACTCACCGCAAGAGACGAAAAGTGCGTTTCGCGGACTCTGAGTCGCGAATTTTGGCAACGAAATTATTTTTTGGATTTTTTGCCGTCGAGGCGATCTGCACTCGCCAAGGGCGAACTTTTCGCGGGCATTCTGCGAATCAGATTCGCATCTCGGAGACGATGCTGTGCCCCTTGCGCGACGTGTTTCGGTCGACGCACTCGTTCATCATCGAGTCAAAAATCGGGAGGAGCGTGACCGCATCCGCACGTTCGGGAGCAACCGCCGCCAACTTTGCTCCCGCCAACGCGTCAGATGCCAAGCTTGGTCTTGAGCAGTTCGTTCACCGCCTGCGGGTTGGCCTTTCCACCCGACGACTTCATCACCTGACCGACGAACCAGCCGATCAATGCCGGCTTCTCTTTCGCCTGCGCCACCTTGTCGGGATTGGCAGCGACGATGTCGTCCACCACCTTCTCGATCGCGCCGAGATCGGTGACCTGCTTCATGCCGCGCTGTTCGACGATGGCGCGCGGATCACCACCTTCGGCCCAGACGATCTCGAACAAATCCTTGGCGATCTTGCCGGAAATGGTTTGTTGCCCGATCAGGTCGACGATCGCGGCAAGCTGATCTGCCGAGACGGGTGACGAGAGGATGTCCTTGCCTTCCTTGTTCAGCCGGCCGAACAGTTCATTGATCACCCAGTTGGCGGCGAGCTTGCCGTCGCGCGCCTTGTCGGAGAGCTGAGATAGCACGGCTTCGTAGAAGTCCGCGCTCTCGCGCTCGGCCACCAAGACGCTGGCATCGTAGGACGTCAGGCCAAACTCGGACGTGAAGCGTGCTCGCTTCTCATCCGGCAGTTCGGGCAATTCCGCTTTCAGTCCATCGACATAGCCTTGGGTGAATTCCAGCGGCAGCAGATCCGGGTCGGGGAAGTAGCGATAGTCGTGCGCCTCTTCCTTGGATCGCATCGACCGGGTCTCGCCCTTGTTCGGGTCATAGAGCCGGGTCTCCTGGTCGATCTGACCGCCGTCCTCGATGATCTCGATCTGCCGGCGCGCCTCGTACTTGATCGCCTCGCCAATAAAGCGGATCGAGTTCATGTTCTTGATCTCGCAGCGGGTGCCATAAGGTTCACCCGGGCGCCGCACCGAAACGTTGACGTCTGCGCGCAGGTTGCCCTTCTCCATGTCACCGTCGCAGGTGCCGAGATAGCGCAGGATCGTGCGGAGCTTCGAGACATAGCCCTGCGCTTCCTCCGCCGAGCGGATGTCCGGCTTGGAGACGATCTCCATAAGAGCCACGCCGGAACGGTTCAGGTCCACGAAAGACATTGTCGGATGTTGATCGTGAATCGACTTGCCGGCGTCCTGCTCCAGATGCAGCCGTTCGATGCCAACGTGGACGGTCTCGCCGCCCGCGAGCTCGACGATCACTTCGCCCTCGCCGACGATCGGCGACTTGTACTGGCTGATCTGATAGCCCTGCGGCAGGTCGGGATAGAAATAGTTCTTCCGGTCGAAGGTCGATTTCAGGTTGATCTGCGCCTTGAGCCCGAGGCCAGTGCGGATCGCCTGCGCCACACACTCCTCGTTGACGACCGGCAGCATGCCCGGCATGGCGGCGTCCACCAGCGAGACATGGTCGTTCGGCGCGCCGCCGAACGCGGTCGATGCGCCCGAAAACAGCTTGGAGTTCGAGGTCACCTGGGCATGGACTTCCAGACCGATGACGATTTCCCAGTCGCCGGTCGCGCCCTTGATGAGTTTCTTCGGATTGACGGTTTTGTTCATGGGGCGGCTTTTACTCCGGCCAGAGGGAACAGAAAACCCTCCCGGCGCTTCTCAGAGGCTGGCGGCAAAGTGGCGGAACACCGGGCTGGCCCGCAACGCATCGCGCCCGGCGGCCACAACATCATCGACTTGCTGCGGCGGCAGCCGGAACCGGGTCGGAATTGCTTCAAGCCGCGCCGCCCGCGCAGGTTCAAGCTGGTCGAAGCCGAGCCGGCCGACGAAGAACTTGATGTCGCGGCAATTCCAGTTGGCAGGCGCGCCGTACCGCTTGCGGTCTGCGGCCGACAGGCTGCACCGCCAGCGCACCAGCGCCGATTGCCAATCGGACATCGTTGTATCGAACGCCGTGAAGCTGCCGGCGACACTGGCATCGATCGTGGTATCGACTGCGGCTTTCACCAGATCGGCACCGCTCGGTCCTTCAACCGTGTTGATCCAGTTTCCTGACGTGCCTGTCTTGGCGTCGACCACCAGAAACAGCGCCCGCCTGAGCTTCACCGCCTGCGCCGGTGTCAGCGGCCCGTAAGGCGTATCTGACGACAACCGGGCGATGGTGAAGCCGGACAGGCCATAATTATCGACCAGCCCCCCGTCGAGCAGCTTGATGTAAGGGATCGACCCGTCGTGATAGCGGCTGATCGCCTTGGCGAAAGTATTCAGCATCGGCGGCGTGTTGGGATTATCACGGGCCTTGACGATCCACGACGGCAACGGATCCCTGCACTTGCCGGGGAACGTCTGGATCACCACTGGCGCGAATGCGACGGGCACCGCCGCCGATGCGGCCACTGCGGTGGCGAGCGGATATTCCGACAGGTCGCTGCACATGGCGCGGAAAGCGGTCGCGCCGAACACGAACGGCGTGCGGTTGTAGATGTCCGACGCATTGATCCAGACCCGCGGGCGGCCAGCAGCACGGAATTGGCCAAAGGTTGCCCCATGGAAAAGATTGGCATCGAGCCAACGCGGAAAGCCGGTGGAGTCGTTGATGCCGCCAGCGAAGGCGCGCGGCAGGGTCGCGAGCGACAGGTCGGTCTGCAATCCCTCTTCCGCATTGCGCAGCAGGAACTTCTCACGGAAGTCGGAGAGCGCAGCACGCTTCTTCAAGCCGTAATAGGCTGCCGTCACCGCGCCGCCTGACACGCCGGAAATGAAATCGACCCGATCGAGCATCGGCCCGCCATGGCCGCGAACCGGAACTTGCTCCATCTCGGAGAGCACGCCGAACGAAAAAGCCGCTGCCCGGGTACCACCGCCCGAGAACGACAGGCCGATCACTACGTCGTCGACGATCGCCTCTTCCTTGAAACTGTGTTCAAGCCGGTTAGCAAGATTATCGGGGTTGCCAGGGACGTTGACCGGCTCGTTCTGGATCGACGCGCAGCCGAGCAGCACGCTGCACACCGTCGCCACGCCCAAAAATATCCGAACCGCACGCATGGATCACCATCGTCCCGACCGCGCATTATCGCCGAGCCGGCGATGTTTGACCAACCTTGCGGAGTGAGCGCCGCTCAACCTCCGCATCGTGGTTAATGCGCGACGCTTACGCCCACCAGTTCTTCGGCGTGAAATGCCCCGCCGCCAGTTCAATGACCTCTCCGAGGGAGAACAGCGTCTCCTCCTCGAACGGACGACCGATCAACTGCAGCCCGAGCGGCAGGCCCTGCCCGTCCTTGCCGGCGGGCACGGCGATGCCCGGCAGACCCGCCATGTTTACGGTCACCGTGAAAATGTCGTTGAGGTACATCTCGACCGGATCGGCCTGCCCCTTCTCGCCGATCCCGAAGGCAGCGGACGGCGTCGCCGGCGTCAGGATCGCCTGAACGCCCTGGGCAAAACAGTCCTCGAAATCCTTCTTGATCAGGGTGCGAACCTTCTGCGCGCGCAGATAGTAGGCATCGTAGTAGCCGGCCGACAGCACATAGGTGCCGATCATGACACGGCGGCGGACTTCCGGTCCGAAACCTTCAGCGCGGGTCCGCTCGTACATCTCGATGATGTTGCGGCCATCTACCCGCGCGCCGTAGCGCACGCCATCGTAACGCGCGAGATTCGACGATGCTTCCGCCGGCGCGACCACGTAGTAAGCCGGCAGCGCGTACTTGGTGTGCGGCAGCGACACTTCGACAAGCTCGGCGCCAGCCGCCTTCAGCCACTCCGCCCCCTGCATCCACAACGCTTCGATCTCAGCGGACATGCCATCGAGACGATATTCCTTCGGGATGCCGATCTTCATACCCTTCACGGATTTGCCGATCGCAGCTTCGTAGTCGGGCACCGGTCGATCGACCGAGGTGGTGTCCTTCGGATCGTGCCCGGCCATCGAACGCAGCAGGATCGCACTGTCGCGCACGGTGCGCGCGAACGGACCAGCCTGGTCGAGCGAGGATGCAAACGCCACCACACCCCAGCGCGAGCAGCGGCCGTAGGTCGGCTTGACACCGACGATGCCGGTGAACGCTGCGGGCTGGCGGATCGAACCGCCAGTATCGGTGCCGGTTGCGCCAACGCACAGACTGGCTGCGACAGCGGACGCCGAACCACCGGATGAGCCGCCCGGCACTAGATTGACGTCCGAACCCTCGCGCCGCCATGGATTGACCACCGGCCCGAACGCCGAGGTCTCGTTGGACGAACCCATCGCGAACTCGTCGTTGTTCAGCTTGCCCAGCATCACGGCGCCGTCACGCCAGAGCTGCGAGGTCACCGTGGATTCGTACTGCGGCTTGAAGTCGTCGAGAATCTTCGAACATGCCGTGGTGCGGACATCCCTGGTCGCGAACAGATCCTTCACGCCGAGCGGAAGCCCCTCGAGATTGCCTGCCTCACCCTTCACGATGCGCGTATCGGCCGCGCGCGCCATCGCCCGTGCCTGATCCGGCGTCTCGAGCACATAGGCGTTCAATGCGCGCGCCTTTTCCATCGCCGCCAGGTGGGCGTCGGTCAGTTCCAGCGACGTGAAGGATTTCTGCACGAGGCCCTCGCGGGCATCGGCCAGAGAAAGAGCAGTCAGATCAGTCATTCATCAACCGGATCGCAGGAGAAAGGAGAACGCGGCACGGACGCCGCGGGAAAATGTGTGGAGAGCGAAGTGTCGGCGATGTCCTTGCCGGTGGCCATCATGGTCGAAGCGGCGGCGTCCATTGCCTGGCTCGGGTCGGCAGTCTTGCCTTGCCGCTCCATGGCATCGAGGTAATCCATGTAGGCCTTGTAGGCCTTTTCGTCCTCGCACAGCAGGCACATGCCGCGAACCTCTCGACGGACTTATTCTACGACTTTCGGCACCAGGAAGAAATGATCCTCGGTCGCCGGCGCATTGGCGAGAACCTTGTCCGGAATCTCGCCGTCGGTGACGACGTCCTTGCGCTTCTTCATCTCCATGGGGATGACCGACGTCATCGGCTCAACGTTATCGACGTTGACTTCGGAAAGCTGCTCGACGAACGCCAGTATCGCATTCAGTTCGCCTTGCAGATGGGGCACCTCGTCCTCCTTCACCGCAATACGCGCAAGGTGCGCGATCCGGCGGACGGTGGCGGCATCAACTGACATGGCAAGAAAACTCCAGGGCGGCACAATTCAGCCCGCCCTATAGAGCATTTGGTACCGGATCGCCACGGCCATGCAGGCAAATACCCGCATCAGGGAAATTTATATCTATCCGTCAAAGACTTGCAGCAGATTTACGCAATGACGCCTACTAGGCGGAACTACGCCGAAAGCTGCTTCAAGCGATGGAGCGCGGCGCTCGCCAGCGACCGCGTCAAATCAGCGGCCGGAATGTCGCGGCCAAGCGCGACCGACTGCCCGGCCCACAGGTTGGTGAAATCGACCTTGCCCGCTTTTTCGGCCGCAGTCCTCAGCGGACCGAATGCCGTCGCCGCGTGGGGAAACGCCGGCGCATCCGGCGACACTGGGCCGATTTCGCGCATCGGGCGATTGATCACGCCGCGTGCCGGTCGTCCGGTCATCACGTTGGTGATGGCGGTCGAGTTATCGTCCGCCTGCGCCAGTGCGGCCTGCGCCAACGCGCTGACCTTGGACTCTGGCGTGCGCAGATACGCGGTTCCGATCTGCACGCCCGCAGCCCCGAGCGCGAACGCCGCTGCAATGCCGCGGCCATCGGCGATGCCGCCCGCCGCGATCACCGGAACACGCACCGCATCCACCACCTGCGGCACCAGCGCCATGGTGCCCGGCTGCGAGGCAATGTCATCGGTCAAGAACATGCCGCGATGACCACCGGCCTCGGCACCCTGCGCAATCACCGCGTCGACACCGTTGCTCTCCAGCCAGACCGCTTCCTTCACTGTGGTCGCACAACCAATCACGAGACAACCGGCCGCCTTCACCCGCCGCAGCATCTCCTTATCCGGCAGGCCGAAGTGGAAGCTGACAATCTCCGGCTTCACCTCTTCGACCAGCACACACATTGCCGCGTCGAACGGGGCACGGTTGGCGCCCTGCACCACCGCATTCGGATCGAGGCCCAGTTCTCGATAGTAAGGCGCGAGACGCTTCCGCCATCCGGCTTCGCGTGCCGGATCGGCCGCAACCGGCGTATGGCTGAAGAAGTTCATGTTGAGCGGTGCACTGACGCGCTGGCGGATGATGCTGGCCTGCTCACGCGCCTTCTCAGCCGAGATCGTGGCACAAGGGAGCGACCCAAGTGCGCCGGCTTCACTCGCCGCGATGACGAGTTCGGCATCCATGGCAGAAGCCATCGGCGCCTGGACGATCGGAACCTCGATCTTGAAAAGGTCGAGCAGTCTGCGATTCGGCCACATCATCCGTTCCCCTCATCAATTGCACCAGCGTTCTGGCAAACCGGGGCACTCATGACAATGCGACGTTGGTTGTCCGGTCAGGCGACAGCCAGCCGCCGGTTGAACCACCGCCGCAACGCGACCACGGCCCAGATCGCCTCAACCACGCCGAACGGCCACGCTCCCTGCAGGAAGCCATAGGCAGATCCCAGCGCACAGGCGATCGCAAAGCCGAGAATGAACGCTGGGTGCCGGTCCTCGAAAGCATAACAGACCAGCATCGCGGTCACTGCGAACAGGCCAAACAACGTCAGACCATCCATGCCGTCTCCCCGCTTTACATCGTCGCGCCCGCCGATGATAAGCGGGCATGCCAGCGCTGATATTACCGTTGACCGATGCGGCCGAACACTGGCCCACCCGTGGCGCCCTGATCGGACTTGATCTGGGCACCAAGACCATCGGTGTGGCGGTGTCCGATCCTGACCGCAAGCTCGCGACCGGCGTCGAAACGATCCAGCGCAAGGCCTTCACGGCGGACGCGACGCACCTGCTCGCCCTGGCGAACGAACGCAATGCCACCGGGTTCATTCTCGGGCTGCCGATCAACATGGACGGGACCGAGGGGCCGCGCGCGCAATCGACCCGCGCCTTCGCCCGCAATTTCGCGAAGCTGACCGACCTCGCCATCGGCCTGTGGGACGAGCGGCTGTCCACCGCAGCCGTCGAGCGTGAACTGATCGAACTGGACATGAGCCGCGCCAAACGCGCCAAGGTGATCGACGAACACGCGGCGATCTTCATTCTGCAAGGCGCACTGGATCGACTGGCGGCGCTGCGCTCGTCCACCGGAAACACCTGACCGATGCTCGCCGTCGCTGCCGCCCTCTTGCCCGTCTTCCTGCTGATCGTGATCGGATTTGGACTACGACGCGTTCTTCTCACGGACGAAGCGCACTGGGTCGGCCTCGAACGGCTGGTCTACTATGTGCTGTTTCCCGCGCTGCTGATCCAGACGCTCGCCCGCGCAAAGCTGGGCGGTGTGCCAGTCGCCGGCGTCGGCGGAGCGCTGCTGATCGCCGTCCTCTTGATGATGGCGCTGTGCCTGACACTGCGCCCTCTGCTGCAGGCGCGACTGAACCTGAGCGGACCGAGCTTCACCTCGCTATTTCAATGCTCTTGCCGCTGGCAGACCTACGTCGCACTCGCCGTGGCCGGCAATCTCTATGGCGACCTGGGTCTCACCCTCGCCTCGGTCGCGATGGTCGCGATGATCCCGCTGCTCAACATCGTCTGCGTCTGGGTGCTCGCCCACTACGCGGCGCCGACCCGCCTGTCGTGGCCGCGCATTATCCTGACCATCTGCCAGAACCCGCTGATCTGGGCCTGCGTCATCGGGCTGGCACTGAACCTTTCGGGCCTTGCCCTGCCGCGCTGGGTCAACGACCTGACCGATGCGCTCGGCCGGTCGTCGCTCGCGCTCGGTCTTCTCGTGGTCGGCGCCGGTCTGCAGCTCAAGGGCGTGCTGCGCCCGCCCCCGGCAGCCTACGTCACCATCTTTCTGAAGCTGATCCTGATGCCAACCATGGCGATCAGCCTCGGCCACGCTTTTGGCCTGACTGGCGCCAACCTCGCGATCGTCGCGTGCTGCTCGTCGGTGCCAACGGCATCGAGCGCCTACGTGCTGGCGCGGCAGATGGGTGGCGATGCGCGGCTGGTTGCAGAAATCCTGACCCTCCAGACCGCACTGGCCGTCTTCACCATGCCGGTATTCATCACCTTCGCGGTGTGAAGCTACGACTGGCTGGTGAGCCAGATGGTCTGCAAGGTCGCCGCGAGATTGTTGATGCCGTGAACGATCACCGTCAGCCAGGTCGAGTTGCTGCGATAGCGCAGATAACCAAGCAGCAGGCCGATCGAAAACACTTCGCCGAGAAAGAACAGGTCGTATTGCAAGTGCATCGCGGTCCAGACCAGTGATGACAAGAAAATCGCGCCGGCCGGGCGAAGGAATGATTCCGACCAGCCCCGATAGAGGAACCCACGCGCGAAAAACTCTTCGGTGACCGGAGCGCCGACACAGAAGGCCAATACCAACAGCCACAACGCATTATCGGCACGCGCGGATTTGAGCACCTCGCCCATGAACCCCGGCTGGACGTCGCGGCCGATGGTTTTCGACAGCAAATCCCACGCGAGGATCAGGACAACGAGGCTGACGATCCCAATCAGCAACTCTCTCCAGCCCGGCCAGCGCAGTGCGAGATAGTCCGCGAATGACACACGCGAGATGCGGATCGCGATCCACAACGCCACGAGAACGGCAGGCAGGCCCATGATCACCGACCACGAGATGACCGTGCCGCTGCCGAGCAGCGCTGTCATCGCGTTGAGATCAAGCGAGCCATCGTTTCGGGCAAGCGCGTAAGCGACCACCGCGATCTGCCCGAGGAACATTGCGACAAAGGCGAATATGCCCCACAGCAGCGTGCCCCAGAATTTCCAGACGCGCGGTGGGCGCGACGATGGTGCGGCTGGCGCGGACGTAGCCGGATCGACAGGCGTTTCGAGAGACGTCATCCGAAAACTTTCATCAAGGAGCGTTATTCCGGCAGCGCGCGATCAAGCAGACCCCGAATATCGGCGTCGGCGATATCCACGGCGCCATACAGGTTTCCATGGTCCGCGGTCAGGCGCGTAGCCGCGAACAATTCGGCATGGTTGGGAGAAACCTCGTTCAGCGCCGCCGTGGCCGCGAGCAGCGCCAGCTTTTCCACCGCGCAGCGCGCGATGCGCTCGACATCGGGCTCACCGAAAGCCTTGGCAATGAAGCCGACAGACTCGGCAGCACCCGGTAGCCCCATCGTCAACGCGGTGAGGTAATGCAGCACGGAGATTGCCGCTTCGCCGTCACGCGACAGCGCCCGCAGCACGTCGAGGCACATCACATTGCCGGAGCCTTCCCAGATCGCGTTGACGGGCGACTCGCGATAGTGGCGCGCAAGAATGCCCTCCTCGACATAACCGTTGCCGCCAAGGCACTCCATCGCCTCATAGAGAAATCCCGGTGCGCTTTTGCAGGTCCAGTATTTCACCACCGGCGTCAGCAGCCGCATGTACGCGGCTTCTGCCTTGTCTGTGGAAGCCCGATCGAATGCGCGACACAACCGCATCACCAGCGCCGTCGAAGCCTCGACGTGCAGCGCCATGTCGGCGAGCACGCTTTTCATCAACGGCTGATCAGCAAGATGCTTCTGGAACACGCTGCGCTGGCGGGCATGGTGCAGCGCATGCGCAAACCCGGACCGCATGAGACCCGCGGAGGCCGTCGCGCAATCCTGGCGCGTCAGCGACACCATCTGGATGATGGTCGGAATGCCACGCCCCTCTTCACCAAGGCGCAACGCATAAGCTTCGTCGAATTCGACTTCGGACGACGCATTGGAGCGATTGCCGAGTTTGTCCTTCAGCCGCTGGAAGTGGATGCCATTGACGCTGCCGTCCGGCGCGAAACGCGGCAGGAAGAAACAGGTCAGCCCGCCTTCCGCCTGCGCCAGCACGAGGAACGCATCACACATCGGCGCGGACATGAACCATTTGTGCCCGGTGATGCGGTAGGCGTCGCCGTCACGCACTGCGCGGGTGATGTTGGCGCGTACGTCGGTGCCGCCCTGCTTTTCGGTCATGCCCATGCCCATGGTCATGCCGCGCTTTTCCCACCACGGCGCGAAGGCCGGGTCATAAACGCGCGTGCCTAGCACCGGCATGATCTTCGCGCGCAGCGCGGGATCGGTGCCGAGCGCACCGACCGCCGCGCGGGTCATGGTGATCGGACACAAATGGCCGGTCTCGACCT
Source organism: Afipia sp. (assembly GCA_044464625.1). Classification (GTDB taxonomy): domain Bacteria; phylum Pseudomonadota; class Alphaproteobacteria; order Rhizobiales; family Xanthobacteraceae; genus Afipia. The sequence continues at coordinate 70,291 of JBIQLC010000011.1, read as the reverse complement.
GCGACGCCATGAAGAATTTCGCTGCGCGCACCACTTCCGATGCACCGCCTGCAACCTCGCCCTTGTCGTTCCATGTCGAGTTGTGAATTCCGGCATGCGCGCTGTGCGCCATCAGTTCATGGTAGGCGGGATGAAATTCGACCACGTCACGACGATAGCCGCGCGAGTCGAACAGCTTCAGCTTCGGGGTATTCTCATTGGCGAGGCGACCACGCTCAGCCATCGCCGCCGAGCCCCAGTGCTTGCCGAATTCGGACAGTTCGCTCGCTGCGCCCTTGCCGCCATTGGCAGCCACGGCCTCAACCAACGGCCGGTCGGTCGTGAACAGATCGATGTCCTCGAACGGCGTCGATTGGTTGAAAATTTCGCGGGTGCTACGCTGGAGCTGTGTCATCGTTCTCAACATCCCCTGTCATCGACCGTGTGAGCTGAAGCCGCAGAGTCTAGCGACGCCGGGTCACCGGGAAATCATACGCCTCGTTCGCGCCCCCGGGCAGCGAGAAGTGCCACCATTCCAGCCGGAAGTTGACGAAACCTTGTCGCGTCATCGCAGAAACCAGCGTATCGCGCCACTTGCGCTGCTGCGGCGTGACGGCGCGTGAGGCTGTATGGGCCTTCTCGTCCGAGCAGTCATAGCCGGCCCCCATGTCGACGCTTCCCTCCGGTGCCCGTCGGCTTTCGGGCGCGGTGCAGTCCGCATAGTTCGCGTTCGGATCGAACGGTTTCGCGCTGCGAACCGGCAATTGCACCAGCGTCAGGTCCACCGCCTTCCCGGTGGAATGGCCGGAGTGGCGCGCGATGTAGCCGCGCCGGAATAACTCGGCCTTACTCATCTTCGGATTGTAACGGTGCTGCGCCGGTGTCTCGTGCCCGTCCTGCGCCCAGGCATACATGTCATCGACCGCGCGCTGCGGGCGATAGCAGTCGAGCATCTTCAGTGACAAACCTCGTGAAACGAGATTCCGCTGCACCCGAGCCAGCGCGGCCGCGACCCTGCGGGTAACGATGCATTCGCCCGCCTCATAGCCCTTGAGCGGCCGCCCAACGAAATTGTTCGAACCGGCATAGCGGATGTCCTGCAGAATGGTCGGATCAGTGTCCCGCAGGAAAACGAAGTCCCCGGGCAAGGGTTGCGCCACCGCGGCGGAGATCGCCGCCCAAAAGACCAGAAACCCAACTGCCAACGTCGTTTTCATGTGACGAGTCCGCTCCCTCTGCCCCATTTACCCTATGCGGCCACAGGTTGGGGAGAGCTTGTCCGGCGGGGGAAAACGCCCTTGCCCCCCTCACCAACTCTGCCTATAGCTTTCGCTTTAATGACCCCAGCACCAAAATCGTCTTTCGTCCTCGGCCACCGGCATCTGCTGGGCATCGAGGGCCTTTCCGCGGCCGACATCACCGGCCTTCTCGACCTCGCCGAGGAATACGTCGAGGTCAACCGACAGGTCGACAAGAAGCGCAGCAACCTGCGCGGTCGCACCCAGGTCAACCTGTTCTTCGAAGCCTCGACGCGCACCCAATCGTCGTTCGAAATTGCCGGCAAGCGCCTCGGCGCCGACGTCATGAACATGTCGGTATCCTTCTCCTCGATCCGCAAGGGCGAGACGCTGCTGGACACCGCGGTGACGCTCAATGCGATGCATCCAGATCTGCTCGTGGTGCGCCATCACGCTTCTGGCGCAGTGGAACTCCTCGCCCAGAAAGTCGATGGCTCGGTGATCAATGCCGGCGACGGTGCCCACGAACATCCGACGCAGGCGTTGCTCGACGCCCTGACCATCCGCCGAAACAAAGGCCGGCTCGAAGGCCTGCTGGTGGCGATCTGTGGTGACGTGCTGCATTCGCGCGTCGCCCGATCCAACATCCTGCTGCTCAACACCATGGGCGCGCGCGTTCGCGTCGTCGCGCCCTCCACGCTGCTGCCGCCGGGCATCGAACGCATGGGCGTCGAGGTTGCGCGCGACATGCGCGAAGGCCTCGACGGCGCGGATATCGTGATGATGCTGCGGCTGCAGCGCGAGCGCATGAACGGCTCGTTCGTGCCATCGTCGCAGGAATACTTCCACTATTACGGGCTCGATCAGAAAAAGCTCTCCTACGCGAAACCCGACACGTTGGTGATGCATCCGGGACCGATGAATCGCGGCGTGGAAATCGACTCGATCGTCGCGGACGGCGCGCAATCACTGATCCGAGAACAGGTCGAAATGGGCGTGGCGGTGCGCATGGCAGTGCTCGAAGCACTCGCTCGCAACCTGCCCAACGCGTGATGGGGGCGATGATGCGAACTGACCGCCCGATCCTGCTCTCCAACGCCCGCCTGATCGACCCTTCCCGCGACCTCGACGGTCCCGGTGACGTGCTGATTGTCGATGGCATGATCCGGGATGCCCGGCGCGGCATCGGCGCCGCCGGCGTCCCCGAAGGCACTGACATTATTAATTGTGCCGGCAAGGCAATTGCCCCCGGCCTCATCGACATGCGCGCCTTCGTCGGCGAGCCCGGCGCTGGCCATCGCGAAACCTTCGCGTCAGCCAGCCAGGCGGCAGCCGCCGGCGGCATCACCACCGTGGTCTGCCAGCCCGATACCAAGCCGGTGATCGACAACTCCGCGACGGTTGATTTCGTCCTCCGCCGCGCCCGTGACACCGCTATCGTCAATATTCATCCGATGGCGGCGCTGACCAAGGGCATGAAGGGCGAGGAAATGACCGAGTTCGGCCTGCTCAAAGCCGCCGGCGCCCTCGCGTTCACCGACGGCGACAAGAGCGTGACCAACACCCTGGTCATGCGCCGCGCCCTCACCTACGCCCGCGATTTCGATGCGCTGATTGTCCATCACACCGAGGATCCGCACCTCACGGGCAGCGGCGTGATGAACGAAGGCGAGTTTGCGTCCCGGCTCGGCCTGTTCGGCATTCCCACCGCGTCGGAAGCGATAATGCTCGAGCGCGACATGCGCCTCGTAGCCCTCACCGGCGGCCGCTATCACGCGGCGTCGCTGACCTGCACGGAATCGCTGGACATTCTTCAGCGCGCGCGCGATGCGGGACTTCCGGTCAGCGCCTCGGCGTCGATCAACCACATCACGCTGAACGAGAACGACATCGGCTTCTATCGCACCTTCCTGAAGCTGTCGCCGCCGCTGCGCACCGAGCCTGACCGGCAAGCGCTGGTCGCCGCTCTCGCGTCCGGGCTCATCGATGTCGTCATGTCGGACCACAATCCGCAGGACGTCGAGGTCAAGCGTCTGCCGTTCGCGGAAGCCGCGCCGGGTGCCATCGGCCTCGAGACCATGCTGTCGGCCGGCCTGCGGCTGGTTCATTCCAGCGAGATCGATCTGAAAACACTGATCCGCGCCATGTCGACCCGGCCGGCCGAACTGCTTGGTCTGCCCGGCGGCACGCTGCGCGCCGGTAGCCCGGCGGACATCATCGTCATCGATCTCGACACGCCGTGGGTACTCGACCCGGCAGATCTCAAATCGCAGTGCAAGAACACACCATTCGATGAAGCACGCTTCACCGGACGCGTCGCCCGGACTATTGTGGGCGGACGCACCGTGTTCGAGCATGTCTAAATGACCGTCACCCTCCTCCTTGCCCTCGTCTTCGGCTATCTCTGCGGCTCGATTCCGTTCGGGCTGATCCTGACGAAGATCGCGGGCACGCAGGATCTGCGCTCGATCGGCTCCGGCAATATCGGTGCGACCAACGTGCTGCGCACCGGCCGCAAGGGCCTCGCCGCGGCAACGCTGATCGGCGACATGCTCAAGGGCACGGTCGCCGTGATCGTCGCCGGACAGGTCGCGGGACCGAACGCCGCGATCGCCGCCGGCCTCGGTGCGTTTCTCGGCCACCTGTTTCCGATCTGGTTGAAGTTCAAGGGCGGCAAAGGCGTCGCCACCTACATCGGTCTGTTGCTCGGCCTGTTCTGGCCGGCAGCGCTCGCATTCTGCGCGGTTTGGCTCGCCGTCGCCTTCGTCTCACGCTACTCCTCGCTATCGGCACTGGTCGCGAGCGCGCTGACGCCGCTGGGCCTCTATTTCGACGGCCATCCCGCCCTGGCGCTGCTGTTTGCGGTGCTGACCGTCCTGCTCTGGATCATGCACCGCGCCAACATCCAGCGCCTGCTGAACGGCAGCGAAGGCAAGATCGGCAGCAAGAACTAGATTAGATTACCGCCGCTTCCGGATTGCCGCCCTCGACGAGTTGCGCAACACTCTGCCCGGCTGGGGGGCGGGGTGGATACACAGGCACCGAACATCGTCAGGCTGACCGACGCGCAGCGGATTGACTGGCTGCGCCTGATCCGCAGCGACAATGTCGGACCGCGTACCTTCCGCTCTCTCGTCAATCACTACGGCAGCGCACGCGCCGCACTCGATCACTTGCCCGAGCTGGCACGACGCGGAGGCGCGGCGCGACCCGGACGGATCTGCACCTACGACGAAGCCGCCAGCGAGATCGCGCGCAGCGAACGCATGCGCGTGTCGCTGCTGGCGCCGGGGGAGGATGGCTACCCGCCGCGCCTCGCACTGATCGACGATGCGCCGCCGCTGCTCGGTGTGCGCGGCGCGCGCGAGGTCCAGATGCGGCCGATGATCGGGATCGTCGGTTCGCGCAACGCCTCGGGTGCCGGCCTCAAATTTGCCCAGACGCTCGCCAGCGATCTGGCTGACGCCGGATTCGCCATTGCATCGGGGCTCGCCCGCGGCATCGATCAGGCCGCGCATCGCGTCACGGTCGCAAGCGGCACAGTGGCGGTGCTTGCCGGCGGTCACGACAAAATCTATCCGCCAGAACACGAAGACCTGTTGCTGGAAATAATCGACAGCAGCAGCGGCGCGATTTCGGAAATGCCGCTCGGTCACGCCCCTCGCGCACGCGACTTTCCCCGTCGCAATCGTCTCATCTCCGGCGTCGCTCTCGGTGTCGTCATTATCGAGGCGGCGCACCGCTCCGGTTCGCTGATCACGGCGCGGTTTGCCAACGAACAGGGCCGCGAGGTGTTCGCTGTGCCTGGCTCGCCGCTCGATCCGCGCGCAGCCGGTACCAACGATCTGATCAAGCAAGGCGCGACACTCACCACCTGCGCCGCAGATGTAATCGACGCGGTGCGTCCGATCATGGGCCGGCCAGTCGAACTACCTGTCAACGAGCGTGACGACGAGCCGATCGATGACGAACCTCATGCCGATGAGCGTGCGCGCATCGTCAACCTGCTCGGCCCCTCGCCCATCGGCATCGACGATTTGGTCCGAATGGCCAGCCTTTCGCCCGCGATGGTGCGCACGGTGCTGCTCGAACTCGAGCTTGCGGGGCGGCTAGAGCGCCACGGTGGCGGGATGGTGTCGCTGGTCTAGCGAGGCAACACCAATCACACGCGACGGCATTCCTGATCCTAATGGTCTGCCGCCTTATGGTGGCGCCGCGCGAGGTCATCCGCCTCCATCTGGGCCATATCGAGCAGAAAACCGAGAGTCTGGTGCCCGTGCCGGCGCGCGAGGGCCGTAAGATCAACAATTGCATCGCTGATAAAGGCCGCAGCTTCGTCAGGACCGCCGTCACCGCCGATCGAATCTGGCTGATCGTACGAGTCTTTCACATTGTGCCAGTTCATGGCTGTCTCCGACTTCAAAACGGTCGGGCTTCTCACGTCTATAAATAGTAATAATCACATATACACGTAAAAAGTGCACAACTTAAAGTTAAATATCGCTCTCGAAACAATCGATTGTTAGCCCCCCTCACCAGATGTCCATTTGACAGGCTGGGGCAATTTACCCATGTATCGGACGAAACAGCCTCCTTGAATCCTGCGATTCCGGCGTGCGCTTTCCCCATAAGCTATTGGAATAAAATGAATATCGTCATTGTCGAGTCGCCTGCGAAGGCCAAGACGATCAACAAGTACTTGGGCTCCTCCTACGAGGTTCTGGCCTCGTACGGGCATGTGCGCGACCTGCCGGCCAAGAACGGTTCCGTCGATCCCGAGGCCAATTTCCAGATGATCTGGGAGACCGACCCCAAGGCAGCGGGCCGGCTGAACGATATCGCCAAGGCGCTCAAGGGCGCGGACAAGCTGATCCTCGCAACCGACCCTGATCGCGAGGGCGAGGCGATCTCCTGGCACGTGCTGGAGATCATGAAGCAGAAGCGGGCGCTGAAGGATCAGAAGATCGAGCGCGTCGTGTTCAACGCCATCACCAAACAGGCGGTGACTGAGGCAATGAAGCACCCGCGTGAGATCGACGGTGCGTTGGTGGACGCCTACATGGCGCGCCGCGCCCTCGATTATCTAGTCGGCTTCACTCTCTCCCCCGTCTTGTGGCGTAAATTACCCGGTGCGCGGTCGGCCGGCCGGGTGCAATCGGTCGCGCTGCGTCTGGTCTGCGACCGTGAGCTTGAGATCGAGAAATTCGTGCCGCGCGAGTATTGGTCGCTGGTGGCAACGCTGGCGACGCCGCGCGCGGAAACCTTCGAGGCGCGCCTCGTCGGCGCCGACGGCAAGAAAATCCAGCGCCTCGACATCGGCAGCGGCGCCGAGGCCGAGGACTTCAAGAAGGCGCTGCAAGCGGCCGCCTTCACCGTCACCAGCGTCGAAGCCAAGCCCGCGCGGCGCAACCCGCAGGCGCCCTTCACCACCTCGACGCTGCAGCAGGAAGCGAGCCGAAAGCTCGGCTTCGCGCCGTCGCACACCATGCGGATTGCGCAGCGTCTTTATGAAGGCATCGATATTGGCGGCGAGACCACCGGCCTCATTACCTATATGCGAACCGACGGCGTGCAGATCGCGAATGAGGCGATCACACAAGCGCGCTCGGTGATCGGTCAGGACTACGGCAAGAACTACGTGCCGGATGCACCGCGCAACTACCAGACCAAAGCCAAGAACGCGCAGGAAGCTCACGAAGCGATCCGACCGACCGACCTCTCGCGTCGTCCTGCTTCGCTCAAGTCGCGGCTCGATAATGACCAGCTTCGTCTTTATGAGCTGATCTGGATCCGCACGGTCGCGAGCCAGATGGAGTCGGCCGAACTCGAACGCACCACCGTGGACATCAACGCCAAGGCCGGTGGCCGCGTGCTCGAACTGCGCGCCAGCGGACAGGTGATCAAATTCGATGGCTTCCTCGCTGTCTATCAGGAAGGCCGCGACGACGATCCCGAAGACGATGAAAGCCGCCGCCTGCCCGCGATGAGCGAGGGCGAAGCGCTGAAGCGTGAGAACCTCAGCGTCACCCAGCATTTCACCGAACCGCCGCCGCGCTTCTCGGAAGCATCGCTGGTCAAGCGCATGGAAGAGCTCGGCATCGGCCGGCCCTCGACCTACGCATCGATCCTGCAGGTGCTGAAGGATCGCGGCTACGTCAAGCTCGAGAAGAAACGCTTGTCGGCTGAGGACAAAGGCCGCGTCGTCGTCGCGTTCCTCGAGAAATTCTTCGCGCGCTACGTCGAGTTCGATTTCACCGCCGATCTCGAGGAGAAGCTCGACCGGATTTCCAACAATGAAATCGCCTGGAAGCAGGTGCTCGCCGACTTCTGGCGTGACTTCATCGGCGCCGTCGATGACATCAAAGATGTACGCGTCAGCGAAGTGCTGGACGTCCTCGACGAAATGCTCGGTGAGCACATCTACGAACCGCGCGCCGACGGCGGCGATCCGCGCCAGTGCCCGAGCTGTGGCACCGGCAAACTCAATCTGAAAGCCGGCAAGTTCGGCGCGTTCGTCGGCTGCTCCAACTATCCCGAGTGCCGTTATACCCGCCCCCTCGCGTCGTCCAGCGGCGCGAGCGACCGTCCGCTCGGCAAGGATCCGAAAACCGGGCTCGAAGTCGCGGTGAAAGCCGGCCGCTTCGGTCCCTATATCCAGCTCGGCGAGCCAAATGACTATCCCGAAGGCGAGAAGCCGCGCCGCGCCGGCATTCCGAAGAACATGTCGCCGGCGGATGTTGAGTTCGAACTGGCGCTGAAACTACTGTCGCTGCCGCGTGAAGTCGGCAAGCACCCGGAGGACGGCGAGCCGATTACCGCCGGCATCGGTCGCTTTGGTCCGTTCGTGCGCCACGGCAAGACCTACGCCAGTCTCGAGGCCGGCGACGACGTGTTCAGCGTCGGCCTCAACCGCGCCGTCACGTTGATCGCCGAGAAGATCGCCAAAGGTCCGAGCCGTCGGTTCGGCGCCGATCCCGGCAAGGAAGTTGGTGACTATCCGGCTCGCGGCGGCAAAATCATGCTCAAGAAGGGGCGCTACGGTGCCTATGTCACTATCGATGGCATCAACGCCACGATCCCCGATGACAAGGAGCCGGAGCAGATCACGCTTGAGGAAGCGATCGCACTGATCGAGGCGCGTGCCGCCAAGAGCGGTGGTAAGCCCAAGCGCGCTGCAAAGAAGGCGACAAAGCCGAAAGTGACCAAGACGGCGAAGGCTGACGAAGCTGAGACCAAGCCAGTAAAGAAAGCCACCGCCAAGAAGGCGACCGCAAAGAAGACGGCGGCCAAACCGCGAGCCAAAGCAGCACCCAAGGCAGCGCCAAAAATTGCAGCGGCCAAAACACCTGCGGCCAAGAAAAGCGCCGGAAAAGCACGGGGCTGATGAATAAGAAGCGCGACGCGGCAACGACCCTTCCCGATCGGGAGAGCATTGTCGCGTTCGTCAGAAGCCATCCTGGCGAGGCTGGCACTCGCGAACTCGCCCGCCATTTCGGATTGAAGAACGATGCACGCGCCGAACTGCGCAAGATTCTGCGTGACCTGACCGACGAAGGCGTTATCGCCAAGCGCGGCAAGCGTGTCCGCGAAGCCAAATCGCTACCGCCCACCCTCGTCGCCGACATCACCAAACAGGATAGCGATGGCGAACTGATCGCTACGCCGGCCGAATGGCTCGAAGAAGTCGACGGCCCTGCCCCGATCATTCGCGTCCATATTCCGCGCCGCGCCAAGCCCGGCACCGTGGCCGGTGTCGGTGACCGCGCACTGTTGCGCATCGAGAAGCCTGACCACAAACACGAGCGCGCAGCCTATAGCGGCCGTGTCATCAAGGTGCTCGACAAGACGCAGCATCGCGTGCTCGGCATTTTCCGCGCCATGCCGACCGGCGGCGGTCGGATGATCCCGATCGACAAGAAACAGGCTGGACGCGAACTTGCGATTGCCGAAGCCGACGCCAACGGCGCACAGGACGGCGACCTGGTGAGCGTGGTCCTGATGCGCTCGCGCGGCTACGGCCTGCCGACGGGCCGCGTCAAAGAACGCCTGGGCTCTCTGAAAACCGAAAAGGCGATCAGCCTGATCGCCATTCACGCCCACGACATCCCGCAGGAATTCCCGAGCGACGCCGTCCGTGAGGCAGATGCCGCGCGCCCGGCTGTTCTGCAGGGCCGCGAGGACTGGCGCGACATTCCGCTTGTCACCATTGATCCGCCCGACGCCAAGGACCACGACGACGCCGTTCACGCCGCGCCGGACGATGATCCGAAGAACAAGGGCGGCTACATCGTTCATGTCGCCATTGCCGACGTTGCATTCTATGTTCGTCCCGGATCGGCGCTCGATCGCGAAGCCCTGAGGCGCGGCAACTCGGTCTATTTCCCGGACCGCGTCGTGCCGATGCTGCCGGAGCGCATTTCAAACGATCTGTGTTCGCTGAAACCGGGCGAGCCGCGCGGGGCGCTTGCGGTGCGGATGGTGATAGGGCCGGACGGACGCAAGAAGTCGCACACCTTCCATCGGGTACTGATGCGCTCGGCGGCGAAACTGCACTACGCGCAGGCGCAGGCCGCGATCGACGGCCATCCCGACGACATCACTGGTCCCCTGCTCGATCCGATCCTGAAGCCGCTCTACAATGCCTATGAGTTGGTCAGGCATGCCCGCGACGAACGCGATCCGCTCGATCTCGACCTGCCCGAGCGCAAGATCCTGCTCAAGCCCGACGGCACTGTGGACCGCGTGGTGACGCCACAGCGGCTCGACGCACATCGCCTGATCGAAGAGTTTATGATCCTCGCCAACGTCGCGGCAGCCGAGACGCTGGAGAAGAAGGCGCTGCCGCTGATCTATCGCGTCCATGACGAGCCGACGGTCGAGAAGATTCACAATCTGCGCGACTTCCTGAAGACGCTCGACATGCCGTTTTCCGCGACCGGCGCGCTGCGGCCAACGGTGTTCAACCGCATCCTCGCGCAGGTCAAAGGCCGCGATGCCGAGTCGCTGGTCAACGAGGTCGTGCTGCGCGCGCAGGCGCAGGCCGAATACGCCGCCGAGAACTACGGCCACTTCGGCCTCAACCTGCGCCGTTATGCCCACTTCACCTCGCCGATCCGCCGCTATGCCGACCTCATCGTCCACCGCGCGTTGATCCGCGGGCTCGGTCTTGGCGATGGCGCGCTGCCCGACACAGAGTCGTTTGAAACACTCACCGAAATTGCGGCTGCAATCTCGCTGACCGAACGTCGCGCCATGAAGGCCGAGCGCGAAACCGCGGACCGGCTGATCGCACATTTTCTGGCGGATCGCGTCGGCGCCACGTTCACGGGCCGTATTTCAGGCGTTACTCGCGCCGGACTGTTTGTGAAACTCGATGAAACCGGCGCGGATGGCCTCATTCCCGTGCGCACCCTCGGCACCGAGTATTACAACTACGACGAGGCGCGCCACGCCCTGATTGGATCGCGCAGCGGTGCCATGCACAGGTTGGGTGACGTCGTCGAGGTTCGTCTGGTAGAAGCAGCACCTGTCGCCGGCGCGTTGCGGTTCGAGTTGCTGTCTGAAGGCACGCCCGCTCCACGTCGCGGGCGCAAACAGAACGGCGGACGGGCGACCGAGACATTCGGGCGACAAGCGAAGGGCAAGTCACGCTCTGAGCGCAAGTCAAAAGGCAAGACGAAGAAGCCCGGCAGAACCAAGAAGCCGGGCAAATCGAAGAAAGGCAGATGATGGATAGCGTGACGGCACCACCAGTCAGGACCTGGACAGCGGCCAAGGCGATTCTGCCGAAACGCGATCTGTGGAGCGCGATGGCGCGCGGCTGGCGATGCCGTTGCCCGAACTGCGGCGAAGGCAAGCTGTTTCGTGCTTTCCTGAAAACAGCCGACTCGTGCTCGCAGTGCGGGCAGAACTTCACCCATCATCGTGCAGACGACCTACCTGCCTATCTTGTGATCGTGATTGTCGGTCACATCGTGGTGCCGATCGCGCTGGCGATCGAAACCCGGTTCGCGCCGCCGATCCTGCTGCAGCTCGCGATCTATCTCCCGTTGACATTGTTCTCATCCCTGATGCTGCTTCAGCCGGTCAAGGGCGCGGTGGTCGGATTCCAGTGGGCACTGCGGATGCACGGCTTCGACGACAGTAATGACATCGACCCTGATAGCGTGATGGTGCGCGCGACCAAGGGGACCGAGTTGTCATGAGCGCGCCCGAGAAGGAAGAAAAGGAAGAAGACCATCACCCCTATCGTCGTCCGAAGGACGCAGCGACACTGATTCTGGTGGATCGCAGCGGCAGCGTGCCGAAGGTGCTGGTCGGTCGACGACACGACAAGGTCGTGTTCATGCCCGGCAAGTTTGTGTTTCCCGGCGGCCGCGTCGATGCCACCGATAACCGCATTCCGGTCGCCGCGCATATTCCGGCAGCGCTCGAGAAGAAGCTGATGGCCGGCAGCCCAAAGATCGCACCATCGCGCGCTCGCGCGCTGGCGGTAGCCGCCATCCGCGAAGCCTGTGAGGAAACCGGTTTGTGCCTCGGCAGGAAGCCTGCGACCCTGTCGCGCTCGGATTCTGCGAAGCTCAGTGGCGAATGGAAACCGTTTGCGGATTGCGGCCTGCTCCCCGATCCGTCAGGCCTGTTCCTGATCGCGCGCGCAATCACACCGCCGGGCCGCGTCCGTCGTTTCGACACCCGCTTCTTTACCGCGGATGCCTCGGCCATCGCCCATCGCGTCGAGGGCGTGGTTCATGCCGATGCTGAACTGGTCGAGCTGGTTTGGGTCGAACTCGGTTCGCAGCCGCTGGCTGACGCTCACCAGATGACCAAGTTCGTGTTGCGTGAACTCGAGGCTCGGCTGAAGACCGGTCCGCTGTCGCACATTGCCGACGTCCCGTTCTTCCATTTCTATGGCGGCAAAATGCAGCGGGACGTCATCTAGACCCCGCTCGTTTCCCTCGCAAAAGATCAACCGTCCGTGCACGCCGCCTGCTATGCTGGCGGCGTGTTGGCGTTCAGGCGTTGATCGGGAATGATCGGACCACAGTTCCTCAAGCGTGCGGGCATTGCCTTTTCCGTGGTGGCGCACGCGGCCGTGGTGGCGTGGGTCATTTTTGGATCCGGCGTCCGGCTTTTCGACCCGGCTCCTGCCGAAGCCATTACCGTCGATCTCGTCACGCCCGATCAGGCAAAGGCCCCGCCTGGCGATGGCGATAGTGCCGCGTCCGGGCAACCAAAGCAGGGCGAGACATCACAATCCGTGGTTCCCGGATCAGAACAGACAACACCCGAGCTGCCCGAGCAGCAATCGCCCCCCGCCGAGCAGCCTCAAGAAGCAACAAAGGAAACGACGAAGGATCAGGTCGCAGAGCAACCTACTTCGCCTCCTCCGCCTGCCCCAATCCCGCGGGCCGAGCCTGACATCACCGAGAAATATGGAACGATGTTCAGCATGAACGATGCGGGCTACATGCCGGACACCAACGCTGCGAAAATTCCGCAGGATGCGGTGTCGAAATTCCGCGCTCATCTCAAGACCTGCGCCAGACTGCCCGAGAACGTGTCACCCGGGGATGACGTGCGCGTGGTCTTGCGGGTCGGGCTACTGAAGACCGGAAATCTCGCCTCGCCCCCGGCCCTGATCGAAGCCAGCGCGTCGGCCAAGGGACCGCTGCTGATGCAGGCGGCCATTCAGGCGCTGAAAGCCTGTCAGCCCTACGATATGCTGCCGGCCGACAGATATCAGGAATGGCGTGTTCTCGATCTGCCCTTCACCCCACAGGATTTTGCGGCCGGATAAGTATGGAATCGGCGATTTTCAGGTCCTAAACCCGGTTTTCCGTGGTTTTTGATGCCTCAACCCGCACTCCAAAGGCGCCTAAAACCTTGACTTTGGAGCTTTGGAAGCTACGTTGCGGCGCAAACGCGGAGCCTGCGCCAGCCGACCCGCCTGATTCCTGACATTCGAGGTTCTGAACATGGCCAAAGCGGTCACCATCAAGGTCAAGCTCGTCTCCAGCGCGGATACCGGCTTCTACTACGTCGCCAAGAAGAACTCGCGCACGATGACCGACAAGCTCGTGAAGAAGAAGTACGACCCGGTCGCGAAGAAGCATGTCGAGTTCCGCGAAGCCAAGATCAAGTAATCTTTTCAACCATTTGAAAAGACCGACGGAGCCCTTGCGGCTCCGTTTTCATTTTGGGCGGCAAACCGTAAGCTCCTGCCGGAGGCCGCGGGCCTCGATCCTCTCGACGCCCGGAGGACTACCGCCATGACACACCCGGCCGATGGAGCAGCCGGACACGCCCCCAAGATGGGCAACGGTGCGCTCGCCCCTTATCGCATCGTCATCGTCGGCGCAGGATTCGGCGGACTGGAGGCGGTCCATCGGCTGGCTGGGGTGCCTGCAGACATCACCATCGTCGACCGGCGCAACCATCATCTGTTTCAGCCGCTGCTTTACCAGGTCGCGACCGCATCGCTCGCCACGTCCGAGATCGCCTGGCCGATCCGGCATCTGTTGCGTCGCCGCTCGGAAGTTACGACGCTCCTGACAACCGTCACTGGCATCGACGCGCAGGCGCACCGCGTCATGCTCGATGACGGCAATACCCTGCCCTATGACACACTGATCCTCGCCACCGGCGCACGTCATGCCTATTTCGGCCACGACGAATGGGAGCCGTTCGCGCCCGGCCTGAAAACCCTCGAAGACGCCACCACGATCCGCCGCCGCATCCTGCTCGCCTTCGAGCGCGCGGAGCGTGAGAGTGATCCGGCTCAGCGAGCGGCGTGGCTCACCTTCGTCATCGTCGGCGCGGGTCCGACGGGCGTCGAACTCGCGGGCACGATCGCCGAACTCGCGAAAGTCACCCTGCCCCGTGACTTCCGCCACATCGACACGACCAAGGCCCGTGTCGTGCTGATCGAAGCGGGTCCGCGTGTGCTCGCCGGTTTTGCCGAAGACCTTTCAACGTACGCAGAGACGTCACTCGAAGCCCTCGGCGTCGAAGTCGTGCTGGGCAAGCCCGTATCTGAGTGCACCGCGAACGGCGTCGTCTATGGCGGTGAACCGCTCATGGCGAAAACCATCATCTGGGCCGCCGGCGTGCGTGCATCGCCTGCGGCCGAATGGCTCGGCGCGCCGGCGGATCGGGCGGGACGGCTGATTGTCGAGCCGGATCTCACTGTCCCCGGTCATCCGGAGATTTTCGCGATCGGCGACACTGTGACGATCGCAGGCCCCGATGGAAAGCCGGTCCCCGGCATTGCCCCGGCTGCAAAACAACAGGGGCGTTATGTTGCCGACGTGATCAAGGCGCGCCTACGCCACAAGTCCATCGGACCTTTCATCTACAAACACGCGGGCAGCCTCGCTCAGATCGGCAAGCGACTGGCCGTGATCGACTTCGGCTGGATCAAGCTGCGCGGCGCCCTGGCGTGGTGGGTCTGGGGTATCGCGCACATCTACTTCCTGATTGGCGTGCGCAACCGGCTCAGCGTCGCGATCAGTTGGCTCTGGAACTACGTCCGCGATCAGCGCAGCGCGCGCCTGATCACGCAGGGGCGCGCAAACCTCAATGACCGTTCCTGAAAGACCGGTGGTTACGCCGCTGCCGCGACCACGCGGTTGCGGCCGTCGTGTTTGGCACGATAGAGCGCCTGGTCAGCGCGCTTGAGTACGTCGCTGACCGGCTCGCCCTTGCGCTCCAGCGTCGAAATGCCGACCGAAATTGTGACTTCGATCCGCTTCGCTCCCCGTTCGATGGCGAACGGTTCGCTGGCGATGGCGCGACGTAGCCGTTCAGCCACCATGCCTGCGACATGCAGGTCAGTCTCCGGCATGACGATCACGAACTCCTCGCCACCGTAGCGGCAAGCGAGATCGATGCCACGGATCGACTTGCGGATTCGCACCGCGAACTCGCGTAAAACATCGTCGCCCGCATCGTGACCATAGTTGTCATTGATCGACTTGAAGTAATCGATATCGAGCATCATCAGCGCCAAAGGCTTGCCGCGCAGGGCTGCCTGCTCCGCCAGCGTGCCGAGATGACTTTCCATGTAGCGGCGATTGTGAAGCCCCGTGAGTTGGTCGGTAATCGCCATTTCGATCGAGTTCTGCACGTTATCGCGCAAGTGATCGGTATAGCGACGCTTGCGCACCTGCGTGCGAGCGCGCGCCAGCAATTCGTTCTTGTCCACTGGCCGCAGCAGGTAATCGTTGACGCCGATTTCGAGACCGCGCAGCAGGCGGGCGTTGTTGTCGGCATCGGAGATCGCAAGGATCGGCAGGCTGCGCGTGCGCTCGAGCGAACGAACCTGACTGCACAGGCGCAGGCCGTCGAAATTCTCAAGGCCGAGTGAAACGATCATCAAATCGTAGTTGCCATCGGCAGCATGAAATACGGCATCTGAAGGATTGGGTTCGACATCGACCGAGTGCTCGGCGGCTAGTACCGGGGCCAATCTTTCATATGATGACGGCCGGTCGTCCACCAGCAACACGCGCCCGCCCCGGCCGGTGTCGGTCACAGCCTCTCTCTCAGGAGCCTGCACGCCAATCTCGTGCGAGGTGATGGCGCGCATCCGCAGTTCGTCGGTCATCATCTTCAGCCGCGTCAGCGAACGAACGCGCGCGATCAGGACAACATCCGACACCGGCTTGGTCAGGAAATCATCTGCCCCTGCATCGAGGCCACGAACACGATCGGACGGACTGTCGAGCGCAGTCACCATCACCACCGGAATGAAGTGAGTCCGCGGATTGGATTTCAAGCGACGGCAAACCTCGAAGCCATCGATGTCCGGCATCATCACGTCGAGGAGGACGATGTCGCACTCTGCGCGCTCGCAAATTTCCAGCGCCTGGGTCCCGCAGTTCGCCGTGACGACGTCGAAATATTCCGCCGAGAGCCGCGCCTCGAGCAGCTTCACGTTCGCCAGAACGTCGTCGACTACCAGCACGCGCGCGGACATTGCATTCCCCTCAACCGATAAACCGTCGAACGGTCTCGATGAATTTCCCGACTGAAATCGGTTTCGACAGATAGGCTTCACATCCGCCTTCGCGGATCCGCTCTTCATCGCCCTTCATGGCGAAGGCGGTGACCGCGACGACAGGCGTCGCGCGCAGATCGTCGTCCGCCTTGATCCATTTGGTGACATCGAGGCCGGATACTTCGGGAAGCTGGATATCCATCAGGATCAGATCCGGCCGATGCTGCCGGGCGAGATTCAGTGCCTCCCGACCATTGCTTGTGCCGACAGTCTGATAGCCATGGGCTTCAAGCAGATCGCGGAAGAGCTTCATGTTGAGCTCGTTGTCCTCCACGATCAGGACGGTTTTGGCCATCCTGGCCCTCCAGTTCCCCTAAATGCCTTGTGAGCCGGCAATCAATAGAATTCGCCACGCCGGAATGACTCGGGCATGATGGCTCAAAATAGAGACGATAAGTTACGGAAAGGCAAATAGGACCAATGACAAAGCGGCCACACAACCCCCGCGAAGTCGCTGAAATCGTGGCGGTTCAGGCGCTCACCTTCCTCGCTGGAGCACCCGATAAATTGGGGCTATTCCTATCCGAGAGCGGTATTGGCCCCGAGACGCTGCGCAGCGCCGCTTCCGACCCCAAATTCCTCGCCGGCGTGCTGGATTTCATCATGCGGGATGACGCGACCGTGAAGGAATTCGCCGATTCCTCTCAACTGCCGCCGGCGACCATCGCTGCTGCCCGTGACGCGCTGAACGGGCCGACTTGGGAGTGATGTCACGTGACCGGGCAATCGCGGTGCGATTCGCTTCACCATATCCCTGGATTCTGCCGGGATTGCCTGTCCGATGCCCCCGAGAAGGGACTGCGCTGCGCACAGTGCGGCTCCCCCCGCCTGATCCGCCATCCCGAGATCAACCGGCTGGCGCTGGCGCATATCGATTGCGACGCCTTCTACGCCACGGTTGAAAAACGTGACAACGCCGAGATCGCCGACAAGCCGGTGATCATCGGCGGCGGCAAGCGCGGCGTCGTATCCGCGGCCTGCTATATCGCCCGCACCTACGGCGTGCGCTCGGCGATGCCGATGTTCAAGGCGCTCGACCTGTGCCCGCACGCGATTGTGGTCAGGCCAGACATGGCAAAATATGTCCGCGTCGGTCGCGAGGTCCGGCAGGCGATGATGGCGCTGACGCCGCTGGTCGAACCGCTGTCGATCGACGAAGCGTTTCTCGACCTTTCGGGCACCGAACGTGTCCACGGCATGATCCCGGCCAAGGTGTTGGCGCGCTTCGCCCACAACGTCGAACGCAATCTCGGGATCACCGTGTCGGTCGGGCTGTCCGCCAACAAATTCCTCGCCAAGGTCGCGTCCGATCTCGACAAGCCGCGTGGTTTCGCCGTGCTGGGCCAGGACGATGCGCGCATCATGCTGGCCGACAAACCTGTCGGGTTCATCTATGGCGTGGGACCTGCCTCGCAGGAGAAGCTCGCGCAGCGCGGTTTCCGGCTGATCAGCGATCTGCAACGTGCTGACGAAACCGACCTGATGAAACAGCTCGGCAGCGAAGGGCGTCGGCTGTGGCGACTGGCACGCGGCATCGACGACCGCAAGGTGGTACCCGACCGCAATGCCAAGACAATCTCCAGCGAAACGACATTCGAAGACGACATCAGCGACTTTGCAACCATGGAGCGCGTGCTGTGGGGGCTATGCGAGAAGGTCTCGGCGCGGCTGAAAAACAGCGACCTCTGCGGAACGACCATCACGCTGAAACTCAAGACCGCTGATTTCCGCCAGCGCACGCGGGCGCAATCGCTGTCGACACCCACACAGCTTGCCACTCGCATCTTCGCCACTGTGCGCGAAATGCTGGCGAAGGAAATCGATGGCACCGCATTTCGGCTGATCGGCGCCGGCGTCAGCGCGTTGAAACCCGGCTCAATGGCCGACGAATCCGATCTGCTCAATCGCCGTGCAGCTCACGCCGAGCGGGCGATGGACGATGTACGGAAGAAATTCGGCAACGCCTCGCTGATCCGCGGCATCGCCTATGAAGGCCCGCCGAAGGCGGAGTAGTCATGCCCTACTTACAGGGCTTGCTGTCCTTGATGTTGAACTCGCCCATCGTGCCCGCGATGACGAAATCATTGTAATCAAGCACCAGCGCACGCGACACGCCGTCCTCATACAATTCAAATGACATCGCATAGACTGGCGTCTGTTCGCCGGCGTCCTGCTTCACGGACCGATCATAGTAGCTCACCGTCACTGGCCAGCGCGTCAGCGACTTCAACTGACCGTTGCTGGTCGAGGCATCGGGCGCCGCCGGAGCACGGTCACCGGGGATCGGCTGGCCGATCACCGTCAGCGTGTTATAGACCTTCTCGCCGCCGTCCGACCCGTCATAGATCGCGAGTTCAAGGATAGTCTTGCCTTCCTTGGCCGCCTCGATGATCCGCCTCACCTGCTCGGTCGGAAACACCACCTCTTTGCCGATCGTGAAGGTCTTAACGACCGGCTGCTTGAGTTTCACCGTGATGCCATTGTCCGAGCGCTCGGCGATGCCATCGACCTGCGTCGCGTCGCCGGCGTTCATCCGGCTTTCGATGTTGAAGCGATAGCTTTTGCCTTCCGCATCTTCCCAGCTTGTCGAACGTAGATCGCTCAGCGTGGTCTTGTTTTCACCGCTCTCCAGTTCAGAGACCTGGCGGAATTCGGTAGTATACCCCTCACAGGAGGTACCCGCGAAGCGATAGAGAATCCGGCCGCGCACCGCATTGACTCCACCGGCATTGCCCCGAGCTTTCTTCAGACTGAGATCGTAAACGGCCTGATGGGCGAGAAACGGCACGGTTGCGGCATCGGCCACACCCGGTCCAACCGCGACAGACAGCACAAATGCAGCCAGCAAGGAGCCCAGCACAATAGGACGAAGCCGTGACACCTGGCGCGCGTAACGCATACGATCTCCTTGGATGAGCGAATCAAAACATACTGACTGCAATACCGGGCCGCAACGGGCGGGCCATGAAATCCGGCGGCAGATTGGCTCGTCAATTTGGTCTTTTTAGCGGCTCTAACCGCCCCCTTTATCCACCCCGAGACCTTGACCGCAAGACCCGATATAATGGGTGAAGGCTAGGATTCCGTGTTGACCCTTAGGTGATAGATGCACTCTCATTCGCTGGACAACTGGACGCATGACCACGTCTTTCTGGGCGAGCAGCACGCGCGCAACGAACGCCGCACCTGGCTCGTGGTCGGACTGACTGTCGGCATGATGCTTGCCGAAATCATCGGCGGCTCGATCTTCGGCTCGATGGCGCTGCTCGCCGACGGCTGGCACATGTCCACCCACGCACTTGCGCTCGGCATTGCGGCTTTAACCTATCGCTACGCTCGGCGACATGCCCACGATTCCCGCTTTGTGTTCGGCACCGGCAAGCTCGGCGAACTGGCAGCGTTCACCAGCGCCGTTGTTCTGGCGATGATTTCGCTAGGCATCGCTTATGAAAGTATCGTCCGTTTCGCCAATCCGGTTCCCATCGCCTATGGCGAAGCTATCGCGATCGCGGCGGTCGGCCTTGCCGTCAACGCCGCATCGGCATGGTTGCTCCGTGATGATCACGGTCACCATCATCACCATCACGACCACGATGATCATCACGATCATGGGCACGTGCATCACCATGCCCGCGACAACAATCTACGCGCGGCCTATATCCATGTCCTTGCGGACGCCGCGACGTCCGTGCTCGCGATCGTGGCGCTGCTGCTGGCCCGCGCTTACGGCTGGCAGTGGATCGATCCGCTGGTCGGCATCATCGGAAGCATCGTGATCGCAAGCTGGGCCTATGGCCTGATGAAGAGCGCCGGCGCCGTGCTGATCGATGTCATGCCGGACCATCGCATCGCCGATAACATCCGCCACCGTATCGAGGTCGGGGGCGACCGCATCTCGGATCTTCACTTGTGGCAGATCGGCCCCGGCCATCAGGCGGCGATTATCTCGATCGTCACTCACGATCCGAAAGCGCCGTCATTCTACAAGGATCGTCTGGCTGACGTTAAGAGCCTCAGCCACGTTACCGTCGAAGTGACAACCTGCGACGGCGATCATTCCGATATGGAAGTTGCCCACGCCTGAGTATGGCAACCCTTGCCGCCTTCGCTTGCAGGAATGCTTGCGATAGGCGACATAGGCATGGCACTGGATCAATTCACGCATTGGGGAGACAAATATGGCAGGGATGGTTGAGCAGAAGCTTGCGGGGCTGGGCATCACGCTGGAAGCGCCGAGAGCGCCGATCGCGAACTACGTCGGCTTCGTTCGGACCGGTAACCTGCTGTTCGTCTCCGGGCAGGTGTGCGCGACGCCGGACGGCAAGCTGATCGCCAAGGGCAAGCTCGGTGCCGGCGTCACGCTTGAGCAAGGTGTCGTTGCGGCGCGCGGCTGCGCCGTCAACCTCTTGATGCAGGTCAAGGCCGCGCTTGGCGACCTCGACAAGGTCGCGCGCGTGGTTCGCCTTAGCGGCTTCGTCAATTCGACGCCGGACTTCCTTGACGGACCGAAGGTTCTCAATGGTGCATCCGATCTGATGGTCAACGTCTTCGGCGACAAAGGCCGCCACGCGCGCACCACCGTCGGCGTCGCCGTACTGCCGTCGGATGCAGCGGTCGAAGTCGAAGGCATCTTCGAAGTCGGCTGATCATCATGTCCCGCGCGCCGGATTGGCTGACAGCACGGCCTGTCGCGCATCGCGGTCTGCACGATCGCGCGCGCGGGATTGTCGAAAATATGCCTTCCGCCGTGATGGCGGCGATTGCCGGCAATTTCGCCATCGAGGTGGACATACAATTGTCCGCCGATGGCGAGGCGATGGTCCATCACGACTATGTGCTTGGCCGCCTCACCGATGGCCAGGGCGAGTTGCTCAACCTCACCGCCGCGCAGCTGAAGCAGGTCGCGTTCAAGGATACATCCGAGCGCATGATGACACTCGGCGAGCTGTGCGATCTGACCGCCGGCCGGGTGCCGCTGGTGATCGAGGTCAAAAGCCGTTTTTCCGGAGACCGCAAACTGGTGTCGCGCATGGCCGACGTGCTGGCAAGCTATCGCGGCCCGGCGGCGACCATGTCGTTCGATCCCGATCAGGTACTTGCGGTGCGCGAGCGCGCGCCGCAGCTCGTGCGCGGCATCGTTGCCGAACGTCACTACACCGAGGGCGAGTGGACGCGTCTGCCGCCGGAGAAAACCCGTGAAATGCGCGGGCTGCGCCATGCGTTCCGGACCCAGCCTCATTTCGTCAGCTACAGGGTGGACGATCTGCCCGCCCCGGCGCCGTGGATTGCGCGCAACATCTTCGGCTGCGCGCTGCTGACCTGGACCGTACGCACTCCGGAGCAGCGCGATCGCACTGTCCGCTACGCCGACCAGATGACTTTCGAGGGCTTTGTTCCCGGCACGGCATCTTGAAGTGACACAACCGGACACCGATCTATAGGATTGATCCGGCCGCAATTTCCTGCACGCAGGTTCATTTCATCTGATGGATTCTTCTGACATCACGCTCGAAGCAGTTCCGTCGATTGCGCATGTTCCGGCGCACGATTGGGATGCCTGCGCCCGATCAGCCTGCAATGCTTTTGCGGGCACCCATGCGGATTCGCGCGACACCTCGAAATCTGCCTACAACCCGTTCCTGTCGCATGCCTTTTTCGCAGCACTGGAAGATTCGGGCTCCGCCACGCCTCGCACCGGCTGGGGACCGCGCCATCTTGTGGCTCGTCTGGACGGCGAGATCGTCGGCGTCGTTCCCTGCTATCTGAAAAGTCATTCGCAGGGCGAGTACGTGTTTGACCATGGCTGGGCCGATGCGTTCGAGCGCGCCGGCGGCAGCTACTATCCCAAACTGCAGGCAACCGTGCCGTTCACCCCGGCAACCGGCCCGCGCCTCCTGATCCGTGATGGCGTCGATACCGAGCGTGTCGCCGAAGCTTTGGCTGGCGGCCTGATCGGGCTGTGCGACGCGGTTCACGCATCATCCGTTCACGTCACTTTCGCCCGCGAGCAGGAAACCAGTTTCCTTGCCGCGCGCGGTTTCCTGGTGCGCACAGACCGGCAGTTCCACTGGCGCAATGAAGGCTACACAACATTCGACGATTTCCTTGCCACGCTGGTTTCGCGTCATCGCAAGGCCATCCGCCGCGAACGTCGCGATGCAATCGCCAACGGCATCACAGTTCATCATCTCACCGGCAACGACATCACCGAGGACGCGTGGGATGCGTTCTTTGAATTCTACATGGAGACCGGTTCGCGCAAATGGGGCCGCCCCTATCTGAACCGCAAGTTCTTCTCGCTGATCGGCGAGACGATGGCGAAAGACGTGCTGCTGGTGATGGCGAAGCGCAACGGCCGCTGGATTGCTGGCGCGATCAACTTCATCGGCTCGGACACGCTGTTCGGCCGCAACTGGGGCGCGATCGAGCATCACCCGTTTCTCCATTTCGAGGTCTGCTATTATCAGGCGATCGATTTTGCGATCGCGCGCGGCCTGAAAACCGTCGAGGCCGGCGCACAGGGCGAACACAAGATCGCCCGCGGCTACCTGCCGCAAACCACCTGCTCCGCGCACTACATCGCCAATCCGTCGCTGCGCCGTGCGATCAGCGACTATCTCAGTCATGAACGCATTTATGTGCAGGATTCGGTTCGCGAATTGACCGAAGCGGGGCCGTTCCGGAAGCCCGATCAGATCGACTGACCCGCGTCACTGGCGGAGTATCGCCAATGCTGTTGGCGGATAGCCACACCCTCTCCCCCGTAGCGTCCGGTTCTGCGAGTATCCTTCGACCGTTAGCGTTAGAATCGCAAGGTGGCTTCTTGGGTTCGATCACCGGCAAGATCAGCGATCTATTCACCCGCCACGCAGCGGCGCTGCGCCAAACCCTGCGGGTGACGATTGCCACGGCTGCGGCTTATGCCGCCTACAAGGCGCTCGGCCTGCAACAGGGCTATTGGGCCGTCTTCACCGTCCTGATCGTCATTCAGGGCTCGATCGGCGGCACGCTGGGCGCAGCATCGGACCGAATGATCGGCACGCTGGCCGGCGCCTTGCTCGGCGGGGTGGCGGCCGCCTTCCACACGGGTACCACCCTCGGTCAGGGCCTCGCGCTTCTGGCTGTCACTGCTATCGCAGTGATGGGCGCGGCCCTCTACCCCGCGCTCAGAATCGCACCTGTCACCGCCGCAATCATGCTGCTGAGTCAGCCGCCTGGGGTCGCCGTCGAGGATTTCGTTGTCGACCGGGTAATCGAGATCGCGCTTGGCGGCGCGATTGGCGTTCTGACGACGGTCTTTATCCTGCCGGCCCGCTCGCATGAAATCGTGGTCGAGCGTGCTGTGGGCATCCTCCGGCGCATCCAGCGCGTGCTGCTGTCGCAGGCAGACGCCATGGCGCGTGGCGAAGCCCCGGCGCCGTCCCCGGAACATCCGGCGCTGCGTCAGGCACTCGCGGGCATCGAGCAGGCCATGAAGGAGGCCGATCGCGAGCGCGCCTCGCGACTCGCCGACCACACCATTCCACCGTCGATCCCGCGCACCCTCTGGCGCATCCGCAATGACCTTGTGCTGATTGGCAACACACTATCACTGCCCTTGCCGGAGACTGTTGCAGCGTCCCTTGCTCCCGCGACGGCCCGTCTCCTCCGCTCGCAAGCGGTGCTCGCCGAACGCTGCATGGCTGGCCTCGACGCGCGGATCGCAGTCGTGCGCGACGACGTCGAGGAAAGCTACCTCGCCTTTACAGGGGCCTTCGACGAGTTGCGTCGGACCGGTGCGATCCGGCCGCTCGACTTCGAGGAAGCCGGCCGTGTTTTTGGCCTCGCATTCGCGCTCGAACGCCTGCACCGCAATTTCAATGATCTCACCGACCGCATTGACGAAATCGCCGCAGGTGCGGGGCAAAGGTAACCTCGCGCTTGACGCGGCGGGTCCGCGCAGCGATGGTACCGCCGCTGAATTTCCGGGACCAATCATGACCGCATACGACAATCAGAACATTTTCGCGAAGATCCTGCGTGGCGAACTTCCCTGCTACAAGGTCTACGAAGACGAGCACACGCTGGCGTTTCTCGACATCATGCCGCGCACGATCGGCCACACGCTGGTGATCCCGAAGGCGCCGGCGCGCAACATCATCGACATCAAGCCGGACGATCTCGCCCATGTCGCACGGGTGTCGCAGAAGATTGCGCTCGCCGCGATGAAGGCTTTCAAGACTGGTGGCGTCATGATTGCGCAGTTCAGCGAGCCTGCCGCCGGTCAGGAAGTCTATCATCTGCACATGCATGTGATGCCGCGTAACGAGGGCGTCGCGCTGCTGCCGCCGGCGACCCGCAAGGAAGATCCCAAGGTGCTGGAGGATCACGCCGCGCGCCTGATCGCCGCGCTGAAGTCCTGAGCTAACTCATCAGCCAAGTGCCGGCGAGCACGAAAATCTCGCCGCACACCACACCGACAAAGACCGATTTGCGTGCGGCGAAGTAACCAAGAACGCCGACGACTGCCGAGCTGTAGCGAATAACGTCCGGCACGCCCGCCAGCGCGCCCGGCGGCACGATCAAAATCTGGGCAATGACCCCTGCCAGAATGGCGGTGGCGACCGCGCGCACCCAGACGAGCAGGTCTGAGCTTTCCTCGATCCCGCCGCCGATCACGAGACCAAGCAAGCGCCAGACCTCGTTGGGCAGGAAGCCTGCCACCAGCAGGATCACGAACGGATACCAGCCACCGACAAGCTCGCTCATTTGCGCCTCGCCCACCAGTTCAAACCATAAGCGATGGTGCCGGCCGACACGCCACTAACAAGGATATCAACACCGGTGTGCATGTAGGTCGAAACCAGCGGATAGAACGCTAGTCCGAGCACCAGTGCCGCCCGGTCCGCGATATCGCGGCCGTTGCGAATGGTGGAGAGCAGAAACACCAGCGGGGTCAGCGAGAGAATGCCGGCCGCGAACAACGGCGGCAACTTCGCCGCCAGACCGAACCCGAATGCGGTGGCAATCACGCACAGGGTGACAAATCCGGTGCCGAGCCCGTTAGCGAAGGCGATGCGCTTATCGCGCGGCACCAGCGGCAACAGTCGCACGCTCTCCACCCAGAAGGTGACCGCTGTGAAATGCGCAGGCAACGCGAGTTGACGCAGTTTGGTCCGCCGTGTTCGCAACATTGGCAGCACGACCACCACCATTGGCAACAGGCGAATGGCGCTGAGTGTCACGGCCAATGCGGATTCGACCAGACTGGCACCGGCATGAGACGTGGAGATCAGGATGATTTGCGCCGGACCCGCCCAGATCAGCACACTGCCGGCCACCGCCCAGACCAGGCTGAATCCGGCATCATGGGCGAACGCGCCAATCCCGATGAACGTCGCGAACAACACCAGACCAAGAATCGATGTGACGGCCGACCGCAAGCCCTGCGCGAAGGCGCGGGGTGCACTTTGCCATATCGGAGAATCGAGAGCGGGTAGCGCCAAGCCAATCGATCCGGTGTTGCGATTTTAGCCCTCACGTCGACGAAAGCGCTTGGCTGGTCAAGGGAACAAACGGTGACGACGGCCTCGCTTCGCGAAGGTCTGGCCTGCATGCTGCGGCCTCTCGCGCCCCGCCCCGGCCTAGCCGCCAAATCGAAACGTGCTGAACTGGAACTGCTGAACGGATTGCCACGGTGTCTCATGCGCATGGCGGCGAGTATCTACCAGCGCAAATCCGTCACCGAGGATGGCAGCCAGGCTCTCCGCATCATGCCGTACAACCGGCAAGCCGCTACATTTCTCCGGCCCATCCTTCGCGAACGTGCCGATGATGGTGTAACCGCCCGGACGCAACGCCCGCCGCAACCGGTCCGCGTAAGCCTGCTGGTCCGCAGCATCCGTCAGGAAGTGCAAGGCCGCGCGATCATGCCAGATATCGTAAAGCCGCCGAGGCTCCCATGTCGTGACATCGGCGACGATCCAGTCGACCTGTCCGCCCTGCTGCGCGAGGCGCTTGCGTGCCACCTCAAGCGCAGCTTGTGAAAGATCGAGCACGCTCAGGTCACGATAGCCCTGGTTCACAAGCGTATCGACCAGCCGCGACGCGCCTCCGCCAATGTCGATGATGCCGGAATCGATCGTGGCGTTCGCGAGCGTCAGAAGTTCAAGCGACGGCGTGGGGTTCTCCTGAAACCAGCTGACGCCGTCCTCCTGCTTGGTGGTGTAGACCCCCTGCCAATGCGCCTTGCGGCCTGCGCTATTCATCGACCTCGACTCGATCACAATTGACGACATCATGCGAGCATACCGCGATGATCTGTCGGACAATAGTCAGCCGCGAACGCCGCGATTGCGCAAGACGATGCATGCCGCCCCTGCGCGCCGGATCTTGCCGCAAAGCTCGTTCGCGGCATCGCGCGTGTCGGCGCCGATCCGCACCTGATAGAAGGTCCGGGTGCCGCGGCTGCGCAGGATCGAACCGAGAATGCTCGGATCGCGGTCACCGATCACGCTGTTCAGCCGTTTGATTGCTCGCGCATACATCGCAAGCGCCTTGTCGCGCGAGAACCCGGCAGCAAGCTGCACGCCCCACGGGCTGTCGGCGCCGATCTTCACCCGCTGCTCGAGCCCGGCGACGAACGGATTCGGCGCACGCGTCAGGAGCGCCATCAACTCACGGCAGCTCGATGGCGCGGCGCGAGGTTTAACGTTATCGCCCTTCCCCGCTGCGGCCCAATCGTCCACTGAGGTGCCCGTGACGGCGTAGACATAGTTGCGGGTTTCGAGCGGCAACGAACCTGTGCCACCGAGCCAGTCCTGTACCCGGCGCGGCCCTGCATTGTAGGCCGCGGCGGCGAGACCGAGATTGCCGAACTGCTTGCGTAACTCCGCGAGAAATTCGGCCGATTTCGGCAACGCCTGCACCGGATCAAACGGGTCGAGCAAACGCCGCTCGCTGGCCGTTCCCGGCATGAACTGAGCGACGCCCTGCGCGCGTTGCCCGTTTCGAGTCACCGGTCCGATTGCATCGGGCTGAAACCGGCTCTCCTGCCAAATCACACGGGCGAAAAATTCCAGCGGCAGGCCATGAGCAGAAGCTGCGGACTCGATCATCAGGCACATCGACTCGCGCGCACCAGAATCGCCGGATGTCGCCCCCTTGCTTGCCGCGGCGGGCGCGCTGTCACCCGTCGGCGCAGCGGAAGGAGCCGCATCCTCAGCGCGCGCGT
The DNA here is from genome assembly GCA_044464625.1 of Afipia sp. GTDB lineage: Bacteria > Pseudomonadota > Alphaproteobacteria > Rhizobiales > Xanthobacteraceae > Afipia. The sequence continues at coordinate 42,804 of JBIQLC010000011.1, read as the reverse complement.
CACACGCCAGCACAATCGCAGCACTCAAACCCAGGATGAAGCGCAAAATCGCAGGCGGCATGATTGCACCATCCGGCAGAAGCCAGAATTCACGCCGAAATCGGCGCGTTTTCATCATCATTCAAGCCGCGTCGCGTTAACCGTAACCACGGCCGCAGCCGGTCGCTCCCTTATATCGCGTCAGGCGCTCCGGTATGATGAACAATTGGTAAACAAGGGCGCGCGACATGGATGAACGGCGAAAGGCCCGCAGGCGCCGCGTGTTGTACGGCGCAGCGATCGATTTCAACGGGCGACAATCGGTGTTCGATTGCGTTATCCGCAACTACTCCCAGGACGGCGCGCAGATCGAGCTATCGCGCGGTGCGCCGCTGCCGGACACCTTGAACCTCACCATTCGTCATCGGGGAGAGACGTTCCGCGCGAAAACCGTGTGGCAACGTCATGACCATGTTGGCCTCGCCTTCTTGCGCGAAAACTCACGCGTTACACAAAATGACACCGTGATCGACCTTGCGGCCCGCCGCAGAGCGATCCGGCACAGGGTTGAGGGATTCCTGTCGGACGAAACCGCGGGGATCGGTTTAGACTCCCTTCTCGTCCTCACCGCCGGCGGGCTTGTTGCTGCAGGCATTGGCCATGTCGCTGGTGGGGCGATTGAACAGAAATTTGATGATATCACCGATGCCCTGCGGCACTTGAACTGACCTCCGCGCGCAACATCGGAAGATTTTTTACAAGCCGGCGGCTCCCTGCCGGCTTTTTACTAGCGCTTTCATTCAAGCGAACCGCCGGTTCCGCGTCTGATCATTCGATCCCGATCGAAACATCGGAACGTCGAAAAGTGCTTCCTGTTGTGATGCCGAGGCGCCCCGGAATCGGGTGGCGCAGCATCCATCCAAACCTATGGTGCCGGCATAAAGGATGTTCCGATGACAGTTTCACTTGCCCGCTCTAGCACCGCGACGCCGACACACGCCAGCACCACCGTAGTTCTCGTCACCATGTGTCTCGGCGTATTTCTCGCGCAGCTCGATTCCAGTGTGGTCTATCTCGGGCTCAAACATATCGGCGATGATCTCCGCGCCGACGTCAATGAGCTGCAATGGGTTCTCGACGCATATAACCTTGCCTATGCGACATTCCTGCTGACCGGCGGCACGCTCGGCGATCTTTACGGACGATTGCGAATTTTCCTGTGGGGCCTCGCCATGATCGTTGCGGGGTCGCTGATTTGCGCGATGGCCACGAATGGCACTGTGCTGATCGCGGGGCGTGCGCTGACCGGGCTCGGCTCCGCGCTGGAGATTCCATCGTCGCTTGCCATCCTTGCCGTGACGTTCACCGATGCTGCGGCGCGCGGCCGCGCGCTCGGTTTCTGGGCCAGCTGCAATGGTCTTGCAATGGCAATCGGCCCGTCGGTCGGCGGTCTATTGGTCGACAACACAGGCTGGCGCAGCATCTTCTTCCTGTCGGTACCGGTTGGATTGCTTGCGATCACCCTCGGCTATCTTCGCGTGCCTGAAAGTAGCCATCCTGAAGGCCGTCATCTCGATCCGGTTGCGCAGATCCTCGCCGTCATCGTACTCGGCACGCTGTCATTCGTAACCATTGAAGGACAACACAGCGGCTGGACGTCGCCGCTGATCGTGACACTAACCATCGCCATGATTGTCGCCGCTATCGCCTTCGTACGGTTCGAGCGCGGCCGCACCGGGGCGATGGTGCCGCTCGATATCTTCCGCAATCGCGAGTTCAGCGCCGCGCTCGGTATCGCCGGCCTGATGACGTTCGGCATGTACGCGATGCTGTTCCTGACGCCGATCTATTTGCAGGCGATCACCGGCGCATCCGCGTTTATTGCCGGGCTGGAACTGATGCCGATCTCGCTGACCTTCGTCATCGTTTCGCAATGCTCTGGTGCGTTGATGAACCGCTTCGGGGCGCGTGCGATGCTCGCCGGCGGTATGGGCTGCATGGGTGGAGGCTTGTTATTCCTCGCTGGTGTAGCGACCGCTCAGCCGAACCTGTGGCTGGTCCAGGCCGCGCTGATGGTGATCGGCGTCGGGCTCGGCCTTAACACAGCGCCGGTGAATGCTGTGGCCGTCGCAGCAGTGGGCGCTGCCCGTTCGGGAACAGCATCCGGGCTGATCAACACCACGCGGATGATCGGCGCCACCATGGGCATCGCGATCCTTGGTGCAGTCTATGCGAGCCATGCCTATGCAGGGACAGAGGAAGGCATGCTGAGCGGCTTGCGGCTCGCCTATCTCGGCGGCGCAGCTGCGGAACTCGTCGGCGTCGTAATCGCTGTTGTCTTTACGCGCCGCGACTCAATGGTTCCCAGCAGTAGCTAACGCACAAACAAAAAGGCCGGGATCATCTCCCGGCCTTTGATCTTGTTGTCGCCTTGTCAGACCTTGACGAGCGGTCCTTTGGCCGATCCCTTCGAACCATCGCCGCCCTTCGGCTTACGAGCACGCTTGCGCGCGCCCGGCAGCTTCTCCGGCTTCGGCGTAACCGGCCCTTCGACGAATTCGAAGCCGATCTTGTCGAGACCCTGCTCGTCCTTGACCAGAACGACGCGGACATGGCCGCCGCCCTTGAGCTTCCCGAACAGAACCTCGTCCGCCAACGGCTTCTTGATGTATTCCTGGATCACCCGCGCCATCGGCCGGGCACCCATCTGTTCGTCATAGCCTTCCTTCACCAGCCAGGCCTTGGCCGCGTCGGACAGCTCGATGGTGACGTCGCGATCGCCGAGCTGAGCTTCGAGCTGCAGCACGAACTTCTCGACCACCATGCCGATCACTTCGGCATTGAGGTGGGCAAACGACACGATGGCATCGAGACGGTTGCGGAACTCCGGTGCGAACTGGCGATTGATCGCCTCGCTGTCGTCCCCTTCCCGCTTGCTGCGCGTGAAGCCGAAGGCCTGACGCGCCAAGTCGGCAGCCCCGGCATTGGTCGTCATGATAAGGATGACGTTGCGGAAGTTGACCTGCTTGCCGTTGTGGTCGGTCAGCTTGCCGTGATCCATGATCTGCAACAGCACGTTGTAGAGATCCGGATGCGCCTTCTCGATCTCGTCAAGTAGCACCACGCAATGCGGATGCTGGTCGACGCCATCGGTCAGAAGACCGCCCTGATCGAAGCCGACATAGCCGGGAGGCGCGCCGATCAAACGCGACACCGTGTGGCGCTCCATATACTCCGACATGTCGAAGCGCAGAAGCTCGACGCCCAGCGATGCCGCAAGCTGCTTGGCGACTTCGGTCTTGCCGACGCCGGTCGGGCCTGAGAACAGGTAGCAGCCGATCGGCTTCTCCGGTTCGCGCAGACCCGCGCGGGCGAGCTTGATCGACGCGGACAGGGACTCGATCGCCTTGTCCTGCCCGAATACGGTGCGCTTGAGAGTCTGCTCGAGATGCTTGAGCACCTCGGCGTCGTCCTTTGACACGCTCTTAGGTGGAATCCGCGCCATGGTCGCGATCGTGGTCTCGATTTCCTTGATCCCGATCGTCTTCTTGCGCTTGTTCTCCGGCACCAGCATTTGCGCCGCGCCAGATTCGTCGATCACATCGATCGCCTTGTCCGGCAACTTGCGGTCATGGATGTAACGTGCCGACAGGTTCACCGCCGCCTCGATGGCGTCGTTGGTGTACTTCAGCTTGTGGTAATCCTCGAAGTACGGCTTGAGGCCCTTGAGGATGCCGATCGCGTCTTCCACCGACGGCTCGTTGACGTCGATCTTCTGGAACCGGCGCACCAGCGCACGATCCTTCTCGAAGTGCTGGCGATATTCCTTGTAGGTGGTCGAGCCCATGCAGCGGATCGTGCCCGAAGCCAGCGCCGGCTTCAGGAGATTGGATGCATCCATCGCACCGCCGGAGGTCGCGCCGGCGCCGATCACCGTATGGATTTCGTCGATGAACAGGATCGCGTTGGGATGCGCTTCCAGTTCCTTGATGACCTGCTTCAGGCGCTCCTCGAAGTCACCGCGATAGCGCGTGCCGGCCAGCAGCGTGCCCATGTCGAGCGAGAACACGGTGGCTGCGGACAGCACCTCCGGCACCTCGCTCTCGACGATGCGCTTAGCAAGACCTTCGGCGATCGCGGTTTTGCCGACACCGGCTTCGCCGACGAACAGCGGATTGTTCTTCTGGCGGCGGCACAGCACCTGGATGGCACGGTTGATCTCGGCATTGCGTCCGATCACCGGATCGATCTTGCCGTCGCGCGCCTTCTTGTTGAGGTTGACGCAATAGGTCTCGAGCGCCTCGCCCTTCTTCTTGGCGTCGTCGCCGCTCTTGGTATCGGCCTCTTCGTCGACGCCGCGCACCGGCCGCGCCTCGGACACGCCGGGACGCTTGGCAATACCATGGCTGATATAATTGACGGCGTCATAGCGCGTCATGTCCTGCTCCTGCAGGAAGTACGCCGCATGGCTTTCGCGCTCCGCGAAGATCGCGATCAGCACGTTGGCACCGGTGACCTCTTCACGGCCGGACGACTGCACGTGGATGACCGCGCGCTGAACGACGCGCTGGAATCCCGCCGTCGGCTTGGCATCGTCAGAACCGTCAGTGACGAGGTTCTCGAACTCGGTCTCGAGATAGTTGACAAGGCTGGAGCGCAGCTTGTCGAGATCGACGCTGCAAGCGCGCATCACGGCAGCTGCATCGGAGTCGTCGATCAGTGACAACAGGAGATGTTCGAGAGTGGCATACTGATGATGACGCTCGTTCGCGATCGCGAGCGCGCGGTGCAGGGATTGTTCAAGGCTTTGAGAAAAAGTCGGCATTCGCTTCCTTTATGGCCCCCGCCAGCTTCACGTCATTTCCTCGTCACTACGTTCGCTTCGCCACTCACGCCTACCGTGAGGTTTGTGTGCGACCGGCTCCGTTAGTTCAATTCCGCAAACTGGCCCCGGTTCCAGGATTGCGTCCAGCACCAATGCTACTTCTTTTCCATTACGCATTGCAAAGGATGTTGATGCTTGCGCGCAAAATCCATCACCTGCGTCACTTTGGTCTCAGCGACCTCGTAAGTGAACACACCGCATTCCCCAATGCCGTGATGATGGACATGCAACATGATCTTGGTCGCGGCCTCAACGTCCTTCTGGAAGAACTTCTCCAAAACGTGGACGACGAATTCCATCGGGGTGTAATCGTCGTTCAGAATCAGCACGCGATAAAGGTTGGGCCGCTTGGTTTTAGGCCTCGTTTTGGTGATGACCGTGGCCGAAGGGCCGACCGGCCCACCGGTGCGGTCTTCATCCTTACCCATGCGAGGCTTGGTAGCGACGGTGCGCGGGTTCACGGCCGGCGTTTCCGGCTTCTGAATAACTGTTGGCAGATGCAGCATGGCTCGCGCGTTCGAAATCCCCAAGGACTGCAGCCACGTCCCACCTCGGGTAGCCGCGCGTCCCGTTTCACGAATATGGGTCCACTCGGTAACCGCCGCAAGCATGGCAAATTGCCTCCTTGAGACGCCGCTCCGGCGGTCAGGCAGGCAGATCGGCCCGGCCCTTCCGGTTAACAAACGCCCCGCAATTCGATGAAATTGCGGCCGGCGCCGTCGAATCCCTGTTCAGAATAGTGCGCGAAAGCGCGCCCGACACAACGCCGGTATGCGTCATTTTATCTGGATTAATCGCAAACTTTTCGCGCTGCAGTGGTTTCGGATCGCGGGCCTACCCCCTGGAAATCACCGATTTTAGGAGACCAACCGGTCTCGCCCATCAAAAGGCCGGGTTACGCCGCCCTTTCGCCAGCTTGGTTTCATTCAAATTTTACGGAACCCGGAAAGATACTATTCACCCTCTGCCGCGGGATTGGCCCCAGAACCCGCCTCTCACCCCGGTGGACCCGTTATTCATCACTGCATTTTACTACCTCTTCATGCCTCAAGCCTAGGTGACGTCTCCAGAACCACTTTTGCCTGGTGACGTCATGAATACTGGATCGCTTTTCAAGCAGGCCCGTAGCGCGGCCACGCGGTTCCATCGCGCCGAAAGCGGTAACGTCGCGGTCTTCTTCGCAATCGCCATTTTGCCGATGCTTGCCCTCGTCGGCGCCGCTATCGACTACGCCCGGGTCAACAACGCCCGGACCGCCCTACAGACGGCACTCGATACGGCCGCCCTGATGGTGTCGAAGGACGCCTCGATAGGCACCCTGACCGATGATCAGGTGACCGAAAAGGCGCAGGCCTATTTCAAGGCGCTCTACAATCACCCGGAAGCACCGGTCGGCCCGATCGATGCCAAATACACACCCAACTCCGGTCAGGGCGCGAGCATCTTGCTCAGCGGTGGCGGCTCGATGCAGACCGACTTCATGAAGGTCGCCGGCTTCCCGACCATCGACTTCAAAAGCAGTTCGACGACGAAATGGGGCAACACGCGAATGCGTGTAGCCATGGCTCTGGATAACACCGGGTCCATGGCCCAGAACAACAAAATGTCGAACATGCAGACTGCCGCCAAGGACATGATCACGACCTTGTCAGGCTTCAACAAGGTTGAAGGCGACGTCTATGTTTCGATCATCCCATTCGCCAAGGATGTGAATGCAGGAACATCCAACGTTAATGCCGCCTGGCTCAACTGGACGGAGTGGGAGGCTGAGCCAGCGTTCCTGACAGCAAATGGCTATCCCCAAGACTGGATATACATAGGCCCCGGTTCGCCCTGCCCGTTCGATACTCCTGAAACGCGCAGCAGCAGCACCAAGTTTGGCTTTTCGTGCATGGACCGTCCCGCCACTCTCTCCGGTGCGAACTACGTGTACTACAACAACAGCAACAACATTCCGTCGAGCGGATCTTACTCTGGCATGATCTGCCCGAGCGTGGACAACGGCAGGAAACTGTCCGGCAAATCCGGCATCTTCTACAATGGTTGCTATACGAGCGTCGTCGATCAGATCAAGCAAATCGACTCCGGTCGAAACGCCAGTTGCGGATCGACCAAGGGATGCACTTGCTCCGGGAGCGGCAGCAACAGAGTCTGCAAGCAAACCACCTACAAACACTATTGGCGTTCTCATCCAACCGATTCAACGATCGCTGCAGCGGCCGCGCCTGGGCACAGCACATGGAAGGGTTGTGTGAACGACCGTGACCAGAGCTACGACACGCTCAATACGGCATGGTCCTCCGGAACTTCCACACCGTCGACGATGTATTACGCCGAACAGTGGAAAGACTGCCTTCCGGCCACCGTCACAGGCATGAGTAACAAGTGGAGCGATCTGAGAGGCCAGATCGACGATATGGTTCCGAGCGGAAATACGAACCAGTCCATCGGCTTTGCCTGGGCCTGGCAGACGCTGAATACCAGCAACGGACCATTCCAGGCACAGAGCAAGGACAAGAATTACGTCTACAACGACTATCTGGTGCTGCTGTCCGACGGCATGAACACGCAGAATCGCTGGACCCAGAATTCGTCAGATATTGACGCTCGTCAGGCGATCCTCTGCAAAAACATCAAGGATAGCGGCATCACGATTTTCACGATCCAGGTGAATATCAACAACGCGGACCCTCTCTCGCAAGTTCTGCAGAACTGCGCGAGCAATGGCAATTTCCAGATGATCACAACGGCGGGGCAAACTGCTGACGCTTTCCAGAACATTCTGAACCAGATCGCCAAACTTCGGATCGCGAAGTAACCGCCACGCGCGCCTGCCCGTTCACTACAAACAAAAAGCCCGGCCTCGCGGCCGGGCTTTTCATATTCGCTGATACGAGAGAGCTTAGTGCGCAGTCGTAGTGAACTTCGCGACCAGACCTTCAAACGGCTTGTAGGTCTGCTTGGCGAGGTCCGAATAGAGTTCGCCGATCTTCTGCGACTCGGCTACGAACGTTTCGTAGGCTGACTTCGCATATTCCGACTGGGCTTCGAGCGCCTTGTCAAACGACTTCACGCCCGAGAGCTTCTCGACATACGACTTGGTGTCTTCGAAGGACTTCTTGGAGTAGTCGCCATAGGCCGCAGCAATCGCCTGAAGGCCGTTCGAGAAGGTCTTGGCCGACGTCACCGCTGCCTCGAACTGCTCTTTGCTGTGCTGCTGGAAGTCTTCAACTTTGAACATGGATGATCCTTTTCCCAACTGCATTAAAATACCGCTGGAAAGCCTCAGCGGGTCCCTGACCGCCTTTATATTGCCGCATCGCACAATCCTCGTCAATGTTTTTGTTGCATCGCACAATCGTCTTGAATCTGAAACAAATTCAGACGGTTGCAGAAACGCTTGCTTAACCTTTTGGAAACCGTGGCGACTTACCGTGGCAGCTTGCGTCGACCCTATCCTGCAGGTGGGCGAAAAACCGCGTCAGGCCAGCGCCTTAGCCGACGCTCGCGGCCCCTAAAGGACCGGTTGGACCACGCGTTTTGCCCACTGACGGGTCACTCGCGGAAATTGGCTGTGCGCTGACCAAAATTTGGCCTCAGAACGGGGCGATGAGTCTGGGAACTGGACGAGGAAGTTCATGATTGGTGTCAAACTTGCGTCCAGCCGGACCGCCCGTTGCATTCTGCTCGGTCTCGCGACCGTTTCGGCCGCCGTTCTGATCACCACCGATAGCGCTGACGCCCGCCGCCGCCACTCCAAGCATCGTCATCATCACGTCCAGCGCTCAAGCTACAATCCGCCGTTCGCCTCGCTGATCGTCGATGCCAATTCGGGCGCCACTCTGCAGGCGACCAACGCCGACGCCATCCGCCATCCGGCTTCTCTCACCAAGATCATGACGCTGTACATGCTGTTCGAGCGCCTCGACAGCGGCAAGATCACGCTCGACTCGACCATGGAAGTCTCGGCACACGCAGCTTCGCAGGCGCCAACCAAATTGGGCCTGCGCCCCGGCCAGACCATCCGTGTCGAAGACGCGATCAAGGGCATGGTCACGCGCTCAGCCAACGATGCGGCGGTCGTGGTCGCTGAAGCGCTCGGCGGCAGCGAGGACGAGTTCTGCAAGATGATGACGCGCAAGGCGCGCGCCCTCGGCATGAGCAAGACCACCTACGTCAACGCCTCCGGCCTTCCGGACGATGATCAGGTCACCACCGCGCGCGATCAGGCCCTGCTCGGCCGTGCTATCCAGGATCGCTTCCCGCGCTACTATCGCTACTTCGCCACCAAGGCCTTCACCTTCCGCGGCCGCGTCGTTCGCGGTCACAACCGGCTGCTCGGCGCTGTCGAGGGCGTGGACGGCATCAAGACCGGCTATACCCGCTCCTCCGGCTTCAATCTCGTCACCTCCATCAAGCGCGGCAACCGCTACCTGATCGGCGTCGTGCTTGGTGGCCGCAGCGGCGGTTCGCGTGACGCCACCATGCGCAAGCTGCTGGCCGAACACATCGACGACGGCGCGACCCGGCGTACCGTTGCCGCCATCACCGAACGCGCGCCAGCGCGGGAAGTCGCCGCGAACGAGGCCCGTGAAGATGCCGCCGCAAGATCGCGCGTGGCGCCTGAAGCCCCGCCGGTGGTTCAGGTGCAGGGCGCCGTCCAGTTAGCATCCGCCGTTCCGGAGCCAGTACCTGTCCCGGCTCCGCGTGCGCCCGAGCCGCAGGCTGACGCCAAAGCTGACAAGCCGGCCCCCGCGCCGCTCACCAGCGGCGTGATCTCCTCGCCGTTGTCGATCGTGCCGGGCTCCGAAGAACCGATGAAGCCGGTGCGCGTGAAGACCGTTCACGTCCGCATGGGCGGCACCAAGGTCGCATCCGCCGCGCCTACACAAGTGCCGGCGACACAAACGACGACAGGCGCTCTCCCCGCTCGCGCTCCCGAACCGGTGGTGGAGAAGCCGCAGGTCGAGCCGGTCCGCACGGGTGCAGCCGCACCGCAGGTCAGATTCCCCGCGCCGCTCCCCACCGCTGTTTCGCATCAGAGCCCCGGCCTTGGTCAGGGCACGCTGGGCCCCGCTCCCACACAGCCGCTTCCGCCGCCGCGCACAGCGATGGCGTATGCTGATCCCAATCGCGGCGCACCGCCGTCCACCCTCGGCGCTCAGGCGGCGGCATTGGCCACCGAAACCACGCAGCCAGCCGCCGCTCCGCAACCGCAGCAAGCCGTCCAGCATAACGGCGCGATCAAGACCACCGCTCGCAGCGGCTGGATCATTCAGGTCGGCGCGCTGGAGAGCGAACGCGAAGCCCGTCACCGCCTCGATGCGGCTCGCGAAAGCGCTCGTGGCCTGCTCGGCAGCGCCGATCCATTTACCGAAGCCGTATCGAAAGGCCGCAAGACCTTGTACCGCGCCCGCTTCGCCGGTCTCGATCAGGACTCGGCGGAAGCCGCCTGCCGCAAGCTGAAGCGCTCGGACATCGGCTGCATCACCATCCGCAACTGATCGCCACACACCACCTTCACGACAAAGCCCGCGCAGCACATGCTGCGCGGGCTTTGTCATTGAAGGGCACATTTTCCGTGTGTATCGCCCCCTCGAGCGACAACCCTTTTTCAAGGTTTGGTCTCTAAAACCTTAAATCTCAATCGATCACGCCGGACAACGGCGGACGACCACAGGGCATCAAGCAGACACGTCGGGAAGCCGCTCGCACGGTAGCGTCTTGTTGCGTGGAGTTAACTGCGATGCGTGCGAAGCAGAGTATCCTTGGCCTCGTTCACCCGGGCCGCGAGGTACGTCGAGCCCCCTTGGTCGGGATGCAGTTTCTTCATCAGGGATCGATGAGCCCGGCCGATCTCGTCGCGACTCGCCCCGCTCTGCAGGCCAAGGATCTGGTAGGCCTCCTCCGCCGTCATTTTGCCGCCCGGCGTCGCGCTGCGATCCTGTCGGAACCCTCCTGCCGCTGTGTCATGCGCGTTCTGACGCCAGGCGGGAAACCGGCGGTCCAGATAACTTTCAAGAAGGGCCCAGCTCTCGCCGTCGAAGCCTCGCGCCAGCGCAAGAAGCTCGTCGAGCGTGAAGTCGTCGAGTACGCGCCCCGCTTCGGGGCCGGCCGTCAGACGCCCCTCAAGCGCACCGGTGTCGTGGTCCAGCGTCATTTCTACAAACTTGGACCGTACCTGGGATTGCTGCCCGTTTGATTTGCGGGCACTGCCGCCCCAGTTACCGAATGCCGAGCCGAGCTTGGCGCCGAACGGTGACCAGCCGAGCAGCCCCGCGCCGAAGACCGCGATCGGGATCGCCACCGCGATCTCACCCCGCGCGCCGATGAAGGCCGCGAACGCCAGCGCCAGGACGCCGCCCCCACTTCTCACGATACGGGCGAGAAACTTCGGATCGGCGCCCTTGATCACGTTCAGGGCGACATAGATCAGCGCGACAGCGACGATGCCTGCGATCAGTGTGGGCATGGCTCAGGTGGCTCTCTTCCGTGTTACGGCGATAGCTCGTCGCCGCACTACGATATCTATGATGTTCCAGCGTCTTGGTAAGCACGAATGGCGGTCGTGCGGCAACACGCCGTGGTGATTGACGGCGCTGGGATGCTACCTGAGTTGAGTGAGCAACGCTTGCGCGGATGGAACGCTTTTCGACAGCCGCACAAGCGCCTCGCGTCCGCCCGCGGCATAGGCCGCGACCGCGCGCAGCAATTCGCGCAACTGCGCCGCCGCGCCGGGATCGAAACGGCACCACGCACCACCCGACAGTCTGGCGATATCACGGAAGGCACCCTCCGCCACCGGATCATGCCCTTCCTGAAACATGAAGCACGGCACCTTCAGCAAACCGAGCTCCCCAGCCTTGGCGCACAGATCGTCGACATGCTCTTCCATCGCATCGCCGACAAACACCAGCGCGCGAACACCCTCTTTCACCGCCTCGCGCCGGGTCTCGGACAGCACGCGGCCGATCTGGGTATGGCCGCCCTGTACCTCGATCTTGCTCATCAGACGGGCAAGTTTCGCGGTATCGGAAATCCATCCGGTGGCGCGACACTCATTGAGGCCGCGGAAGTAGACCAGCCGAACATCGAGGCCGCCGATACTTCCGGCCTCACGGAACATGTCGGCCTGAAGCTGGCACGCCATGTCCCATGTCGGCTGACGGCTCATGGTGGCGTCGAGCGCGAAGATCAGTCGCCCGTTGCTGCCACCGGCATTGATCGCCATCGCCCGCGCCTTGGCAACGAAGGCGGAGATGTCAGATGCCGACGATGGTCGCGCCTCCGGCACGGATCCGCGCTCGCCGGTGACGGGCGATTTGGTGGAGGATTTCGGAATGGTCGGATCGCGGGACATCATCAATTCGGATCAAGAACAAGGAACAAAGCCATATCCCATGTGGCGCGCCCCGCCAGCGCGGTCAATGGTTCGGACCGCTTCGAACCAATAGCCATCAAGGGATGCGATAATCCGGCACAGAAATATCTGCGTTATCGCGGTGCATCATCTATATATTCCCGATCGTTCATTGTCCGGAGAGATCAACAGCCTCGATGTTAGCCTTCGAGATCGCGACCATCATCGCCCTGGTCGTCATCAATGGTCTGCTTGCAATGTCCGAGCTGGCGATTGTCTCCTCGCGGCCGGCGCGCCTTGCCGCTCTCGTCCAGAAGAACGTTAGGGGATCGCGGCGCGCGCTGGCGCTGGCGTCCGACCCAGGAAAATTCCTGTCCACCGTCCAGATCGGCATCACGCTCGTCGGTGTCCTGTCGGGGGCCGTGTCCGGCGCCACGCTCGGCCAACGCCTCACGCGATGGCTTGCTGAAAACGGTCTGTCGCCGGGCATCGCCGAAGCGGTCGGCGTCGGCATCGTCGTCACCGTCATCACCTATGGATCGCTGATCATCGGCGAGCTCGTTCCCAAGCAGATCGCGCTTCGCGATCCGGAAGCCATCGCGGTGAAGGTCGCTCCCACCATGATGCTGCTGGCGCGGATTTCCGCGCCGGTCGTCTGGCTGCTGGACATGTCGGGCAAAGCCTTGCTGCGATTGCTGGGCCAGCGCGGCGAAGCCGGAGATAAGGTCACCGAGGATGAAATCCGCAGCCTCGTGCTCGAGGCGGAAAGCGCAGGCGTTCTCGAGCCCGGCGAAAAAGAAATGATCGCCGGCGTGATGCGTCTCGGCGACCGCCCCGTCGCGGCCGTCATGACGCCGCGCCACGAGGTCGACATGATCGACCTCGCTACCGACCAGAACGAGATACGGGCCGCGCTGAGGGCAAGTCCACATTCGCGTCTTCCAATCTGTGACAACAATCGCGACGAGCCTCTGGGCATCGTGCAGGCCAAGGACATCCTCGACGCCTATCTCTCGGAGACGAAGCCCGACATCCGAAGCCTGATCCGCCAAGCGCCCGTGATCCCTGCCTCTGCTGATGCGCGTGACGTTCTCGCCATTCTCAAAACGTCACCCGTGCACATAGGTCTCGTTTACGATGAGTACGGCAGCTTCGAAGGCGTGGTCACCACAGCGGACATTCTGGAGTCCATCGTCGGCAGCTTCACCACCGAGACCGGCCCCGCGGAGCCGGCCTATGTCCAGCGTCGCGACGATTCGTATCTATTGTCGGGCTGGATGCCGGTGGATGAGTTCAGCGACCTGCTGCCGATTCCAATTCCGGAAACTCGCAACTTCCACACGGTCGCGGGATTCATGCTGCAGAATTTCGGCGCGATCCCGGACGTCGGGGACAGCTTCTATCAGAATGGCTGGCGCTTTGAGGTGGTCGATCTCGACGGCCGGCGGATCGACAAGGTTCTCGCCAGCCGCGTGACAACGCCTGGCGAGTGATCGTCAGGCAGGCTGTCAGTTGGTTGCGGGCGCCATCTGCGCGACCGGGCCTGGCTTCGGCACCTTGATCTTGTCGGTGTTGACCGGCTTGAGCACGCTGTCGTCGCTCAGGAATTTGTTGAGCGTCTTCTGGATGCTCTCCTTGACCTTCTCAGGTCCGCGATCGCTCATGTCGGTGTGCTGATATCCGGTCTTGACCACCGTGATGCCAGCTTCTTCGCACTGCTCGTCATCCGGCACGACGCCGGGATCAGCCTTGAAGTTCGGATCCTTCGAGCGGAACGACAGGATCTTGAACTTACCCTCGGTCATGAACGGCACGCGCAGATTGTCGAGCGTGACGATCTTCTTCACCGACTCCGGGTGTTCCTTGGCGAAGAACATCGCGATATCGCCACCGTTGGAGTGGCCGACCATCGTCAGGTGGTTGTAGTCCGCGTGGGGCTGCACCTTCTTCATCTGGGCAACCGCAAATTCGATATTCGCGACACCGCGCTCGTAGACCGGCAGCCGGCCGACATAAAGCTCGCCGACCTTGGTCACCAGCGGCGCATCGCGCGGCAGATCGTGCTGGATGCTGACGGCCATGTAGCCACGCGCGGCCAGCACGTTCGAGAGGAAGGAATACTCGGTGTACTTGACGGTGTTGCCGTGGTTCACGATCGCAACCGGCAAGGTCAGCATGCCGGCATTGGCCTGCATCTCCTTGTCGCGACGGATCGCGATATCGACATCAACCGGACGATCGCGGGTCGAGTCATAGAACGACAACCGCTCGTGGCGGATCAGCCATTTGCTCGCAGTGAAATAGCCGGTCACCGCGACCGCACATACCGCAAGCAGGATGAAAATTCCGCGCTTCATCTCGTCCTCGAAAGGGGTCAGGCACGATCTCGTTTAGCCAGATCAGCCTGCAATTTGAGTGTTTTAGAATCCTTCCGTCTTGTCCAGCGAGTTCATCACACAGGTGTGACAAAACCTATATAATTCTTGGCCATCCAACGAAAAGCCTGCCCTTCCTTTGTGCAACGCAACAGCCTTCCCGACCATTAGGAAGGCGTCGCAAACCTCTATGGATTCAATGGGCTGGCAGGCCGAAGGTTCCGTTTTGTCCACCGAAATGGGGACGCAAAGCATTGCTGGCTAACCCGGCGGCATGAGCCGGCTGAAATTTGTTCATGGTGCCGCAGCCCGATCCAGCCCATCTGGCAAATCCGGACGGCCGTTTGATATGGTTCCGGCCGATTCCGCACTGCAACCTTGTCCCGCGACCCAATCTCCGAGACCCCATGGCCCAAGCACCCGGTATCGTCCGCACGCTCCCGTCCCTGCGCCGCGCCCGCGATGAACTCGCCAAGCGCAACGCCACCATCGCGCTGGTGCCGACCATGGGCGCGCTCCACGATGGCCACATCTCGCTGGTGCGGCTCGCCAAGCGTCGCGCGAAGAAAGTCGTGGTCTCGATCTTCGTCAACCCGACCCAGTTCGCGGCACATGAAGACCTCGGCTCTTATCCGCGCACGTGGAAGGCCGACATCGGCAGGCTCGCGGCCGAAGGCGTCGACCTCGTCTGGCACCCGGACGCGAAGACGATGTACCCCGATGATTTCTCGACACGCGTCGCGCCGGAAGGGCCGGCAGTCGCCGGGCTTGAGGATCGCTTCCGTCCGCATTTCTTCGGTGGTGTCGCGACCGTTGTGACCAAGCTGTTCACGCAGGTGCGGCCTGACTTCGCGATGTTCGGCGAGAAGGATTATCAGCAGCTCAAGGTGGTGACGCGGATGGCGCGCGATCTCGACCTCGGCGTGAAGATCGTCGGCGGACCGATCGTGCGCGAGCGCGACGGCCTCGCGATGTCGTCGCGCAACGTCTATCTGTCGCCGGATGAGCGTCGCGCGGCGCCGACGCTGTTTCGCGCGATGAAGGAAGCGGTCAAACACATCCGCGCCGGCGAAGACATTCAGGCAGCTCTCGCCGGCAGCGCGGGGATGATCGCTCACGCCGGATTCGTGCTCGACTATCTCGAGGCGCGGCACGCTGAAACACTGGCGCCGATCGCATCGCTCAAGGATGGCCCTATTCGCCTGCTGGTCGCGGCGAAGATCGGCACCACGCGGCTGATCGACAACGTGAAGGTTTGAACCTACAGCAGTCCGAGTTCGCGCAATTCCTTGCGCAGCGGCTCGGGCATTTTTGCAATGCTCTCGGCCGCCTTGCCGAGATCCGGCGGCGCGCTCTTGGCATCGAGATAACGCCAGCCCTGGAACGGGCGCATCGGCCGTGGCGACACCGGAATGAGTTTCGGCTGCATCACCAGACGGCAGCGCCCGATGCCGTCCTTGTCGCGGAACGGCTCGATCGCGAGCAGCTTTTCGCGCGCGGCGATTTCGCCCTTGATCACCCAATAGATCGAACCACCGTCGAGCAGTTCCTCCTCGCGCTTCGGAGTCATGCGGGTGATATGGATGTGCCGGCCCGGCAGGCCTTTCTGCTTGGCCTGACGAACACGCTCGGCGATCCACCCTTTCAGGTCCTTCACCGACTCCGCGCCGACGCTGAGCTTGATGAGATGGAGTGGCATTGACGATCGACCGCTGGCGCAGGATGGGTACGCGAGAGCGCGACCATCATGCGCGAGTTTGAGTGAGCGCGATCAGTTATCCTTGTCCTGCGCCGGTGGCGCAAGCACGACGGGACCGCTGGCGCGCGATTTCTGTGAAGAGTGCCTCTCAGTCTTCTTCGCGGCAGGCGGCGCCGCGCGGCGCGGCGCGGACGCGGTATTTTCCGGCTTGTCGCGATCCTGGGCGCTCGCCGCGGCAGGTTCCGACGTCATGATGTTGACCGGCGGGATCGACGCCGCGCTCGGGAAATCACCCGACACCGGCCGTCCGCTTGGAACATTGGCAGCTCCCGGCACAGCGGCGGCGGCAGCCGATGCTGCAGCGCCGGCAATCGGAAGACCATGTTCCGCGACGTGCGGCGCTGCGCCCCACAGCGGAGCATAACGCGCTACGTTCGCCTCATAGACCTTCTGACCCATGTTGTTGGCGATCTGAGCGGTGTTGGCGAGCGAGCGGAAGAACGGGCACGTGGTTTGCGTGCAGCCATCGCGCACCGTCAGCACATGCGCGATCATGCCGAAGCGATCGCGTTCAACGGCGCGGCGCAAGGCCTGCAGCTCGGGAGTCATCACGTTGTTGGCAGCCGCGAGCGTTCCGTATTTCTCGAGCTTGGTGATCTGGGCTGCGGAATAAGATACAGCGGCCGCGGTCGAATCCGCCGACGCGAACAGCGCCTTCTCGCACGCGACCTCGACGTTCTCGCCGGCAAGACCATCGAGGCACGACAGCGCCGGCAGCGATCCCGCAAGCTGTCCCGGAGTCGGCAGGACGCTGGCCTGACTATCGGGGCCGAGCGCCGACGAGGCGCGCATCATCGCAGTGACGGCGATGCCGATGGCGAGCAGCGTGATGACGGTGAGCGCGCCATTCGCAAGCGAACGGTCCGCACGAAACACCGTGATCAGGAAAATGACCGCGAAGAAACCGGCGGCGATGAGCGTCAGCCACATCGGAAAATTCGGCGAGTGCCAGAGACTTTCCAGCGAAGACGTCAGGGATGTGTCCACAGCCTGGTTCATTCGCGCTGCCCTTCAGATCGAAGCCGAACCAGAAAACAGAACGCGCCGCACGATGGCGGCGCGGTTCTCTTAAGACGCGGCGAGCTGGCTTTCCTTGGCCACCCGCTCGAACGCTTCGGTCGAGCTCTTGATCCTGTACTGACAGTCATCGCCATCAGTCGGAAGAAGCCGGATCACTTCGTAGGTGCCGGTGGCGGCGGGACGCGACACGTTGCTGGCGGTGAAATAGACGGTCTCGCCGACGACATACTTGTGCTTCAACACACTGCTCCATTACGCGGTACGGAAAATGACAGCCCGCCAAAGACGGCTGGCGGGCGGCGGAATGTCCGGGAAAAGCGTATAGCACTGCAGCGCGCTTTTGGCCAGTTAAACCCGCGCATGGCAAATGCCAAAATCATGCATATTTTTCAATGCGATAAACCCGATTTTGACCTTCGGGAATGGAACTTTTAGGCCGAGGTTCGGGCAAAGCTGCGGGATCAGCGCACGAGTCGCGGGTGCCGTGTATTTTTATTGTATTTCAATTGGTTAGAGAGACTCAGCGGTTCCATGGTTCTCTCGCACTGCGACAGAGCCCGCGGGCGGTAAACGGCGTCCGTGCGGGGAACGGCGGCCTGGCCGGCGGGGCAAGACGAACCCTCCCCTGATACCGTTCTGTCATCCGGACAGTGTGACCGTTCCGCGGCAGCGCATTTCGGCGCCGCAGCGGCGGCTCACGCTTCTTCGAGGCGCTCGATCACCAGCGTCTCGGCGAGCGCCGCCTCGGTCCATTCAGCGAATGCCGGGTTGGCGAGCATGGTCTCCATGTAGGCGCGCACCGGCGGGCGCACCTCGATCGCGTAGATCCGGAAACGATGGACCACCGGCGCGAACATCGCGTCCGCGGCGCTGAACGCGCCGAACAGATACGGCCCGCGCTGGCCGTAACGCTCGCGGCACTCGGTCCAGATCTGCTGGATGCGCACGATATTGGCCTGCGCCTCGTCGGACAACGTCTTGGCGCCGACCGGACGATGGATGTTCATGCCGCATTCGTTGCGGAGCGGCATGAAGCTCGAATGCATTTCCGCCGAGATCGAGCGCGCGTGCGCACGCGCGGCGACATCCTTCGGCCACAGGCCGGCGTCGGGAAACTTCTCGGCGAGATATTCGATGATCGCCAGCGAATCCCACGCCGTGATGTCGCCGTCGATCAGCGCCGGCACCTTGCCCGACTGGGTGAAGCCGAGAATCCGTTTCTTGTCGGCCTCGCCGGTGTAGAGCGGAATGAAGACCTCGTTGAACGGGATGCCCAGACCCTTCAACGCCATCCATGGCCGCATCGACCACGACGAATAGTTCTTGTTGCCGATCACCAGCGTCAGCGCCATCAGGAATCTCCGTGAGAAGTGGCCATCCTGACACGGACCGCGCACGGCGATCAACGGCGGCGCCAACTCTCTCTGCCGTCGTCCCCGCGAAGGCGGGGACCCAGCGCAATCTGTCGCCAACGGAAGTACGTCGTAAACGGCGCGATGCAATTGCATCCTGGTTCGAGTCAATCGAAGCATTTCAAGAGTCTGGGTCCCCGCCTTCGCGGGGACGACATCGAATCTGGTCGTCCTACCTCCCTTTTCAGCGCCCCTCCATTGCCGCTCCTGTCACATCATGGCAGCATCGCAATCATCGCGCGCAATCGAAGCGGACCATGGACACCTTCACCCTTCCCGACATCGTGGCTCTCGGCTTCTTCGTCCTGTCCTGGGCGACGTACGCGTTCGTGCTGGAACGCTCGCGCCACGGCCGCGACAGCCTGTCCGCCCGCATGAACATCTATCGCGAAGTGTGGATGCGCCGCATGCTCGATCGCGAAATCCGGATCATCGACACCCAGATCATGGCGTCGCTGCAGAACGGCACCGCGTTCTTCGCCTCAACCACCCTGCTCGCGATCGGCGGTGCGCTCACCTTGCTGCGCTCCACCGACGCCGCGATGTCGGTGCTGGCGACGCTGCCGCTCGGCATCCGCAACACCCCGGCGATGTGGGAGTTCAAGTGCATCGGCCTGACGCTGATCTTCGTCTATGCCTTCTTCAAGTTCGCCTGGGCCTACCGGCTGTTCAACTATGTCGCGATCCTGCTCGGCGCGACGCCTGAGGCCGGGAAACGCGATACGCCCGAAGCGCAAGGCCATGTGATGCGGGTGACGCGCGTGTTCCAGTCCGCCGGCCGCCATTTCAATCGCGGCCAGCGCGCGTTCTTCCTCGCGCTCGGCTATCTCGGCTGGTTCATCAGCCCGTGGATCTTTTTCGCGTCGACGCTGGCGGTGATCATCGTGCTGGCGCGCCGCCAGTTCTCCTCCAACGCCTGGCGCGCGCTGTCGGGGTCATAGCAGCACGTGATAGGCCGCACTTGTCACACAGGCGCGACTGCGCCATGGCAAGGGCCATGACCAAACTCGATTCGAAAACACCCCTCGCCGACCTGCCGCTCGATGACGCGATTCTCGCGGTGCTCGCCCGCGCTCGCGGCAAGACGCTGAGCGCGCCTGAGATCGCGCACGATATCGCCGCTGAGGGCGACTGGCACGCGCTGCTGGTGCCGATCCGCCGGACCGCCGTCAATCTGGCGCAGGCCGGCCGCCTCGTCATCTATCGCAAGGGCAAGCCCGCCGACCCGAACGATTTTCGCGGCGTCTATCGATTGGGCCTGCCGCGGCACGATTGAAGTTTCTCAGGATGCGGCAACAGGTGCATGCTCCATCGCGAGCACCTGCGGCTTGTGGAAGGCGACATAGCCACGCCGACGCGCCATGCGAGCGAGCAATCCGAACGCGAACGTCTGGAATCTGCGCGGCAGTATCGGCAGGAAAGTCGGATCAAGCAGAAGGGCGTGGATCGTCAGCGCGGCTTGCAAGAGATTTGTGATATCGCCCTTGCGGTTGGCTTTCCCTTGTTGGGATAGCGCCACAAGGGTTTCGAGAAACTGCTCGACGCGAGTTAACATCTCGGGCTCAGCAACGATGCGCGCGCCGCTCTGGCGGACGTGCAACTCGTCACTGCCGGCATTCGCCGGATGGGTGTGAATCTGATTGAAGCCGATATCAACCGCATTTGGCGCGCTGACGATCAGCTTCTGACCTCCGACCTTGAGCGTCGCCGCTCCCGCGATGACCGTGAACGTTTCAGCGATCTCGCCACTCGGGCCGACGTGGTAATGAGGCGCTGCGGGAAGCATCTCGCCGGGTGGGACGTGCCAATCCACCGCAAGCTCGTGGCCGCCATTGTCCCCAGGAACCGCGATGAAGACGACGCGGGTCCTGGTAACTGGATTGAACAGGTGATCGCCTTGTCGCGCCATTTAGAACATGTCCTCCTGCTCAGGCTGGCTGAGATGTTGCGCCGCCGGGTGATCCGCGCGCAACGTGAGATGATCGCGGATATGCGTATGCACTACACTCCAGGACGTTTGCCGGAAAGTCATTGCGACGACGAAGGTCAGATTGAAGAAGCAGGATGCCGCCGAATACCGCACCGCGCCGACATTCTATTTTTATGATTTCGCCTTCGGCCCCGGAAACAGTTCGCTGCTGCGACCGGTGAGCCAGTAGGCGATCAGGCCGATCCACTCGTGCGCCGCGACATCGGTGCGGACGAGGCCCCAGCTCATTTTCTCGAAGGGAGTCGCGGCGTCAATCCAGCCGCGCGAATGCCAGTCCACCGGATAGGCCTCGACATCGAAGCCGGCGGCGCGGAACGCTCCAATCGAACGCGGCATATGGCCGGCCGATGTCAGCAGCAGCCACAACTCGCCGGGTTTCGGTTGAATCATCTGGCGGGTGAAAGCCGCGTTCTCGAACGTGGTGCGCGAGCGATCTTCGACGATGAGACGATCTTTCGGGATACCGAGGTCTTCAAGCACCGGCGCTGCGAACTTCGCTTCCGGCAGCGACTGGTCGATCAGGTTGCCGCTGCCGCCGGTGAACACGATCTTCGCTTGCGGATAGCGGCGCGCGAGTTCGGCCGCGGCCGTAAGACGATCGACCGCCGAATTCAGCTCGGGCCGGCCGCGCGCGGCCGAGACTTCGGGATTGATCGCACCGCCGAGAACGATCACGCCATCGGGCGTGCGGCCATTGGCCTGCCAGGCCGGAAAGCGCTCCGACAGCGCCAGCATCATCGCCTCGCCGACCGGCGAATAGCCGATCACCAGCAGCAGCACGATACCGGCCGCCATCAGTTTCGCGGCAGCCCCGCGCCAGCGCGTGGCGAGCAGCAGCACGCCGGCAACGCAGATCAGGGCGATGACATTCGACGGCGTCACCACGAAGCCCACGACCTTGGATAGAACAAAGAACATCACGAACTCATGTTGTTAAAATCGGACCGAAAGGAAATTCGGCAAACTGGGGTTGCTTTATCGGTCATGCCCGCGCTTGTCGCGGGCATCCACGTCTTGACGAAATCCGCCAAGAAAAACGTGGATGGCCGGGACTGCGCCCGGCCATGACGGACAACCGAAGCATGTTCGTTGGGAAGCGGAAACACCATCAATCCCACTTCGGCGCGAAACCGTAATCGACGATACGGCCTTTGGGATTGGCCAGCGCGAAGATCGTCGCCATGTCCTCGTCGCTCAACGCGAAATCGAACACGTCGATATTTTCCGACAGCCGCTCGACCTTGGTGGTGCGGGGAATGGCGATGACGTTCTGCTGCACCAGCCAGCGCAGGCATATCTGCGCCGGGGTCTTGCCGTAAAGCGCCGCGAGACCATTGAGCGTCTCGTCGGTCTTCACCTTGCCCTTGGCGATCGGGCTGTAGGCCACCAGCGCCATGCCGTTGGCGCGGCAGGCGTCGAGCACTCTGCTTTGATCGAGCCAGGGATGATATTCGACCTGATCGCACACCAGCGGCTCCGGGCATTTCGCCACCGCCTCCTCGATCAGCGCCACGGTGAAATTCGACACGCCGATGTGGCGTGCGAGGCCCTGCTGCTTCATGCGCGCGAGCGCGCCGAGCGTCTCAGTGAGCGGCACCTGCGGATTTGGCCAGTGCAGCAACAACAGATCGACATGGGGAAAACGCAGCCGCGCCAGACTCTCCTTGGTCGAGCGTTCGAGATCGAGCGGCGCGAAATGCGTTGTCCACACCTTGGTGGTGACGAACACGTCGTCGCGCGGAACGCCGGATGAGCGCACGCCATCGCCGACCTCGCGTTCGTTCTCATACATCTGCGCGGTGTCGACGTGGCGGTAGCCGAGCTTCAGCGCCTGCTCGACCACCCGCGCGCAGTCACGGCCGCGCAATTCCCAGGTGCCGAGGCCGATCGCCGGGATGCGCGCACCGTTGGCTTCAATCACGTGCATGGCATCTCCTCGATCGCATGCAGGCAGGACAGCACGCCAACAGGATAACGCGCGAATCTAGTGCGAGGCGCGTCCCGCCAGAGCCGCGAACACCGTTTCGGGCGCATGGGCGATGACCGCGAGCAGCGCCCGCGCCGGGCCACGCGGCATCCGCTTGCCCTGCTCCCAGTTGCGAATGGTCTCCAGAGGCACGCCGAGGCGGCTGGCGAATTCGGCCTGGGTCAACCTGGCGCGCATGCGCAGTTCGCGGACCGCCGGCGTCGCCGCCGGGTCCGATGTCTGAACAGCCTGGGGAAGTCCGGGCGCCAGCGGGGCTTCCTCGCCGTCACGCAGTTCGACGATCCGTCCGTCCGCCTTCAGCCGCAAGCGCTGCATATCCGCCTCCGGGAAATGGTACGGGAGGATGGTCGGCCAGTTATGGTTAAGGGGCGGTTAATGAGGCTGCCGCGTTTTCCCCTCATCCTGAGGAGCAATCCGCAGGATTGCGTCTCGAAGGATGAGGCCCCCGAGGGCCGGTTGTGGCCTCATGGTTCGAGACGGCGCTTTCGCGCCTCCTCACCATGAGGAGTGAGCTTCAGACACAGTGCCGCGCCACACGCGATGTTGTCCCGGTGCACCGCGCCCTGGACACGGAGAAATGCACCCCGCTGCTGTGGAGCATTGCGAAATTGCCGGTCTCCACCGCTCATTCCGCACACGACAGCACCCTGCGAGGTGCTAAATGTCCGCCGCGCGGACGATCGCGCCCGGACATCGCCATGACCTCGCCCAAACTCCTGTCGCTCGTGTTCGCCGCCCTGTTTGCGACCACGGCGCAGGCCGCCCCATGCCCCCGGCCCGACGCGCTCGGAACCGCGCGCACGCTCGCCGTGGATGCGCAGGCCTTTCCGTCGGTGGGGCGCAAGAGCTTTCCGCAGACCCTGCCGCTGGCCGACAAGGAGGTCGTCCTGACCTTCGACGACGGCCCCTCGCCGCCCTTCACCAACCGGGTGCTGAAAGCGCTGGCCGATGAATGCGTGCAGGCGACATTTTTCCTGGTCGGGCGCACCGTGCAGGCCAACGCCGCGCTGGTGCGCCGGGCGGCGGCCGAGGGCCACAGCATCGGCATCCACACCTGGTCGCACCAGATGCTGGACTCGATCCCCGACGCCCGGGCGCGTCAGGAGATCGACCGCGGCATCGCGGCGGTACAGGCCGTCCTTGGATCGCAAACCGCGTCGTTCTTCCGCTTCCCCTATTTCGCCTCGACCCCGGCGCTGCTCGATTACGTCCATGGCCGCGGCTACAGCGTGTTCGGCGCCGACCTGTGGGCCAGCGACTGGCTGCCGATGAAACCGGAGGTCCAGCTCAAGCTCCTGACCGAGCGGCTCGCCATCGCGCGCAAGGGCATCATCCTGCTGCATGACCCGAGGCAGCAGACTGCCGCAATGCTGCCCGCCTTTCTGCGTTACCTGAAAGCCAACGGCTACAAAGTGGTGCATGTGATTCCCTCGCCCGGCAGAATCCTCGCCACCCACTGAACCATCGTTCCGCGCCGCGCGACTTAAGGGGGCGTTCATCGCGCCGGCCTACACTTTCGACTGGACTGATTTTGACTCTGCATCACATGCCCGCTTCGACATCCCTGTGCCGCGCCGCCGCGCTCGCCGCCTGCGCCGTCATCCTGGCCGCCGGACCCGCGCGCGCGGAGACCTGCGCCAACCCCAATGCGCTCGGCACGTCGCGCACGCTGGTGGTCGATCCCACCGAGCATCGCCTGATCGGCTCGATGCAGTATCCCGAGACGCTGCCGCTCAACGATCACGAAGTGGTGCTGACGTTCGACGACGGCCCGCTGCCCAAGCACACCAAGCCGATCCTCGCCACGCTGGCCGCCGAATGCGTCAAGGCGACGTTCTTCATTGTCGGCCGCATGGCGACCGCTTATCCCGAGGCGCTGCGCGAGGTCTATGCTGCGGGCCACACCATCGGCACCCACACCGAGAACCATCCGCTCGGCATGAACAAGATGCCGGCCGAAAAGGCCGAAGCCGAAATCGCGCAAGGCATCGCCAGCACCGCGGCCGCACTCGGCAATCCGGCGGAGGTCGCGCCGTTCGTGCGGATTCCCGGACTGCGGCGCTCGCCGGTGATCGAAACCTATCTTGCGTCGAAGGGGCTGATGGCGTGGAGCGCCGATTTCCCGGCTGACGACTGGCATCACATCTCGTCGGCCAAGGTGGTGCAGACCGCGCTGACCCGGCTCGAAGCCAAGGGCCGCGGCATCCTGCTGCTGCACGACATCCAGCAGCGCACGCAGGACGCGCTGCCGGTGATCCTGCGCGAACTGAAAGCGCGCGGCTATCGCATCGTGCATGTGGTGCCGGCGAGCGCGAAGCGGCCGAAGACCCCGACGCAGCCGTGGCAGTGGCATATCCGCCCGAGCGATCCCGCGTTGCTGGCGGCGACGCCCGAAGCGATGCGCTTCGTGTTCACGCCGGCGAAGGCGCACCCGTCAGCTATCGCGAAGGTCAACGCAGTGTCGGCGCTGTCGGCCGCGGCGCGACACGGCAAGGCTCGTGCGCGTCACGACATGATCTGGCTGACGCAAACCGGCGCACCGCGCACCGATGCCGCCGCGCGGCTGTTATCTCCGGTGCCGGTGGCGTTCGAGTTCAGCAGGACGCGGAACCAGGGCAAGCGCCAGGCGCTGTTGTCCGCGCGGAAGTAAGCGGCGTCGGAAACGATCCGACGCCGACGCTTGATCGCGATACTCAGCTCTTCTCGACCTCGCCTCCGGCGTCGACCCAGCCCTTAAAGCCACCGAGATTCTTCACGTTGGAATAGCCCATGTCCTTCAGGGTCTTGCCGACAAGCGCTGAGCGTCCGCCTGAAGCGCAATAAGCCACGACCGTCTTGGCGCGATCGAACGCCTTGTCATGCAGCGCGGATGCCGGATCGGCGCGGAACTCGACGAGACCGCGCGGCACCGCCAGTGCGCCGGGGACTTTTCCCGATGCCGCGACTTCGGCGGGCTCTCGCACATCGAGAAACAGGACGTCGGCACGGCCAACCAGTCCCTTGGCTTCGTCGGGGCTGATCCGCGGCACCTCGGCATCGGCTTCCGCCAGCATCGACTGCACGGTTTTCATTCTGTCGTTCCTCCGGTTCGTGGGGAGCCGCAGCCTATCGCGGCGCTGGAACCCTAGCCATCCAAATCGCCGCTGACGATGCGCGGTGGCATGACGCAGATCTTTCTTTCCCTCCCCTTGATGGGGAGGGTGGACGGCGAAGCCGGCCGGGTGGGGTGACAGGCGCGTTACGGCGGCGCAATGATTGCGTAGTGCCTCACCCCCACCCGACATGTTGTTCGCTTCGCTCTCAACATGCCACCCTCCCCACAAGGGGGAGGGATCAAGAACTCGCCGTGAACGTCATTCCTCATCCTGAGGAGCGCGCCCTTTTGCGCGCGTCTCGAAGGATGAGGCCGCGGGTTCGAGGCCTCATGGTTCGAGACGCACGGCTGCGCCATGCTCCTCACCATGAGGAGCCACTGAACATCCGATAACATCAACCCATCACTGCGCATGGCGCGTGTCAGCGTTGTGCCACCTTCGGTCCATGCTGCTGCCGGATTTGATGCCGATTCTCCGCCCGCTTCGCGCGGCGCATCTCCGCGCCACCTCAAGGAGATCAGCGCATGGATGGAACCGTGTACGACGCGAAGGTCGCGGCGCCCAGCCACACGGCTGAAGCAAAAGCGATCACGCAACGTCTCGTCACGGTGTCCGTGGTTCAGTTCTTCGCCAGCGTCTGCATCCTGTCGCGCCACTACGCCTTTTTCCTCGAGAAGGATTTTCCGGCGGTGACGGCGGCACTGTCCGGCATCACGTTCACCGACTACTTCTTCTGCTGCTCGGGTTTCTTCATGCATTACGTCAATGCGAGGAAACCCAACATGACCGTTGGCCCGCTGATCAAAAAGCGGTTCATCAAGCTCTACCCGCTGCATCTGGCGACAACGCTGTTCTATGTCGCGATCCTGATCGCATCGGCCTATGTCGGCTCGCTCGGCGGCACGCGGTCGGGCTGGGAGTGCGTGCTGCCGACCATCACCCTCACCCACGCCTTCGGCACCGTGGACCAACAGTGCCTCAACTATCCGTCGTGGTTCCTGAGCGCGCTGTTCGCGCTCACCCTCGCCTATCCCGCGATCCGCTGGACGATCCGCAAGGTCGGCGCGGCCCCGGTG
The DNA here is from genome assembly GCA_044464625.1 of Afipia sp. GTDB lineage: Bacteria > Pseudomonadota > Alphaproteobacteria > Rhizobiales > Xanthobacteraceae > Afipia. The sequence goes on along the minus strand of JBIQLC010000011.1, from coordinate 15,866 downwards.
CTGGTGTTCACCGTGCTGCTCGTCGTCGCCTATGAAGCTGCCTATCGCTTCGGCGACATGCACCACTGGAGCTCACTGACCTACAATTTCGGGATCCTGCGCGGCATTCCGACTTTCCTCGCCGGCGTCCTGATCGCCGAATACCTTCCGCGCATCGCGCCGCATGTGAAAAGCTTTACGCTTGCCTATGCGGCGTTTGGGGCGGCGCTCATCGGCATGATGACCGGGCTTGATCCGTTGATCTGCTACGGCATCCTGCCGGTGACGCTGGTCGCCCTGCTCGCCGGCGCGGAAGCCAACGGCGCGAAAAGCGTGCTGCGCCATCGCCGTCTCGTGCCGGTCGGCAACTGGTCGTTCCCGCTCTACCTGCTGCACGTGCCGATCGCGGCGGTGTTCCTGAACTTCGTCGCGGTGAGATTCCTGCATCTCCATGGCTGGGCGCTGGTCGCCGCCGCGCTGGTGACCGCCGCCATCGCCATCATCGCATCGTGGATCGCGAGCCATATCCTCGACGCCCTGACGCCGGTGCAGACGAAGAAGCCGGTGCGCAAGCCGGCGTAAGGCGAAGCCCACAAAGCTGTGGAACCGCCAAGATTTGAACACATCGCGAGCATCCTAGTCTTTGGGCAGTCCCACAAGAAAAGCTCACCAAGGAGGTTGGCGCGGATGAAAACCCTTTCAGCAATTGCCGTATTGGCCGGTGCACTCGTGATCCTGTCATCGGCGGCAGACGCGCGCGGCGGTCGCGGCAGGGGTCATGGCATGGGCCATGGCGCATCGGGCTTTTCGCCGGGACACGCCTTCCGCAGCCACGGCCCGGTTTACGGCTATCGCGGCGCGTCGGGATATGCCCCGGGCCATATGAAGCGCATCTACGGCCCCGGAAATGGCCCCGGCGCATCAGGCTACGCCCCCGGCCATCGCTTCCGGTAAGACACCCCGCCTCGACACGCCTGGGACAATTGGCCGGGCGCACTGTCATGGAATCCATCGTATGCCGCCACGGAGCATGACTCCGGACAGGCCATACGATGGAAGCGCTCAAGGCATGGGCCCGAACGATCAAGCGTGACGTGCATGCGATCTACCTCGCGGCGCGCGACAGCCGCGTGCCGTGGTACGCGAAGGCGCTCGGCATCGCGGTCGCCGCCTATGCGCTGTCGCCGATCGATCTCATCCCCGATTTCATTCCGGTTCTCGGCTATGCCGACGATCTCATCATCGTCCCGCTCGGCATCCTGCTTGTCGTGAAACTGATCCCTGCGCCGGTGCTCGCGGAATATCGCACGATGGCGGCGGCTGCCGCCAACCGCCCGGTCAGCGTCGCGGGCGCTGTTGCCATCGGGGCGATCTGGATAGCCGCAGCCGCGGTGACGGCATGGATCGGGTATCGATACTGGTTGGGGCGGTAGTTGCAACGCGGCGGGCGTATGCGTGCTCGATGTCATGGCCGGGCTTGTCCCGGCCATCCCGCTTAGGAGAGCACCGTGCCCGCCTGGTCGAGGTCACCGGGACAAGCCCGGTGATGACAATCGTGAGCGGTTGGTATCCTTCACCCCAGCTTCGGCTGCCGCAGATGCCACTCCGTCGCGTTCTGGTAGGCGAAGCCGATGCGCAGGATCAGCGCTTCGTCACACGGCGCGCCGACGATCTGCAGCGAGGTCGGCAATCCCTCGGCGCTGAAACCGTTCGGCACCGCGAGGCCGCAGCGGCCCGACAGGTTGACCGGCCGGGTGAAGTAGCCGGGATTGAGCGTCGTGGTGTCGACCTCGCCGACCGGAATCGCCGTCACCGGCACGGTCGGCGTCAGGAACGCATCGACGGTGTCGAGTTGCTCATCCAGCATTGCGCTCAGTCTCTCCTGCTCGCGCAGCGCATGGGTGAAGCTGCCGCCGAACAGCTTGATGCCGCGGCGGACCCGGCCGCGCACCTGTTCGTCGAGCGGCGCGTTGTCGTCGTCGTACAGCGCCTGATTGAACGAATAGGTCTCCATCGCCATGATCGCGGACGCCGCATCGCTGAACTGCTCGAGGTCGGGCAGCGACTTCAACACCACGATCTCCGCGCCGAGCGCGGCAAGTTTTTCCAGCGAACGATCGTAGTTTTCGAGAACCGCCGGCGCGACCGGCGCGCGGCTGCGGTCATCGAGCGCGCCGAGCACGAGGCCCTTCACGCCACGCCTCAGCGAGGCATCCGCCGCGCCGTCGGGATCGCCCTGCCCGCGCAACACATCGAACAGGATCGCGGCATCCTCGACTGAACGCGCCAGCGGCCCGATGCTGTCGAGCACGTTGGAGAGCGGCAGCACGCCGTCGGTCGGGATGATCCCCACCGTGGTTTTCAAACCGGTGATGCCGCAGAACGCGGCGGGAATCCGCACCGAACCGCCGGTGTCGGTGCCGATCGCCCACGGCACCATGCGTGAAGCCACCGCCACCGCCGAACCGTTGCTCGACCCGCCGGGATTGCGATGGGTCGCCATGTCCCAGGGATTGCGCGGCGTGCCCATGTGCTGGTTGGTGCCCCAGGCGCCGAACGCGAATTCCACGGTGTGGGTCTTGCCGAGCAGGATCATGCCGGCCGCCAGCAGGCGGCGCGCGATTTCGGCGGTGACGTCGGCCTTCTGCCCCGCCTTTGCCTTCGAGCCGCCGGTGGTGACGCGGCCCTTCACATGGACGAGGTCCTTGAGCGCGAACGGCACACCGTGAAACGGCCCGACCGCATGCCCGGAGCGAATCGCCAGATCAGCGCCCTGCGCCGCCATCAGCGCTTCGTCGGCGAAAACCTCCAGCCAGGCATGGAGCCTGGGATCGAGCGCGGCGATCCGCGCGAGATAGGCCTTGGTGAGATCGACGGATGACAGCTTCCGTTCATTGAGGAGATGGCTGATCTCCTTCACCGTGAGATTGGTCAGGTCAGTCATTTCGGCATGTTCCTCCGCAGCACCCTGATGGACTTAGCCGAAGTCGCCGCGGGCGGGAACTCGGAGGGACCGGTGCCTGCCATGCTGTTTTGGCCACGGGCCGATGGGCGACGACCAGTTGCCCGCCTCGCTGGCCGCGCCCTACGATCCGCGCACACGCATGGTTGGAAGGGAAATGCATATGGAACGGTACTATGCGGTCGCGATCGTCACCCTGCTCTGCGGGCTGGTCACCTTCGGCATGGCGCTGACGGTCTCAAAAACCCATTCGAAAACCGGCCTGCTCGCCCCGGTGATGACCGGCGATCCGCTGCTCGAGCGCGCCATTCGCGCTCATTCGAACACGGTCGAATGGATTCCGATCTTTCTGCCGTCGATGTGGCTGTTTGCGATCTACTGGAGCGCAACGTGGGCGGCCGGCCTGGGCGCGCTGTGGCTGGTGGGCCGCATCGTCTATTTCGTCGGCTATCTGTCGGCGGCCAACAAACGATTCCCCGGCTTCTTCATCCAGTCGCTCGCGACATTCGCCCTCCTGCTCGGCGCGCTTGGCCGCGTGATCTATCTGGCTGCGACATAAAACCGGTCGAAAACCGGACGCCTGACAGACCGCCAGGGGAACTTTTCCCCTGCGGCGCGACTTTTTGTTCCATGAAGCGCGGCGAGCCATGATCGTCGCGCATGGACGGGAGGGCACCGTGAACGAAGCAGGCGTTGGCTGGATCGCAGCTATCATCATCGGCGGGCTGGCCGGTTGGCTCGCGGAGATGTTCATGAAGTCGGACACCGGCGTTCTGATGAACATCATCCTCGGAATCGTCGGCGCCGCGCTCGCCAATTTCCTGCTCGGCCTGATCGGCGTGACTTTCGGAGGCTGGGTCGGCTATCTGATCGCGGGCTTTATCGGCGCCTGCATTATTATTTTCCTATGGCGGGCCGTTCGCGGCACGGCATAATAGTCGGCCGACATCCCGTCGGCCTATCGGACCTGGATCGAAAACAAAAAAATGAGCGACCTACGCGAGGAGCGTGTCTTCTGGCGCGAAACGTTTCACGCGCACACGTTCGACTTCACAGGCAGGATCAATTTCAGCCGCTTCGACGGCTGCACATTTGTGAAATGCACCCTGCTGATTGATCACGGCACCGAGCAACTTGCCTTCACCGACTGCACCTTCAAGGATTGCAACATCACGGGCATCGACGGCGATGAGGCACGCGGGATCATCGTGCAGAACAATTTCTTCGACCGGCCGATCGAGGAACGGCGGCTCGATTTCGAGAAGCGTCTCGCGGCGGCCTTGAGCATCCACCGGCCCGGCGGCTAGCTCATTTTATGCCATTCACGTCACCCATCCGCGTTCCGGCGCGAACGGTCAATCCCGATTTCGTCATTGAAACAGTCACTTACGAAATTCTGCGTATAGTCAGGCTGCATTCATCTTCGCCGATCAAGATGATGCCCCTTTTCACAGTCCAGAATGACAACCCGCCTTTTCCTGAAACCATAGAGGTCCCTTGATGAACATTCTGAAGATCGCCGCCGTCGGTCTCGTTGCCGTGAGCGCCACGCTTGCCGGTTGTGCACAGACGCCCCATGAGCAAAGGACGCTGACCGGCGCAGCCATCGGCGGCGCGAGCGGTGCGCTGATCGGCCAGGCGATCGGCGGAAACACCGGCAGCACGCTGCTCGGCGCCGGCGCCGGCGCGCTGCTCGGCGCGGCTGTGGCGGATTCCACTGCGCCGCGCGGCGGCCCCGACATGTGCCGCTATCGCGCACCGGACGGACGGATCTATGTCGCCGAATGCGACGAGCGCTATTATCGCGGCGGTTACCGTCGCGGCGGCTACTGACGATCAGCCGCTTCGCAATTATTGGACGAGGCCCCGCCATATCGCGGGGCCTTTTTCTTTGCCGCGAATTCATCGTTGCTAAAAAAGCCCGGCACTTATGAAGCACCGGGCAGATGGTCTTTAGGGAGTGGCCTCCGGCAGTTGCAGATGCGAATGCCACCTCCATTGCATAGGCCCGCGCGGGATTCGCGTGATTGACCGCCGTCAAACGACACGCGCGAAAAGATGCGGCGTAAACGCGCAGCCGGACGGGAAAAGTCGCTCGCCTTCACTCCGCCCATTCGGGGTCTGTGGTGAACGCGATGGTCAGCCAGCGATCGGGTGTGTCGTCGCCGATGGCCTCGCCGATTTCATTGCGGATCTGATCCCATTCCTCGAGTTTCTTGGCGGGCCAGTCCGGCGGCACGATGAAATACAGTTCGATCTGCCGGCCCCGTCCGACCCGGGCGACATAGGCGCGGTACGACAAGAAACCGTAGCGCCTGACGACACCCTTCGCGACGTCGTCGACGTGCTCCTTGAGATCGGCCGGCGTGACCAGAAGGATGTCGGCCATCGCCTGCTTGATCGTTCCGGCAGGCATCGGGATGATCACGATACACACCAGCGCCAGCACCGCCGGATCGATGTAAGGCGACATCCATGCGAGGCGCGTGCCCTGGATCAGGAATCCGAACACGAACGCGACCAGCAGCGCGGCGGTCAGCGCTGCTGACATCATCCACGCCTTGGCATCGAGCGTGATGAAATCCGATTGCAGCGTCCGGTTGGCGCGCTGGTCGAACACCGCCATGGCCACCGTGATCACCAGCGTGATCACCGCATAGATGATCGCCTGATCGAACAACAGATGCCGCCCGCCGGTCATCAGGCTGCCGATGGCGTTGATCAGCGCATAGATCGCGGCGGCCGTCAGCAGCACGCCGTTGAGGCCGAGGACCATGGGTTCGAGATGCCAGAACCCCATGGTGAAATGCTTGACCAGCTTGTTGCTCGCCGGCCCGCTCGCGGTCGATGACGTGATCAGGTTCGACACCAGCAGCGCGACGATGGTCATGCTCGCATCGGTCAGGGCATAGAAGCCGTCGAACACGATGGCGAACGAGCCGGACAACAGACCGAACAGGATGCCGACGCCGGCGAGGAGCAGCGTGACCGCGATCGAAATCCGGAGAACGCCCTGTTCAGAGTCCAAGCACCCTCGCCGCTCTGTTCAATCCGCCGATCTCAGCCGCTTCATCGTGAACTCGATCTCGCCATCCGGCAATTCGCGCCACGATTCGACCACCGACATGTAGGCCGCGGCCGGCCAGCGATCGAGGAAGGCCCGCGCGGTCTGGCGGGCCTGGTCGCGCGGCTGGGTGAAAGTCTGCCGGACATAGCCGTCTTCAGCGGGCGCCAGCCGGCGCCGGGCCATCCGATCTGCCAACTCCCGGGGATTCCGATAGGCCATCGCGCCGCTCCCAAACCAGGACGGCTCCAATATGGGATGTTTTGACGATGACGGGGAGTCTGGAAAACCGGTCGGATAAGGGGTTCCGCAGCCTGCAACCTTCAAGAAGGATGGATACGGGCGCGGTACTAGCGTGCGGATTGTACGAGAGGCGTGCCCAACGCTAGGTTAGCCGCGGGTCTGGGGAGGCTCAATTGCCCGTCACCGATTTCATTGCGCTCGACGTTGAGACTGCAAATTCCGATTTCGCCAGTATTTGCTCCATCGGCTTGGTTCATTTCCAGGCTGGCGAAGTGTTCAAATCACTTACCGTTCTGGTTGATCCGGAAGACGAATTTGCTCCCGCCAACATTGCCATTCACGGTATTCGCCCAGAAGATGTTTCTGGCAGGCCGACGATGGCCGAAGTATTTCCCGTTATAAGCAACGCGCTGCTCAATACAGCAATCGTCCACCATAGCCCCTTCGATCGAACCGCTCTTTCGCGTGCTGCCGCCAAGTACGGCACAAGCGGCCTGCCCTGCATCTGGCTAGACAGCCTTCAAGTGGCTCGTCGTGCTTGGAATCATTTCGGAACGAACGGCGGTTACGGATTGAAGAACCTCGCCTCAACCTTCGGAATAGATTTCAAGCATCACGACGCCGCAGAGGATGCGCGGGCGGCGGGTCTCATCATGTTGCGCGCCATTGAGGAGACAAAGGTAAGCCTCCAATCATGGATCGACGATATTGGGTATGAGAGCGTTGAAGGCGCGCCGCCAAGGCCATTCAAGCGAAAGACCGATTGGAAACGACATTCCCAAGACGGCAACCCTGAAGGTTCCCTATTCGGCGAGACGATCGTTTTTACTGGCGCGCTATCTGTAGAACGCGCGCAAGCTGCACAGATGGCGGCAATGGCCGGATGCAAAGTCGTCGATTCTGTGAGCAAGAAAGTCACAATCCTAGTAGTCGGAGATCAAGATTTGCGACTAACCAATGGTCACGAGAAAAGCACTAAGCACCGCAAGGCCGAAACCTTAATCGCATCTGGCGCTGCTATCAGAATCGTTCGCGAAAGCGATTTTATGATGCTGGTAGACGAGTGACCGACTTTTCAGATTTGCCGGCAAGGACCGAAAACGAAGAGATCCATTCCCTCACCCCACGACAAGACGAAAGGTCACGAACCCAAAACGTCAGGAATCTCAAAGAGGACTTTTGAAGGTGTGGTGCGCTCGGAGGGACTCGAACCCCCACGGTGTTACCCACTGCCACCTCAAGGCAGCGCGTCTACCAATTCCGCCACGAGCGCTAAAGCCGGCACCTGATGGGCACCAGCGGCGCCCATGTAACAAATCAAGATCGGGGGGACAAGGCCTCGCAGGCCGCCGCGCACGTCTATCTGTGGTCGGCGGTTTTGGGCAACATCTGCTTGACTTCGACCGCGATCCGGTTGCGGTTCACCATCACCACGCCGCTGGCGACCGGCAGGTTGTTGGCCAGCACCTTGACCTCGTCCTGCTCGGTGGCGTCGAGTTCGATGATGGCGCCACGGCTGAGCCGCATCACCTGATGGATCGGCATGGAGGTGGTGCCCAGCACCACCATCAGATCGACCGAGACTTTATCGAGGGTTGGCACCGGAATTTTCGCCCACACATGATGATCCCAAGAGATCACCACGCTATGGTTACCCAATGGTTAACGCCCGCCAAAACCTTGCTTTGACACCCTTTTTTGCCGCCTCCGGCGGTTCCGTGGAATGGCTTGTGTCGGAATCGCCGGTTCCCTACCCGCAGGCTTTAGCGGCCATGGAGGCCCGCGCGGCGGAGATCGCCGCTGGCCGGGCGCCGGAGCTGGTCTGGCTGCTGGAGCATCCGCCTCTTTATACGTCCGGCACCAGCGCCAAGGACGCTGACCTGATCGACCCGCGATTCCCGGTCTATGCCACCGGGCGCGGCGGCCAGTTCACCTATCACGGCCCCGGCCAGCGGGTGGTCTACCTGATGCTCGACCTCAAACGCCGCAAGCCGGACGTGCGGGCCTATGTGGCGAGCCTCGAGGAACTGATCATCCGCACGCTGGCCGCCTTCAACGTCAGCGGCGAGCGGCGCGAGGACCGCGTCGGGGTCTGGGTCGCCCGGCCCGACAAGGGCGCGCAGCACGAAGACAAGATCGCCGCCATCGGCGTGCGGCTGAAGCGCTGGGTGTCGATGCACGGCATCGCCATCAACGTCGAGCCGAACCTGTCGCACTTCGGCGGCATCGTACCCTGCGGCGTCGCCGACCCGCGCCACGGCGTCACCAGCCTCGTCGATCTCGGCCTGCCGGTGACGCTGGGCGATGTCGATGTGGCGCTGAAGCACGCGTTCGAAGAGGTGTTTGGCGCGCTCGAGCCGGTGGCGACCGAGACGGTGGGGTAACTGTCATCACTGGCCTACGGTGCCGGTGATCTCGCTTAGGCGGGCACCATGCGTCCCTAAGCAAGATGGCCGGAACAAGTCCGGCCATGACGTTCTGAGAGACATGGCGACATCGCGCGTTGCGGCCTGTACTCACACCGCCAGCGCGTAAGGCGGCACCCACAGCTTGCGCGCGATATAGCGCCGCTCCTGGGTGACGCCGCCATAACCGTAGGCGTCCGCGCGCACGTCATGGACATGCACATAGCTCTCGGTATGCAGCGGCCCGAGCAGTTCGCCCATCCGCTTGTAGACTTCCGCGATGTAGTCGGCCTTCTCGTCCTTGCTGTTGGTGCCATCGACGATGCGGATGTCGAGCCAGAAGCTCGCCAGCTTCTGGTCGGCGAGCGACTTGCCGCCCGCGAACCAGCCAGATGGATCGGCAGAGTCGACGATCACCGCGGTGACCTTCGGATTCTTGTGCAGGATGTCGGCGGCGAGCTGGCTCACGGCCTCGGCGATCTCCGCCTTCAGGGTGTCGGACTGGCGGAACGTGGCGTAGCGCACGGTGATGAGGGGCATGGTCGTTCTCCTTCGGATGCCTCGTGAAGCTCATCCCGAAGCTAGACCCCGCGCCGTCATTTTAGTATCTTATCATTTCATATATCAATGATAACGATTATTGATGATGCGATGACCCCACTCGATCTGTCCAACGTGCAGGCGTTCCTGCTGGTCGCCGAACTGCAGAATTTCACCCGCGCGGCGGAAGCTTCCGGCACCACGCAGGCCGCCGTCAGCATGAAGCTGCAACGGCTCGAAGCCGCGCTCGGCAAGCGCCTTGTCGAACGCTCGCCCCGCGCGGTGCGCCTCACCGCCGACGGCCTCGCCTTTCGCGACCACGCCCGCGCGTTGATGGAAGCGCATGACCGCGCGCTCAACGGCACCAGGGCGGTGCGCCAGCAACTCACCCTCGGCATCAGCGATCATGCCGCCGGCCCCGAACTGGTCGCGATCATGCAGCAGCTCGCCACGCTGTCGCCGTCGCTGACCATCGCGGTCACCGTCGGTTTTTCCAGCGAGGTGCTGCGGATGTTCGATGCCGGAAAACTCGATGCGGTGATCGTGCGTCAGGAAGCCGGCCGGCGCGGCGGCGAGAAACTGGCCGACGACGAATTCGGCTGGTTCGCCTCGCCGACTTTCGTGCGCCATCCCGACATGCCGCTGCGGCTGGCGACGCTGGCGGCACCCTGCGGCGTGCGGGCGCTGGCCACCCACGCGCTCGACAAGGCCGGCATCAAGTGGACCGAAGCGTTCAGCGGCGGCGGCATGGTGGCGGTGGCGGCCGCCACGCAGGCCGGGCTTGGCGTCGCTCCGCTCGCGCGCCGCATCGCGCCGCCGGGCGTCGTCGACGTCGGCGCGGCGTATCGCCTGCCGAAACTCGGCGCGTCAAAAGTAATGCTGCACTCGAAGGTCAGCGATGCCACCAAGCTCGCCGCGCTGCGCACGATTGCGGCGGCATTCCGCAAGGTCGCGCTGGCGGCGTGAGAATTGCATTCGATAGCGCCATATACTCGGTGTCATCACCGGCCTTGTGCCGGTGATCCCGTTTAGGGGCGCACAGCGCCTCCCTAAGCGAGATGGCCGGGACAAGCCCGGCCATGACAGATCTCACCCATGACCGTGTCCCGGATGCTGCGCAGCGCGTAAGCGGTGCGCTACTGATCCGGGACCGTCGCAAACTCCGAATATGGAACGGCCCCGGATCAGCGGAGCGGCGTGAAGAACGCCGCACCGCATCCGAGGCACCACCCGTTCGCGCCCTACTTCTTGGCCACCAGCGGGCACTGGCTTTCCGACAGCGGCTTGTAGGACTCCTCGCCCGACATCTCCGCCATCACCTTGTAGAAATCGCCGCGATACTTCGATTCCGCCGGAGACTTCACCTTCATCAGGAAGGTCTTGTGCATGACGCGGCCGTCGGCGCGGATCTGCACATTCTTGTTGTAGAAGTCGTTGACCGGCATTTCCTTCATCTTGGCGGCGACGGCCTTGCCCTCATCCGTGCCGGCGGCTTCCACCGCCTTGAGATAGTGCAGCACCGACGCATAGGTGCCGGCGGTGATCAGGTTCGGAATGAATCCGCCCGAACGCTCCATGAAGCGCTTCGACCATGCGCGGGTTTCGTCGTTCGCATCCCAGTAGAAGCTCGTCGTCAGCGTCAGACCCTGCGCAACGTCGAGGCCGAGGCCTTCAATGTCGTTGATGTAGATCACCAGGCTGGCGAGGCTCTGGCCCGACTGGACGATGCCGAACTCGCGCGCCTGCTTGATCGCCGACAGAAGATCGGCGCCGGACATGGCGAGGCCGATCACCTTGGCCTTCGAGGCCTGCGCCTGCAGCAGATACGACGAGAAGTCCGGCGAGCCGAACGGGAAGCGCACGCTGCCGAGCACCTTGCCGCCGTTCTGCTCGGCGAAGTGGCTGGCGTCCTTCTGCAACGAGTGGCCAAAGGCATAGTCGCTGGTCAGGAAAAACCAGCTGTTGCCGCCCTGCTTCGTCACCTGGCTCGCGGTGCCCTTGGCGAACGAATAGGTGTCGTAGCTCCACTGCGAGGTGGTTTCCGAGCACGCCTTGTTGGTCAGTTCGGTGGTGGCCGCGCCGGAGATCAGCAGCACCTTGTTGCGCGAGCGCGCGACTTCCTGCGCCGCCAATGCGACGGCCGAACCGGCGACATCGGTCACCGTATCAACGCCTTCGGTGTCGAACCATTTGCGCGTCAGCGTCGCGGCGATGTCCGCCTTGTTCTGATGGTCGGCGGTGATCACCTCGATCGGCTTGCCGAGCACCTTGCCGCCGAAATCGTCCACCGCCATCTGGGTGGCTTCGACCGAGTGCTTGCCGACGAGATAGGCGAAGCCGCCCGAGTGATCGGTCAGCACGCCGATCTTCACCTTGTCGTCCGAGACCTGCGCATGGGCCACGGCGCTCGTCGCCAGCAAGGTCGCCGCGATCATTCCCAATAGTCGTTTACTCACTGTCGTCCTCCTCTGAATTCCGAATGGCCGCGGCGCGCTTCACACGGCAAGCGCAATGCCGTCGTGGCCGGGATCGGCGCCGCCGTCGAAGCGGTCGCCGTCAATGCGAATGCCGTGCACGGCGGCAAAGCCGAAGGTCTGCGGGCTGCGGATCACGTCGTAGCCTTCTGCCTCGAGCTTCTGCGTGGTCCCGTGAATGATGCGGTTCGAGACGTCGATCGCGTTGCTGGTCGACGAGAAGCGCGGCGCGCTCACCGCCTCGGTCATAGTCATGTCGAAGTCGAGCACGTTGAGGATCGCCTGCAGCACGCCCATGGCGATCTGCGTCGCGCCCGGCGCGCCGATCACCACATAGGGCTTGCCGTCGCGGAAGATGATCGAAGGGCACACCGAGGTGAAGCGCGCCTTGCCCGGCGCGATGCTGCCGGCGCGGCCCGGACGCGGATCGAACACCGCCATGCAACCGTTGTAGAAGAAGCCGAGGCCGTCGGTGATGACGCCGGACGGCATGCCGAGCGAATGGGTCATGGTCACGCAGTTACCGTCGCGATCGACGACGCAGACCTGCGTGGTGTCCTTGGATGGGAAACCCGAATTGAAGCGCGGCACATCGGCCTTGACGTGCGCCACGATCTCCTTGGCCATCGCCGCGGCGTAGTCCTTCGAGGTCAGCCGCTCGAACGGCACATCGTAGAATGCGGGGTCACCGATGGATGTGTCCTTGTCGACGGTGGCGCGCTTCATCGCCTCGCACACCACCCGCAGATATTCCGGCGTGTTGTGTCCGATCGCGGCCAGATCAAAGTTTTCGAGGATGTTGAGCATCTCGATCAGCATCAGGCCGCCGCCCGGCGGCTGGTTGGTGGTGATGTCGAAACCGCGATAGGAGCCGCGCAGCGGCTCGACCCATTTCGGCTGATAGGCCGCAAGATCCTCGGCGGTGATGAGGCCGCCATGCTCGCGCATGTCGCGCGCGATGCGCTGGCCGAGTTCGCCCTTGTAGAACACGTCCGATCCGCCGTCGGCGATCATCCGAAGCGTGTTGGCGTAGTCGGGATTCTGAACAAGATCGCCGACCTTCTTGGCAGTGCCGTCCTCGCGGCAATAGAGCTTGCGCCCCGATGGCGTGAACGACAGGCGATCGATGCCGGAGGCGCGGCCCATCATGCCGGGATCGGACCAGAAGAACTCGACATGCGGGCGAACCATCCAGCCGCGCTCCGCCCAGGCGATGGCGGGCGCGACGATGTCGCGCCACGGCAGCACGCCAAGCTGCGCATGCGCTTCGTAATAGGCCTTGAGCGAGGCCGGCACGCAGGCCGACTGATAGCCGAGATCGTTGACCTTACCTTTCAGGATGAAGCCGTAGCCGTCGCGCGCCTCGCCCTCGATCTGGCTTTCCCACATGTCGGGACGCGCCGCCGCCGGGGCCGGCGCATGGAAGTCGAGGTAGCGATGGAAATTTCGCGCCGGAAAATAGATGCCCGCGCTGCCGAAGCCGGCGATGCCGGTCATCAGCGGATCGACCACGCCCTGCACCAGCGCGCAGGCGATCGCGGCATCGACCGCGTTGCCGCCGGCTTCGAGCATCTGCGCACCGGCCTCGGCCGCTTCGGCCTGCGCCGCGACGATCATGGCTTTTGCTTTGGGCATTCCGGTCTTCCCTGTCGCTGTGGTGATGTCGGTGACGGCGCGCAGCCGCGCGTGCGCGCGGTGGATCCCGCAGGCCACGGGTGGGATTTGACAGATGGAATTGATATCAGTCCAATACCATTTCGAACGGAATTAATGCCTATAAGGTATCAATCGAAAACGGCGCCCCATGATCCACCCCGCCCTGCACGCCCGGATGCAGCACTTTCTCGCGGTCGGCGAAACGCTCAGCTTCCGCAAGGCCGCCGAACGGCTCGGCATCGCCCAGCCCGCGCTCAGCCGCAGCGTCCGCCAGTTCGAGCAGCAGCTCGGCTTCGCGCTGTTCGAGCGCACCACGCGGCGCGTGACCCTGACTCCGGCCGGCGAAGCGCTCTATCGCGACGCCGCCGACACCATGCAGCGCCTGACGCGCGCCATCACCCATGCCACGAGGGTGGCGCAGGGTTTGAGCGGCACCATCATGGTCGGCTACTCGACCTTCGCCGCGACCGGGCCGATGCCCGACATCATCATCGAATTCCGCAAGCAATATCCCGATGCCCAGGTCGGCCTGCGGCTGCTGGCCTCGTCCGAGCAGGCGACGGCGTTCGAGGAAGGCACCATCGATCTCGGCTTCATCATGTCGATCGTGTCGACGCCGCCGCAGAAGAACATTCCGATCTCGCGCGAACGCCTGATCGCACTCGTCCCTGCCCGCCACCCGTGGGCGCGGCGGCGCACGATCACGCTGCCGATGCTGGTGACCGCGCCGATCGTGATCGGCACATCGAGCCGCTGGCGCGGCTTCCGTTCGCTGGTCAACGACATGATCGGCACGCGCGGACTGTCGCTCAACATCGCCGAGGAAGCCGACGACCTGCCGGTGTTGCTGCAGCTCGTTCAATCCGGCTTCGGCTGCACCATCCTCGATGCGTCGTTCGTTCCGACACTGCCGCCCGGCATCAAGGCGCTGGATATCGAAGGCACTTCCGCGACGCTCGACATCGCCCTGGCCTGGCGCGACGGCAACCTGTCGCCGCTGGCGGCGCGGTTCGTGGAGATCGCGAAAGAGGTTTGCGCGGCAAGAAGGCGATCGTAGAGAGAGGCGGAGCGGTGAGCAAGACCGCGGCGCATCCTTCGGCACCCTCTCCTCATCCTGAGGAGCAGACCTTATATTCGATGTCGTCCCGGCGAACGCCGGGACCCATACTCCCCGGCTTCGTCGGTCGCAACGCAATCAGCGCGCATGCATCACGACAACGTCCTGTGGTTATGGGTCCCGGCGTGCGCCGGGACGACCCGTGGGAACATCAGGCCCTTCGCGTGCCTCGGGCAAAGCAGCATGAAGAATGCCGCACCGCGTCCGGGGCACAACAAAGTGCTACACCGTCGGCAGGCTCGAAAACGCTTCACCCGCGCCGCGCAGATTCAAATCCTGCGCGGTGCCTTCGCGCTCATCGATACGCGAGACCCGCGCCGACGACGGCCCGTGCTTGCAATCGGCGATCATCGCCGCCACCGCGCTCGCCGATCCGGCGAACACCGCTTCCACCGTACCATCGCGGCGATTGCGCACCCAGCCGCCAACACCATGGCGATGCGCGACGTCCTCGGTCCAGTAGCGGAAGCCGACGCCCTGCACGACGCCGTGAATCACAACGTGGCGGATGACATCGCTCATCGCAGCCTCCGAAGGTTGCGGTCTTCAGACCGGGCCAATCGGCGCGGATCGCGATCCGTATGACGCGAGGGCAGCGAAGACGAACCGAGGTTCATCGCGCCGCCCATTTTTCCTCACGCGAATTCGAGGATCAGCGCATCGACCGCCAGCGTCGCGCCGGGCTGGGCATGGATCTTCTTCACTGTGCCGTCGCGCTCCGAACGCAGCACGTTCTGCATCTTCATCGCCTCGACCACCGCCAGCGTCTCGCCAGCCTTGACCTCCTGCCCTTCGGTAACGGCGATGGAAACCACAAGGCCCGGCATCGGACACAGCACCTTCTTGCCGCTGCCCGCCGACGAATTCACCGGCATCAGCCGCGCCGCCGTCGCTTCGGTCTCGGTGTAGACCTGCACCGGCACCTCGTAGCCCTGATGGATCAAGCGGAAGCCGTTGGGCATGAAGCGCACCTGCACCACCGCGGGCAAGCCATCGATCGTGCCCTGCCACACCGGATCGCCCGGCTTCCACGCCGACACCAGCGTGCGCGGCTGGCCGAGATTGCCGTCAGCCTCATTGAAGCGAACCACGATGCCGTCGTCGCTGCGCTCCACATCGAGCGCGATCTCGGTGCGGTCGAGCCAGACTACGCGGCTGCGTTCGCGGCGCACCGGGCGGCCATTCATCTGACCGGAAATCTGGCGCTTGCGCTCGCCGAAGATGTGATCAATCGCGGCACCAACGGCAGCGATGCGGCGCGCCGCTTCACCTTCGGGCGTGCGCGGCGCAAAGCCCTTGGGGAATTCCTCGGCGATAAAGCCGGTGGAGAGCTTGCCCTCGCGCCAGCGCGGATGATTCATCAGCGCCGACAGGAACGGAATGTTGTGGCGGATGCCGTCGACATAGAACGCATCGAGCGCCTGCG
>JBIQLC010000010.1:0-174750 GCA_044464625.1 Afipia sp. | reverse complement strand
GGCGCAGCGCGTCGAGCAGCGAGGTCTTGCCGTGGTCGACGTGGCCCATCACGGTCACGACGGGCGGACGCGGCTGGGTGTCGGAGGCGCGATCCTCGGCAACGTCGAACAGGCCTTCTTCAACGTCGGCGGCGGCGACGCGCTTGACGCTGTGGCCCAGTTCTTCAGCGATCAGCTGCGCGGTGTCGGCGTCGATCACGTCGGTGATCTTGTGCATCGCGCCCTGCTTCATCAGCATGCGGATGACATCGACCGCACGCTCGCTCATGCGGTTAGCGAGTTCCTGGATCGTGATGGCTTCGGGGATCGTCACTTCGCGAACCAGCTTTTCCTTCGGTTCGTTGGACTGATGACCCTTGAGGCGCTGGGTGCGGCGGCGGAACGAAGCGATCGAGCGCTCGCGCACATCGTCAGCATTCAGCGCCGTCGAAAGGGTCAGGCGGCCGCGCTGCTTTGCAGGGCCGGGTTTCGCTGTCGGTTTGGGGGCGACAACCGGGCGGGCCGCGCCGCCGGGACGACGCACCATGCGCGGAGCCTCATCGTCATCGGAGCCGTCGGCGGCGACAGCCGCAGGGCGTGCCGGGGCAGCCGCTGCGGTCGGCCGCGCGGGAGCAGCCGGTGCAGCCGCCGGCTTCGCTTCGGCTTCGCCGAAGCGCTTCTTGGCTTCGCGCTCAGCCTTGGCCTTTGCCTCTTCTTCCTGGCGGTGACGCTCTTCCTCGGCCTTCTTGCGGGCCTCGGCAGCTTCGCGTTCCTGCTGTTCCTTGAATTCCTTGGTGTTGCGACGCGCGGCTTCTTCCTCGGCGAGGCGGCGCTCCTCGACCTCGCGCGCACGCGCATCGGCCAGCGCGTTGGCGCGCGCGCTCTGCTCGTCTTCGGTCAGGGTGCGCAGCACGACGCCGGAGCCACGCGCCGGCGCCTTCGCCGGTGTTGCGGGCGCGGCGGCGGGGGCCGGCGCAGCCGGCTTCGCCGCAGGCGCTTCCGCTGCAGGGGCGGGATCGCTCGCAAGGCGACGCTTGGTTCTTTTTTCGACCACCACCGGTTTGGTCCGGCCGTGGCTGAAACTCTGGCGCACGACGCCGGTCTCTGTGCGCGGCTTCAGCGACAGAGTTTTCGAACCGACGCTCAGCGTCTTGTCACCAGGGTTTTTCGTATCGGCCATTCAACAGTCCCAATCTCGTTCTTGTGCTTGAGAGCCAAGCCAGTTGCGAGCCTGAATTTTCAGGCGTCGGTCGTGCTATCCGTTTTTCGCGCCGCGTCCGTCCCGGCAATCTGCCGGAACCGGTCGAGCGTCTGACAACGGGCTAAGAAGGTTTTGCTTGCCGGGCCCGCGAGCAGGGCAGCATGTACCACATTTGACCGCCCTAGGGCCAAATCCAATTCATCGGTCGTGAATGCCCTGATAATCGGTAATTTCGGCGGTTTTTCTGCCGTTTCCCGGGTCAGGGCCTCTAATTTCGCGTCCAGCTTGCGGATTCCGTCGTCAGAACCATCCCTGGCATGGATCAGAGCGGCGACTTCGCGGGTGGCGAGGGCGGATTCGGTCTTGGCAAAGCCGCTGACCACCTGACCGGCCTTTGCGACCATCGCCAGCGCTTCGGTTGCGCTCCGCACCAGCATCGCCTCGGTGTCCTCGGCGAGAGTCGGCGACACCTGCACGGCCTTTTTGAAGCCGCGGGCGAAAACGCCGCGCCGGGCTGCATCCTCAAGGGCCGTCCGGGACAGTGAAATCCACAGGCCCCGGCCGGGCAGTTTGCGTTTCAGATCGGCGATCACCTCGCCGGACGGCGCAACGACGAACCGGATCAGTTCGTCGATCGGCTTGACCTGCCGGGTGACCGCGCACATCCGAGCGGTCCCGGATTTTGTCCGGGGACCGTCGTCCAGATCTGCGGGATCGGCAAATGCAAGCATGCGCGGGTCATATCCTTAGGCCGGATGTTGTTCGGTTGCCGCGTCCGCTTCTGCGGGCTTGGCGAGGTCGGCTTCGGTGATCCATCCGGCGACGACGCGCGCCTGCATGATCAGGGCTTCCGCATCTTCGCGCGACAGTTCCTCGCCATCGAGAATGCCGGCGTGCTTGACGGTCTCGCCGTCCTTGCGCTCCGTCCAGCCAACCAGATCATCGGTGGCGCAGCCTGCAAGATCCTCGACCGATTTGACGTCGTTCTCACCGAACTTCACCAGTATCTTCGAGGTCACGCCGGGCACGTCCTTCAAGGCATCTTCCACGCCGAGCTCCTTGCGCCGGGCCTCAAGCTGGGCCTCGAGCTGTTCGAGATATTCGCGCGCGCGGCTCTGCAGCTCGTTCGCGGTTTCCTCGTCGAAGCCTTCGATGCCCGACAATTCGCGCGGATCGACCAGCGCCAGTTCCTCGACCGTCGAGAATCCTTCGGACGCCAGCAACTGACCGACGACCTCGTCGACGTTAAGGGCTTCCATGAACACGCGGGTTGAATTCTCGAAATCGGCCTGGCGGCGTTCGGATTCTTCCTGCTCGGTGAGGATATCGATATCCCAGCCGGTGAGCTGCGAGGCGAGACGCACGTTCTGGCCGCGACGGCCGATCGCAAGGGATAGTTGGCTATCCGGAACGACAACTTCAATACGCTCGCGATCTTCGTCGATGACGACCTTCGCGACTTCCGCCGGCGCCAGCGCGTTGACGACAAAGGTCGCGATGTCCTGCGACCACGGAATGATGTCGATCTTCTCGCCCTGCAGCTCGTTGACCACGGCCTGCACGCGCGAGCCACGCATACCGACGCAGGCGCCGACCGGATCGACCGAGGAATCGCGCGAAATCACGCCGATCTTGGCGCGCGAGCCCGGATCGCGGGCCACTGCTTTGATCTCGACGATGCCGTCGTAGATTTCTGGCACTTCCTGCGCGAACAGTTTCGCCATGAACTGCGGATGGGTACGCGACAGGAAGATCTGCGGCCCGCGGGTTTCGCGGCGGACGTCGAAGATGTAGGCGCGGACGCGATCGCCGTTGCGGAATACTTCGCGCGGCAGCATCTCGTCGCGACGCACGATGGCTTCACCGCGGCCAAGATCGACGATCACGCTGCCATACTCAACGCGCTTGACGACGCCGTTGACGATCTCGCCGATGCGATCCTTGAATTCCTGATACTGTCGGTCGCGCTCGGCCTCGCGCACTTTCTGCACGATGACCTGCTTGGCCGATTGCGCGGCGATGCGGCCATATTCCAGCGGCGGCAGGGTATCGGCGATGGTGTCGCCGATCTGGGCACCGGGATTGGCGCGCCGCGCGTCCTCGAGCGAAATCTGGTTGGACGCGTTCTCGACGTTCTCGACCACCAGCATGTGGCGGGCGAGCTGAAGCTGGCCGGTCTTCGGGTGAATCTCGGCATGTACATCGGTTTCGGAGCCGTAGCGTGCGCGCGCCGCTTTCGCGATGGCGTCCTCCATGGCGGCGATCACGATCGAACGGTCGATCGATTTCTCGCGCGCGACGGCATCCGCGATCTGCAGCAGTTCAAGCCTGTTGGCGCTGACAGCGGCCATTTTCAGTCTCCTTCGTGGTGATCCGTTGTGCCTGCCCGCTTTTTCTTCCCGGCGGCGAGGCGATGTTCCTTGGTGTTTTTCGGCGCGGCTTTCGGCTTGGGCTTCTTGCTTTTCGCCGGATCATTGTGGCGCCGCGCTTCCTTGGCATGGGGCGGCGGTTCGGGCGCGAGGCCGAGATCTTCAAGCATCTCGCGTTCGGCTGCCTTGCCGCGGCGCATCGATTCCGCGATCAGTTCGTCGGTCAGCACCAGCCGCGCGTCGGCAATGTCTTCCATCACCAATAGCACGTCGCGGTCCTGGCCTTCGCGCACATCATCGCGAACGAGTCGCACGGCACTGCCTTCCACGCCCTGCAGGAAGCCGCGAAAGCGTTTGCGGCCGTCATGAGGGACGGCCATGTCGATCTTGACCAGATGGCCGGTATAACGCTCGAAATCCGAGCGGCGGACCAGCGGCCGGTCGATGCCGGGCGACGAAATCTCAAGGCGATAGGCGCGCTGGATCGGATCGGCGACGTCCATCACCGGCGATAGTGCCTTGGAGATCGCTTCGCAGTCCTCGATCAACATGGTGCCGTCGGGGCGTTCCGCCATGATCTGCACTGTGCAGCCGGCCTCGCCGGTCACCCGGATGCGGACAAGGCGATAGCCCATGCCTTCCAGCACCGGTGTCGCCACCGCCGCGACACGCGCCGCCACGCCCGGCTCGACCACGAGACGAGGTTCGGCAATCAGATCGGCATCGTGCGGCACAGAAACTTCGTTCGTCATGTCCACGGTCGAGGCGCGCGCTCAGGCGATAGAGGTGGTTCCAGCGTGGAACCGGGTTTTTCGGTATATTCTGCAGGTCCTCTGTGACGGCACAGCCAAGGCCGCTCACGTCCGAACCGGCTTCAGGTAATAAAAAAGAGCGGGTCCCCGGGGGCCCCACTCTCCTACGTGATCGTATGAGAATTTTCAGTTGCCGCGGATATAGCGGCTTTTTCGGCATCCGGCAAGGCCTGCCGGCTGGGTCGACCCGCCGGGCGGGCGACTAACCCTTCGTTCATAAGGGCTTTCTAATCTCGCCCGGCAGAATTTCCCAAGGCGGGCACCGAAAGCTCATTAATGGCGGCAGCCTTCTCTCTCATCCCAGAACTCAACGACATCGTGAAGAACGGCAGCCCGGAAGCGCG
The DNA here is from genome assembly GCA_044464625.1 of Afipia sp. Taxonomy (GTDB): domain Bacteria; phylum Pseudomonadota; class Alphaproteobacteria; order Rhizobiales; family Xanthobacteraceae; genus Afipia. Next base: position 170,045 of record JBIQLC010000010.1, on the reverse strand, counting down.
GGCCGTCGCGGTGGAGCGCATCTCCGCCTTGTTCCTTCAGGGCGCCGCCCATTTCGGGGCGGAGCATATCGCGATCTTCGACGATGTTCTGAGCGGGCTGGTTCCGGCGTCGGAACTCGATGCGCGGGCGGCGCTCGCCGAGCAACTCGCGGATTTGCGCAACGCGCCCCCCGGCTTGATGCGTCATCTGGCGCGCGAGGATGAAATCCGGGTGGCTGGCCCGGTGCTGAACCGTTCGCCGCAACTCGACGAGACGACGCTGATCGAGGTTGCGCGCATGAGAGGGCAGGCGCATCTGGCCGCGCTCTCAGCCCGCCGGATACTACCGCTCTCGGTGACCGACGTCATCGTACACCGTGGCGATCGCGAGGTGGTGCGAACCCTGGCGCAGAACTCGGGCGCGAAGTTTTCGTCGAATGGCTATTCCGGGTTAATCAGGCGGGCAGCAGACGATGGCATGTTGGCGCAGGCAGTAGGCCAGCGTGATGACATCTCGCCGGTCCAGCTCAAGGAACTGCTGGCTACGTCGGTGGACATGGTGCGCCGCCGCCTGTTCGAGCGCGCGCGGCCGGAGCGAAAATCTGCGATCAACAAGGCAATACTGGAAATATCGGGTGCGCCCAAGGGGCAGCCGGTTCAGCGCGATTTCGCTGCCGCCCAGCGGGACGTTCTCTCATTGCAGCGCGCGGGCGAGTTGAACGAAGCGGCATTGTTGAGATTTGCCCGCGAGCATCAATACGAAATGGCGGTCGCCGCGCTGGCGGTGATGTCAAGCGTGCGGCTTGCAGCAGTCGATCAACTCGTGCTCGGTGATCGCTATGATCCGATCCTCATTCTCGGCAAATCAGTCGATCTTGAATGGGCGACGGTCCGTTCGCTGATCGCATTGCGACTCGGGCCCGGCAAGGCGCCATCGGCGCCGGATATGGAAGAGGCGCGGGTGAATTTCGAACGCCTGTCGCCGACGACGGCAGCACGCGTGCTGGCGTTCTGGCACGCACGGGATGCTGCCAAGTCGGCGTGAGCAAAGCGTCAACCGATTCGCTTGCCGCGCCTAAAAATCAGATACGCGGCCTTGCGGCCTTCGCGTGCGGCCTTCATGCCGTAGCGCGTCATGGTGTAACCCGGCCACGGCATACGCCAGTCGCTAGCACGCTCGGCGGTCCATGAGAAATCGTCGGCGCGCATCAGATGCGCCAACGTCCACGCGCAGTAGCTGTCGATGTCGCTGACAAAACGGAATTCGCCGTGGTCCTTGAGGATGCGGGCCATCGACGCAACGGTTGCGTCCTGCACGAAGCGACGCTTCCAGTGGCGGCGCTTGGGCCATGGATCCGGATGGATCAGATCGATCCGCGCGAGCGAGCACTGCGGCGCCCATGCGACGAGTTCGGCAGCGTCACCCGCGAACAGGCGGATGTTGGTGATGTTGTGTGCCTCGATCTGCGTCAGGATTTTCGCCATGCCGTTGACGTAGGGCTCGCAGCCGATGAAGCCGGTGTGCGGAAAGGCAAGCGCTTCGGCGATCAGGTGTTCACCACCACCGAAGCCGATCTCCAGTCGCACACTTTCAGCGATGGGATCGAACAGCGTCGTGACATCAACGGGCGCCGGTTGCGAGATGTCCAGAGCAAGTCGCGGCAGCAGATGCGCGATCAGATCAGCTTGGTGCGCGCGAAGCTTGTGACCTTTCCTTCGGCCGAAGAATGATCCATGCGCGTGAGCGACGGATGGATCGTGGTCGAGATCATCGGAAACATTGTCAGGAAAAGTCATTATCGATTCGCATTCGCCGGCTGCAACCTGAGCCAGTATGGCCGGGTGTGTCAGCGACGATCGGGATTTTCGCGCGCCGCCATCTGTTCGACGAGATCGACAATGCTGCGACGGAGTTTGGCATCGTTGATGCGCATGAATGCCTTGGTCAGCGCGAGTCCTTCGGACGTTGCGAGAAAATCCGACACATAGGCGGGCGACGGCGCCTCTTCCATTCCAGTCGGGCTGCTTGCCGAACTCGGTCCGCCCTCGAAGAAGAAAGAGACCGGCACTTGAATGATGTCGGAAATTTGCTGCAACCGGCTGGCACCAATGCGGTTGGTGCCCTTCTCGTACTTCTGAATTTGCTGGAACGTCAGACCCAGTGCCTCGCCAAGTTTTTCCTGGCTCATCCCCAGCATGATCCTGCGCATCCGAACGCGGCTGCCGACATACTTGTCGATGGGGTTAGGCGTTTTGGTCGACATCTTGGAATCTCTCTGCGTTCTTGCCCGGGCGCCTGCACTACCCTTGCGAGAAACACCGATGAAATACGCCGTTTACTCAGGCACCGTCAAACCATTGTCACTCATGTAATGAAGAATTTAGGTTAAAGCAGGGGTTGTAACTCGTTTGAGGGATACCGACTGCTGGAATCCCAGTCGCCCCCAGCGCGTCCGTCCGAATTGAGCTAGTGCATTTTGATAGCCTTGCGCCGGCGCAAGACGACGAGAGCGGACAGGGCGACAAAAACCGCCACAGGAAGGTCGCCAGTTCGGGTGAATAGCGGCTGCGCGATGGCGGCCGGGAGTCCGGAATCCAGCACGCCTTCGCTGCCAAGTGTCAGATGTCCAATGACTCGGCCAACCGGATCGATCACCGCCGAGACGCCGGTGTTGGCGGCGCGCACCAGCGGCAGGCCTTCCTCGATCGCGCGCAGTCTCGCCTGCTGCAGATGCTGGTAAGGACCGGAGCTGATGCCGAACCAGCCGTCATTGGTGACGTTGACGATCCAGCCGGGCCGCTCGCCATGCGGCACGACGGCGCCGGAGAACACGGCTTCGTAACAGATCAGGGGGAGCACCTTTGGCGCGTTCGGGACATCCATTGCGCGTCGGCGCGTTCCGGGAATAAAGCCGCCACGCATCTTGGTGAGCTGCACGAAGCCGAGTTTTTCCATTGCGCTTTGGAACGGCAGATACTCGCCGAACGGCACCAAATGCAGCTTGTCGTAGAATGACAGGACGGTGCCGTCGTCACCGATGATGTAGATCGAGTTGTAGGCGCGGGTGATCTTCATGCCGGCCGGTACATCGGGCGGGCGCACGGCGCCGGTGATCAACGTCGTTCCCGGCGGCAGGAAGTCGGCAATCTGCGCCATCGCATCCGCTTCACGCGTGAGGAAGAACGGGAACGCCGATTCCGGCCAGATCAGAATCGTTGCGTCTTTCACGCCGGTCGAGTGTGGGCCGGTGGCGCGGTCGGACAGCGCGAGGTACTTCTCCATCACTGCCTTTTTCGCACTGTAGTTGAATTTCACGTCCTGTTGCAGATCAGGCTGCATCAGGCGCAGTTTCACCTTGTCGACAAGATGCGTCGGATGTGCCGATAGCCGCAGCGTGCCGTAGGCACCCATCGCAATCAGGATCGCGAGCGAGGCGAGCAGGGGCAGCCCGGGCCGCCGGGTCAGGCCGCGATCGTCGATCAGGGTTGCAGGACTTGCGAAGATCGCAATCGCGAGAAACGTCAGGCCCCAGATCCCGATCAGCGACGCGGTTTGCGCCAACGCCAGCGGCTCGGTCAGGGCATAGCCGAACGTATTCCAGGGAAAACCCGACAGGATGTGGCCGCGCAGCCATTCGCTCACCGTCAATGCCGCGGCGAGCGCGAGAATGCGCGTTGCATCCCTTGTCCAGATCAGGCGCGCGAGCGCGAATCCGAGCGCCATGAACAACGCCAGCAGCGCCGGTAATCCCGCGACTGCGAACGGCAGCAGCCAGGCAAACGTTTCGGCGTCGACCAGAAAGGCGTAGCCGATCCAGTAAAGGCCGGCGATGAAATAGCCGAAGCCGAACCACCAGCCGCTAAGCGCGGCGGCCGGTATGCCGCCAAGCTTTCCTGCGCCCGAGCCGTCGATCAGCCAGACCATCACCGGGAACGTGACGAACAGGATCGGCCATGCATTGATCGGCGCCATCGCGAGCGCCGAGGCTGCGCCGGCGACGAAGGCGATGGCCGCGCGCTTCCAGCCCCAGGCCAGGATGGTGGCCGTGGCGAACGAGGCGAAGACGGCGCGGATCGCTTTCATGATGCGCGGCTGTCGGGAGTGCGCGGCGACGCTTCACTTGCGGCGGTGCTGGCCGCATCGGCAGCCGCTTCGCGACGGCGTAATTCGCGGTGACGTAGATTCGAGCGCTCCTTGCGCGTGCCGATGCGCACTCGCTTGACGCGGCGCGGATCGGCGTCGAGCACTTCGATCTCGAAATCGCCCGGGCCCGAAATGATCTCGCCGCGGACGGGCAGGCGCCCGACCTGGGTAACGAGATAGCCGCCAAGCGTATCGACTTCCTCGCCGGCTTCGCCGGTGTTGAAAGTTTCGCCCACCATCTCTTTGACCTCGTCGAGACTGGCGCGGCCGTCGGCGATGAAAGTGTTGTCACCCTGACGGGAGATGGTCGGCGTCTCGTCGCCATCGTGCTCGTCGTCGATTTCGCCGACGATCTGCTCGACAATGTCCTCGATCGACACCAGCCCGTCGGTGCCGCCATATTCGTCAACAACCAGCGCGAGATGGATACGGGTGGCCTGCATCTGCGCCAGCAAATCGATCGCCGGCATCGACGGCGGCACATAGAGCAGCTTGCGCATCAGGTTGGCGTCGGCCAGCTTGATGCCGAGATTGATCGAACGCAGATCGAGACCTGCCGGAAACGGCTTCTTGCGTTTGGTGTTGACTGCAGGATCGACCTTGGCTTTCTCGACCATCAGCGACATCAGATCGCGGATGTGAACGATGCCCTCGGGATCGTCGAGGGTATCGTTGTAGACGACGAGGCGCGAGTGTCCGGCGCTCTCGAATATGCTCATCAACTCACCCAGCGAAATATCGCGTTTGACCGCGACGATATCCGCACGTGGAATCATCACGTCGACAATGCGACGGTCGTGCAGCGCGAGGATGTTGCGCAGCATTGTCCGTTCGACGGTGGTGAAGCTGGTCTCATCCGGTCCCGTCGCGTCGAGGACGACCTGCAGGTCTGCGCGCGCGGAGCCGGCTTTCCAGCCGAACAAGGTACGTAGCGCGCGCATCAGCCACGTTTCAGAGGCCGGGCGCAGAACTTCCCCCTGTTGCACCGGGACGGGAAGCTGGTTGGCCGATGTCGGCCTGCTACTTGGAGGGTTGTCGGAGTCTGACGGCACCTAGTTCATCCGGTCATTGTGAGCATAAGGGTCGGGGATGCCGAGCTGTGCGAGAATATCCCGCTCGAGGCTTTCCATGGTCTCCGCTTCTTCATCGGTCTCGTGATCATAACCGATGAGATGCAGGAAGCCGTGGACGGCGAGGTGGCTGAGGTGATGTGCGAACGGTTTCTGCTCGGCATCGGCTTCGGCCCGCGTTGTTTCGTAAGCGATGGCAATATCGCCGAGCATGCGCGGCGCATCGTCCGGCCCCGGCGCTGTGGTCGGCTGCAATGCGGGGAACGACAGCACGTTGGTCGGCTTGTCGATGCTGCGCCAGTTGCGATTCAGTGTGCGGATGCCGGCGTCGTCGGTCAGCATCACCGCCACCTCTGCATCGGCGGTCGGCGTCTCGACCATCGCCGCGGCGGCTTCGATCGCGCGATGGATAATGGTCTCGGCATCGTGTTCATGCTGCCAGCAATCTGCAGTAACAAGGACTTCGGTCGCTGGTGGGACAAGGGTCGTCATTGATCCTATGTTCTTCGTTGGGTTCGGTCGGCGCGAGACGTCCGCATCACGTCCGGCCGGATGCCGGAGATTTCGGCGCGCCTTCATAGGCGGCAACAATCCGCGCCACCAGTTCATGGCGGATCACATCCTCGGCGGTGAATTTTACCTGCGCGATGCCTTCGACGCCATCCAGCAATTTCACCGCTTCCGCCAGCCCGGACACCTGGCCATTGGGCAGGTCGACCTGGCTCGGATCGCCCGTGACAATCATCCGGCTGTTCTCGCCGAGACGCGTCAGAAACATCTTCATCTGCATCGATGTGGTGTTTTGCGCTTCATCGAGGATGATCGCCGCATTGGTCAGCGTTCGGCCGCGCATGAAGGCTAGCGGTGCGATCTCGATCTCGCCGCTCTGGAGCGCGCGCTCGACGATGCGCGCATCCATCAGGTCATATAGTGCGTCGTAGATCGGGCGCAGGTAGGGATCGACTTTTTCGCGCATGTCGCCGGGCAGGAAACCGAGGCGCTCGCCAGCTTCCACGGCAGGGCGCGACAGGATGATGCGATCGACTTCCTTGCGCTCGAACAGCTGGCAGGCACGCGCCACCGCGAGCCAGGTCTTGCCGGTTCCCGCCGGGCCGATGCCGAACACCAGTTCGCTGCGCTTCAGCGCGCGGATATAGGAATCCTGCGCTGCTGTACGCGCCCGTACCGGGCGCTTGCGCAGGTTCAGTTCCTCAAAGGCGGACTTCGCGCTGCGTCCCTCGATCGGTTTGGTATCAGGCGCGCGCGGGTCGAACTCGAACAACGATCCCTGCGCCAGCACGGCACGGATCGCGCCTTCGACGTCGCCCTGTGAAATCTCATGTCCCTGCGCGGCCTGTTCGTAGAGCGTTTCCAGTACGCGCCGCGCCGCATCGCAAGTGTCGCGCGATCCGGCGATGCTGACGTGATTGCCGCGGGAATCCGCGACGACGCCAAGACGACGCTCGATCAGCGCCAGATGTTGGCCATAAGGCCCGACCAGCGCGGAAGCCGCGCGGTTGTCGTCGAACGCGACGACAATCTGCGTTTCATGCTGGGCGGGGAGGTCACGGTCGGTCTTACGGCCGGGAGCGAGCGAAGGCGAATCCGATGCGCTTTTCGGCAAGGGTTCAGGCTCCAGTGACGGGGAGGGGACCGGCAGAATGGGAGGCGCGCTCGGCTGTCGGCGCGGTTGCGGCCAGCGTGCCGAGCAGGCTGTAACGCTCGAGACTTTCAACGGTGACCGACAGCACTTCGCCGATGATGTCAGGAGAGGCCATCACATGGGCAGGTTGCAGATAGGCGGTGCGGCCGACGATCTGGCCGGGCTTGCGGCCCGCACGTTCGAACAACACATCCACGGTCTTGCCGATGGCGGCAGCATTGAAGGCTGCTTGCTGGCTGTCGATCAGATCCTGAAGCCGCGCCAATCGCTGATCCATTGCCGTGGTCGTCACCGTCTCCTGCATGTCCGCGGCCGGCGTTCCCGGACGCGGCGAATATTTGAACGAATAAGCCGCAGCGTAGCCGATTTGCTCCACCAGCGCGAGGGTGCCGGCGAAATCTTCCTCAGTCTCGCTGGGGAACCCGACGATGAAGTCCGACGAAAAGGCGATGTCGCCCCTGGCATGGCGAAAGCGGTCGATGACGCGGCGATAGTCGGCGGCAGTGTGCTTGCGATTCATGGCCGCGAGGATACGGTCGGAGCCGGACTGGACCGGAAGATGGACGAACGGCATCACCGCAGGGATGTCGCGGTGGGCTTCGATCAGCGCGTCATCGACGTCGCGCGGGTGACTGGTGGAGTAGCGCAGCCGGGCGACGCCGGGAATGGTCGCCAGCCGGTGCAGCAACTGGCCAAGCGACCAGGTCGCGCCGTTCGGTCCTTCGCCGTGATAGGCGTTGACGTTCTGCCCGATCAACGTGATCTCGCGCACGCCGTTGTCGGCAAGCCGCGTCACATCCTCGATGATACGCGCAACCGGGCGCGATACTTCCATGCCGCGTGTATAAGGCACGACGCAGAAGGTGCAGAACTTGTCGCAACCCTCCTGCACCGTGACGAACGAGGAAATTCCGCGCGCGCGAATGGCCGCCGCTTTCGGCTGCGGCAGCGTGGCGAATTTGTCCTCGATCGGAAATTCGGTTTCGATCGCGCGGTCGCCGGTCTGTGCGCGCGCCAGCAGTTGCGGCAAATGATGATAGCTCTGCGGGCCGACCACGATGTCCACGGTGGGCGCCCGGCGGATGATCTCTTCACCCTCAGCCTGCGCGACGCAGCCCGCGACCGCGATGTTCATGGCGCGGCCGTTGCGCGTGGCTTCATCCTTGACCACGCGCAAACGACCGAGCTCGGAGTAGACCTTCTCGGATGCTTTTTCGCGGATATGGCAGGTGTTGAGGATCACGAGATCGGCGTCATCCGGGCTCTCGGTCTCGATGAATCCTTCAGGCGCCAGCGTGTCCACCATGCGCTGCGCATCGTAGACATTCATCTGACAGCCGTATGACTTGATATGCACCTTGCGGGGCGTGGTCATTGAACCCTTGTCGGCAATGCGGACCCGGGCCCGCCGTTGCGCATCAGATATAGGGAATGGGCGCCGGAATCCAGCGGTCGGAACATTTGTGGAACAGGACGGCAATAGGCATCACTGTAGTTCCGGTGCGACGTGCGCCACCAGTCCAGGCAGGGCTCGCATGGTGTCGATCACGGCGATCGCGCCGGCGTCGCGCAGCTTGCCGGCGTCGTCAGGACGGCAGTGGCTGCCACCGGTGAAGCCGATCACGGTCATTCCCGCTGCCCGGGCCGCCAGGATGCCGGAGATGCTGTCCTCAACCACGAGGCACCGGGACGGAGCGACGGCCATTTTCTGCGCGGCGAACAGGAACAGGTCAGGAGCAGGTTTGCTGCGGCTGACCTGCGAGGCCGAGAAAATATTCGGCGCGAACCGCTGGTAGAGCCCGGTCCGCGACAGCGTGGTGAAGATCTTGTCGTGCGCGCCGCTCGAGGCGACGCAGAGCGGAATGGTGAGAGTGTCGAGCACGTCATGTATGTGCGGAATCGCCTCAACGCCCTCGGCCAGCGCCGCCAGCAGGGCGTCGCGCCGTTCGCTGTCATAGGCTTCCGGCAACGGGCGGCCCAGCTCGCGCTCGATGTCGAGATTGGCGTCGCGGGCGGAACGTCCGAGGAAGCGCTGGCGCACGTCTTCGGCGGTCATCGGATAGCCGTGGCGCGTCAGCACCTCCGCGTGCACACGGCACGAGATGACCTCGCTGTCGACGAGCACGCCGTCGCAGTCGAAGATGACAAGATTGTAATGTTGGGATGAGCTCAAGCGCCGTCGTCGTCGAGCGGAACGCAATAAAGCTCCAGCCGATGATCGACCAGCTTGTAGCCAAGCTTGCGCGCGATCTCGGTCTGCAGCTTCTCGATCTGCTCGGAGGTGAACTCGATCACCTTGCCATCGCGCAGATTGATCAGATGGTCGTGGTGATTGTCCGGCACCGGCTCGTAGCGCGCGCGGCCTTCGCGGAAGTCGTGGCGCTCGATAATGCCGGCATCCTCGAACAGCTTAACAGTACGATAAACCGTTGAAATCGAGATTTTATCGTCTACGGCGACGCAGCGCCGATACAGTTCCTCGACGTCCGGATGATCAGCCGTTTCCGCCAGCACACGCGCAATGACGCGGCGTTGCTCGGTCATGCGCATGCCAGTCGCGGCGCAACGCCGTTCAATGTCCGTCGGTTGTTGAGCTGAAACGGATTTAAGGGCTGTCATGGCCTTATTGTGCCACCGTGCGTTGGTTACGACAAGTCGCGCTTCATTACCAATGCGTTCAAATGCTCGCCGCCAGCGTCCTTATAGTAGCGTTCGCGGCGGCCGACAGTCTGGAAACCTGCCCGTTCGTAAAGCGCGCGCGCCGGACGATTGTTCTCTTCAACTTCCAGGAACACGGTCTTCAGGCCGTATCCCGCGAGATAGCCAAGATGGGTGCGCAACAGATCGCGCGACAGGCCGCGCCCGCGATATTTTGCGGCGACCGCGACCGACAAGATCTCCGCTTCGTCGGCCGCGATGCGCGAAATAATGAAACCCACGGTCTGTCCGCCGAGCCGTAGGCGATGCGCCAGCGTGTTGCGTTCGGTAAGCATCTGCTCGAATTCACCCGTGCTCCATCCGCGATGGAACGAGGCCCGGTGAAGCGCCGATAGTGGCGCGGCATCGCGCGCAGTTGCGGGTTCAATCGCTGGCGCGGCGTTTCCGCGCGAGGTGAAGCGAGCCGCGATGTTTGAAAGCCAGGCTGCCATCAATTGCGCGGCTCCGTCGCCCATTCCGATTTCGGCTTGGCATCGGGCGCGCGTAGATAGAACGGCTTGGGTAACGCTGATGTGGGATCGGCCAGTGCGCCGCCCCATGCGACCCAACCGATATCAGGCGCCGGCTGTGCGTCGATCAGCACCGGCGGGTCGAGATGCGCCGGCCAGCGATCGGCCAGAATCTGTGCGGCGTTGCCGACAAGGCGCAACCGGCCATAGCGCGCAGCGCTGAACGTTTTGTCGACCGGTGTCACGGTCGGCTCCATCAATATCTCGCCACGTCCGGAGACAAGCTCGCAGTACACATGATCGTGGCGTGCATCGATGGCCGCCAGAATGGGCTCGTCCTGCTGCTTGCTGACTTGCGGGGCGGCATAAGCCGCAAGCGTCGTCAGCCCCACAACCTCCTTGCCGGAGGCGAGCGCCAATCCACGCGCAGCGGAAATGCCGACCCGAAGGCCGGTGAAGCTGCCCGGTCCTGTGGTCACCGCGATGCGGTCGAGCGCCTCGAACCCCGCGCCGAATTGCGCCATCACCCGCGCGATCAACGGCATAAGCGCTTCGGCATGACCGCGCTTCATCGGCAAAGCTTCACGCGCGAGGAATTGTCGTGCATCGGTGTCGAGCACCGTGGCCGCGCAGGAATCCAGCGCGGTATCGATAGCGAGAACGATCATAAAAGGGCAGCCAACAAATCGCTGTAATGTCGGCAACCTGACGCCGAAATACAAAAGGGGCAAGCGTTATAGCGCTTGCCCCTTGGAATTTACGCTTGCCTGAAACGTTAGGCCATTTCCGTCGGCCGCACTTCGACCACGTCGGGTACGAAATGCTTCAGCAGGTTCTGGATGCCGTGTTTCAGGGTCGCTGTCGAGGACGGGCAGCCCGAGCAGGCACCCTTCATATCGAGAAACACGATACCATCCTTGAAGCCGCGAAACGTGATATCGCCGCCGTCATTGGCGACGGCCGGGCGCACGCGGGTTTCGATCAGGTCCTTGATGATCGCAACCGTCTCTGCGTCGGCCTCGCTGAAGAACTCATCGGCGTCCGCGTCGACGCCATGATCGCCGTCCGCCAGCAGCGGTGTGCCGGACATATAGTGTTCCATGATCACGCCGAGGATCGCGGGCTTCAGGTGCTGCCAGTCGCTGTCGTCCTTGGTCACGGTGATGAAATCGTAGCCGTAGAACACGCCGGTCACGCCAGGAACGTCGAACAGTTTGGCGGCAAGCGGCGAGCGCGCGGCGGCGTCGCGGGCGGCGAATTCCATCGTGCCGCTGTCGAGCACGGTGCGCCCGGGGATAAACTTCAGGGTCGCGGGATTGGGAGTGGCTTCAGTCTGGATAAACATGGTGGTCTCCGGCTCATCGCCGGTTCAAGGCCGGCGCGTTCGGGTTTGGAATAGCCTTTCCTAGCAGATGGCGAGGAAAAAAGCACGATTCAAGGGCTTAACGCGTCCTTCGGTCGTGGTTCGAACGACCGAAAATACCACTTTATGATGACAGCCCGTTCCTTATGACAGTCCGTCGATGTCTTCGTCGGTGAGGTTGCCGGGCACGACCGTGAGTGGAATCGGGAAACTGCCGGCGGTCCTTGCCAGCATGGTGATAATCGGGCCGGGGCCCTCGGCACCGACGGCAGCCGCCAGCACCAGCATCGAGATGTCGACATCCTTGTCGATGACGTCGAGGATTTCCTTGCCCGGATCGCCTTCGCGGATCACACGCTCAGGCGTGATCGCGGCAATACCATTGGCTCGGCCCGACGCGCGATCGAGCGCGGCGTTGGCCTGTTCTTCCGCCTCGGCGCGCATGATGTCGGCAACGCCAAGCCATTGCTGGTTGCGATCCTCCGTTTCAATGACACGCAGCATCACCACCCCGCCACCGACACGTACGGCCCAGCGGCTCGCGTAGTACACCGCGCGATCGCATTCTTCGGTGTCGTCAACGATGACGAGACATTTTGGCTTGTGGCCCGACTCGTAGCTTCGTCGTTTAGTGCTCATGCATCCCCTGGTGCTGACACGAACGGAGCGTCATGCTGCCACGGCGCATATAGCGGCGACAAGCCGCGAAAAGTGCTTGCAGAGCGAATCAAACCTCGTGTGGAACACATTGCCGCAAAGCAAACCCGTGCATGCGCGCAGACTTATTTCTTGCGGATGAATCCGACGATGTCCTTCACCGCGTTCATGGTTTCGTTCGCGATGACATTTGCCCGGTCGGCGCCATCGGCGAGAACCGAATCGACATAGGCGGCATCCTGAGTAAGGCGCTTCATCTCGGCGCCGATCGGACCGAGCTTGTCGACGGCGAGATCGACCAGCGCCGATTTGAACGCGGAGAATTGTCCGCCGCCGAAATCGCGCAGCACAGTATCCTTGCTCTTGCCTGACAGTGCCGCGTAAATGCCGACCAGATTGTCGGCTTCGGGGCGCGCCTCGAGACCCTTTTCCTCGGAAGGAAGCGGTTCGGGATCGGTCTTCGCCTTACGGATCTTCTGCGCGATGGCGTCGGCATCGTCGGTCAGATTGATGCGCGAATAATCCGACGGGTCGGATTTCGACATCTTCTTGGTGCCGTCACGCAGCGACATCACGCGCGTTGCCGGTCCGGTGATGACGGGTTCAGGCAGCGGGAAGAATGTCTGGTCCAATCCGCGCGCTGCAATCGACTCGGAGAAGTCATTGTTGAATTTCTGTGCGATGTCGCGCGCCAGTTCGAGATGCTGTTTCTGATCCTCGCCGACCGGCACGTGGGTCGCGCGATAGACCAGAATGTCGGATGCCATCAGCACCGGGTAGTCGTAGAGCCCGACCGATGCGTTCTCGCGATCCTTGCCCGCCTTTTCCTTGAACTGGGTCATGCGGTTGAGCCAGCCGATGCGCGCGACGCAGTTGAAGACCCAGGTCAGTTCGGCGTGTCCAACGACCTGGCTCTGGTTGAAGATGATGTTCTTCTTCGGGTCGATGCCTGCGGCGATGAAAGCCGCGGTGACCTCGCGTGTGCAGCGGGCAAGTTCCTCAGGGCCACCCCAGACCGAAACCGGCATGGTGATCGCGTGCATGTCCACGACGCAGTAGATGCAGTTGTGGGTGTCCTGCAGCTTCACGAAATTCACGATGGCGCCGAGATAATTGCCGAGGTGCAAATTGCCCGTCGGCTGGACGCCTGAAAATACCCGCTCGATCGCCATATCCATTGTCCCTTGGGGGAATGTCCGCCTGGTCCGGCCGGTGCCGTGCCGGTGACTTGCCACGCGCGCTCTATCCGCGCAAGTCGCCGATCGCCTTGGCCCAGCTCACCACGCCGAACAGCTCCAACAGCAGCGCATAGAACGAGATTCCGCCGGCAATCATGCCGCCAAGGATAATGAGTTGCGCAATCAGGTCGGCCTGTTCAGTCACCGGCGCGACGAAGGCATTCGCGCCCGCCAGGGCCGCGCCCATGGCTACCGCCGAGATCACGATGCGCGGCAGCCGCTGCCGCGCCACGGTATCAAAGGAAAAGCCGAATGTGGTGGCGCCGGCCCGTAGTAGCAGCCCGGCGCTGAACCAGCTTGCCAGCGCAATGCTGGCCGCGACGCCGTTGGCGCCGAAGCGCGAGCCCAGCAACATCCCCGCGACAATCGCCACTGCAACGCCTGCCAGCGTGGCAATGAGCGGGGTCATGGTGTTGTCGCGGGCGAAGAAGGCCGGCGCGAGAGTTTTGACAAGGACATGTGCCGGCAAGCCGAGCGCCAGCATCGCCAATGCCGCTGCGGTCGACCGCGTATCGTCGGCGGTGAACGCGCCATGCTCGAACAGCACGCGCACAATCATTTCACCGAGCGCGATCAGCCCGAGCATACCGGGAAGTGCGAGGCCGATCGCTAATTCAAGCCCGCGCGATTCCGTCTGCGCCAGTACCGTCTCGTCGTGATCATGCACTGCGCGGGTCAGGGTCGGGACGAGAACAGTACCCATCGCGACACCGACGACGCCGACCGGCAGTTCGATCAGACGGTTCGCAAAATACAGCCACGATACCGCGGCCGGCGACGATGATGCGATAATCGCGCCGGCAACGATCAGCAATTGCGGACCGGAATTGGCGATCATGCCGGGGACGGCCTTGCGCAGGAAGCCGCGCATTTCGGGATCGAACACGATGCGCAGCGGCGTGGCGAGGCCGTTGCGATGGGGCCGTCGCTGGATCAGGACGAGCGTCTGCAGGCAGCCCGCAACGCCGACGGTGCCGGCGATGACGTGCGACGCGAAGGCGGCATCGTGCGGCCAGATCACTAGCCCGATCATTGCGCCGATCAGGACAATGTTGAACAGGACCGGCGAGAATGCGCTGAGGGTGTAGCGGTGCTCGGCATTGAGTACGCCCATCATCACCGATACCGGCGCGACGAATGCAAAGTAGGGCAGCATCAATCGTGCATTGTTGACAGCGAGTTCGAGTGTCGGTTGGTCACGAAATCCCGGCGCCAGCAGCGCCACCATCATCGGCATCGCCAGTGCGAGTATGGCGCCGATCGCGACCAGGATCAGGGTCAGTGTTCCCATCACGCGCCCGGCGAAAGCCGCCGCGGCGGTCTGGCCCTCGGTCTCGCGCGCCCGCAGATAGCCCGGAACCAGCGCTGCATTCAGCGCGCCTTCGGCAAGCATTCGCCGCGCCACGTTGATGAACTGGAAAGCAACCAGAAAAGCGTCCGCGATGGCGCCGGCGCCGAGCAGCGCCGCAATCAGCGAGTCGCGCAGGAATCCGAGGATTCGCGAGGTGAGCGTGCCGGACGAAACGGTGACGATATGACGGATCATGGTCGAATTGGGGCCGGGCTGCGCTTGCTGGCGAACGGTGGAACGTGATACCCCGCCGGACCACAGAGCTAACAGGATTATTGTGAATGAGCACCGCAAAATATGACGTTCTCGGCATCGGCAATGCCATCTTCGACGTTCTGGTCCGGGCCGGGGACGAATTTTTGCAGGCGCAGGGCATGGATAAGGGCTCGATGGCGCTGATCGACGAGGGGCGCGCAGCAGCAATTTACAGCGCAATGGGTCCGGCCACCGAGATGTCCGGCGGTTCGGCGGCGAACACGATTGTCGGCGTCGCCGATTTCGGCGCGCGTGCGGCCTATGTCGGTAAGGTCAAGAACGACCAGATCGGCCAGCTTTACGTTCACGACATTCGCGCTGCCAAGGTGGCGTTCGATACGCCGGCAGCGGCGGACGGCCCGGCGACCGGATGCTCCTACATCCTGGTGACGCCTGATGGCGAGCGCACCATGAACACCTATCTCGGTGCAGCCCAGAATCTTTCGCCCGCCGATATCGATCCGGCACAGATCGCGGCATCGTCGATCGTCTATCTCGAGGGCTATCTGTGGGATCCGAAGGAGGCCAAGGATGCGTTTCTCAAGGCATCCAAGATCGCTCACGAGAATGGCCGGAGCGTTGCGTTGACCTTGTCCGATGCGTTCTGCGTCGGGCGTTATCGCGATGAATTTCTCGATCTGATCCGCAGCAGGACGGTCGATCTGGTGTTCGCAAACGAAGCCGAACTTCAGTCGCTCTATGAGACGAACGATTTTGACAAGGCGCTGGTCCAGTTGCGCAACGACGCGAAGCTTGCCGTCGTAACCCGTAGCGAGAAGGGCTGTGTTGTCGCTTCAAACGACAGCACGGTTGCGGTGCCGGCGTTCCCGATCGAAAAGGTGGTGGACACCACCGGCGCCGGCGATCTGTTTGCGGCGGGTTTCCTGTTCGGTCTCGTGCGGGGTGTTAACCACGAACAGGCCGGTCGGCTGGGCACGCTGGCTGCCGCCGAGATCATCCAGCATCTTGGTGCGCGCCCGCAGACGTCGCTGAAAGCCCTCGCACAAAAGCATGGATTGCCGGTCTAGCCTGCGCTCCATCACGCGACGGTGACTTGAAGCAGTGCCACACTGTCGCCATATCCACGGAACCAAAGCTGTCCCTGTCGCGTTGAACCCAATGATGGGTTGCGGCGACAAACCTATACTTGCGACAGAATTAGACGATTCTCGAGGGTGTCATGATTTCGACCTGGAGCGAATGGAAGCGCTATCCCAAGGCTGCGCGCGGAGAAAAACTTGAGGCTCCGATCGGTCCCGGTATTTACGAGGTGAGATATGCCTCGACCGGCGCGCTGTTTGCGTTTGGTGCGGTCGACAATATCGCTCAGGCGCTGTCGCAGCTCACCACCGGCTCGCGGTCGTTGAGTTCGTTTTTTATCCGTCGCACGCCGGCCGACTTGCCGGACCTTGAATATCGAACCTGTGCCACGGCAACCCGGGCCGATGCCCGCATCGCTGAAGAACGCATGATCGGTCGCCGCGAGGCCTACATGAAGGGCGCCGCGTAAGCCGGCGCTTTTCCTTTATGCTGCGCTGTTTGTGTTCAGCGCGGGCGGTTTGACGCGCAGCATCTTGCGGATGCTTGGTGCCGCCGCGACAGTTCCCTTCTCTGCAAAAGCCTCATGATTGCTCTCGATGTCGTCGAGGGCATAGAGATAGTTCACCATCAGTCCGTGGGATTGCTTCATCGCTTTGGCCGAGGTGTCGCCGAGGAAGTCGAGCCGCTCCAGCCGCGCGCCGTTGCCGAGATGGAAGCGGGCGACCGGATCGAGCAACCGGCCGCGAGGATTGCGCGCTTCGATCAGATAGTGCGCAGCCGCCATCAGTAATACCGGGCGCACCTTCTCAGCAGTCTCCGCGTTCTCGAACCAGTCGGGCTGGTCGAGAGCTGTCAGTACAGCCTTGTCGTCAGCGTCGAGGATGATGGATTCATTGGCAGCGCGCTCGCGCGTCAACCAGTTGGCGAAGCCCGGCACCGGTGACAGGGTCACGAATGTATTGAGCTGCGGCAGCTCACGCTTCAGGTCCTCGACCACCTGCTTGATCAGGAAGTTGCCGAAGGAAATGCCGCCCAGCCCTTTCTGGGTGTTGGAGATCGAATAGAACACGGCGGTGGTCGCCTGCGTGGCCGTGATCGGCGCGCGCTCAAGATCGAGCAGTGGCGCAATGGCCCCCGGAATTTCCTTGGTCAGCGCGACTTCGACGAAGATCAGCGGTTCGTCCACCAGCTGCGGATGAAAGAAGCCGTAGCAGCGCCGATCCGGCGGCGCGAGGCGGTTGCGCAGATCATCCCAGTTCTGGATCGCGTGAACCGCCTCGTAGCGGATGATTTTTTCGAGAATGTTGGCCGGCGTCGTCCAGTCGATCCGCTGCAGCACCAGGAAGCCACGGTTGAACCATGATGCGAACAGGTGGACGAAATCACTGTCAACCGGCTTGAGCTGGGGATATTCGGCGACGTTGTTGAGCAGTGCCTCACGCATCCGCACCAACGCGGCGGTGCCTCCCGGCGCGAGGTTGAGGCGGCGGATCAGCTCCTGCCGTCGCGGCTCGGCGGCCTCGTGAAGGGCATTGATGGTCTCGGCACTGAAACCCTCCTGGCGTACGGCTTCCATGGCGTCCTCGACCGATTTCTGGTCGGGGCCGAACAGATCGGCCAGCGCCGTGAGGAACGCCAGGCGTTCTGTCTGGGAGGCCGCGGCATAGCCGGCGAGCAGGGTCTGCGCCAGAGCAACGCCGGTGGCTTCGCCGCGCCGCGACAGCAGCGTTTCGCCAAGCTCGATCATCTCGCTTTCAGACAGCGCGCCGGACGGCGATCCGCTGCGGCCGAGCATCAGCAGGCTGCGGCCGCGCTCGGTCAGCGTATTGAGCAGGTTGCTCAGGCGGTCAAATCCCAAACTCGGCATCGTGGTCCTCAACTGCTGGCGATAATTTGGATGGCGGCCCGATACTTGAGATAGGTGCCGTTGCTATTCGGGCAATGGAATGAATTCGGTTTCGTTCGGCACATGCGCGAAGCGACCGGACTTCCAGTCCTGTTTGGCCTGCTCGATGCGCTCCTTGCTCGACGAGACGAAATTCCACCAGATGTGGCGCGGGCCTTCGAGTGCGTCGCCGCCGAGGAACATCATGCGCGCGGCGCGGATCGCTGTGATGGTGATGCGATCGCCGGGACGGAAGATCAGCAGACGTGGTCCTTCGAAGCGCTCACCTGCAATCTCGACTTCGCCATCGACCACATAGACCGCGCGCTCCTCATGGTCGGCATCAAGCGGAACCTTCATGCCTTCATCGAGGCTGACTTCGACATAGAACCATGGCGACACCATCTCGACCGGTGAGGTCGCGCCGAAGGCGGAGCCGGCGATGACCCGTGCGTTGAAGCCGGTGTCGGCGACAGTCGGGAGTCGTGCTGCATCGTAATGCTGGAACGACGGCGCGATTTCTTCGCGCCCGGCTGGCAACGCTACCCAGCTTTGCAGGCCCAGCATCTGCTGGCCGTTGGTACGCTGCACGTCAGGCGTGCGTTCGGAATGCGCAATGCCGCGTCCCGCGGTCATCAGGTTCATGGCGCCGGGCTGAATCTCCTGGATGTTGCCCTCGCTGTCGCGGTGCATAATGCTGCCGTCGAACAGATAGGTGACGGTAGCAAGGCCGATATGCGGATGCGGCCGCACATCCATGCCTTGCCCCGCGATAAACTGCACCGGACCGAAATGATCGAAGAAGATGAACGGCCCGACCATCTGCCGCTTGCCATGCGGCAGGGCGCGACGGACGGCAAAGCCATCGCCGAGATCGCGGGTGCGCGGGACAATGACGAGTTCGAGCGCGTCGCAGGTTTGCGGATCGCCGAGGATCGGATCGTTGGAGGGCATCCAGCTCATGGTCTCGCTCCGTCTTATCAACTCAACGTCGAGCGGACTATACACTGTTCCGTGTGACGCGCGAATTGAAGCAACGCCGCAGGCGTTGCGATCCTGCCATGCGATGTGCGGCGGTTGATCTACTGACGTGCGAGTTGGATGGCGGTGTCGGCGCGATCGAACCGTTCGAACGACAGAACCGCGTCGGCAAATCGCTCTGCGCGATCTTTGAGCACTGGACGGGCAAGTTGCAGGAATTTCTGCCGCATCGCCTGCGAGTCTGGGAAGGATGATGGTTCGCCGGAGGGATCTGGAATGATGCGTTCGATCGGCCCATTGCCGCTGTCGATGCTGACACGTGCGCCGAACGGATGACGCCGGCCGACTTCGAGCCGGTCGTCCTGCACCACGTCGATCTTGTCGGCCAGCGCGTCGATCGCTGGATCGCCGATGCGCTTGTAGTCGTCCCAGCCGAAGCTGCCCTGATCGAGCGCAAGCGCGCCGGTGAAGAACATCGAGAACTGGCCGCCAACCACGTTCTTCGGATGGCGCTTGGTCGCGGGGTCGCCGGTCAGCGTGATGCCGTTGCGGTGCAGCCCGATCTCGACGCGCTTGATGTTCTCCGGCGTCAGGTTGTGCTCGCGACGTATTGCGATCAACGCATCGAGCGCAGCGTGGGTGTAGCGGCAGCTCGGATAGGGCTTCACGCCGATCTTCATGGTCTCGTAGATAGAGCCGAGGCCGGCGGTCGCCTTGTCGGGATGGGCATTGTCGCTGTAGCCGACCAGCAGGCCGTGCTTGCCTTCCACCGCTTCGCTTGAGCCGATAAAACCCTCGCGCGCCAGCGATGCGGCGATAACGCCATTCATCGCCGCTGCGCCGACCTGGTAACGCTTGTTCCATGCGCCATTGACGAGAAACTGCAACGAGCCTGCCGCCTGGCTGCCTGAAACGCCGAACGCGGCTTCGATCTGCTCCACGGATAGCCCGAACAGTTTGCCAGCCGCCGCAGCCGCGCCGAACGTGCCTGCGGTCGCGGTGGGATGGAAGCCGCGGGCATAGTGCGACGTCGGATCGAGCGCGTTGCCGAGCCGACAGCAAACCTCATAGCCGGCGACAATGGCGGTCAGCACATCGCGGCCGCTGGCGCCGGTGATTTCGCCGACCGCGAATGCGGCAGGAACCACCGGCGCACTGGGGTGGAGCGACGAGTCGGCGTGGGTGTCGTCGAAATCAAGCGAATGGCCGAGCGCGCCATTGAGCAAGGCGGCAATCGCTGGCGTGTAGGTGCGGTTATCACCGCAAACCGTCGCATCGCCCTTGCTGTCGAGGCCGAGCGTTTTGAGCATGGTGATGATCGATGGCGTCGAGTCGGCCTCGCTGCGGGCACGCACCGCGCTGCCGAGGAAATCGAGGGTCAGCGCCTTGGCGCGCTCCAGAACTTCAGCCGGAATGTCGTCGTATTTGAGATTCGCGACATAGGAGGCGAGGGTCGCGGTTTCGTTGGCCATGGCAATTTTCCCTGAATGTATCCGCAGGCTAAGCGTTGCGCGCGTCGCGTTCAAGCGGCTGCGGATGCATGGCGGCATCCGCAGCCGTATGGCCCGCCATCCGACCGATTGTGGATAAGGAACACTTGGCGCGAACCGTGTGCTGCCCCTATGGTCGGCGCCCGCTCACTGATTCTTTCTGGGACAGGCATGACGACTGACGTTACCCGTATCGCTACACTTATCGCTGCCGAAATCGGCGCCCGTCCCGAACAGGCCAAGGTCGCGATCACACTTCTGGACGAAGGCGCGACCGTGCCGTTCATCGCGCGCTATCGCAAGGAAGTGACCGATGGGCTGGATGATGGCCAGCTTCGCTTGCTGTCCGAGCGTCTCGTCTATCTTCGCGGGCTCGATGCGCGACGCGAGACCATCCTTGGTTCGATCCGCGAGCAGGGTAAGCTCACCACTGAGCTGGAAACAGCCATCGCCAAGGCAACCACCATGGCGGAACTGGAAGACATCTATCTTCCCTACAAGCCGAAGCGGCGCACCAAGGCCGAGATCGCGCGTGAGCGCGGGCTGGGGCCACTGGCCGAAGCGATCCTTGGCGACAGAGCGGTTATTCCCGCGGAACTGGCGAAGGCTTACATCACGGATGAAGTAAAAGACGAGAAGACTGCTCTTGAAGGCGCGCGCGACATTCTGGCCGAACAGTTTTCGGAGAATGCCGATCTGGTCGGGCGGCTGCGCAACTATATGAAAGAGAATGCAACGATGCGCTCCCGCCTTGTCGAGGGCAAGGAAGAGGCTGCGGCGAAATTCTCCGATTACTTCGACCATGTCGAGCGTTGGGCGAACGTCCCAAGCCATCGTGCGCTGGCGATGTTGCGCGGCCGCAATGAAGAAATGCTGGCGCTCGACATCGAGGTCGATGCCGATGACAAGTCGCCGGTCAAGCCGGCGGTGCGCCTGATTGCCGATGCCTATCAAGTCGGCCGCGATCTTCCCGGCGATCAATGGCTGATGGAGGTCGCAAGCTGGGCGTGGCGCGTGAAACTCTCGCTGCACCTGATGCTCGACCTGATGCGCGATCTGCGGGAGCGCGCGGAGGAAGAGGCGATCAAGGTGTTCGCGCGCAACCTGAAGGATCTGTTGCTCGCTGCGCCGGCCGGATCACGGTCCACGATGGGGCTCGATCCCGGCATTCGCACCGGCGTCAAGGTAGCGATCGTCGACGGCACCGGCAAGCTGGTGGCGACCACCACGGTCTATCCGTTCCCGCCGCGCAACGATGCGCGTGGGACCGTCGCGGAACTCGCATCGCTGATCCGCAAGCACGGCGTTGAACTGGTTGCGATCGGCAACGGCACCGGCAGCCGCGAAACCGAAAAGCTGGTGGCCGAGATGCTGTCGGACATGCCGCCGCCCAAGCCGCTGAAGGTTATTGTCTCCGAGGCCGGCGCGTCGGTGTATTCGGCATCGGAAACGGCGGCGGCCGAGTTTCCAGAGCTCGACGTGTCGCTGCGTGGCGCGGTGTCGATCGCGCGGCGTTTGCAGGACCCGCTCGCCGAACTGGTTAAGATCGAACCGAAGTCGATCGGTGTCGGGCAGTACCAGCACGACGTCGATCAGTATCGTCTGGCGCGAGCGCTCGATGCGGTGGTGGAAGACGCGGTGAACGCGGTTGGCGTCGATCTCAACACAGCCTCGGCCTCGCTGCTGGCGCGTGTATCCGGCCTTGGCGCCTCATTGGCAGAAGCCATCGTCACCCATCGCAATGCCAACGGCCCATTCTCGACGCGGCAAGAACTGTTGAAGGTGACGCGGCTCGGCCAGCGGACGTTTGAGCAATGCGCCGGCTTCCTGCGCATTCCGAACGGCAGCGAGCCGCTCGATGCCTCGTCGGTTCACCCCGAAGCCTATGGCGTGGCGCGGAAGATCGTCTCGGCCTGCGGCCGCGATGTTCGTACGCTGATGGGTGACAGCGCCGCGCTGAAGGCACTCGATCCGCGTGTGTTTGTCGATGAACGTTTCGGTCTGCCCACCGTGCGGGACATTCTGACCGAACTTGAAAAGCCTGGCCGCGATCCGCGCCCGGCGTTCCGTACCGCGACGTTTGCCGAGGGTGTCGATGACATCAAGGATCTGAAACCCGGCATGTTGCTGGAAGGTACGGTTACCAACGTCGCGGCGTTTGGCGCATTCGTCGATATCGGCGTGCATCAGGATGGGCTCGTCCATGTCTCTCAGCTTGCGGATCGCTTTGTGAAGGATGCGCACGAGGTGGTGAAGGCCGGCGATGTCGTGAAAGTCCGCGTGGTGGAGGTGGACATCAAGCGTAAGCGCATCGGCCTGACCATGCGCAAGGATGGTGGTGCGTCCGCCGGCGCGCCGCAGCGTGACGCGAAAGGGGCGCGGGATTCCGCGCCGCGCGGTCCACGCAACCCTGCGCCCGCAAGAAATCCGCCGTCGCAAGGCGCGTTTGCAGCCGCATTCGCCGATGCTCTGAAGCGAAAATAAGCGCAGCTCTGAGATATGGACGCGTGGCGAAGGGCGCCGCGCGACCTCACACGTCCACGTTGGCCTGCAGCGAGTTGTCCTGAATGAACTCGCGGCGCGGTTCGACCACGTCGCCCATCAGCTTGGTGAAGATGTCGTCGGCCGCGTCAACTTCGCGGATCTTCACCTGCAGCAGCGAGCGGGCGTTGGTGTCGAGTGTGGTTTCCCACAACTGCCCAGGGTTCATTTCGCCGAGGCCTTTGTAGCGCTGCAGCGCCACGCCCTTGCGTCCGACTTCGGTGACCGCCTCGAACAGGCCGACGGGGCCGTGGATGACCGTCTCGGTATCCTTGCGGCGAAGCGTGGCGGGGCGCGGATAGGTTTCCTGCAGCGTGGCCGCATATTCATCGAGCTTGCGCGCCTCGGCGGAGGAGAGCAGTGCGGCGTCGATCACCGCGACGTCCTTGACGCCGCGCACGGTGCGCTCGAACACAAAACCCTGACCCTCGACAAAGCTTCCCTGCCAGCCTTGCTCGACTTCTTCGGCCAGCACATCGAGACGCTTGGCGATGTAGTCGGCTGCGGCATTGGCGGTTTCGGGATTGCCGG
The DNA here is from genome assembly GCA_044464625.1 of Afipia sp. Taxonomy (GTDB): domain Bacteria; phylum Pseudomonadota; class Alphaproteobacteria; order Rhizobiales; family Xanthobacteraceae; genus Afipia. Next base: position 146,689 of record JBIQLC010000010.1, on the reverse strand, counting down.
TGACGCGCGAGTTCAGCACGCCGGCGATCGCCGCCTGTTCGATGACATTGCGATTGTAGCGGCTGTGGAGGTTGTTGAGCGCGCCCCGGATCACGCGGGCATCCTCGACCAGCGTCAGCAGGTCGCGCCCGCGGCGCTCCTCTCCCGTCGACAGCTTGAGGACGCAATCCTCGAGGCCGGTCTCGATCAGGTATTCCTCCAGCGCGCGTTCATCCTTGAGGTATTGTTCGGACTTGCCGCGCGCGACTTTGTAGAGCGGCGGCTGAGCGATGTAGAGGTGCCCGGCCTCGATCATCTGCGGCATCTGGCGGAAGAAGAACGTCAGCAGCAGCGTGCGGATATGCGCGCCGTCCACGTCGGCGTCCGTCATAATGATGATCTTGTGATAACGCAGCTTCGACAGGTCGAAGTCCTCGCGTCCGATGCCGGTGCCGAGCGCGGTGATCAGCGTGCCGACCTGCTCGGACGACAGCATCTTGTCGAAGCGTGCGCGCTCAACGTTGAGGATCTTGCCGCGCAGCGGCAGCACCGCCTGGAATTCGCGGTTACGGCCCTGCTTGGCCGAGCCACCTGCCGAGTCGCCCTCGACGATGAAGAGTTCGGACTTCGCGGGATCGCGTTCCTGACAGTCGGCCAGTTTGCCGGGCAGGGAGGCGACATCGAGCGCGCCCTTGCGGCGGGTGAGGTCGCGCGCCTTGCGCGCCGCTTCACGCGCGGCGGCGGCCTCGATGACCTTGCCGACAATCGTCTTGGCTTCGGTCGGATGTTCCTCGAACCACGCCGACAGGGCGGAGTTGAGCACGTTCTCGACCACCGGCCGCACCTCGGACGACACCAGCTTGTCCTTGGTCTGCGACGAGAACTTCGGGTCGGGCACCTTCACCGACAGCACGGCGGTCAGACCCTCGCGGCAGTCGTCGCCAGTCAGCGCGACCTTTTCCTTCTTGGCGATGGTTTCAGCATAGCCGGTGACCTGGCGCGTCAGCGCGCCGCGGAAGCCCGCGAGATGGGTGCCGCCGTCGCGCTGCGGAATGTTGTTGGTGAAGCACAGCACGTTCTCGTGGTAGCTGTCGTTCCACGACATCGCGACTTCGACGCTGATGCCGTTCTGCTCGGCGCGCATCACGATCGGCTCGGGCACCACGGGCTTCTTGTTGCGGTCGAGGAATTTCACGAACGCCTCGACGCCGCCCTCGTAGTGCATCTCCTCGCGCTGCTCGACCGCGTGGCGCATGTCGGATAGCACGATGTTGACGCCGGAATTGAGGAAGGCGAGCTCGCGCAGCCGGTGCTCCAGCGTCGCGAAGTCGTACTCGATGTTGGTGAAGGTCTCCTTCGAGGCGAGGAAGGTCACCTCGGTGCCGCGCTTGCCGCCGGCATCGCCGACTACTTCCAGCGGCGCCACGGCGTCGCCGTGCTGGAACTGGATGTAGTGCTCCTTGCCGTCGCGCCAGATGCGCAGTTCGAGTTTGCTCGACAGCGCATTGACGACGGACACGCCGACGCCGTGCAAGCCGCCGGAGACCTTGTAGGAGTTCTGGTCGAATTTTCCACCGGCGTGGAGCTGGGTCATGATGACCTCGGCAGCCGAGACGCCTTCGTCCTTGTGGATGCCGGTCGGGATGCCGCGGCCGTCGTCGCGCACGGTCACCGAGCCGTCGGGATTGAGCACCACTTCGACGGCGGTGGCGTGACCAGCCAGCGCCTCGTCGATGGCGTTATCGACGACTTCGTAGACCATGTGATGCAGACCGGAGCCGTCATCGGTATCGCCGATGTACATGCCCGGGCGTTTGCGAACGGCGTCGAGACCTTTGAGGACCCGGATCGATTCCGCGCCGTATTCCGCACCGGAAGCGGGCGTTGCTTCGGCGCTGTGGTGCCGGGCTGGTTCAGTCATGAATAGGCCTTCGCGATAAGTCGAGTGAGGCTGCAAAAAACTGCGCCTTCATGTGACGATTTGTGCCATGAAAACAGGTGGCCGCCTAGGACAATCTAGAGGCCAATAAACTATTGAAAAAATGGGGTTTTTCTGCCGATTTTCAAGGTCTCGAAGGGTCGTTTTGCGGGGTGTGGAAAACTCTGATTCGCAGTCCTCTTGAGGGCCATTTTCGAGCCGTCCTGACAGGCCGATTTTGGGTCACGCGCGGCGCGAAATCTGCCCCGTGACGACCTCGAAAATCTCGGCTTTCGTTCCGACCTCGGCAAACGCCGCGGGGTCCGCTCCGGTCATCCAGACCTGCGCGCCGAGCCGCGCGAGTTCTTCGAACAGCGCCGCGCGTCGTCCCGGGTCGAGATGGGCAACGACTTCATCGAGCAGCAGCAGTGGCGTGATGCCTGTCATCTCGGCGACGAGCGCGGCATGCGCCAGTACAAGGCCAATCAGCAGAGCCTTCTGCTCGCCGGTAGAGGCGTCCTTCGCCGGCATCGATTTCGGAGCGTAGACCACCTGAAGGTCGGTGAGGTGCGGTCCGTCGAGGGTGCGGCCTGCTGCGGCGTCCCTGGCTCGGCTGTCGCGTAGGATGTCGCGATAGCGATCCTCGACGGTCGTAGCGGTTTCGGTCAGCAACGCATTTTCCATCCAGCCGTCGAGCGTGATCGCTGCAGATGGGAAAGCCGAGGTGGAGCCGCGCTCAGCCAGTGTCGCCGAGAGGCGCTGCAAGGTCTGTCCGCGCTGGGCTGCAACGGCGACAGCAAGTTCCGCAGTCTCGCGCTCGATGGCTTCGCACCAATGCGGATCGAAACTGCGATCTTCGAGCAGGCGATTGCGCGAGCGCAATGAGCGATCGAGTGCCGACACGCGGCTGGAATGTTCGCTGTCGATCGCCAGCACCAGACGATCGAAAAAGCGGCGCCGTTCGGATGCGGCGCCCATGAACAGGCTGTCCATCGACGGCGTCAGCCACACCATGCGCAGATGGTCGCCGAAGGCGGTTGCCGAAGCCGCTGGTTCGCGATCGATCCGCGCGCGGCGTCCCGCCGCCGTTCCATTCGTGCTTCGTCCCTCGATGCCGGTGCCGAGCGTGGCGAGGCCGAGCGCGCCCTCGACTTCGGCGGACACCGCCCACGATCCGTCGCCCTGGTTGTCGGCGACGTCGTCAAGGGTCGCGCGGCGCAGTCCGCGTCCGGGAGACAGGAAGGAAATCGCCTCGAGGCAGTTGGTTTTGCCGGCGCCATTGGCCCCAACCAGCACCACCAGATCGCCCTGCGTCTGCAGGCCCGCCGCGCGATAGCTGCGGAAGTGGGTGAGGCTGAGACGCCGGATGCGGGAGATGGTCATGGATAGCTTATGCTCGTCATGGCCAGGCTTGTCCCGGCCACCCGCGTCTTGGATACTTCCCCAACGTCAAATGGCAAAGACGTAGATGCCCGGCACAAGGCCGGGCATGAAGAATTAAGAACGTCAGTGAGGGAAACGCCGTCACACCCGCATCGGCATCAGGACATACAGGGCGCCCTTGGCTTCCTTGTCCTGCACCAGGGTCGGCGAGCCGGGATCGGCGAGTTTCAGCACGGCCACCTCGCCTTCGATCTGGGCGGCGATGTCGAGCAGATAGCGCGAGTTGAAACCGATATCGAGGGGATCAGCGGCGTAGTCGACCTCGATCTCTTCAGTCGCGCTGCCGGAGTCCGGATTGGTCACGGACAGCACCAGCTTGCCGCCTGACAAGGACAGCTTCACCGCACGGCCGCGTTCGCTCGAAATCGTCGAGACGCGATCGACGGCGGCTTCGAAGTCCTTTTTATCGACGATCAGTTCCTTGTCGTTGTTCTGCGGAATGACGCGGCCATAGTCGGGGAATGTGCCGTCGATCAGCTTTGAGGTCAGGACCACATTGGCAATGGTGAAGCGGATCTTGCCCTGCGACAGTTCGAGGGTGAGTTCTGCTTCGTTGTCCTCGATCAGACGCTGCACCTCGCCGACGGTCTTGCGCGGCACGATCACGCCCGGCATGCCGGCGGCGCTCTTCGGCAGTGGCAGGTCGATCTGCGCGAGGCGATGACCGTCGGTGGCCACCGCGCGCAACGTTGCTGCCTTTGCCGTGCCGGCGCTGTGAAGATAGATGCCGTTGAGATAGTAGCGGGTTTCTTCGGTCGAGATCGCGAACTGGGTGCGATCGATCAACCGTTTCATGTCGGCTGCGGCAAGCGAGAAGGAATGTGTCATCTCGCCAGCGGCGAGATCGGGGAAGTCGCTTTCCGGCAGCGTCTGCAGCGTGAAGCGCGAACGTCCCGCGCGGATTGCGAGCACCGAGCGGTCACCGTCGCCTTCCAGCACGATCTGCGAGCCGTCAGGCAGCTTGCGCACGATGTCGTAGAACATGTGCGCAGGCACGGTTGTCGATCCGCCGGTTGCAACTTCGGCAGCCAACGTCTCGGTGACTTCGAGATCGAGGTCGGTGGCCTTCAGGCTGAGGCGCGCATTCTCGGCGCGGATCAGGACGTTGCCGAGGATCGGAATGGTGTTGCGGCGTTCGACGACGCGATGAACGTGTCCAAGAGACTTCAAGAGTTGCGCGCGCTCGACAGTCACTTTCATGGCAATTCCGCCCAATCCCGACTCTGTATCCCTCGATCCGCGCTCATCCTGCGGCAGGATCGGCGCCCACGACGGCGGGCGGACGTGCCTGCGGAACACGCGCGGTGGAAAATGCCAGGCGGCTCGAAAGCGCCCGGCCGTGACACCGCAAGCCGGCCGGACGGCCAAGCTCACGGGGGAGCGTAAGGTGGCGCGTCTGTCCGTCCGGCGCAAGGCCGGAGGGCCTTGCGGCCCATATTTTCCCGGGGTTTCGGGGGTTGCGGCGGCTTGGCGATCAGTCCTGAAGCTGACGCTTGAGCAGTTCGACCTCGTCTGACAGCGCAAGGTCCTTCGACACCAGTGCCTCGATCTTGCGTACCGCATGAAGCACGGTGGTGTGGTCGCGTCCGCCGAAGCGCCGGCCAATTTCGGGCAGCGAGCGCAAGGTCAGGGTCTTGGCGAGATACATCGCCACCTGACGGGGGCGAACCACGTTGGCAGTGCGGCGCGATGACAGCAAGTCGGAGCGGCTGACATTGTACTGCCGCGCGACGACGCGCTGGATGTCCTCGATCTTGACTCGCTTGGGCTCCTGCGGGCGCACCAGATCGCGCACCTCGCGCTCGGCCATTTCCAGCGTCACCGGCTGGGCGTTGAGCTTGCTGTGGGCGAGCAGGCGGTTGATCGCACCTTCGAGGTCGCGGCCGTTGTGAGTGATGGCGCGCGCCAGATATTCAAGCACCGGCAACGGCACATCGAAACTTGCGTGATGCACGCGGGCTGCCGCGACGCGCGATTTGAGAATTTCCAGCCGCAGCTCTTCGCCGAGCGAGCCCATCTCGACGACCAGACCGCCGGCGAGGCGCGATCGGACGCGATCGTCGAGGCTTTCCAGATCGGATGGCGGACGGTCGGCGGCGATCACGACCTGACGGCCGGCATCGATCAGCGCGTTGAGGGTATGGCAGAACTCGGCCTGCGTCGATTTGCCTTGAAGGAATTGCAGGTCGTCGATGACGAGCACGTCGATGCCGCGCAGCGCTTCCTTGAAGGCCAGTGCGGTCTGCGTTTTGAGCGCCGCGACAAAGCCGTACATGAATTTCTCTGCGGTGAGATACAGCACCTTGCGCTCGGTGCCGGAATTGCCGGCCCAGGTCACGGCCTGCAGCAGATGGGTTTTGCCGAGGCCGACGCCGGCGTGGATGTAGAGCGGATTAAACATCACGTTGTCGCCACGGCGCCCTTCGGCGACCTGACGTGCGGCGGCATGTGCAAGGGTGTTCGAGCGGCCCATCACGAAGGTTGCGAAGGTGAGGCGCGGATCGAGCGGCGAGCCGCCGAGCGCTTCGTGGCTGGCGGAAACCGGCGCGGTGGCGACTGCGCGCAGTTCGGGGACGACGCGGCCGTCGCTACGATCGGAACGCCGTTCGTCGAGTGCCGGCTTGACTTCCTTCACCGGTGCAGCGCTGCGCATCGGGCTGCGCACGGTGAGATCGATCCGGTTGACCGCCGGCATCTCGGCCTGCCAGCACGCCAGCACACGTTCTGCATAGTGCGTCTGGATCCAGCTCTTCAGGAAGCGGGTGGGCACCGACAGGTGCACGCTCTCGTCGCCGACTGCCTCGAGGTCCATGCGCGCGAACCAGCTCGTGTAGACATCCTCGCCGACAGTCGAACGCAGCCGCCCTTTCACTCGTGTCCAGCGATCCTGTTCGGTTGCGGCTGCAGTGCTTGTCATGGAGGTCTACTTTTCTGGTTGAGTTTCTGTCTGACGCGAGAAGGGTGAAGTGTTCGCTCCCACGTGCCGATAGATCATCCCTCGGCGAACTGCGCCGTCGGCAAGCTTCGACAATGTGAGAGGAGCAAAACGTGTTAGCGAAGGTCGGGCGGTGGTCTGCTGGTCCCTGAGGACCTGCTCAGGTTGACTGATGACGATGTGTGACCGTGATCAATCCGGCGATCAATTGTCATAGCAACTCCCCCTCTCGCCGCGCGAAGCGCAGCAAGTTGTCATGGCTTGATCTGCTTCAAAGGCGCCTCGCGCGACCGGGATCGCATAATGTCCCGTCTTGCGCAGTGGCGCGGCTGCCCCATCCTGCCCGTCTATAGTCCGTACCGCTTCCGGCGCATCCTGCCTCGTCAACTGTGCGTCCCCTCTATTCAGGCCTTACGCAGGATCGATCCTGAGTTCGGTAGCCGAGAGAAATTTCGACACAGAAATCCACTCTCACAAACGGCGTGAGTGCGAATCCGATCATCGCTTGGGAAACATCGCTAATGCACAAACCGCGTCTGATCTGAACATCCGCCTCGGTTCTCAGGTCGCTCTGACCTGACGAGCCGCGGGCGCCGCGACGACTTAGAAATACACGAGGCAGTGGTGGGTGCAACGGGTTTGATCGTTCGCGGCTGCGACGAAAAGCGACTTGATCGGTGCAGCTATGGCCGGAGGTTTTTTTTCGCGAAGGCAACGTTTTGAATCTGCGCGTAGATTCGAAAGCTGCAACAACTGTCACATAACGCGCACGCAGCTAAAAATATTTCACCAATCGTTTACATTCGGCGTCGCCGCGACACGGTTTTCGAAGTGGTGTTCCGCGCTATGTAGATAAGTGACTACCAAGCCGGGTTTTTTTGTGCTCGATAAAACAGGGTAACCCTTGCGCCCTATTCGACGGCGGCAAGATCAATGCGATCGCATTATCCCGCGCGTCGGCTCATAACTGCGTTTGTGTCGCGATCGAACAATGCTGTTGTCGTACTGACACAATGGGCGACGGCGTGCCGACAGTCTTCCGCGTAATTCTTTCGAGCTAGTCTCGTGACGTAGGCCAACGCGGTCGTGGCCTGTCCAGAAAAAGAAAAAGCCTGGCGAAGGCCAGGCTGTTTCAGCTTTGCGGATCAAGCCGCGGTAACCAGACGGGTTACTGCGCGAGCTTGGCGATCTGATGGGTCAGGCGCGATACCTTCCGGCTCGCATTGTTCTTGTGAACGATGTTGCGCTGCGCTGCCTTCATCAGCTCGGGCTCGGCGCGCTTCATCGCCTCGACGGCGGCTGCGCGGTCACCCTTCGCGATAGCGTCTTCAACGAGGCGAACCGAATTGCGCATCTGGGTGCGGCGGGACTTGTTGACGATAGTCCGGCGGGCAATCTTGCGCGTCGCCTTCTTGGCAGAAGAGGTGTTGGCCATTGGTCTCTCGGTCCTTCAGCGGCCGGCTCTTCGGAGCCGCCGGACTGATCGTGCTCGACGATCTGTCGATGCGTGTGACGGTGAAAGTGTTCCTGAAAAATCAAATTCTCAAAGAACAGCGGCGGCAGGATTGCGCCCGCCGCCAGTTGTCGTCCTTATAGTGGGAGGGATATGGACCGTCAACGACTTCCGGGCCCGGTTTGGGGCGGGAAATGGCCAAAAAGCCCGGTTTGGGTTGAATTTACCCCCTCCCGGGGCTATTGCCGGGGCAATCACCCATCGAAAAAGGAAGAGGCATGATCCGCGGGTTCTTCCGGTTTGTCGGCTTGTTGTTGCTGGCGGGCGCCTTCATTTTCCTGGTCTATGACGGGGCGCGCTCGATTGCCGACCAAACCCTCCGCCTGACACGGCTCGGCGAATTCTGGAACGATATTAATCAGGCGAGCCAGCAGGCGGCTCAGGCCGCCGTTGATGGAATTTCGCCCGCGCTCTGGAACAACGGCATCAAGCTGATCCTCAATCAGCCAACCTGGGCGGTGTTCGGGATCATCGGCATTGTGCTGCTGATCCTGTTCCGGCCGGCGAAGCCCCTGATCGGTTATGCCCGGGATTGATCCGGATTGGCGCACGCTTGGCGTCAAGGGGCGATGACGGCGATATGATCGACGACCGCAGCGTAACGCAGGGACGCTAGTGACGTAGCTACCTATATGATGTGATCAGAAGGGTAAGGAGATCGTCATGTTCTTTTCGCGCAAGTCTCTGGAGATTCCGAGTGCCACTGAGGCGCTGCCCGGCCGCGCGGCGCCGATCCCGACCGCCAAAACCCATTTCGTCAATGGTCATGCGTTGAAGCCGCCCTATCCGGAAGGCTTTGAGACGGCGGTGTTCGGGCTTGGCTGTTTCTGGGGCGCCGAGCGCAAGTTCTGGGAATTGGGCGACGGCATCTACGCCACCGCGGCGGGCTATGCTGGCGGTTCGACGCCAAATCCGACCTATGAAGAAGTCTGTTCGGGACAGACCGGCCACACCGAAGTCGTGCTGGTGGTGTTCGATCCGAAGACGATTTCCTATGATCGTTTGCTCAAGACGTTCTGGGAAAGCCATGATCCGACGCAGGGCATGCGTCAGGGCAACGATATCGGCACCCAGTATCGTTCGGCGATCTACACCAGCAGCGATGCGCAGTTGAAGGCGGCGCGGGCGTCGAAGGTCGCCTATGACAAGGCGCTGGCGTCGAGAAGGTTCGGTGCCATCACCACGGAGATCGCGCCGGCAGGTCCGTTCTATTTCGCTGAGGACTATCACCAGCAGTATCTGGCGAAGAATCCGGCGGGATATTGCGGCTTGGGTGGCACCGGCGTGTCGTGTCCGATCGGCGTTGGTGTCGTTGCCTAGAGCGACAGCGCAGTCGAATTAACCACGAACCTAAAACGCCGGGCCTGCTCGTTTAGAGCGGGCTCGGCTTTTTTAGCGGGATTGCGCAGTGCGCGTTATTTCAGATGCGCGGCAAAGAAGGCGAGGCTGCGCTGCCAGGCGAGATCCGAACTCGGCTTGTCGTAGCTTCCGCGTTCGTCGCAGCCAAAGCCGTGCTGCGCGCCGGGATAGACGAAAATTTCGACGTCGGGCCGCTTGTTGCGGATGGTCTCGACGTCCGTCAGCGGAATGCCCGCATCCTTCTCGCCGAAATGCAGCTGGGTTGGCACCTTGGGCTTGTCATCGGCAAAACGTGCGATGACGCCGCCGTAGTATCCGACAGCCGCGCTCAGCCCGGAGAGTTTGGTGGCTGCGGCATAGGCGACGCTGCCACCGAGACAGAAGCCGACGATGCCAACCGGACCGACAGGTTTTGCAGCATCGATGGCAGCCTGCGTATCCCGTAGCATCGCCTCCCAATCCGGATTGGCGATGAACTTGCGGGCAACCGCGACTTCCTCGGGTGAATAGCCCGACTGAAAGTTAGGCTCTGTGCGATCGAAAATGGCGGGCGCGATCGCGGTATAACCCTCAGCGGCGAGACGGTCGCAGATATTGCGAATGTGCGAATTGACCCCGAAAATTTCCTGGATCACGACAATGGCGGCTTTCGGCTTTCCAGCGGGGTCGGCGCGATAACCGCCAAGCTTGAAGCCATCCGACGCGGTCAAAGTGATGTTTTGTCCCACGAGCGGTCCTTTCCTGAATTGATATGCAAAGTGAGCGGAGGGTGGCGGGCCGCAACTCTGCGGCTATTGCCACATCCAGTTGCGATTCCAGTCGCCCTTCCAACCCGTCAGCCGCCCGTTGCGGAACTGCAGGAACAGCGGGTCATCGCGATACGAGAAGCCGTTGCCATTGACCTTGCGGACGACCACGAAGGTTTCGTGGCCGGGCTTGCCCTTCACGTATGTCAGGGGTGTGCCGAGAGCGGCTGCCGCAGCATCTGCGGTCATGCCGTAGGCAAGCGGCGTCGTATTGGACAGAGTCGAGTTGAAATGCGCCGATCGAGGCTGCTCTGCATGCACAGGGGCATGCAAGACTGCGAGGGCGACAAGGGCGCTGAACGTCGTTAGCTTCATGCGGTGCATTGTTCTTCGGATCGCGCTGCAACACAAGTCGAAAGCAACGGAAAGGCTCAGCATTGCCGGGATTGCGGATAGGCGCGGGGTCGGCGTGGTGGGGCGATCGCATCGAGCCGGCGCGACTCAACGCCGAACGCGGCGATCTCGACTATCTCTGTTTCGAAACCATGGCGGAGGCAACGGTTTCGGCTGCACAGGTGCGCAAGCGCCGCGATCCATCGTTTCCGGGATATGACACATATCTGGACGATCGCATGAAGGCGGTGCTGCCGGGTTGCTTGAGGCGTGGCACGAAAATCATCAGCAATCAGGGCTGGATCAATCCGGAGGGCGCGGCGGAGCGGATTGTCGCACTGCTGCGGGAGCACGGCGGTAAAGGTAGGAAGGTGGCGGCGGTTTCGGGCAGCCTGATCACCGAGCAGATGAAGGGTTTCGACGGCACCATCCTCGAAAGGGGCGCTCTGGTAAGTTCGATCGCGGTCGATTTGATTTCGGCGGAGGCTTATCTCGGCGCGGAGCCGATCGTCGCAGCCCTGCGCGAGGGCGCCGATATCGTGGTGACGGGACGCGTTGCCGATCCATCCCTGTTTCTGGCGCCGATGATTCATGAATTCGGCTGGCAGCTCGACGACTTCATGAAACTCGGGGCCGGCAGCGGTCTCGGCCATCTGCTGGAATGCGGTGCGCAGGTGACTGGAGGCTATTTCGCCGATCCGGGCTTCAAGGATGTGCCTTCGCCTTGGGATCTCGCGTTTCCGATCGCCGAGGTTGAAGCGGATGGGAGCGCTGTCATCGCCAAGGTCGAGGGCACCGGCGGCGCGATCAACCGCATGACGGTGAAGGAGCAGATGCTCTATGAGGTCCACGATCCGGCCAACTACATCACGCCAGATTGCGTGGTCGATTTCACCACGGCGGTGCTGGAAGAAGCGGGGCCGGACCGCATCCGGGTCAGCGGCATTTCCGGCAAGCCGCGCACACCGACCCTGAAAGTGTCGATGGGCTGCATGGAGGGGTTCATCGGCGAGGACATGTTCTTCTATGCCGGTCCTGGCGCGCTGCGCCGCGCGCGTCTCGCCAAGCGCATCCTCGAAGAACGTTTCCGAATTGTCGATCTCAGAGCGGACGATCTGCGGATCGATTTCATCGGCCTCAATGCGATCCACGGCGAGGCCAGCCCCGCCGATGCGCCCGAGCCTTATGAAGTGGCGGTGCGGGTTGCAGCGCGGACTGCAACCCGCGAGGAGGCCCTGAAGGTTGGCCGGGAGATCGATGGCATGGCAGTGTCTGGCGTTGCCATGACCGGCAAGCGCGTGCCGCATCAGGATCGCACCCGCGAGATCATCGGCGTGTGGTCGACGCTGGTGCCACGAGAGGCCGTGCCGCCCACCATCACCTGGTACGAGAGCTGATCGTGGCGCGCACCCTGCAGGTCAAACTCGAGCGCGTCGCCCATGTGCGGTCCGGCGACAAGGGCAATACATCCAATATTGCGGTCATCGCCTACCGCGATGAATTCTATCCCCTGCTCAAGCAGCAACTGACGGCCGAACGGTTCAAGGCATTTTATCGCGGTGCGATCAAGGGCGAAGTCACGCGCTTCGAAGCCGACAATCTGGCGGCGCTGAATTTCGTCGCAGAAGGTGCGCTGGGCGGCGGTGTGTCGCGCAGCCTCAGTCTCGACAACTACGGCAAGGCGCTGTCGGCGGCGATCCTCGGGTTTGTGGTCGAGGTGCCGGAGCAGTTGGGCAATCTGCTGCAAGGCGAATGACTTCGATGAGCATCGAAATGATTGGTCGGCCGGCATGGTAGACGTCGCAGATGAAACGGAGGCGTCGCCCCGGATATGACATTGGCCATCGAAGCACGACAGCCGCGCTACGCGGTCAATCTGGCGCTGCTGGTGCTGCTCGCGACATTGTGGGGCGCGTCCTACACCTTCATCAAGATCGGTGTCGCCACCATTCCACCGTTCACGCTGATTGCAGGGCGCACGCTCATTGCCGGCGCCATCCTGCTTGCGATCATGGGTTTGCGCGGTATCGCGATGCCACGCGAGCCGGCGGTGTGGGGTCGCTTCATGATCCAGGCCTGCCTCAACAGCGTCATCCCGTTCACGACCATCGCGTGGGCCGAGCATCATGTCGATGCGGCGCTGGCGACCATCCTGAATTCCAACGCGCCGATCTTCACCTTCCTGCTCAGCGTGCTGTTCGTCCGCCACGAGCGTCCGACGTTGCGGCAGGCACTTGGCGTCATGGCGGGTCTGGTCGGCATCTGCCTGATCGTCGGCGTCAACGCATTGCAGGGTCTGGGTACGCAGTTGGCGGCGCAGATCGCGCTGGTCGCGGCGGCGGTCTGTGCCGGAGCGGCCGCGCTGTTCGGACGCAATTTCAGTGGACTCGATCCGATCGTCCCCGCCGCCGGTTCGATGATTTGCGGCGCGCTCCTGTTGTTGCCGTTCAGTGTGGTGGTCGAACGGCCTTGGACGTTGTCACCGTCGCGTGAATCCATTTACGCGTTGCTCGGTCTTGCGGTGTTCTCCACGGCGCTCGCGTTTTCGATCTACTTTCGCCTGCTGCAGACCCTCGGTTCGGTGGGAACGACGGCGCAGTCCTACCTGCGTGTGCCGATCGGTGTCGCGCTGGGTGCTTTTTTCCTGGGAGAAACCCTGTCGCCGACGGCATGGGCTGGCCTTGTTTGCGTCATCGTGGGCATCGCCGCCATGACTATTCCGGTGCGTGCACGATCGGTTCCGACGCCGCAGGGGCAATGAAGGCTTGATAGCCTTGCGTTTGGTGGTCGGCAACGGGCGGACGCAGAATTCTGCGTCCGCCTGTTCTTTATGCCGTCTTGATGCGCTGACCTGATAATCCGCATCGTATCCTTATCAAGGCCCGCCTATCTGCATGAGGCTCCACGTGGAGGAGTTTCCATGCTCGATCTGCTCATGTTCGCGCTTGCCCTGTTCCTGTTCGCGGTGACGGTCGGTTACGCCGTCGCCTGCGGTCGGCTGTGAGGACTGCGATGTCTCTTGATTACTCGCTCGCCGCGGTCGTGACCGCTGGCCTGCTTTTTTATCTCGTCTACGCGCTGCTGCGCCCGGAACGGTTCTAGGAGAGCTTCCATGACTGTTATCGGCTGGGTGCAGATATTCCTGTTTTGCGCGATTGTCGTCGCGCTGGTCGTCCCTCTTGGCGGCTACATGACGCGGGTGTTCAGCGGCGAAAACACCTTTCTGTCGCCGGTTCTGAGGCCGCTCGAAACCGTGCTGTATCGTGTCGCCGGCGTCGACGAAAAAAGCGAACAGCATTGGTTGTCCTATACGCTGGCGATGCTGCTGTTTCAGGCCGCCGGCTTTGTCCTGCTTTACGGGCTGCTGCGGCTGCAGGCAGTGTTGCCGTTTAATCCGGCTTCGCAGTCGGCGATGGCGCCGGATCTCGCTTTCAACACGGCGACGAGCTTCCTCACCAACACCAACTGGCAGAACTACGGCGGCGAAAGCACGCTGTCCTATCTCAGTCAGATGCTGGGCCTGACGGTCCAGAATTTCCTGTCGGCGGCGACCGGCATCGCGCTGGCGCTGGCCCTGATCCGCGGCTTTGCGCGTGCGTCGTCGCGCACGGTCGGCAATTTCTGGGTCGATGTCACCCGTTGCACGCTCTACATCCTGTTGCCGATCTGCATCGTGATCACGTTGGCGCTGGTCTGGCAGGGCGTGCCGCAGACACTCGGCCCTTATGTTAAGGCCACCGGCCTTGAGGGCACTCATCAGACCATCGCGCTGGGCCCGGTCGCGTCCCAGGTCGCGATCAAGATGCTCGGCACCAACGGCGGCGGTTTCTTCAATGCCAACAGCGCCCATCCGTTCGAGAATCCGACGGCGCTGACCAACCTCATCCAGATGCTGGCGATCTTCGCGCTCGGCGCCGCCATGACCAACGTGTTCGGCCGTATGGTCGGCAATCCCCGGCAGGGCTGGGCGATCTTCGCGGCGATGGGCGTGCTGTTCATCGTCGGCGTCGCCATCTGCTACTGGGCGGAAGCCAACGGCACCGCGACGTTGCATGCACTCGGCCTTACCGGCGGCAACATGGAAGGCAAGGAGGTGCGCTTCGGCATCGTCGCCTCGGCCCTGTTTGCGGTGGTGACGACGGCCGCCTCGTGCGGCGCCGTCAACGCAATGCATGATTCCCTCACGGCGCTCGGCGGCATGATTCCGCTGATCAACATGGAGCTCGGCGAGATCATCATCGGCGGCGTCGGCGCCGGCCTCTACGGCATGCTGCTGTTCGTCATCATCACGGTGTTTGTCGCCGGTCTGATGGTCGGGCGCACGCCGGAATATGTCGGCAAGAAGATCGAGGCGCGCGAGGTCAAAATGGCGATGCTCGCGATCCTGATCCTGCCGCTGATGATGCTGGGATGGACCGCAATCGCGGTGGTGTATCCACCCGCCGTTGCGTCGATCGCCAATGCCGGGCCGCACGGTTTCAGCGAAGTGCTCTATGCCTTCACCTCGCAGACCGCGAACAATGGCTCGGCGTTCGGCGGCCTTTCCGGGAATACGCTTTTCTACAATGTCAGCGGTGGTATCGCGATGTTCATCGGGCGGTTCTGGATGATCGTTCCGGCCATGGCGATTGCCGGCTCGCTGGCGTCGAAGAGGATCGTTGCCGAGTCGAGCGGGACGTTCCCGACCACCGGCGGCCTGTTCGTTGGCCTTTTGATCGGCGTGATCCTCATCGTCGGCGGCCTAACGTTCTTCCCTGCGCTCGCCCTCGGTCCCATAGCCGAACATCTGGCGATGAGCGCCGGCACCCTGTTCTGACGATTTCGGAGACCGTTCATGGATACTCTCAAGTTGCGCAAGCGGATGCCGGTCGCGGCGACGTTCGACCCGGCTATATTGTTTCCCGCGGCCGGGCAGGCCTTCGTCAAGCTCGATCCGCGCACCCTGATCAAGAACCCGGTGATGTTCGTGCTCGCCGTGGTGTCGCTGCTGACCAGTGCGTTGCTGGTGCGTGATCTCGCGATCGGTGCACAGTCGATCGCCTTCGAGTTGCAGATCGTTCTCTGGCTGTGGTTCACCGTCCTGTTCGGAAACTTTGCCGAGGCTGTCGCTGAGGGCCGCGGCAAGGCGCAGGCCGACACTTTACGCAACATGCGCACGCAGACGCGGGCAAAGCGTTTGTTGATGCCCGGGAATCACGAACTTTATGAAGGTGTGTCGGCAGACCAGCTGGAGGCTGGCGATCTCGTGCTGTGCGAGGCCGACGACATCATCCCGGGCGATGGCGATGTAATCGAGGGCATCGCATCGGTGAACGAGGCGGCGGTGACCGGCGAATCCGCCCCGGTGATCCGGGAATCGGGCGGCGACCGCTCGGCGGTGACCGGCGGCACCACCGTCATTTCCGATCGCATCGTGGTCCGCATCACGTCCTCGCCGGGATCATCGTTTCTCGACCGCATGATCAGGCTGGTGGAGGGCGCGGAGCGGCAGAAGACACCGAACGAGATCGCGCTCAACATTCTGCTGGTCGGTTTGACCATTATCTTTGTGTTCGCGACGGCGACGATCCCGAGTTACGTGGCCTATGCGGGCGGCACGATTTCGGTCGTGGTTCTGGTGGCGCTGTTCGTCACTCTCATCCCCACCACCATCGGTGCGTTGTTGTCCGCGATCGGCATTGCCGGCATGGACCGTCTCGTCCGCTTCAATGTGCTGGCGATGTCCGGCCGCGCAGTCGAAGCCGCGGGCGATGTCGATACGCTTCTGCTCGACAAGACCGGGACCATCACCTTCGGCAACCGCCTTGCCACGGAAATCATTCCGATGCCCGGCGTGAGCGAGCAGGACGCGGCGAATGCTGCGCTGCTGGCGAGCGGCGCCGATGAGACTGCCGAAGGACGTTCCATTGTTGCCTTGATGCAGGAGAAATACGGTGTTGCGCACGAGGCGACATCGGTGAATGCGACATTCGTTCCGTTCTCCGCAGTCACGCGCTTGTCTGGCGCCGATATCGGCGATCGCCGGCTGCGAAAGGGGGCCATCGATTCCGTGCTTGCGTTCGCGCGCGATCAGGCTGGCCGAGAGGTCGCCGTGCCGCCTGAATTTCGCGCCGCCGCCGACAGGATCGCACGGACAGGCGGCACCCCGCTCGGTCTGGTGGACGGCAACCGTATTCTCGGCGTCATCCATCTCAAGGACGTGGTGAAACCCGACGTCAAGGAGCGGTTCGCGGCGCTGCGTCGCATGGGCATCAAGACCGTGATGATCACCGGCGACAACCCAGTGACCGCTGCCTCGATCGCGTCTGAAGCCGGTGTCGACGATTTCATCGCCGAGGCCACCCCCGAAGACAAGCTGCGCTATATCCGCAGCGAGCAGGCCGACGGACGCCTGATTGCGATGTGCGGTGACGGCACCAATGATGCGCCGGCGCTGGCGCAGGCCGACGTCGGTGTGGCGATGCAGAGTGGCACCCAGGCTGCACGCGAAGCCGGCAACATGGTCGATCTCGATTCAGACCCCACCAAGCTGATCGAGGTGGTCGAAATCGGCAAGCAGCTCCTGATGACGCGAGGTGCGCTGACGACATTCTCTATCGCCAATGACGTTGCGAAATACTTCGCGATCATTCCGGCGATCTTTGTGGCGTTCTATCCCCAACTCGGCGTGCTGAACATTATGGGACTCGCGACGCCGCAAAGCGCGATCCTGTCCGCGATCATCTTCAACGCGCTGATCATCATCGCGCTGATTCCGTTGGCGCTGAAGGGCGTAACCTATCGGCCAATCGGCGCGGCGGCGCTGCTGCGGCGGAATCTGCTGATCTACGCGCTCGGCGGCGTCGCTCTGCCGTTCATCGGCATCAAAGCGATCGATCTGGCAATCTCGACGCTGCATCTGGTCTGAGAGGTTTAGTCATGTTGAAGGAAATCCGTCCCGCCATCGTGCTTTTGATCGCTTTGGCAGCGATTACCGGGCTGATCTATCCGCTTGCCATGACCGGGATCGTGCAATCGCTGTTTCCTGATCAGGCCGGCGGCAGCCTGATCGAACGCAACGGCCAGGTGATCGGCTCGGAACTGGTCGGCCAGCAGTTCACCAGTGCGAAGTACTTCCATGGGCGCCCTTCGGCGACAACCGCGCCCGATCCGCAGGATGCTTCGAAATCCATCGCGGCGCCATACAATGCAGCGAACTCGATGGGATCAAACCTAGGGCCGAGCAGCAAGGCGCTGGCCGAGCGGATCGGACAGGATGTTGCGGCGTTCAGGAAAGAGAATTCCTCCGCCGCTGTGCCCGTCGATCTGGTCACCACGTCCGGCAGCGGGCTTGATCCCGATATTTCGCCGGAAGCGGCGCAGTTTCAGGCGCCCCGGGTTGCCGCCGCCAGAGGATTGCCGGAGGCTGCGGTCGTCGCTTTGATCGGGCGACAAGTCGAAGGGCGCAGTTTCGGCGTGCTGGGAGAGCCTCGCGTAAATGTGCTGAAGCTCAACCTCGCGTTGGATAGAATGAGGCCCTAGATCGGCTAACAGAGGAGCGGCATGCCCGGCGATTCATCCACGAGAGCTTCCCCGGACGCGCTGCTCGCCCTCGCCAACAAGGAGGGGCGCGGCCACCTCAAGATATTTCTCGGTGCGGCGCCGGGTGTCGGCAAGACCTACGCCATGCTGACGGCCGCACACGTCGAGAAAGCCGGTGGCCGCGACGTGGTTGTGGGCCTGGTCGAAACCCACGGCCGGAGTGAGACCGAACGGTTGCTCGCCGGGTTGGAGACGCTGCCGCGCAAGCCGATCATCTATCGCAATCAGGTGATGCGCGAGTTCGATCTCGACGCGGCGCAGGTGCGCAGGCCGAGCCTGCTGCTGGTTGACGAATATGCCCACACCAATGTTCCCGGCAGTCGTCATCCCAAACGTTGGCAGGATATCGAGGAGCTTCTGCTCGCCGGCATCGATGTCTGGACCACGCTCAATATCCAGCACCTCGAGAGCCTTAACGATGTGGTGCAGAAGATCAGCAAGGTTCGGGTGCGGGAAACCGTGCCTGACAAGGTCTTCGATAAGGCCGACGACATTGTTCTGGTCGACCTGCCTCCGGACGAACTGCTGAGACGGCTCGCCGAGGGCAAGGTCTATGTGCAGGACACCGCGGCGCGCGCGGTCGAGAACTTCTTCAAGCCGCAGAATCTCACTGCGCTGCGCGAGCTCGCGTTGCGCCGCGCCGCTGAGCGCGTCGATGCTTCGCTGGTCGAGCGGATGCAGGCGCAGGCCATCGAAGGCCCGTGGGCGGCAGGTGAACGTATTCTGGCGTGCATCGGTCCAGATGACGCATCTCCGGCGGTGGTGCGGACGGCAAAACGCCTTGCCAGCCTGATGGACGCGCCATGGATCGCGGTCACCGTCGAGCGGCCAGGCGTCGATATCGGAGCCGCAGCGCGTCAACGTCTCGACGCCACCATTAAGCTTGCTGAAAGCCTTGGCGCGGAAGCGCAGACGCTGACGGGCGCTGACATTCCGGCTGAGCTGCTGAAGTTCGCCCGATTCGAGAATGTCACCCAGATCGTGGTCGGGCGATCCGGCGACAGCTTCATGGCGGAGTTGTTGCGCCGCTCGCTTCCCCATGAGTTGCTCCGGCGCACGCAGGACATCGAGATCCATCTGGTGACGCGTGACAGCAGCGCGCCGGATGCGGATAAGGTGAAACCGGTTGGCGAGCGATGGTCCGTCCGTCCGTTTCAATTCTTCTATGCAACGCTGGCCGTCATTGTCTCCCTCGGAGTGGGAGAGGCGCTGAACTGGCTGACTCCGATCCCGAATCTGTCGATCGTGTTTTTGATGGCGGTGCTGTTCAGCGCCATCAACTTCGGAATCTGGCCGGCGATCTATGCGTCGGTGCTGTCCTTTCTGGTCCACAATTTCTTTTTCATCCCGCCGCTCTACCGCTTCACCATCGCGGAGCCGTATGAATTTCTCGCGCTGGTGATCTTTCTGGTGGTGGCCATCGTCAGTGCCGCGATGGCGGGCCGGGTGCGCGAACAGGCGCGGGTATCGGCCGGGCGTGTGCGTGCTATGCGTCGCCTCTACGAGTTCACCCGTCGCCTGTCGGGCCTTGCCACGGCAGATGGCATTGCCGAAGGTGCTGCCGGCGAAATCCACGCAAGCCTTGCGCGGCCGGTCGTTGTGTTGCTTGCGCAGAATGATGATCTGGTTCTGACCGCGGCATGGCCGCCGGAGGATGCGCTTGATCCGGCTGCCGCGACGGCGGCCCGCTGGGCCCATACCCATGCCGAACCGGCGGGCGCCGACACAGGCACTTTGCCGACGGTCCCATGGTACTTTGTTCCATTGCGGCTTGGTGACAAGGCGCTTGGCGTGATCGGCGTTGCCAGGGAAAAGGACGAGCTGCCACTCGATTCCGAGACGCGGGCCTTGCTCGATACGCTGTCCGGCCAGGCCGCGGCAGCGCTCGAACGCGCGGCGCTTGTTGGTGAAACCGTGCGCGCGCGAACCGCTACGGAAGCCGAACGCGTGCGGAACACGTTGCTCGCGTCGATTTCCCATGATTTCCGGACGCCGCTGTCGTCTATTCTCGGCGCGGCGACCGGCCTCCTCAGCTACGGCAACAAGCTGGACGATGTGGCGAAGACGGATCTGCTCGGACAAATCAAGCAGGAGGCCGAAGGGCTGGACGAAATGGTGCGCAACCTGCTGGCGATCACCCGTATCGATGCCGGTGCGCTGGAGTTGCGGCGCGACTGGATCGACCTGCGCGAGATCGTCGATCGTGTTGTCGGTCTCGCACGTCGCCGCGGCGCGCACCAGCATATCGACATCAGGATGCCGCATGACCTGCCGATGATCCGCGCCGATGCAGCGTTGACCGAGCAGGCGATTGGAAATGTGGTCGCCAATGCGCTCCTCCATACGCCGTCGGAAACGCAGATCGTGATCGATGCCGAAGTTCGACCTGCGAACGTGGCGTTGCGGGTGACGGACGATGGCCCCGGCATTCCGGCCAACGTACTCTCTCGTGTGTTTGATCGGTTTGCGCGGGGGGGCGATCCGGAAGAAAAACGAGACGGGGGCGAGGGCACCGGCCTCGGGCTTGCCATCGCCCGCGGGATCATGGAAGCACATGATGGCTCGATCGCCGCTGAAAGTCCGGTCGACGGGCGGCCTGGGGCGAGATTTGTGATGATTTTTCCGCGCGAGGATGGCGCATCATGATTGGCAAGACGCGCGCACTGGTGGTCGATGACGAGGCGGCGATCCTTCGCTTTCTCAAGCCGGCGCTCGAAGCCAACAACTACGAGATGAACAGCGCCGCGACCGTAGCCGAAGCGGTGAAGCGCATTGCCGCCGATGCGCCGGATATCGTGCTGCTCGATCTCGGTCTTGCCGATGGCGACGGCAAGGATGTCATCCGCAAGGTGCGGGAATGGTCGGATGTGCCGATCATCGTGCTATCGGCCCGTGACCGCGAAGCCGAGAAGATCGACTCGCTCGATCTCGGTGCCGACGACTACGTCAACAAGCCGTTCAACGTCGGCGAGTTGATGGCGCGGATGCGCACAGCGCTTCGGCATCGTATGCAGCGCAAGGCGGAGACGCCATCACTGCGTGTCGGCGATCTCGAGGTGGACTCGGTGCGCCGCCGTGCAACGCGCGCCGGGGCGGAGATCAAGCTGACGCCGAAGGAATTCGAACTGCTGTCGTTTCTGGCGCGCAACGCTGGTCGTGTTGTCACGCATCGACAGATTCTCGCAGCGGTATGGGGCGCGGCACATACCGAGGACACACAATACCTGCGCGTCTACATCGGTCAGTTGCGGCAGAAGGTCGAGGCCCGGCCGGACGACCCGCAGGTCATTCTCACCGAGCCGGGTATCGGATATCGGATGAGCGAGGCCTGAGCAGCGGCATATTGGGCCGTATTTTTCGATTGCGGCGTCGCCTTATCCCAATCAAACGCGAACTTTTTCAGACTATTGGGCCATTGCGCCACGATGGTGCGCTGGGCGAGGGTGGCGGCGAAACCGCCATGTGATTGTAGAACCCCTCAATTGACGGTAGACAAGGATGATCCTTGCCCGAAGAAGGCCATCCTGCGTGATGTAAAGGTCCGGCCTGCTCGATCCTTCGCCCAAGCGGATCCCTGACGGAAACTTCAGACTGGCTTGGGTTGGGGCGCCGGAGAACCCCCGGCATAGTCCATAGAAGAGAGAGCATGACGCGCAACGTTTTGATTCTTGGAGCTTCATACGGCTCATTGCTGGCAACAAAGCTGCTGATGGCCGGTCACAATGTGACTCTGGTTTGCCGGAAGAAAACTGCAGAGCTCATCAATGGGCAGGGCACCGAAGTTCGGATCAAGCTGCGTGACGAGCCGACGCACCGGTCCATCTTTTCGCGCGATCTGCCCGGAAAACTGGATGCGACCTCACCCGACAAGGTCGACCTGTCCCGTTATGACCTGGTCGCTCTTGCCATGCAGGAGCCGCAGTACACCAATCACACCATCCGGGTTCTGATGGTCAAGATTGCCGAGGCGAAGCTGCCTTGTCTCTCGATCATGAACATGCCGCCCTTGCCCTATCTCAAGCGGATCAAGGGTCTTGAGAACATGGATCTCGAAGAGGCCTATACCAATGCTCAGGTCTGGGAGCGGTTTGCGCCAGGGCTGGTGTCGCTCTGCTCTCCGGATCCGCAGGCCTTCCGTCCGCCGGACGAAGCGGCGAACGTCCTTCACGTCGGCCTGCCGACGAACTTCAAGGCGGCGACATTCGCGGATGAAGCCCACAACAAGCTGCTGCGGGAACTGGAAGCGGACATCGATGCCGTGAAGCTCGATGGTCAGGACGTGCCGGTCAAGCTCAAGGTGTTCGATTCCCTGTTCGTCCCGCTGGCGAAGTGGTCGATGCTGCTGACCGGGAACTACCGCTGTATCACGCCGACCGATCCGCGGCCGATCCGTGATGCGGTTCATGGCGATCTGAAGCTTTCGGAGTCGATCTATGACCACGTCGACGCCGTCGCGCGGCGGCTGGGCGCCGACCCCGCGGATCAGGTGCCGTTTGCGAAATACGCGAAAGCGGCTGAAAGCCTGCTCAAACCCTCATCGGCCGCCCGCGCGGTGGCCAGCGGCGCGCCCTTCATCGAGCGCGTCGATCTGCTGGTGAAACTGATTTCGCATCAGCTGGACATGCCCAATGCTGATATCGACCGCACGGTCGACATCGTCGATCAAAAACTGAGCGAGAAGATCGTCTCGGGAGGCTCGGGCGCGCTGTAGCGCGCCCCTGTCGCTGCGAGAGAATGGCGCACCCGACACGATTCGAACGTGTGACCTTTGCCTTCGGAGGGCTAGGGTCTGGGGATTGCCCCTGTTTACCCAAAATTGCCAGATTGTACTTTGTTCCATAAATCCGCTAAAATCGGCATGATTTGAGGGCTACGGTCATTACCCGGAATTTCCCGTTTTGACCGAGTGCCGCTTACCCGGTGCTTACCCATGCCGAAGCTCACTAAACGTACCGTGGACGCCGCTAGGAAGGCCGCCAGTGACGTTTTCCTGTGGGATGACGAGATCCCCGGCTTCGGGCTCCGGGTAAAGCCCAGCGGCGCTAAATCCTTCATTGTCCAGTATCGCAACGCCAATGGCCGGAGCCGGCGGCTGACCGTCGGCCGCTACGGTGTCCTGACAGTCGAGGAAGGCCGTAAGGCCGCCCGGCTAGCGCTGGCCGAGGTGGTCAAGGGTGCCGACCCTGCCGAGGCTCGGAAGCTTGAGCGCGGCGCGATGACGATTGAGGCGCTATGCCGGGAGTATCTAGATAAGGCAGGGCGAGGGCTCGTTCTGACGCGCAGAGGCGAGGCTAAGCGCGGCTCGACCCTCTACTCAGATACGGGTCGTATCGAGCGCCACATCATTCCATTGCTGGGAACGCGCACGGTAAAGGATCTGACACAGGCCGACGTTCGGCGGTTCATGCAGAACGTTATCGCTGGCAAGACCGCTGCAGACGTCAAGACCAAGAAGCGAGGCAGGGCAATCGTGACCGGAGGTAAGGGCACCGCGGCGCGCACAATGGGCTTGCTTGGTGGAATCCTGACCTATGCCGTCAATGAGGGTTATCGTCCAGACAATCCAGCTAAGGGCATCATCCGGCCGAAGGACGAGACGAGGGAATGGCGCCTTGATGACGCAGGCTATCGAGCGCTTGGGAAAAAGCTGGCCGCAGCCGAAGCAAATGCAGCCAACTGGCAACCGATTCTGATCACACGGGTGATTGCCCTCACCGGATGCCGCCGGGGCGAGATCGAGGGATTGTTGAAGTCCGAGATCGACTTTGCCAGCAGCGCGTTGCGGCTTGGCGATAGCAAGACAGGCAAGAGCATCCGGCCGATCGGATCGGTGGCCATAGCTCTCCTTAAGCAAGCCTCGGACAAATCCAAATCCAAATACGTCTTCCCGGCGCTGACCAATGAGAAGAAGCATTATGTCGGCCTGCCTAAGGCGCTCGCAGCCATTGTCGGCGACGCTGTGCCCGGACTGACACCGCATGGTCTTCGCCATTCGTTTAGTTCAACTGCGGAGGATTTGGGATTCTCTCTCCCGACGATCAAAGCGCTGATGGGCCACGCCGGTGCGAGCGTGACGGAGGGCTATATTCACAAGATCGACAGCGTGCTCATTGCGGCGGCAGATAAGGTAGCAAGCCATATCGATCGAGCCATGACCGGAAGTAAGCCCAACAAGGTTGTGATGTTTCGGCGTTCGCCGGGGTGGTCAAAGTCTTGAGGCGGGAGATGGCTGCCGACCTAAATGAAATAGAGCGACAGAGGGTGCGTGCAGCCGTCGAAAGGCGCGCAGATCGGTATATTCGCTTTAGTGAAACGCAACTCGTTAGAAGGCGATGGGTCAGATTGAGCGACCTCGCAGCTCACTATGGACGATACCAAAGTTCTAGCAATGATGACCTTACTCAGCTGCAGCTGCTAGCTGGCTTTGCCGCTCTACTACGTTCCATCAACCAGGGCTATTTTGAATCTGGCGGGCGCTCACAGCTGCTTCACTTGCATCCGGTAGTTCAGCCTTCACGATTGTCCGCGGACAATATCGCTGCCGTGGTCAGTATGGGGCCGGATGTCTGGGCGACTCACTACGTAGGGTGTTGTTGGGCTCCTGCTGCGATTGTTGCTCAGTGGTGCGATGATCTCGATTTGCCATCTTTCTTCGAGCCGGCGAAGAAAAGAGGGCGCCCGCGCCTCATAGATGAAGTCGATTTTGTTTCATTGATGCGAGACCTGCTCGCCCGCGGGGAGGTTGATTCCGAACGCGCCGCTGCCAAACGAGTAGTCTACGAGCATGAGGCGAGAATTTCTGGCAATAGCCTGGACGCGAAAGTCGCTCGGGTTCGCGAAAGCTACCGGAAGGCTCAAGGCAAGAATCGGTAAGCCCGTTTGTGCCGACTAATTAAACGCCACTGTCGGACTTTTCCTGCCAAGCAAGCGCATCTCGATGCTGATTAACTCTCGGGAGTGCTGGGTATCCCCAGCAAGAACGAGAGGACAATGATGGACACCAACTACACTCAGCTTGCCGATGTCGAAACAACGGCGAGTCGATTGAGGCGCATAGAAGCAGCCAGATACGTGCACAAGAAGTATGGCATTCCTTGCTCCGCAAAAACATTGGCGAAGCTGGCCTGCGTAAGTTCCGATGGTCCGCCATTTCAAATGGTGGGGCGAATCCCGCTGTACCCCGTATCCGCTCTCGATGCTTGGGCTCAGAGCAAAATCGGACCGCTAGTCCGGTCTACTTCCGAAGCGGCGGCGCATCGGACTGCAGCGGCTTAAGCAAAACCTCTGATCGCTCGGGCAGGCCACAAAAAAAGGCCGCCCACGAATGAGCGGCCAAATCGAGATAAGAGCAATGACATCAATATGCATGCGCGCATTGCTTTGCAATGCTCAATACGCCAATTCACCAATCCAAGCCCCTTGTTGCGATCCGACGAATGTCCGTCGCAATGCAATCCGGGGGTACGGGCAATGACCAGATTGGATTGGAGCAAAGCGCGTCCAAAGCGCCCGACTGTGGCGTGGAATGATTACGAGCCTTACGACCAACTAAGCCGGGCAGCGTGCGTAGCGGATAAACGATGGCGCAATTCAAAGCCATCGCGGCGGCCTTTTAATAATAAGGAACTTTCCGCTGACAGCCCGGCGCAAACGTGTAGGGACGCTCGCCGTGCGCTCTCAACAGCCGTCCACGCGGTAATCTACACTGACGGATCATGCGCCCCAAATCCGGGGACCGGTGGTTTCGGCGCCATTATTGAGGCGGCCGGATCGCGGGTTGAAGTCTTTGGTGGCGTGCCCGGCACCACGAACAACCGAATGGAACTTATGGGAGCAATCGCAGCGCTCGAAGTATTACCGCTGCAATGCTCAGTCACTTTGGTATCGGATTCTCGGTACTTGGTGAATGGTGCCAACCGGCTAGCACGCGCACGCGGACCTAATCGATTTTTCCGCTCGGGGAAACCGATAATCAACGTGGACCTCTGGCGCCGCCTTATCGCGCTCGCTGATACGCGCCTAATTCAATTCCAGTGGGTTAGGGGCCACTCCAACTGCGTGGCAAATGCTCACGCCGACGCTTTGGCCGCAAAAGGGCGCCGAGCCGCTGCTGCGGGCTGCTCCATTTCCATTGCGGAGGTGTGCGCATGAAGCGTCGCCCCACAATCGCCGAGCAGACAACCGCTGATCTGTTCGGATTTGGCACCAGTTATCCTGCATTGCCAGGGCATCGCGGCAAGTCGGAAACGTCCCGCGAGGCTGCGGAAGCCATCGCCCCCTTCGCCGCGAATGTACGAGGCAGAGTAGCGGCGCTCATTGCTGAAACTCCCAGCGGGTTAACGCCTGACGAGGCCGCCAGTCGCCTTGGTTTAACGCCTTTCTCGGTGCGTCCTCGGTTTACCGAACTGGCCGCTGCGGGACTGATTGAGAAGACCGGTGAGCGTCGTGCGAACGCTACCAGCACGATGAAGGCTGCGGTTTGGCGAGCAACACCGTTGTTGTTGCCGGCCATCGATAGCCCGCCGCTTGCTTTTTATTGTCCCGGTGATGGCCAAGGATCACGCGGATGACTGGACAGCATAATGTCGTCCGGTCCTCGAATGGTTCCAGGAAAGACCTTCTGCATGCAGAGATTGCTGCCAGGTACGGGGCTGCTGAACGCGATTCCTGCAATCGGAGAAAGGGGCGCCCCCTTTCGGTTCGAAGCCTCCGGGCTGGGGAGGTAAAGCGCATCCTCCTCGATCGGTATGGGCGGTTCCTTCCCAACAATGGGAGCGGCCGGGATGCCATTCAATTGGTCGCGGAATGCCTAGTACTGGTTCGTGGAGACGTTCGACAAAAGATCGAAGGTTTTATCGTCACCCACGCGCCTTGGGCAGTGCACGAGATTGATGCTGTCACGGAGGCTGCCGTTGTGGCGGCACGCTGGCTTTCTCCGGATGAGATGGCATGGAGAATTGCGCTGTCAGTCGCCGACCGCAAACGCCTACGCATTCGCACAATCGGCGCGGTTGGCGTGACGGCACGGCAACGTAAGACTCAGCAGAAGAACACACGCGCGGAACGGGAAGCTGAGCGGCGTCGAGATGCAGGAGCCAAATCTCGGGAAGATTATCTCGTTGGGAGCCTGAGCCGAACTGAACCCTGGAAGCAGCTGGGAATATCGCGCGCCCAGTGGTATCGGCGACGCAAGCGGCAGGATGAGACAAGTCCGTGCCCCATCTTCTTAGAATATATAATAAGCCACGGACCTGTCTCACCGACGACGGGGCCAGCGGCTTCGCGCGCTGCGCCTTCGGCGGGGGAACGCGCGCTCAGCCTTGGAGAAGCACCCAGCTTAAGTTCCATTTGCGGGGGAATGAGTGTCAGCCTTCCACACGGCTGTGGAATGCATATGCCAATGCGCGGGGATGGAGGAGCGCCGCGGTGATTTCCTCCAAACACAGCAAGCCAATTCTGCGATTGGCACACCCGCTGTCAGCACGCGAGCACGTAAGTCCCTCAGCGGAACAGCGCGCGATCGTTGGGCTGAAGCGAGAGCTGAGAACCGTACGCGGCCATCTGCGCGGCAGCCGTGAGGAGAATGAGCGCCTTCGCGCTGCTCTAATGAAATTGTTGGTTAGTTGGATGATGCTGATCGCCAGGAGAGCAAAAGCTCTACCGGAATTGGGAATTGCTACTCCAGAGGCATTGCTCAATGCGGTCAGGCAATACGATGAGAACCAATTCAATGAACTGATCTCGGCAATTGATCGATTAGCGGTCGAGGGCAATCAATGATGGCCGAGTTAAAAAAACTGCAATCGAACAATTGCGCGAGCAATTACCATTTGTCGCATTCGATGAATGCGGATTGGCTATTGATCTATGGGCAATTGATGAAACTGGAAATGCAGCAATTGATTTCCGGCGAGGCAAGCAATGCGCACGCGCGGCATTGCTCTACGAACGAAGGACGGATCGCTTCCTCGTTGGACAGGTTATTTGCCGTATCATTGCTCGCCGGCGTTTTGGACCAATCGAACAAGGATTCATCGCAGCCATTTCGCGTTCAGCACGAGCAGGTTTGTTGAACTAGTCCAGAAAAAAATGTAGAGTATGTACGCTGCCACTGCGTCGCGTTGCGACGTTTCGGTTTGGAATCGCCGTCAAGGATTCCCGCTCTGAGACATGGCGTAAGAACTGTCTTTCCGGACCTGCCACCGTTTGGCGGATTGATTGGCATCTCGCGACGACGCGAGTGCCACGCTCACGGAAAGACACATGGCAGATCCGGTCACAGGAAATATCCAACTTTTCGTCCCACCACGCGGCAGTAATCCTGGAACTTGGGACGCTCCCCTGAACGGCAACGCGTCGGTGATTGACGCATGTTTCGGCGGTGTCCAATCGATCTCGCTCAGCAACGCGAACGTAACTCTTTCTGTCAGCCAAGCCCAGAATGCCATGATCCTGCTGACCGGGGCGCTCACCGCCAACGTCGATGTGATCTTTCCCGCGATTTTCAAATCCTACTTCATCGACAATCAAACCACTGGCAACTTCGTCGTTCGCATTGCGCCGCCTAGCGCAACACAGGTCGTGGCGGTGCCTCAAGGACAAATTTCGCAGGTGATGGTGTTGGGGACCGTAGCTCGATTTCTGAATCTCGGAAAGTTAGGCGAATACTGGGACTACGCGGGCGCAACAGTTCCAAATTGGATCACCGCCTGTTCTATTCCGCCGTATCTCAACTGCGACGGCTCGACATTCAGCGCGATCACTTATCCGTATCTGAACACGATCCTTGGTGGGAACACATTGCCTGACTTGCGTGGCGGCATGCGCGCGACCCTCAATCAGGGAACGTCTCGCATCACCACGGCCGGGTCTGGAATTGACGGCGACACGCGGTTCTCGACCGGGGGAGGCCAGAACATTGCCCTTGCGCAGGCCAATTTGCCCAACGTGAATTTCACAGTCATGATTCCAGCGGGGCAGGGCGCACATGCGCATCAATACACCAGTCAGCGACCGGATTCTTTTCAGGCGGGACCGTATTCGGGTGATCTGCATGCGCTCACCGGCAATACTTCGTCCGCTACTCTTCCCCAGATGAGTGGAACTGCCGCTTCGGGTGGCTCGGGCACACCCGTAAACAAGATGCCGCCAACCACCATCTCCGGCATCACCATGATTAGGGCCGCGTGACACGAGAAGCAAAGCGATAGAGCAGAGGGCATCGAGAACCAGGCTCCAACAGGCACGGTACTCGCGCAGTAGGAGACTGCGCACCAGGCAACCTCGCTAGGTCAACGCAGGTGACGATTTAGGATTTCCGCTTCGATTATCTTTCGGCCGTTAGGCAACCTTTTCGAAGCATGCCAAGCCGCGCCGAAAACAAAAAGCGAAAAGCCGAGCGGATAGTCAATCAGAGACCATACAAGCGCTAGGTAGCCGAGAAACAAAAGCCGGTACGCGGTCAATCGCGGGAAACCTTCGTGAGGAGCCGAGATCCTTCAATAGGAAGCGCATAATGGATGATTTCGAGCGATTATGCGAGAGCATGGGCATTGGGTTGCTGCCCACAAACCAGACTCCAAGGGAACCGGGCGAAACACATGCAGGAAATGTTCTGCGCAGGATTTATGATAATCACGGACCAGAACATTTTCTGATCCTCCTACGCGTATTCATGGAAACACGCGAAGAGAACGCCTATGCGATCATCTCGCATTTGGTGTGGGCGATCTCGGACCTAATGGTTGCCTATCCCAGTTGGCCGGCTGCTGGGCTCAGGTGGCTTGAAGCCTTCGATGCCGTCGATCTAATTGCAATACGAGATGAAGCGCACGCTAACCGCCGCGCTGTCGCGCAACGAGCGGGCAGCGCCACCCTTCTATTTAAAAGACTCGCCGAAGAGTTCTCCTACATCCCGGACAGAAAGCCGCCGTCGCGCGGTAAGCGCAATCTAACGAAGGAACCTGCAGCATAGGTAACCCGCTGCGGTTCTGGCTTACCGGGTGCCCGAAAAAGCCTCTAGATGGTGGATTTTGCGCCACATCGTGGGCATATTGCCTGCCTTAATTGCGGGGGGTGCAATGCGATACTTGATCGCGTGTTTTTTTTTGATTTCGCTGCCTAGCCTGGCAGCTCAGGAAGTAATAGGGCCGGTGAATGATCGCTGTTCAGCGCTAGGCGGCCTCATCGCACAGGCTCCGTCACAGAGCGCGGGAAGGCTCTTCATCAGAACGGATAAGGGTTGGGAGCAGATTACCCCGAAACTGTTCGGGGCAGATTTTGTCATGCAAGATTACACTGGCGGTAAGCTTCGATTTATTTATGTGGCGCCACCCTCCACCTATAGGGGGCGCCAATTTCTCTCTATTCGAACAATTGCAGACACGGATCGGCCGGATAATTTCGTCAATCTGCGTCGGCATCATACGCAATTTGATACCGTTTACTATGGCACGTACCAAGACTATCACCTGGAGGGAAAAGCCGAAGCAACGTTGAGACGGTTTCACCGTTGGTCTGATGGGCAGCGATCCGACGAGCCTGCGCAGTCGCGATCAGTTTGGGCATTCTCCGGTAGAAACGCTGAAGCACGTCGGCGGGTTTTAGCGATCGGATATACGGCAAGTGATCTGCCAGTTTGTGTTCCGTTTGTTCTCGGGCCGCACATCGCTACACCAGCTATCGAAGAGGATGGCGAAGACGAATTGTTAGTACAAAAGGGTTTTACTGTTGAGGTCACAGAGGCAAAAAACGGCGCTGGCGGAAGCGGTCGCACTTTTACAGTCAAAAGTCCTATCTCATCGAGGCACTAGACTGCCATGAGTAAGATCGATGAATATGTCTGGAAGGACGATCCGCTTAAGACGGTGTCGGGGCTGATCGCGGAATCCAATTTTGGATCTTCGGGCCCAGACAAGGAGACGCCCATCAATGCATTTTTGCTTTTGATGGCTTGCGTTTTCTTGGCGATAACAAAATCCGTTTATGGGCAAGCGGGCTTTACACTAACCCAACACTTTGTCTCGTCCCTAGTTCTAATCTTTGGCGGCTACATCGGAGTTGGTGTGGCGCTATTGGCTATGGGCGCTTCATATACGTGGGTCATTAATCGATTGCGCTGCGTCTTGACATGTTTCTTAGCGGCTTTGGTGACCAGCCTGCTGTTTGTGTACTTCTCTGAAAAAATAATCGATGGCGGCATCACCTTTGTCGAGCTTTTTACGACGTCAAATTGGTGGGCCGATAGGTTGCCAAATGCTGCTCCGGCTCTTCTTTTTTCGGCAATCGGATGTCTCGCGATCTATCGAATTAAAATAAAAAAAGAAGAGGACACGCGATGGGTAACTCGCGGTGCTTTCATGCTTTATTGGTTTATCACCACGGTAACTTTTTATTTTGTGGCGTTTGACCGCGGTTGGTTTTTTGACAATGTGATGAGGCACATCGCCAACATCAAAATTATCTGAGCCCCCGTGTTGCCGATCTCGCATAAACCGCGCACGTGCCGGCACAATTTTCAGATTTTGAGCTTGGGGCTGCCGTCAGCGGATAATATCCATCGGGTTGGATCAAGGTGGCCAAGGGTCTGCAAATCATAACCACCTCGGCGACGCCACGGCGAAAGGAAATCACGCGCCAGATTACCGGTTGAGCCTATGCTCGCTGTTAGACCGTTCTCGAAGCGCAATGGGATTTCGGCGGCATGTTATGGCGTCGCTCTTCGTAGCCGCGCTTTATGATCGACTGGTCGTCGGGCCGTGAGCATCGCGCGAACAGCCTAAATGACCATCTTGCCCGGGCGGTGTTTTCTATATCAGGCGGATCACCCAATAAACGCCGATCCCCATTTGAATGACGAAGGCCGTAAAGCGGGCGCTCACTGCAACGGCGCTCGTTGAAATCAAATGGATGGTTGATTGCACAATGCGGGCGCCCAAGAGCGACAATGCCAACCCATCGGTTACGTCTGACCTGTCCAATATGAGGGCAGCGATCAGCAAACCGCCGAACACCGGGAGCCCTTCGATACAGTTCGCGTGGGCGCGAGCTAGACGTTGCATGAAGGGCGAGAGGTTTTCGTTGCCAGGCACAAAACCATTCGCCTGGATTCTGCCCGTTAGAACCATGTAGGTTCGGATGGTCTCCATCAGCACTAAGAGCGTCAGCGTCCATGCGATGAAGCCGATAAGGCCAATTGCTGTGTTGGACACCCGATCCTCCTCAAATGCGCTTCGATTAATTCTCCCGCTGCCGCCTCATAAATTCGCCGCACAGACGGTTCTCATCGGCTCGCGAATACGTATCGGCAGGCTCGCCCAAACAACCAGAACATTAGCGCCGAGATCAGGAAGGGTAGCGCCGCTGCGAATATTGTCTCAATACCTTGGTGCTCGTTTTGAAGAGCCTGAACGAGTGTGCGTGGCAAAGCCAAAGCAAATAGAACGGCGATGCCGCTGCATGTCCAGTAAAGCACGTTGCCAAGACGATCGAGAGCTTCATTCATCGCCGCACAACCTATCGATTATTGCCTGGAAGACCGACGGAATGTGCACTGAGGGTGATATCCGTTCCACGAGGCTGAAGGCTGCACTGAAAACCTCCCAATGAAGGCATGGCAACACCACACACTCCGATGGGTCTATTCTAGTGATTGCCACCATGGAGGGTATGATCGCGTGGAAAAGCCCCGCTTGCGCGGGGCTTGAACTGGAGGCAAGCAGTGGAATGCCTTCGCATAGCGATTAATGGCGGCTGACAAGTTGTCCGCTCAGCGTTCGAAGTGTCACCGCGCCTGTAGTTATATTTGTCGATTGAACGAGAACGTAAGCCCGGCCATTGCTTGCTTCCTTCTTCTTCACCGCCTCACAGATTGCATCAATCGCAGCTTGTGCAACGGTGATCGCAACACCGGCGCCTGGAGGGGCGCCGGCAACGTCTTTAATGACTCCCGTGATCAGCTTGGCTGATGGAACAAAGCCGCATGCCTGGATGACGCCCTCCTTGACATCCTGCTCAGTGCAGGCTGCCAATGAGAGTGCTAGCAATCCGAAAACTCCCGCAATAATCTTTTTCATATTTCTCTCCGTTTGAATCAGTCTTCTTGAAATGAACTCTTTGGGACGCCGTTCTCGATAAGCCAGTTTCGCAACGGTGCGGCTGTAAGCTTTACGTAGATGCCTCCTCTTCCGCAGGTGCGATCGCTTGTAACGGGACGGGATGTGACAGCGGCTAGGTATAATCGACCGTCTGTTCCGCTGATAAGAGCAGGGCCGCCGCTATCTCCCTCGCATGTATCAGCGTCATGGCCGCCACCTTTCATTTCTAGACGTGGCTGACACCAGACACCTCGTTGCGGATCTGTGCAGTCATAAGAAGATATTGTGATCGGTGGGCTTCTGTATTTCCGACCGGCGTCATCTCTGGTCATTGAAGTGCGGCCGAACCCCACTGCTACAAAGCTCGGCACCCTTCGCAGCATCTTCTCAGTTGCAATTTTGCGGGGGATGACCCCTCGTACGGGTGCGCTAAGTGTGTAAAGCGCGATGTCACCCTTGAAGATGTTTGCTGACCAATTGCTTTCGGGGCTGAGCAGGTGGCATGCGATGTGCGACCTCGATTTCGCAAGAAGCGGTCTGCTGAGATAAGACCTCGAAGTCGTACCGATCTGTATATCTTTGACGCCACCGCACTCGCAGTGAGCCGCGGTGATGATATGTCGCGGAGAGATCAAGGTGCCGGTGCAAAGGCCATTGTTTCCGGTTAACAGGACCGTGTCCAAATACGGGTCTTTGCCCACGATTTCTTGCGGATGAAACACGCGTCCATAGCGGGAGGGCTTTATATCAGTGAAGACGCGGCGGCTGTTCTGGGTAAAGGTGAGCTGTTCTTCAGGACTCAGTACCAGCGACCGGTTCCCACTTGCGGCCGGCTTTCCTAGTGAAGTGATAAGCGGACGTTTTGAAGACTTTGTAATGAGTTCTCGAATCACGAGCGCTCTGGAACGTCCAGTTTTTTTACTTATGGCTTTTGATGCATCGTACTGCCTTAGAATCCCTTCGCGCCGTAGTCGCTTTATCTGCTTCTTGCGATCTGCCGCGTTATGGACGCCGCTCTCGCGCATTGGCGAGGCGCTGTATGAAGGCTGTGCAAGCATGAGCTGCGCGCAAGCCAATGCGCTTATGAGAAGCAATCTGCTCAAAGCAATTCGCCAATATCTAAAAAATATTGACCATTCTGGGCTTGGCGCCAACCTATTGTCCAGAAAAAATTGGCGGAAATCACATCTGACAACGATATATTCGAAGCGTTCGACTAACTACCTCATCGCCTCGCCGAGAACGATTCATCTGGATATAGTTTCGCTCTCCCGTGCCAGCGACCGACGTCACCTATCGACGTTTACGATCGCGCCGGTGTGCGCATCGACATCGACTTCCATATAGCTCCCGGTAACGTCACGGCCCTCGATCTGCCACTCATTGAACCATTTATCCGTGCTGGACACGGAAACCAGACCGACCCCGTTGGCGATGTCGATAGCTGCCTGAACTGGCAGCGGTCCAGCCCTGGTGTAGATCTCGGTCACCGGTCCCTGAACGTAGCCGACGTCGGCGGCTGCCGCGGGAGCGGCGAATCCGATCATGACCAAAGCGACGGCGGGAATCAGATTAATTCGCATGATCGTTCTCCAAAACGCGTTCAGACATTGGTGGCACACCTCTGCAAAACGCATGGTGGCGGAAGGCCGTTCCGCGTCGCCTCGTGACCATTTCCAGGCGATCAGATGGCGGCAAAACGCAGCGATCAGCGCAGGCGGCTACCTAGCCGGTTGCCTGCTCGGAGGGAAAGAGGTTTGCCCTGTCGAAAATTCGGCCTCAGCGGCGCTCTGATGACAGAAGGGAAACCCGCTCCGGCGGGGTTTTTGTTTAGGCGAAAAAGAGCCCGGCGTCTTCGCCGGGCTCGATGTCGTTCTCGATCGTTTAGGGGCAGAACCAGAGAGGCCCGACCATCACGCATCCTCTGGTGCGCCAGTCACCGGGGCGTCGCGTATGACGATGCCAACCGCGCGGGGCGGTCGAATAACGCCGGCCGGGCACGTAGTGATGACGGTGTCCTCTGTGCCGCGGGGCCGCATGGCGTCGGTGTTGGACCTGGATTATCTCCGAACTGCTGACCGTTGGCTTTGTCGTCACGGAGGGAGTTGCTGATGCTCCATTAATGGCAAAGAGCGTGATTGCTGCAGCTAGCGCGAATTTAGTGAAGGCCATACCGAATCTTTCTCCTTTTCTTGAGCAACATAATTATACGTCGAAATGCAGATTATGTTCCAGATACGAGACTGCGCGAACGGATCAGCCGGTTAGCCCGCCTCGGCGGGGTTTTCTATTGAAGGTGACGCCAGACCTAAAAAGAAGCCCCGCCATTTCTGGCGGAGCTTTTGCGGCAGTCAGTACATCCGTGATCTGCAGCGTCGCTCGTCAGATGAGCGATATTCGGTTAGGGGACGCGATCGTTCGCAACGATGCCGCCTTCGCACTCGAGACGAGCGATCTGCGCGGCGTCGACGTTGCTGAATTTCAAGCGCACGCCATAACCTGATCCGTTCTCGGGAATGAAGACTGCCCCGAGTTCTTCCAGAGCGTTCCTGATCTCTTCAAGCTCATACATCTTCGGGCGCCCCGCGATATTCTCAAAGCGTTCGATGACGCGAGCATCGACGCCTGATTTCCTCGAAAGCGTAGGGCGCGAGATTTCCACGAGAGCGCGAGCGGCGCGACATTGTGATCCAGTAATCATCGATCGATCTCCTAGTAGTATCTCCATTCTCTACGGTTATGCGATGTCCAGCGACCATGCGTGCGCTTCTGAACGTCGTCGGGGTCCATAAGCCAAATGAAGGCCACCCAACCTAACAGCATGGCACCCAAACTAATCAGCATCATCTGTACACCTCGCACGATCTTGCGCCGCGTTGGCACAGATCAATGCTGGCGCAGCGGGTTACGTTCTCGGAACGGGGAGTGCTCTATATTTCCGCCGAAAGCGGGCGGTCGCATGAAGCTAGAAATGAGCGTCGCTAGAGCATGACCTCCATCTAGGGAGGAAACTTTCAGATTCAACTATGTGCGACAAAGGTGCCTCCTGCGTGCGCTCGGCCGAATAGCAAAAAGCCCGCCTGGTGAGGCGGGCTTCGTGCAATTCCTGAGAGTTACCTGATTGCGCGATGGAGAGAGGCATGCGCTGCATAGCTTTCGCCAATAACTCACTCATCGCGTCGAAGATTATCCGCCACATCTTATAGATGTGCGGTCGGCCTATGATTGGCGAAGGTCATTTGTCTAGCGCGGCATTAATCATCAGACGCCAATCTCGGACCATGAAGGCGGCTTGTTCAACCATCTGCCCTTCGATCGTTCCTAGATTTTTGCCTTCGCTGAGCTTCATCACGGCGGCAGCGCCAATTTTCTTGGCTTCATAGTCGGCACCATCGTCCGCAGTACACGGAATCGCTGCGGCGATCATATCTGCCGTCGGTTCGCGCATCGCCGCGACGGCTGCGCGAGCCATCGTGAGAGGCGAAGGATCACCTGGCAGATCGGCTAGGGCGGTTGCCACTCGTTCCACCATCTCGTTCATAAGCCACCTTTCATCAAGCTGTGACGGCTGCATTCCCCATCACAGCAGCAGGGCTGATATCGACATGCGTGATGGTCAAGCCGCAGATGTTAGATCGGCCGCAGATCCATCAGATCCCGGATGATGCCTCGGGCGAGTTTAACATCCGTGGTTTCGCCTTCCATAAAATCCAATTCTTCATTGCACCAAAGAAGGGCTCGAGCTTTAAGTCGGAGGCTCTCTAAATCAGTGGCTTTCGTCAGTTCCACGCGGTGTACGATTTTCGTAAGCTCCCCATGAGCATTTTCGAACTCGACGTCGCTTTTTTGGGAGCGCAGTCGGCAAAGGCCGTCATAAGACGCCATAGCATCTTCGAGCTCGCGATGGATGTCGATTACAGGATCACTCGTCGATGAATGCGTCATAGCAGGCTCTGCATCCGGTTCTGACGTTTGACCTGCAAGCATCAAGACCGCATCCACGAGATTCCGAAGAATCAAATGATCCCAGTCGGCGTCAGCATCCGCTTCTTCCCAGAGGTATTTAGCGGTGAATTTTGCCAGTCGCGCTTTGACAGCAAGTCCGGCAATCGTGGTGGCCTTTGCATTCAATACCGCCATACTCACGGAATGGGCGCGGTTCATAATATCGGTTGGGTGTTGTTGTTTCTTTTCCAGCGCCGGAAGTCCCACTTCCTCATCGATTCGGACGAGGAAGTCATGAGATGTCTCATCGTCTCTCTTTGGGGTCGCAAGCAGAGCTTCACGCTTATCCCAGAGCGGCTCATACATTGCGTGAGCTGTCTCGTAGTCCGCAATAAAGCGGTCCATGGTACGGCCTTTAGACACCAATTCTGCGTCGGCCAATTCCGCTTGAATTGAAGACAGCGCGGACAGTGCGGTAGCGGCGTTGCCCGCAGTCACCGAGGCGGGGCGGGTTGCATTGGACTTATTGGTATTCATGGCATTCTCTCCTTTCATAGAGACAAACGAGCGATCTCAGCGCGCGAGGCGCTGATCTCGCGGTAAGCTTGCGGCCAGCTTTCATTGTAGGTGGCCAATTCGATCGTCCGGGTCAGGACAGCGATCCGCGCGGCTCTGTTGGTGGCCGGGATTATCGCGACCCGGGCGGCATCGCGAGCCTCGGCCCATGCCTTTCGGAGTGCCCAGCCGAAGCAGGGCCGGCCGATTTTGGAGAACTCGATTGCCGGATAGTTGTAGGTTTCGCGGAAGATGGCCCAGGCTCGCGCCATGACCGCCCTGCGGTCGAGTTTGGGCATAGCTCCGCCGTTCACCGGAATGGTGCCTTTGACTGTCATTAGGATTGTCCCCCGACCTGCCGTCTGATAGAATTTCTATTAACACGGCAGGTTCGGATCGGTCAATAGAAATTCTATCAATTGGTGACTGGATGACTATCTCAATCAGGCAAATTAAAGCGGCCCGAGCACTATTGGCCTGGTCTCAGGGTGATCTGGCAGACGCCTCAGGAATCTCTGAGCCGACGATAGCTCGACTCGAATCGCAGGACGGACCCATAGGAGGGCGGCCTGAGACTGGCGAGAAACTGGTAAAAGCACTGGAGAAAGCTGGCGTACGATTCCTGAGCAATGGGGACATTGCTGTCGGCGCGGGTGTGGCGCTCAAACAGAAGAGATAGTCAATCTAGACACGAGTTTATTTTGCCAGTTTGGAGAGGCGTCCGATGAAAACGCGTACATTGATTGCATTTGTAGCTTTTGGCCTCGTTGCCGCAGCGGCATACTCTGAAAATACGGCGGCAGTGTTTGTTGCGATTGTTGGGGCAGGCCAACTTTGGCACCTGCACAACATCGAGGTGAAGGTGGATAAGCTGCTCGATCATTACGGATTGCATGTGACCAGCGAAGATTTGGATAGATAGTTTGGTTCGGCCCGATATGGGCGGGTCGCCAGCAGCCGATCTGCTCGACGACAGTCAAGTTTTGTCAAGGTTCGAGCGGCTAATCGGTCGAAGGGAATGCGGCCGAAGCCGGCCGGTCCCAGATTGTTCAGAAATGTTCAGGTTCGTGGCCATGTCCTGATCTCGGTGCGTGCGGCTCGCTCGACGTTAAATGATACGGTGGCGGCGTCTGCCCTTATGACAAATCGAGACATCGCTGGGCGCGCCTCAGGACTCCAAGTACTTCACAGGGCTCGGAGCGTCTGAGAGTTCCGCTTCCCGATTGCTAAGTAATGCTAAGCCTCCCGGCTGATAGCAAATGATAACATCCGTGACCGGGTGTCCGAACTCCAAGAACACCGCGTCAAGGGTCAAGTCGGCTGCTTATGCCATGTACGTTGAAATGGATTGTATGTCGGGGCGCGGGAATCATTGGCACGATTTTGGCGCTGCAATCATTGCGGCGATCTCGCAGCTTCCCGAGGTCAACTAATGTCAACGTTTCAGCCCGCAGAATCGGCGTAACAAAGTACGCTGCAAACATCTTTGACGATGGTGAGTTGGACCCGAGTGCAGTTCGTGCAAAATTTGCACATACTGCAAGTGACGAGGAAGCTTAGAAAAATTGGCATTATGGCTGGAAATGATCCCCGCAGGCCCGGCGAAGAAAACCTGGACCGATGGTCTGTAAATCAACCGCTTCCGCACTTGCACAAAATCCTAATGTGCTGAACGGCGAGTGATGGCCGGCAGCCCTTGAACGTCCAAGGCAATGCCTCCTTCCTTGAGGACAAATGAGGACACTACCCGCAGCATCGTGGACTGAGGAGACCGCGGCCAAGCGTGTCGGACAGGCAATGAACAAAGCAGTGCAGGCCTTTTATAGGCTCTTCTGGCGCGTCGTCGAAAAGATCATCTGACCCCTTGCTTACAGCAGCAAACGCATGGGCGGGGTCTTAAAGGCCGCGGAGAGGATGTTGCAGAACAGGTGGTACGGAAGGTTGGTGCAATATTCAGCGCCACTGAAATTCGTGCATTGAAATCAGCGGATCGGGGAAGCCAGGCAGTCGAGGGGAATTTCCTCTCGACTGATCATGCCGACGCGATGAGCTCGGAGAGGGCACGGGGAGGTGAACTAGCGAAGGCGCTGCCAGCCTGTGCCTGCGGTGCGGCGAGGGCGTTCTCAATAAGCGCCCGAATGGCTTGAGAGCGGGAAGGAAGCCGGTTCTCAAACCGATGGGTATCGATCGCCTCCACAAGTGCTTCACTCATGGGGGTAATAACGCGCTCTGTCAGATCACCCTTGGGCATTGCGATACATCCTCTCTAATAGCCGCAGCGGTGCGCCGTCGCATTGCTATGTCATGTATGTCGGATTCGATTTAGCGCGAGACCGGCGAGG
This sequence comes from Afipia sp., assembly GCA_044464625.1. Classification (GTDB taxonomy): domain Bacteria; phylum Pseudomonadota; class Alphaproteobacteria; order Rhizobiales; family Xanthobacteraceae; genus Afipia. Next base: position 106,885 of record JBIQLC010000010.1, on the reverse strand, counting down.
ATTGTTGGCGGCGGGTGAGGGACTATGGGGAGGCCTGCTAAAGCAAATCTGAGCATTTCCGACTGCGCCGACGTCAGGAAATGTCAGGTTCTTGGGGCATGGTCCGTATGGGGTGCCGGGGTAGCCAGGCGGCGTTATCAGCAAATGTCAGTATCTGCCGGGGCTCTCTGTTTGAATCTTATCAAAGGAAAATCAAAGCCGGCATTGCTCGACCTAGGCCAGTTGTCCGGAAATTCCGGACAACTGCAGTGACAACAAATGACAGCATTTCGCGCAGCTCGAGCAGGCGATGAGCGCGCGCTCTGATGTTAAGAATTGTTAAGTGCGAGCCCAGCCAATTAGAGGAAATCAGAGGGCACGAATGAAAGGAAATGAAAGGGTTCTGCAGGCTCCCGGGCGTCATTCGGATGTTAAAGAATGTTAAAATCGCGGGGTCGAATAGGCGGTGTCTAATGACAACAAATGAAGAGATTTTCCAGCCCAGGAGAGGCACCCAAACCGCGGTCGATGAAAGCAATCAACGCATTTCCAACTCTACTTCGAGCTTCAGCGTCCTTATGCTCCGAAGGAGACATCTTCGTCATCTATCGATTCCGAAAGTCGATAGCCCCTAACTGAAGATTCTCCACGAAAACTTTTCTCAGCAGTCAAAAAGATGAAGCGATATCGCTTTGCAATTAGCATCTGCAGCACCGGCCCAAGTATATCCGCCGGCATATGCAAATTGGCACGATAGTCTTTGCCTCGATGCGTTATATGTCCGACGGATTTTGGCTCGTGAGATTTTCTTTCAGACTCCGACAACGATTGGGTCGGGAAAAATGTCACTTCCACTTGGGTATCACGCGATGACTTTGGCTTAATTAGTTGACCAGTAATATTTAGCTGGCGACAGTCGAAATAGGGCTCGGTTCGGAATTTGGTTTCGTCGATCATAAACATGTAGTCCCAATCCCAGCGCTCAATTTCTACAATATGCTGGGTCCGCTCGATGCGGGGGCGACCGGGCTTACGTTTCGCTTTTGCTTTTGGTCGTTTGGGAAGACTAACGTCTGACATCTAGCGCTCTTTTGAAGCTATCGCCTGCCATGCCTTGAGCCCAGAATTGGTCAGAATGTAGCCTGCGAGCCTATCGGGGTTCGCCTTCTGGTGGCGAATTTCGATAAAGCCACGTGCGGCCAATCTGTCCGAAGTGTCCGGCCCACAATTTTTGATGGTCCTGAAGTCCACCATGACGCCGGCACCATGGCGGGCAAGTTGTTCAAGCACACTGCGCTCACGCTTTCCCAAAGGCGTGCCTAGGATAGATTGTTTCCATCGAGCCTCCGCCGCCGCCATCAAACGGGACATATCATCTTGGCCCATAGCGGCAGGGTCGAAGCCGAGTTGATCATAGTGTTTCTTTAGCGGATGGTCGGGGTCGGTGATGATCACATATCCACCTGACCCTTTGACGGGTTCGCTCTTGGGTTCCCATGAAGCTTCCCCCAAGCGATCACCGAACCTTCGCGTTGATTGTCCTTCACCATCGATCGGCAACTCGTTGAGATAGGCTTCGACCTCAGACACAAGCCACAGCTTCCGGGAATGCCATTTCCTAGGCGGCGGCAATACGCCTTCCTCAACCATTTGATCGACGGATCCGGCACTTACGCCAATTGAAAGCGCTACCTCACTCCGGCTGAAAGCAAGGCGGACAATAGGTCGTCTGTCTGCTAGAGACTTTGTCATTGGCTAATCCTCTGACGCGCGTAGGTTCACGTTTCGACCACGGTTCTCGCCAGCATGTTGGCGGTGGCAATTGAGCGCTATCTAATCGCTGTCATCTCTGCGGTGGTGCACGAAGTGTCGGATGGAAATTACATGCGCCCGGTCCACCACATCCACATGATCCAACCGATAAGTCCCCACAACGGCAGGCTGATTGCAAATGCGAGAAGTGTTTGCAGAAGATCGTTCTGAGGCGGCTCCCCAGGTGGTGAGACCGGAGGTTTGTGCTCCGCGTTATCGACGACTACTTTGAGATCAGGTCGCTGTGTCATGGTGACCACCAACGATGCACATCACCGCATGGCAGATCGCTGCCGATACTCAGCGATCATTTCGGCCGACACGTCGCTGGGGGAGCAGAGAGGTGCTGCGCCGCCGGGTCTTGAGTAGGCGCTTTTGCTCCCGCAACGCCTCCCGTTTCTCATTCGATCGTCAGGGCAAGCGCAGGGCCTTCCCGTGGAGTAATACGCGTTGCGACTTGCTGCCACGATCAGCGCAGCAATAGCCGCAGCAGATAGAACCGCCTTTTTGTCGATCCGGTTTTCTTGAGCTGCGGGCCGTTGCGTGGCCGCGCGGGGTTTCGGATCGGAAGGGGGCGACAGAGAGCTTATCGCGCGCTTGGGTTCAGGCGCTTTCTGCCGAGGCTGCGGCGCAGGCGATTCAACCAAGGATATTGGTGAGGCTGGCTTGGGTGGATCGGCATTGTAGCTGCCAAGCGCGTAGGCGCCGACAACGGCCAATCCCGCCAGGATCACTCCGCCCACCCGCATTGTTTCCTCCAGCCCAGAAGCATTTTTGAGCATCTATGGTGGGGGGAGCAAGCGGCCCGTTGGCTACCTCGGGTACGCGGGTCCAAGGCGCCAACGGCTTGCGACGGTGTGCACTTGTTCCATGCTCTTAGTTGAGGAATCATCAGGCTGCACGGGCAGGGATCATCTATGAGCGTATCGATACGGTTCTATTTATTTGCTGAAGATGGCCTTCAGCGGCTTTCCAAGCGGCTCGTAGAGGGTCTCGTCCATGGCAAGGACGCCATGCCTCAGTACGCCGGCACCAGGCAAAAGACCGCTGAGGTTTATCTGGAGGTCGGCGATGGTAAGCCAGTCCGCATTGTTCGGGCGGAGGGTACCTTCTTAACCTTCGATGAAAAGGGCCAAGTGCATCGCGGGCTTCAGGATGGCTTTGTCCAAGCCATAGAGACATTTGATGCCCTCGAGCGGGCAGAGCGTCGGGCTCCTTCGAAGATCGTAGATCTCTCACCTAAGTTGCGGCGTGACCAATGGGAGCGCGAAAACCGATGGAAATTGTCGAAGGAAGATCTGGATCGGATCGCGGATGACATATGGAAACGCAAACGAGCAGGAGCCCCACAGGCTCAGCAAGCTCATGGGATATCACCAAAGCCGATTCCGCTGACGTACGAAGCCAAGAACGCGATCGACGAAATCGCCACCCATGTTTACGGCATCGAAGGTGCAATGGAGCATCTTTCCGAACCTGCATTTAAGGGTATCGCTTTTGAGGCGCGCAAACGGGCCTCTAAGTATTCCGACAACAAAGTCTGGCTAGCTGTGGCTGAGGCTGCGGATCGGCGGCGTGAGATAGCCAGCCGCTATCGAACCGGGAAGGGCATTTGGTACGCGTCAATTGATTTAATTCGGTGGGATCGGACAACCCACTCTGGTCATTCGGACAACATCGTGAGCAAGAAATGCAACTCCAAGGAAGAGGCTGAAGAGGCCGCTCGAAAACTGCTGGCCGAGAACGCGAAGTATTTCAGCACAGAAACGACCGTGGAAGCAGAGGTCGTATGCGATCTTGAATGGTCGGACTTTGAAACAGAGGAATAGCTATCTCGAAGAATTGCAGCAGAGCGAGGTAACCGAAGCAAACGATAGCTCACGTGCAACATACTCTCTTTACTAGTTGGATTTCATCTATAGAGGACAATTGCCCGTCCGCGCTTATGAGTACGAGTCATTGAAATGAAGGTCTCTATTTGCCGTGTTGTCCAAGCCATCGTTCTGACGGTTGGATTGTCTATGGCCGCCCATGCAAAACAGCTTCCTGGATACCCGGAAGCCGACTCGGCGTTCTCGTCGCTCAAGCAAGACACACGAGTATTTCTAGAAGTGCTGTTGACCGCCGCTGGTTACTACAACAGCGTGCCTGTGGGGACATTTAACAGCAGGCTGTTCACTGGGACGAAGCAGTTTCAGGTGGAAAATGGCTATCCTCAGACCGGGGTCTTGGACAAAGCGCAACTCAACGACCTCTATTCCATAGCAGCCAAGAAGTTCGACCTATGGGGATTCCAGCGGATCAAACATCCGTCTCGCCCTGTTGCAATCTGGGTGCCGGTTGGTCTCGGCCTTGCTAGCAAGAGAACCTCGCTCGGAATCGAATGGCGCGACCCGGATAAGAGGTTGGTTGTGAACTTCAACTCGATGTCGAACATGGGCATTGGCGATGACTTCGCTGGCTTGATGAACGTGTTGACGTCCAAGGGCGCGAAAATTCACTACAAGGTGCAGAGACGAGACTGGTTTGTTATTTCGTTCACGACCGCAAATGACGTCGATGGTTATGCGCGCTATCATCAAGACGGCGCAAACGTGACCGGCTTCACGTTGTTTTGGAATAATGCAAACGGCGATGTTAGCGGCGATCGAGTTGCCACGCTGATGTCCGGCTCATTGTGGTCAGAAATGCTCAACAAGCCGTTCCCGCCCGTTCCCGGCAAGAATCTTTCGGCAGCGAATACGGCTAGCAATACGCCATCAGAGCCCACGCCGCCGTCTGAAGCTAAGCCGAAGTCGGCAACGACAGAGCCTCGTCTCTCCAGCGGCACTGGCTTTTTTGTCTCAAGCGACGGGAGCTTGGTGACGAATGCTCATGTGGTCGACAAGTGCGATCTGATCAAGATCAAAACGAGCGATGGGATCGTCGAGACTGCAAAGCTCGTTAAATCGGACGTGACAAACGACCTAGCGCTTTTGAAAACGTCGGCTACTCCAAAGAATGTCGCAAAGCTTAGGATCGGCGCTCGATTGGGTGAAGGTGTCGCAGCATTTGGTTATCCCCACTCCGACCTGCTTTCAACATCGGGCAATTTCACACTGGGCAATGTCACCGCGCTCGCTGGTTTGGGGGACGATAGCCGCTATTTCCAGATATCGGCGCCGGTTCAGTCCGGAAATTCCGGTGGGCCGCTCTTGGATAACAGTGGGAATGTCGTTGGGGTTGTGAGCGCGAAGCTCAATGCGCTCAAGGTTGCCCTTCAGGGTGGTGATCTACCGCAGAATGTAAACTTCGCCGTGAAGGCTGCGATCCTCGCGACATTCCTGGGCTCGAACAACCTCGCGATACAATCGGGAGCGGTAGCCGATAAGCGGTTGGATCCCGCTGACCTTGCTGATCGAGCAAAAGAGATAAGCGCCTTCGTACTTTGTGAAGGGCGCTGAGTTCGCAGAGAACGGCGGCGGGGCGACGGTGAGGTTGAGGAAGCGGGGAAAGCAAGCCTGCCCCTCTTTTACGGTTCGCTAACTATGAACGTGAGGAGTTGCGTTGATAAGCATCCCAGCTCGTTGACGGTGAAATGATATTAGCGGTTGCGCCGGACAATCGATTCCCGTTGGGAAACGGGGGTCTACATTGTCTCAGAAAAAGAATGCTGCCAACCGGCTCTATTTCGGGGATAATCTCGAATGGCTCTCCAAGATGGATGCCGAAAGCGTCGATCTTGTTTATTTGGATCCACCGTTTAATTCCAAGGCGGCGTACAACCTACTGTACAAGTCCCCGGATGGGGAGGCTGCACAAGCCCAATACCAAGCATTTATTGACTCATGGCGGTGGAATTTGTCCACCGATGCAGCTCTCGCGGAGGTAATTGCGAGTGGTTCACCAGCAGCAAGTATCCTAACCGCCCTAAACAATTACATGAACAAAAGCGACCTCATGGCTTATCTGGTCATGATGACAACTCGCCTGATCAAGCTGAGGCGCGTCCTAAAGCCTAGAGGGTCCTTATTCCTGCACTGCGATGCGAGCGCCAGCCATTATCTCAAAATTATTATGGATGAAGTTTTCGACGGGACATTCCGCAATGAAATCATTTGGCGGCGATCGACCGGGAAATCGCTAATGACACGGCGCTTGCCTACAAATCACGATGTTCTTCTATTTTATGCTGGTGAAGGAAATACATGGAATGAAGATCATGCGTTCACGCCATATGATCCCCTAAATCTCCCTGAAAAGACCGCAGAGAAATACTCGCACGTTGACCAAGATGGGCGGCGGTATCAGCTCGATAATCTTATCAATCCTAATCCAAATCGGCCCAACCTAACTTACGAGTTTCTCGGCGTTACGCGTGTCTGGCGCTGGACAAAGGACCGTATGCAGAAGGCTTACGCGGATGGTCTTGTTGTCCAGAGTGCGCCGGGACGTGTGCCAAGGTTTAAGCGATACCTGGATGTGCAGCGCGGCGTACCGCTGGACGATGTTTGGGTAGATATTCCGCCTCTAAATTCGCAAGCGCAGGAGCGGCTACATTATCCCACGCAAAAGCCTTTGGCGTTGTTGGAACGCGTCATAAAAATTGCCAGCAATCCCGGCGACGTTGTTTTAGACCCATTTGCTGGATGTGGAACGGCAATCGAAGCCGCCGAACGGCTCGGCAGGAAGTGGATCGGAATTGATGTAACTGTGTTGGCGATCGACGTTGTTGAGCGTCGGTTGAACCGCATGGGATTACGGCGCGGTGTCCACTACAGAGTGGACGGCATTCCGCGTGATGTGGATGGTGCGAAAAGACTCTTTGCAGAGGATCCTCATCAGTTCCAGCTTTGGGCGCTCACGTTGGTGGACGGTCAGCCACGCAACGGGGGCAAAAAGGGCGCTGACAAGGGTGTGGACGGCCTGATCTATTACCAGGATGATTCCAGAAATATCGGGCAGGCGATCGTGTCCGTAAAAGGCGGTGAGAATATCCACGCCAACCACATCCGCGACTTGATTGGCACCATGCACAGTCAAAAGGCGAAGCTAGGTGTCTTCGTCACTCTCCACGAGCCAACATCGGCAATGGTAAAAGCTGCACGGGAGGCTGAGCCGGTCGAGGCTGGCGGCAAGCTGCGGCCAGGCGTGCAGATCTGCACCGTCAAGGAGTTGATGGCGGGCCAGAAGCCAAATCTGCCCTTGGTCTATGACATCATTTCGGCTGCGGCGGCAGCGCGTCGCGGCAAGAGCCGGCCGATCGAAATCAGCCCCGAAGAAATGCGCCGTTCTCCGCAGTTCAAGTATCCGATCAGCGGCGGCAAGAAGCAGGTTCAAGAAGTTTTGCCGATCGAGGAGCCGCTTCTTGTCCCTGTGCGTTCAAGCGCGAGAGGGAGGCCGAAACGAAAGAGAGCTTGATCTGACGAGAGCGTTGCGAATCCTGCCGATCGAGCTAATCCTGCCGTGTGGTCCGTAGCGCAACAACGTTTTTCTTGCCTGCTGCCAGAAAGTTCTTGTCCTGTAGTAGCGTGGCGCCGCTCCCGATTTCGTGAGGTAATGGTCGCATGAACTGAAACGAGTGATCATGTGCGTAGACTTGATTGTTACAGTTGCTGATCAGGATGCTGTTGATGCCGCCGACAGTAAAAAGGTCGCCTTCCACCACATTCTCCTCTCCTTCGAAGGAGCCGCGTAAGGCAAGCTTCGTGGAAAGCGGAAATATTACCTCTGTTCCGGAAACTCCGAAGCCAGGTGAATATATGCCGTGGTCCTGGTCATCGCTCCATCGGATGCACACGGGCACGTCAGTGGTAACGAAGCCGCCAGATCTCTCATTGGCGACGATGATCTGCCACTTCCGGTTTGCAAGGTGTTGCAGCAATTCGTTTTGCTGATCAAGCTCAACGGCTACGTTAAACTCTTTCGCAACCTCGATCTTGTGTCGGCGCTCCTCGACCAGCTTTCTCATGTCTGCATACGAGACGTTCGCTTCTTCGTCCCATACGCCCTCCTTCTTCATCTGTTCGACTTGTGTATTCCAACGATCCTCCGTCGCCAGGCCTATCTCCATGACCGCCTGCGCCACTTCACCGATAAAGTCATTAATCGTTGAACGAATGCGAGGGTTTCTGATCGCGAGCGCACTGATGAGATTCATGAGCGCGTTCCGGTGCTCGCTGTCTATGAGCGATTGAACCTTCTTGATCCGTTCGAGCGCCGGAGCAATCTTGCTCTCAAACTCTGCAAGCGCCTTTTCGATTGCTTCTGGCTCGATCCGCTCGACTTCTATCCTGTTAAAATCTCGCTCCGCAGCCACGTTTTTCGGCGGAGTGCGGAAAGCTCTTTCGGATGGCCGGTCGATCACAAAGAGTTGGTCTTTCTCCCCGACGAAGCCACGAAGGTAGAACTGGGGGACATAGTGATGCCTACGCGGTGTCGCCGCCTTCTCCTCCTTGCCCAATCTCCGACCCCATCAATTTCTACGATGACGCTAGAAATGCGTTTCTCTCGTCCTTCACGTGTTTCTGATCCAACATCTCAATAATCTTTTGGCTCGGCACCACTATTCCTGTCCCGATTGGAACTCTTACAGGCTTTCCGTATTCAAATGCGCTGACTTGGTCGGCTGGCGCATCCCACGCGCCTTGCCAGACTCCTAGCAAGCGAAGGTCGTTCTTTGCACCCACGACGATTGGCGGCTGGGAGCCGTTCTTCGAGGCAATCAAGCTCGATAGATTCAGGAAGACCTCCGAGCGAACAAATACTGGAGAGCCACTGAGGCCGCTCAGGCTTTGTGAGCCGACGAGGTAGCCTTCGACAGAAATCCGGCGTTCATTGGCGGCGTCCCTCCAATCCTTGATAGGAATGCGCTCTTCTCCCGGCAACATAGCAATGTGGCCGAGATGAACGATTGGAAGATTTCGACGTTCGCCCGAAAGTAAGCGGAACAAGCCTACCGTGTAAGTGAAATTCCCGATACCGATGTGCTCGCTCTCCATGATCTCATCCGTGACGAGCATATCACCTGGCAAATAGGAACACTCGTACTCGGCCGAGCCGATGTGCATCGGAAAGGCGGCGAGGTCCACGGTTGGGTCCGGATGTTCGATCCATTCCATCTCGTCGAGATCAACAGTCTCGGAAGATCCGTCTGTCTTGTTCAACCGGACGGCAAAAGGGTCACCTCCAAATTCGTGCGACACATGTTTCGCTGTGATTAAGTAGCCGTCGCCTCCGTATTCCAGAAGAAACCCCGTGCCCTTACAATCGATCGCGGTCGTGTCGCCGGCCCCGCGATACCCGAGAAAGAGAACTGAATGATTGAAATGGTCAGGAATCCTCATGGGGCGTCGAGCCTGTAACCCGTCGTTGAGATGCTTGAGCGATGTTTGGTATGCGCGCCCTAGTTATCGTCCATCTCCAGCGTAGTGCTTTCGCCTGTCGAGGAATCGGTGGCCTCGATCTCGACCGTCGACCCGTATCGCATGATGTTGTCTATGTCGTAGGACTTGTAGCCCTCATTGCTGTCATACACGTCGATCGTTTCACCCGAGCGGACCAATTGACGTTGTTCGATTTCGACGCTCGCGCCAGTGTTCGTGTTTGTGCCATCCCAAGCGTTCGCGACCGAGCTTGTAGCTAGCAGCGCACAGGCTGCCGCCAGCACCATCTTTGCAATCATCGTAAGATTCCTTTTGTGCGCGAAATGCACCACGCCGCTTACCTGCCGCTTACCTAGCTCCTGAGATAACTTCGGCGCAATTGTGTAAGTTCTTGAAATAAATGGCGCACCCGACACGATTCGAACGTGTGACCTTTGCCTTCGGAGGGCAACGCTCTATCCAGCTGAGCTACGGGTGCGTCTCGCCCCCATTTAGCCGATTGGCCGGCCCCGGGCAACGGGCCGAAGGCGAAGATGGGGTCTTTTGCGTGCGGTCACGCGACCCATGCAAATGGGGCTAACTGTCGCCCTCGACATGCCTTCGGGCGAGGCTTAACCTTCGCGATCATGACTGGCCACGATCACGACCATCACCACCATCATCACGACCACGATCATTCCGACCTGTCGGAGACCGAGCTGCGGGTGCGCGCGCTCGAGAGCATTCTGACCGAGAAGGGCTATGTCGAGCCAGCGGCGCTCGATGTGTTGATCGAGACCTACGAAACCAAGGTCGGGCCGCGCAATGGCGCGCGCGTCATCGCCAGGGCCTGGGCCGATCCCGCCTATCGTGCACGTATTCTTGCCGATGCCACGCCGGCGATCGCCGAGCTTGGCTATGCCGGCCGCCAGGGCGAACATATCGTGGCAGTCGAGAATACCGACCGGCTGCACAACATGGTCGTCTGCACGCTGTGCTCCTGTTATCCGTGGTCGGTGCTGGGTCTGCCGCCGGTCTGGTACAAGTCCGCGCCCTACCGTTCGCGCGCCGTGATCAATCCGCGTGGGGTGTTGCACGATTTCGGAATTGAATTGCCAACGGATACCGAAATCCGGGTCTGGGATTCCACCGCCGAGATTCGCTATCTCGTGGTGCCGATGCGCCCGAAAGGCACGGAAGGCTGGAGCGAAGACCAACTGGCCGACCTGGTCACCCGTGACAGCATGATCGGGACCGGTCTCGCCAAATTGCCGGAGCAGGCGGCATGAATGGCGCACAGGATATGGGCGGGGTCGACGGCTTCGGGCCGGTCAGGCCGGAAGTCGACGAACCGGTTTTCCATGCGGAATGGGAACGCCGCGCGTTTGCGTTGACGCTCGCGATGGCGACGCCCGGCGGCTGGAATATCGATATGTCGCGGTTCGCCCGCGAGAACCGCTCGCCCGCGAACTATCTCAGCAAGAGCTATTATCAGATATGGCTCGCCGGCCTCGAACAGTTGATGGAAGAGCGTAGCCTGGTCTCACGTGAGGAAATCGAATCCGGTCGCGCGATGCTGCCGCGCCGGACGGACGTGCGCGTGCTGGCGCCAGAGAATGTCGCGGCCGTTCTGCGCAAGGGAGGACCGACCGAGCGCGAAACGACGACGAAGCCGTTGTTTGCGATCGGTGATCGCGTTCGTGCGAAGAATATTCAACGCGAGGGCCATACGCGGCTGCCGCGCTACGTGCGTGGTCACGTCGGGGTGATCGACCGTCTTCATGGCGCTCATGTCTTTCCCGACAGCAATGCGCATGGTGAAGGCGAACATCCGCAATGGCTCTACACGGTTCGGTTCACTGGCCGGGAGTTATGGGGTGATCGCGCCGACGCAACTTCGACAGTATCTGTCGATGCGTGGGAATCTTATCTGGAGCGCGCAGAATGACAGTCGATCACGTTGCGGCGAAACGGGCCACCGACGAAATCCCGGGAATTCCCCGCGATGACGAAGGCCCGGTATTTCGCGAGCCGTGGGAGGCGCGTGCGTTCGCGATGGCCGTGGCGTTGCATGCGCGGGGCCTTTTCACCTGGACCGAATGGGCCGCAGCGCTTGCGCAACAGATCAAGCGTGCGCAGGCTGAAGGCGACCCCGATACGGGCGAAACCTATTACCTTCATTGGCTCAAGACGCTGGAAGCGCTGGTCGCAGCCAAGCAGGTCACGACTGCCGATGCGCTGGATCGTTATCGGGATGCATGGGATCATGCCGCCGACCGCACCCCGCATGGCCAGCCGATCGAGCTGACGCAGGCTGATTTCGCCCGCGCATAACCCCGCACGTTCTCCAACTCCTATCAGCCGAAACGTCCCTCAGGGGGTCGGTGTCACATTTGTGCGCTGCCATGCCGCGCTTGCGTCGCAAGCTAGCGGTGCGAGCCCGCTTGACGCCTTGTCGCCTGTGCATAAGCTGAACGCGCTCAAGTGCTGGAAAGATGATGTCTTGATTTCAATCAGGAGAAAATCATGTCAGTTGCACGCGTGACCGAGCTTATTTCTGCATCACCCAAGAGCTTTGAGGACGCTATCGAGGTTGGCGTCAAGCGCGCTGTCAAGACGCTCAAGAACGTTGAGGGCGTCTGGGTCGCCAATCAGAAATGTGTCATCAAGAACGGAAAGATTGCCGAGTACCGAGTCAATCTCAAGGTCACGTTCATTCTCAAGGATTGAGGTAGCGCTCCGCGCTACATGCTTTTCCGCTGCGGCGGTGAACCGGCGCGCGAGTCTTCGCGGGGATCGGGCGCAGGCTCATTTTCATTTTGCGTGAATGTCGTCTGATCCGGACGCGCGATTTCAGTGCGGTTCCGGCCGAGCGTTTTGGCGCGATAGAGGGCTTTGTCGGCTGCTGCTACCAGCGTGTGGCTGTCCTCATCGCCTGACGGGTTGAGACAGGCGATGCCGATGCTGAGGCGTGAGTAACGTGAGGCGATGTCGTCGGCGTGACACGCCGATACGAACGCCTGGCGGATATGGCGCGCGACAGTTTCAGCGCCCTCAAGGGTGCTGTCGGGAAGCAGCACGATAAATTCGTCGCCGCCATAGCGCGCGCCGAGATCGCCAGGACGTTGAAGATTCCGGACGATCGATCCGCCGAGCAGCGTCAGTAGCCGGTCGCCCGCCTGGTGGCCGAACGTATCGTTGAAGGCCTTGAAGTTGTCGGCGTCGATCATCAACAGTCCGAGCGATGAGGACGCGCGCCGCGCGGTGCGCCACTGTCGTTCGATCGCCGCATTGAATGAACGGCGGTTGGCGAGGCCGGTCAGGCTGTCGGTCGTGGCAAGTGCCGTCAGTTCTGCTTCGGCAAGACGCTGCAGCTTTTCGTTTCGTCGCAGGAAGATCACCAGCGCGATGGTCGACATCATCAGCGCCAGCATCAGCGCGCCGATCGCATAGGCCTGCGGCCACCACTGCGCATAGATGTCGTCGGCGGTCTGTCCGATTGCGACCAGTATCGGCAGCGAGCCGATTTGCCGGTAGTTGAACAACCGAATCTGGCCGTTGGTCGTGGCGCGCGTTTCAAAATGACCAGAGGGCTTTTCGCCGAACAGATCGATGATCCGCGATGGGTGTGCGTCGCGTTCAAAGAACTCGGAATTCTCAGGTGACCGGATCAGCACGATGCCATCGGTGCGGGCGAGAGTGACGGAAGCATGAGGGCCGAGCGCGATCGACTTGAAGAGGTCTTCGAAATAGTCGAGTTTCATCGCGCCGACGACGACGCCGGCAAAACTTCCGTCGGGATGCGCCAGGCGGCGGCTGAATACGATGATCTGCGCGCCGGTGAGGCGCGAGCGGATCGGGCGGCTGATGAACAGGCCGACAAAATCGTTGTACTTGTGGATCCGGAAATAATCCCGGTCAGCAAGGTTTTCGGAAGAAGGATTGAGGTTCCTGGAATCGAATCGAACCGAACCATCCTCGCGGATCACCACCAGAGACGAGAGGTGGCGGGCGGTGGTGGAGCGGTCGAACAGCAGGATCTGACGGAACTTGGGAGAAAGTTGATCGAGCCCCGGCATCTGCAGGTTTTCGATGACGCCTTCGAGCGACAGGTTGAGGTTCTCGATATTGCGTTCGATATCCGAAGCGGCTGCGCCAGCAAGCGCTGCGCCGGTCTCCTCAGCGTGTTTCCAGGTCATCCGGCGGGCGTCGAGGATGACCCAGCCGGCCGTCACGCAGAAGCAGACACAGATGACCAGGATGGCGATGACGAGGTGCTTGGAGCGAGCGATCGACCGCGAGTCCGCGAAACTCCCGCTCGCGGCTTCCGACTCGTGAGGTGCTTTTGTCGCTGGCTCTGGTGCAATACCGGTCATGAACAGTCCTTGCAGTACCGATACGGAGACAGCATTTAACCGTGCTTAATCGCGCGGTTCCTCTGCGGATCATCCTTCATGGCCGGTTAATGAGGTTGATGAACTTATCTTCTCTTGCCGGGTTCCATGTCGGGCGTCATTCTCGTCATGCATCTTTCATTCAGGCGTACCCGCTGTGCCATCGACCATGACCACGCTTGCCGCGACGAACGCTTTCTATCGGGCGATCGAGCCGTTCCGCGGTTTCGCTCGCCTGATGGACCCGCGCCTCTATCGGCCATTGCCGGATGACTGGCTGATCGGTGTCGCGGACATTGTGCAATCGACCAAGGCGATCGCCGATAATCGCTATAAGGCGGTGAACATGGCGGGCGCTGCGGTCATTGCAGCGGTCACCAATGCGCGCGGAAGTCAGGATTTTCCCTTCGTGTTCGGCGGTGATGGTGCAAGCTTCGCTGTCGCGCCTGGTGATGCAGTGGCGGCCCGTGAAGCCCTTGCCGCGACGGCGACATGGGTGCGCGAGGCGCTCGATCTCACCATGCGTGTCGCGCTGGTGCCGATCTCCGATGTGCGGGCGCAGGGGCGTGATGTTCGGGTGGCGCGTTACGCGCCATCCCCGCACGTGTCCTATGCGATGTTTTCCGGCGGCGGTCTCGCCTGGGCCGATGCCGCGATGAAGCGTGGCGAGTTTGCTATCGAGCCTGCGGCATCCGGTGCGCAGCCGGATCTCAGCGGATTGTCGTGCCGCTTTTCTCCGATTCCATCATCGCGAGGCCTGATCCTTTCCATCCTCGTGGTGCCAGGCGAAGATGATCCGGCCGCATTTCGCGCGGCGATCGAAGACGTCGTGTCCCTTGTCGAGAATTGTCCGGATGCGGGGCGTCCGGTGCCGGATAGTGGTCCGCCATTGAGCTGGCCGACGGCCGGCATCGGCGCCGAGCTGGAAGCTCGCAGCCGTCGTGATGGCATGCCGCTGGTGTTGCGTCGTCTCGCCATCCATGGCTGGACGCTGTTTGTCTATATGCTGATACGTTACGGCATTTCGGCGGGCGGGTTTGTGCCGGACGTCTATATGAAACAGGTCGTCGAGAATTCCGATTTCAGGAAGTTCGATGACGGATTGCGCATGGTGATCGACTGCACTCCTGAGATTGCCGATGAGATCGAGGCTCATCTCACTGCAGCCGCTCAGCGCGGCACGATTCGCTACGGGCTGCATCGGCAGGACGCAGCGATGATGACCTGCTTCACGCTGGCGGCATCGCGGCCGGACCATTTTCACTTCGTCGATGGCGCCCAGGGCGGTTACGCCTCGGCGGCGACGGCTCTCAAGGCGGCGCTGAAGCGGGACGGATGAAATCTGTTCCCGCGAAGCATTGGCGTGGTGACCGTCCATTACCTCGGACGTAATCGACGGCATGACAGGACGGTGAGATGACTTGGCGCAACGCCATTCATCAGGTGCACTATGTCCGAACTTTCCGTCTGCCAGACATCTCAAGCTCGTGCTGTATCGTCCCAAGCTGCCAGTGAAAGTGGCAGCCGTCGCTGGTGGATTCTCGCCACCGTCGTCGCGGCGCAATTCATGTTCGGGGTCGATGCCTTCATCGTCAACGTCGCGATCCCGACTATTGCGCACGAGCTGCAAGCCAGCGCCGCCGAGATCGAGTCGGTCGTTGCGATTTATCTCATCGCCTATGGCACGCTGGTGGTGACGGGTGGGCGCCTCGGCGACATCTTCGGCACGCGAAACACTTTTCTTGCCGGCGTTGCTGGATTCACGCTGACATCGTTGTGGTGTGGGCTTGCCCAATCGGGTCCCGAACTGATCATCGCCCGTGCCGCGCAGGGCGCCACCGCGGCGCTGATGGTGCCTCAGGTGCTGGCGACGCTTCATGTGCTGTTCGCCGACGATGCGCGCGCGCGGG
This sequence comes from Afipia sp., assembly GCA_044464625.1. Taxonomy (GTDB): domain Bacteria; phylum Pseudomonadota; class Alphaproteobacteria; order Rhizobiales; family Xanthobacteraceae; genus Afipia. The sequence continues at coordinate 91,447 of JBIQLC010000010.1, read as the reverse complement.
CGTTTGCGATCTATGGTGTTGTCCTCGGCCTCGCTGGCGCCGCGGGTTTTCTGCTGGGCGGAATCCTGGTCACGCTCAACCCCGCTGGTCTCGGCTGGCGTTCGGTGTTTTTCGTTAACGTCCCATGCGGTGTGGCCATCATGGTTGCCGCATGGAGATTGATGCCGTCGACGTCGCACCGGACCGGAACACGGCTCGACCTGCCCGGTGCGCTGCTGCTGTTTGTCGGTTTGCTGTGCATCATCGGGCCGCTGCTGTTCGGACGAGAACTGAACTGGTCGCTTGCGGTGTGGGTAGCGATGGCGGTGGGCGTTGGAATCGTCGCACTGTTCATGCGGTTCGAGCGCGGCGTGGCAAAGCGGGGAGGCATGCCGCTGATCGATCTGGCGCTGGTGGAGGATCGCGCGTTCCTGCGTGGCCTGTGCGCGGTGTTCTGGTTCTTTTTCGCCAACCTCTCGTTCTATTTCGTGATGACGCTGTTCATGCAGACCACGCTGCACTATGGCGCACTGTTCTCTGGCCTGGTCGTGGTGCCGCTGGCACTGGCCTTTGTCGTTGCCTCGCGCCACAGCGCGGTGCGGGCACGGCATCGTGGCATGCTGGTGCTGATCGAGGGATGCGCGTTGCAGGTCGCGAGCCTTGCCATGCTGGCGCTCGCCATTGGATGGCTGCGCGAGCCGCCGTCATGGGCGCTGGTGCTGTTGCTGGTCGTGTTCGGTTACGGGCAGGGGCTGGTGATGGCGCCGCTGTCGAGCGCGGTGCTGTCCACTGTCCATTCATCGAGCGCCGGCGCGGGTTCTGGGCTCTATGGCACGACAACGCAGATCGCCAATGCCGCCGGAGTAGCCGCAGTCGGCGCCGTGTTCTTCGCGGTTCGTGAGACTATGTCCGACCACGCGGCACTGCTGGCCGCGTTTGCGATCTTTGCTGCTTCGATTGTGCTCTGCGCCGCATTCCTGATGTGGATGCGGCGCGCCTCAGACGTACATGGTGCCGATGTTACATAGCGCCGTTGAGGAACGGATTGGTTCGGCGTTCATGGCCGATATTCGATCCAGGGCCATGACCGCAGATGAAGCCGATGTTGTCGCCGAGCGGCAGCAGCTTGTCGGTGATCGAGCGGATCAGGGTCGCATGGTCGCCGCCGGGCAGGTCGGTGCGGCCGACCGAGCCGTTGAACAGCACATCGCCGACCATGGCAAAGCCCATGTCCTTGTTGACGAACACCACGCTGCCCGGCGAATGGCCGGGGCAATGCAGGATGTCGAAAGTCAGCTCGCCGACCTTGGTTTGGTCGCCTTCGTTCAGCCAGCGGTCGGGTGCGAAGTTGCGTACTCCGGTCATGCCGAAATTCGCGCCGCTCTCGACCACATGATCGAGCAGGAATTTATCGGCGATGTGCGGCCCTTCGATCGGAACCTTGAGTTCGTCACGCAGTTCAGCCGCGCCGCCGACATGGTCGATATGGCCGTGGGTCAGCCAGATTTGTTCCACCGTGACGTCGGCCTTCTTGATCGCGGCCAGAATGTCCGGGACATCGCCACCCGGATCGATCACCACGCCGCGTTTGGTGGCTTCGCACCACAGCAGTGTGCAGTTCTGTTGAAAGGGCGTTACCGGAATGATGAGGGCGCGCGCCTTGGAGGTCTGTTCCTGTTCCATGGCTTGCCTTTTGGCACACCGCCTTGCGGGTTGTGAAGGGGATTTCAGGCCGGCGCCGGCTTTCACATGGTTCGGGTGCGTTGCCATTTTGCGGCTGAGCGGTCCGGGACGATCTGGTACATTGGCGCCAATGAGTCTGCCATTGCAATCTGCCACCTTGATGGTGCCACCCGATCGCCGCCAGTCCGAGACGGCGTTGGCGATCGCGCGCGGCACCGCCAGGTTCCTCGGGTCTCTCGGGTTTTCCTGCGTGACCGAAGTCACGCTGCCGTCAGGCCGGCGCGCCGATCTCGTCGCGATGAACGAGCGCGCCGATATCTGGATCATCGAGATCAAGTCGTCGCTTGACGATTTGCGTGCCGATCAGAAGTGGCATGAGTATCGCGCGCATTGCGACCGGCTGTTCTTCGCGTTCACGCGGGATCTGCCCTGTGAGGTGTTCCCGACAGATACAGGTCTGATCGTCGCCGATGCTTACGGGGCGCATCTGCATTGCGAGGCGCCCGAGCATCGTTTGCCCGCAGCGACTCGCAAGGTGATGATGGCGCGGTTCGGACTGGTGGCGGCGCGACGCATCAATCGCCTGGTCGATCCGCAGGGCCACGCCGAAATCGAATAGCGGTGTCCTTATTCGGCAGCGATGCCGACGACCGGGATCAGCGTGCTCTCGAACATGCCGAATGCGATCTGCGCGCCTTCGACGACACCCGCAGGGTCGGCCTGCACTTCCGGATGACTTTCCAGCGCGGCCAGAAACAGCGGCCACAACCGTTTGCCGAAGCCATGCCGCAGATACTGGGTCGCGCCGATCGCGCAGGAGTCCGGCTGTTGCCGCGCCAGCCGCATCAGCATTCCACGCGCGCCCATGCGCAAGGCTTCCAGAACATAGACGGCGCCGAACATATGAGGGACATCCGCGAAATGCGGCACCGGCAACGGATCGCAGGACACGTCCATCACCGTGAGATCGTGCTCGAGCGCAGGGGTGCGGGCGCGCTGCGGCCAATCGCGCAGGACCTCGTCGATGCCGCTGGTCTCCAGCGCGGCCTCAAGAGGAAACAGCGCCTCGGCCTGTCCGCGCAGGAAGCCGGCATAATGGCGCGGCCTGCTCAGATCGAGCGATGACAACGCCGCGTCGAGACGGCGATGGGAAGTGTGGGTGGCGTTCTGGACGATGTCCTGGATCAAGGTGCTCATCTGGCTATGCCTGCGATGACGCTGAGAGAAAGAGTCTCTCGCCCTACGCAACGCTTGCTCTACGAAACACGTTCGTCATGCGTCACCACGATCTCGCGGGCCGGCACCAACTGGTCCAGCAACGAGGCGATGTAGTTTCGCGTGATGATGTCAGGGCAGGAGGCACGACCGCGCACGGTGACACGCGGCGCGGCGAGTGCGCTCGGGCGCCAGTCGATCCGGTAGCATTCGACCAGACCGAACGTCTTCGTCGTTTCGAGGCGGTTGGAAATCTCGATATGCCGGGCCTTGCGCATCTGTCATGCCGCGGCCTGGCCGCGTCCCCTTCCTGACCGTTCGCGCCATCAACGCGATCGCGACCAGAAAGGTTCCGCGAGACAGCGTCAGCGCGGGGCGCGCTTGGCCAGGATTCGCTGCAACGTACGACGGTGCATGTTGAGCCGCCGAGCCGTTTCCGAGACGTTACGGTTGCACATCTCGTAGATGCGCTGGATGTGCTCCCAGCGCACGCGGTCCGCAGACATCGGATTATGCGGCAGCTCGGATTTATCCGAGCCGGTGGCAAGCAGAGCTGCGACGACGTCGTCGGCGTCGGCCGGTTTCGACAGGTAGTCGGTCGCGCCGAGCTTCACCGCGGTCACCGCAGTGGCAATATTGCCGTAGCCGGTCAGCACGATGGCGCGGGCATCGGCTCGCTTCTCCTTGAGCGCTGCGACGACGTCGAGGCCGTTCCCGTCGCCAAGGCGAAGGTCGACCACGGCGAAAGCCGGCGCCGCAGTGGAGATGTGAGCAAGACCTTCGGTCACGTTATCGCACGAGGTCACAACGAAGCCGCGGTTTTCCATCGCCCGGGACAGGCGCTCCAGAAATGGCCGGTCGTCCTCGACGATCAGGAGCGATCGGTCAGGCAGAGCGGAAATCGCGGCGTTTGGGGTCGCGGCTTGAACGGTTGCGGTCACGGCAGAGGCCCTCGTTGGTCTGTCTCTTTGATATGGCGTGACATTATGGCGCTGTGAAGTGCGTCGAAAGGTCCGCGCGTCATGCCGGGATTGTGATTCCGGACGTCAAGGCTCGGGATTTGTCGAATTTTCAATGGTTTCAAAGCTCTCGCGCGGCCACGCGATGTTGACCACAGCTCCGTGATCGGGGAAGGCACGGTTGCTGAAGGTAATTCTGGCACCGGATCGCTCGAGCAAGGTGCGGGCGATGAACACGCCGAGTCCCAGTCCCCGACGCTCTCCGGCGTCCTCTCCAGGGCGTCGCCGCGACAGATAGGGCTCGCCGATACGTTTGAGGATGTCCGGCGCGATGCCGGGGCCATCGTCCGAGATCACGATCTCGACCCGCTCATTGTTCCACCACGCATTGACCTCGACAGTCTCGCGCGCGAAATCCACCGCGTTCTCCATGAAATTGCCGACGCCGTAGAGAATGGCGGGATTGCGCATCACGATCGGCTCGTCCGTATCGGAATGCGCCATCCGCACCTTGATCGCGATACCGAAGTCGCGATGAGGCGCGACCGTCTCCTCGATCAGCGCGGAAATCGACATCCGGTCGAACGGTGCGCCCTTTGAGGAGAGTTGCGCGATCTTGGCGAGAATGTCGCGACAGCGCTGGGCTTGCTCGCGCACGGTCTTGAGATCCGATTTAACCTGATCGTCGAGTTTGCCGTTGTCCTGCGCGACTTTTTCCAGTTCGCGCGAGATCAGGAAAATGGTCGACAGCGGCGTGCCGAGTTCGTGCGCGGCAGCGGCAGCCAGACCATCAAGTTGTGTGAGATGCTGTTCGCGCGTCAGCACCAGTTCGGTCGCGGCCAGTGCATCGGAGAGCTTGCGCGCTTCTTCGGTGACCTGAAAAGCGTAGAGGCTGGTCACGCCGATCGCCAGCAGGATCGAGAGCCACACGCCGACCATGTAGACCAGCGGCAGCACCAGCGGCTCGGCATTGTCCCATGGCAACGGCAGATGAAAGAAGGCGAGCGCGGTGGCGCATGCAGCTGCAAGAATTCCAAGCGCGATGGTGAAGCGCGTCGGCAGCGCGGTCGCCGAGATCAGCACTGGGGCGAGAAACAGGAACGAGAATGGATTCTGCAGGCCGCCAGTGAGAAACAACAGCGCCGCGAGTTCCGCTATATTCACCGCCAGCAGCATGGCGGCGTAAGGCGGTTCGAGCCGGTGCACCGGGTTGAACAGGATTTGCAGTGCGATGTTCAGCAGCACCGAAAGGCCGAGGATCGCAAGACAAGGCAGAATGGGCAGGTCGAAGCCCAGGCCTTGCGACACGACAAAAATCGCTACGAGCTGGCCCAGCATCGCCAGCCAGCGCAATCGCAGAATGGTGTCGAGACGAACGTAACGGCGAGGTTGTCGGAAGTCGGTATCGGCAATGTCGCTCATGCGTCGATCTTATCTGTCGGAAACAGGGCCGCATACGGTCTGCCATACGGCGTGGTGGTCATGACGCAGTCGTCAATGCGCGGTGTGGAACCGTACAGGTGTGACCGCGGCTGCTATGACAAGCAATCCATGAGGATTGGTCTTTTGGCTAGGTTCTCGGCAAAAGGGCGCTTTCAGTCTCCAAATGCCCTCCAAACATAGAGAATCCGGCCATCGTACCTGCGGGAATCCCTGTCGGGCAGATTGACGCACAGGGATGGGCCGGACAGTATGTTGCACTGCAGGATTGGGAATCAGGGAATCGGATCAGATGCCTATTGGTGAATTCGGCCGGCCTCCGGCATTGCCAACCGAAGTCAGCCCGGCGCTGACCACGCCGATGTACTGGATGTATGAGATGGGGCAGGCCTCGCTCAATCCGGCGCGGGCGTTCGCCGATGCCACGCGTCTGGTGTTCCAGAATCCGCTCAATCCATTTGCAACCACTGAGCTTGGCAAGTCGATTGCCGCCAGCTGCGAGGTGTTCGAGCGCACCACCCGCCGTTACGGCAAACCGGAATGGCGTATCCACGACACCGAAGTCAACGGCGTCCGCGTGCCGGTCGAGGTCAAGACCATTTGGGAAAAGCCGTTCTGCCGCCTGCTTCATTTTGAGCGCAAACTCGCGCGGCCGCTTCGCGAGCCGCAGCCCCGCGTGCTGCTGGTCGCGCCGATGTCGGGTCACTACGCGACGCTGCTGCGCGGTACGGTCGAGGCGTTTCTGCCCGGCCACGATGTCTACATCACCGATTGGTCCGACGCACGCATGGTTCCGGTTGCAGCCGGCCGTTTCGATCTCGAGGATTACGTCGACTACGTGATCGAGATGCTGCATGCGCTCGGTGGCGACGTACATGTTGTCGCCGTTTGTCAGCCCTCCGTGCCGGTGCTTGTCGCCGTGTCGGTGATGGAAGCGGCGAAGGATCCTTATGTCCCCACGTCGATGACGTTGATGGGCGGTCCGATCGATACGCGGCGCAATCCAACCGCGGTCAATGATCTTGCTGCCGAGAAGGGGATCGACTGGTTCCGCAACAACGTCATCACCAAGGTGCCGTTTCCGCATCCGGGTTTTATGCGCGATGTCTATCCGGGCTTTCTGCAGCTCACCGGCTTCGTGAGCATGAATCTCGACCGTCACATGGATGCTCACAAGCGGCTGTTCAGCAATCTGGTCAAGGGCGATGGCGACCTCGTCGACAAGCATGTCGAGTTCTACGACGAGTATCTCGCGGTGATGGACCTCACCGCTGAATTCTATCTTCAGACGGTCGATCTGGTGTTCGTCAAGCACGCGCTGCCGCTCGGTCAGATGACCCATCGCGGCAAGCCGGTCGATCCGGCGCAAATCCGCCGCGTCGCGCTGATGACGGTCGAAGGCGAGCACGATGACATCTCGGGTCTCGGCCAGACCGAAGCCACCCACGGTCTGTGCACCTCGATTCCGAACGATCGCCGTGTGCATTATGTGCAGAAAGGCGTCGGCCATTACGGCGTGTTCAACGGCTCGCGCTTCCGGGCCGAGATTGTGCCGCGCATCTCTGATTTCATGGTGTCGTCCGCCCGAAACAAACCCAGTCTTGCCGCCGCCGAATAGCTGGAACCGGGCGGGTTCGGCCGGAAAACCCTTATTTTCCAAGGTTTTTGGTCGTATGCGCGGCCTGAACCGCTGTTGTGCAGTAAGCTATTGATTCTGCGAAATGATTTTTCGTTTACGGGTATGGCGGCGGAGTGAATTAGCGCCTCACTTTTTGCAGGCCGGTTCCACCTAGATTTGAATCTACATTTCAGGTTTCGGCCCCCCGCATCTGGGAGGCGAACCGGCTCAATCCACGATATATTGGGCAAATGATTTGTTTTTGCGCCGATGAATTCCACTGGCGGCGGATATGGCAGAATCCCGGCGATTTCCTGCTGTCCGGACCCGCTGACATGGCCTTTCGCGCACTTCTTTATCGTCGTCCCACCGAACCACGCACCATTGTGGTGAGAATCGGATCCGCAATTTACCCGATTCAGCTTCGTCGTCATCGTCGTGCGCGCCGTTATACGTTGCGCATTCATCCGAGCGCGCGTCAGGCCATTCTCACGATGCCACCGCGCGGGAATCTCGTCGATGCGAAGGACTTCGCGCAGCGTCATGGCGCCTGGATCGCGGCGAGACTCGGCGGTTTGCCGAAAGCTGCACCGTTTCAGTCGGGAACGTCGGTTCCGTTGCGCGGCATTCCGCATCGGATCGTTCATCGCGCCGGCGAGCGTGGCACCGTGTGGACTGATACGCGCGACAGCGGCGACAAAATCCTCTGTGTTGCTGGGGGCATAGAGCATATCGATCGCCGCCTGCACGATTTCTTCAAACGCGAAGCGCGCAGCGAGTTGACAAAGGCTTCACAGTATTATGCCGAGGTGCTCGGCGTGAAAGTGAAGCGGATCAGCATTCGCGATCAGTCGAGCCGGTGGGGCTCGTGCACTTCAGCGGGTGCGTTGTCGTTTTCATGGCGGCTGATCCTCGCCCCGCATTATGTGCTCGACTATCTTGCCGCGCATGAGGTCGCGCATCTCGTCGAAATGAACCACTCGCCGCGGTTCTGGAAGGTGGTTGCGCGCATCTGTCCGCAGACTGAGCGCGCCAAGAAGTGGCTCGACGTTCACGGCAACGATCTGCATCGCTACGGGATCGAGGAATAATCACAGTAGATCAACACAACAAAACGGCCGGGTATGTCCCGGCCGTTTTGTTTGGTGTTGCTCCATCACGGATGACAGTTAGCGACGACCACCGAACAGACGATCGACCAGCCAGCCATCAAGACCGGCCGACGCTTCTGGACGCACCGCTGTCTGCGTGACGCGCGGGTTCGCTGTCGCGTTGGCTTGCGGCGGATATGGATAGGGCGACGGCGTGTCTGGTGTTGGTGGAGGAGGCGGTGCGCCCTGTCGCCCCGGCGACTGGAACATGCTCGACAGGAAGCCGCCCTGCTGCGTGCCCGGCAAGTCCGCTGCCGGCACATTCTGGTGTGCGGTCTTCATGAAGCGTGTCCACACTTCGACCGGCAATCCGCCTCCGGTCGCTTTGTGTGTCGGAGAGTTGTCATCGTTGCCGAGCCAGACGCCGGTGACGAGATGTGCGGTGTAGCCGATGAACCAGGCGTCGCGGAAATCCTGGCTGGTGCCGGTCTTGCCGGCTGCCGACCAGCCGGGAATATCGGCCTTGCGCGCGGTGCCAGTCACCAGCGTTTCGTGCATCATGGTGTTCATCATGCCGACGTAGCGCAGGTCGATCACCTGCGCGGCGGGATCGGCAGGCCGCGCATAGAGCACCTTGCCGGCCGGCGTACGGATTTTGTTGATGACGTGCGGTGACACGCCGCGCCCGCCATTGGCGAACGGCGCATAGGCGCCGACGAGCTCGGTCAGCGATACTTCAGAGGTGCCGAGGGCGATCGAGGGATTGGGCTCGAGTTTCGAGGCGATGCCGAGGCGATGCGCGGTGCGCACCACGGCAGCCGGGCCGACCTCGATGCCAAGGCGCACCGCGACGGTGTTCAACGACATTGCCAACGCCTGCGTCAGCGTCACCGCACCGAAATATTCGTGGCTGTAGTTCTCAGGTCTCCAGCCTTTGAGCTGTAGCGGTGCGTCCTGCCGGATGGTGTTCGGCGTTAATCCCGCTTCCAGCGCGGTCAGGTAAACGAACGGCTTGAAGGCGGAGCCCGGCTGGCGCTTCGCAGTCACTGCGCGGTTGAACTGGCTTTCGGCGTAGTTACGGCCGCCGACCATGGCGCGCACCGCGCCGCTCGGCGTCATCGCCACCAGCGCACCTTGCGATACCTTGAACTTCACGCTTTTGGCGGCGAGTTCGTCGATGATCGCGGCTTCGGCGACGCTCTGCAGATTCGGATCGATCGAGGTCTCGACCACGATGTTCTGCTCGACCTGACCGATCAGGTCGTCGAGCACTTCGCCGATCCAGTCGGCCACATAATTAATCGTGCCGGCGCCGACCGGTCGCACGGCGTAGGCCGGATGAGCACTTGCGGATTTCGCCTGAGCCGCGGTGATGAAATGGCTGTCCACCATGGCGCTCAGCACGAGCTTTGCGCGCGCCTCCGCGCCCTCCGGATTGCGGTTGGGTGCCAGCCGCGACGGCGACTTGACCAGCCCCGCCAGCATCGCGGCTTCGGAGAGCGTCACCTCGCGTGCGGATTTGCCGAAATATTTTTGCGCGGCGGCCTCGACACCGTAAGCGCCGGAGCCGAAGTACACGCGGTTGAGATAAAGCTCGAGAATGTCGTTCTTGGAATATTTGCGCTCCAGCCACAGCGCGAGTTCGACTTCCTGCAATTTGCGCTGGATTGTGCGCTCCTGGGTGAGGAAGAGGTTTTTCGCGAGCTGCTGCGTCAGTGTCGAGCCGCCTTGCGATACGCCGCGATGAAGCACGTTGGCGACCGCCGCGCGGGCGATGCCGGCCGGGTCGATGCCGAAATGCGAATAGAAGCGACGGTCTTCGATGGCGATGAACGCCTTGGGCAGATAGGGCGGCAGGTCTTTCAGCGATACGTTGGCGCCGGGCATCTCGCCGCGCGTGGCGATCACGCTGCCGTCCGTGCCGACGATCTGGATCGTCGGCGGTCGCTTGGGAATTTCAAGCGACTGGATCGGTGGCAGATGCGCGCCGACCCAGACGATGACGCCGCCGGTGGCGATCACCGCCCACAGGCCGAGAACCGCGCCCCAGTAAATCAGGCGGCCGATACGTCCCCGTGCCCGTCCCCGCGACGCCTTCGAGTCTTTCCGTGCCTGTGATTTGCGGGGCCGCTCGCGCGGCTCGTCGTCGTCACCGGACGTATCACGGGTTGCGCGGCGCTTCGGCTTGCTGTCGGCGGAGTTGCCGATGCGATCCCACGCGTTGAGGCGCAAGCCGTCGAGCGGTGAGGACGCCTCGAACTTCGGCTCCTTTCGCCCGGATTTCTTCCGCTTCAACGCCATTCAAACCCGCCGCAATCGTCAATATTGAGACTTCGTGTGCAGGCTAGCGACGGCGGTTTAAAGGCGCGTTAAGTGAGCGTTAACTTGGCATTAGAGGGTTGTCCGGTTCCGCATCTATCAAAGCGTGCTTGTCGCGGTGTAGGCTTGCGCGGAAAAGAAAACGGGAGACTTAGATGACCGGCCATATCGATCCGACCAAAGAGACGTTCAAGGTTTTTCGCGAGAACGACCGGCCGGGCCCGATCCATATGCTCAATCTGGTTCGGCTTCACCCGCAGGCAAAATATCCCGACGGCCGCAAGGCAACGGGCGCGGAGGCCTATGCCAGTTACGGGCGCGAGAGCGGGTCGGTGTTCGAGCGGCTTGGCGGCTCGATCGTGTGGCAGGGACGGTTCGAGTTGATGCTGATCGGTCCTTCGGACGAACGCTGGGATCTTTGCTTCATCGCGCAGTATCCGTCGGTTGCAGCCTTTGTCGAGATGATCCGCGATCCGGTTTATCGCGAGGCGGTGAAGCATCGCCAGGCCGCGGTGGAGGACTCGCGCTTGATCCGGCTCGCGCCGTTGGCGCCGGGCAAGAATTTCGGTGAACCCCCGCCGGCGTGATGCTTGTTATCGCGCCAGCCAGACGCAGATCAGCGCGAGCGTGGCAGGTAATGCCTGCACCATGACGATGCGCTTGCTGACCGAGTAGCCGCCGTACAGACCGGCAATGATCACGCAGAGCAGAAAGAACACCGCGATCTGGAAGCCGATCGCCCCATTGGGATGGATCAGGCTCCAGATCAACCCTGCGGCGAGGAAGCCGTTATAGAGTCCCTGATTGGCGGCGAGCACAGCGGTGTCGGCGGCGCGCTGCGGCGTATTGCCGAAGGTCTTGAGGCCGAGCGGCTTGGTCCACAGCACCATCTCCAGCAGCAGGAAATAGATGTGCAGCGCCGCCACCAGCAGCACCAGAAGTTTTGCGATGTAGATCATGTGCGCCCCCTCAGCCGATCGGACCGAAGGTTAGCACGGTGAACCGGATCAACGCGAGGGTGACGAACTATGCGGCGGGCTTGCTGGCCGCATCGCCATTGGCGAGCAGGTGGATCAGTGCGCGCTTGATGGCTGCCTGCCGGGTAGGCGCGGTGATCTGCGCACCAAGAAGATCGGTGACATAGAACACATCGCGGGCTCGTTCGCCGAAGGTCGAGACGTGGGCAGAAGCGATATTGAGGCTGAGCTTCGAGATCGCGGTCGTGAGTTGATACAAGAGGCCCGGCCGGTCGAGACCTGACACCTCGATCACTGTGTAGCGATCCGACCACTGGTTGTTGATGATGACCTCGGGCTCGACCACGAACGGCCGCAGCTTCGGCTTCGGCGCGACGCGGCGGGCCATCACTTCCGGCAGCCGCAGCTTGCCTTCGAGGGTCTGCTCGACGATCTCGCCGATCCGCGCCGCCCGGCGTGATTCATCCTCTTCGCGGTCGTACTCGCGGGAGATGGCGATGGTGTCGAGGGCAAGCCCGTCGGTGGTGGTGTAGATTTGCGCGTCGACGATATTAGCGCCGGCGGAAGCGCAGGCCCCGGCGATGATCGACAGCAGCCATGGGTGGTCCGGGGCGAGGATCGTCAGTTCGGTCACGCCGCGCGCTTCGTCAAATCCGACATCGATCGATAGCTTGGTGCCGGCCTGCGCGCTGCGTTTGACGAAACGCGCGTGGCGGATTTTGCTCTGCAGATCGACCTTGAGCCAGTAGGCCGGATAATGCCGGGCGATATAGGTCTCGAGCTCCGTCTCCGGCCATTCGGTGAAGGCCTCGCGGAATTCGGCCTGCGCCACCGCGATCCGCTGGGCGCGATTGACCTCGGAGAAGCCGCCGGTCAGCACCGGTTCGGTTTCGTAGTACAGCGTGCGGATGAGCTGCGCCTTCCAGCCGTTCCATACACCAGGGCCGACCCCGCGGATATCCGCAGTGGTGAGGATGGTGAGCAGCTTCATTTGCTCGACCGATTGCACCACGGCGGCGAAATTCTCGATAGTCTTGCGATCCGACAGGTCGCGCGATTGCGCCACCGTGGACATCGTCAGGTGTTCCTGAATCAGCCAGGCGATGGTTTCCGTGTCGGCTGCATTGAAGCCGAAGCGCGGAGCAAGCCGTTTCGCAACCTTCGCGCCGGCGATAGAGTGATCTTCCGGGCGACCCTTGGCGATGTCGTGTAGGAACACGCTCATGTAAAGAACCGCACGGTTTTCCGGGCGGATCTTGCGCATTAGGTCGCTGGCGACTGCGAACTCCTCGTTTCCGCCGCGCTCAATCTCCTGCAGGATGCCGACACAGCGCAACAGATGCTCATCCACCGTGTAGTGATGATACATGTTGAATTGCATCATCGACACGATCTTGCCGAACGCGCGGATGAACTGGCCGAGGACGCCGGTCTCGTTCATGCGCCGGAGCACGGTCTCCGCGTCGTTGGACGTCAGGATGTCCATGAACAGCTTGTTGGCTTCGGGATTCTCGCGCACCTGCGGCGTGATCAGGTTGAGCGATCGGGTCGCGGCGCGCATCGCGTCGGGATGAAAGTCCAGATTGTTTTTCTGCGCGAGGCGGAAGATGCGGATCAGGTTGACCGGATCGGACTTGAATACGTCCGGCGCGGCGAGATTGATGCGGTTGTTGTCGATGATGAAATCGTCGCTGTCCGGCACGCGGCTGCGCTTCCGGCCCGGCCGCAGCCGCGCCATCATGCGACTTAGCACCGGCGCGGGCTTGGCTTCCTGATCTTCCAGCTTCGCGCACAGGATCGCGGTGAGGGCGCCGACGTCCTTGGCGACGAGGAAGTAATGCTTCATGAAGCGCTCGACATCCTGCATGCCAGGATGCGAGGTATAGCCGAGCCGCTGGGCGATCTCGCGCTGCATGTCGAACGACAGCCGCTCTTCGGCACGGCCGGTGAAGAAGTGCATGTTGCAGCGGACCGACCACAGAAAATCGGCGCAGCGCCGGAAGGTGCGATACTCGCGGGCGTCGAACACGCCGCGTTCGAGCAGTTCCTTGGTGTCTCGGACGCGATAGACGTATTTCGCGATCCAGAACAGAGTGTGCAGGTCGCGCAGTCCGCCCTTGCCGTCCTTGACGTTAGGCTCGACCAGATAGCGTGACTGGCCGGCGCGGCGGTGACGTTCCTCGCGCTCGGCGAGCTTGGCGGTGACGAATTCCGCCGCAGTGCCTTGCACGACATCCTTGTCGAACCGGGTGACGAGTTCGTCGTACAGCGCGGCGTCGCCGGTGAGAAATCGCGTTTCCAGCACCGAGGTGCGGATAGTCATGTCCGCGCGGGCCTGCCGGATGGATTCGTCGACCGAGCGCGTGGCGTGGCCGACCTTCAGACCCATGTCCCACAGGCAATAGAGGATGGCTTCGGCGACCTGCTCTCCCCATGCGGTCTGCTTGTAGGGCAGCACGAACAAAAGATCGATGTCGGACTCCGGCGCCATCAGTCCACGGCCATAACCGCCGGTGGCGACCACGGCCATGCGCTCCGAGTCCGAAGGCGTCGGCGAGTGATAGAGCCGGTTGGTGGCGACATTGAACAGGATGCGAATGATCTCGTCCTGCACGTCGCACAGCCGCTCGGCGCAGTGCCGCCCGTGCCGGTCCTTGAGCAATGTTGCTTGCGCAATCTCGCGCGCGCGGGTGTGTTCGACCTTGAGCAGCTGCGCCATCGCGGCGCGGAAGCTGTCGCCATTGCCGTGCTTGTCGGCGAGCGCGTCGATGTCCCGCGCGATCCGCTCGGGATCGAACTGCAGCAGGTCCTGCGGTGAACGGTCGAGGGTCGCGCCATCCATGCCACCCGGATAACGAACTGCCATGGCACTGTCACGGAGATTGTCGAGGCGCGGCAGATCCATGCTGACTTTTGCGGCTTCGCCAGCATGGCTGTCCTTTCCAAGTGACTGATCGGGCAAGGATTTTCTCGTTGACGCATCTCGTAAGATATTGAAACTAAAAGGATAATTTGCCATCCGGGAAATTGAGGGATCAAGGCGGGCTGGCGGATTTCTGCTCATTGGCAGGCCGGGGCGCGGGTCGTCGTGTCCATGGTCCTGATCGTCAGTTTCACGGAGAAGTGCATCATGTTTTCGATCTCGCGGCGGGCCCTGGCCATCATCACCGCCGGCATCCTGTTCGCGCCCGGCGCATTTGCTGCTGACAAGCCAGCGCGCATCGCGATCGACTGGGCGACCTACAATCCGGTGTCGATGATTCTGAAGGACAAGGGTCTGCTTGAAAAGGAATTCGCCAAGGACGGCATCAAGATTGTCTGGGTGCAGACCACGGGTTCCAACAAGGCGCTCGAATTCCTCAATGCCGGTTCGATCGATTTCGGCTCCACAGCGGGCTCGGCCGCGCTGGTCGCCAGGATCAACGGCAACCCGATCAAGTCGATCTACGTCTATTCACGCCCGGAATGGACCGCGCTGGTCACCGGCAAGGATTCCAAGATCACCAAGGTTGCCGATCTCAAGGGCAAGCGCGTCGCGGTGACACGCGGCACCGATCCGCACATCTTTCTGGTGCGCGCGCTGCTCGACGCCGGCCTGACCGAGAAGGACATCACGCCAGTGCTGCTACAGCATCCGGACGGCAAGACCGCGCTGATCCGTGGCGATGTTGATGCGTGGGCCGGACTCGATCCGATGATGGCGCAGGCCGAGCTCGAGGATGGTGCGAAGCTGTTCTATCGCAAACCCGAAGCCAACACCTGGGGCATCCTCAATGTTCGCGAAGAGTTCCTGAAGGATCATCCCGATCTGGTACGCCGCGTGCTCGCCGTCTACGAGGAAGCGCGCAAATACTCGCTCTCGCACTATGACGAGCTGAAGAAGACGTTCATCTCGGTTACCAAGCTGCCGGATGCGGTCGTGGACAAGCAGCTCAAGGAGCGCACTGAGCTCACCCACAACCGCATCGGCGCGCCGCAGCGTGAATCGATCCTCGCCGCGGGTCTTGCGCTGCAGGAGGCCGGCGTCATCAAGAAAGATGTCGATGTGAAAGGTGCGCTGGATCAGTTGATCGACGATCAGGTCCCGCTGCCAACCAACTGAGCGAGTTCGTTGCGCAAAAATCTGCGCAATGGCCTCGCCGGTGCAAGCTTGCGGGCCGTTGGGGTAATCTCCAAGACCTCGCGCTCGCAGCTTGCATTTCCGTCGTGACAGGCGTTTCAGCGATGACCATGACACTTGAGACCACGGCACCGACAACCCAGGCGCGTCCATCGAGCCGTACCCGGCGGCTGGTGCGGCCCGCGCTTGGATTGCTGCTGCCGCTTGGTCTTGCTCTCGTGTGGGAGTTGGCGGTGCGTCTCGGCTGGTCGAACGGCCGGTTGGTGCCGCCACCGAGCGAGATTTACCGGACGCTGGCCGACCTCGCGGCAACCGGCGAACTGAGCCGCCATGTGCTGATCACGCTATGGCGGGTTGGTGCGGGTTTCGGTCTCGGCGTTGTGGCGGGAACATTGTTCGGCGCGATCTGCGGCTACTGGCAAGTGGCGGCGCGGCTGCTCGATCCGACGCTGCAGGCGCTGCGTGCCATTCCCTCGATCGCATGGGTGCCGCTGTTCATCCTGTGGCTCGGCATTTTCGAGACATCGAAGGTCGCGCTGATCGCGGTCGGGGTGTTCTTTCCGATTTATCTCGGTGTCATGGGCGCGATCATGTCGGTCGATCGCAAGATCGTCGAAGTCGGCCGCATCTTCCGTCTCAGCGGACCGGCGATGGTCCGGCGCATCTTCCTGCCGGCGGTGATGCCGGAATACGTGGTGTCGCTGCGTTCAGGGCTGGGGCTTGGCTGGATGTTCGTGGTTGCTGCTGAATTCATGGGCGCATCGGAGGGACTGGGCTATCTGCTCACAGATGGTCAGCAGCTCGGCAAGCCGGCGCAGATTCTCGCCGCCATCATCGTGTTCGCGATCCTCGGCAAAACCACCGACTGGTTGATCCAACTCGCGGCGACGCCGCTGTTGCGTTGGCAGGATTCGTTCAGCGCGCATGGAGGCAAGGTCTGATGCTGGCACTGGACCGCGTCGGCAAGGTCTATCCCAACCGCGTCAATGCGCTGGAGGGGTTTTCCGCGCGCATCGCACCCGGCGAGATCGTCGCCATCATCGGCGGCTCGGGCTGCGGCAAGTCGACCTTGCTGCGCGCCATCTCCGGTCTCGATCGGGTGACCTCGGGCAGCATCGTACTCGACGGCGCGACGATCACCGCGCCGCACGAGAAGATCGGTATCATCTTTCAGGAGCCGCGCCTGTTGCCGTGGCTGAGCGTCGCCGACAATGTCGGCTTCGGATTGTCGGGACTGCCGGCCGTGGAGCGTGAGGAGAGAGTGGCCCGCGCGTTGCTCCGCGTCGGTTTGCCCGACAAGGCGAAGGCGTGGCCGCGCGAATTGTCCGGCGGACAAGCGCAGCGCGTCGCGATCGCCCGCGCGCTCGTGCCGCGGCCCGAAGTGCTGCTCCTTGACGAGCCATTCTCCGCGCTCGATGCCTTCACCCGTGCCGATCTGCAGGATCACCTGCTCGACCTGTGGGCGGACACCCGCCCGACGCTGATCCTCGTGACCCATGATGTCGATGAAGCGGTTGTGCTGGCGGATCGCATCATGGTGATGCGCCCGCGTCCAGGCCGGCTGTTCGAGGAAATTCGCGTCGATCTCACGAGGCCGCGCGATCGGGCCTCGCCGGCGTTCGAGATCGTCAAGCATCAGGTGCTGACTTCGCTGGATCGTTCGCTGGAACGCCACATCCGCCGCCCGATGGATGATTTGCTCACGGTCGGTGAAGGCATATAACCGGAATAAATGATGGCCGGCATGGGTTGGTGTTGGCATTGAAGAATGGAGAGCGAGATGGACTCGGCCGAACTGCGCGCGATGCAGGCTCCGATCAAGAGCCGCTACAAGGAAGATCCGAAAGCCGCTTTCATCACCCTGAAGGCCAAGGGCTCGCTGGAAAGTGAGGGTCTGTCCTGCAAAGTCGAGACCGGGCGCGCAGCGGCAGCCATCGCGGGACTTCACCCGGCGACTGGCGGCTCGGGCCTTGAACTGTGTTCGGGCGATATGCTGCTCGAAGCGCTGGTGGCATGCGCTGGCGTCACGCTGAAGTCGGTGGCGACCGCGATCGATGTGCCGCTGAAATCCGGGCAGGTCAGCGCGGAAGGCGATCTCGATTTTCGCGGCACGCTCGGCGTCGACAAGGAAGTGCCGGTCGGCTTCGCCGCCATTCGGCTGCGTTTCGATGTCGATACCGATGCGCCGCAGGACAAACTCGACCAGCTTCTGAAACTCACCGAGCGCTATTGCGTGGTCTATCAGACCATCAAGAACGGCCCGCCGGTGGACGTGTCGTTGCACAGGGTGTGAGATGTCGGGTCGTCCCGGCGAACGCCGGGACCCATACCCTCTGAACCCAGCTGGTTCATTGTGAAGTCAGTCGGTGGCTTAGGTCAGTCTACTCGAGGCTCGGTGTTTCAATCGCGAATGCGGTGATTATGGGTCCCGGCGTTCGCCGGGACGACATCCCAATTACGTTTTCGGTAGCTTCGCCTTGAGCGCGTAGAGCGCGTCCAGCGCTTCGCGTGGCGACAGCTCGTCGGGGTGGATGGCGTTGAGCGCCGCCACCAGCAATTCCGTCTCGGTCGGCGGCTGCGGTTCGGCAGCAGCGCGCGACGGCACTGCAAACAGCGGCAGATCGTCCACCAGCACGCGCGCGGTCGAGCCGCGATCCTGCGCTTCCAGTTTCGCCAGCACCGACTTGGCGCGCGTGATCACTGCCGCAGGCAGGCCCGCAAGTTTCGCGACCTGAATGCCGTAGGAGCGGTCGGCCGATCCCGGCAGCACTTCATGCAGGAACACGACGTCGCCCTGCCATTCCTTGACCCGCACAGTGGCGTTGAACAGGCGCGGCAGTTTTGCCGAGAGCGCAGTGAGCTCGTGATAATGGGTTGCGAACAGAGCGCGGCACTTGTTGCTTTCGTGCAGGTGCTCGATCGATGCCCATGCAATGGACAGGCCGTCGAAGGTCGCGGTACCGCGGCCAATCTCGTCGAGGATCACCAGTGCGCGTTCGCAGGCCTGATTGAGGATCGCAGCGGTCTCGACCATCTCGACCATGAATGTCGAGCGGCCACGTGCGAGATCATCGGCGGCGCCGACGCGCGAGAACAGGCGATCGACGACGCCGATCCGCGCGCTCTTCGCCGGCACAAAGCTTCCGGTCTGCGCCATCAGCGCGATCAGCGCGTTCTGGCGCAGGAAGGTCGATTTACCGGCCATGTTCGGGCCGGTAAGCAGCCAGATCTGTCCTGAGTGCTGTCCTGGTGCGGGCGACAGGTCGCAGGCATTGGCGATGAACGGCTCGCCGTTGCGTTTGAGCGCCTGCTCGACCACCGGGTGGCGTCCGCTGTCGATGGCGAAGGCGAGTGAATCATCGACCACGGGCCGCACGTAATTCTCGTCGACCGCGAGCTTTGCCAGCGCGGTCGCGACATCGAGCACGGCGAAAGCATGGGCAGCGGCGCGCAGGTCGTCGCTCGCTACCATCGCCTGCTCGCACAGCCGGTCGAAGATTTCGAGTTCGAGGCCGAGCGCGCGTTCGCCGGCATTGGCGATCTTGGCTTCGGTCTCGCCGAGCTCAGCGGTGGTGAAACGGACTTGGCCGGCCAGCGTCTGGCGATGGATGAAGGTCGCATTCAGCGGCGGCGCCATCAGCTTGTCGCCGTGCTGCGCGGTGACCTCGACGAAATAGCCAAGCACGTTGTTATGGCGGATCTTGAGCGCCTTGACGCCGGTGTCGTCGGCGTAGCGCGCCTGCATCGCGGCGACGACGAGGCGCGAGGCGTCGCGCAGCGACCGAGCTTCGTCGAGCGCGGGATGATAGTTCTGACGCACGAAACCGCCGTCGCGCTTGAACAGCGGCAGGTCATCGCCAAGTGCCCGCGCCAGTTCCTGTGCCAGATCGCGCGAGGGGCGACGCAGCGCATCCATCGCGGCGAGAGTGTCGAGCGGCAGTTCATTGATCTGCGACAGGCGCGCCAGCACGGCATCGGCGGCGACAATGCCGTCGCGCAGCGCGGCGAGATCGCGTGGGCCGCCGCGTCCAACTGACAGACGCGCCAGTGCGCGCGACATGTCCGGCGCGCCGCGCAGGAGGTTGCGCAGGTCTTCGCGTGCCCCGCTGTCGTCGACGAACGTGGCGATAGCATCGAGCCGTCGCGTAATGGCGGGGGTTTCGGTCAACGGCGCGGCGAGGCGTCGCGCCAGCAGGCGTGATCCGGCGGCGGTCACGGTACTGTCGATGGCATCGAGCAATGAGCCGCGACGTTCGCCGGCCAGAGTGCGTGTCAGTTCGAGATTGGCGCGGGTCGCCGGATCGATCGCCATGGTGGCGCCGAGCGACTCGCGCGACGGTGGCGACAGCGGCGGGCGTTTGCCGACCTGGGTGCGGTCAATATAGGTCACGGCGGCAGCGGCAGCCGTGGCCTCCAGCCGCGATAGCGCGCCGAAGCCATCCATGGTCGCCACCGCGAAGTAATCGCACAACCGGCGCTCGGCAGTCGCGCCGTCGAACACATCGCGGGTCAGCGGCGTGACTGCAGGTAGTTCGCGCAGCACCGGGCCGAGGTCTGTATCGCTGAACAGCGCGTCGGTGACGATCACTTCATTGGGATTGATGCGGGCGAGCGTTGCGGAAAGTTCGTTCGCGCCGCTTTCGGTGACGATGAACTCGGAAGTCGAAATGTCGATCCAGGCGAGGCCGAAGCGATCCTCGCTGGATGAGGCGCGGGCGCGCGCAATCGCCATCAGGTAGTTGTTGGCCTTGGCGTCGAGCAGGGTATCTTCGGTCAGCGTGCCCGGCGTCACCAAGCGAACGACGTCGCGGCGCACCACGCTCTTGTTGCCGCGCTTGCGGGCAGCGGCCGGGTCTTCCATCTGTTCGCAGACCGCGACGCGATGGCCGAGCGAGATCAGCCGGTGCAGGTAGTCGTCCGCCTTCTCCACCGGCACGCCGCACATCGGGATGTCCTGCCCGAGATGCTTGCCGCGTTTGGTCAGCATGATGCCGAGCGCGCGTGACGCGGCTTCCGCATCCTCGAAGAACAGTTCGTAGAAATCGCCCATCCGGTAGAACAGCAGCAGGCCGGGATTGGCCGCCTTGATCTCGAGATATTGTTCCATCATCGGCGTGACGCGGCCGACGGTTTCCGGTTCGGAAACGGCGGGGGCGGAAGCGGGCGGCGTCGAATGGATGGTCATGGCGCGGCACGCTAGCAAAGTTTCGCACTGCAATCATACCCGCCAGGCTGTGTTATCCGGGTTTTCCGCAGGCCGTTTCCGACAGGCGAAACAGTCGCGCGGCTGCATATCGGCCAGCCGAAAACGGCAGGACAGTCACGAAAGCAAGGATTTGACGTCCGTCATGCCGCTTCCTAAAACTCCGCCAACGATTGACACGAACGGGACCGGACCGGTCTCGATGAGGGAGAAACAGAATGCGTGATGTTTTCATTTGCGACGCGGTGCGTACCCCCATCGGTCGTTTCGGCGGCTCGCTGGCCAATGTCCGCACCGACGATCTCGGTGCTGTGCCGCTCAAGGCGCTGATGGAGCGCAATCCCAAGGCTGACTGGGATGCGCTGGAGGAAGTCTCTTATGGCTGCGCCAATCAGGCCGGCGAAGACAACCGCAACGTCGCGCGCATGTCGCTGCTGCTTGCCGGCATGTCCGACTCGATTCCCGGCATGACGGTGAACCGGCTATGCGCCTCGGGTCTCGATGCGGTCGGCGGTGTGGCGCGCTCGATCCGCGCCGGTGAAGTCGACTTCGCCATTGCCGGTGGTGTCGAATCCATGACCCGCGCGCCATTCGTCACCGGCAAGGCCAGTGCGCCGTTCCAGCGCACGTTCGAGACCTACGACACCACCATCGGCTGGCGTTTCATCAATCCGCTGATGAAGCAGCAATATGGCGTCGATTCGATGCCAGAAACCGGCGAGAACGTCGCCGAGGAATTCCAGATTTCGCGCGCCGATCAGGACGCCTTCGCGATCCGCTCGCAGCAGCGAGCCGGCAAGGCGATGGCTTCGGGCTACTTCGCCGAGGAAATCGTGCCGGTCTCGGTGTCGGCGGGCAAGAAGGGCACGATCATGGTGGATGCCGACGAGCATCCGCGTCCCGAAACCACGCTGGAAGGCCTTGCCAAGCTCAGGCCGGTGGTGCGCGGCAACGGCACGGTGACCGCCGGTAACGCGTCCGGTGTTAATGATGGCGCAGCCGCCCTCATCTTGGCGTCGGAAGATGCGGTCAAGAAGCACGGCCTGACGCCGCGCGCGAGAATCCTCGGCATGGCGTCTGCCGCTGTGCCGCCGCGCATCATGGGCATCGGCCCGGTACCGGCGACGAAAAAGCTGATGGAGCGCCTTGGCCTCAAGATCAGCGATTTCGATTTGATCGAACTCAATGAAGCTTTCGCCTCGCAGGGTATTGCTGTGTTGCGCCAGCTCGGCCTCAAGGAAGATGCCGATTTCATCAACCCGCATGGCGGCGCGATTGCGCTCGGTCATCCGCTCGGCATGAGCGGCGCACGCCTGGCGCTGACTGCCGTGCATGGTCTGGAGAAGCGTGGCGGCAAGCTGGCTTTGGCGACGCTGTGCGTCGGTGTCGGCCAGGGCGTTGCGGTGGCGATCGAAAAGGTCAACTGAGGCGCTGAACAAGCGGGGCGCAGCGGAGAGGGAGATGCAAAAATGACTCTGATCTATCCGCGCGAAAGCAATGCGGCGCACGCGCCCCGCCTGTCACCTGACTATAAGAGCACGATCAAGCGCGCGCCTGCGAAGCCGCTGATCGTGATGCCGCATACGCTGTCCGAACTGACCGGGCCGGTGTACGGCCACGAGACCGTGCGTGAGCACGATCACGACCTGACGATCCAGCACAAGGGTGAGCCGCTCGGCGAGCGGATCATCGTGCACGGTCACGTGCGCGACGAGGATGGCCGCGGCGTGCCCAATACGCTGGTCGAGATATGGCAGGCCAATGCCTGCGGCCGTTACATCCATGTCGGCGATCAGCATCCGGCGCCGATCGATCCCAATTTCACCGGCGCCGGCCGCGCCCAGACCGACGCGCAGGGTTATTACAAGTTCATCACCATCAAGCCGGGCGCCTATCCGTGGGGCAACCACCATAATGCATGGCGGCCGGCCCACATCCATTTCTCGGTGTTCGGCTATTCGTTCATCTCGCGCATCGTCACGCAGATGTATTTCCCCGGCGATCCGCTGTTTGCCTATGACCCGATCTTCAACTCGGTGACCGACGAGAAGGCGCGGCTGCGGATGGTGTCTTCGTTCGATCTCGAAAACACCCGGCCGGATTGGGCGCTGTGCTATCGCTTCGATATCGTGTTGCGCGGACGTAATGCGACTCCATTGGATTCCGATGATGACTAAGATCACGCCTTCGCAGACCGTCGGCCCTTATTTCAAGTACGGGCTGACGCCGGGCGACGCCTATGCCTGGAATGACGCGTTCAGCAACGACCTGTTGACGCCGGATGTTTCGGGCGAGCGCATCCGCATTGTCGGCCGCGTGTTCGATGGCGACGGCAAGGTCGTTCCGGATTCGATGCTGGAAATCTGGCAGGCCGATGCGCAGGGCCGGTTCGCCGATCCGCAGGATACGCGCGGCGTGCCAAATTCGGCGTTCAAGGGCTTTGGCCGCTGCGGCACCAATCCGGACGGCGAGTTTTCGTTTCACACCGTGAAGCCCGGCAGCGTGTCGGGGCCGAAAGGCAAGCCACAAGCGCCGCATATCGTGATGGCGGTGTTCGCGCGCGGCATGACCCAGCAGACCATGACGCGAATTTATTTCGAGGGCGATGCGGCCAATGCGGCCGATCCGATCCTTGCGCTGGTGCCGGAGGGGCGTCGCGGTACGCTCATCGCCCGCAAGGACAACGGCGACGCGACCTATCGCTTCGACGTTCATCTGCAGGGTGACAACGAGACCGTGTTCTTCGATCTCTGATCCGCAGCCTATTCCATCACCGCTGAATGGTCGGATGAGGGGTGGCGCATCGCTTCCTTGCTGGAGCTGATCATCATCGCCAGCGGCACTGCGAGCAGGGTCACCACCATCACCATCTGATAGTCGCGTGAGAAGGCGATGATCTGCGACTGGATATTGAGCAGTGTATCCATGATGGCGCGGCCCAAGTCCGTATTCAGATTGAGCGTGCGCGCCACGTCCTGCATCTGCAGGGCATGATTGAATGGCGTCACATGCTCGTTGAGGATCGCGTGGGTTTCCCGCGTGCCCGATGTGAGCTTGGCGATCACGATGGAAATGCCGATCGAGCTGGCGACGTTGCGCACCAAGGTCAGCATCGCGGTGCCATCGGTGCGCAGGTTGTTGGACAGGGTCATGAACGAAACGGTGCTGAGTGGCACGAACACCAGGCCGAGTCCGAAGCCCTGCGCGACGCTGACGATGATGATCTCCGGAACGCCGGTCTGATCGGTCCATCCGGTCATGACGAACAGGGTCGCCGACATCAGAATCATGCCGCCGGCGATCAGGGTGCGCGCCTCGATATATTTCATGAGGCGGCCGACCAGCATCATGGCGACGAAGGTGCCGGCGCCGCGCGTGGCAAGCAGCAGGCCGGCGGTCATGATCGGGTAGCCGATGACGTTTTGCAGATAGGGCGAGGCCAGCGCCATGGTCGAATAAAGCACGAGACCCATCACCGCCATGAAGATGCAGCCGGTGAAAAAGTTGCGGTCCTTGAAGATCGCGAACTGCACGAATGGGCGATCGGTCGTCAGCGAGTGTGCAAAGAAATAATAGAATCCGATGGCCGCGATGATCGACTCAGCCACGATCTCCGGCGAATTGAACCAGTCGAGTTGTTCGCCGCGATCCAGCGCAAGCTGCATCGAGCCGATGCCGACGGCGAGCGCGGCGAATCCGAACCAGTCGAAGCGCAAATTGTGGTTGAGCTCGGTCTCGTCCATGAAGGCCATCAGGCCGAGCACGGTGACGATGCCGAACGGCAGGTTGACGAAAAACACCCAGTGCCACGAATAGGTTTCGGTGAGCCAGGCGCCGAGCGAGGGGCCCATGATCGGGCCGAGCATCACGCCCATACCCCAGATCGACATCGCCTTGGCGCGCTCGTGCAGCGCGTAGGAGTCGAGCATCACCGCCTGTGACAGCGGCACCAGCGCTGCGCCGAACACGCCTTGCAGCAGGCGGAACAGCACCATCTGCGTGATGTCTTGCGCGAGGCCGCACATCACCGACGCCGCGGTGAATCCGGCCGAGCACAGGATGAAAACCTTCTTGCGGCCGAACCGGTTGGCGATCCAGCCGACCGGTGCGGTCATGATCGCCGCCGCGACGATGTAGGACGTCAGCACCCAGTTGATCTGGTCCTGCGACGCCGACAGTGTGCCCTGCATATAGGGCAACGCGACGTTCGCAATCGTGGTGTCGAGCGCCTGCATGATGGTCGCGGTCATCGCGCAGATCGTGACCATGTTGCGGCGAAATCCCGGGACCGCCGCCGTGGAGGTGGCGGCGGCGGTCACCGGGCTTTCTCCTCGGAGGCTGCTGAGGAGAACCCGAGCAGGCCGGCAAGCGTGCGCTTGTGGCCGGTGTCGATCCAGACATAGGTGCTCATGCCGGCCTTGAGTTTGCGCACGGCGGCATCATGCTTGTCGAAATAGATTCGCACCGGCACGCGCTGAACCACCTTGACGAAGTTGCCGGTGGCATTCTGCGGCGGCAGGATCGCGAACTGTGCGCCCGTGCCGGGGCTGAGCGAGCCGACGGTGCCCTTGAAGGTGTGATCGGGAAACGCATCGACTTCCATCGTTACCGGCTGGCCGGCCGTGACATAGGTCAAGTCGGATTCCTTGAGATTGGCGTCAACCCACGGTGCACCGTCGTCGATGATGCTGAATACCGGGGTGCCTGCGGGAACGAAGCGGCCGAGCTGAATCTGTTCCACCTGTGTCGCGGTGCCGTCCATCGGCGCACGCAGCACGGTGTGGTCGAGATTGCGCTGGGCTTCATCGAGCTTGGCTTTGGCTTCCGCGTAAGGCGGGAACTGGTCGATCGGCAGATCGGGATTGCCGAGCAACTGATTGCGCGCGGTCGAGAACTGCTGCTTGATGAACTGCACCTGAGCCTGCGCGGTCACCAATGCGGTGGAGCTGGTGTCGAGGTCGAGTTGCGATCCGGCGTTGTTTTTCACCAGCGAGTTCTTGCGTTCGACATCGCGCTGCTTGAGTTCAACGCCCTTCTGGGCGAGGTCGATCATCTGTCCGTAGATCTGAACGTTGGCGCGCAGATTGTCGTAGTTGGTCCTGGCCTGATCGACGGCGGCTTTGGCCTGCTGCAGAGCGAAGCGGAACGGCGCCGGATCGATTTCGAACAGCACATCGCCGGCTTTGACCCGCTGGCCCTCCTTGACGACGACCTTGTCGATCTTGCCGGAGATATCCGGCGTGATCAGAACCTTCTGGGCGCCGACATATGCATCATCGGTGGTCGCGTAGCGTCCGCCGGACAGATAGAACGCCACGCCTCCGATCAGGGCGATGACTGGAATGACGACAAGCAGTAGCATGCGGCGGCGCTCGCGAACGCGCTGCCGCAATGATTTGCGCGACGACGTGTTGCGGGGTTCGCCCGGCGCAGGCTGCTCGGTCTTTTTCTGCTCGGCCGGAAATTTGACGACCGGTTCAGCCATAGCGCGATTCCTTCACTCTGTTGTCGGCGCTCTGGATGGCGTCGCGAACGTTGTCCTTGATGGTTTCGAGCAGCCTGACCAGATCGCCGGCCTCGGCATTGCTCATGTTGCCGAGCGCCGAGCGGGTGATCTCGGCGCGCAATTCTCCGAGCTTCTTCAGCAGCGGACGTGCGGCGGGCCGCAGATACAAACGGTTGGCGCGCCGGTCGTTGGCGTCGGTGCGGCGTTCGATCAGGTCATTGTCGCAAAGACGATCGATCAGCCGGGTCAGCGAGATCGGCTGCATCTCCATCATCTCGGCGAGCTCGGACTGCTTCAGTCCCTCAGTGCGCTCGAGCTTGGCCAGCACCGCCCACTGCGCGCGGGTGATGCCGAACTGGGTCGCCTGCTTGTCGGCATAAAGCCGCAGCATCCGCTGGGTTTCGAACAGCGCGAAGAGGAAGTCTTTGTTGGTATCGGGCAAGGTCGCCTCTCAATAAGCGACCTATATAATAAGCTAGCTTACTAATTCCGGAATTCGGTCAAACGGATGCGAGCCATGCAAAAATGCGATGGATAATAATTCCGTAGATTCAATGCATTAGCGCAGCTATGCCCATTCCACGGCAGATTCGGCGGCAACATCGATCGAGCTCCGCTCGCCGATGTCATCGAAATGGTGGTCGAGGAACCTCTTGGCCGCCCGCCTGCCGGCGCGGTGCAGCAGTTCGAGAAAATCATAATCGGTCTTCAGCTTGCTGGACGCGGCGAGCCGCATGCCGAGTCCGCCGAGATCAATGCGGTGGATGTTGAGGCGGCGATATTCGCCCTTGCCGGTGCCGCGGGGCAGGCGGCCTTGATCGATGAGCTGATTGACGAAACCCATCGAGCGCAACTCGGAAATCAGCGCCGAATTGAAAGTGATTTCGTTCAGCCGATTGATGATCTCGGCGGAGGTGCGCGGTGTGGTCTCGCGCGATACCGGATTGATCTGTACCACCAGCACATCTTCGGCATCTGTCGAATGCAGGAACGGAAAGATCGCCGGGTTGCCCATATAGCCACCGTCCCAATAGGGAATGCCATCGATCTCAACAGCGCGAAACACGAACGGCAACGCTGCTGACGCCATCACCACATCGGCGGTGATCTTGTCGCCGGAGAAGATGCGCAGACGACCGGTGTGAACGTTGGTGGCCGAAATGAACAGCGCGAGATCGCTGTCGCTGCGCAGGGATTCAAAGTCGACGAAGCGCTCGATAAGATCGTTCAGCGGATTGATGTTGAGCGGGTTGAGTTCGTAGGGCGAGAAATACCGCGACATCGCCTCGAACCAGTTCTGCACCGGTGTTGCGGCAAACGGCATCAGCGAGAACAGCCGGTCGGCCAGCGCGCGTTGCACCGGCGGCAGATCCCCGCCGACGCTCACAGCGCGCCAGAACGCGGAGAGGCGCTTGCGCGCTTCTTCGGGGCCGCCTTTGACGAGTCCGTCGGCGAGCATCACGGCGTTAACCGCGCCGGCGGAGGCACCGGAGATGCCGGTAATCTCCAGTCGTCCGTCGGCGAGCAGATGATCGAGCACACCCCACGTGAACGCGCCATGAGATCCGCCGCCTTGAAGTGCGAGATTGATCTTCTTGGCTGCCGGCGGTCGCGACTTGCGTTGGCCGGTCAGGGTCCATGGCGTCAGGCTGTCGAGGTAGGACTTGAGGTTGGTCACAGCTCTTCTTTCTTTCGGCAATGAACGAATGGTAGGATCGAGGTCGTGATGCGCTTCGGCGCTCGCTTGGTTTGCTGCGCCCAACATCTGGTGCGATTATGATGCAATGCAATATATAATGTTGCATTGCGAAATATTCATGTTGGTCGTTGCTGAAAGATGAGGCGAAAACCGGGCTAAAACGCTGAAAACTGGCGAAAGCGGCCTATTTGCGCAACGTGGCCCCGAGGATTGGCCCCAGAATCTGGCCCCGAAAATGACGCTTACCAAACCAGCCTTTCCCGCACCCGATCACGATCACGGCATATGCGCGGCCGATGCGATCGCGCATGCCGAGCAAATCTGTCAGGCACGCGGGCAGAAATTCACGCCGATCCGGCGGCAGGTCTTGCAGGCGCTGTTGTCCAGTCACCGTCCGCTCGGCGCTTATGAAGTTATCGATGCGCTTGCGAAGGACATGCCGCGTCCGGCGCCGATCACGGTGTATCGCGCGCTCGACTTCCTGATGGAGAACGGACTCGTTCATCGCATCGAAAGCCGCAATGCGTTCCTCGCTTGCGCGCACAATCACGAAGTCGGCTCCGTCGTCGCGTTTCTGATCTGCGAGATTTGCGGATCGGCTGGAGAAATTCCGGCGACGTCGCTGGCGAGGAGCTTCAACGAAGTCGCGCGCGGCACCGGCTTCGCGCCGAAGCTATCGGTGGTGGAAATCACTGGCGTATGTGCGCATTGTCAGCAGGCGGCGTGATCGGCGGATGCACTGTTGATTTGCAAGGCCTCACACTGCTCGTACAGAGCCTGAACAAGAAAAATAACGCGGCGGGAAGCCGGGCCGGGGAAACATGCCGTCACAGAAATTGAAAGCACCTTCGGCGCGGCCGCTCGATGCGCTGGCGATCTCGCTCGTGATGCTGCTGTGCCTGAGCTGGGGCTTCAATCAGATATCGGTCAAGCTCGCGCTGCCCGATATTCCGCCATTCACCCAGGCGGCGATTCGCTCGGTCGGCGGATTGCTGGTGATCCTGTTTGCGGCGTGGGTCCGAGGCGTCAAATTGTTCGAGCGCGACGGCACGCTGGCTGCGGGGCTGCTCGCCGGCGTCGTGTTCGCGCTCGAGTTCATCTTCATCTATCGCGGCCTCGTCTATACGACGGCGTCACGCGCGGTGGTGTTTCTTTACACGGCGCCATTTGTCGTGGCTCTCGGCTCGAAACGGTTTCTGGGCGAACCGTTGACGTCGATGCAATGGTGCGGCCTCGGGCTGTCCTTCATCGGTGTCGCCCTGGCGATCGGCGTGCCACAACCGTCTGTCGATACCAGCGTGATCCTCGGCGACCTCATGCTGGTGATGGGCGGCGTGCTGTGGGCGGGAACCACGCTGATCGTCAAGGCTTCACGTCTGGTTCACGCGTCACCGGAGAAGGCGGTGGCCTATCAGGTGGCGGTCTCGATCCCTATTTTGGCCGCCGCGGCGTGGCTGACCGGGGAACGCATCACCCATATGCCCAGCCTCGTGGCCTGGGGTTCGATGGCCTACCAGACGGTCTGGATCGTCGGCACGACGTTCCTGATCTGGTTCTTCCTGATCAAGTCCTACTCGGCGGCCAAATTGTCGTCATTTACCTTTTTGACCCCTTTATTTGGCGTAATTGGGGGTTATTTCATCATGCACGACGCTTTGAGCCTGGCTTTCGCCGGGGCGGCCTTGCTGGTCATGGCAGGGCTTTTTCTGGTAAACCGTCGCACCGAAACGGCTGGCGCCTCCCGGCGGCCTGTCACAAAGACCTGATAATTGACCCCCATGAGCGATTTGAAAGAGCGAACCAAGACCATCGAGGCCGGCCCGAAGGGGCGCCACCGGACCGTTCAGGTCACGGTCGGCAACGTCAAGGTGGGCGGTGGCGCGCCGATCGTGGTTCAGTCGATGACCAACACCGACACCGCCGATGTCGACAGCACGGTGAAGCAGGTCGCTGCGCTGGCGCGGGCCGGGTCGGAAATGGTGCGCATCACGGTCGATCGCGACGAGGCGGCCGCAGCGGTTCCGCACATCCGCGAGAAACTCGACAAGATGGGCGTCGATGTTCCGCTGATCGGCGACTTCCACTATATCGGCCACAAGCTTCTGGCCGAGCATCCGGCCTGCGCCGCGGCGCTCGCGAAGTATCGCATCAATCCGGGCAACGTCGGTTTCAAGAACAAGCGTGACAGCCAGTTCACCGACATCGTCGAGATCGCCATCAAGAACGACAAGGCGATCCGCATCGGCGCCAACTGGGGTTCGCTCGATCAGGAATTGCTGACGCGCCTGATGGAAGAGAACGCCAAGTCGCCCGATCCGATCGATGCCCGCGCGGTCACCAGAGAAGCAATGGTGCAGTCGGCCTTGTTGTCGGCGGCGCGCGCTGAAGAGATCGGCCTGCCCAAGAACAAGATGATCCTGTCGGCGAAAGTGTCGAACGTGCAGGATCTCATCGCGGTCTATCGCGAACTCGCCGCGCGCTCGGACTATGCCATCCATCTTGGTCTCACCGAGGCCGGCATGGGATCGAAGGGCATTGTCGCATCAAGTGCGGCGCTCGGCATCCTGCTGCAGGATGGCATCGGCGACACCATCCGCGTGTCGCTGACGCCGGAGCCGGGCGGCGATCGCACCCTCGAAGTGAAGGTCGGTCAGGAAATCCTGCAGACCATGGGCTTTCGCACCTTCGTGCCGCTGGTCGCGGCGTGTCCCGGTTGCGGCCGCACCACCTCGACCGTGTTTCAGGAACTGGCGCGCGACATTCAGAAGTTCATCGTTGAGGAAATGCCGGAATGGAAAACGCGCTATCCCGGCGTTGAGCAGCTCAACGTCGCGGTGATGGGCTGCATCGTCAACGGCCCCGGCGAGTCCAAGCACGCCGATATCGGCATTTCGCTGCCGGGCACCGGTGAAACGCCGGCCGCGCCGGTGTTCGTCGACGGCGAGAAATTCCGCACCCTGCGCGGACCAACCATTGCCGCCGACTTCAAGGCGCTGGTGATCGATTACATCGAGCAGCGCTATGGCGCGAGCGGCCGCACCGCGGCGGAATAACATTGTCGTTCCGGCGAACGCCGGGACCCACTCCTAGAATCCAAAGGCGTGAAAAAGCGCGAACGCCAAGGGTTAACCCCTTGCGCGGTGATTGTGGATCCCGGCATGCGCCGGGATGACCATGTCAATTTCTATATCGGCGTATTCTTCTCGCGATTGTCGACCACCGCTTCCTCGAGGTCGAGGTCGCGCTCGATCCGGCGGCGAGTTTCGTCGGTGATCCGTCCATCGCGCAGCAGCTTGTGCAACAGCTTGCGTTCGATGCCGATCATCTCACGAACCAGCCCTGCGCCTTTGGTGGCCGGCGTGTGCTGGCCTTCCTCGGAGGGCGGATCGGGCAGCGCCCGCATCCGGGTTTCGTGACGCGCTTCGAGGAAACGCGCCAGACTCTCCGGCAGCTTGCGCTCGGCAATCAGCGATTTCAGTGAACCGCGCGCGGCTTCGAGGATATGCCGTCGTGCGGCGATTTCGGCTTCACGCTCGAGGATCGCCTCGACCTTTCCGTGCCGCGACAGGCCGAGCACTTTGACCAGCCCCGGCAAGGTCAATCCGATTCCGACCAGGGTGACGCAGATCACGCCGAAGGAGACGAACAGGATCAGATCGCGATGCGGGAAATCGCTGCCGTCGGGCAAAGTCAGCGGCAGCGCCAGCGCCACCGCCAGCGAGACCACGCCGCGAATTCCGGTGAAGCCGATGACGACGACCGTGCGCCAGTCTGGCGCGGGATCGCGCTTGGCGAGCTTTCTGCTGAACAGGCGGGTGAGGTAAGTGCCGGGAAAAACCCACATGAAGCGTGCAACGATGACGATCGCCGATGTCAACGCAATCGCGATTAGCACTTCGTTGAGCGGCGTTGCCTTGGCCTTGTCCATGAGCAGCCGCATCTGGAAGCCGGCCGAAAGGAACAGTACGCCTTCGATCAGCCAGGTGACGAAGTCCCAGAAGAACACGCCCTGCAGGCGCGTCGCCGCCGAGATCAGCAGCGGTCCGTTCCAGCTCACGTAAAGGCCTGCGGCGACAGTCGCGAGCACGCCCGAGCCGCCGAAATGTTCGGGCACCCAGAATGCGAGGTAGGGCGTCAGCAGCGACAGGCAAATCTCGACGCGCGGATCATGCGACCATTGCCGCAACCGCAGGCTGAGCCAGCCGACGGCGATGCCGAACAGCACTTCGCAGGCAACGATGGCGACGAAGGTTTCCGAAGCCGTGGTCAACGAAAACGCGCCGGTGCTCACTGCCAGCACGGCGAAGCGATAAAGGATCAGCGCGGTGGCGTCGTTGGCGAGGCCTTCGCCTTCGAGGATGACGAGAATGCGATGTGGCAGGTTGAGACGTCGTGCGATCGCGAGCGGCGCCACCACGTCCGGCGGCGAGACGATGGCGCCGAGCACAAAGCCGACGCCCCAGGGCAGTCCGAGGATCCAGTGCGCCGCGCCTGCCACCGCGCAGGTCGTGAAGATCACGCAGCCGATGGCGAGCAGGGTGATCGGCCGCAGGTTGGCTTTGAACTCGCGCCAGCTCATCGAGACGCCGGCCGAATAGATCAGCGGCGGCAGCACCAAGAGCAGCACGCCTTCCGGTTTCAGTTCGATCACTGGAAATCCGGGAACCAGCGCGAGCGCGATGCCGACAAGCAGAAAGACGATGGCCGGGGCAAGGGTGAGCTTCCGCGCCAGAATCGCGGACGCTGAGAGCGCAGTGAGGATCAGCAGAAAAGTGAAAAAGCCTTCGATCATGGGCGACTGGAATCCGGACGGGGCACGGCAGCGAACGTGTCGTCAATATGGAGTGCGCCGCGGTGAATTGGAATGGCTCGCAGCCCGATGGATTAGATGGCGCTGGCGGCGATATTGACCATCAGGGCGAGGAGCGCAGTGTTGAAGATGAAGGACACGATGCCGTGCGCCGTTGCGGTGCGCCGGATCAGGCGATCGGTGATGCCCACATCGGAGACCTGCGCGGTCATGCCGATCACGAATGAAAAATAGACAAAGTCCCAATAGTCCGGCTGCTCGTTCCCGGGGAACGCCAGGCCTCCGGCCTTGGCGCCACGATAGTAGTCGTGCGCGTAGTGAAACGCGAAGGTGGTGTGGATCGCACTCCAGGTGAGCGCGATGGTCGCGACCGCAAGAGCCTGCTGCGGCGCCTGGCGAGGTGTGATGCCGAGTTCGAGAATAATCGCAGCAAGGCTGGCAAACGCGCCGATGCCGGTCATCGCGAGGATGATGAAGCGCCCGTCGTCCTGTAGCTTTGCTTGCCGGCGGACATGGTCGGCGTTGAACGACAGCATCGTCGAGTAAGCGAGGATGAGATAAAGCGCCGCAAAGATGTCCCACGCCACCAGCAGGCGTGTCGCGAGCCGCCATGCGTCAGGCATCACCAGCAGTGAGGCGAGGCCGATGGCGAACGCAAAGAAGGTGCGCGGTCGTCCATAGACGATGCGCACCGCTCTCGGCATCTTCTGAAAGCGGGTGAGATAAGCCTCGTGATCCCTGTCCGCTTTACCCGTGTCGTTCTCAGGTGGCTGTGTGGTCACGGCCCTGATCTGGTTGCTGTGATGTCAGTTCTGACGTTCTGCAACAAAACGTGCCGCGGCACGCAACACATCGCCCTTGGCGCCGAATGGTGCCAGCGCCGCGTCGGCTTGATTGAGCAGATCGCGCAGACGCGCCTTGGCGCCGTCGATGCCGAGTTGCGTCACAAACGTCGCCTTGCCGAGCGCCGCGTCCTGTCCGGCGGGCTTGCCGAGCGCCGCAGCGTCGCCTTCGACGTCGAGCAGGTCGTCCGCGATCTGGAACGCTTCGCCGAACGTATGACCATAAGCGTCGAGCGCGTTGTATTGATCCTGCGAGGCTTGTCCGAGAATAGCGCCCGCGATGCAGCCATATTTGAGCAGCGCACCGGTTTTCATCTGCTGGAGTTGCGCAACATCCGGCGGTTCGCGATCACCGAAGCGGCCTTCGCCGGCGAGGTCGAGCATCTGACCGCCTGCCATGCCGCCGATGCCGGCGGCGCGCGCCAGCGCCCGCGTCAGCAGCAGCCGGACATTGGCGTCGCGATGCACCTCATCGCGGGTGATGATGTCGAAGGCGAGCGTCAGCAGCGCATCACCGGCGAGGATCGCGGTGGCGTCATCGAACTTCTTGTGCGCTGTCGGCCGGCCCCGCCGCAGATCGCTGTTGTCCATCGACGGCAAATCGTCATGGATCAGCGAATAGCAGTGAATGCATTCGAGCGCGGCGCCGACCATCAGCGCGCTCTCACGCGGCACGCCGAACATCGCGGCGCTTGCGACCGCAAGGAACGGCCGCAACCGCTTGCCGCCGTTCAGGCTCGAGTAGCGCATCGCTTCGATCAGGCGGTGGGGGCGCGTGATCTCGCCGGGAACAGTTGCATCGCTGAGCAATTTGCCGAGCAGCGTCTCGGTGTCTGCCGCAGTGGCGTCGAGCAGTTTCATGAAATCTTGCGGGGAAGTACCGGTCGTCATCGAAAACTCCAGAAATTTGGCCGGACAATCGGCTATGCGGTCCGCCGCGTCAATTCCGCGAAGATGGTCCGGTTGCCCGAATCCGCTGGAGCCGCCAATACGGTTTCTGCTAGCTAAAGGCTTTCACAGCGCCGTGCGTGGCGGGGAGGAGAGTGCGGCGATCGTCCGCATGAGCAATTAGGGGAGCCATGCGACGAGCGATCCGCGTTATTGTGCTGGCGATCCTGGCGCTCGTCCTGCTGCCCTATGTGCTGGCGCCCCTTTATGCCACCGGACACCCGGTCTCGACCCTGATGATCGGGCGATGGCTGACCGGACAGCCGGTGACGCGGCAATGGATCGATATCGACGCCATGGCTCCGGTCTTGCCTGCCTCGGTGGTGGGGGCCGAGGATGCGAAATTCTGCCGCCATCACGGCATCGATTGGGATTCCGTCAGCGAGATCATCGAGGATGCGCAGGATGGCGAATTTACCCGTGGCGGCTCGACCATTACCCAGCAGGTCGCCAAGAACCTGTTCCTGTGGCCCGGCCGCAGTGTGATCCGCAAGGCGCTCGAGTTCCCGCTGGCGCTCTGGATCGACTTCGTTCTGCCGAAAAAGCGCATTCTGGAGCTCTACCTGAACATCGCGGAGCTCGGCCCCGGCGGCCAGTTCGGCGCGGAGGCCGGTTCCCGCTATGCCTTCGGGCGCTCGGCCTCGTCTTTGTCGGCCCGGGAGGCCGCCTTGCTGGCCTCGATCCTGCCGAACCCGGTCACCCGCAGCGCCAAAAAGCCCGGTCGCGGGGTGAGCCGGATGGCGGGGACGTATATGGTCCGGGCGCGGTCGGCCGAAATCGTCCATTGCTGGGGTCGCAAGAGGTGATTTTTCGGTCTTTTTCAGCGTTTTGGGCCGGTTTCGGGCCTAGCGTTTCGGCCGTCCTTCCTCTATAAGCGCGGCCTCAATCCCAATTTTCGATAAGCGCCCGCCCGGCGGGCCTGCTTTGACCAAAGGACAGACCCATGGCCGTTCCCCGCAGGAAAACATCGCCGTCGCGCCGCGGAATGCGCCGCTCCGCTGACGCGCTCAAGAAGCCGACCTATGTCGAGGACAAGGATTCAGGTGAACTGCGCCGTCCGCATCACCTCGATCTCAAGACCGGCATGTACAAGGGCCGTCAGGTCCTCAAGGTCAAGAAGGACTAAGTCCACGTCCCTTTGGGACATGGACAGGCCGCGCGAAAGCGCATGAGATGGCCGCGGGGCTTGCGACAAGGTGGGCGGCGCGTTGACGGGGACGGCGCCGCTCCGCACAGGTGAGAGAGCATCCCATAAGAAAGCCCGCCGATGCCGACAATCGGTTTCCCGCTCCTTCTGATCCCGCTCGCGCTCTACAACATCATCGTTTTTCTGATGCCCGACGTAGCGTTCACCGCGCCGCTGGTGACGCTGCCGTTGCCGTCGACGGCAACGTGGACGGTAACACTCGGCGATGTGCTGCTCGCGCTGGGCATTATCCTGTTGCTGTTCGAGATGGTTCGCGCCGCGCGGCCGGGCGCGAAGTATCTCACCGACCATCTATTGTCATTGCTGGTCTTTGGCGGCGCGGCGGCGGAATTCGCGCTGCTCAAGCAGTTCGCAACATCCACCTTTTTCCTGCTGACGCTGCTGGCTGCGATTGATTTCCTCGGCGGCACGTCGATCGCGCTGCGCGCGCGCAAACTGCGCCGCGCGTCCGTTGTGCCCGCGTCCGTTCCTGTAACGCCGGCGCCCGCCGAACCGTCGCCACCGGCGACATCGTCGCGTGTTGAGCCAGTCATCGAGCACCCGGCGCCTGCCAAACCGGTTGCGCCTGAACCGGCACCGCAACCCCCGCTGCCGGTCACTCCGCCAGCACAGGATAACGCCCCGTCCGCAGCGGAGCCGCCAAAGCCTGCTGACAAGATTTCCAACTGGAATGTCGCCGAGATCGTATCGGGCGTCGACGCGTCAGCGGACAAGGCGTCGACGCTGCAGCCTGCCAAGGATCCACATCCGGTCGATCCACCGAAGCCGTCGGATAAGTCCTGACGCTAATTGTCGCGATGATCGATGCCGGCTTATGCCGTGCGTGAAAGCTTCGCTTCTGCACTCACTGTGTAGGTATCGCCGGCCGCGCGATAGCGCGTCATTGCATCGGCGGACGTAGCGCGCCGCAGCATTCGGGTTTGCGGTGCATTGTTTGCGGTTGCAATCAAATGCGTGACGAACGCGGCATCGGGCCGACCGGATCGATGAACGATGCGAGACGGGGAAGGTGCGACAATGGGGGCAACCGCAGTGTCGGCATGCTCCGGCGTGATGCGCTGATCGTTGCGCGCCACCCGGGGGTCGGCGCAGCCTGCAGCAGGCGCTGGAAGTGATGCGATCCCGGTGATTTTCATGGACGATCCGATCGGCGTCATGTTTCATTTCGGGACGGAGAGATTCCGCCCACATCGGGGCTCGCAAGGATTGTGCCGCGCCTGATTGGTAGCATCCTGCTTGTGTTTCGACACCGTCGCGCTGCTGGTTTCTCACATTCTTTAGGAACTGCGCCTAGCCTGACCCGCGCAAGACGCACTATCCTTAACCAACGAA
Source organism: Afipia sp. (assembly GCA_044464625.1). Taxonomy (GTDB): domain Bacteria; phylum Pseudomonadota; class Alphaproteobacteria; order Rhizobiales; family Xanthobacteraceae; genus Afipia. The sequence continues at coordinate 54,499 of JBIQLC010000010.1, read as the reverse complement.
TCACCATCAGCGTCCCAGAACGAGGCGATTTTGACAGCCGCCCATTCCTCCGCCTTCGGTGGTCCGCTTCCGCGTCCGCCGTCTGAGGTTACAGCGTCTCACCGCCCGCTGCGGCCGAACCCGGCTGAGATATTGTCGACCTTGGGACGGGCGGCGTTCGTCTGGGACATTGCTCACGACACCCTTGCGTGGAGTGACAATGTTGCAGAGGTGTTTCCGGATATTCCTGCGGCCATGCTGGCGAAGGCCAGCGAGTTCGAAAAGCTGATCGAGCCCGAGCCGCGAGTCCGGCTCGAAGCTATTGCCCGCACGCCTGCGAAAGATACCGGGCGTGCGGTGCCATATGAAATCGAATATGGGTTGCGCGCATCGACCACGGCGCCGCTGATCTGGGTCGCGGAAAGCGGCTGCTGGTTTGCCGGCGCCGATGGCAAGCCGGTGCGCGCCGAGGGGATCATCCGACTCAACAGCGAGCACCATGCGCGCGAGGAGCAGCTGCAGAAGCTGTCGCAGAACGATCCGTTGACCGGCGAACTCAATCGCAGTCATCTCGTCGCCGCGCTGGCCGAGACCATGGAAGAATCCGCGCGCTTCCGCTCGCAGTTTGCCTTCATGCTGGTCGGCATCGATCATCTGGCGCGCCTCAACGACGCCTTCGGTTTCGATGTCGCCGATGGAGTCGTGCTCGAGGTCGCGAAGCGCATCCGCGCGCGCCTGCGCGGCGGCGACGTGATCGGTCGCTTCTCCGGCAACAAATTCGGCCTGGTCTTGAAAGACTGTACCGCCGACGACATGAGCATCGCGGCCGAGCGTTTCCTTGCGGGCATTCGCGACGAGGTGGTGCCGACGCCGTCCGGTCCGGTCTCGGTCACTGCATCGATCGGCGCGATCAGTGCGCCGCGTTACGCGCGCAGCGCCGATGAAGCGATGACCCGGGCGCAGGAAGCGCTGGAAATGGCCAAGGCTCGCCGTCGCGGGTCGTTCATGATGTGGCGGCCGAACGTCGAGCGCGATGCCCAGCGCCGCGTCAATATCCGCGTTACCGACGAGATCGTCACCGCTCTGAACGAGCGGCGCATCGTGATGGCGTTCGAGCCGGTGGTGGAGACGCGGTCGCGGCAGCCTGCTTTTTACGAGTGTCTGGTGCGGATGCAGCGCGACGACGGCGAGCTGTCGCTTGCTCCCGACATCGTTCCGGTGGCGGAGAAACTGGGCCTGATCCGCCTCGTCGACCATCGCGTGCTCGAACTGGTGGTTGCCGAACTTGCCGTTGCGCCCGGCGTGCAGATGAGCCTGAACATCTCGCCCGACACCACGATGGATCCGGATTGGTGGGCGAGCATCGAGACATTATTCCGCGCCCATCCCGGTGTCGCCGAGCGCATGATCGTCGAGATCACCGAGACAGTGGCGATCCAGGATATCGACGATGTGCGCGGGTTCGTCACGCGGCTGAAGAATTTTGGCTGCCGCATCGCGATCGACGATTTCGGTGCGGGCTACACGTCGTTCCGCAACCTGCGCAAGCTCGGCGTCGACATCGTGAAAATCGACGGCGCATTCGTGCAGAATATCGCGCGCTCGTCGGACGATCGTGCTTTTGTGCAGACCTTGATCGATCTGGCGCATCGCCTTGACATTAAGACGGTCGCCGAGTGGGTGCAGGACGAAGAGGCCGTGACGTATCTGCAGAGCTGGGGTTGCGATTACATCCAGGGTCGCCTGATCGGCCTGGCCTCGGCCGACAAGCCCTGGGAAGCGTCCGAGATACAGAAGGCGACGCGCTGACTGTACGCGCGACTACACGGAGAAACTAAAAACCCGCGCTCGGCTGTCCGGCGCGGGTTTGTCGTTCTGGTTCGCTGTTGACGCCTAGCGCCCTTTTTCGGGCTCGCGCGACATGCGCTCGAGGCGCTCCTGCATATCTTTCATCTGGCGGCGGAGATCGTCGATATCGCCGCTGTCGTGTGCGCCGTTGCTGGCCTCGGACTCGGATGACGGCGTCTCTTCCTTGCGTGTCGGCGCAAACGGCTTGAACATCGAGAACGTGCGCTCGAACATCTCCATGTTGCGGCGGACGTGCTCTTCGAGCGGTGCGAACGGCGTGCCGCTGAAAGTGTTGGTCATCTGCTTGCGGAATTTTTCCTGTTCGCGCGTCAGCGTGTCGATGGATTGTTCGAGATACTTCGGCACCACCATCTGCATGCTGTCGCCGTAGAAGCGGATCAGCTGTCTCAGGAAGGTGGTTGGCAGCAGGTTCTGCCCGGCCTTGTTTTCTTGTTCGAAAATGATCTGGGCGAGAACCGAGCGCGTGATGTCGTCACCGGTCTTTGCATCATAGACGAGAAAATCTTCGCCTTCTTTCACCATCGCTGCGAGATCTTCGAGCGTGACGTAGGTGCTGGTGCCGGTGTTGTAGAGACGCCGGTTGGCGTACTTCTTGATCGTGATCGGTTGATCGGATTTCGCCATGTGCACTCATACCTGCATGCCGAGGAAGGGAACCGGCGGATACCGCCGAACGCAATGCAAACAACGCATTGCACAAACTAAGCATTTTAGGTTCGGCTCGGCTACCGTTTTGTGCGGCACAGTTAACATGGGGCGGTATCGGGGTCGTTGCAAGATCAGCCCTTTCGCCCTCGGACAGGAAGTTTGGTTGACACGCAAGGCCGAGGTTAACAGGATAGTGCAGTGCACAGGCCCCGCTATCCCGGCGGGCGGCCTCACGCCCTTAAGATCAGGAGATGCCCATGTCCGACGATGTCGTCATCGTCAGCGCCGCTCGTACCGCCGTCGGTTCGTTCAATGGTGCGTTTGCGAATACCCCCGCCCATGAACTCGGTGCCGTTGCGATCAAGGCGGCGCTGGAGCGTGCCGGCATCGAACCGGCACGGGTTTCCGAAATCATTATGGGTCAGATTCTGACCGCTGCCGAAGGTCAGAACCCGGCTCGGCAGGCTGCGATGAAAGCCGGGATCCCGGTGGAAAGCCCGGCCTGGGGCGTCAACCAGCTTTGCGGTTCCGGGTTGCGCACCGTGGCGCTGGGCTACCAGGCGTTGATGAACGGCGACTCCGAGATTGTTGTTGCCGGCGGCCAGGAATCCATGAGTATGGCGCCTCACGCGCAGCACCTGCGCGGCGGCGTCAAGATGGGTGCCTTCGAGCTGGTCGACACTATGATCAAGGACGGCCTGTGGGACGCGTTCAACGGCTACCACATGGGCAACACCGCGGAGAACGTTGCGCGCCAGTTCCAGATCACTCGCCAGCAGCAGGACGAGTTCGCGGTCAGGTCGCAGAACAAGGCTGAGGCTGCGCAGAAGGCCGGCAAGTTCAAGGACGAGATCGTGCCGTTCATCGTGAAGACCCGTAAGGGCGAGGTCGTTGTCGATGCTGACGAAGGTCCCCGTCACGGCGCGTCGGTCGATGCGATGGCCAAGCTGCGGCCTGCCTTCGAAAAGGAAGGCACCGTGACGGCCGGCAATGCGTCCACCATCAATGACGGCGCCGCGGCGCTGGTCCTGATGACCGCCAAGCAGGCTGCCAAGGAAGGCAAGACGCCGCTGGCGCGGATCGTGTCATGGGCGCAGGCCGGCGTCGATCCGTCGATCATGGGTACGGGCCCGATCCCGGCGTCGCGCGCGGCGCTGAAAAAGGCGGGCTGGAAGCCGAGCGATCTCGACCTTGTCGAAGCCAACGAAGCGTTTGCCGCGCAGGCGTCGGCGGTCAACAAGGAGATCGGCTGGGATCCTGACAAGGTCAACGTCAACGGCGGCGCCATCGCCATCGGTCATCCGATCGGTGCGTCCGGTGCGCGCGTGCTGGTCACACTGTTGCACGAGATGCAGAAGCGCGACGCCAAGAAGGGCCTCGCTACCTTGTGCATCGGCGGCGGCATGGGCATCGCGCTCTGCGTCGAGCGGTAGACATTTTACAATCGCGCGACATCGTAGCGCACTGCACAACATAAATTCAGAATGCCCGGCGGTTTGCCGGGCATTTTTTCTTGCCGTCTTCAAAATTGATCGGAATACTTCTCGTCCAAAAACAAAGTTGTTTTGGAGGAGAGACTCATCATGGCACGGGTGGCATTGGTTACAGGCGGCACGCGGGGCATTGGCGCGGCGATCAGCAAGGCTTTGAAAGCGGCGGGCTATAACGTCGCGGCGAGCTATGCCGGCAACGACGAGGCGGCCGCGAAGTTCAAGGCGGATACCGGCATCCCGGTCTACAAATGGGACGTCGGCGCATTCGACGCCTGTGCCGAAGGCGTGAAGAAGGTCGAAGCCGATCTCGGGCCGATCGATATTCTGGTCAATAACGCGGGCATCACGCGCGATGTGCCGTTCCACAAGATGTCACTCGATCAGTGGAATGCGGTGATGAACACCAATCTCGGTTCGCTGTTCAACATGACGCGACAGGTGATCGAGGGCATGCGCTCGCGCAAGTTCGGCCGCATTATCAATATTTCATCGATCAATGGTCAGAAAGGCCAGTTCGGGCAGGTGAACTATTCGGCGGCGAAGGCTGGCGACATCGGTTTCACCAAGGCGCTGGCGCTGGAGAACGCGCGCGGCGGCGTCACCGTCAACGCGATCTGCCCGGGCTACATCAACACCGAGATGGTTCAGGCCGTGCCGAAGGACGTGCTGGAGAAAAACGTCATTCCGCAGATTCCGGTGAACAGGCTCGGCGAACCGGAAGAGATCGCGCGCGGCGTGGTTTTCCTTGCGGCGGACGATTCCGCATTCATCACCGGCTCGACGTTGACCATCAACGGCGGACAGTTCCTGCACTGATGCAAAACCGCATGCCGGGTGCTCACCCGGCATGCGGCTGATCTTTGCAAAGCGCCGTTGACTGACACGGGCAGTCTCGCCATGACGGTGCGATGATCGAATCGCGCGCCGCCACCCTTATTGGTCTGATCGCCATCTTGATGTGGTCGCTGCTTGCCGCGCTCACGGTCGCGACCGGCCGCGTCCCGCCTTTCCAGCTTCTGGCGATGACGTTTGCGATCGGCGCGCTGATCGGTCCGCTGATGTGGCTGGTACGCCCCGGCGCCATGCGCGCGTTGCGCCAGCCACCGCTGGTCTGGCTTGTCGGCATCGGCGGACTGTTTGGCTATCACGCGCTGTATTTTCTGGCTTTGCGTCTGGCGCCGCCGGCGGAGGCCGGACTGGTCAACTATCTCTGGCCGCTGTTGATCGTTTTGCTGTCGTCACTGCTGCCGGGCGAGCGTCTTGCTGCGCATCACGTCATTGGAGCGGCGCTTGGTTTTGCCGGCACGGCGCTGCTGTTCGCCGGCAACAGCGGGACGCAGTTCGAGTCTTCGTCCATTCCCGGTTTTGTTGCGGCGTTCGTGGCGGCATTTGTCTGGGCCGGCTACTCGGTGATGTCGCGCCGCCTCGCTGCGGTGCCGACCGATGCCGTCGCGGGATTTTGTCTGGCGACCGCATTGCTTGCGGCGCTTGTTCATCTTGCGGTCGAGACCACGGTATGGCCGTCGACGCCTCTGCAATGGAGCGCGATTGTCGCGCTCGGGGTTGGCCCGGTTGGGCTCGCTTTCTATGCCTGGGACATCGGCATGAAGCGCGGCGACATCCGGGTACTTGGCGCGGCATCCTACGCAACGCCACTGGTGTCCACGCTGTTCCTGATCGTGTGCGGGTTTGCGCGGCCAAGCACGACGCTTGCGCTGGCGGCTCTGCTGATTGCTGGCGGCGGCCTGATCGCGGCGAAAGACATGATCGCCAAGCGCCGCCGCTAGGCGACTAGCGCGGTGGCGACCAGCCCGGCGCGGCCAGTTCGAATTGCGAGAACTCGAATCCCGGTGCCACGGTGCATCCGACCAGCGTCCAGTCGCCTGTAGATTCTGCCGCCTGCCACGCATGCGCAGGCACGATGGCCTGTGGTTGTTCACCGGCGACGAGGTCGGGGCCGAGGCGAATCTCGTGTTGCCGTGCCTCATCCGCGATGCGCAGGATCAGCGGCGCACCGGCGTAGTAGTGCCACATCTCGACGGCATCGATGCGGTGCCAGTGCGAGCATTCGCCGCGTGCCAGCAGGAAATAGATCGCAGTCGAGGCCGCGCGGCCATCGATCGTTCGCGTGTCGCGAAACGTTTCGCGAAAGTGTCCACCCTCGGGATGCGGCTTGAGATCGAGTTGCGCGATGACCTGCGCCGCGGTGAGGGATGGCGTCGCCGTCATCCCTTGTTCTTGCGCTCGCGCAGTTCGCCGAACACGTCGGCGGGGCTCTTGCCCGCCATACCGAGCGCGGCCGCGACCGTCGGGACGTCGGCGCGCAGGAAGACGTTGGCTTCCTTTTCGTCGCGCATCAGTGTCGGCACCGTCGGCTTGTTGTCGGCGCGCAGTTTGGCGACTTCCTCGGCGCGGGCCTTCAGCGCCGGATTATTGGATTCGATACCAAGCGCAAACTTCACGTTGGACGCGGTATATTCGTGGCCGCAATAGATCCGCGTGTCGTTGGGCAGCGCGCGCAACTTCAACAGCGACTCCCACATCATCGGATAGGTGCCTTCGAACACGCGGCCGCACCCGATCGAAAACAGCGTGTCGGCGCAGAACAGCGCATGCTCGCTGTCGAACATGTAGCTGATGTGGTCGAGCGTGTGGCCCGGCGTCTCCAGCACGCGCGCGGTGAGATTGCCGACCTTGACGGTGTCGCCCTCCCTGACGCGCTCGTCGACATGAGGGATTGCAGCGCCCTTGTCGTGCGGGGCGACGACATTGCAGTTGTATTTTTTCTTGAGCTCGGCGATGCCGCCGACGTGATCTTCGTGGTGATGGGTGACGAGAATGTCCGTCAGTGTCCAGCCCTCGCGCTGCAGGGCCTTGATGATCGGCCCGGCCTCCGGCGCGTCGATCGACGCGGTCGCCTTGGTCACGGGATCGTGGATCAGGTAACCGAAATTGTCGGAAAGGCACGGAAACAGTCGGATCTCGGCAGCCATGATATCTCCGGATATTGCACTCTTGTCCGATGCTAGCATGGCCGCGCGAGGGGGTGAAAGCCCGCGTTAACGCCACATCTTAGTCATCGCCTTACGATGACGATGGCCATGGGCTGCGCAGGCGGCGACGCCATGATAGCGTGTTCCCATGACAATCGACGTGATCGATCTTCGCAATTTCTATTCGCAGCGCATCGGCATCGTGGCGCGGCGCCTGATCAATCGCGGCATTCGCGCGCGCTGGCCGAGCGCTGAGGGCATGCGGGTGCTCGGCATCGGCTATCCGACGCCGTATCTTGGTCTGTTTCGCGAGGATTCGGAGCGATGCATTGCGATGATGCCGGCTGCGCAGGGTGTGCTGAAATGGCCGACGGCGCGGCCGACGCTTGCCGCGCTGGTCGATGAGTTCTCGCTTCCGCTTCCGGAATCGTCCGTCGATCGCATTCTGGTGGTGCATGCGCTGGAGATGTCCGATGATCCGGAAGGACTCCTGCGTGAGGTCTGGCGGGTGCTGGCGCCGACCGGCCGCATGGTGGCGGTGATCCCCAATCGCCGCGGCGTATGGACGCGGACCGACAATACGCCGTTCGGTCACGGCCGGCCTTATTCGCGCCCGCAGATCACGCAGTTGCTACGGCAAACCTGGTTTACGCCCACCGCGTGGGGTGAAGCCCTGTTCGTGCCGCCGCTCACCAATGGATGGTTTCTGCGCTCGGCGATGGCGTGGGAAAAGATCGGCGCAGCGCTGTCGTCGCCGTTCGCCGGCGTGCATATCGTCGAGGCGTCAAAGCAGGTCTATCGTGCGATCCCTGCGCACCGCGAGCGGACACGGCTTATTCCGGCAATGCCGCCGGTGCTCGTGCCGACACCATCGCGGCGGGATTTGCCGCCGCGACACATGACGTAATCAAACAGGTTTATTCGTTGCCAGCGTTGGCGTCTTCGCCACCGGCGCCTTCCTGTGCACCTTGAGCGAACGCATTGTCAGAACGCGGGCGCCGACGGCGGCGATGTCCAAAACGGCCGCCGCCGCTCGTGTTGCCAGCTTCACCGGCACTGCCGGCTTCGCCATTCGCCGGCTGCTGCTGCGCGCCGCCGGTAATGAACGAGGGCAGGCGATCAACGTTGTCGCTGTCACCGGCCGGCTGCTGCTGAGCGCGATTGTCGCGCGGTTCGCGCGGCTGCTGCTGATCGCGAGGATAAGGCTGGTTGACCTGAGGCTGCGGCACGAAGCCCGGCTCGGCACCGAAGTTTGAATAGCTGTCGTCTTCGCCTGCGTCGTCGGAAGCGTCATCGAGGCGTGGCTGCGGTTGCGGCTGGTTCTGCCGGAACTGCTCCTGCGCGGCGGCGATCAGGCGGAAATAATGTTCGGCGTGTTGATAGTAATTTTCGGCGGCGATGGGATCGCCTGATGAGCGGGCGTCGCGCGCGAGCTGAACGTACTTTTCGGCGACATGCGAGGCGGTGCCGCGGATCTTGATGTCGGGTCCGTTGGATTCATAGACCCGGGTCATCGGATTCTGGCCACGCCGATTGTTGTTGTGGCCGCCGCCATTATTGTTGCGGCCGCGCATGCGCTTGTTGTTCTGCCCGTTTCTCATTTCGTGCCTTCTACCAATCCTGCATGATGGATTTCGCGTGAGACCTCTTTGCGCGCAACCTCGTACGCACGCGCGCAAAACGTGTTGTCGTTCAACTTCAAATCGAGCTTGCCGTTCGCGTTCAGCAAAGACGCGTTCCCCGAATGCCCGGCGGACAACACATGCCTTCCGGGCTGAATCACATCAGCCTGCCTGCACAAGCGTGGGTTTTCATCGTTGAATGTTCGAGCGCAAAATCAGGCTTTCGTTCGCTTTGCGGTTCCAAGCAGCGTGGCCCTCAGCCGACACGCTCGAAATCATCCGCCTTTCTGGAACCTTTCACTCGGTGGGCTCTCCATCTCCGAGAATGGCCTCTGGAGAGAGGTGACCTTCGCCGCCTTCCCTGACGGCAGCCAATGGCCCTGAACCGATGTTGTGGCCGGAACCTAATCGCTCCGGGGCAATATTCCAAGAGGTTTTTTCGTGGTCCTGGCCTGTCTAAATAGGCGGTTTCCGGGCCAGAATCACCCTTCCGATGCCCGCCAGATCCGCTCTCGGCGCATCCTCGGGGGCTAATCCTGCGTCCACCAGAATCCGGCTGACATCTGCGCCCTGGCCTTGTCCGATTTCGAGGATCAGCGCCGCTTCCCTGCGCAACAAACTGGCAGCCTGCGGTGCGATAGCCCGATAGGCATCAAGCCCGTCATCGCCGCCATCAAGAGCCAAATGGGGATCATGGGCCCGCACATCAAGCGGCAGACCGCCAATATCCTGTGAGCGGATATAGGGCGGGTTGGAGACGATGAGATCGAAGACGCCATCCAGCTCCGAGGCGTAGTTGCTTTCGATAAATGCCGCGCGGTCGATAAGGTCGAGATGCTCTGCGTTGGATTCCGCGGTCGCCAGTGCATCCGGACTGATATCGGTGCCGATGCCGATGGCCTGAGGCAGTTCGGACAGCAGTGCCAGCAGAATCGCGCCGGTGCCCGTGCCGATGTCGGCGATGCGGATCGGCTTTTCCGTCATTCCGGCGTCACGCACGAATGCGAGCGCGGTCTGAACCACGGTCTCGGTATCGGGACGAGGGACCAGCGTCGCGGGCGACAAATCGAACGACAGGCCCCAGAATTCCTTGTGGCCGAGAATCCGTGCGATCGGTTCGCCGGCCATCCGTCGCTGCACCATCGCGTCGATCGTGGTCGCTTCTTCGGCGCTCAAGGTGCGCGCCGCTGCGACTATCAGGCCGGTGAGATCGAGGCCGAGAGCGTGGCCGATCAGCAGCCGTGCGTCGAGCTCGGGGCTGTCGATGCCGTGCGCCTTGAAGGCAGCGGTGAGCGCTCGGCGCGTCCCGTCGAGGCTATGCCCACGCAATGTCGGAATGGGGCTCACGCGTTGCCCTGCGCCGCGAGCAACGCAGCCTGATGCTCTGTGGTGAGCGCGTCGACCAGCTCGCCGAGCGCTTCGCCGGCGATCACCTGCGGCAGCTTGTAGAGCGTGAGATTGATGCGATGATCGGTCACCCGGCCTTGCGGGAAGTTGTAGGTGCGAATGCGCTCGGAGCGATCGCCCGAGCCCACCTGACCTCGCCGGTCGGCGGAACGCTCGGCGTCGAGCCTCTGGCGTTCGGCGTCGTAAATGCGCGCGCGCAGAATGTTCATCGCGCTGGCGCGATTTTTGTGCTGCGAGCGGCTGTCCTGCATGTTGACCACGATGCCGGTCGGGATGTGAGTGATGCGGATCGCGGACTCTGTCTTGTTGACGTGCTGACCGCCTGCGCCCTGCGCACGCATGGTCTCGATGCGCAGGTCTGTGTCCTTGATGTCGACATCGACATCCTCGACTTCCGGCAACACCGCGACCGTCGCGGCCGAGGTGTGGATCCGACCGGAGGCTTCGGTATCGGGCACGCGCTGCACGCGATGCACGCCGGATTCGAATTTCAGTTTGGCGAAGGCGCCGCGTCCCTGCACGTCGGCGACGATTTCCTTGTAACCGCCGACAGTGCCTTCGCTCGCCGAGATGACATCGACCTTCCAGCCCTGCAGCACGGCGAAGCGCTCATACATCCGGAACAGGTCGCCGGCGAACAGCGAGGCTTCGTCACCACCGGTGCCGGCGCGGATCTCCAGCATCACGCTGCGCTCGTCCATCGCGTCTTTCGGCAGCAGCGCGACGCGGATGGTCTGTTCGAGGTCGGTGCGTTTGGCTTCGAGATCAGGCCGCTCGGTCTCCGCCATTTCGCGCATGTCGGGTTCGGTCTCTGCGTCCGCGATCATCGCATCGAGGTCGGCAAGCTCGGTCACAGCCATGCGATACGCCTTCACGGCTTCCACCACGGGCGCGAGTTCGCTGAGTTCGCGGGTGGCGCGCACATAGGCATCGGACGACAGCTGGCCGGTCAATTCGGCTTCGAGGGCGGCATGCCGCGCCAGCAGGACGTCGAGTTTGGCTTCAGGAAGCATTGGTCGTCTCGGATTTGTTCGAAAGCGGAAAGGTGAGGACGTTGTGCGAGTGTCGCTACAACGACAGGCCTTCGGCTTCGGCGAATTCGATCAGTTTCTTGCGGATCGAAACGCTGCTGGTCGGGGCGTCGAGCAGCGGCGCCATCATGGCTTCCGCTTTCTTGGCGTCGAGATCGAGAATCAGCGCCTTGACCGGACCATGGGCCGTGGCTGACAGCGACAGGGAGCGATAGCCGAGCGCGATCAGAGCCAGCGCACCGAGCGGCTGTGAAGCCATCTCGCCGCACAATGAAACCGATTTGCCTGCTTCCCTGGCCTTGCGCGCGATGTCGCGCAGAGCGCGCAGGATCGGGGCCGACAGCGTGTCGAAGCGGTCGGTCACACGGGCATTGCCGCGATCGACTGCAAACAGGAACTGGAACAGGTCGTTGGAGCCGACCGAAACAAAATCGACGCGCTCTAGCAGTTCGTCGAGCTGATAGAGCAGGGCGGGCACCTCGACCATGGTGCCGACGTCGACACGCTCGGGCAGGGTATGACCGTGCTGGCGCAGATAGGTCAGCTCGCGCTCGATGATCGCCTTGGCCTGATCGAATTCATCGACCTGCGAGATCATCGGAAACATGATGCGCACGGCGCGGCCGCTCGCGGCGCGCAGCAAGGCGCGAATCTGGCCGCGCAACAGGCCCGGCCGGTCGAGGCCGAGCCGGATCGCGCGCCAGCCGAGCGCCGGATTTTCCTCGACCACCGTGTCCATATAGGGCAGCGCCTTGTCGCCGCCGATGTCGAGGGTGCGGAAGGTCACCGGCTTGGTGCCGGCCGCGTCGAGCACGGTGCGATAGAGCGCGAGTTGCTCGCTGGTGCGCGGCAGGCTCGGGCTCACCATGAACTGCAGTTCGGTGCGGAACAGGCCGATGCCGGCCGAGCCGGTGTCCTCAATGTGTGGAAGATCGATGACGAGGCCGGCATTGATCATCAGTTCGACCGGCTGACCATCCTTGGTGACGCACGGCTTGCTGCGCAGTTCGCGATACTGCTCCTGGCGCCGTGCGCGGAAACGCACGCGCTCGGCATAGGCCGACTGGATTTCCTGCGACGGCCGCAGATAGATCGAGCCGGAAGTGCCGTCGACGATGATCGCGTCGCCCGCGTCGGCAATGCCTGCGGCGTTGGCGACTTCGCCGATGGCTGCGATGCCGAGCGCCCGCGCCACGATCGACACATGCGAGTTGGCGGTGCCTTCCTCGAGCACGAGGCCGCGGAGCCGCTTGCGATCATAATCGAGCAGCGCTGCGGGACCCATCGAGCGCGCGACGAGAATGGCATTGTCGGGCAGATGCTCGCGCGACGGCGCATGGTCGCGCCCGACCAGTTGCCGCATCAGACGGTGACCGAGATCCTCAAGATCATGCAGGCGGTCGCGCAAGTAGGGATCGGTGGAGCGCAGCATGCGCGCACGGGTGTCGGACTGTACGCGCTCGACCGCGGCTTCCGCCGTCAGGCCGGTGGCGACGGCCTCATGCAACTTGTGCTGCCAGCCCTGATCGTTGGCGAACATGCGATAGGCTTCGAGCACGTCGCGATGCTCGCCGCCGTCGGCGACGTCGCCGCGCTCCAGCAGACGATCGAGATCGGCCCGCAATTGGGTAACCGCCAGTTCGAGCCGCTTGACTTCTTTCGGCACGTCCTCGGCGATGTAGTTGGTGATGACGACGCGTGGCTCGTGCAGCACCACATGGCCGAGCGCGATGCCGTCCGACAGGATCGAGCCGGTCATGTGCAGGGAATGGCGGGCCGCCGGTTCGGCGCCGGGCTGCGCGAGCGAAGACAGCTCACCCGAGGCAATCATCTCCGCCAGCACCATGGCGGTGGTCTGCAGCGCCTCGACCTCTTCCTCGACATAGGTGCGGCGGGCGCGGTTCTGCACCACCAGCACGCCGAGCGTGTTGCCGGCGCGCAGGATCGGCACGCCGAGGAACGAGTGATAGATTTCTTCGCCGGTTTCCGGGCGATATGAGAACGCCGGATGGCTTTGCGCGTTGGAGAGGTTGAGCGGGTTCGCTTCGCTGGCGACAAGGCCGACGAGACCTTCATGCGCGCTCAGCACGGTCTGGTGGACCGCGTCGCGGTTGAGGCCTTCGGTCGCGTAGAGTTCCAGGGTGTTGTCGACGCGCAGGACGTAGCAGGAGCACACCTCCGCCACCATGTTGGCGGCGATCAGCACCACGATCTTGTCCAGCCGTTCTTGCGCGCTGACCTGTTCGGCCATCACCTCGCGGAGCCGTCTCAACAGGACGCGGGGGCCTCCCAGCGCGCTCCGCATATGGTGTCACCTCGCCTCGATGTCCGGCGCGCCGCGGAAGACGGTGCGTCAGGATAGTTCGTTGTTTTGTAACGGTTTTTAGCGCTGGCTGGGCGCCGCTCGCCGTCACGGGCCTCGGTTGATGCGCCGCAAAATCCGGCACGCGCCTCAGTTGCCCTTGAATGAGGCTATAGCGAATTGAAGCTCATGTTGCCAAGCAAAACACCTGCCATTTTGAGGGGGTGCTCACGCCAAAAAAGCCGTGACAGAGCAGCGCAGCGGCGGCTGATTCGCAGGGCTCAGTGCGGCGATGACAGCAGTGACGTGTAACCGTTCCAGATGATCTGGATGCCGATGCAGAACAGGATGAAGGCGGACAGCCGCATCACCACCCGCGAGCCGCGCTCGCCGAGACCGGCGACGATGTTTCCGGCATAGCGGTAACAGACGTAGATCGTTGCCGCGATGGCCGCGAGGCCGGCAACGGCGCCACATCCGAAGATCGCCAGCTGCGAGAGGTCCGCAGCGGTGGGCCGCTGGCTGCCGAGGGTCACCGCCACCGAGATCGAACCCGGCCCCACGGTGAGCGGCATGGTCAGGGGATAGAACGCATCGACCGCAGCGCCCGGCGAACTGTCGGCGGCGCTACGCCGGTCGTCGGGCTCTTCGCCGGCATGCAGCAGTTTCCAGCCGAACGCCGCCACCACCAAGCCGCCGGCGATGCGGACGATCGGCAGCGTGATGCCGAAGAACACCAGCACATGCGAGCCGATCAGGAGCGATCCGACCAGCAGCGCGAAACTGTTGATGGCGACGCCGCGTGCGAGCGTCTTTCGCTCGGGCTGCGAGACGAATTGCGTCAGCCGCAAAAACAACGCGGCGCTGCCGACCGGATTTACGATCGGAAACAGCGCCGCGTAGACCAGAAGGAAGGCATTGACCACATTTCCGATGTTGCTCAATGCCGCCCCCGATTTTCGATATTGTCAGACCTGATCGAGGCCGTAGAGCGTATGCAGCGCGCGTACCGCAAGTTCGGTATAGGCGGTGTCGATCAGCAGCGAGAACTTGATCTCGGATGTCGTGATCGCGCGGATGTTGATGTTGCGCTCCGACAGCGCCGTGAAAGCCTGCGCGGCGACGCCGGCGTGGCTGCGCATGCCGATGCCGATCACCGAAACCTTGGCGAGGTCGGTGGTGCTGTCCATCGTCTTGTAGCCGATCTTGTTGCGGGCCTGTTCGATGGTGCTTTTGGCGCGGGCGTAATCCGAAGCCGGAACGGTGAAGGTCAGGTCCGTGGTCTTGCCGTCAGGTGAGACGTTCTGGACGATCATGTCCACGTTGATGTTGGCTTCCGCGAGCGGTCCGAAGATCGCTGCCGCAACCCCGGGCTTGTCCTCGATCTGGCGCACCGAAATCTGGGCCTCGTCCCTTGAGAAGGCGATGCCGGTGACAACTTGGGTTTCCACGATTTCCTCCTCGCTGCAGATCAGCGTGCCGGGGGGCTGATTGGCGTGTGGGTCGATATCTTCGGGTTTGTCGAAACTGGAGCGCACGAATACGCGCACGTTATGCACCATGCCGAGTTCGACCGAGCGCACCTGCAGAACCTTGGCGCCCTGCGAGGCGAGTTCGAGCATTTCCTCGAACGCGACCTTGTCGAGCCGCTTGGCCTTGGGCACCACGCGGGGATCGGTGGTGTAGACGCCATCGACGTCGGTGTAGATGTCGCAGCGATCGGCCTGGATCGCGGCCGCGATGGCGACTGCCGACGTGTCCGAGCCGCCGCGGCCCAGCGTGGTGATGCGGCCGGTCTGCTCATGAATGCCTTGGAAGCCGGCGACGACCGCAACCTCCTTGCGCTCCTTGAAGCGCTTGATCAGTTCGGTTCCGTCGATGCCCAGGATGCGCGCCGAGGCATGGGCATCGCTGGTCAGGATCGGAATCTGCCAGCCCTGCCACGAGCGAGCCTGAACGCCCATGCCTTGCAGGGCGATCGCCAGAAGGCCGGATGTCACCTGCTCGCCGGACGCCACCACCGCGTCATACTCGCGGGCGTCGTGCATCGGCGAGGCTTCGGAAGCCCAGCCGACCAGCTCGTTGGTTTTGCCCGACATCGCCGACACCACGACGGCGACGTCATGGCCGGCGTCGACCTCGCGCTTCACATGTCGCGCGACATTCTGGATGCGTTCGATATTGGCGACCGAGGTGCCGCCGAATTTCATCACGAGGCGGCCCATGGAGCAGCACTATCCCGTTTGAGTTGGCAGATCGGGCCTTTGGTTCCGCGTAAAACGGCATTCCCTGCCCTAAAAGGCGGCTATACATAGCCCAGCGGTTGCGGGCAAGCCTTTCAGTTCCATGTTCCGGACCGCGGAGGAATGGTCGTGGGACGCTATATCGAAGAAGTTCTCCAGCCGGGGGAGCAGGTCCGTTATTCGACCACGATCCACGGGATCGTCTATGTCCCGGGTGTGGTCTGCCTGATCCTGGCGGGGGGCAGTTTTCTCGCGTCGCGCGCCGTCGAGGGTGGCGGCATGACCCTGCTGGCGCTGGGAGCCAGTGCCGTGCTTGCCGCGATCGGGGTTATCCTGCTGCTACGCGCCTGGTTCTGGCGCTGGACGGTCGAAACCGACGTCACCAATCTGCGAGTTGTGCACAAGGAGGGGTTCGTGCGGCGGCGAACCTTTGAAATGAATCTGGATAAAGTGGAAAGTGTCGATGTGGATCAGAGCATTGCCGGTCGCATTTTTGGCTGGGGCGATGTTACGATCCGTGGTGTCGGTGAAGGTGCGGAGCGCATCAGGATGATCGGCGCGCCGCTCGAATTCCGAAACCACATCACCGCGCGTTGAAACGAACAAAAAGAAGATGAGCACCGAAACCAGAGCAGGGCCGTCCACGGTCGATCCCGCCGAAGTCGCGCGGTTCTCGCAGCTGTCCGAACAGTGGTGGGACCCCAAGGGCAAGATGGCGCCCTTGCACAAGATCAATCCGCTGCGGCTGACTTACATTCGTGACGTCGCCTGCCGGAAGTTCGATCGCAACCCGAAGAGTCTGAACTGCCTCTATGGGCTGCGCATTCTCGACATCGGCTGCGGCGCGGGCCTGTTGTGCGAGCCGCTGACGCGGCTGGGCGCCGAAGTGATTGGCGTCGATCCGTCGGAGACCAACATCGCGGTCGCGCGGATGCACGCGGAGAAATCCCAGCTCGCCATCGACTATCGCTGCACCACCATCGAGGAGATGAATCCGCGCGAGCGCTTCGACATCGTGCTCGCGATGGAAGTGGTCGAGCATGTCGCCAATGTCGGCGCGTTCCTCGACCAGTGCGCGGCGATCAAGAAGCCGTCGGGGCTGATGATGGTGTCGACGATCAACCGCACCTGGAAGAGCTTTGCGCTGGCGATCGTCGGTGCCGAATACGTGCTGCGCTGGCTGCCGCGCGGCACCCATCAATGGGACAAATTCGTCACGCCCGACGAACTCACCCATCATCTGGCGCGCAACGGCCTCGCGATCTCCGATCAGGCCGGCGTGGTCTACAGCCCGTTCGCCGATCGCTGGGGCCTGTCGTCCGATATGGACGTCAATTACATGGTGGTCGCGGAATCGCTTTAAGGCCCATGCAGGCCTGACATGAAGGCCTGCATGTTGACGTGTGGCCGGTCGCCATGGCTTGTGCGGCGAGGCTTTCTCAACCGCGCTGCTAAGGTCCCAAAGGTCGTATGGCTCACGTCGCCTGGCTCTGGATTCCATTCACGATCGTCGCTGCGCTCGGCCAGGTCGCGCGCAACGCGATGCAGCGCCAGCTTACCGGCCCGCTCGGGACCTGGGGCGCGACCAATATCCGCTTCCTGTTTGGCTTTCCGTTCTCGCTGGTGTTCTTCGCAATCGTGATTTCGGCCACCGGCGACCGCGTGTCCTGGCCGGATGCCGGTTTCTGGCCGTGGCTGCTGCTCGGCGCGCTGTCGCAGATCGTCGCCACCGGCCTGATGCTGGCGGCGATGAACGATCGTTCTTTCGTGGTGACGACGGCCTATCTCAAGACCGAGGCAATCCAGACCGCGATCTTCGGCTTCGTCTTTCTCGGCGACCGGCTGACGGTGATCAAGGTGATCGCGATCCTGATCGCGACCGTCGGCGTGGTGATCACGGCCCTGCGGCCGGGTGGCACCAAGGGATTCGGCAGCCTCAAGCCAACCATGCTTGGCCTCGTGGCCGCAGCGTTCTTCGCCCTGTCGGCGGTCGGCTATCGCGGCGCGATCCTGGTGGTGCCGGATGTGTCGTTTGTCACGGCTGCGTCCTACACGCTGGTGTTCGGACTGTTCGTGCAGACGCTGATCCTGACGGTTTACCTGCTGCTGCGTGCGCCCGACGTGCTGAAAGCGATCCTCGGCCTGTGGAAGCCGTCGATGTTCGCCGGCTTCATGGGCTCATTCGCCTCGCTGTTCTGGTTTCTGGCGTTCGCGCTGACCGCCGCCGCCAATGTGCGCACGCTGGCGCTGGTCGAGGTGCTGTTCGCGCAGGCTGTGTCGTATTACGCGATGAAGCAGCCGCTCTCGGTGCGGGAGGTCGGCGGCATTCTGCTGATCCTCGTCGGCGTGGGAATGCTGGTCGCGCCTTAAAGAATCGCTAGCGCTTGAACGCGATCAGCATGGCGCCTGCCGCGATCAGGGCGATGCCGGTCCAGTCGCTGGCGGACGGTTTCTCGCCGAGAAAGAATGCGCCGAACAGCGCCACCAGCACCACGCTGAGCTTGTCGATCGGCGCCACGAGCGCCGCGGGGCCGAGTTTGAGCGCGCGAAAATAGCACAGCCACGACGCGCCGGTCGCGAGGCCGGACAGGATCAGGAACGTCCACGTCTTGCCGGAAATGCCGCCCGGCGCGCGCCGTTCGCCGGTTGCGGCGAGAAGAAGCGCGAGACTCATCAGCACGATGACCGTGCGAATGAAGGTCGCGAGATCCGGGTTGATGTCCTCGACGCCGATCTTGGCGAAGATCGCGGTAAGGGCAGCGAAGACGGCTGAGAGCGCTGCCCAGGCCTGCCAGGAGGACAGCGGATCCGCGTTCATCGGCAAGCCCTCAGGGGATCATGACGCTCAGTTGCGGTCTTCCGGCAGAACCGGCAGTGGCAGCACCTCGACGCCTTCCTCGAGCAGCGAACGTGCCTCATCAGCAGAGGCCTCGCCATAGATCGCGCGATGCTCGATGTCGCCATAGTGCATCTTGCGCGCTTCTTCGGGAAATTTGGTCCCGACGTTGTCAGCATTCTTGGTGACGTGGTCGCGCAATTCGCGCAGCTTGGCGAGAATCTCGCGCTCCTGCGGCGCCATCATCAGCTGAGCGGGCTCGGCGGCCGGCGCCGCGGGGGCGGCCGCATCAGGCTCGGCCTTTTTGTTGCGGCCCTTGCGGGTGATCTGCGGCGCCATGATCGCTTTTTCGACCTTGGCGGAATCGCATACCGGGCACGTCACCAGCTTGCGTTTGTGCTGGCTTTCATAGGCCGCAGAACTCTGGAACCAGCTCTCGAAGGCGTGGCCACGCTCGCAGCGAAGCGCGTAGCGGATCATGCCGACCCTCGCACGAGATGCAGGCGGTCCGATCCCGAGACTTTCGGATCGTTGATGCTGAAGCGGCGGCCGTGCTGCAGGGATGGAATATTCTTGCGAACCTTCGCCACCTGCGCCGGATCGATGGTGGCAATCACCACGCCAGGCGCGTCATTGCCGGAATCGGCGATCACCGTGCCCCATGGATCGACGACGAGCGAGTGGCCATAGGTCTCGCGCTTGTTCTCGTGAGTACCGCCCTGCGCGGCAGCAAGGACGTAGCAGCCGTTCTCGATGGCGCGGGCGCGCAGCAGCGTGTGCCAGTGTGCTTCGCCGGTCTTGCGGGTGAAGGCGGAAGGCACCGCGAGGAACGACGCGCCGGCTTCGGCGAGTGCGCGATACAGCGCCGGGAAGCGGACGTCGTAGCAGATGGTCAGGCCGAG
Organism: Afipia sp.; assembly: GCA_044464625.1. Taxonomy (GTDB): domain Bacteria; phylum Pseudomonadota; class Alphaproteobacteria; order Rhizobiales; family Xanthobacteraceae; genus Afipia. The sequence continues at coordinate 35,174 of JBIQLC010000010.1, read as the reverse complement.
CCGGCCCCAAGGCAGGTCGGCGAGCACGGCGGTGTCGCCGGCCTGGTAGTTGGCCGACTCGTGATAGCTCTCGCCGTTGCCGAGATCGATGTCGAACATATGGATCTTGTCGTAGCTCGCGATGATCGCGCCGTCCGGCCCGATCAGGAACGAGCGGTTGACGGCGCGCTCCGGCGTCGCGCGCAGCGCCAGCGATCCGACGTGAAGATGGATTTGCAGTTCGCGCGCCAGCTCACGATAGGCCTTGAGCGACTCGTCGTCGTCCTGCGAGGCGAGCAACTCGAACAGGCCCTTGCGGTTGACCTGCATCATGTTGCTGACTTCGGGGGTCTGCACGTAGACCGCGCCCTTGTCCTTGGCTTCGCGGATCAACTGCGTGGCCTGCGCCAGCGAGTCCTGCGGCAGCAGGCCGGTGCGCATCTGGATCAGTCCGACGGTGAACGGAGTGCCGGTATCGCTTGCGCTCATGTGGTTTCCTTTTCACCCGCGAGCAGGTTGTCGAGCTTGCCTGCACGGTCCAGCGCATAAAGGTCGTCGCAGCCGCCGACATGCGTGCCGTCGATGAAAATCTGCGGGAAGGTCGCGCCGCCATTGGAGCGCTGAACCATCTCGCCGCGCAGCGACGGGTCGGTGCTGACATCGAACTCGGTGAAGGCCGCGTTCTTGCGCGTCAGCAGCGATTTGGCCGCGCTGCAGTATCCGCAGCCGGGCCGCGTGTAGATTTCAACCTTGGCACTCATGCAAATCCCGAAAAATCGTGTTGTGGCCAATTATATGGGAGGTTTGAAGGGCTCCACAACCCGAGCGAACACCAGTACATCGACTGACGCAGCCCTGGCCCGCAGCAACGCACGGGCGCAGGTGTCGACGGTGGCGCCGGAGGTCAGCACATCGTCGATCAGGATGACGCGGCGGCCCTGAATGGCAGATTTTTTCTCCGCCGCAACGCTAAACGCGCCTTGTACGTTGCGGGAACGCTCGGCGCGGGACAATCCGACCTGCTGCCGGGTCTGGCGGGTTCGCTGCAACACGTCGCCCCAGACCGGAATGTCCGCCTGCGCCGCAATGACGCGGGCTAATGCACCGGACTGGTTGTAGCGCCGGCTCCAGCCGCGCTGCCAATGCAGCGGAACCGGGATCAGGGCGTCGGCCTCTTTCAGGAGTTCGTTACCGGCCCGCGCCATCCAGCGCCCCATGGTCGGCGCAAGGTCGGTGCGATCCTGATACTTCAGCGCGTGCACCAGCGTGCGGGCGACATCGTCATAGCGCACCGCGGCACGGGCACGTTGATAGGCTGGTGGGCTGGCGATCGCTTCCATCGACAGCAGGCCGGGGCCGGGATCGTAGACGAATGGAATGCCAAGCCGCGCACAGTAGGGCGGGGCGATGAACGACAGCTGTGACCAGCACGCCGCGCAGAGGCCGTCGCCAGTGACCGGCTCGCGGCATGAGACGCAGAGCGTCGGCAGCGCAATGTCGAGCGTGGCGCGGGCGGTCGCGGTCCAGACCGCGCGAGTTTTCGACCAGGATTTGACCCATGCGTCACCGAGCCTGCCTTTGAGTGCAGATGCGCTGAACCGTGAAGGTGTGGTCCCGGCCCCGGTGCCCATTCCTCAAGGCTAGCGCCGGTGGAGGCGCCGTCAAGCGAGGGCTATGATTGCAAATGCGGTGAAGGAAGGCGTAACAAACGGCCCATGATCGCCCCCACCGATACCCCGCGCCTGTTCGATCGTGCGTTGCTGCGCACGCGGCAGGATCGCGCGCGCCGCGCCGGCGCCGAAACCTTTCTGCTCGATCGCATCGCCGCCGATCTGGTCGAACGCCTGCAGGCGGTGAAGCGGCAGTTCGCGCATGGCGTCGATCTCGGCACGCCGGGCGATCAGGTGCGGCGCGCGTTGGCCGGGCAGATCGATCTCAGGAGCATCGCATTGCCGGACGATGATCGCGATCCGCTGCCGCTGGCGGCGGGGGCTGCTGATCTCGTGGTGTCGGCGCTGGCGCTGCACGCCGTCAACGATCTGCCCGGCATCCTCGCGCAGGTGCGCCGCGCATTGAAGCCCGATGGGTTGCTGCTGGCGGCGATGGCGGGCGGCGATACGCTGACCGAGTTGCGCCAGTCATTTGCAACTGCTGAAACAGAAATCGAAGGCGGTCTGTCGCCGCGCGTCGCGCCGTTCGCCGATCTGCGCGATGCCGGTGCGTTGCTGCAGCGTGCGGGCTTCGCGCTGCCGGTCACAGACGTCGATCGTATCGTGGTGCGTTACGACAACGCGTTCGCGCTGATGCAGGATTTGCGGCGCATGGGTGCGACCAACGTGCTGGTCGAGCGTCGCCGTGCGCCGCTGCGCCGCGCGACACTGGTGAGGATGGCGGAAATTTACGCGGAACGGTTCGCCGATCCCGATGGGCGCATCCGCGCGACCTTCGACATCGTCTGGCTGTCCGGCTGGGCGCCGCATGAAAGCCAGCAAAAGCCGCTCAAGCCGGGCTCTGCGAAGATGAGTCTGGAGCAGGCGGTGAAGGGGCGGGGGACCAAAACGTGACCCCCTCATGGTGAGGAGCGCGCTTTTTGCGCGCGTCTCGAACCATGAGGCCACGAGCCGTGCCCCGGATGCGGTGCGGCGTGCTTATGCCGCTCCGCTGATCCGGGGCCGTTCCACACTCCGAGTTTGGTAAGATCCCGGGTCTGCGAAGCAATGCCGCCGCATTGCATCGCGCCCGGGACATGCGCAACCTCATCCTTCGAGACGCGCATAAGGATGCGCTCCTCAGGATGAGGTGTTCGTTATTACAGCAACAAATCCGTCAGATGCGCGATCAATGGAATGTCCGCCGGTGGCATCGGATAGTCGCGCAGCTTGTTGGCGCGCACCCAGGCGAGATTCTGGCCCTCGCGTGAAGTGACGGTGCCCTGCCAGCGTCGGCAGACGTAGAGCGGCATCAACAGATGGAAGTCGTCGTAAGCGTGGCTGGCGAATGTCAGCGGCGCGAGACATGCTTCCTGCGTGGTGATGCCGAGCTCTTCCTGCAGCTCGCGGATCAGCGCCGGCTCCGGCCGCTCGCCGGGCTCCAGTTTTCCTCCGGGAAATTCCCACAGGCCAGCCAGCGTCTTGCCCTCCGGGCGCTGCGCGATCAGCACGCGATTGTCGGCGTCGATCAGCGCGCAGGCGACAACCAGGGTGAGCTTCATCACGAGCGGTAATCGCCGTTGATCGCGACATACTCCTTTGTGAGGTCGCAGGTCAGCACGCGATCGCGACCCTTGCCGAGGCCGATGTTGACCTTGATCTGGATTTTCGGCTGCTTCATCAGCGCCGAGACTTTCGCCTCGTCATAGGACGGATCGCGCATGCCTTTATGCGCGACGCGCACGCCGTTGAACGAGATCGCGAGCTTGTCGCGGTTGGCGGGCTCGCCGGCCTTGCCGACGGCCATGACGACGCGGCCCCAGTTGGCGTCTTCGCCGGCGATCGCGGTTTTCACCAGCGGCGAATTGGCGATCGACATCGCGATCCGGCGTGCCGAAGTTTTCGAGGTCGCGCCTTCGACCACCACTTCCACCAGCTTGCGCGCGCCTTCACCGTCACGCGCCACCTGTTCGGACAGATCGGCGAGCACGGCGTCGAACGCCTTCTTGAAGGCTTTCAGGCGCGGGTCGGTGGCACGGCTGATCTTGGGCGCGCCGCGTGCCGCGGCAGCGCCGGTCGCGAACGCCATCAGCGTGTCGGATGTTGATGTGTCGCCATCGATGGTCACGGCGTTGAACGTATCTTCGACGCCGGTCTTGAGCAGCGCTTGTAGCGCGGACGCGGAAATCGGCGCGTCGGTGAAGATGAACGACAGCATCGTCGCCATGTCGGGCGCGATCATGCCCGCGCCCTTGGCGATGCCGTTGATCGTCACCTTGGCCTTGCCGAGCTTCACGGTCGCGGTCGCGACTTTCGGGAAGGTGTCGGTGGTCATGATGGCGCGCGCGGCGCTGTCCCAGTTTTCCGGCGCAGCAGCCTGCGCAAGATCGTCGAGCACGCCGTTGAACTTGGTGGCGTCGAGCGGTTCGCCGATCACGCCGGTCGAGGCGAGAAAGATCTTGCCTGGTGTGCTCGCGACAGCTTTTGCGGCGATGGTCGCGGTCAGCGTCGTCGCCTGCTTGCCGGTCTTGCCGGTGAAGGCGTTGGCGTTGCCGGAGTTGACGACCAGCGCCCGCGCTTCGCCGCCCTTGAGCTTGTCGCGGCACCAGTCCACCGCTGCGCTCGGGCACTTCGACTTGGTGAACACACCCGCGACGGTGGTGCCTTTGTCGAACAGCGCCAGCAGCACGTCGGTGCGGCCCTTGTAGCGGATGCCGGCGGCAGCCGTCGCCAGCCGCACGCCTTCGATCGGCGGCAGTTCGGGGACATCGGTCGGGGCGAGGGGGGAAACGGCAGTGGACATGAGTGCGCCTTGGCTCGGTCAATCGAAAGTCGTCATGGCCGGGCTCGGCCATCCACGCCTTTTACTTTCGCAGAGATGAAGGCCTTAAGACGTGGATGCCCGGCACAAGGCCGGGCATGACGTCAAACTAATCAGTTCTGTCAGCGAAGTCGATTTACTTCTTCGCGGGAGCCGGAGCGGCCTTGGTATCCGGCTTGGCGTCCGGCTTCGCATCGGTCTTGGCTGGCTCGTCCTTCTTGTCGAGGCGTTCGATCTTGGCTTCGGTCCGCAGCTTGGCGACGTAATCGGCCTGCGCCTTGCGGGTGACGAAGTTCTCGATCTGCGCCTTGACCTGCGCGAACTCCGGCGGCTTGCGCGGACGCTTCTCCTCGACCTTGATGATGTGCCAGCCGAACTGCGACTTCACCGGCGCGGAAATCTTGCCGGGCTCCAGCGCGAAGGCGGCCGCCGAGAATTCCGGCACCATCTGGTCCTTGGTGAAGAAGCCGAGATCACCGCCGTCGGATGCGCCCGGATCCTTCGATTCCTTCTTCGCCAGCTCGGCAAAATCGGCGCCCTTCTTCAGCTGTTCTTCAACCTTCTTGGCCTCTTCCTCGGTAGGCACAAGGATGTGACGGGCGTGGACTTCCTCCTGGCCGGAAATCTGCTTGGCCGCGTCGTCATAGACCTTCTTCATGGCCTCGTCGGTCACGCCGGCCTTGCCTTCCTGCTCGAGCAGGTCGTCCATCAGCAGGCGGTTGCGGGCGAAGGTCAGCTTCTGCTTGAACTCGGCCTTGTCGGCGATCTTCTTGTCTTCAGCGGCCTTGGACACGATTTTCATGTCGATCAGGAAGGCGATGATGTTCTCGCGCCGGGTCGACGGGTCCATTTGCTGGAGGCTGGGGCCGAGTTCGGCTTCAGCCAGGGTCACGTCGCTCTGCCGGATCTCAGCGCCGTTAACCTTGGCAACAACCGGGTTCGCGTCCTGCGCGAAAGCAGGGCCGCCCGCCAGCAAAGCGATCGCGAGGCACCCGGTCGCGACGGTCGTGAGCAGGCTGAAACGCACGGCGGCCGGCGTGCGGGTCAAGGTGGCGATCATGGACAATCCTTTTGTTGTGAAATCGCGTGGTGCGAGGTCGCGGACACTCGCCCAATCGCCTGCCGATGGCAACGCGAAAACCGGTCAAAATCATGAAATCCTTGAGAGGTTGGCGCGTTGACAAGGCTTGGGGCCACCCATATCTGTCTCCGAAACCGGGCTTTGGTGGCCGGGGCGTGCATTTTGCCGCGCCTTTGCCGATGAACCTCGGGCCTCGTTTCCTCACCCATCCAAGGGACTGTCTCCGCGGGGATTTTTGCTGCGGATCAGTTTTTTGAACGGGTCGCCTCCGCGGCTGCACGGCCCAACTGCAAGACAGGAATTTCCGATGATCGGCGCGCTCGCCCGCAAGCTTTTCGGTTCCGCCAATGACAGGCGGGTCAAAGGGTACCAATCGCGCGTCAATGCCATCAACGCCTTGGAGCCGGAAGTCGCCGCGCTGTCGGACGAGGCGCTGCGGGCGCGCACCACCGAATTCAAGCAGCAGCTGGCTGACGGCAAGACTCTCGACGACATTCTGGTGCCGGCTTTTGCCACCGTGCGCGAGGCCGCCAAGCGTACCCTCGGCCAGCGTCACTTCGACGTGCAGTTGATCGGCGGCATGGTGCTTCACGAAGGCGACATCGCCGAAATGAAGACCGGTGAAGGCAAGACGCTGGTCGCCACCCTCGCGGTCTATCTCAACGCGCTCGCCGGCAAGGGCGTGCACGTCGTTACCGTCAACGACTACCTCGCCAAGCGCGACTCCGGCTGGATGGGGCAGATCTACAGTTTCCTCGGCCTCACCACCGGCGTGATCGTGCACGGCCTCGACGACGCCGAACGCCAGGCGGCTTACGCCTGCGACATCACCTACGGCACCAACAATGAATACGGTTTCGACTACCTGCGCGACAACATGAAGTACCGCCTCGAGGACATGGTCCAGCGGCCGCACTTCTTCGCCATCGTCGACGAAGTCGACTCGATCCTGATCGACGAAGCCCGCACGCCGCTGATCATCTCCGGCCCGCTCGACGATCGTTCGGAATTCTACAACACCATCGATACCTTCATGCCGAACCTTGAGAAGGTCGCGGACTTCGAAGTCGATGAAAAGCAGCGCACGGTCACTCTCACCGAAGCGGGCATGGAGAAGATCGAGACGCTGCTGCGCGACGCCGGGCAACTCAAGGGCGATTCGCTCTACGACGTCGAGAACGTCTCGGTCGTCCATCACGTCAATCAGGCGCTGCGCGCCCATACGCTGTTCACGCGCGACAAGGACTACATCGTGCGCGATGGCGAGGTCGTCATCATCGACGAATTCACCGGCCGCATGATGCCGGGCCGCCGCTATTCCGAAGGCCTGCATCAGGCGCTGGAAGCGAAGGAGCATCAGCCGGTCCAGCCGGAAAACCAGACGCTGGCGTCGATCACCTTCCAGAACTACTTCCGCATGTACGAGAAGCTCGCCGGCATGACCGGTACGGCGGCAACCGAAGCGGACGAACTGTTCGATATCTACAAGCTCGAAGTGGTCGAGATTCCGACCAACCTGCCGATCGCGCGCCTCGACGAGGACGACGAGGTCTATCGCACCGCAGAGGAAAAATACGCCGCGATTCTGAGCGAGATCGAGCGCGCCAACAAGCGGATGCAGCCGGTGCTGGTCGGCACCGCGTCGATCGAAAAGTCGGAGACGATCGGCGAGTATCTGAAGAAGCACGGCTACAAGCAGATCGATTTCGCCGATCCGAAGTCGATGGAGAAGCTCTATGCCGCCGCCCGCGCGGGCAAGCCGGCGAAGCTGTTCGCAGTGCTGAACGCGCGCTTCCACGAGCAGGAAGCCTATATCGTCGCCGAAGCCGGCGTGCCGGGCGCGATCACCATCGCGACCAACATGGCCGGCCGCGGTACCGACATCAAGCTCGGCGGCTCGCTGGAAATGCGCGCCGCCGCGGCGACCGCCGGGATTGAGGACGAAGCCGAGAAGCAGAAGATCATCGACGGCATCAAGGCCGATATCGAGAAATTCCGCGATACGGTGCTGGGCGCCACCGAGGTCATCGAGATCGAACCGGCCAAGGGCAGCAAGTCCGCCAAGACCATCACCAAGCCGGGCGGCCTCTACATCATGGGTTCGGAACGCCACGAGTCGCGGCGCATCGACAATCAGTTGCGTGGCCGCGCCGGCCGTCAGGGCGACCCGGGCCGCACCAAGTTCTTCCTGTCGCTCGAAGACGACCTGATGCGTATTTTCGGATCGGATCGGCTCGACACCATGCTGCAGCGTCTCGGCCTCAAGGAAGGCGAGGCGATCATCCATCCGTGGATCAACAAGGCACTCGAGAAGGCGCAGCAGAAGGTCGAAGCGCGCAACTTCGACATCCGCAAGAACCTGCTCAAGTTCGACGACGTCCAGAACGATCAGCGCAAGGTGATCTTCGATCAGCGTATCGACCTGATGCGCGACCAGAACGTCGCCGAGACCGTGGCCGATATGCGGCATGTGCTGGTCGAGGACCTCGTCACCAAGTACGTCCCCGAGCATCTCTACGCTGAGCAGTGGGATGTCGCGGGCCTCAAGGACGAGCTCAAGCGTGTGCTCGATCTCGATCTTCCGGTCGACGAATGGGCCAAGGAAGAGGGCATCGCCAACGAGGAGTTGCTGTCGCGCATCGAGCAGCGCGTCGACGAGCACATGGCGGCGAAGTCAGCCCAGTGGGGCCCGGACGTCATGCGCTATGTCGAGAAGTCGATCCTGCTGCAGACGCTGGATCATCTGTGGCGCGAGCATCTGATCATGCTCGACCATCTGCGCCAGGTGATCGGCCTGCGCGGCTACGGTCAGCGCGATCCGCTGCAGGAATACAAGTCGGAAGCGTTTTCGCTGTTCGAAGGCCTGATCGGTCATCTGCGCGAAGCGGTGACGGCGCAGCTCATGCGCGTCGAGATCGTGCCGCCGGACGAGCAGCCCGAACTGCCCGAGATGGAAGCGCACAAGATGAATCCGAACACTGGCGAGGACGAGATGGCATTCGCCAGCGCGTCGCTGGTGCCGGTGTCGGCCGCCGATCGCGATCCCAACAATCCCGCCACCTGGGGCAAGGTCGGCCGCAACGAGGATTGTCCGTGCGGCTCCGGCAAGAAGTTCAAGCACTGCCACGGCCGCTACGTCTGATTTCGTATCGACCATGAATAAAAGCCGCCGGGACGACCGGCGGCTTTTTTGTTGGCTTTGTCAGCGCTGCAGAATGCGGTAGGTGCCGTCCGTTGAGGGGCGGCCGTGGAGAATCGCATCGGCAAGCTGTCGCGACAACTGCTGCGCGATCGGCACACGGTAATGCAGCGGGTCCCAATAGTTGCTGTCGTTGGTGGTCAGCGCCGATGGAATGCGCCAGTCAATCACGGTCGCGCCGTGGCGCTTTGCGATCGCGACGATGGTGTCCTTGCATGCCTGTTCGACGGCGGCTGCGGCGGTGCCGGCAGGTGGCTGACGGACGACATGGACCGGCATGAAGGCTACGGCCTTGGTGGCGGAAGGCGCTGCGGCGAACAGTTCGTCGAGCCAGGCCAGAGCCGGAAACTTGAGCGCTGCGCGTTGCTCTTCTGACAGGTGATAAGGCTTGGTGGCGGGGTCCGGCAGCTCGCGCGGCGCGCCATTCCAGATATGGGTTTGCGCCCGTGCGAGGTCGTAGCTCGTCTCTGGCGGCACAAACACCTGATAGCCATCGTAGCGGCTGCGCGCGGGTTGCAAGCCGAGATGATAGCCCACGAGGCGTCCGGCAAGTTCGACGGAGCGCGAGTTCAGAAGATACAGCAGGTCGTTCCATCGGTTGTCGTCATAAAGAAAATCGGGGAAGCCCCGAAAGGTGATGCGATCAGTGTCGGCGTCTGACGTGCACCAGACATAATCGATCCCGACGATCATCGCCTTCGCGCCGGCGTGGCGAATGAAATATTTGCCGAGCGTCTGCTGCTCCCAGGCCGTCGCCGAGTCCATGGCAAGATTGGCGAAGTGCGTCCCGAATTTTCTGCTCAAGATCTCTGGATCGATCAACCGCGACGTCGATGTGCCGACAATAAACGAATCGAATTTCCCGCTGCGTGCGACCTGAGGATACATATAGCGCTGGTTGATGCTCATCAGCGGCCGTTCGATCGGCGGCGAGAGCGGCACGTCGTTGTAGGGGTCCATCAGCAGCACAAATGCATAGAGGCCGATCACCGCGCCGCCGAACGCAATGATGAAGGTCAGCGCGAAGCGGCGCCATGACACCAGGCGGTTTCGCCCATCGATCGCAGCCTGGAGTCGGAGGAGAAACTTCATTGCGATCTCAGAACTGGAAGTAGATGAAGTTGACCGGGGCGCCGATCCCGGTTTCGAGGAAGGCGTAGACGGCAAGCGATGCGCCCACGATGGCCCACATCGGATCGGGCTTCAGGATTCTGTCCTTGATTTCGTGCGCCGACGGAATGAACGCCGATGCCAGCGCCGCGTAGATCAGAAGTTTTGGTTTGATCAGCGTGCCGGCGATGCCATGTCCGCCAAGCAGCGAGACGAAGATCGAATAGGCATCGCTGAACGTGGTGGCGCGGAAAATCACCCAGCCAAAGGTGACGAAGACCATGGTGATCAGCCAGCCGGCGAACGCCGGCAGCGGACGGTTGAGGCCTTGCCAGCCGCGGCACACGATCAGGCCGACGCCGTGCCACAGGCCCCACACGACATAGGTCCAGCCCGCGCCGTGCCACAGGCCGCAGATGCCCATGCTGGCAAGCGTCGCAAAGACATAGCGGCTTGCGCCGTAGCGGCTGCCGCCCAGCGGAATGTAAAGATAGTCGCGGATGAAGCGTGACAAGGAAATGTGCCAGCGTTGCCAGAAGTCGCGCAGGTTGGCGGCGAGATATGGCCTGCGGAAATTTTCCGGCAGGACCAAGCCGAACAACAGCGCAGTGCCGATCGCCATTTCGGTGTAGGCCGAAAAGTCGAGGAAAAGCTGGAACGAGAACGCCAGCATCGCGGTCCAGGCTTCGCCGAAATTCAGTGTGCGGGATGCGACCGAGGCGAACAGCGGATCGGAGACCTTGGCGAGCGCATCCGCCAGCAGAACTTTTTTCGCAAGGCCAACCGTGAAAATGACAAGCCCGGCGCTGACGCGATGCCACAGGCCATCGCGGAACGGCGATTCGGCGAATTGTGGCACCAGCTCGTTATGGCGGACGATCGGCCCTGCGATGAGATGGGGAAACAGCAGCACGAACAGCGCGAACGGTCGATAAGGATAGATCGGCGCATCGTCGCGCATTCGATCGACAAGATACGAGATCAACTGGAACGAGAAGAAGCTGATGCCGATCGGCAGGATGATATGCGCGCGGGGCAGAGCGATGCCGGTCAGCGTTTCAGCCGAGCCGATCAGGAAGTCGAGATATTTGAACGTGCCGATCGAGAGCAGGTTGAGAACAATGCCGGCGACGAGAAAGGCGTTCCTGCCTGTGCGTTCCTGGGCCTTGGCGAGCAGCCAGGTCAGGGTGATCTGGCCAACCAGCAGCGGGATGAATCGGGCATCCCACCAGCCGTAGAAAACCAGTGACGCGACCACCAGCACCCATTGCCGGAGCACCAGTCGATCCGCGCAAAGATAGTAGAGCGCAACCGCGGCCGGCAAAAACGCCAGAATAAAGATCTGCGATTGAAACAGCATGAGCTCTCGTCGGCAAACGAGAGCCTAGTAACGCGAGGTCACCGCGCGGCTGTCAAGGGGACGAAACTTGCGCTAGCGGAAGGTCGACCAGCGCTGGTCGAACGAGTTCGCCTGCACGGTTGGTTGTGCGCCGCCGATCGCCTGCGGTGGTGTCGGGCGGGACATCACCGGCTCGGGGAACGGCGACCGGGCTTCAGCCTGCTGCTTTTCCAGCGGGATCACGCGTGGAGCCGGAGCTTTCGACTCTGAAGCCCGGGCCACACTGGTCGATTTCGCCGCGGTCGAAGACTTCGGTTCCGCCTTGCGCTTGTGGCCGATGGCGGCGCGAGCGGTGGCCGTCGGCTTGGCCGGCTGAACCTTCGGTTCCGGTTCCTTGCGCAGGCCGACCTTCTGGGCGAGGCGGCTGAAGAATCCGCCCGATGCTGCACTGGTGGTGCTTTCGGGCTCATTCCTGGCGGCCGGCGGAGGCGGCGGAGTATCAGCGGGGCCGGCGGTGGGCGTCGATGCCAATGCGAATGACGGGGCCTGGCCTTCGGGCTGGCGCGGCGGATTGACGTGCGAGGGGATCGTGCCCGGCGCGGCGCCATAGGACGACACGGTGTAGTCGTCGACGTCGGAGGTCACGATGGTCTGCGGGTCGGGCAGCTTGTTGGCGAACACCGGATGCATGCCGCCATCGACGCCGGCGCGTGACTTCGGCGCGGCGACGCCGTGCGAAACCAGCTCGGCCATCTTGGCGTTGTCGCGCTGCTCCTTGGCGGCGACCGCCTGGGCGATGTCCGGATTGATCTCATAGGCCGGGCATTTGCCGGCCGGGCTGAACGCCAGCGGCCGTGATGCATTCGCCGGCTGCTCGGCGTCGAACACATAGCGCTTCTCGCAGACATCGACCTTCGGCTCGAGCTTGGAGACCTCGAAGTGGTCGTTGCCTTCCTTGAGCATGCGCCAGAACGGCATGTTCGGATTGTTGCGGTACTTGGCCATGTTCTGCGCGGTCATGCGGAACGGATAGGCCTGCACCTGAAACGCGGTCTGGCCGCCGAAGAAGGACTCGCGGCCGAGCGAATAGATTTCAGAAATCTGTTCGTCGGTCATCGCGTAACAGCCACGCGACGAACAGTCGCCATGCACCATGAGTTGCGAGCCGGTGCGGCCCCACGCTTTGTCGTAAGCGTTGGGGTAGCCCATGTTGAACGACAGATAGTAGGACGACGCCGGGTTCATCTGGCCCGGGGTGATCGAATAGAAACCTTCGGGCGCCTGGCGGTCGCCTTCGCGGATTTTCGGGCCGAGGTCGCCGGACCAGCGGCAGATCGGATAGGTTTTGAGAAGCGCGAAGCGGCCGCTGCGGTCCTGCTTCCAGACTTCGAGTTCGGCTTCCTGCTTGAACAGACGGACAAGCATGGGCGAACTCTTGTCCATGTTCTTGGCGTCCATCTCCTTCAGGAGCTTTTCCGGGATCGGTTTGTTGGCCTTCGCGCTCGGCGACAGGCCGTCGCCGTTACATCCGGACAGCACGAGACCGGCCGTCAGCGCAGCCGAGATCAAAAGCCCACGCACAGAGACTCGATCAATCAAGACAGGCTCCCCCACACGCGCCAAGCAACCCCAAATACCCCGGACATTTTAAGGTGTGGTTGAACAATTATTATCCTTAAGCAGCATCTGCCGCAACCAAACCGCGTGATGGCGCGGTGTCTTGCCGTGCGGATGGTGAATGCGGCCTAAATGATCCTCAAGCTTGCAACCCACGGTGCAGCGAGCGATCGCGTCCAGAAAAAGCCACAATCTCTGAGGGCGGAACCGGCGCTGCGGCGCGCACCGTCGAGCGCAACTGCGGCTTATCCGAGGCGGCGACCGATGTTCAGGAACTTTTGGCGACGCTGCTGGCGGATCGCAGTGGCGTCGAGGCTGCGCAGGTCGTTGAAGGCCTGAGCGATGGCGTCGCCGGCGCGGGCGATCATGGTGTCGGGATCTCGATGCGCGCCGCCCGACGGTTCCTTCAGGATGGTGTCGATCACCCCGAACTTCGCCAGATCCTGGGCGGTGATCTTGAGACTGGTGGCCGCCTCCTGCGCTTTCGCGGCATCTCGCCACAGGATCGAAGCAGCGCCCTCCGGAGAGATCACGCTGTAGACCGCATGTTCCAGCATCAGAATGCGGTTGGCGGTGGCGATCGCGATGGCGCCGCCGGAGCCGCCTTCGCCGAGAACGACCGCGACATTGGGCACGCCGAGATTGAGACAGGCATCGGTCGAGCGCGCGATGGCTTCAGCCTGTCCGCGCTCCTCCGCGCCGATGCCGGGATAGGCGCCGGCGGTGTCGACCAGCGACAGCACCGGAATGCCAAACCGGTCGGCCATCTCCATCAGGCGCACGGCCTTGCGGTAGCCTTCCGGGCGGGCCATGCCGAAATTGTGCTTGAGGCGGCTTTCGGTGGTCGCGCCCTTTTCCTGGCCGATAACGCAGACGCTTTCGCCGCGAAAACGGCCGAAACCGCCGACCATCGCGTCATCGTCACCGAACTTGCGGTCGCCGGCGAGCGGGGTGAACTCGGTGATCAGGCCTTCGATATAGTTGATGCAGTGCGGGCGCTGCGGATGGCGCGCCACTTGCGTCTTCTGCCACGGCGTCAGGTTGGCATAGATCTCGTCGAGCGCCTCCCTTGCCTTGTCCTCGATGCGCTTCACTTCCTCGCTGATGTCGCTGCCGGACGCAGCGAGCACGCGCAGTTCATCGACCTTCGAATCGAGTTCGGCGACCGGCTTCTCAAAATCAAGGTAACTGCGCATCGGGTCAGGCATGGAGGGCACATATAGGGGCATTGAGGGAAATTGCCGGAGGCGCGCGGAAACTGGACTCCGGGATGAGCCAAGTCAAGCGTGCCGGAAAAATCAGTGAAATCCCTGAAATCGTTGTGATTTGTCAGTTTTCGGCAAGCGGATGCAGGTCCCGCACAAGGCTCTTCAGGCGTTCGGCCACCACATGTGTGTAAATCTGCGTGGTCGAAATATCGGTGTGCCCCAGCAAAGTCTGCACGATGCGCAAATCCGCGCCATTGTGCAGCAGGTGGCTGGCGAAGGCATGGCGCAGCACGTGCGGGCTGATCAGGCGTGGTGACAATCCTGCTGCTGCCGCAAGCTCCTTGAGGTCGCGGGCGAAGTGCTGGCGGGTCAGATGGCCGCTTTCGCCGAACGACGGAAACAGCCATTTCGACGACGTGGACGATTTCTTCTGATCCTGCCGATGGGCGTCCATTGCAGCGAGATAGTCCACCATCGCCTGACGCGATGATTCGTTGAGCGGAACCAGCCGCTCCTTGTTGCCTTTGCCGCGCACCACGATCATCCGCGCATCGCGCCGCGCAGCCGACAGCGGCAGCGCCACCAGTTCGGAGACGCGCAGTCCGGTCGCGTAGAGAATTTCCAGCAGGCACGACAGGCGCGCCGCACGAAAGCGCCGCAGCGTCGGTTGATCCGGCGCATCGGCCAGCTCCCGTGCCTTGGTGAGCAGGCGGTCGACATCCGCCATCGACAGCACCTTGGGCAGGCCGCGCCCGCGCTTCGGTCCGGACAGGATTGCCGCGGGATCGTCGCTGCGCATGCGCTCGTTAAGCAGGAAGCGGAACAGATGGCGCATCGACGACAGCCGACGCGCGACACTCGACGATTTGAAGCCGCGCGTGTCGAGATCGGCGAGGAAATCGCGCAGGTCCTGCGTGTCGGCGCCGGTGAAGGATTTTCCCGACTTGGCGAGAAACTGCGAAAGGTCCTCGAGGTCGCGGCGATAGGCTGCGAGCGTGTTATCGCCTGCGCCCTGTTCCGCCGCCAGCATGTCGAGAAACAGGTTGATCAGTTGCCCGTCGGAGGATTTACCTGGCCTCATGCGCCCCGATTACCGCTCGTCTTTCTTCTGGAACTTGTCCGGCGGAATGACGATGGTCATTTCGCGCGGCTTGGGATTGACGAAATTCGCCAGCGCGAAAAGCCCGCCATAGATCAGCCCGCCGATCACAGCGACAACCGTCAGAAAGCGGAAAAGACTGGGCATCGGTCCGGGCCTCGTCGCGTGTTAACCAGTGGAATACACCCCAAATCTTAAGCGACACCCAACATGTTCGCGCCATGGGGGCAAGGGGCTCTGGCGGCGATGTTAGCGGGGGTAGTATAGGTGTGGATGACGTCCATGGGTCACCGCATTTTGCGGGGACTGACGGACCAGCCGAGGCCGAAGCGAAATCCAGACGATGACGGATACAGTCGCCAGACAGTCAGCAAGCATCAATCGCGAGAGCGACATCGTGTCGGCTCTGGGCGATCGGCTGATCGTGCTGGTCGGCATGATGGGATCCGGCAAATCGACTGTCGGGCGCCGGCTGGCCGCGCGCCTTCATCTGCCGTTTCTCGACGCCGATCATGAGATCGAGGCGGCGGCAGGCATGTCGATCTCCGACATCTTCGCGACCCATGGCGAATCGTATTTCCGCGATGGCGAGGCGCGGGTGATTGCGCGCCTGCTCGAGGGTGGACCGTGCGTGCTGGCGACCGGCGGCGGTGCGTTCATGCGCGAGGATACCCGCGAGCGTATCTCCGCGAAGGGTGTATCGCTGTGGCTCAGGGCTGATGGCGACGTGATCCTGAAGCGGGTGAAACGCCGCGCGGATCGCCCGCTGTTGCAGACGGCCGATCCGGCGGCGACCATCGAGCGCTTGATTGCCGAGCGCAGTCCGACCTACGCGCTTGCCGATGTCGCGGTGTCGTCGCGCGATGTGCCGCATGAAAAGATTGTCGAAGAATGCGTCGAGGCGCTTCGCGCTCATCTGCTCGGCGGCGCAACTCAAACCTCTGCGTAACGGATGACCATGACAGCGCCCTTGAAGACTTCCGGTCCGATCACCGTCGGCGTGGCCCTCGGTGACCGGTCCTATGACATTGTGATCGGGCGTGATGTGCTCGCCTCGCTCGGTGAGCGCATCAAGGCGCTGCGTCCCGGCGCGCGCACCGCGATCGTGACCGATCGCACGGTGGCGCAGCACTGGCTGAGCAAGGTCGAAAGTATTTTGAAGGATGCAGGCATCGTGTCGACGGCGATTATCGTCGGCGAGGGCGAGGCATCGAAAACCTATCCGGTGCTGGAAGAGGTGTGCGAAGGCCTGATCGCGGCGAAGATCGAGCGCAACGATCTGGTCGTCGCGCTTGGCGGTGGCGTCATCGGCGATCTTGCGGGGTTTGCGGCGGCGATCGTTCGGCGCGGCGTTGACTTCGTACAGGTGCCGACCTCGTTGCTGGCGCAGGTCGATTCATCGGTCGGCGGCAAAACGGGTATCAACTCGCCGCAGGGCAAGAATCTGGTTGGCGCGTTTCACCAGCCGGTGCTGGTGGTCGCGGATACGTCAGTGCTCGATACCCTGTCGCCGCGGCAGTTTCGCTCCGGTTATGCCGAGGTCGCCAAGTATGGCGTGCTGGGTGATGCCGCATTCTTCGGCTGGCTCGAAGCCAATTATGCCGACATTTTTTCCGGTGGGGCGGCGCGCGAACATGCCATCGCCACCAGCTGCCGCGCCAAGGCGGCGATCGTCGCCCGCGACGAGCGCGAGACCGGCGAGCGCGCGCTGCTCAATCTCGGTCACACCTTCGGCCATGCCTTGGAAGCCGCGACCGGGTTCTCGGATCGCCTGTTCCACGGCGAAGGTGTTTCGATCGGCATGGTGCTGGCGGCGGAGTTCTCGGCATCCCTCGGGATGATCTCCAGTGACGATGCCGCGCGGGTGCAGCGCCATCTCGCCGCGGTCGGTCTGCCGACCCGTTTGCAGGACATTGCGGGCTTCAGGCAGGAAGGCTTGGCTGATGCCGACGCATTGATGGCGTTGATGGCGCAGGACAAGAAGGTCAAGCGCGGCAAGCTGACGTTCATTCTCCTTGAGAAGATCGGCGCCGCCGTGATCGTCAACGATGTCGCGCCTGCGACGGTCCGTGATTTCCTCGCCCAGAAGCTGGCCCAACAACCGGATTGATAGTTCGATCATGAACTGGATCACATTCGCGATCGTTATTGCCTGTCTGCTGATTTCCGCATTTTTCTCCGCGAGCGAGACCGCACTGACCGGGTCGTCGCGCGCCAGCATGATGCGGCTGCAGAAGCAGGGTAGCAGTCAGGCCGGCGTCGTGGCCTGGCTGCTTGATCGGCGCGAACGCATGATCGGTGCGCTGCTGGTCGGCAACAATCTCGCCAATATCGGCGCCTCGGCGCTCGCCACCGGCGTGCTCACTGCATGGTTCGGCGATGTCGGTGTGCTGTACGCGACCGGTGTAATGTCGGTGCTTGTGATCATCTTCGCGGAAGTGCTGCCGAAAACGGTGGCGATCAACGCGCCGGATCGGGTGTCGCTGCTGGTGGCGCGGCCGATGACATGGGTGGTGGCTGTGCTCGGGCCGGTGCTGACCGTGATCGAGGCCATTGTCCGCGTGCTGATGCGCATGCTCGGAATCCGGCTTGATGCCAACCAGCCGCTGCTGTCGCCGACCGAGCGGCTGCGCGGCGCGGTTGATCTCATTCATCATGAAGGCGGCGTCGAGAAGCAGGACCGCGACATGCTTGGCGGCCTGCTCGACCTCAAGGATTTGCAGGTGTCCGACGTCATGGTCCATCGCACCGAAATGGTCATGATCAATGCCGATCTGCCGGCGGAAGAACTGGTGCGTGAGGTGCTGGCGACCGAGTACACCCGCATTCCGCTGTGGCGCGAGAAGCCCGAAAACATTGTCGGCGTGCTGCACGCCAAGGATCTGCTGCGCGCGATCCGCGTCACCGGCGACATTTCAAAGGTCGATGCCAGCGCCATCGCGCTGCCGCCCTGGTTCGTGCCGGAAATGCGGCCGCTGTCCGATCAGCTCAAGGCGTTCCGCCGCCGCAAGACGCACTTCGCGCTGGTGGTCGACGAATACGGCGAGGTCGAGGGCCTCGTGACGCTCGAGGACATTCTGGAGGAAATCGTCGGCGATATTTCCGACGAGCACGATGTCGTGGTGGCGGGCGTGCGTGCGCAGCCCGATGGCTCGGTGATTGTCGATGGCTCGGTGCCGATCCGCGATCTCAATCGTGCGATGGACTGGCACCTGCCCGACGAGGAAGCGACGACGATTGCTGGTCTCGTGATCCACGAAGCGCGCTCGATCCCCGACCGCGGGCAAAGCTTTACGTTCCACGGCTTCCGGTTCCGTGTGCTACGGCGGGAACGCAACCGCATCACCGCTTTGCGGATCGTGCCGATTCCGCGCGAGGATAACGGCGAGGCTATGCCACGCCGGGCCGGACGAGCATTCTGATCCGGCGCGTTTCGAGCGAATTAAACGAAAAGACTACGCCTTGTTTTCGCCGGGAGCTTGCGCCTTGATCGCAAGAGCATGAACGCGCCCCGCCAGTTCCTGCGTAAGCAGCGAATTAATCATGCGGTGGCGTTCGACACGGCTCTTCCCTTCGAACGCTTTTGATACGATATAGACCCTGAAATGCGTTTCGCCTCCCGGTCTGTGACCGGCGTGGCCTTCATGCAAATGGGATTCATCGGCGACATCGAGGCTTTCGGGAACGAAAGCGTCGCTCAACTTTTTTGTGATGGTGTCTTTGACGGTCATCATCCGCGCAATATCGCGTGTTATTCGCGAAGGTCAATGGCCGTTTCAATTGCGATTCATCGTCATCGCGATGTATGATCCGCGGTCGTAAAAATTCACGTCCGGACTTGAAGTTTCCCAAACAAGGCGTTGTTACAATCAGCTATGGCCATCGACTCATCCAAGTTTTTCGACAGCATCCGCATCAAGCCCAACAAGCTGAGCGCGAAGCAGCAAGCTGCGGCGCGCGAGGAAGCGGTGATGTGCGAGGCGCCCGGTTGCAAGAACAGGGGTGCGCATCGCGCGCCCAAAGGCCGTGGACATGAGAAGGACTACTGGCATTTCTGTCTGAACCACGTCCGCGAATACAATCAGGGCTACAATTTCTTCTCGGGCATGAGCGACGACGCGGTCGCACGCTACCAGAAGGATGCACAGACCGGCCATCGCCCGACCTGGAAGATGGGCGCCAATGGCGGCTCGAAGCGCAAGAAGAGCAGCGTCGAGGCCGAGCTTGAGGATGCGCTCGATCCGTTCGCCATGTTCGCCGAGATGAACGGGCGCGTTCGGGGCCGTCCGGGCGGCGGCGCAGAGCAGAAGAAGCCGGAAGAGCGCAAGGTTTACAACGCCGAGCGCAAGGCGCTGCAGGTGATGGGTCTCGAGGCCGGCGCGACGCTCGAAATCGTCAAGGCGAAGTACAAGCTGCTGGTGAAGCAGCATCATCCTGACGCCAATGGCGGTGATCGCTCGACCGAGGACCGGCTGATCGAGATCATCAAGGCGTACAACTACCTCAAGACGGTGGTGCGGGACGCCTGATCCCGCGTTGATGCTGTCATCGCCGGAGTTATGCGGTCTTAGTCGCGCGGCGAATGTGCCGGTTTCTGTCGCCTGCGCCAGACCATGAACGCCCAGATCGCGCAGCCAAGGATCAGCAGTCCGCCGACCAGCGGCCACCCATAGTGGCGCACTTCAAGGCCCCATTGCTCGAGTGCTGAGCCGGCAAGAACGCCGGGCAGCACCATGGCCGGCGCCCATAGCAGGATCGCAAGCGTCATGGTCGCCGCAAAGTGGAGCGGCGGCATGCCGAGTGCGCCGGCCGTGATTGGCGCAACCGCGCGAATCGGCGGTACGAAGCGCGCGAAGAACACAGCCCAGATTCCATAGCGTCGGAAGAACGCCTCGCTTTCCGCGATCAGCGCCGGATAGTTCGACAGCGGCCAGGTCTCCAGAATACGCCGTTGGGCGCGGTGCCCAATCCAGAATGCCAGCCCGTCTCCGATCAGCGCGCCCAGCATGGCGGCCGCAAGCACCGGTGCGAGGTGCAGGTGACCGCTCGGCACCAGTGCGCTCAGGGCGAGGATCACGGTCGAGCCTGGAATCAGGGAGCCGGCGATCGGCACCGCTTCGAGACAAGCGGCGAGAGCGATCACCAGATAGGCGAGCAGGGCGTGCATCCCGACGAGGTCGATGAGGTGGCTGAGATGCGGACCCACGATTTGCCCGATGGAGTGAACGCGGCGGCGGTGGCCGCATTATATCCGCAGGATGGGACGATTCGGGCGAGTTCCCGAAGTGGCGCTCCATGAATTGCAGGGCAGCCCTTCAAATCTCGTAAGTATGGATTATCTTCATGATATTCAAAGGAAACTTTCATGAGACACGAGGCTTCTGCCGTTGCCCCGTCTCTGCTAGGTTCACGCCGCATCCCACCTGTCGCGAACATGCACGTCCGGTTTCGGGAGCGTCCGAGACCACGGAGGATTAATGACCGCCGCTGCCATGACCAACACGCAGGAGCCTGCCAATCTGCCCGACATGAAGGTGTCGGTGCGGCAGG
Source organism: Afipia sp. (assembly GCA_044464625.1). GTDB lineage: Bacteria > Pseudomonadota > Alphaproteobacteria > Rhizobiales > Xanthobacteraceae > Afipia. The sequence goes on along the minus strand of JBIQLC010000010.1, from coordinate 14,522 downwards.
TGTTCGGCATCGATAGCGATCTCGAAGTACCGGCTTATTCCGAGACCGATCCCCACGTTCCGGATGCCGATCCGGATTACCGCTTCGATCGCGCCACCACCCTCGCCATTCTCGCCGGCTTCGCCAAGAACCGCCGCGTGATGGTCACCGGCTATCACGGCACCGGCAAATCGACCCACATCGAGCAGGTCGCCTCGCGACTGAACTGGCCGTGCGTGCGCGTCAACCTCGACAGTCACATCAGCCGTATCGATCTGGTCGGCAAGGACTCGATCGTGATCAAGGACGGCAAGCAGGTCACCGAATTCCGTGACGGCATCCTGCCGTGGGCGCTTCAGCACAACGTCGCACTGGTGTTCGACGAATACGATGCCGGCCGTCCCGACGTGATGTTCGTGATCCAGCGCGTGCTCGAAGTCTCCGGCCGCCTGACGTTGCTCGACCAGAACAAGGTGATCAAGCCGCATCCGGCGTTCCGCCTGTTCGCCACCGCCAACACCGTCGGCCTCGGCGATACCTCGGGCCTCTATCACGGCACTCAGCAGATTAACCAGGGCCAGATGGACCGCTGGTCGATCGTCACCACGCTGAACTATCTGCCGCATGACGAGGAAGTCGAGATCGTGCTGGCGAAAGCCAAGCACTATCGCACCGATGCCGGTCGCGACATCGTCAACAAGATGGTGCGTCTTGCCGACCTGACCCGCAACGCCTTCGCCAACGGCGATCTCTCTACGGTGATGAGCCCGCGCACGGTCATCACCTGGGCGGAGAACGCCGAAATCTTCGGCGATCTCGGCTTTGCTTTCCGCGTCACGTTCCTGAACAAGTGCGATGAGCTCGAGCGTCCGCTGGTCGCGGAGTTCTATCAGCGCTGCTTCAACGTGGAGCTGCCGGAAAGCGCCGTCAACGTGGCGTTGAGCTAAGTTCTTTCGCGATAGAGTTCGATGTGCTGCCGAATCCCTCCCCCTTGTGGGGAGGGTCGGCCAAGCGAAGCGGAGGCCGGGGTGGGGGTCTTTTTTCAATCGCGGCGATCTAATCCCCCACCCGACGCATTGTTCGCTTCGCTCTCAATGCGCCACCCTCCCCACAAGGGGGAGGGAAAAGAGGCTTCGAGGTTCGCGTCGCGATGACAACGTCCAACACCAAGTTCAAGACCGGGTCCAAGGAATCGCCGACCGAGCCGTTCAAACGCGCGGTGACATCCGCATTGCGCGCAATCGCCAAGCAGCCCGAGCTCGAGGTGACGTTCGCGTCCGAGCGCCCCGGTCTGTCGCCGGGCAAGGCACGGCTGCCCGAGCCGGCGCGCAAGCTGAGCAAGAAAGACGCGGCGATCGTGCGCGGCCATGCCGACTCGATCGCGCTGCGCATCGCCTGTCACGATCCGAAGATTCACCGCAAGATGGTGCCGGGCAATGCGCAGGCGCGCGGCGTGTTCGACGCCATCGAGCAGGCGCGGGTGGAGGCGATCGGCTCGCGGCGCATGAGCGGCGTGGCGAAGAACATCACCGCCATGCTCGACGATCATTTCCATCGCGGCAAATACGACGAGATCACCGATCGCGCCGATGCGCCGCTGGCCGATGCACTGGCCATGATGGTGCGCGAACGGCTGACCGGGCAGGCGCCGCCGGTGGCGGCACGCAAGGTCGTCGATCTGTGGCGGCCGATTCTCGAGGACAAGGTTGGTCAGCGCCTCGATGAGCTGCGCCAGTTCACCGAGGATCAGACCCGCTTCGGCGATATCATCCACGACCTGCTCTCCGATCTCGATCTCGGCGACGACAGCAACGCCGATCAGGAAGAGGACGATCAGCAGGACGACAATCGCGAAGGCGACAAGGATCAGTCGGGGCAGGAAGGCTCGCCGGAAAGCGACGCCGGCGAGGAAGCCAGCGCGGATCAGGCGCAGTCCTCGACCGAGGAAATGTCCGAAAGCGCGATGGAAAGCGCGCAGGCCTCGGCCAGCGATTCCTTCGATGATGGCGATCTCAGCGACGACGAAACGCCCGGCGAGGCGCAGCGTCCGCAGGGCCGTGGCGCCAACGAGCCGCGCGGGCCGGAGTATCATGCCTTCGCGCCGAAATTCGACGAAGTCGTCGCCGCCGAGGATCTGTGCGATCACGACGAACTGGAGCGGCTGCGCAGCTATCTCGACAAGCAGCTCGCCCATCTGCAGCACATCGTCGCGCGGCTCGCCAACCGCCTCCAGCGGAAATTGATGGCGCAGCAGAACCGCGCCTGGGAATTCGATCTTGAGGAAGGCATCCTCGATCCGGCACGCCTGTCGCGCGTCGTCACCGATCCGCAGCATCCGCTGTCGTTCATGCGCGAGAAGGATGCGACCTTCCGCGACACGGTGGTGACGCTGCTGCTCGACAATTCCGGTTCGATGCGCGGCCGTCCGATCACCGTGGCTGCGACCTGCGCCGATATTCTCGCGCGCACGCTGGAGCGTTGCGGCGTCAAGGTCGAGATTCTCGGTTTCACCACGCGGGCGTGGAAGGGCGGTCAGTCGCGCGAAGCGTGGCTTGCTGCCGGCAAGCCGCCCAATCCCGGCCGCCTCAACGATCTGCGCCACATCATCTACAAGGCGGCGGATGCGCCATGGCGTCGCGCGCGCAAGAATCTCGGCCTGATGATGCGCGAAGGTCTGCTGAAGGAAAACATCGACGGCGAAGCGCTCGACTGGGCGCACAAGCGCCTGCTCGGCCGGGCCGAGCAGCGCAAGATCCTGATGATGATTTCGGACGGCGCGCCGGTCGACGATTCAACGTTGTCGGTGAATGCCGGCAATTACCTCGAACGCCACCTGCGTCATATCATTGAGGAGATCGAGACCCGCTCGCCGGTCGAACTGATCGCCATCGGTATCGGCCATGACGTGACGCGCTACTATCGTCGCGCGGTCACCATCGTCGATGCGGAAGAGCTTGGTGGCGCGATCACCGAAAAGCTCGCCGAGCTGTTCACCGAAACGCATGGCGAGCCCGTCCAGCCCACGCGCCGGCGTCGACTCAACGCCTGAAAATGAGCGGGAGCATCAACCGCCGTCGCGTGCTGCAGGGCGCCGCGGCGGCGTTCGGATTGCTCGCGGCGCGCTCCGCCGGTGCGCGTGATGTTGCGCCAAACTCTCCCGGCGCGCGGATCGTCGTCAATGCGCGACCGATCCCGGCCTTCGATCCGCGCGACGCCTCGCATGTCCGGATCGGCTCGCTGCAATATCGCGGTGGCGTGGTGCTGACGTCGTCGTTCAAGGGGTTTGGCGGCCTGTCGGGTTTCCGGATCGATCCGACCGGTCACACCTTCACGATGATCAGCGACAAGGGAGTCTGGTTCACCGGGCGTCTCGTCTACGACGGCACGCGTGTGACCGGCATGACCGATGTCCGCACCGCGCCGATGCGTGGCAGCGACGGCAGCCGGATCACCGCGCGTGGCTGGTTCGACAGCGAATCGCTCGCCATCGATGGGTCGATTGCCTATGTCGGCCTCGAACGCGTGAATCAGATTCTGCGATTCGATTTTAGCCGCGGTGGCATCCGCGCTTTGGGCGAGCCGATCATCATTCCGCCGCCGATCGGCAACCTGCCGTTCAACAAGGGCATCGAGGCGATGGTCGTGGTCGGCAGCGGGCACAAGCTTGCCGGCACGCTGATCGCGATCTCGGAGCGAGGCCTTGATTCCGAAGGCAATATTCTCGGGTTTCTGATCAACGGGCCGACGCCGGGACAGTTCGCCGTCACGCGCTCGAACGATTACGACATCAGCGATGCGACGTTGCTGCCGTCCGGCGACCTGCTGTTGCTGGAACGCAAGTTTTCGATTCTCTCCGGTGTCGGCATTCGCATCCGGCGAATCCCTCTCGCGGCCATTGCGCCCGGGGCCCTTGTTGATGGCCCGGCGATCTTCGAAGTCGATCTCGGCTACGAAATCGACAACATGGAAGGCATCGATTGCCACACCGCCGAGAACGGCGACGTGGTGCTGACCATGGTGTCCGACGACAATTTCTCCATGATCCAGCGTACCTTGCTGCTGCAGTTCACTCTGGTCGACGAGTGACGCGGCACCGCAGCATGTTTTTCTTCGCGCTGCAGCGATTGAATTTAGAATTTAGGGATTGTGGCCAGGCACCTGCGTCAGATAGCCTCAGGGCGAAAAAATTGGTATATTAAATACCTGTTCTTGTCGCACCATCGAACTGAAACGGCCGAATAATGCAAACGGTCGAATAAACTGAAAACTCGAATAGCCGGCACCAAGACCGGTCGGATCAACTGGGAGGTTATAAATATGCGTATGCGCTATACGACAAGCTGTGCTTTTGCTGCTGTGCTTGGTGCTTCTTTTGCTTTCTCCTCATTGCCAGCGACTGCCGCGTGGGAGCCGACACGCCCGGTCGAACTCATCGTGCCGGCGGGCACGGGCGGCGGCGCGGATCAGATGGCCCGCGTTGTTCAGGGTATCGTCTCCAAACACAACCTGATGAAGCAGCCGATGGTGGTGATCAACAAGTCGGGTGGCGCCGGCGGCGAAGGGTTTCTCGACGTCAAGTCGTCGCGCAACAATCCGCACAAGCTGATCATCACGCTGTCGAACTTGTTCACCACTCCGCTCGCGACCGGCATTCCGTTCTCCTACAAGGACATCACGCCGGTCACGATGATGGCGCTCGACGAGTTCATCCTGTGGGTCAACGCCGACAAGCCTTACAAGACTGCGAAGGATTATCTCGCGGCGATCAAGGCTGGCACCGACGGCCAGTTCAAGATGGGCGGCACCGGCTCCAAGCAGGAAGATCAGATCATCACCGCCGCGCTTGAAAAAGCCACCGGCAAGAAGATGACCTACATCCCCTACAAGGGTGGCGGTGAAGTCGCCGTGCAGCTCGTCGGCAACCATGTCGACTCCACGGTGAACAACCCGATCGAGGCAGTCGCGCAGTGGCGTGCCGGCAAGGTGCGTCCGCTTTGCGTGTTCGACTCCAAGCCACTCGCCTACAAGGACAAGGTGGCTGGCGATCAGGCGTGGGCCGACATCCCGACCTGCAAGTCGCAGGGCATCGATGTCGAATACCTGATGCTGCGTGGCTTCTTCATGGGCCCGGGCGCGACGCCCGATCAGGTCGCGTACTACGTCGACCTGATGAAGAAGGTTCGTGCGACGCCGGAATGGGCGCAGCTCATGAAGGACGGTGCCTTCAATCAGACGGCACTGACCGGTCCCGACTACCTCAAGTGGGTCGAGTCGGCCGAGAAGGTCCATGAGACCTTAATGAAGGACGCGGGATTCCTCGCAGCCAAGTAATCGCCTTCATCCTCGCCGGCGGAGCAATCCGCCGGCGAATGTTTATCCGTACAAGGATTGGCCTCATGAGCAACTCAGGCTCTACCGGGACCGCTGGCGGCCCGGCTCATCGTGGTGTCGAGATCGGTGTCGCGATCGCCTGCATCGTCTTCGGTATCATCGCTATTCTCGGCAGTATGCAGGTCGGCGTCGGTTGGGGCGCGGAAGGTCCGCAGTCCGGCTTCTTCCCGTTCTACCTCGGCATCATCATCGTCGGCGCGAGCCTGATGAATCTCAAGGATGCCTGGCTCTCCGACCGGCTTAAGCTGTATGCGACATGGCATCAGCTCGGTCAGGTTCTGGCGGTCGTGATCCCGACCACCGTTTACGTGGTGGTGCTGCCCTACACAGGCATCTACATCGCCTCGATCGTTCTGATCACAGGCTTCATGATGTGGCTCGGCCAGTATCACTGGCCCAAGGCGCTCGCAGTCGGCATCGCCGTGCCGGTTGCGATCTATCTGATGTTCGAAAAGTGGTTTCTGGTGCCGTTGCCGAAGGGACCTATCGAGTACGCGCTGGGACTCTAGTGTCCCGAATCCGAAGTTCGCGTGACCTTGCAGCGTCTTCCATTGCGAACTTCGGATTCGAGCGGACACTAGCAACTTTATGGTTCTAGTGCGGTTCAGGTTCGGAAATTCGCTTGATGGACTCGCAGTTATTACGAAGCGAATTTCCGAACCACCGCACTAGCGCACTGACGTTCGAACGTTGTTGAAGCCTCAAGAAAATCGGTAGGAAACCCCAATGCTCGCGGATATCGCAAATCTGTTTCACGGCTTCGCGGTCGTGCTACAGCCCTACAATATCCTCCTGATGGTGATCGGCATTCTGCTCGGCGTCATCATCGGCGTGTTGCCCGGCCTCGGCGGCGCGAACGGAATCGCGATCCTGTTGCCGCTGACATTCAGCATGACGCCGACATCGGCGATCATCATGCTCTCATGTATCTACTGGGGAGCGTTGTTCGGCGGCGCCATCACATCGGTGCTGTTCAACATACCCGGTGAGCCATGGTCGGTTGCAACGACATTCGACGGCTATCCGATGGCCCAGCAGGGCAAGGCCGGCGAAGCGCTGACTGCGGCCTTCACGTCTTCGTTCGTCGGCGCGCTGTTCGCCGTCATCGTCATCACGCTGGTTGCGCCGCTGGTCGCGAATTTCGCGCTCGAGTTCGGGCCGCCCGAAAAATTCGCGGTGTTCTTCCTCGCCTTCTGCAGTTTCATCGGTATGGGCAAGGAGCCACCGTTCAAGACGGTCGCGTCGATGATGATCGGCTTCGTGCTCGCCACGGTCGGTCTCGATAGTGTCACCGGACGCTTGCGTCTGACTTTCGGCTTCACCGAACTGCTCAACGGCTTCGACTTCCTGATCGCGGTCATCGGGCTGTTCGGCATCGGCGAAATCCTGCTGACCATGGAAGAGGGCCTGTCGTTCAAGGGCAAGGCCGCCGGCATCAATCCGAAGGTCGTGCTGCAAACCTGGATGGAGTTGCCGCGCTACTGGATGGTGTCGCTGCGTTCCTGCCTGATCGGCTGCTGGATGGGCATCTCGCCCGCCGGTGCGACGCCCGCCTCGTTCATGAGTTACGGCATCGCCCAGCGCATCTCGAAGCGTGGCCACAACTTCGGCAACGGCGAGATCGAGGGCGTGGTCGCGCCGGAAACCGCCGCGCACGCGGCGGGCACCTCGGCGCTGCTGCCGATGCTCGCGCTCGGTGTGCCGGGTTCGCCGACCGCCGCCGTGCTGCTCGGCGGTCTGCTGATCTGGGGCCTGCAGCCCGGTCCGCTGCTGTTCGTCGAACAGCCGGACTTCGTCTGGGGCCTGATCGCCTCGATGTATCTCGGCAACCTCGTCGGCCTGATTCTGGTGCTGACCTGCGTGCCGCTGTTCGCTGCGATCCTGCGCATTCCGTTCAGCATCATCGCGCCGGTCATTCTGGTGATCTGCGCCATCGGTGCCTACACGGTGCACAACTCCGCCTTCGACGTCATCCTGATGATGATCTTCGGCGTGGTCGGCTACGTGATGAAGAAGACCGGCTATCCGCTGGCTCCGATGGTTCTCGCCATCGTGCTCGGTGACAAGGCGGAAGAAGCATTCCGGCAGTCGCTGCTCGCCTCGGGCGGCCACCTCGGTGTCTTCTTCTCCAACGGCCTGGTCGGCACGATCATGGCGCTCGGATTTGTCGCGCTGTTCTGGGGCGCGATCTCCGAAGCCTGGGCCAGGCTTCGTCGCCAGCCCAAGATCGCCGCCTGATCGGCGCGGCTTCTGCCAAAAAGAACGGGCGATCCTTGCGGGTCGCCCGTTGTCGTTTGAGAACCGATCATGTGGGCCAACAAAAAAGCCGGGCGCGAGCCCGGCTTTTTCAAATCGATGATCGGATCCGATCAGCTCGCGGCGGCGAGCTTCTTCTTTTGGATCTGGCGCTTCAGGTCGACAGCCTTCGGCGACAGGTCGCCGGCACTGGCCTTGAGCAGGAAGGCATCGAGGCCGCCATTGTGGTCGACGCTCTTGATCGCGTTGGTCGAGACGCGCAGGCGCACCGAGCGGCCGAGCGTTTCGGAGATCATGGTAACGTTGCACAGGTTCGGCAGGAACCGGCGCTTGGTCTTGCGGTTCGAGTGGCTGACCTTGTGGCCGACCTGAACGCCCTTGGCTGTGAGTTCGCAGCGCCGTGACATGGCGAAAATCCTCTATCATCCCCGGAACCCGTCCAGATACCCTGGGGCTCGCGCGGGGGTTTGAAACTGTCCATTTCAGGAACCGCGGACCTATACGGGCTGGGCCGCCCAGCGTCAAGGTAACAGCGCCGTTTCCGGCGCATTTTATGGGCCTGTCCGGCTCCGTCCGCAGGCATGGTGGTGACGATTTCGTAAGCCAAAGCAGGCATTTCACAACATATAAACGACGTAATCCCTGCGAGAATGGTACCGAACAGGGTTTAGGCGGCGCAAACGCTGCGATTTCGCGATATTGGTCCTTCTGCGATATTTTGCCGGTTCTTTGGCTGTGATGGCACCGTGCGCTCACAACAGGATTTCCCGTTCTTGATGACGTCCGTTTTCTCGACGCCCCGGCGGGCACTGGCGCCGATCTTCGGCGGAGCGGTGCTGCTGTCCGCACCATTGATGGCAGAGCCGGTTCATGCCCAGGGCCGGCTGACGGCCGCCTATGAGGTCTCGCTGGGTGGTCTGGTGATCGGCAAGGGCAACTGGACCGTGGCGATCACCGAGGATGCCTATTCGGCGACGGTCAGCGGCAAGACCACCGGGCTGCTGGCTTCAATCGGCGGCGGCAGCGGCACTGCGACGGCGACTGGCCGCATGGCTTCGGGTCAATTCGTGCCGTCGAACTACGTGACCTCGATTCTCTACGGCAAGAAGAACGAGACCATCCGGATCCTGCTTGCCAACGGCAATATCAAGGATTCCTCGATTACGCCCGAGCAGCCGGTCAATCCCGACCGAATTCCGGTGACTGAGGCGCATCGGCAGGGCGTGCTCGATCCGATGACGGGATCGTTCCTGCGCGTCGCCGGAACCGGCAATCCGGTCGGGCCGGAGGCGTGCCGCAACAGGGTTTCGATTTTCGACGGTCGCATGCGCTACGATCTGCGTCTCGAGTACCGACGCATGGAAACCATCGCGCCGGAAAAGGGCTACAAGGGCTATCAGGGCCCGGCGGTGGTCTGTGGCGTGTTCTTCACTCCGGTGTCGGGCTATGTGCCGGATCGTTTCGCGATCAAATATCTCGCCGAGCGTCGCGATATGGAGATCACCTTTGCGCCGATCGCGGGCACGCGGGTGCTGGTGCCGTTCCGGATCAAAATCCCGACGCCGATCGGCGCCGGCCTGGTCGAGGCCAAAGAGTTCACGACCGCTGCTGCCACCCACACGGCGAAAACCAACTAAATCCAGCCACGAGGAATCGTGTTGACTCTTCGCGCGATCGGAGTCCTCGCTCACGTTAAGAAATCAGCTCTCTTCGGCCCCATCGAAGGCGAGCGAAAAACCCAATCTGGTACTCGCAAGATCGTGTCTCCACGACATGTTGCGGTGAACGAAGCCAGATATGACAGGAGTCAGCGATTCGGGCCTCTTTCGTTCCGGACTCGTTCCAAAGCTTAAGTCACAACGCGGAAAACGTCGCATTGTGAGACACTTGCCCCGGCATCAGCGATGCCCCGGCGCTACGCGGACCCCCAAAACATCATGTCGTTGACGTCATCAGCTTCGTCTTTTGCCCATGAGCGCGCGCCCGGCGCGGGCGTCACCGCGGTTCTGGGGCCGACCAACACCGGCAAGACCCATCTCGCCATCGAGCGGATGGTGGCGCACTCGTCCGGCCTCATCGGCCTGCCGCTGCGGCTGCTGGCGCGCGAGGTCTACAACAAGATCGTCGCGCGCGTCGGCGCGGAGCAGGTGGCGCTGATCACCGGCGAGGAAAAGATCAAGCCGCCGAAGCCGCGCTTCTGGGTCTCGACCGTGGAAGCGATGCCGCGCGATCTCGACGTGTCGTTTCTCGCCGTCGATGAAATCCAGATCGCAGCCGATCTCGAGCGCGGCCACGTCTTTACCGATCGCATCCTCAATCGCCGTGGCCGCGATGAAACGCTGCTGCTCGGCGCAGCAACCATGCGCCCGATCATCGAGCGGCTGCTGCCGGGCGCGAGCATCGTCACCCGTCCGCGCCTGTCGCAGCTTGAATTCGCCGGCGATCGCAAGATCACGCGCCAGCCGCGGCGCACCGCCATCGTCGCATTCTCCGCCGATGAAGTTTACGCCATCGCCGAACTGATCCGCCGCCAGCACGGCGGCGCGGCCGTGGTGCTGGGCTCGCTGTCGCCGCGCACCCGCAACGCGCAGGTCGAATTGTTTCAATCCGGCGACGTCGATTATCTGGTGGCGACTGATGCCATCGGCATGGGCCTCAATCTCGACGTCGATCACGTCGCCTTCGCCTCCGACCGCAAATACGACGGCTATCAGTTTCGCCGTCTCAATCCGGCGGAATTCGCGCAAATCGCCGGTCGCGCCGGTCGTGCGACGCGCGACGGCACCTTCGGCACCACCGGCCGCTGCGCGCCGTTCGAGCCGGAACTGGTCAACGCACTGCAGAACCACACCTTCGACAGCGTCAAAATGCTGCAGTGGCGCAACACGAAGCTCGATTTCTCCTCGCTTGGCGCGCTGCAGGTGTCGCTGAATCTGCCGCCGGCCCATGAAGTGCTGACCCGCGCCCCGATCGCCGAGGACATGCGGGTGCTCGACCATGCTGCGCGCGACGCGGATGTACGCGACATGGCGAAGGGCGCCGCTGCCGTCGAACGGCTGTGGGAAGCCTGTCAGGTGCCGGATTATCGCAAGATCGCGCCGGCCGCCCACGCCGAGCTGGTGACTACGCTCTACGGCTTCCTGATGAAAAAGGGGCGGATTCCGGACGATTGGTTCGCCGCCCAGGTGGCGCAGGCCGATCGAACCGATGGTGACATTGACACGTTATCGGCCCGGATCGCGCAGATCCGGACCTGGACGTTTGTCGCCAACCGGCCGGATTGGCTCGCCGATCCGGAGCATTGGCAGGGCATTTCGCGCGGTGTCGAGGATAAATTGTCCGATGCACTGCACGAAAGGCTAACTGAGCGTTTCGTTGATCGCCGGACCAGTGTATTGATGCGCCGCTTGCGGGAAAACACGATGCTGAATACCGAGATTGGAAAGACCGGCGAAGTCACCGTAGAGGGCCATGTGATCGGCCGTCTCGACGGGTTCATGTTCGCGCCGGAAACGGCTGAGGCGGGGTCCGATGCCAAGGCGTTGCAGGCTGCGGCGCTGAAGGCGCTGGCCGGCGAGATCGACGCGCGCGCCGAAAAACTGTCGGGCGCGGCCGACGATCAGTTCGCGCTGGCGAACGACGGCACGCTGCGCTGGACCGGCGATGCGGTCGGCAAACTCGTTGCCGCCGACAATCTGCTGGTGCCGCGTATTCGCATCATCGCCGACGAGCGCCTCACCGGCGCGCCGCGCGACGCCGTTCAGGCGCGGCTCGATCTGTGGCTGAAGACGCATATCGAAAAGATTCTCGGTCCGCTCTTCGAATTGTCGAAGGCCGAAGACGTCACGGGCATTGCGCGCGGCATCGCGTTCCAGCTTGTCGAAGCGCTGGGCGTGATCGAGCGCAGCCGTATCGCGAGCGAGATGAAGGATCTCGATCAGCCGTCGCGCGCGACGCTGCGCAAATACGGCGTGCGCTTCGGTGCGTATCACATTTATGTCCCTGCGCTGCTCAAGCCGGCGGCGCGTGGTCTCGCTTCGCTGCTGTGGGCGCTCAAGCACGACGACGTCGATATGTCGGCGCTGACCGGCGCGCAGCATCTGGCATCGAGCGGCCGCACCTCGTTCCCGGCCGACAAGGCGCTCAATCAGGATGCCTATCGCACGCTCGGCTATAAGCTGTGCGGCGAGCGCGTGGTGCGTGTCGATATTCTGGAGCGGCTGGCCGATCTCATTCGCCCCGCGCTGGCGTGGCGTCCGGGCACAGCGGTCGAGAAGCCTGCCGGTGCATTCGACGGACGCTCGTTCGTGGTCACGCAGGCGATGACCTCGCTCACTGGCTCGGCCGGCGAAGATTTCGCCTCTGTGCTGCGCGCGTTGGGCTATCGCATGGACCGCCGTGCGCCGTTGCCGGAAGAGCCGGCACCTGTGGCCGAGGCCGAGGCTGCAACGGAGAACGCTGTCGCAACCGAGCCCGAGACTGCCGCGGCGACAGGCGATGTCGCCGATATCACGGCGGATGCTGCGAGCGTCGAAGCGCCGGCCGCTGCTGACGAAAGCGCTGCAGCTGTTGTCGATGACACATCGAGCGCGGCGAAGCTGCCGGGTATCGATTTCGTTCCGGCCGCCGATGAACCGGCAGAACCGCCGCAAGCGGAAGCTGTCGTCGATGCGGCACCGGCCGAGCAGGGCGCTGATGTCGTTGTTGCGTCGGATGCCGCGCCGGAAGCGGTTGTCGCTGAAGCGTCTGCAATCGAAGCGCCTGCAGCGGAAGCCGGCGCCGATCAGGCCGCCGCTGAAGCTGCGCCTGCTGAACCAACGCTGGTCGAAGTGTGGCGGCCCGGCGGTCGCTCGGATGAGCGCCGCCCGCGTCATCACCATCGTCATCGCGGCGCCAACCGTGGCCGCGACGCCGCTCAAGGTGCTGCGCCCGCGCAGGAAGGCGAGGCGGTTGCCGCGGACGATTCCCGTCGCGAACGTCATGGCCGTCCGCGCCGCGATCGCGGCAACGACAACCGTCGCCCCAACCGCGAGGCGGGCGAGGGCGCGCAGGCGCGCGGGCCGCGCGAGGATCGTGGCGAGCGGCCGCAGCGCGAGCGCTTCAAGGGCAAAGGCAAGTTTGAAGGCAAGGGTCGCAACAAGTTCGAAGGCAAGGGCCGCGACAGCGGCGCCGCGCTTCGCACGTTCGCGAGCAGCGCGCCGCGTGAACGCGATCGTGCAGCCGATCCGAATTCGCCCTTCGCCAAGCTCGCGGCGCTCAAGGATCAGCTCGCCACCAACCGCAAGGACTAATTATCCGCTTGGATCGCCAGCGCCTCGACAAATGGGTGTGGCACGCGCGGATTGTCCGGACCCGCGCTGACGCCGCCGCGCTGGTGACCAAGGGACGTGTCCGCCTCAATGGGTCCCGCGAAACCTCACCGGGGCATGCGGTCAAGGCGGGCGATGTGCTGACCATTGCTCTCGATGCTCGCGTCCGCGTCCTCAAGGTGCTCGCGTTCGCCGAGCGGCGTGGCGACGCCAGTTCCGCCGTGCAACTTTATGAAGATCTGCAATCGCGGCCGGACAGCGCCTGAGCGGGCCGGAAACCGGTTCGGCAATTATTTGCCATTCGGCCGATTTTATTGCGCTGGGCCAATGCCGGGCGGGCCTCATAACACTATATAGGTCATGAGAAATTGGAGCCCGACGTCCCTTGCAGCGCCCCGGTTCCTGCGCTAACCCAACGCGAAATCTGATCGTTTCCGGAGCCTTGGATGACTTACGTCGTCACTGAGAATTGCATCAAGTGCAAGTACATGGACTGCGTCGAGGTGTGCCCCGTGGATTGTTTCTACGAGGGCGAGAACATGCTGGTGATCCATCCGGATGAATGCATCGATTGCGGCGTCTGCGAGCCCGAATGCCCGGCCGAGGCGATCAAGCCCGATACCGAGCCGGCGCTGGAAAAGTGGCTCGAACTGAACGCCGAATACGCAAAATCCTGGCCGAACATCACCCAGAAGAAAGACGCCCCCGAGGACGCCAAGGAATTCGACGGTCAGGACGGCAAATTCGAGAAGTTCTTCTCTCCGAATCCCGGCACCGGCGACTGATCCATCCTGATTTGCAGCGAGCGGGTTGCGGATGACGGCCTCGAACCGTAAACTCGCTTAACCGTAAATCCCTGTTTTGCCGTCTGAACCCTCTGCCAGGTCTGGTCAGGGGGCATAAATCATTGATTTTTCCCGAAAATGTGATATTATAGGCACATTCGGTAATAAGAGAGCCCCTAGCGCCCATCATCTGGGGCCCATTGGGTTCCAGACAGATCATCGAAAACAGGGGCGTGGCGGTTTCCACGCATAGGCGCCGTGTCAGACAAATCGCGTCATAAGAAAACCAAAGGATCCAAGGATAAGGGCATCAAGAAGGCGTCCGCGGCGAGCCGCGACGCCACCAAGAAGGATGTTCGCGCATCCGCAAAATCCTCAAAAAACAAAAGAAGCACAATGCCCACCAAAAAGACTGCAAAAACTCCTGTGAAAGCGACTGCGTCGAAGGCTCCGGCAGCGAAGGCTCCAGTAGCCAAGGCCGCCGCCAAGCCGAAGACCGCTGCGAAGGCTCCCGTGGCTGCTGCCAAGCCTGCGGCGAAGCCGGTTGCGAAGACTGCGCCGCGCGTGGAGGAGCCGAAGAAGGTTCTGACCCAGCGCCAGGGCTTCAAGACCAACGAATTCGTCGTCTATCCGGCGCACGGCGTCGGCCAGATTCTGGCGATCGAGGAGCAGGAGATTGCGGGCGCGAAGCTCGAACTGTTCGTGATCAATTTCACCAAGGACAAGATGACGCTCCGCGTGCCGACCGCGAAGGTCGCCAATGTCGGCATGCGCAAGCTGTCGGAGCCGGCGCTGGTCAAGC
>JBIQLC010000009.1:0-210879 GCA_044464625.1 Afipia sp. | reverse complement strand
GCGAAGGTCGCCAATGTCGGCATGCGCAAGCTGTCGGAGCCGGCGCTGGTCAAGCGCGCGCTCGAAACACTCAAGGGCCGCGCCCGCATCAAGCGCACCATGTGGTCGCGCCGCGCGCAGGAGTACGAAGCGAAGATCAACTCCGGCGACATCGTCGCCATCGCCGAGGTGGTGCGCGACCTGTATCGCTCCGAGTCGCAGCCCGAGCAGTCCTACAGCGAACGCCAGCTTTATGAAGCGGCGCTCGATCGTCTGTCGCGCGAGATCGCGGTGGTGCAGCACATCACCGAGACCGAGGCGGTGAAGGAAATCGAGGCCAACCTCGCCAAGAGCCCGCGCCGTGGCGCTGCCAAGGCCGAGGCGGAAGCCGATGCGACCGGTGATGACGCCGACGACAGCGATGGCGACGGCGACGATTCATTGTCCGAAGACGAAGAAGCCGCCTGATCGGCTGGCTTTCCTCCATCAATTGAAAAACCCGGCTGCGAGGCCGGGTTTTTTGTTACGTGCGTGAGATGTCCCGGTTCACATGTCGCGGAGACGCGGTGTGCACGCTTTCTTCCCTCTCAGGGGAAGAAATGTGACGACGGCGATCACGTGACACGCTGGTCTGAATCGAGCGTACTCGTTTTCGATCAATCCACCACGATCTTGACGCGGTCGTGCGGCTTGACGGTCGAGCGGGCATCGAGGCCGTTGAGCACGCGGAAGCGCTCGGTCGGATGATCGACGCCCTGCATGCGGTGCGCGAGAGTCTCGACCGTATCGCCGGGCTGCACGGTGACGACCTTGAGGCGCAGCGGCCGTGCCGCCTGGATTTCCGCGAGCGTCAGGCGACGAAACGAATTGACCGCGGCGCGGAAGCTGCGATCGCTTTCCGGGGAGCGTTGCCGCGCGGCGAAGATGAAGCGATAGACGTCGCTGCCGAAGCGCAGTGCATAGATGCGGAACTGCCACTGTTCTCCGGTGGCGACAGCGGTGGCTGCGGGGAATCCGTTGATGGTGATGGCTTCGGTGGTGGACTTGTCGACGTTCTCCATCCATCCCGAACCGATATAGTCGCCGAGCGATTGTTCGGCGGGAACGCGCACCACGTCGAACCGCATCGCCTGCGTGCCGCCTTCGCGCACGCCGATCACCGCTTGCGCCGTGTTGTCGAGCGTGAATCCGTCGGGCGCCTGGAACGTGAAGCCAAGCTTCGGATGCAGGAAGCGGCGGCCGCGCACGAAGCCTTCGCTGGGATCCTCGCCATAGACGAGACCGTCGATGGCACCGAGATAGGCGTCACGATCGCGTTCGCCGTTTTCCGGCGAGCGATATTGCCGCGCGTTGGCTTGCGCATTCTGGATTCGTTCGGGCGTTGCCGGATGCGACGACAGGAAATCCTGGGTGCGCGGATCGATCGAGGCGCGGGGCGCCTTGAGGGCGGCGTTGCGCTCCATCGCGGTGAGGAAGCGGGCGGCGCCGAAAGGATCGAAGTTGGCGTGCGCGGCAATGCCGACGCCGATGGCGTCCGCCTCGAACTCCTGCGCCCGCGAGAAGCTTGCCATCGTCAGCTTGGTTTTCGCCAGCGCCAGCGCGTTCATGTCGGCGTCGTTGCTGCCCATGTCGTTGACCACGCGGGTCACGATGGCCGCCTGGCGCGCCTGTTCCTCGCGGATCGAGGCGTGCTTGGCGAGGACGTGCGCCATCTCATGCGACAGCACGCTCGACAGTTCGGAGGTGTCGCTGGCGAGAGCAAGCAGGCCGCGTGTCACGTAGAGCTGTCCGGTCGGCAGCGCGAACGCATTGACCGCGCCGGAATTGAGGATCGTTACCTTGTAGGTCAGATCCGGCCGGTCGGAGGCCGCAACCAGGCGGTTGACGGTCTTGGTAATCAGGGATTCGAGCTTGGAATCGTCATACGACCCGCCATAGGACAGCAGGATGCGCTCGTGCTCGCGCTCGGTCGCCTGAGTCTGCGCTGTTTGCTTCGGCGGCTTGGGCGTCGGAATGGTGCTGGCCGGTGACGAGACCTGGAAACGGCCCATGTCGGCGCATGCGCCGAGACCGAGCGCGACGCACAGCGCTGCAGTGGCCAGAAACCGGCCCCTGAATGTCCTGCGATGGGGTGTCGTCGTCCGTGTCACGCCGTTCATTTGTCCTTGCTGGCGGCTGTCGCGGTCCGGTCGTCCGCGACCAGTTCGATCTGCCCGACCTGGGTTGCTTGGATTCGGGGCCCGCCATGCCGCCCCACCCAACCGCGGACCCTGATCCGCTTGTTGGTCAGCGATCTGAGATCAATCCCCGCAGCTTCGAACGACGGCATCATGCGCCTTGAAATTGTCACGGCAAAGTCCCGAGTCCACCGTCGGCCGAAATTGACATAAAAAGTCGCGCCGGCCTGCCTGGCCGACAGAACCTTGCCCTCAACCACGGCAAATCGCCCCATCTCAGCCAAAATATCGCCGGGTCTTTCGGCGTTTTTTATGGCAACGGGGTCTGCCCACAGCCCTCGTCCTCCGGCCCGCGCCTCGGCCTCAGCGACAGAAAGTTCCATTGCGCACCCGGCATCCGCGACGGTGGCCGATGCCACGGCCTGACCGGCGGCGAGAAGATCGTGCTGAAGCGAATGCGCGGCCCCGGGAAGGAATATGAACGCGGGCTGGCGGCCGTAGCGGTCCGGCATGTCGTTTGGATAACGCAGGACGACATTGTGTCCGCCGATCAGTGCGCGGAGATGGGCTGCTCCATCGGTTGGCGATGATGTCAGCGGTTCGATTCCGGCGAGCCGAACCTCGCGCCCGTCGTCCATGCGGAAGTTGCGGCCGTCGATGATTGCGGCCACGCGGCCTTCGCCTTGCGGCTCGAATTCGCAGGCTGCGCGAGCAGGCACTGTCCCGGAAAGGAACAATCCAAGCATCACGAGAGCTTCGACGGTATGGCGGTTCGCCCGGCGTGCGTTTGTGTTGCGCCAGTGGCATCGTTTGTTCGGATGTCGCGCGCCGACGTTGGTCATGAGCGGGATGCATTCCGGTGCCGTGCTGTCTCGTCGTCCAGTGACAGCGTCCCGGTCAGCGTAGCAGTGTTCCGGTGCGACTGCATCTGCGCCGGACGATCCGCAGGTGGCGCCCGGTCGCGCCACAAGCGGCACCTTCATAAATGTGAAACGTCGCCGATAGTGTCGCCGCTGATTGACGCTGCATCGGCTTCCGTCCGACGATGCGTGTGATGATGAAGATGTTTCCTCCAATTCCGTCTGGCGGAATTTGAACATCTGTTCGAAAGTGACAGGCGCATAAACTTCGTGACCTTGCGGCCCCGATCCATATTTGTTGCATCAACGTGCATGCACGCAACGCTTGCGAGGCATGACACCTGCGCGATCGGATGGCTCCGGCTTGCCGCAACCCAAGGCATGCGCCATGATTGATCGATCAGGCCGCCGAAAAGAGCGGCGTCACTTTGCACGAGGAAACCCCATGAAAAAGATTTTCGCAGGCATGATCGCCTCGGCCATCGTTCTGGTGGCCGGTACGGCGACGGCGCAAGACAAGCCGCCGCTGAAACTCGGCGCCATTCTCGACATGTCCGGACTCTATGCCGACATCACCGGCGTCGGCAGCGAAACCGCAGCCAAGATGGCGGCGGAGGATGTCGGCGGCACGGTGCTGGGGCGCAAGATCGAGATCATCGCTGCCGATCATCTCAACAAGGCCGACGTTGCCGCGAACATCGCGCGCGAGATGCTCGACAATCAGGGCGTCGAAGCGATCATCGACGTTGCAGCCTCGGCTACTGCGCTGGCAGCCGGTGAAGTCGCGAAGGCCCGTAACAAGATCATCATGTATTCGGGCCCCGGTTCGATCCGCCTGACCAACGAAGCCTGCGGCCCGTATACTATCCACTACGCCTACGACACTTTCGCGCAGGCGCATTCGACCGGCCTTGCGACGGTGAAGCAGGGCCTCGACACCTGGTTCTTCCTCACTGCCGACTATGCTTTCGGTCAGGATCTCGAGAAGGACACCACCAACGTCATCGTGAAGACCGGCGGCAAGGTGCTCGGCTCCGTCCGTCATCCGATCAACACGTCGGACTTCTCGTCGTTCCTGCTGCAGGCGCAGGCGTCCAAGGCCAAGGTCATCGGCCTCGCCAATGCCGGCGGCGACACCATCAACGCCATCAAGCAGGCGGCGGAGTTCGGCATCATCAAGGGTGGTCAGAAGGTTTCGCCGCTGCTTGCCTTCATCACCGACATCGACAGCGTCGGTCTGCAGACCGCACAAGGCATTGTACTCGCCGAAGCGTGGTACTGGGACCTCAACGAGGAGACCCGTGCCTGGACCAAGCGCTTCATGGAGAAGGTGAAGCATGCGCCGACCTCGGCGCAGGCCGGCATCTACTCGTCGACGCTGCATTATCTGCAGGCGGTGAAGAAAGCCGGAACCACCGATGCGGCCGCGGTGATGAAGGCGATGAAGGAAACCCCGATCAACGACATGTTCGCCAAGAACGGCAAGATCCGCGAGGACGGCCGCATGGTGCATGACATGTATCTGTTCGAGGTCAAGAAGCCGTCCGAATCCAAGGCGCGGTGGGACGACTACAAGCTGCTCGCCACCATTCCCGGCGACGATGCATTCCAGCCGTTGAGCGCGTCGCGCTGCCCGCTCGTGAAAAAGAACTGATCACTGCGAGCCGGCTGCACGCCGTGCAGCCGGCCCGTTCAATTCGAACAAGAAGCAACAGGATCGAAGAATGACCGACCTCGTCCAGCAAAGCCTTGAGAACGGCCTGCTCACCATCACCATGAACAGGCCGGAGCGGCGCAACGCACTCAGCCCGGAACTGAGCGCCGGGCTTATCGAGGCTGCGCGGCGGGCGGCGGAGGATCACGACGTTCGCGCCGTGCTGCTGCGTGGCGCGGGCGGCACGTTCTGTGTCGGCGGCGACGTCAAGTCGATGGCGGCCGGCCGTGCGCCGCTGCCGTTCGAGGCCAAGCGCGTCAATCTGCGCAAGGGCATGGAGGTCTCGCGCATCCTGCATGAAATGCCCAAGCCCGTGGTGGCGCAGATCGACGGCGCCGCGGCGGGTGCGGGCCTGTCGATCGCACTCTCCTGCGATCTGCGGGTGGCGGGTAAGTCTGCCAAGATCACCACGGCGTTCGCCAAGGTCGGCTTTTCCGGCGATTACGGCGGCACTTATTTTCTCACCCAGATGCTTGGCAGCGCCAAGGCGCGCGAGCTTTATCTGTTGTCGCCGGTGCTCACCGCCGATGAAGCCTTGGCTCTCGGCATGGTGACCAAGGTCGTGCCTGACGCAGATGTGGCCAAGGCCGCGACCGAACTTGCGATGTCGCTCGCGCAGGGGCCCTCGATCACCTACGGCTATATCAAGCGCAACATCAACAACGCCGAGCGGCTGTCGCTCGAAGCCTGCTTCGATGGCGAATCGATGCATCACACCCGCTGTTCGGAAACCGACGATCACAAGGAAGCGGCGAAAGCTTTCGTCGAAAAGCGCGCGCCGGTGTTCAAAGGGCAGTGACAGGGACGCTGCACATGACCGACGGCATCCGGCTGCGGCAGATCTGTCTTGTCGCGCCCCACATCGAACCGGCAGTCGGCGATATCGCCGCCATCATGGGGCTCGATGTGTGCCACCGCGACCCCAACGTCGCGCGCTACGGCCTCGAGAACGCGCTGCTGCCGGTCGATACCACGCTGCTCGAAGTCGTGGCGCCGTTTCAGGACGGCACGGCGGCGGGGCGGTTCATGGACAAGACCGGCGGCTGCGGCGGCTACATGGCGATCTTCTCGTGCGATGATCCGCGCGAGCGCCAGCGCAATGCCGATGCGGTCGGCGTGCGCACGGCGCATGTGATCGACCGTCCGCCCTATCTCGGTGTGCAGCTTCATCCGCGCGATTGCCGCGCCGCGTTCATCGAGCTCAACCACACCGCCGACAGCGACAATCTTCGCGGGCCCTATCCGCCCGCCGGCCCTGACTGGCACAAGGCGATCCGCAACGATGTCACGCAGGCTTTGATCGGCGTCGAGATGGAAAGTCCCGATCCGCAAGACCTCGCGCAACACTGGAGTCGCATCGTCGGCGTGCCGGTGTCCCATGAGGCGGGCGATCCCGTCCTCGTGCTTCCGAACTGCACATTCCGTTTTGTGAAGGGCGCCAGCGACGCCATGAGCGGCCTCACATTTCGCGTCAAGGATCCCGCGCGCGTCGGCGCGGCCGCACAGGCCCGGGGCCATGCCGTCACGGCGAATTCATTCGTCCTGGCCGGCGTGACCTTCCATCTCACAACATGAAAACAAGAAAATGCACCCACTCGACTCGTTTTTCTCGCCCTCCAGCGTGGCCGTCATCGGTGCGTCCCGCGATGCTCTGAAAATCCCCGGTCTCCTGCTCGCATTCCTGCGTCGCAACGGCTTCGCCGGAGAGATCTATCCGGTCAATCCATCCTATGACGATATCGACGGCCTGAAGTGCTATCCGTCGGTGTCGAGCATCGGCAAGCCGATCGATCTCGCCATCGTCATCATCCCGGCCAAGGTGGTGCTGGGTGCGCTCAAGGAATGCGCCGAAGTCGGCGTCAAGAACGCCATTATCATCTCGTCGGGATTCGCCGAGGAGGGCGGCGACAGCGCCAACATGCAGGCCGAGATCGCCGCGCTCGCCAGGCGTACCGGCATGCGGATTTCCGGCCCCAATGCCGAAGGCTTCTACAACGAGCCGATGCGCGTGGCCGCGACCTTCAGTCCGACGGTCGATGTGAAGCCCGATGCGCCGCGTCTGCTCGCGACCTCGCGCCGCGTCGGCATTGTCGCGCAGAGCGGCGGCATCGGCTTTGCGATCTACAATCGGGCCAAGGCGATGGGCGTTGCGGCGAGTAACGTCATCTCCACCGGCAACGAGTCCGATCTCGGCGCCGGTGAATTCCTCGACTACATGGTGCAGGACGCCTCCACCGATGTGATCCTGCTGTTCATCGAAGGCATTCGCGATCGCGACAAGTTCCTTGCCGCGGCTCGTCGCGCCGCCGAAGCCGGCAAGCCGGTGATCGTCTCGAAGGTCGGCCGCTCCGGCGCGGGCGAACGGGCGGCGGCTTCGCACACCGCGAGCATGGCGGGCTGGAGCGCGGCTTACGACGCAGTATTCGCCAAGTATGGCTTCATCGTTTCCAACGACCTCGATGAAGCGGTCACCATCGCCGCCGCATTGACCAGCGCGCCGCTGCCGAAGGGTGATCGCGTGGCTGTGGTCACCGTGTCCGGCGGCGCCGGCGCATGGATGGCGGATACGCTTGCCGCCGAGGGCTTGAGCGTGCCCGAACTGTCGGCGCCGATCCAGGCCGAGATCCGCAAGCTGATCCCGTCCTATGGATCGCCGCGCAACCCGGTCGATATCACGGCGCAAGCCGTGCACAGCGGCGGATTGCAGAAGACCATCGAGTTGCTGGAGAAGGCCGACGAGATCGACGTCATCGTGGTGGTGAACTCGTTCTCGAGCGAGACCCGCATCTCGGTCAAGCAGCCGGAGATCAAGCCGCTGATCGACGCGCAGAAGAAGCCGATCCTGTTCTACACCTACACGCTGCCGTCGCAGTTCGCGCGCACGGCGCTCAGCGAAGCCGGCATCGTTGCGTTTCCGGGGCTGGCGACGTTCGGCCGGGCAATCCGCCGCATGGTCGATCGCGCCAAGTTCAAGCTGGCGCCAGTGGTCAGTGTTGCGGTCGCACCGTCATCCGAAAAGATCGTCGGCAATCTGTCCGAGCACGAAAGCAAGGAATTGCTGCGCGCATCGGGCTTCGCCCTGCCACAGGAAATCCTCGTCAAGCAGAAGGCCGATCTCGATGCGGCCATCGCCAAGGTCGGTTTCCCTGTGGTGATGAAAATCCAGTCGCGCGACATTCCGCACAAGAGCGAAGCCGGTGGCGTGCGTGTCAACATCACCAGCGCGGCAGATGCGTCGGCGGCTTACACCCAACTGGTGGAGAATGCTCGGCGTTTCAGCCCGTCCGCCAATATCCAGGGCGTGCTGGTCGGGCCGATGGCGAAGAGAGGCGTCGAGATGATCGTCGGCACCGTCAACGATCCGACGTTCGGACCGATGGTGATGGCCGGTCTCGGCGGCGTCACCACCGAGTTGTTCAAGGACGTGGTCTATCGTCCTGCGCCGGTCAGCGCGGAAGAGGCCTCAACCATGCTGAACGATCTCAAGGCCGCGCCGCTGCTCGATTCGTTCCGCGGTTCGGCGAAGTCCGATCGTGCCGCACTGGCGCAACTGATCGCGCAGGTGTCGCAACTCGCGGCCCAGCGCGAGGACGACGTGTCGGAGATCGAGGTCAATCCGGTTCTGGTTCACCCCGAGGGCGAAGGCGTCACCATCGTCGATGCGCTGGTGATCGGCCGGGAGAAACCGACGGGGCCGACGCAGGATCGGTATTGAGGCGCAATGCACGGGCGTTGCGTCTGTCCCTTCTTCTCCTCTCCCGGCTCTATTTCGCTGCGCTCAATCTCGCCACCCTTTCCCACAAGGGGAGAAGGGAAGGGTGCTTCGCACGTTTGCGTCGTAAGTTGAGCGCAAACTCTGCGGTGCGCTGCGGTTGGCCTGAAACTCACTTCCCCTTGAAGTTCGGTACGCGGCGTTCCTCGGTGGCCTTGATGCCTTCCTTGAAATCCTCGGTGGCGCGCAGCCAGGTCTGCTCGGCAAGTTCGTGATCGGTCTGCGCCTTGACGCGCGCGGCAAGGCCGGCGCGCATGGTGGCGCGGGTCGAGATCAGGCCGAGCGGCGAGTTCTCGGCAATCTCGCCGGCGAGTTTCATCGCCGCGTCCCGCACCTGATCCTGTGGCACCAGCACATTGGCGAGCCCCATCTTGAAGGCGTCTTCGCCGGTGACACGACGGCTGGTGTAGAACATCAGCGCCGCATTGGTCTTGCCGATGATTTCCGGCAGCGTGACCGTGAGGCCGAAGCCGGGATGGAAGCCGAGGCGGGTGAAGTTGGCGGCAAACCTCGCCTCCGGGCAGGTGACGCGGAAATCCGCCGACACGGCAAGGCCGAGGCCGCCGCCAATGGCCGCGCCCTGCACGGCGGCAATGATCGGCTTCTTGTTGCTGAAGATGCGCACCGCTTCGCGATAGAGATCGCCGGTGGTGCCGGTGCCGGAGGCCGCGTCGTCGTTCGGGCCCATGTTGGGGCGGTTGAAATTGGCGCCGGCGCAGAACGCCTTGCCCTGCGCGGCGAGCACGACGGCGCGACAGTCGGCGTCCTCGTCGAGCTTGTCGAGGGTGCCGGCGATCTGGCGGATCAGGTCGAGGTCGAAAAAGTTCAGCGGCGGGCGGCGGATTTCGAGCAGCGTCACGTGGCCGTGGGTTTCGATGCCGAGATCCTTGGTGCTTGCGATCGTCATGGTGGTCCTTCTTCTGAAATGGTCAGCGCAGGCCAAGCCCGCGTGCGATGATGCCGCGCAGCACCTCGGTGGTGCCGCCCTGGATGGTCAGCTTCGGCGCGATCTTGGTGGCGAATGCGAGCTGATCTTCCAGCGTCTCATGGTTCGATGCGTCGGGATCGACGAATGCCGCAAGGTCGCGGACGCGATGCGGCAACTGCTGCTCCCACAGGGTGCCGATGTCCTTGACGATGGAGGCCTCGACCACTGGCTCCTTGCCGGCTTGCAACATCCCGGCGACCGACACCGACATGCGGCGCATGGTGTGCAGTTGCGCGACCAGACGACCGATGCCTTCCGCGCCGCGCGTGTCCGGCTCGCTGCCGAGCGCACGCACCAGCTCGGTCAGAACATAGGACGTTTCGAGAAAGCGCTCGGGGCCGCTGCGCTCATAGGCGAGCTCGCTGGTCGCCTGCTTCCAGGCGCCGTCGATCTCGCCGAGCGCATGATCTTCGGGCAGAAACACATTCTCGAACACGACCTCGTTGAATTCCTTCAGTCCGCTCAGCTGCTCGATCGGGTTGACGGTGACGCCCGGCGCTTTCATGTCGACCAGAAACTGGGTCAGGCCGTGTCGGCGGTTCTCCTTGGTCGGCGGCGACGTGCGGAAGATGCCGAGCATGTAGTCGGCGATATGCGCCGACGTGGTCCAGATCTTGGTGCCGTTGAGCAGCCAGCCGCCGTCGGTCTTGGTTGCCTTGCTTTTGGCGGCAAACAGGTCGGAGCCCGAGTTCGGTTCGCTCATGCCGATAGCGAAGCAGACTTCGCCGCGGCAGATGCGCGGCAGGATGTCCGACTTGATCCGCTCGCTGCCGTATTTCAGCAGCACAGGCCCGCTCTGGCGGTCGGCGACGAAAAAGCGTCGCGTCGGCGCGTTGGCGACGCGCATCTCCTCGGTGACGACATAGCGCTCGAGGAAAGTGCGTTCGTGTCCGCCGTATTTCTTCGGCCAGGTCATGCCGATCCAACCCCGCTCGCCGACGCGGCGGCTGAATTCGGGAATGTCGGTATCCTCGGCCTGCGGCTTGTGCGGATTGAACACGCCTTCGGCGATCTGCTCGGCGAGGAATGTGCGTACTTCGTCGCGCAGCTTCTGGCACACCGGCGGCAGGCGGATGGGATCGAATTGGAGAGCTGCGGTCATGAGCGATGTCCGGGTAGCAGGTGTCAGCGGGAAGCGACCAGCGGCCACAATTCATCGGCGCCGCGCCGGGCGACGAACTTGCCGAGTTCGACTGCCCAATGGCTTTCGGAACCGAAATCGTCGCGCCACGCCAGCGCGCGCAGCGTATAGCGATGCAGGATGTGCTCTTTCGAGAAGCCGATCGCGCCGTGCACCTGATGGGCGATCGCAGCGCCTTTCTCTGCGGCTTCGGCGCAACGGATTTTCGCTGCCGTTGCTTCGAGGAAAACCGCCTCGTCGAATGTTGTCGCGCTGGCAATGGTGTCCGCGGCGGAGCCTGCGGCAGCGACGGCTGCCGCGGTTTCGCCGGCGAGCTTCGCCAGATTGTGCTGCACCGCCTGGAATTTCGAAATCTTCTTTTCGAATGCGACGCGCTCGTTGGAATAGCGCACGCTGACGTCAAGCATGGTTTCCAGCGCGCCGGCCATTTGCAAGCTGCGTGCGGTCGCGCCCATCAGCATCAGCGCGGTGGCGTCGAAGCCGGCAGGCGCGGGCTTGGCCGCAACGGGTTTGACGTTGCTGAATGTGATGGTGTCGGATTCATCGCCGCCGATGTTTTCACCGCGGGCGATCTGGCTGTTCGCGGCAGCGATCAGCGCAATCGTGGCGCCGCCTGATCCCTGCGCGATCACCGCGATGTGCCGTGCATCCTTTGCGAACGGCACGCCGCGCGCCTTGCCGCTGATCGTCCCGTCGGCATTGAGAGTGAGGCGATCGCGCGGATGGCATGGCGCGACCGTCATCATGCCGGAGGGCGAGGTGATCCCTGCCTGCGCCAGCAGCCATCCCGCCAGCATAGTTTCGGCAAGCGGTACGGCGACCGCGTGACGCCCTGCCGCGGCGAGCACACCGAAACCGTCGGCGAGTCCCGCGCCGGCGCCGCCGAGATCGTCAGGCACCCACGACAGCGGCAGGCCGGCTTCTTCGAGCGCCGTCCATAGCGGCTTCTTCCAGTCGTCGGTCTTGGCGGAATTGAGCGTCTGGGCATCGCCGAGATCGGCAAAAATTCGCTCTGCGGTATCGACGACGATATTCTCGCTCACGCCGGACTGCTCCCTCTCTTAAAACACGCTCGCATTCGGGGCAGGCCGGAAACGGGGTGTCACTGTTTGTTGGCGGTATGATGAGGAAAAGCCGCACCCCTGACAAGCGCGGAAGTCGTCAGGGGCGGTCGGTCATTTTGCATGTTTCGCGTTCCTGCTAGAAACAGAACGCGGCCAAAATGATGTCTGGCTGTTGTAAACATTGTTCTGTTTTGGGAATGGTCGCCGGGCTTCCGGACAACACGACGCCACAACAAGAGGGAAAAGAGGAAACATGTCGAAGGACGGGTTGCGAGTCATTGTCACGGGATCGGCGTCGGGGTTAGGGGCGGCATCAGCGGCCATTCTGGCGAAAGAGGGCGCGCGGCTGGTGATCAATTATTCCTCGAGCCAGAAGGAAGCCGAGGCGACCGCCGATCTTTGCCGCAAGGCCGGCGCGGCCGATGTGGTGGTCGTACAGGGTGACGTGTCGCGCGACGAGGATTGCAAGCGCATCGCCGCAGCGGCGGCGAAGTGGGGCGGGCTCGATGTCCTCATCAACAACGCCGGCACCACCAAGCATGTCGCGCACGACAATCTCGATGGGCTGTCGGCGGAAGATTTTCAGCGCATCTACGCAGTCAACACCATCGGTCCATATCAGATGGTGCGCGCCACGCGTGCGCAGCTTGAAGCCGGCGCCAGGGAAACCGGACATGCCTCATCGGTGGTCAACGTGTCGTCGATCGCCGGCATTGCCGGTTATGGCTCGTCGGTGGCCTATGCGGCGAGCAAGGGCGCGCTCAACACCGTCACCCTGTCGCTGGCGCGCGCTCTCGCCCCGCTGATCCGCGTCAACGCGGTTTGTCCGGGCTATATCGACACGCCGTGGTTCACAAAGGGCCGCGGCGCCGAGGCCGCCAAGGGCATTCGCGACGCGGTCGTCGCGAGAACGCCGCTCAAGGTCGCTTCGACCGCCGACGACATCGCGCAGGCGGTGTGCTTCCTCGCGCGGCCCCAGTCAGGCCACATGACCGGCGAACTGTTGCGCATGGACGCAGGCACACATCTCATTGTGTGATGAAGGCCGCTGATCGCGGCGCCTGCCGCGGTCAGCGATTGCCGGGATCGGAGATCGCGCGTCGTGCGACCAGCCTGTTCCAGATGAACAGCACCACCACCGCGCCGATGGTGGCGGTGATGAAGCCGGCGCCCTGGTTGGGGCCGTAATGGCCGATCGCCTGGCCAATGAACGTCGCGAGAAATGCGCCGGCGATGCCGAGCACGATGGTGAGAAGGAAGCCTGTCGGGTTGTTGGGGCCGGGCGACAACAGCCGTGCGAGAAAACCTGCCACCAATCCGACAATCAGAACGTAAAGCATCGTCGCTATCCTTCTTCCGTCAATCCATGAAAAATCGAGAGATGGGATATGGAGCGGGTAGGCCGCTCCATATCAGTGACGATGCGTGGATCAGATCCAGCGCGACGCTTCGTTTTCGGTCGGCATGCGGCCATCCGGCGTGAGACGGTTGATCACATTCGGCAGCTGCTGGGCGAGACCGGACAGTAGGTCGTCGCGCGACAGACCGGTCTGCGAGGTGAGCGCGTTGATCTGGTCGGCGCCGAGCGCGCTTTCAAGATCTTTTGGCGTGATGTCCTTGTTCGGTCCGTTGCCGACCCAGGAACTGGCGGTTTCGCTATGGCCGTTCTGCTCGAACTGCTTCATCAGATCGCCGAGGCCACCGCTGAGAACGCTGCCGGCCGCGCCGCCCGCGAGCAATCCGCCGAGAAGGCCGCCCAACCCGCCGCCAAGTCCACCGAGCCCGCCGGTGCTGGCAGTGGTGACGTCGGGTGTTGTTGCGGGACCGGCTGGAATCTGCGACGGCGTCCGGCCTGCGGGCGCGGCCTCCGTCTGATTGCCGCCGATATGCTTGACCGCCTTGTAGGCGAGCAAGGCAAGGATCGCCATGGTGATCGGGGACATGCCGCCGCTGGCGCCGGGAGTCTCATCGCTTGGCCCGCGCGGACCGTTCTGCATGCCATTCAGGACATCGAGCAAACCCATCGGTATCTCCTCTGGTATTTCAATATCGACCCGCCCTTGGGCGAAAAGAATAAGGCTTGCCTATGACGGTTACAAGGCACCGGTCACGGCCATGGCGGCGGTGACCGGTGCCCCTGTTGCCCGGATGTTCAGGATCGGGACTTCTTCGCGCGCTTCTTGGTGGTCTTCTTCTTGCGCGAAGCGGATGTCTTGCGTGTCGATTTTTTCGCGGACTTCTTTTTCTTCGGGACCTTCTTGCCTGCCTTGCGCGCCTCGGACAGGCCAATGGCAATGGCCTGTTTCCGGCTCGTGACCTTCTTGCCGCTTCTGCCGCTCTTCAACGTGCCCTTCTTGCGCTTCTTCATCGCGCGGGCGACTTTCTTCGCGGCGCCTTTGGAGTATTTCCTCGCCATGTCAGGCGCTCCTTGTGGTGAGTACCGCTCAACAAGTACCCGGCATGCGGCATGGTTCCGTTTCGCCGCATTTCGTCCGCCCGGTTCGGGCAATGGGGCCGCGCCATGGCGGCTCGCTGTCTGGTGAGTGCGTCCTGCGCAATATTTGTCGCGGGAAGATGAGCGCCCCCGTCGACACCGGGAGGTGGCGGTCATGCGGCTGCTCTGCTATGGAATCAGTTGGACCAACGCCGCAATTGGGGCATGTGCATGCGGCTTCGTACAGGGGATTGATGTGCACGATGTCGCAATGACATTGGCCGCAAGGACATTGCACGCCACCGTCGATTTGATCACTCACACGAATTTCTTCTGAGAGAGCCGGATCAGCAATGACAGCGCCAAGCCCTCACGATTACGTGCACAACAGCGAAGGCCGTCGCAAGTTCAGCATCGCTTTTGGGCTGGAGCGGATCGGGCTGATCGCGATGCGGACGCCATGGCTGTCGGTCTGCGTGCTCCTGGCCCTGTGCGTCGGCGCCTTCTTCGGACTGCAGCGCATCAAGGTCGATGATTCGCTGAGCCAGCTCTTCCGCTCCGATACGCCGGAGTACAAGCAGTACGAGGAAGTCACCAAGCGCTTCCCGTCCAGCGAATACGACGTGCTGGTGGTGGTCGAGGGCAAGTCGCTGCTGCAGCGCGACTCGCTTTCGAAGTTGCGCGATCTGGTCACCGATCTGCAGCTCATCGACGGCACGCGCGGCATCATCTCGCTGTTCTCGGCCCGCCAGCCGCCGGAAAACGGCAACCTGCCGGCCGCGCTGTTTCCGCCGGTGCTGCCTGAAGGCGCCGCTTACGACCAGTTCATTCAGAAGGTGCGCTCCAACGAGGTCATCAAGGGCAAGCTGCTGTCGGATGACGGCACGCTGGCTTTGATCGTGCTCGCGCTCGATCCGCAGGTCGTCAGCAGCAAGGGGCTGAACACCACGGTCGGCGAAATCCGCAAGACCATGGCCGAAGATCTCGAGGGCACCGGGCTCACCAGCCAGCTCTCGGGTGTTCCGGTGATGCAGCTCGAGATCCGCAACGCGGTCGAGCGTGATGGCCTGATCTACAACATCGCGGGCATTCTCGCCGGCTGTCTCATCGCCATCGTGTTCTTCCGGCGCATCTCCTTCATGGTGGTCGCGGCGTTTCCGCCGCTGATCGCGATCCTGCTGTCGCTCGGCGCGCTGGGCTGGTTCGGCTTCAGCCTGAACATGTTCCTGAACGTGATGACGCCGCTCATCATGGTCATCAGCTTCTCGGACTCGATGCAGCTGACCTTCGCGGCGCGCGATCGCCTGATGGCTGGCGAGGATCGGGTTTCGGCGTTCCGCAATGCGGTGCTGGTGGTCGGCCCGGCCTGCGTGCTGACCCACGGCACCGCGGCGCTGTCGTTCATTGCTCTGCAATTCTCGAATTCGGATCTGATCCGCACCTTCGGCGAGGCCGGGCTCACCGCCACCGTGATCGCGCTGATCGCGGTGCTGTCGCTGGTGCCGCTGTTCGGCGTCCTGCTGGTGCGCAAGGAGGCGGTGTTCGTCGCCAAGATCAAGGGCGCGGACGCCGGCGTCGAGGCGCTGCGCGCATTCTGCCGCTGGATCGCGGTGCGCATGGTCGGCCGTCCCGGCCTGTTCAGCCTGATCGCGCTATTGGTGGTGGTCGGTCTTGGCGTGATCTATGCGAGCCTTGAGCCGCGTTATCGCCTTGCCGATCAGGTGCCGGACAAGCGGCAGGCAGTCGAGGCCAGCGGCCGGCTCGATGCCAAGCTCGCCGGCGCCAATCCGATCGACGTGCTGATCGAATTCCCCAAGGGCGCAAGCCTCTACTCACCGCAAACGCTGGCGACCATCGCCGAAGTGCATGACATCGTCGAGAAGCAGGCCGGCGTCGGCAACGTCTGGTCGCTGGAAACATTGCGCCGCTGGTTGGCCGAGAAGGCGGGCCGGTCGGATGTGGCGATCCTGAAGGAGTATGTCGACCTGCTGCCCAAGCATCTGGTCCGGCGCTTCATCTCCGAGAACCAGGATGCGGTGGTGGTGTCCGGCCGCGTGCCCGATCTCGATGCCAGCCAGATTCTTCCCGTGGTCGAAAAGCTCGACAAGGCGATGGCCGCGGTGCGCCATGCCCATCCCGGTTATCAGATCTCGGTGACCGGCCTGTCGGCGATCGCTGCGCGCAACAGCGCCGACATGATCGGCAAGCTCAATCATGGCCTCACGATCGAGTTCGGCCTGGTCGCCGCGTTTATCGGCCTGGCGTTCCGCTCGGTGGTGGTGATGTTCGCCAGCATCCTGCCGGGCATTTTCCCGGTGGTGCTGTCCGGCACGGTGCTGTGGCTTCTTGGTGAGGGATTGCAGTTCGCCAGCGTGGTGGCGCTGACGGTGTCGTTCGGGCTGGGACTGAGCGCGACCATTCACTTCCTCAACCGCTTGCGGCTCGAGGAGCAGCCGGGCGTCAATGAGGCGCAGGCGGTGGAGCGGGCGACCGTGCTGGTCGGTCCGGCGCTGATCCTGACCACGGTGGTGCTGGCCTGCGGCCTCGTGGTCACGGTGTTCTCCGATTTGCCGTCGCTGCGATTATTCGGCTGGCTGAGCGCGTTCTCAATGGTGGCGGCGCTGATCGCCGACCTGTTCATCCTGCGACCGACGGCGATGTTCCTGATCAGCCTGTCGCATCGCTTGCGCGGGACAGGACAGACCAAGCCGGCGGAATAGGCCGCAACCTCATAATCACAATCAAAATGCCCGGAGCGATTGCTCCGGGCATTTTGATTCAAACTGTCGTCGTCACGTTTTCGAGCGAAGCGGAGATCGGTTCGCGTGAGGAAAGCGCTTTAAAATAAAAAGCTCTACTAGCCCTTGGTCAGTGAAATACTGACGTCGCGCAGGTCGCCCTTCGAGGTGACATGGACGGACTGCTTCGAACCGCGCGTGCTGATCGAGAAATTCGCTGCGTAGCCGTTGGTCTGGACCAGCGCATTGACCTGTCCGCCGGATACGCGGCCTGAGAGCGAGCCGTTGACGTTGCGGCTGGCCTCGGTCCACGATCCGTTGAGGTTTTCGCCATATGCCGTGACTTCGCTGTTGAGGTCGAAGCGGTAGCTGTCGCTGGCGCAGCGCAGGGCGATTTGCAGGGTATTGCCACCGTTGTTGACGGCGTAGGTGCCCTTGCAGCGAATCCGCTCGGTCCCGGCATTGGCAATGGTGATCGTTCCGTTGCCCGACCAGCGACCGGCGTAACCGGAGAACGCGCCAGGATCTGCATGGGCCGCCGGAGCCATCGCCAGCAGCGCCGCGCCAAGGCTCGCGGCCTTCAGCACCTGCAACACATCATTCGAAACAACTGTTGTCATCTTTGTTTCCCGAACTCAGTTTGTGGTTCCAAAACGCGGCTCGTGGTGCGACCGTCGTTCAATATCATATGGTTCTCAAAGGAATACGACCAATCCCCGCAAGGCAATTTATCAACCGAAGCTTTCGCAAAAAAGCCAAGATTATTGCTCCCGCGTCCGCGCGAGACGTCGCAGGCTATCCACCGCAACAGCGGGGCATGGTGTCAGTGTGTCCGATCCGCGAAAAGGTTCAAGCCCTTCCGGTGTCGCGGTCCGGGCATGGAGAGGCTCTTAACGGTCGTAGGACGCGATCTCGATCAGGCTGCCGTCCGGATCGCGGCAATAGACGGAGGTGAGTGTGCCCACCGCGCCCTGCCGTTTGACGGGTCCTTCCTCGATGGCGACGCCGCAGGCCTTGAGATGATCGACCACCTGCTGCGGGGTGGCGGCGGTGAGAAAACATAAATCGTCGCTGCCGGCCTGTTCGTGGTCGGCGGTGAACCACTCGACCTTGTCGGCACTCACCGGCCGCAGGTTGATCTTCTGGCGGCCGAACAACATCGACACCCGCTTCGCTTTGCCGCCGCGCTCATCGAAATCCTGTCGCTTCATGCCGACCACGCGGGCATACCAGTCGGCAGCGCGTTCGACATCGGTGACGTTGACGACGACATGGTCCAGGGCTTCGACTTCGATCGGCATGTGTGGTCCTGCTTCAGGTGAAAATCATGCGGCACTCTATGATGTCGCGCCGGTGAGGCCAAGCGCTGCGCGTGTCACAGCCGATCGAGCGTCGCCTGATCAAGCTGGCCGGCAAAGAAGGTTTTGAGCGCATCGGCGAACTCGCGATTCTCCACCGTCACCTGCGCAAACAGCGTCATCGACGAATGGAATTTGAGATGGTCGGGATGGCCCATGATCTGTGCGATCGGCCGGCCGGGCCAGCCGTTGACGAGAAGGGTGCACTCGCGCAGCCGCGATCCGAGAAGCGGGTGATCGAGATAGGCGATCGCCTCTTCGCGCGAGCCGATGGCGTAGCGCTGCGCCATCGCGCTGTGACCCAATCCCGCAATCTGCGGAAAGATGAACCACATCCAGTGGCTTTGCTTGCGGCCGTCGCGCAATTCGGCGACGACGCGCGGATAGACCGATGCCTGCGCGTCGACGAAACGCTGTAGGTTGAAACGATCGGTCATACTGCGGGTCCTTGCCGGATTCGGTCCGGCAGGGACTCTAACATCGCAGGGCGTTTTCGGTTCGGTTGTGGTGGCGAACCCAACGCCGCATGCGACGTTGGGTAGCTGTTCGGGCCTTACAGGGCGGCCTGTTCCGGCCGGAACGGGCCATAGACCTCGTCGACCGGTGCGGCTTCGCTGGCGGATCTGTCACCCGACAGCCAGCGCTGCACCACCACGAAGAACACCGGCACCATCAACAGTGCCAGCACGACCACGGCGATCATGCCGCCCATCACGGTGGTGCCGATGGCCTGCTGGCTTTTGCCACCGGCGCCGTGCGCGATCACCATCGGCAGCACGCCGAAGCAGAAGGCAAAGCCGGTCATCAGGATCGGGCGGAAGCGCAGATGGCAGGCTTCGAGCGTTGCTTCGAGCAGCGGCTTGCCCTGCGCGCGCAGATCCTTGGCGAACTCGATGATCAGGATCGCGTCCTTGGCGGCGAGACCGATGATGGTGATGAGGCCGACGGTGAAATAGACGTCGTTGGGCAGTCCGCGCATGGAGGCGGCGATCACCGCGCCCATGATGCCGAACGGCACCGTCATCAGCACCGCGAGCGGAATCGCCCAGCTCTCGTACAGCGCGGCGAGACAAAGGAACACCACCAGCGCCGACAGGCCGAGGATGAACGGGGCCTGAGAGCCGGAGAGTTTTTCCTGCAGCGACTGGCCGGTCCATTCGTAGCCGAAGCCGCGCGGCAGCTTGTCCGCCAGTTTCTCCATTTCAGCGATGGCGTCGCCGCTGGTGAAGCCGGGCTTGGCTTCGCCGCTGATGCGCACCGACGGATAGTAGTTGAAGCCGACCACCTGCGTCGGCCCCTTCGACCATTCCACTGTCGCGAACGAGGAGAACGGCACCAGTTCGCCGTGGCTGTTGCGTACGGTGTAGGCGAGGATGTCGTCGGTGGTCATGCGGCCGGCGGTGTCGCTCTGCACGATCACGCGCTGCATGCGCCCGCGATTGGGGAAGTCGTTGACGTAGTTCGAGCCGAGATTGGTCGAGATGGTGTTGTTGATGTCCTCGAAGGTGACGCCGAACGCGCCGGCCTTTTCGCGGTCGATGACGAGGTTGACCTGGGGTGCGGGCGGCAGGCCTTCGACATAGACGTTCTGCAGGATCGGACTGTTCTTGGCCGATGCCAGCAGCATGTCGGTCGCCGTCATCAGCGCCTTGTAGCCCTTCTGGCCGCGGTCCTGCAGGCGGAAGCTGAAGCCCGACGAGTTGCCGAGGTTGTCGATCGGCGGCGGCTGCAACGCGGAGATGCGCGCGTCGCTGACCGATTCCAGCGCCTTGTTGGTGTCGTCGACGATCTTCGCCGCCGAATCCTCCGATCCGCGCTCGGACCAGTCCTTCAGGGTGATGAAGGCCTGGGCGCTGTTCATGCCCTGGCCGAGGAAGCTGAAACCGGTGAGGAAGGTGACGTCCTGGATGCCCTTGCGGGTCGCCAGATACTCCTCAACCTTCTTCACGACCGCCTCGGTGCGGTTGTACGAAGAGTCGGCCGGCGTCTGCACGTCGGTGGTGAAGAAGCCCTGATCGTCGATCGGCAGGAAGCCCCCGGGCATCCGCACAAATGCCCAGCCGAGCGCCAGCAGCAGCACGGCGTAGATTCCCATCAGGCGGCCGGTGCGCTTCAGCGACCAGCCGACCGTGCCGGTGTAGCGGTCCTTGACGGAATCCAGCGAGCGGTTGAACCAGCCGAACACGCCGCGCTTGCCGTGGGTATGGCCGGGCTCGATCGGTTTGAGCAGCGAGCCGCACAGCGCCGGCGTCAGCGACAGCGCCATCAGCGCGGAGAAGCCGATCGCCGCCACCATGGTCACCGAGAACTGGCGATAGATGATGCCGACCGAACCGGGGAAGAACGCCATCGGAATGAACACCGCGACCAGCACCAGCGTGATGCCGACGATGGCGCTGGTGATCTGCGACATCGCCTTGCGCGTCGCTTCCTTGGGCGGCAGGCCTTCCTCGGTCATGATGCGTTCGACGTTCTCGACCACGACGATGGCGTCGTCGACCAGAATGCCGATCGCCAGCACCATGCCGAACAGCGTCAGCATGTTGATGGAGAAGCCGAGCATCAGCAGCGTTGCGCAGGTGCCGAGCAGGGCGACCGGCACCACGATGGTCGGGATGATGGTGTAACGGATGTTCTGCAGGAACAGGAACATCACGATGAACACCAGCACGATGGCTTCGACCAGCGTCGACAGCACCTTGTGAATCGAGGCTTCGACCACCGGCGTGATGTTGTAGGGAATGTCGTAGGCGATGTTGGACGGGAAGAACTTCGACAGTTCCTTCATCTTCGCTTCGACCGCGCTCGCGGTGGCGAGCGCGTTGGCACCCGGCGCCAGCATCACGGAGAGGCCGGCGCTCGGCTTGCCGTTGAGCCGGGTGGTGAACTGATAGCCCATGCCGCCCTGTTCGATGCGCGCGACATCGCGCAGCCGCACCGTCGAGCCGTCGGGGTTGGCGCGCAGCACGATGGCGCCGAATTCTTCCGGCGAGGACAGTTGTCCCTTGACCAGAACCAGCGCCGAGGTGCGCTGGGTATTCTTGGTCGGCTCGGCGCCGACGCTGCCGGACGCGACCTGCGCGTTCTGGGCACTGATCGCCTTGGTGACGTCGTCGGCGGTCAGGTTGAAGCCGACCAGCTTGGCGGGATCGATCCAGACGCGCAGCGCGCGCTCGGTCGAATAGAGCGTAGCGCGGCCGACGCCGGGAATACGGCGGATTTCACCGAGGATGTTGCGGATCATGAAGTCGCCGAGACCGACTTCATCGAGGCTTCCGTCGGTCGAGCGCAGGGTGATGATCTGCAGCACCGCGCTCGAGGCTTCCTCGACCAGAATGCCCTGCTGGATCACCGCGCGCGGCAGGCGCGCTTCGACGCGCTTGATGCGGTTCTGGACTTCGACGGAGGCGAGACTCGAATCCGTGCCGGGCACGAAGTTGGCGATGATCTCGACCTGGCCGAGCGAGTCGCTGGTCGATTCGAAGTTGAGAATGCCGGCTGCGCCGTTGAGCTCTTCCTCGATCAGGCGCGTGACGCTGTTGTAGAGATTCTCAGGCGAGGCGCCGGGATAGCTGGTCGAGACCGAGATCGAGGGCGGCGCGATGATCGGATACTGCGCGACACCGAGAAACGGGATGGCGATCGCGCCGAGCAGACAGATGAAAAGCGCGATCACCCATGCGAAGATGGGGCGGTCAATAAAGAAACTTGGCATGCGCGCCTCTACTGGCGCGCATGTGTGGGATCGACGGCATCGGCAACGGAGCCGGTGGCCTCGCTCTTGGCCTCGACCCATTTCGTCGGCTTGACGGCATCGCCGACCACGAACTTCTGGAAGCCTTCGACGACGACATGGTCACCCGGCTTGAGGCCGGACGTCACCAGCCACTGGCCGCCCTGCTGTTCGCCGAGGCGGATCGGGCGCGCAACGATGCGGTTGTCGTTCTTGACCACATAGACTTCGCTGTCGCCGCTCGCGGTGCGCTGCACCGCCTGATCGGGCACCACCAGCGCGTCGGCATCGATGCCCTGTTTCAGGCTGACGCGGACATACATGCCGGGCAGCAGTTCCTTGCGCGGATTCTTGAATTCGGCGCGCAGCGTGACCTGACCGGTGTCGGCATCGACACTCGAATCCGAGAACAGCAGCTTGCCGGCGACCGGATAGGCCGTGCCGTCGTCGAGGGTGAGATGAACCGCGGCCGCATTCGGCGCGATCTGCTCGAGCTCACCCGACTCGAAAGCGCGGCGCAGCCGGTTGAGTTCGCTCACGGGCTGGGTGAAGTCGGCATAGACATGGTCGAGCTGCTGAACGGTGGCGAGACTGGTGGTGTCGTTCTGCACCACCAGCGCGCCTTCGCTGACGCGCGCCTTGCCGATCACGCCGCTAATCGGCGCGCGGATGGTCGCGTACTGAAGGTTGAGCCTGGCGCGTTCGACCTCGGCCTTGCGTGCGCCGACATCGGCGCGTGCCTGCATCATTTCGGCCTGCGCGGTTTCATTGGCGGCCTTGGACACGGCGCGCTCGTTCACCAGCGTCGCCATGCGGTGCGCCTGATGCGTGGTTTGTTCGAGCACAGCCTCGGCCTTCTGCAGCGCAGCTTCGCTGGCCTTCAACTCGACTTCGAACGGACGCGGGTCGATCTTGTAAAGCGGGTCGCCTGCCTTGACGTGGCTGCCCTGCTCGAACAGGCGCTCGACGATGATGCCGGACACCTGCGGCCGGACCTCGGCGACGCGCGTCGGCGCGACGCGGCCGGGCAGTTCGCGGATCAGGGCACGGGGCTCGGGCTTGACGGTGATGACGCTGACCTGGGGGGTCGGGGCCGGCGATGCGACAGCGGAGGCGGGCTCGTCACATCCTGAAAGCGCCGGCGCCACCGCCAACAGCACGATCATCCAGCCGAACTCCTTCCGCACAGGCATTTCCATCATCTCCATTTCGAATTTCAGATTGTCGGGCAGCGACGGAGGACGCCCCCACGTCCTCGATTCCGATCCGACAGTGCATTGGAAAATAGAAGGTAAAAACCTTAAAGTGCAGTGCAGCATGGCTCGCTGCGACGCCACGACGCGCTCTTTTTCTTGTTGATTTTGCTGATATTTTTAAGTCTCAACAAAAAGTGAATCGGAATTAAATTTTCGTCAGATTCCGTGATGCGAACGTGGGTGAAGTTCCATGCAGGGAACCCGGCATCGGTCCCGGATCTGAGGCGGCGAGCTGCTGGAGATCGAAGGACGCCATCGGTGTCGAAGGGGGCTGGCAGGCAACTGAACCAGGGCAGTTAAATAGAGTGACGGCGTCACACGATCAGGGCGTCCGGCGGATGCGCAGGCTTGTCGGGAACTGCCGGGGTGGAGATTCGAGACCTGCTCTGATATTCACGCGAAGCAGCCGGTCCCGTAGCTCAGCCGGATAGAGCGACGGTTTCCTAAACCGTAGGTCGGAAGTTCGAGTCTTCCCGGGATCGCCACTCGCTGGTGTTGCGCGTGTCAGAACGAAACTAGTTGCTCCTGTCAGCGCACAGGCTGCTCTTTATTTTATGTACTCTATGTCGGAAATCGCGCGGCTTCTCGCATGCGCCGCCGGCTCCGTGCATTTGCAAGGGGTTACATGGACGAGAGGGTAAGCCCGGTCGGCAAATGACGAATCGACTGAACGCCGGTTTGGGCAAAAACGACCAAGTCCGGTATCCTCCGGGTCGGACGACGCTCTGTGGAGACCTGGATGTTGGAGGCGCCGAACTGGTACGCGCGTAAATACAACTCCGTCGTGGCCCGCACCCGCGAGGCCGATCCCGATGCGGAATTCCATATCCAGCAGATCGGCGCGCAGAACCATGCATCGCGCCTGGCGACCATCGACTATGGCGACGCGTTCGTTCTCGACTTGCGAGACAAGGGCGGCATCGCGATGTCGGGGGCGATCAATGACCACGCGTTAACGGCGGTGTTTCTTTGGGGCGAGGGCGCCACCTTCAACGGGCAACGAAGTGAAGTGCCGCGGTTGCGGATCCTTGGCCCGGGAACGGAATTCAACCTCGCGATGCCCGGCAGCTATCGCCTCATGCGCATCGGTCTGCGTGGCTCCGCGCTCGATTCATTACGTACGGCATCTGCTTCCCAGCCAGGCCGGGAAAACTGGTTGATGCCCGGCGTCCACGAGCAGCGCTTTGCTCCGAAAACCGAACTCGAGCTTCAGCGAAAACTGCTGCAAACCGTCGGATTCGCGGAAGCCGCCGCGCGGAGCAGTTACGATCTCAGTGCCGGCCTGGCGGTTGCGGCGAGCGAGGCAGGCGCCGCGCTCGCACAGGTGCTCTCCCATACGGAGGGGCCGTTCGCCCGCAGTCTTGAGACCCGTGATCGGCGCGATATCGTTGATGCCACTCTTGCCATCCTTGAGGCGACGCCGCGCGAACCGGTTTCGGTCAGTGCCGTCTGCGAGGTCTTAGGCGTCAGTGAACGAACGCTGGAGCGCGCTTTTCAGGAGCATTTGGGCCTCAGCCCTCGCGCTTATGAGCGGGAGCGGCGGTTACGGGCGGCGCACGGCCTCATTCTGACGGAGGGCGATCGTCTCTCGATCACCGATATCGCCATGAGCTTTAGCTTCTGGCACCTGGGTCGCTTCGCCGGAGCCTACGCCATGCTTTTCGGGTGCTCGCCCAGCGAGACGCAGCGGCGTATCTGGGGGCGCGCGTTGTCCCCGGCTGTTTGATCAGGCCGGAAAGACGATGGCGTGGAGCGGCAGGTGATCCCGGTGACCCTGCCGATACGCACGCTGCTCTAAATACAGTATCGCGTTCGCGGATCGCCATTTCATACCTGTTCGTTCAGCAAGCCTGCGCCGGGGTCCGAGGGTGCTTTCCGACAACCCATTCCGTCGTGTCGGAAAGTGGATAGCGACTGGCTGCCCCTCAGGGGATTCTGATGATCCGACGACCTCATTACCACCATCTGCTGGAATGACTTCGGCCGGAGTGCCAGGAGAATAGAACGGTGTTCGATCAAGCCTCGGTTCCTGCGGTCGAGCGATCTGCAAAGGCACACAGCAGCGAACGGCTGCAATGTACCATCGAGATGGATACATCCTCCGTCTCGCCTGCCGAGCAGTTCGATCTCTTTCGCAAATGGAATGCGGGTATTGCCGAAGTGAGGCTTCTGCAAGACGAGAGCCGCTCGTTTCCCGCGCATCAAACGGTGTGGGACCTTGGAAAATTGACGTTCACCCATCTGAGGGTGCCAGACACCCGCTATGGCTGGCGGCATTTGAGCAAACCCGTGATAGACAATTGGTGTTTGCATGTGCCGCTACCGAAATCGCAGCCTTCGGGACACAAATTGGCTGCTGGAGATTTGGACCTGCAGTCTTTTGCGGATCCGTTCGAGTGCGTATTCGAAAGGAGCGATCACCTCGCTCTGTGTATCCCTCGCAATCTACATTTCATCCAATCATCGAGGATTGAAGCCCGCGAGAAGTCGAAGCGATTCTTGCGAGACTACATGCTTCTCCTGCATCGTTCGCTTCCCGACTGGCGGAGCGCCGACACGACGCATATCGCCGCGGCAACTGTCAGCCTGCTCGCCGCGTGTCTGACGCCTTCACGGGATCATACCGCAGAGGCGCAACGCCCGATCAATGCCGTCATCATGAATCGCGCATCTCAAACCATCGCGAAACATTTGGCAGATCCGGCATTGACGCCGGACTTTCTCTGTCGCGAGATCGGCGTCTCCCGCTCCGGCCTGTACAGAATTTTCGAGCCGGTTGGGGGCGTTTCGGCTTACATCCGGCGCGCGCGCCTGCGCAAGACGCGAGACGCGCTGGCGGACAGCGCCGACAGACGGCCGATCTCCGTCATTGCCGAGCAATGGGGCTTTATGGATCCCTCCACATACAGTCGGATGTTCAAGAAAGAGTTTGGCATTTCGCCCAAGGAGGCGCGCGCAGAAGGTGAACCAAGCATTCAACTCGCGCGGCCGACGGACGGGGAGCCGACGCTTTGCAATCTCTTGCTCGGAAACTATTAGCCAGCACTCAAAACCGGCAATGAGGTTGGCGTCGCCTCGTCGTGCAACATGACGAGAAAATTCCATTCAGCATTTAAGGTGTGGCGCGCGGGATCGCATCGCGGCGCGCACCGCTGACGACAGGCCCGCGTGTGCTCCATCCAGGATTCCTGCACTCGCAGAAATCCTGGATGGGGATTGCGGCGGTTATCCCGCCGGCTGGGCTGTCGAGCGCCAGGCGTAGCTGATCCAGCCAATGCCATGCGACAGCAGATCGATGCCGAGGAGAAGCCCCAGGACCCAGAGACCGCTTGCTGGAAATCCGGTCAGGATGATCAAGCCGGCGAGGACGCCGAAAATACCCGACAGGACCATGATCCATCCGGACTCCCGCCAGAAGCGGATGCCCAGCAGGATGCGGGTTATGCCGGAGAGCAACAATGCGATTCCGAGGATGTAAGTCAGGATCAGCGCGCTCACCAATGGCTGGGTCACGAGCGCGATGCCGAATGCGAGATAGAGGATGCCGAGCAGGATCTGCCAGAGAAAGCCGCCCCATCCCTTGGTCCAGAACGCATGAACGATTTCAAACGCGCCGACGGCAATGGCCATCCAGCCGATAAAGATGGCGCTGATCACGGTGAACAGAACGACGTCGGCAAGAACAAGAAAGCCGGCCGCGATCATGACCACGCCTAGCAACACGCACACCCACCGCGGGAGGGATGTTGCGTTGAATGGAGGCGAGGTATTCAAACTTGTTGTCATGATATCCTCCGAGGCATTTGCGGATAGCCGCACAATACCGGCTCTCGCCGGTGCGGCACGCTCAACAACCGTTGGTGTCTCAAACGAATCTTCGTCGTCGGGCGAATCTGACAGCGCCTCATGGGCGCTTGCGCCGCCATCGCGGGCAATCGGAATTGCGAGCCGTGCGCGGAGGCTGGCCCAACTGCGAGCCGGCATTGTTTGATCGAAGCGCAGGATTGTTCAGACGGCTCAATAACCAGGCTCATCGGATTAATCCTCGTTGGCCAAGACATTTGCCCAAGAGAAAACGAACAGAACCAAATCGAGTCCAGAACCGCGAATATCAATTCGCGAGAGAATGATTGCTCGCCTTTAAATCCAAACAAGAGCGAACCTGCCATTTGTGCAGGTCGCCTGAAAGACTAGTCTACCATATTTGCAAGAGCAACGACGCGGTTTCGAATCGAAGGATGGCTTGTCTCGCTTCGATGGTCGTTTCGGTTTTGTCGCGCGCCGGGTAGCCGATGTTGCTGCCGGCGTTTGGTTTGCGCTACCGGCAGATGCGGCGAGGCGTGACGATCCGGCGCCCCTGACGTCCACGGGTGATGGTGTTTTCCATGCGGCATTGTCTGCCGCGCCACGCACGGGGTGCATGGCTTGGCCGGCCGGACCGAACCTCGGAAGCGGGCTCGGAGTGCTTGCTCGCATCACCTGGCATGGTTGCCGCCCGGGCCGGCTCCGGCAGAAGCATGAGAAAGACCATCAATCCAGGTGCGAGGATCGAGAACCTTGTCATCGGAGCTCCTTTTGAATTTGACATAATTCAGAACGGCGCATGAGCGGGCCGGCGCTGCTGGCGGAATAAATGGATTAGCCTACTATAGGGGGCGATGGCACTCTTCGCGTCCCGGTCTTCGGAGGGCGGCAAACTTCTCGATGCCCGAGTGCAGATCGCCGGAAGACATCCGGCCTGCTGATTTATGCCACGCCGTCTAGGGAGAAACCCTGATGGGCAAGCGGGGAGAATTGCATCTACGGTCGTGGTCCACGCCATTGAAGGACAGGCATCATGAAGATTCGAGTTATCTGGGGCGCCTTGATTCTGAGCGGGCTGGTTATGGCAGCTCCCGCAACCCCCTCTCTGGCACAGCCCGGCAGCCACGGTGTCTCCGCGGCAAAAGAATCCGTCGCACATGCCCCCAAGCGCACCACACGGCATACCCGGGCCAATCCGAGAAAGCATCGCTACTGGCGTCATCGCGGCGGCAGCCACCCCCACTACGGCAGCCGACGTATTCGCCATTGAAGCCGGGTTTGTCCCGGATGTGTCCCGGTCTGTGAGTTGACTGATCGATGAGCGATACGAAACCAGGACAAGCGCCCAGCGACGAATACGCCGATCCGTCCGCGCTAGACAGGCGGCGCAGTCTTCTGACGACGGGCCTGGCGCTGCTGGCCGCATGCGTCGCCCTTTTCCTGGTGTGGCAAACCGCATCGCCCCTTCTGCTCGTGTTCTCGGGCGTGTTGTTT
This sequence comes from Afipia sp., assembly GCA_044464625.1. Taxonomy (GTDB): domain Bacteria; phylum Pseudomonadota; class Alphaproteobacteria; order Rhizobiales; family Xanthobacteraceae; genus Afipia. The sequence goes on along the minus strand of JBIQLC010000009.1, from coordinate 182,367 downwards.
GCGGCTTTTCTCGATGCTGCTGCTAGGGCGCTCGCGCATGTGCTCCCGCTGGGTCGCGTATGGCGATTGACGATCGTTCTTCTGTTGCTCGCGGTTCTGATTGGATTCAGTCTCGTCTGGGGCGCGGGCAGGCTGCCGGCGCAAACCCGGCTGCTGTTGACAGTCATGGACGCCCAGATCGATGTCCTGCAGCAGCATCTGCTGGCGTATGACGTGAAGCTGCTCGGCCCGGAATGGGGGAGGGACTTTACGCAGTGGCTGCTGTCCGATCAGGGACGCTTTCTCAATCATGTCCGAACCGTCCTCGGCGGGGCCTCGAGCCTGCTGACCGGCGCGGTCGTGATCACCTTTCTCGGGATTCTCTTCGCCTTTGATCCCGCCAGCTATCGCGACAGCATCGTCCTGCTCGTGAAGCCGTCCTATCGCGCCCGGATGCGGGCGGTGATGAATGAGATGGGCAACACGCTGCGGCTTTGGTTTGTCGGCCTGCTCGCCCGCATTGTCCTGATGACGCTATGCGTATGGGCGGTGCTCTATCTCCTCGGGCTGCCGAGTCCCTTTCTTCTCGGGCTCCAGGCAGGGCTGTCGAACTTCGTTCCGTATCTGGGGCCCATCGTGGCAGCTATTCCGATTGCGCTGGTGGCGATGCCGCTCGGCGTTGGGCCGCTGATCTGGACCGTCGCCATCTACACCGTCATTCAGTCGGTCGAAGGCTATCTGATCGGGCCGCTGATCCAGCGTCAGGCGGTTCAAATCCCTCCCGCCTGGACACTGGCCGCGATCGTGCTGTTCGGTGCGCTGTTCGGCGTGATGGGTATCGCGCTCGCCATGCCGATGGTCGCAATAGGCCGCATCGCGATCCTCAGGTTCTATGTCGAGGATCATCTCGGCGACAACCTCAGGCGGGCCATCACAGATCGCAAATGAGCTATCGACGAACGAGATTGAGACTACGACGACCCGCCGCTGGCGGACACGACCACCACGGGAGATCGAGATGAGAATGAATTCGCTCCTCGCAGCCATCAGTGCTTTCGCCTTGACCTGCGTCGCTGCTTTTCCTGCGCATGCGGAAAGATTCAGGGTCGGCGGGCTTGTGTGCACCAGCACTCCGCGCGTCGGAATGATTTTTGGCTCGGCGCAGGATTTGCGTTGCGTATTCCGGGCGAGAAATTCTTCGCGACAATACATCTATGAGGGGAGGATCAGGCGCATTGGGCTTGATCTCGGGATGACCAGCGGCGCAGTCCTTTCGTGGGGCGTGTTCGCGAGGAATTCACGCATCGGTCCCGGTACGCTGCGCGGCAACTATGTGGGAGCCAGCGGCAATATCGCAGTCGGGCCCGGTCTCGGCGCAAATGCCTTGATCGGCGGCTCGCGCCGGACGATCGTCCTCCAGCCGCTGTCGATCGAGAGGTCAGTCGGACTGAATCTCGCGGCAAGTGTCACCAATCTGACGCTCGGTCCCCGTCGGGCCCAATAGCCCGGCGCGGATTTGGCGTTGATCTGGTCTGGCGTGGATCCATCTGGCGGTTCTGCGCATTCCAGTCTTCGTGAAGGCCCGCAAAACAGAGGAAGCGAATAAAAATAGAAATAGAAAGGACACGCCATGACTGATTCGACTCGTCGCGCCTTTTTAGGGCTCGCCCAAAAGGCCGTTGCCGCTGCCGCAGTCGGTGCAATCGCCGTTCACTTCACTGAAACGGCAGAGGCGATGCCTGTCGCGCCTGATCTGGGCAGGACGGACGCTCCTTCCGATCTGAGCACGCAGGTGCAGTGGCATTCGCCCCACCACCCCCATTGGCACCGGCGTCGGCATCGGCGGCGGCATCGTCGTTGGGTCTGCTGGTGGCATCGCGGCCGCCGCATCTGCGGCTGGCGATAGAGGTTGATCGTCTGAACGGATAATTCCCGGGCGCGGTGTCGGAGGTCGTGAATGTGGGCCACCTGCGACACCGCGCTTCCTTGAGTTCGCTTGCATCAGATGCGGATCGAATCCGATGACGGTTTCCTCCCACGGCACCTCGTCCCATGATCCGATCCTGATCGATCTTGCGCTGCAAGGCGGCGGCTCTCATGGCGCCTTCACATGGGGCGTTCTCGATCGACTTCTTCAGGAGACCCGGTTCAGGATCGAAGGGGTCTCCGGCACGTCGGCAGGAGCGATGAACGCCGCCGTCCTGGCCGCGGGTTACGCCAAATCCGGCGCGGAGGGTGCGCGTGCGGCGCTTGCATCATACTGGCGGCGCGTGTCGGACGCCGCGCGTTATAGCCCCTTCCAGCGCAGCCCGCTGGACCGGATTCTGGGGCGCTGGACGCTGGACAGTTCGCCTCTGTTCTTCATGTTCGACGCGATCTCCCGGCTGTATTCGCCTTATGATCTGAACCCGGGCGGCTCCAATGCGCTTCTGCCAGTCCTCGAGGATCAGATCGATTTCGATCTGCTTCGCGAATCCCCCGTGAAGGTTTTCATCACCGCGACCAACGTGCGGACCGGTCTCCCCCGCGTGTTTCGGAATGCTGAAATTTCGCCGAAGGTGCTGCTCGCCTCGGCTTGCCTGCCGACGCTGTTTCAGGCTGTTGAGATCGATGGTGAGAGTTACTGGGACGGCGGGTATTCCGGAAACCCGACCTTGACGCCGCTTGTGAATGAACTCGTATCCGATGACACCATCATCATTCCGATCAACCCGATCGAGCGCCCCGGCACACCGAAATCGGCCAACGAGATTCTCAACCGCCTCAACGAGGTGTCATTCAACGCCGTATTGATCAAGGAGCTCCGCATGATGGCCTTGCTGCGCCGCGCGGTCGATCCCGGTAGCGGTGAAGGCGCTCAATGGGCGAGGATGCGCGTTCACATTGTTCGCAACAAGATCATGGACAAGCTCGGCTATTCTTCCAAGCTGAACGCCGAATGGGATTTCCTCAGTATGTTGCACGAAGAAGGTCGCAAGGCTGCCGACGAATTTCTGACGGAGCATGGGGAGGACATCGGCAAGCGCTCGACCCTCGAATTGGATCACCTGATGGAAAGTTTGTAGGCCCTTGTTTTCTCCGACGAAGAGAAGAGGAAAACTTCCGGCGAATCCCGATCCTAGCGCTTCAGCATCCCTGCGGCCTCGGCCTCTCCCACGAATTCGACGCCGAGTTCGCTGCTGCCATCGCGCAGCAGCAGATGAGCCGGTATCCCCTCGGGACGCAGTCTGGTTTCGGCCAACGGCGATACATATTTGCGGCCCGCTTTCCGGCGGTCGAAATCGGCGCGCGCCGCCGCGCGCAATTCAGCGTTGGTCATAAGATCATAGCCGACGCCGGCCATGACGGTCGCTGAATAGAGCGAGCCCTTGTCGCCGATGCTCATGCCGCCGCATGCGGTCACCGGCCACGTATGCAGCCCGACGCCGATCGGCATGGTGGCCAGCGCGAACAGAGCCGTGGGCGCATTGTAGCTGACGTCGCCGACGTCGGTTGAGCCGCCCATGGTGATTTCGGGCAGCACCGGCATGATGTTCGGCATCAGGCCGGTTTCCGGCAGCCTCATTTCGCGCTGGCACGCCTTGGCGAAGTTCTGCTCCTCCGGCGTCCACGTCAGCGGAAGCGCCGACATATGCGCGTGAATCTGTTTCACTAGCGTGTCGTTCGGCAGGAGATCGTGCATGCCGAAAAAATGATCGATCGCAACTTCGGTCTGGCTCGAGGTCGCCGCGCCGTTGGCGACATCCTTGATCCATTTGGTCACCTTGCCGACCTCTTCCCGATCCTGATCGCGGATAAAGATGAGGACTTCGGCGAGAGCAGGGACGACATTGGGCGTCGAGCCTGCGTTGGTGTAAACATAGTGGATGCGCGTGGTGGTCTTGAGATGTTCGCGCATGAACTGAACGCCGACGCCGAAAAGTTCGGCTCCTTTCAGCGCGCTGCGGCCCTCCCATGGGCTGACGCCGGCGTGAGCGCTGCGGCCGGTGTAGCGGATGCGCAGCATGTCGACGGCGGCAGTCCGCAACAGGCCGGTCGCATTCATGGGACCGGGATGCCAGGCGAGACAGGCGTCGAGATCGTTGAACAGCCCGTCGCGAGCCATGTAGACCTTGGCGCCCTCGGTTTCTTCGGCGGCGCAGCCATAGACCCGTATGGTGCCGGGCAGCTTCTGGTCGATCATGATTTTCTTGAGCGCGAATGCCGCGCCGGTGCAGCCCGCGCCCAGCATGTTGTGACCGCAGCCTTGCCCGACGGCGTTGCCCTTCGGGCCGGGGGTCTGGCGCGGCTCGGCCGCGTTGCCGAGGTCGGGAAGCGCATCGTATTCCGGAAGGAAACCGATCTTCGCTCCGCCATTGCCTTGCGTCCATTCCGCCACGAAGGCCGTGGGAATACCCGACGTTCCGGTGCTGACGATGGTGAAGCCGGCTTTACGCAATTCTCTCAGATGAATCTCGGATGAGACCTCCTCGTGAAGCGACAGCTCCGGGTTGGCCCAGACTTCATGCGAGATCCGCAGGATGGCATCGCTCACCGCCTGTACCGCGTCATGAGCTGTTCGAGCAGACTGGGGAGATTGAGCGCCAGCCGTGTCTTTGGCGAAAGCCGCGGAAGATGGCAGCATCCACGTTGCCGAGGACGCGAGCGAGCCAGCTAGCAATGAACGACGAGAGAGCCCAAACGTATCGTCCCACATGGCCGACCTCCGCTCATCAATATCTGTGTCTTTAATATCCGTGTCTTTGCCCGAACACCGAGTGCCGCTCACGTTGAGCGCGCCTGATCGCGATCGATACAGGCTAGCGCCTCTACCGGACGCTGGCAACCGAACTCAAAATCATGCGCTGATTGTGACCGGTCGTCGGCATCAAGCAGAAACGCGCACCGATCATCGAACAGAGGAAATGCATAAAACTGTTTCTGTCGGCCATGCTTGCCCCGGAATCCAATCGAACGCGATCTGATCTTCGGGAGGATGGCTGTCATGCAGTGTCGCCGCTTCAGGTCAGCGTGGTCTCGATGATGGTGTGTAGGCCGCCGGTTGTCCCGACGGAGCCAGAGCCGGAATTGCCGGCTACAGGCTTTTTGCGAAAGTCCGCAACGTCGCGCTATCGCGAAGCGCATCCCGCCCGGCAGCGATGAGGCTGTCGACCTGGGCAGCAGGCAACTGGAATCGTGTCGGGATCTTATTGAGAGCATCCTCGCGTTCCGGACCAAGTTGATCGAAACCGAGACGGCCGACAAAGAACTGGACGTCCTGGCAATTCCAGTGAGGCCCCGCGCCGAGTCGGGCGCGATCCGCTGCGGATAATTGACAGCGCCAGCGCACCAAGGATGTCCGCCAATCGCTCATGGTGCGGTTGAAGACGGTGTAAACGGCGTCCAGGCTCGCCGCCATGGAGGATGCCACGGAGGCCCGAACGGTTTCGATTCCGTTGGGACCGTCGATATCGTGGACCCAGTCACCGGAGGGGCCTGCTTTGGCATCGACAACCAGGAACAGCGCGCGCCGCAGTTTCACGGCCTGCTGCGCCGTCAGCGGCCCGTAAGGCGTGTCGGACGATTCGCGCGCGATGGTGAGGCCGGCGACTCCGAAGTTGTCGACAATGCCGCCGTCGAGCAGTTTGATGAACGGCACCGCGCCATCCCGGTAGCTGGCGATGGCTGTCGCGTAGGAGCGAACCATCGGCGGTGCTTTGCGGTTGTTGGCGAAGCGTCTGACCCATGGCGGCAGCGGATCGGTGCAGGCGCCGGGAAATGCCTGAACGACAATGGGTGTAAATGCGATGGGGACTGCCGCGGAGGCGGCAACGGCGCTGGAGATTGGATACTTGGAGAGATTGCTGCAGATCGCGGTGAACGCCGTACTCCCAAATACAAAGGGGACTCTGTTGTAGATGTCCGTTGCGTTGATCCAGACCCGCGGCCGGCCCGAGTTGAGTTCGCCCAACGTCGCGCTGTTAAACAGGTTGGCGTCGAGCCAGGTGGTGAAGCCGCGGGAATCATTGACGCCCCCGGTGAATGCCCGGCCAATGGTGCCGAGAGAAACCGTGGTGATCAGTCCTTCTTCGGCGTTCTGCAGCAAAAATCGTTCGCGGAAATCGTCGAGCGCGCGTTCCTTCTTCAATCCGTAGTACGCCGCGGTGACCGAGCCGCCCGAAACGCCGGATACGAAATCGACCCGGTCGAGCATCGACCCCCGAGCGCCGCGGACCGGCAGATTGCGCAGTTCGGACAGGACACCGAATGCAAAGGCCGCTGCGCGCGTGCCTCCTCCGGAAAAGGAAAGCCCGAGAACAACATCCTCGGCCTTGTCCTCAGAGCTGGTTGTCAACCGATTGATGCTGGCGCCGTCGAGCGGCACGTTGACCGGCAAGTTATAGACCGACACACAACCGAGCAGCGCGGCATTGACCGCTGCGACGATTATCATGGAACGCAACCAGCGCATGCGTGTACTCAATCAAGACAGGTCAGGAGTTCGATCTCGCGCGATGGGAGTTGCAGGGCGACTGATTGCGCTTGCATCACCTCGATGGAGGATGCGCTCGTTTGCCGTTCGGCGAGCCGATTTCGCAAGGCAGGCTCTTGTTTGGCTAACGTCGCTTTCGAAAGGCGTAGCGCGGATTCAGCACACAACTTGAGTTGGTGCCGGCAGCTGCGATCATGCACTGCCGACGTGTCGCGAATTGGCAATTGCCGGGGGAGCCCCAGAATCGGCCTTGCAGGCAATATCGATCCATCGCGGCTGCCTGGACATCTACTGAAAAAGTCATGGAGGCGAGGATGGCGAGACAGGCGAGCGATGCCATGGATGGGATGTTGAGGCGCACGTCGACCTCCTTTACGCACAGAGCGAAGGACATCGCATCAGCATAGGTGCGCCACTAACACCGGACCATCCAGCAAAACCCGGAGTGGATCCTGGAAATGTCCGTATCGTTCCGTCATGATCCCCGGATATCCAGGGACGGATGATCGTCGCGATCAGGTCAGCGTCGTCTCGATGATAGTGTGAAGACCGATCGCGATGGTGATGATGCCGACCGCAACCTGCAGGCCGCGATTGGCCCAGGTCAAAAATTTTGCCGAGGCCGCGATCGGCACCGCGATCGCCGTCGACAGCGCGCCCATCCCGATCATCGAGCCGACGCCGAACAGCAGCACGTAAAACAGTCCCTGCACCGGATCCTTGGCCTGCGACACCGTCAGGACCAGGAGCGCGGCCGAACCGGCCATACCATGCATCAATCCCACCAGCAGCGAGCGCCAGCGGAATCCATGGCCGTGCTCGTGCGCACTTTGCGTATGCGCCACTGCCTCGCCGGCGTGGCTGTGGACGTGAAGGTGCTGCGTGCCGTCATTGTGGGAGTGCTGATGGAAGTGGATGCGATCGCGCCACAGCCGCCACAGCACGTGGACACCTAATCCGACCAGCATGATGCCGACCGCCGTTTCCAGTGGCCGCTCGATATGTTCAGGGATGGCCTGTCCCAGCACCAGCGCCGCGCCAGCGAACAGGAATAGGGTGATGGTGTGACCGAGCCCCCAGGTCAGGCCGTGCTTGACGATGTCGCCGACCTTGCTGCGACGCGCCGCGATGCTCGACACCGCCGCGATGTGATCGGCTTCCAGCGCGTGCTGCATCCCCAGCACGAAGCCCAAACCCAGAAATGCCAACATCGCAAAACGGCCCCAATTTGAACGTTACGAAACTAGGCGTCATTCGCCTCCCGATCTACCCCTAGAATCGTCCCGCTATGGTGAGCCGAACAGCGAACGGTTCGACCGGATGCAGCACCCGGTCCATCACGCCCGTCGAACAGACCGCCGCCGGCGGAATATTGGCCAGACATTGCGCGAACAGTGCATCCGACTTCAGCAGCGATCCGTAGGCGTAGGTGATCTGGTCGGACTGGCTGTTGGTCAGGTTGAACGCATCAAGCTGAATCCGCCAGCCGTTCTCGAACCGATAGCCGATTTGCCCGTTCAGCAGTCCCGTCGCCGGTGAGGTGAAGGCATTATCCTCGGTCAACGGACGCGGCCCGAAATAGCGATAACGCAATGCACCGAACCAGCCGGTTGCTTCGCCGATCCGCACACCGGCGGACGCGATCATGCTCGGTGCGCCCGGAATGTAATTGCCGGGCGCATTGCCGATCTGGCTTTGCGGATAACCTGCGAGTTCGGCATAGGCGGCCGCCTGATCGGGATTGTCGCCACGGAAGCGCGCGTGCGTCAGCGCGATGTCGCCTTCGAATCTCAGCCACGGCGTCGGCTGATAGCGATTGGTCCACTCGATGCCGTAGCGGCGACTAGGACGGCTGGCTTCCGTATCGCCAGCGTCGCCGACGAACAGAATCTCGGAGGCCGAGTCCAGGATAAACAGGCTGACCGCGCTATCGAGGCCTGGAATAGCGCGGGTGCGAACGCCGATTTCGGCGCCGCGCGTCCTGACCAGAAACGGCGATGAATCAACCGGCGAGCCGTCGGTCGGCGACTGCGTGATGGTGACGCCGCGGGCGTCGTTGCTGTGAAAGCCTTCGCCCGCGTTGATGAACAGCTCTGTATTATAGAATGGGCCGAACACCATGCCGGCTTTTGGGCTGCCGATCGCCGCCTGCGCCTTGCCGGAATTCGCGGCGTTGAAAATCGAATCGACATTGGCGGCGTAGAAATCACCGCGATAGCCGAGCGTCGTCCGAAACCAGTCAGTCCATCGCACGGTATTGCGAACATAAAGACCAACGCTGCCCTCCTGCACCTTGTCGCTGCGCACGTTCGACAGGAACTGGCGCCGCACGGTGTTGGTCAACGCGACGTCGATGTCGTCGTAACGGCTTTGCAGTCCAATCTCGGTTTCCATCGGCAGGCCGGCAAAAGTTGTGCTGAACGTGTGTGATGCGTTGATGCCACCGACAAACCGGTCGTCGCGCTGGTGGAATTGATCTCCGTTGACGGGATCGCTGAGGAAGAACGTAAAGTTATTCCAGAGGTCGAGCGAACTCTTGATGGCGTAGAAGTTGACTCGCGAGACACCCGCTTCGCTTGTATGGGCCCACTGACCTGAGAGCGAAAAACGATCGGATCTGCCGCCGTCTGTCGGATCAAGCGCGCCATAGCGTCCGATCTCGCCGGACTCGATGGCGCGCAGCGGAATCTGATCGGTCGAATTCCAGTTGTTGGAATAGGCCATCGCGGTCAGCGAGAATCCATCGTCGCGCGTGCCCTGGCTGTAGCGCACGACACCGTTGAGCTTGCGCAGATTGTCGGGATTGTCCCACGGGCCATCATAGGTGTTGACTTCACCGGCCACCAGCAGCGTGCCATTGCCCACTTTGTGCGAGGTGATGCCGAGGCCGCGCCAGTAGCCGAAGCTGCCCATGGTCACCGACGCCATCGAGCCGAACACGCTGTTGATGAGATTGATGTGCGCTGCGCCGACCGAGGAGAAATCCCCTTCGTCGGCGAAATACGGCCCCTTGCGAATATCGACCGAACCGATCAGTTCGGGAATCAGGAAGTTCAGATCGGCGTAACCCTGTCCATGACCATGGGTACGCATATTGACCGGCATGCCGTCGACGGTGATCGCAAAATCGGTGCCGTGATCGAGATTGAAGCCGCGCAGAAAATACTGGTTGGCTTTGCCATCGCCGCTGTGCTGGGTCACGATCAAGCCGGGCACGACTTCCAATGCCTCGGCCGGGCGCGAGAATGGCCGGGCATTGACCTCGCGGCCGCTGACGATGAGTTCGCTAGCTGCGGACGGCTCGGGTCCGGGGTCGGTTACTGCAGGTGCGCTCGCCGATGGCGCCGTCGCAGCAGGAGAGCGGCGAACGGCGCTGCCCGCGACCACCTCGACCGGCGGAAGTGCCTCCTGCGAGGATGGAGCAGTCTGCGCGCGCGCTTCAGGTGCCCAGCCCAGCGCCGCCGCGAACGCCAGCGGCATGAACCCGAATAGCGGTCCAATCGGATCGAGAGCGTGGCGCGCCACTATGCGCCCGGAGACTTGATGTCTTGTCTCGCCCATTGCTTACTGCGGTCCAGATGCTGTCGTGCCGGCGCGGACACGCTGACCGATGAGTATGACGATGTCAATAAATTATCATACCGCCCCTCAAGCGGGTGCGAAGCGGAGAGACCGATGCAGCGCGTGACGATTACGCTCGATGACGATCTGATGGCGGATCTCGACCGCATGATCGAGGAGCGCGGTTATCAGAACCGCTCAGAGGCGATCCGAGACTTCGCTCGCGCAGGAATGCAGCAGGCTGAGCAGAACGCGGGCGCGGGAGGCGAATGTGTCGCCGCGCTGGTCTATGTCTACGATCATGCAGCGCGGGATCTCTCCAGCAAGCTGGTGAAGAATTTCCACGGTCATCACGACATGTCGTTGGCGACGTTGCACGTTCATCTCGACAACGACAGCTGCATGGAGATCACGGCGTTGCGTGGCCAGAGCCGGGAAGTCCAGCACTTTGCCGATCATATCATCGCCGAACGCGGGGTGCGGTATGGCCGGGTGGTGATGATTCCTGCGGACAAACCCGGCAAGCCGCGCGGGGCGCACCGGCACAAATGACGCAAGCGCGAGTAGCGCTTGCAACATAAAGACAATGCCAGCTGCCGCCTCCCGCTTGCCGCAGATCGCCCGTGGCCGCCTCATTGAGATTGAACGGCGGTTTGATCCGGCATGCTGGATTGTTTCCGGAGATTCTCACCAACCGCTCGGGAGTATCCCTCATGGCTTCATTCGGGGTTTCTTCCGATAGACGCTGAGGGCATCGGGTGCGACTGTTGGTTTCAATCAGCCGTCAGGTCCGAGTGACGCGCTGCAACTGCGGAGGTGACTTGGCAGCAGCGATGTTGTGCCGGGGCTGAATGCAAAAAAGTTTCCCCCTCGCAATGCTCACAAGGGGCCACCCCGCTGGGGCAAGCAGATGCGTTTGGTAAAAACATCCGCATTCATTCAGCGTTTTCATCCATGATATGCGGGAGATTCAGATGTCCGATCTGATCGTCATTGTCTATCCGTCCGAAGCGAAGGCGGAGGAAGTTCGGCAGCGCCTTCTATCCCTTCAGAAGGAATACCTGATTACGATCAACGACGCCGTGATCGCGGTTAAGGGTGCAGACGGCAATGTCAAACTCAACCAGCTTATCAATACAACCGCGATGGGGGCTGCGTCGGGCAGCTTCTGGGGGCTCCTGGTTGGCCTGCTCTTCCTGAATCCTTTGATTGGCGTAGCCGCCGGCGCGGCCTCAGGTGCTCTGGGAGGAGCACTGTCGGATTTCGGCATCAATGACGATTTCATGAAGCAGCTTTCCGGAAAGATCGATACGGGAAGCGCAGCCCTGTTCCTGCTGATCAAGAACATGACCGCCGACAAGGTTCTGCGAGAAATTCAGGACGCCGGCGGGACAGTTTTGAAAACGTCCCTTGATGATACCAAGGAGCAGAAGCTGCGCGACGCTCTTGCAAAGGTCGCAGCGGCCCCCGCGCCTTCAACAACTTGAGTGACGTTCGATTCACAGAAGAGAGGAGGCCATGTTGGCGTTTCTCCTGAAAAAGATCGTTGGTGTTGGATCGCTGGTCATTGGCCTGGTTGTTCTCGCGACCGGCATGGCGCTTTCGTACACCGGACTGACCGTCCTGGGAGCTGTGCTCCTGTTGGTGGGCATTGTTTCTCTGGTGCTGAAAATCGTTTTGCGAAACCAGCACACGACAAATGCGTGACTGCTTCCTGGCGTGAGGGCGAGAGCGAAGGCTTCTCCGTCACGAACATCGGGAGCGCTTCCATGACGACTCAGAACAGGGAGTTCTGCAAATGAAGTACTTGTTGGCACTATTGCTGTTCGTCAGCGTCGAAACCACGCTGACGATAACTGAAAGCCTCGCGCAATCCGGACGAGGCGCCGTCAAGGGTGCGATCATCGGCGGAGCGGTTGGTGGTCGCCGCGGCGCTGCAATAGGCGCGACGGCTGGGGCGGTCGCGGGCGCCCATCGTCGGCGTGTGCATAGCTATTATTGGCGCAACGGGCGGTGCTGGTATCGTTCCCGTAGCGGCCGGTCTCATTCCGTCTCCCATCGCTACTGCCGTTGAGTAACTGTTGCCGAGGTCGACACATCACCTCCGGTCTGTGGAACGTCCTCCGGCTCGTCAGCGCATAAAAAACACGCCTCATCGATTTTCTGGAGATATTGATGTCGAAATATAGCCTTGTGATAAGTGCCTGTTTGGCAATGAGCGCTCTCGCCACCCCGGCGTTCGCACAAAGACAGCCGGTTCGGGTCGGCGGCCTCACCTGCGATACGGGCCCGCGAGTCGGGTTGGTCCTCGGCTCGCGGCAGCAGATGACATGTGTGTTCCGCTCGAATGCCACAGGGCGGCGATACCATTACACGGGCCGGATAACCCGGCTGGGCCTGGACGTCGGCGTCACCGGTCGCGGCAGGCTGTTCTGGGGAGTCTTCGCACCTACTTCGCATATCGGTCCCGGCACGCTGCGCGGAAACTATGTCGGTGCAAGCGGCAACGCCTCGATGATTCTCGGGCTTGGCGCGAATGTGCTGGTCGGCGGATCCAACCGCACGATTTCGTTGCAGCCGTTGTCGGTCGAGGGGCAGTTTGGCGTCAATCTGGCGCTGGGGGTTGCGGGCCTGACGCTTCGCTAGCCGTTAAACCGGCTCATACTGCAACTTGGCTCATGCTATTGTGAGGTCGTTTCGAAGCGGCGCGCCGTTTTCGAAATCGCTTCGCATGAAGGAGACCCCATGTCCGATTCGACCAAAGACAGAGATATCCTCGATCGACGCGATTTCATGGCCGGCTCCATCGCCGCTGCCGGCGCGGCTGCCATGGTCATCGGCGAAGCCGGCACAGCGAGTGCGCAGCAGAGTCCGGGAAAAGGGAGCTCAGGATCGGGCACCGTCTATACGGGTGAAACGATCCAGGGAAGAAAGGTTGTCAGCCGGCTTGATATTGGGGATCTGGAGCCCGGCAAGAAGCATCTGCTCTATTTTCAAGGCGTGCAGGCGCCTGGCGGTCAGCATTGGTATGTTTCGGTCGTCGTGGCCAAGGGCGCTCGACCCGGCAAGCGTTTTACCCTGACCAGTGGCGTACACGGCGATGAGATGAGTTCGATCCGGACGGTGCAGGCCGTGATGGAACAACTCGATCCGACGCGGATGTCTGGATCGGTCATGGCTGTGCTGGACATCGCGCGCCCGGCCTTGGAGAGCATGCAGCGCCGCTGGCCCAACTCGGGGCGCGGCATTGACCTCATCGATATGAATCGCGAGTGGCCGGGAAACGAGAACGGCGCAAGCGCCACGAGTCGTCACGCCGGCCTTCTGTTCAACCGACTTCTCAAGCCGAATTCCGATCTCGCGATCGATTTCCATACCGGAGCGACAGGACTGGAAATCGCCGCGTTTATTATCGGTGATCGCGGCATCCCTGACGTCAAGACGATGTCGGACCTCTATCCCGTCGGACAGATGTGGGACGACGCGGCCTATCCCGGGGTTCTGCATAATGCGTTCGTTGACGCGGGCATTCCGTGCTTCACGCCTGAAGTCGGAGCCGCGCGAATTCTCAACGGGGAGATGATCGCTCTGTTTGTCGAAGGCACCACAAATGTTCTGAAGCATTATGGTGTGATCAGTGGCGCGATGGGGCGCACCGCGGCGGATGCCGGTATGAAGATCGGCAACGGGGCTGCTCCGATCATCGCAACCCACGGCGGCCTCGTCGAATATCTGGTGAAGCTCGACGAGGAAGTCAAAGCCGGCCAGAAAATTGCCGTGCAGCGAAATATGTTCGGCGAGACCGTTGCGGAATACGCCGCCGCGCAGAACGGGATAATCGCTGCCTACCGTACCGACTCGATGTCGGAGCCGGGAAACATATTGGCGTTCGTTATGGTTCTCCAGCCGGACCCGAACGCTCCGCGTGGCGTGCATGCTGAGAACGAAAGTTCGTATCCCGAATGATGCATATAAGGAATGAACTTGCCGATCGCGGGCGGTCGCATAAATCGCCTAGTAGCTGCTGAGCAAGACGCTGTTGAGCGTAAGAGGCTTGTCGATCGATGGGTCGGCAGGCGACCACTGCGGCTTAATCCCCAGCCAGCCTTCTTCGCGGGCTTCCCTGGGCGAGATGCCGAATTCCTTCCTGAACATTCGGCTGTACGTTGACGGATCGGTAAAGCCCCACGCCTCAGCGATGCTGGAAATCGATCGTTGATCGGAACTGTCGATCAGCGTGTCTCGAGTCTTTTGCAGGCGCTTGCGACGGATAAAGTTCGAGATGCCGCCAACGGGCTCGAAGATCCGATAAAGGCCGGAGCGCGATATACCAAGCTCGCGGCAGAGTTGATCGGGTGTCAGATGTTGATCGGCCAGTCGCTCCATAATGATGGTGGATGCGCGCCTGAGCAGGGCGACGCTGATCGGTCCCCGGGCCTCGGCGAAACGGTCCGCAGAGGGTGATAGGCATGCCGCCAGCAGGTTCGTGGTCGCCGCGGCGATGTGCGGGATATCCTGGTGCCTTAGCTCGGAAAGAGAACGATGCAGAAGAAGCAGATACTCCGTCAGGAACATCTTCGTCTCTTCACGTATCTCAACCTTGTAGGAATTAGCGGAGATCAGGTTGTGGGGAAGGAAAAGCGCGAGAATAGCGTCATCTTTGCTCTCGCACTCTTCCGGCGCGGCCAAACATCGCATATTCAGCTTGCTGACTTCCATGGCGCCGCCCCTGCCGGGGGATTCCGATAGCAACAAAGATAGAAGCCAATGATCCAATACAGGTTTCTTCTTATGACTCCAGCGAAGAGGATAGGCCGATCCGGGGCACTCGATGACTGCGAGAGCTATATCGCCCAAGTGCCAGACACGTTCGCGCGCCTGAAACGAGTCGTGCTCCTCCCGCAAAAGTTCGATCGCAGCAATATCCGAGTGCCAGCTGCAAAACAGATCGAACTGTTCGCGGGGCGGAGCTGAAGACGTGTTGGTGTCGACGGCACACTTCAGTATTTCGTCGGTGCGTATGTCATTTGATGGGTCGGTCGCGAAATGGAGCATGGGATTGCTCCTAGTTGCGGTTGAGTAAAAGGTTGCCAAGGGCAAGCGGTCTGTCGATCGGCTCACCGGCGTTCAGCCCGATCGGCCGTTTGATGTTTCTCCGACCTTTCTCGCGTGCTTCTCTAGGCGTAATGCCGAATTCCTTCCGGAACATCCGGCTGTATGCGGATGGATCGGTGAAGCTCCATTCCTCGGCAATGCTGGAGATCGTTCTTCGATCGGAACGATCCGATAGCATCTCGCGCGTCTTGAGCAGTCGCTGACGGCGGACGTAGCTCGAGACGCCTCCAACAGGTTCGAACAGCCTGTAGAGGCTCGAACGAGAGATACCAAGTTGGCGGCAAAGCTGGTCCGGCGTCAGGTCGCGATCAGCCAGCCGTTCCGCGATAATCTTTGCCGCGCGATCGAGGTGCACGAGATCCATAGGGCGCTGGGCTTCAACGAAGTGGTCACGCGAGGGCGAGAGGCACGCCGTAACGAGGCTTGTCGTTGCGCTCACGATCTTGGGGACATCGACGGCGTTGAAAGCGGAAAGGGAGCGCAGCAGGAGAAGCAGATAGCTCGACAAAAACTCTCTCATCTCGTCGCGCACATCTACCTGAGACGGATCGATGGGGACTGAGGAAGTATTCGTATCAACGACGCATTTCGGTGGCTCGTCGCAGTGTGCGTTCTTTGGCTGGTCGGTTGAACAATCCTCGATATCCATGGCAGGCCCTATCTCACGGCAGATCTCTGCATGATGGCGGTCGAAGTCAGGATAGTTCTTTGCCTTCACCCTTCTTTTGGCTTTCCAAGGAGAAAACTTAGCCTACAGCATAGGTGGTACTAAAGTACACGAGCTGAACGAATGGCTCGATGTGCAATGCGTCCCAATTTTAGACGTAGGGTCCACTCCAATTTTCAAATGCGTCTCTGAAACTTGCTGCGAATCAATGCCTTGATACCGAGGGGCGATGGCTTCCGCCCCTTACGTTAGATTTGAATACCTGCATTGCAGTCGCTTGCCAACGCAGGTGGATTCGCGGCCGTCGGATCGCAGCGCGATACGTCTCGTCTGATCACGGGGTTCGTGCGAAATCCAGATTTGCGCTGCGGGCGCAGTCACTATCCGCCACGGGCTGAATAGGAATTGTCGGTGCTCGTATCGTTGATTGCGCCCCTTGCCGCCGCTGCAAGATGACTCTTGAGCTTTGCGATCATTTCGGGAGACCAATTGTGCACGTCGGTGACGGCGATCCACGCGTCGACGTAATGCTCTGGTGCATAGACATGGCCGTAACCCATCGGCGTGCTGGTCGCGACAGCCATGTCGACGGCAAGCTGGAGCATGGTCACGATCGGATACCATCGCAGCTCCGGTGATACGTCCGGACCACGCGGATCCCTCATCCAGGCGGGACGCTGATACGCATAGCGGTAGGCGAACAGCACGATCGCGTCGCTTGCGTACTGCAGATAAACGACGCGCATCGCCCCCCACGGTGCATCGGCGGGGACCATCGATCCGTTCTGGTTCATGAATCGCGCAAAGCGGCCATCACGGAATTGCGGCAGCCAGGCAGGCGATCCCTCGTTGCGATTCGCTGTGATCGAGCGCCAGATTCGGCTCTCGAACGGAGGGCCGCTCCAAAGGGCGCCGGCGATCGGATCGCCGATCATCTCGAACAGCTCTGCCGATCTTTCCGAGTTCATGGCGCCAAGACTGAGGCCATGCAGATATAGTTTTGGCCGCGCG
Source organism: Afipia sp. (assembly GCA_044464625.1). Lineage (GTDB taxonomy): Bacteria > Pseudomonadota > Alphaproteobacteria > Rhizobiales > Xanthobacteraceae > Afipia. The sequence goes on along the minus strand of JBIQLC010000009.1, from coordinate 165,562 downwards.
TTCCTCGGCAGCGTAGCCCAATATCCGTAGATTTCGACAAACAGGGCGCGCGCCGCTTCCTGGCCGTACTCGGGTTGAAACATCAGCGAGAGCGGGCTGTTGAGATAGGAATATTGCATCGCGACGCTGGCAACATCGCCGTCGTGAAGATACTCGACGGAATCCATCGCGGATGGATCGATCCAGCCCGTGCCGGTCGGCGTCACGATGATAAGGGTAGAACGTTGAAAGCCGCCCTGCCGCTTCAACTCGGCCAGCGCCAGTTTGGCGCGGTCGCGCACCGTATCGGCATTGCGCAGGCCCACATAGACCCGAATGGGCTCCTGGGCAGGCCGCCCGGTCAGTGCGCTGATTTGGCTGGCAGTTGGCCCAGACGCCACGAACCGCCGGCCGGTTCGACCGAGTTCTTTCCATCCGACCAGCGATGCCGCGCTTCCCGTTTTTCCGGGGGACGTCGGCTGCTGTCGCTCGGGTTCGAACAGGGCGTCGAGCTCACGGAAAGAGGAATCGAGCGCCTGAAATGTGGTGCGGACGAGAACGTTGCTGGTGATCGACCAGAACAGCAACGCGGCCAGAAGAACGCCGATGGCATTGGCGATCTTCCTTGGAATGAAGCGATTGATGCGCGTGGAGAGAAAGCGGGCCAAGATTCTGAAAAGCCGCGCCGCCACCAGGATCGCCGCAAATGTGACTGCTGCAATTGCGCAAACCTTGATGGGATGAGCGCTTTCGACCGGCCCCATACCCATGACAGCGCGGATCGAATTCTGCCAACCCGCCGCTCGCCACAGAAACGTAACGACGATCACAAGACAGACAGCCGCGACGCACGCGTTGGTGATGGATCGAATTCGCTTTGAAGGTTCGGGAAGCTCGAGATAATGCCACAGCCAACGCCAGAGCACGCCAGCGCCATACCCGATCGCAAAACAACCGCCGGCGAGGGCCCCCTGCGTGAGATAATTCCGCGGGATGAGCGATGGCGTCAGTGCGGCCGCGAAGAACAAGGATCCCAGCAGAATCCCGATACCGGACAGGGACTGCATCTGTCGCCGGACGATCCCCACGGAGTATGTCACGATGGTCACTCTGCGATTTCCCTCAGCGAGGCGACTGATTGGCAAAAGGATCGTCTCGCAGGCCTGACTATGGCAGATGAGTTCGGCACGCGCTTCGTCATGCCGCCGGTTATTTGGCCGGCTGCGAAGTTGGATTTTCGACTAACCTGTCGGTTGGTGCAACACGAACAGAAGGTTAAACCTTGAGGCTTGTGCAGAATGTCACGCGTGCTTCTCCAGGTGTCGCACGTCGCAAACATGTTGCCCTCCATGAATCCTCCTGCTGATGGGTAAGAAACATTGTCTTGTGGTGTTGACGCTCTCACAATGTATATTCTCGGAAACCATTAAGGGTATCTCCGTGGCTGACAGCGGACGGCATGGCGATGGGTAGATCCGATATCAGGGAAGGGTTGCCAGCCGGCCCGGAAGCAAGCTGTGATCAGCGTCAGGAGCCTTTCGAGAGCGCGATTGCGGACAAGGCTGGCGCTTTCCTGAATGCCAGCCTTGCTTCTATTCAGGAGGATATTCAGCAGCGGATCGCGTCCGAGCTCCATGATTCCACCTGCCAACACCTGATTGCCGCAAGTCTGAGCCTCATGCGAATCCGTTCCCACCTCAGCGCCTCGGCTGAAGCTGAGAGGCTCTGCAATGAGATCGATGAGTCTCTCGACAAGGCGTTGAAGGAAATTCGCGCATTCACGTATTTGCTGCATCCTCAGGATCTGACGGTCGACGGGCTGAAGGCGACGATCGAGGATTATGCGCGCAGTTTCGCGGCACGAACCTCGCTGCATGTCAGCACCAGCATTTCAGTTGTTGCCGATCAACTGCCCTTTGAGCATCAGCGATTGTTGCTGCGAGTCACTCAGGAAGCACTCACCAACGTATTTCGGCATGCAAAGGCAACCGAGGTCAAAATCGTCATTGAGGCGACTGACACCGATCTGCGGCTGACGATCAGCGACAATGGATGCGGCCTTGATGCCACGCGCAGGAATCGAGGCGCGACGGCGATATCGATGGGCGTCGGAATTCCTGCGATGCGCGCGAGGCTGGACCAATTGGGTGGGACGCTCGAAATTTACTCAAATCCGACAATGCAAAACTCCGGCACGATCATATCTGCCGTATTCGCTCATGGTCTTGCGACAAGGGTCCGGAAACGGAGAAAGGTCGCAGTAGCTGTGAGGGCCAGCGCCACCACGCGATGAGGGCAGGCGTGGCCTCGGCGGGAAGTATGTGCAAGCTCCGAGGGTTGCTCCTATTGCCGAAGCGGATTTCGAATCAAAATGGTGCGGTCTGCTTTTTGGGACGAGCGATCCACTCGTGGGATTCGGTGCCATAGATAGTTTCACCTAGTGGTTTATCCTGAGAGTTAGGGGGTGTGCCTCCGGAGAGCTCTTGGGAAGATGAAGCGAATCCTCATAGCCGACGACCATGCCGCCGTACGGTCTGGGCTGCGCGCGGTGCTGGAGCAGCGCTCCGGTTGGGAGGTTGTTGCCGAGGTGGCTGACGGCAGGACAGCGTTCGAGGTGGCCCTCGAGAAACGACCTGATGTCGCAATTCTGGATTTCTCGCTTCCGGGGATGACGGGAGTGGAAGTCGCGCGATTGCTCAGCGAGCATGTGCCGGAAACGGAAGTCCTGATTTTTACGGTGCATGAATCCAGCGTGCTTGCACAGGAGGCGCTTCGGGCCGGTGCTCGCGCTTATATCGTCAAGTCGGATGCGAACAAGTTGCTGCTGACAGCCGTAGAGGCTTTGATGGCGCACAGGCCGTTTAACTGTGGGCGGTTTAGTGTCCAGCCGCGACGCAAATTGAACGGCACCGGCGAGGAGCGCCAGAGGCTTTCTCCGCGCGAGCAACTTGTTGTCACTCTTGTGGCTGAGGGCCGCAGCAACAAGGAGATCAGTTCTCTCCTGAATCTCAGCGTGAAGACCACTGAAGCCCATCGGGCGACGGCCATGCAGAAGCTGGAGATCAATTCGGTCGCAGGTCTCGTACGCTATGCCGTCAGAGCCAATATGATAGAGCCGTAAACGATAGGCGGCTTATCCGGATGAAATGCCAAAGGGCGAGCGTTCTGCGCGCCTTCAGGGCGTGACCAGTTTTTTGCGGATCGCGTAACGGACAAGGTCGGCCGTCGACGACATGCCGAGCTTTCGCATCGCCGATGCGCGATGCGTTTCAACGGTCTTCACGCTGAGTTTCAGAACGCCGCTGATGGATTTGTTTGTGTGCCCTTCCGCGATGAGTTGAACGATGCCCTGCTCGCGTGGAGTGAGCAGGATGTCTGCCTTGTTTTGCTTGTTCGACTGATAGTGATGGAGCAGTTTCTCCATCAGGATTCCGGTGAAATAGGGCTTGCCATCCAGCAGCGCTTCGATTGCGGAAATCAGGTGCTTCCCGGCATCCGACTTGAACAGGAAGCCGCGAACGCCAGCCAGAATGGCTTCGGTTAGCAATTCCTCATTTTCGTGCATCGTCAGGATCAGGATCTCGGTCGGCAGATCCATCGATTTGAGGCGACGGCTCACTTCCAGGCCGTTCATTAGCGGCATCGAATAATCGACGATCATGATGTCAGGCCGCGTTTCCAGCGCCAGATTGATGGCCTGCTCGCCGTTGACGGCCTCTGCACTGACGACCCAATCGGATTGCGCCTCGACGATTGCGCGAAGCCCCGATCGGACAACTTCATGATCGTCTGCTATCACGATGCGTTTCACGGCGTCGTTCCGTTTGCTGGCTCATGTGTCGAGCGATCAACGACAGCGGTCAATTGCAAGACTAGGTAGTTACACTGGGGTGAATATCAGTGACTATCCCATAAAACCCTGAAAATTTCGGACAAATGTACCAGCCGGCCAGCCGACCTGTGTTTTCAGGTCGGAATAACCGGACTTGATCGCAGGAAGATGATCAGTCGATCACTTTGCGCAGGCTGAGGGCAATTCCACCGTAGGCCACGCCGGTGATGATCAGTGCGATCCCGGCGATAGCGCCGGGCATCATGTCTGTCGTGAAGGGCAGTTTTGCTACGATTGCCGCGCTGGCACACAATGCAATGAACCCAGATATCGCGAACCAGTACCATCCGGCCGTACCACGCAGCTTCAAAGAAAGCCCAATCTGAAGCAGCCCATGGATGAAGACAGTGATTGCGATCAGGAGAGAGATTGCGATCGCGCCCTTGAACGGATTCAGGAACACCAGGAATCCGCCAACGAATTCAACGACCCCTGTCAGTTCTTGCCAGACAAATCCGGCCCAGCTTTTTACCCAAAGCGACTGAACAATCTTCACAACGCCAATTGCCATGAGGACAACGCCGAAGACGACGCCTGAGATATGTGTGGAGATTGCAGGAGCCATGAGTGCGGCGCCGCCGCCCACCAAAAGCACGGCCGCCAGGATGAGAAAACTCTTCCATTTTCGCTGCTCGGTCCGAACGCGAACGGAATGCACACTGCTGCTTTCGATAGAATCTGTCATGACAAAGGCCCATCAATCGTCAGACTGCACCAAGGAACGTCTTCGATTTGTCGGTCTGATCGAATGCTGATCTGACCTCAGGCAGAAATGGCCGACAAGTATTTCGATAGCCTGATCATCGCCTCGACTCCAGAAAATTATGATCTTGGAAAAGCGATCGCTCTTCGGACTGAATGATCAATCTGCGCACCCCGCGGAGAGAAGTTTGATTGTGTCCGGTGATCGATCTAAGTTTTGCGAAGTTGCTCAACCTGTGAAGCAACTGGTTTCTGGTCAAGGCACCCGTGAAAGCTGAAACGTATTGCAAAACTGTTCTGTAGAATCGAATGTTCGGCTGCCGATCATCGTCGCAGCCCTGGGACAGGCTGCGCTGTCGTTCAGTGTGACCTCGCTGCCGATCGCGCTTGGCGGCTTGGTAAAGAGTTTTGGCGTGCCGCCGACCACGATTTCCACCGCGATCGTCATTTATGCACTTGCGATCGCCGGGCTTGTCATGGTCGGCGCAAAGTTGGGACGGCGCTTTGGCGTAGTGCGTGTGTTTCGCATCGCGCTCATCATGTTCGCGATCGGCCAAACGATCATGACCACCAGCCAGACCGCGACGATGATGATGATCGCGCAGGGTCTGTGTGGTGTAGCCGGCGCTGCGCTCGTGCCGTCGCTGGTCGTCCTTGTTGCGAAGCTCACCCCCGCGCCGCAGAGCGCCGCTGCTCTAGGTATGCTTGGCGCCGCCGGTGCAGCGGGAGCGGTTGCTGCGTTGCTGCTCGGTGGAATCCTGGGCACCTACGTCGGCTGGCGGCCGGCGTTCGGTCTGCTGACTGTTCTGGTGTGCGTCACGCTGGCCGTGAGCCGGCGTCTGGATGCCGATGAAGGCTTGCCTGACCTGCGGATCGATATTGTGGGCGCGGTGCTCGCCGCGGCGGCAGTTGCGACCATCAGTCTGGGATTCAGCTTCCTGACCGATTGGGGTGGTGGGCTGGCGCGCTCGTCGGCGCCCTTCGATATTCTTGGAATTTCGCCCGCGCCGATTCTGGTTGTGCTCGGCGTTGTTTTCGGCCGGGCATTCATGGGCTGGACGAAACGCCAGCGTACCGCCGGAAAGCCTTCGCTGTTTGCTGCCGAGGTATTGGAGCAGCGGGATCAATGGGCTGCTCTCTGTGTCGTATTCTCGATGGGAATGCTTGAGGCGATGCTCAATTTCGCGGTGCCGCTCTATATCCAGGTTGTCCAGGGACGAACTCCCGCCGAGGCGGCGATAGCGGCCTTGCCGTTTCATCTGTCGGTATTTGTCTCGGCGCTTTATGTGGCCCGGCTGTATGATAAATTGACTCCGCGGCAAATCGGACGTTACGGCTTTAGCGCCTGTGCTGTCGCGCTGCTCTGGCTCGCCTTCGTAGTGAAGAATGACTGGAGCACGGCCCCGGTCGTTGCGGGTCTCGCTGTATTTGGAATCGCCAAGGGCGCGCTGGCGACGCTTGCTCTTAAGATATGGGTCGTGACGTCGCCTGCCGCGCTTTCCGGCGATGTTGGAGCGCTGCGCGGTACGACCCACAATCTGTCCGTTGCGGTCGGGACCGCGTTGGCTGGCGCGATACTGGTCGCGTTGCTCAGCGTGGCTGTGATGCGCGGCGTGGACGCAAGCAACGTGTTGTCGGATCGCTTTCTGATGTCGATCGATCTCGATAACATCAATTTCGTCAACAACAACCATCTCAGAACGGCGTTGTCGCAAACCATTGCCTCGGTCGCTGAGGTCAATGAGGCCGTCCGGATCAACACCGAAGTTCGCCTCAGGGCGCTCAAGGTCGGATTCCTGATCATGGGGTGCCTTGCCTTGCTCGCCGCGGTCCCGGCAGGGCGATTGCCGGAGAGATTCGCTGCAAGGTGAGACGGCTCCCTATCAGGCGACCCAACGAGACCTGTCTATCCCGCCGTTCTCGACGATGAAATCGATCACGGTCTGAAGACCGTCGCCGCGCGACAAATCGGTAAAACCGAACGGGCGCTCGCCGCGCATTCGCGCAGCATCCGCACGCATCACTTCGAGATTGACATTCACATAAGGCGCAAGGTCGCTCTTGTTGATCACAAGGAAATCCGAGCGCGTGATGCCGGGGCCGCCTTTGCGCGGGATTTCCTCGCCCTGGCAGACTGAAATGACATAAAGCGTAAGGTCGGCGAGATCCGGGGAGAACGTCGCGGCGAGATTGTCACCTCCCGATTCAATGAAGATTACATCGAGATCGGGAAACTTGCGGTTCATCTCGGCGATCGCCTGGAGGTTGATGGACGCATCCTCGCGAATGGCGGTGTGCGGGCAGCCTCCGGTTTCGACCCCCATAATCCGGTCTTCGGAGAGAGCCTGGTGTCGCGCCAGAATGAGCGCGTCTTCCTTGGTGTAGATGTCGTTCGTAATGACGGCGATGGAGAGCTGCTGGCGCAGTGCCTGGCATAGCTTCTCCGTGAGGGTTGTTTTTCCCGAGCCGACGGGGCCGCCGATACCGACCCGGAGAGGTCCATGATGCGATGACATGACTGTCGTCTCCATTCCGCTTAGGACTTCGCTTCAGTCATGATGATGGTGATGTGAATGGTCATGATCGTGGTGATGATGGCCGTGTGCATGTTCATGCGCATGTTCGTGAGCGTGCTGGTGTCCAGGCTCGTGTCCTGCATAGGCGCCGCGCACCGGGTTAAAGGGTGCCGTGATTTCATTCACTGTCGCGCCAAGTCCGGTCAGCATGGCTTTGATGACATGATCGCGCAGAATGAAGATCTTGTCGGCGTCGACCGCCGCAGGGAGATGACGATTGCCGATGTGCCAGGCGAGTTGAACGAGATGGCTATGATCGCGTGCCGTGATTTCGTAGAGCGGCTCTTCAGCGGCAGCAATGGTGACGACAGTGCCATCATCAAGCACGAGCTGATCTCCAGAGGCCAGAACGACGGGTTCGGGAAAATCGACTAAAATCTTAGTACCATCCGTCAGTTTTATTGCCTTGCGGCGAAGGTGACGTTCGTCGTGTTGCAACACCGCTGTGCCGGAGATCTGCGATGCGTGCAAATCGGCTCCGCCTTGCGTGGCTGTCCGTAGGGCGATTGCCCGCAACATGCTGCATCCTTCCTGTTGATACGTTGATGCTGAGACTGGAGGCCAAACATTTGAGACGGGAGGTCAAGTGCTGCATTTTTCTTGTGTTCTGAAGTGTGCCGTATTTCGCATATGCTCTCAAGCAATCCTGCTGCCTAATGTTTACTCACGGCTTCTCAGTTTGAAGCGTCTTCCGAGTTCTCATCTTGTGAGTCGTTTCCACCCACGTTAAACTTTCTTGTCGAAGTGCATTGGTGGCGCAGAACGATCTGGCGCCCCACACGGCAATCGCAGAGATATTAGGAGCCTTTCCTTGGATGCGGATTGTTGGTGCGCAGAACTGGAGCTTTGGCTTGAACGGCGCGGCAGCAAAACGCAGTTAGTTCGCCGTCGTCATGTTGGTCCGCTTGTCGTGCAGCGTCCATTTCATCCCGAAGCGGATGGCACAGCCCATATCTATCTGTTGCACCCGCCTGGAGGAGTTGCCGGCGGCGATAGGTTGGAGATTGCCTGTCATCTTGAACCCGGCACGCGCGCCGTTCTGACGACACCTGGCGCGACGAAATTCTACCGCAGCGTAAATGGCGCGAGCAAACAGAGAACCGTGATCGATGTCGGAGCTGGTGCCGTTTGCGAGTATCTTCCTCAGGAAACCATTATCTTTGACGGTGCCGATGCTCACGTCGAAACGCAGGTGTCGCTCGCTGCTGCCGATGCGACTTATGTCGGTTGGGATTTCCTGAGCCTGGGTCGCCCTGCCGCCGGAGAGCGCTTTGCGAATGGATCGGTGCAACAGCGTATTGAAGTATCGCTGGGAGATCGCCCCATCTGGTTCGAGCGACTTTCTCTTCAGGGAGACTCGGTACTCGGTCGAGCATCGTTTGCATTCAGCAATCAGCCCATCGTAGGCACCATGATTTATATCGGACCGATTGCGGAAGATGCCGCGGAGCGCGTTCGGGATCATCTCGGTGACGAGGCGCGCGGTATTTTCTCGGTGAGCCAGCGCGATCAGGGGATCATTTGTCGTTACCTCGGAGAGATGATGTCCGAGGGCAAATCGCTCTTCGCCCGCGCCTGGGACGTGCTGCGTGAAGCCGGTCAGGGCAAGCGGGCTGCGACACCGCGTATATGGGCAACATAACACGAAATGTAGGTGGGAGATCAGGCAATGGAATTGTTGCCGCGTGAGAAAGATAAACTTCTGCTTTTCACCGCGGGATTGGTGGCGGAGCGGCGAAAGGCGCGTGGGGTGAAACTCAACTATCCCGAGGTCATCGCGTATATCTCCGCTGCCATTCTCGAGGCCGCTCGTGACGGAAAAACGGTCGCCGAGTTGATGTCGTACGGCGCCACGCTGCTCACGCGCGACGACGTGATGGAGGGCGTGCCGGAGATGATCCACGATATCCAGGTCGAAGCCACGTTCCCTGACGGGACAAAGCTCGTCACCATTCACAACCCAATTCCATAACGAGGCCGTCATGATCCCGGGTGAGTATTTTATCGAGGACGGCTCTGTCGAGCTCAATGCAGGCCGGCAGAAATGCACGATAGACGTCGCGAACTCTGGCGACCGACCCATTCAGGTCGGCTCTCACTATCATTTCTATGAAACGAACAGCGCGCTCGTTTTCGATCGAGACAAGGCGAAGGGCTTTCGTCTCAATATCCCGGCGGGCACGGCGGTTCGCTTCGAGCCCGGTCAGAACCGCACGGTCGAACTTGTGGCGTTGGATGGTGACCGCAAGGTCTATGGGTTCAACGCCAAGATCATGGGCAAGCTGTAGGAGAGGTCGATGGTTACAATCACACGCCAGGCCTATTCGGACCTCTACGGCCCAACGACCGGCGACAGGCTGCGCCTTGCCGACACCGAACTGATCATCGAAATCGAGAAAGACCACACCGTTTACGGTGAGGAAGTTTCCTTCGGCGGCGGCAAGGTCATTCGCGATGGCATGGGTCAGGGCCAGCGGTTAGCCAGCGAGGTCGCGGACCTCGTCATCACCAACGTCATCGTCCTCGACCATTGGGGCATCGTCAAAGCCGACGTCGGCATCAAGGACGGTCGGATTTCCGGCATCGGAAAGGCCGGCAACCCGGACATCCAGCCGGGGGTGACCATTGTGGTCGGGCCGGGCACCGATGTGATCGCGGGCGAAGGCAAGATCCTGACGGCGGGCGCCATCGACACCCATATCCATTTCATCGCGCCGCAACAGGCCGAGGAAGCCTTGTTCAGCGGCACGACCACGCTTGTGGGAGGCGGCACCGGCCCGACCGTCGGGACACTCGCAACCACAGTGACGCCTGGCCCATGGGCGATTCATCGCATGCTGGAAGCGGTCGAAGCGCTGCCGATCAACGTCGGACTGCTTGGCAAGGGGAACGCCAGCCTTCCCGAACCGCTGCGTGAGCAGATCCGTGCGGGCGTCGTCGGCTTGAAGCTGCACGAGGATTGGGGCACGACACCTGCCGCGATCGACAACTGCCTCACTGTTGCCGACGAGGAAGACATCCAGGTTGCGCTGCATACCGACACTCTGAATGAGAGCGGTTTCGTACGTGACAGCTTCGCGGCGATGAAGGGGCGGGCGATCCACAGTTTCCATACCGAAGGGGCGGGCGGCGGCCATGCGCCCGACATCATCACTGCGGCGGGTGAAGCAAATATCCTGCCGTCCTCGACCAATCCGACGCGCCCTTACACGATCAACACCATCGACGAGCATCTCGACATGCTGATGGTGTGCCACCACCTCAGCCCACAGATTCCCGAGGATGTCGCCTTCGCCGAATCCCGTATCCGCAAGGAAACGATTGCCGCGGAAGACATTCTTCACGATCTCGGCGTTTTCTCGATGATGTCGTCGGATTCGCAAGCGATGGGTCGCATCGGCGAAACCACACTGCGTTGCTGGCAGACTGCTCACAAGATGAAGGTCCAGCGTGGGCCGTTGCCGGAAGACAGCGCGCGCAACGATAATTTCCGCGCCAAACGCTATGTGGCCAAATACACCATCAACCCGGCCATCACCCATGGTTTCGCCCACGAGATCGGCTCGATCGAGGTGGGCAAGCGCGCTGACCTTGTCCTGTGGAAGCCGGCCTTCTTTGGCGTGAAGCCGTCACTCGTGATGATCGGCGGCATGATCGCCACCGCGCCGATGGGCGATCCCAACGCCTCGATCTCGACGCCACAGCCGGTGCATTACCGGCCGATGTACGGAGTGCTCGGCCGTGCCCGCGGCTCGACCGGCGTCACCTTCGTGTCCAAGGCGGCGCTCGACGACGACATCGGCGGCCGGCTCAAGCTCAGCAAGCAGCTTGTCGCCGTGCGCGGCACCCGGACCATTCGCAAGAAGGACATGATCCACAACGGGCTCACGCCCAAGCTGGAGGTCGACCCGCAGAACTATCAGGTTCGTGTCGATGGGCAGATCATCACCTGCGAGCCCGCCCGCGAACTGCCTATGGCGCAGCGATACTTTCTCTTCTGAAGGCGCTCCCGGAGAACGGGGTGATTTTGTCGAGAGACGGGGGAATTCTGGTGCGTGTAGACCAGTTTCAGAATCATGCTGCCTTGGGCTTCGTCGACTGGACGCTCCGCGGTGTCGGCCAGGTCGTCTTTCAGAACAATCCGTTGGCGGGTCTCGTCATTCTGATCGGCCTTCTGGTCAACTCGTGGATTTATGCAGCAATCTGCGTTGTTGGCGTGGTCGCGAGCACATTGACGGCTATCATCCTCAAGGCTGACAAAGCGCTTATTCGCGACGGCTTGTTTGGATTCAACGGTGCACTGGTCGCGCTCGCACTCATTGCGTTCACGAGCGAGGATTTCCGCGCCGGCGCGATACCGTCCGTCGCGATGTTCGTCTATCTGGTCAGCGCGGCGGCGCTCACCACCATGGCGTTCGCCAGCATGGCCGCGCTCCTCGGCCCGCATAAGGTTGCGCCGCTGACCATGCCCTTTGTGCTTGTGGGCTGGCTGTTTCTTTTTGCCGTCCTGAAGTTCGATGCCATCGATGCGGGACCAATGGCAAAGCCGGTCTCGCCGGATCAGTTTCCCTACAGTGCTCCCTATGACCTCAGGACATGGTACGAAGGAATAGGCACGTCGATAGGTCAGATCTTTTTTCAGGATAGCTGGATCGCGGGTTACATCATCCTTGTCGGCATCGCGATCAACTCGCGGATCAGTGCAGCTATGGCGCTCCTTGGCGCGGTGGTCGGGACTGTTGTCGCCGTATTGTTTGGAGGGCCCGAAGGCGCAATCCGCGACGGTCTCTTCGGTTACAATTCGGCGCTCACCGCGATCGCGCTCGGCGGCTTCTTCCTGGTGATGACCTGGAGCAGCTTCTTTTACGCAGTGTTCGGTGCGATCGTTTCGGCATGGCTCTGGGCATCGGTCGCGATTTTTCTCAAGCCCATCGGCATGCCGGTGCTGACGTCGACCTTTGTCATTGTCACCTGGATCATGCTGATCGGCCAATATGCGTTCAAGGCGCTCGTGCCCGTGCCGCCGGCCGAGGCGACGACACCGGAAGACAATCGACGACGCTATCTCGAGGCGAAATGAACGTGTTCAGGAGCGGAACAGGCGGCTGTACTGCGTCTCGTGCCAAGCGCTCGCCATGGCCATCCTGGGCGCCACATTGCCGATGTCCTCGTCGCGGAGCGAGGCCGCATTCTCCGCCGCTCGCTCGATGACTTTGACTGCCTCGATCAGGATGCGCTGGCCTGCGGTATGGCCGAGCGGCACCAGGCGGATAGCGGCGGCGATCTGCGCCTCGACGACGCTCCACATCAGTCCTTTAAGTGCATCGGCTGGCGCCACCCGCCAATGATGCGTGGCGATGGCGAACATGGCCGGATAGGTAACGGCCTGGCCGGGATCGCGGCGCGCGAGAGGGACTTCCAGATCGAGCAACAAACGGTGCAGGGCTTCGCCCATCCGCCTGTCTTCAAGTGCAAGCTCTTTGCTTTCGCGGCCAGCCGCGAGCCAGGCGTCAAAAGCCAGAAAGCCTTCGCTGTCGTCCTGTTTCAGCGCGTGGACCATGCGCCAGAACAGGGCGCCGTCGAGCACGGCGTAGCTGTGCTCGAGCGTGCCGAACACCCAATCGCGCACGCCGGCCTCGTCGCTAACGACGCCGGAATGGACCGCCCATTCGAGGCCGCGCGAATAGGAGAATGCGCCGACAGGCAGGCTCGGGCTGACAAGGCGCAGGAGTTGAAGCGGCAAGCCTCCGGGGCCGTCGTGGAAAACCACCTGTATTCTCCCATTCGCGGCTCGCCGCACGCCCCGGCAGGTTCTTCAGTTAGAACGAGCCAAACATCGACCCCAGGATGAGAACGACCACGAGCGAAATAATCACGCTGACGATCACCGTCATTACCATATCGAGGTAGCTTCCGGCATGGGTTTGTTTGCTGATTTGAAGCAGCAGAAGAACAGTGCCGTTATGCGGCAGGGCGTCCAGTGTTCCTGCGCTGATCACTGTGAGGCGATGCATCAGCGCGGGGTCGATGCCATGCTCGAGCGCGAGGCGCATGTACTCGCTGCCGAGCGCATTCAGCGCGATGGCCATTCCGCCCGACGCGGTGCCTGTGAGCCCGGCCAATACGTTCATGGAAACAACGAGTGATGCCAGCGGCCCTCCTGGGATATGCAATGCCGCGTCGCGGACGACGGCAAATGCCGGCATCGCAGCGACCACAGCGCCGAATCCGACCAAGCTGGCGATGGTCATGATCGGCAGGACCGAGGAATTCGCGCCGGCGTCGAGACTTTCGCGCAGCTTGCCGAGCCGTTGCCAGTTGACGGCGATGAGGGTCAGGATCGCGGCTGCGAGCGCGATGAGGACCGACCACACACCGATCAGCCCTCCGACATCCAGATTCCACGGATCGGCGGCGAGGAAGGAAAAGTCGATACGCGGAAGAATGACCAGCGCCATCATAAAGTTGACCACAATGACGACGAGGAGCGGCAACAAGGCGAAGATAAAGGGCGGTCCTTGATCCGCGCGCTGGCCATGGGTCAATTCGGCAGGATCAAAATCGCCCGACAGGGTTGCCTGCTCGCGCGTCTTCTCATCGATCTCGGAAACATCGGAATCGTCGGTGTAGACCTCGCCGGCCCTGCGTGCAGCCGCTTCTGCCCGTGCGAGCCACCACATGCCGAAAGCGAAAGTGACGATGGATGCGATGATGCCAAGTCCCGGTGCAGCAAACGTCGTCGTGCCGAAGTAGGGCATCGGAATCGCGTTGTTGGTCGATGGTGTGCCGGGAAGCGCCGACATCGTGAAGGTGAATGCGCCGAGTCCGATCGCGGCTGGCATCAATCGGGCGGGGATATTCGCTGCCTTGAACATCTCGCGGGTCATCGGCACGAGGACGAAGAACGCGACAAACACGCTGACCCCGCCATAGGTCACCACTGCGGATGCAAGCACCACTGAAAGCATCGTGCGCTTCGTTCCCAATCGCTCCGTCAGAAAGCGCGCGATCGACGTGATCGATCCGCTGTCATCCATCAGCTTGCCGAAGATTCCTCCGAGCAGGAACAGCGGAAACCATCGCGCGACGAAGCTGGCCGTCCCGCCCATGAAAGTCTGGGTCCAATGAGCAAGAAGGGTTTCGCCTGAGATCAAGGCTGCAAGGAGCGCTGCTGCCGGCGAAAGAAGGAGAACGCTCCAGCCCCGGTAGGCGAACCACATCAGAAGCGCGAGTGCCACCAAGATTCCGAGAAGCCCCATGATTCAGACCTTTTTGCTAAATTTGTTTCAAGGCGGCAGTGACGTTCGGTGAGGTGCTGCAGGACAGGATTCGGAATGCGTCCTGTCATCAAGGATTGCAAATGATCCAACGCAAGCAAAGTAGCACGCTAAATATCGTAACGTAACTATCGTCACGCGGGTAAGCGGGCGAAGCATAAATAGAACGCGATTGCGCGCCGCAACGACGTTCGGATTGCATTCTCGCGCGTCGTAAAAATATTTGTCGCATTGCAAGGTAAGAGACGGTGGAACTGCAGCGCTCAAAATTGGCCGTGCGTCCCGAAAATTGACTTCGCGTCCAATTACGATGCGAACGTGTGAAGTCGGTGCACGATCGTTCTTGTGATACTACTATCGGTCAAGTACGTCTGGCTTTCACGTTCTGAATTTGCGTGAGAATGCGAGAACTCATTCGCAGTCGTCGCATGATCGTTCCGGGGCGGAGTGGCGTCATATGCATGACAGTCAGAACATGTCTTCTTGGCTGCGAGCCGCTCCCTACAGATGCTTCTTGCTGATCGTTGCATTGCTCTTTCCCTTCGGAGTGTCTGCGGTCTTTGCGCAAGCTCTGCTGCCCGCGGTGAGCGTAGCTCCGGTAGAGGTGAAGGATGTATCGCCCGCCTCTGAGTTCGTAGGACGTGTCGAGGCAGTGAATGCTGTCGATATCCGTGCGCGGGTCGAAGGATTTATCGAGGCTCGGCCTTTCAAGGAAGGACAAGCGGTTCATGAAGGGGACGATCTTTTTGTTCTAGAGAAGGCTCCTTATAAAGCCGCGCTTGCAGCGGCCCGCGCCAACCTGAGGGGCGCGCAAGCCACCCTGGAGGATGCCGAGAGGAGAGTGCAGCGCAATCAGGATTTGCGCCGCTCTCAAACCGTTTCGCAGGTGACGCTGGAAGAGGCTCAAACGGCCCGCGATACTGCGCAAGCCAGTGTGCTGGCTGCCGAAGCAAATGTGCGTCAGGCAGAACTCAACGTCGGCTATACAACCATCAGGACGCCCATCGCCGGTCGGATTGGTACTGCTGCTTTCTCGGTTGGAAGTCTCGTCGGTCCATCCTCGGGCGCTCTGGCTCGCGTGGTTCAGATCGATCCGATTCGAGTCGTCTTTTCGGTAAACGACCGGACCATTCTCGCCTTGCGCGAAAGCGTGACTGACTTCGACGAGCGCAAGGTCGCTGGCTCGTTTGTGCCGACGCTTCGGCTGTCCAATGGCCGTGAATATCCCCCCAAGGGTGCGATTGAATTCGTTGGTAACGAGATCGATCAGGCCACGGGCACGCTTCCGATCAGGGCACGCTTTCCCAATCCGGATGGCGTGCTCGTGCCGGGCCAGTTCGTGACGATCACCGTCCGCCCCGCAAATCCGCAAACCCGCCCCGTCGTTCCTGTCGGCGCGGTGCAATTGGATCGGAATGGCCGGTTCGTGCTTCTCCTGGATGAGGGCGGAAAGGTTGCGGAGCGCCGCATCAAAACCGGCGCGCAGCTTGGGCAAAACTGGATCGTGGAGGAGGGACTAAAAGGCGGGGAGAGCGTGCTCGTGCAGGGCTTCCAGAACGCCAGGCCGGGTGCCGCTGTGCGGGTCGTGCCGGCGGCGAGCGCTGACAGCCAATGATCTCATTCCTGTTCATAGATCGACCGCGTTTCGCGATGGTGATCGCGACGGTGACGACGCTCGCCGGCCTGCTCGCGCTGAGCCAGATTCCGGTCGCGCAGTTTCCTCCGATCACTCCACCGGAGGTGCAGGTCACTGCCAGCTATCCAGGCGCCAACGCCGAAGTCGTCATGGATAGTATCGGCGCGCCAATCGAAGATCAGGTGAACGGCGTCGAGAACATGCTCTATATGTCCTCGTCGAGCACCAACAACGGCGGTTACTCGTTGACCGTCACCTTTGCGATCGGGACCGATCCGGCCATCGCGCAGGTGAACGTGCAGAACCGCGTTGCGCTGGCGACGCCGCGATTGCCGCCGGTCGTGACCCAGACCGGCGTTTCAGTGCGCAGCCGCTCCACCAGCATGCTGATGGGCGTGGCGATCTATTCGCCCAAGGGGACGCACGACGATGTTTTCGTCAGCAACTATGCGTCCATCAACGTGCGCGATGCGCTTGCCCGTGTTTCGGGCGTCGGTGAGGCCGGCATCTTCGGGCCGGTCTACAGCATGCGGATCTGGATGAACCCGGATCGCATGCAGGCCCTCGGGATTACGGCAGCGGATCTGACGACCGCAATCCAATCCCAGAACGCGCTGGCGTCGGCCGGCGTCGTCGGATCGACGCCCGCCCCGCAGGGGCAGCAACTGCAGATGACTGTGATGGCGCGTGGCCGCCTCACGAGCCCGGAGGAATTCGGCAATATCGTTGTCCGCACGAACGCCGACGGAGCCATCGTTCGCCTTCGCGACGTGGCGCGCACCGAACTCGGCGCGCAATCTTACGATTCCTCTTCGAACTTCAACGGGCGGCCCAGTGCAACACTGGTTATCTACCAGTCCCCCGACGCCAATGCATTGGCCGTGTCGAGGGCGGTCAAGGCAGAACTCACGCGTCTCTCGGCGCAGTTTCCGGACGACATGGCTTATTCGGTCGTGTTCGACACCACGTCTTTCGTCAGCGCGACGATCCATGAGATCCTGATTACCCTGCTGATCACGTTCCTTCTCGTCGTTCTCGTGACTTACATATTCCTGCAGGATTGGCGCGCCACGCTCATTCCCACGCTGACGATCCCGGTCTCGCTGGTGGGCGGGTTCGCTGTGTTGTACGCGCTGGGTTATTCCGCCAATACCATTACCTTGTTCGCGATCGTGCTTGCTATCAGCCTTGTCGTCGACGATGCCATCATCGTGGTCGAGAACGTGCAGCGTGTGATGAAGGAAGATGGCGTTCCGGTCGCCGACGCCACGCGCCGCACGATGGAGCAGGTTACGGGGCCGATCATTGCGACCACGCTCGTGCTGGCCGCGTTGTTCGTGCCTGTCGCCTTCCTGGCTGGAATCGTGGGGCAGCTTTACCGACAGTTCGCCGTGACCATCCTGATCACGATCGTTCTGTCGACGATCAACGCCCTGACCCTCAGTCCGGCGCTGTGCGCTTTGTTGCTGCGCCCGCCCCAGGAGAATCGCGGGCGCGTCTTTCGCGTTTTCAACGATGCGCTCGACACCTCTCGCACGTGGTACCTTCGCATGCTGTCGTGGTCGGGCCGGCGTTTGGTGTTGTCCTTTGCCGTACTGGCCATGATCTGCGGCGGCACCTACGGATTGTTCCGGATCCTGCCGACCGGATTTATTCCCTCCGAGGACCTCGGCTACTTCTTTGTCAATGTGCAGTTGCCGAACGCGTCGTCACTGGGGCGGACGGAAGCCGTACTCGATAACGTCACCGGAATCCTGAGAAGAACGGCCGGCGTCGACAATGTCATCAGCATATCCGGCAACAGTTTGATCAGCGGCGGAGGCCCCGATGTCGGCATGGTTATCGCTGCGCTCAAGCCATGGGATGAGCGCAGTTCCGCCGAAAGCATCGGTGGGATCCTTGCAAATCTGCGAGCCCAATTCGCCGGAATTCCGGCTGCCACGATCGTGCCGTTCAATCCGCCGGCCATTCCGGGTCTTGGCACGACCGGTGGCTTCGACATGCGCGTTCAGGCGCGCGGGGGGCAAAGCCAGGAAGATCTTGCGGCGGCAACCCGGAGCCTGGTCTTCAAGGCCAACCAGACGCCCGGTCTTGCCGGTGTGTTCAGCACTTTTTCCGCGGACGTTCCGCAAATCTATCTCGATATCGATCGCAAGCGCGCGGAACTGCTCGGTGTCTCGCCGGCCACGGTCTTCGCCACGCTTCAGGCTCATCTTGGCTCGGCGTATGTCGGTGATTTCAACATCTTCTCGCGTGTCTATCAGGTTCGCATCCAGGACGAGGCGAACTTCCGTGGACAAGTGGAAGATATTCAACGCTTGCATGTTCGAAGCCAGACCGGACAACTCGTGCCAATGCGATCGATCGTTACGACATCGACGTCATTCGGCCCCAGCGCCATCAGCCGCTATAATCTCTTTCCCGCGGCATCCATCAATGGGCAGGCGTCCGCTGGTGCGAGCACAGGCCAGGCCATTGCCACCATGGAAAATCTGGCAAATGCGAGCCTTCCGGAAGGCTTCAGCTTCGAGTGGACCGGGTTGGCTTTGCAGGAGCGAGAAGCAGGTCATCAAACCCTCGTCATTCTCGTGATGGGAATCATCTTCACTTATCTCTTCCTGGTTGCCCAGTATGAGAGCTGGAGTATTCCCACCGCGGTCATGCTTGCCGTTTCGGTGGCTGTTCTGGGCGCCCTGGGAAGCCTGTCTCTCGCGCGCATCCCGATCGATGTCTATGCTCAGATCGGATTGGTCCTCTTGATCGGACTCGCAGCGAAAAATGCGATTCTCATCGTTGAGTTCGCAAAGCACAAGCGAGAGGAGGGGATGGGGATCCTCGAAGCCGCTTCGGAAGGCACGGCACAGCGTTATCGGCCAGTCCTGATGACCGCCTTTGCGTCGATCCTTGGTGTCGTTCCGCTCGTTGTTGCGACCGGCGCGGGGGCAGCCAGCCGCCGCTCGATCGGCATGACGCTGTTCGGCGGGTTGTTGATCGGGACGCTGATCGGCCTGATTTTGATCCCGACACTTTATGTGATGATCCAGACCATCCGCGAGCGCCTGAAGGCCCGGCTGTTCGGCGTCCATGATGAGAAGCCCGTCGGGCAACGGTCGTAGCCTGTCGTAGGTGGCGGTTTCTACTGATCAGAACAACTAGAGGGAGATTTGCAATGCGGGGCGGAATGCCTTCTTCCTGCTCTCTCGACACTCGGGTTATTTGATTGACTATGCTTGGCGATCTGGATGCACCAGAGAATGAGGGTCCTCGGGCATTATAGGTAGAATTTTTCGCAGGACGTGGTGTAACGTCATCCGCCCTCTCTGACCTGTCTTTCCCGATGGGGACGGGCGCCGTTACAGCCCACCAGTCTTCTGGAGATCATGAAATCATCCATGCGCGGTTCGACCAATCCTTCCAAGGCCAAACGCAGCAAGAAGCCGGCCAAAGTCGCAACGTCCGATCGCAAGGCGCAATCGGCCAAGCCGCGCTCGAATCGAGAAATGCGTGAGATCAGCGTCGACCGCATTTATCATTCGGCGCTGCGATTGTTTGTGGAGCAGGGCTATCGTTCCACCACAATCGACGAAATTGCAGCAGGCGCCGGCCTCACCAAGGGGGGCGTCTATTTCTACATCTCCAAGAAAGAGCATCTGATGGCGCAGATGCTGGACGACATTTCCGCCCGCTATATCGATGACATCGTCGCCAAGCTTAAAGCCCAGGATTTGAACGCGCAGCAGAAGCTTGTCGCATTCATGCACTCACAAGTGACGTTTGCGCTGGAAAATCCCGAAGAGGTCATGCTGCTGGTGATGTCTTCGGTTGAATTCTCCAAAAGCAATGACGCGCTGACCGAAAAGATCGACGCGATCTACGAGCGGATGCGTCAGTTTATACTGACAACCATCGAGCAAGGACTTGCCAGCAAGAGCTTTGCGACAAATCTGCGCCCGAATGCGGCAGCTTCGTTCTACGTTGCGACGCATGACGGCATGATGCTGGAATGGTATCGCCGAGCCACCAAGATCGATGGCACGGAGCTCGTGCGCGTGTTCCGCGAAGCGTTCCTTCGCACTCTCACCTAGCTGTGGTGAGCGTTGTTGGCGTCGGCCTTCAGATAATCAATGAATTTGCGCTCCGCGTCTGACAGCGTTTTCCGTGTGCTCCACACGATGCCGAGGTCGAGGGTCGGAAGGGGGTCTGCCAGTGGTCGTGATTCGACCCGGCCGCCGTCCAGTGACCAGGGACGATAGACGAGATGCGCAAGCACAGTCACTGCTGCGCCAGTGGCAACGATGCCGCGCACCGCTTCCATTGATGATGTGCTGAACAGGACCTTGGGCTTGATCTTTTTCAGGTAGCGCCGTGCTGAAAGCGGAGCTTCATCGGATGCGAACTGCACATAGGCTTCGTCGCGGAGATCCTGCAGTGAGATCGTCGGGAGGCGGTTGAGGCGATGGCCGCTCGAAAGCCATAGCGTTCGAGGCGATCGGATCAGGGTCTGATGACGCAGCCGGTGGTTTTTCGAGAGATTCGAAATGATTACCAGCGCGAGATCGATGTCGTCTGACTCAAGTGCATGCTCTAGCCCGGGTCGATTCATCTCAACCAGATCGAACGCCACATTTGGATAAGACCGGCGAAAGCGCGCTAGAACCGGGAGTAGAAAATAGCCGACCCCGGTATAGGTTGCGCCGAGCCGAATTCGGCCCGTGGTTTGCGCCTCTTTGTTTGTCATCGAATTCATCGCATCGACGATGTTTGCCTCGATGTTCTTGGCATGATGCAAAAATTTCTGGCCGTCCTGCGTGAGTTCGATGCCGCCGACGCGTCGGCGGATCAGCGACACGCCGAGCTGCGCTTCGAGTTCCTTGATTGCAACGGTGACTGCCGATTGCGAAATGCCAAGACTGCTGGCAGCCGCCGAAATCTTCTCGGTTTCGGCTGCGGCGACGAAATAGCGGATTTGTCTCAGCGAGAGCATAATTTAAAAAATCGAAATTTGAGTTTGCAAAATTCATATTTGTAATAGTGAAGGGCCCTCGTCAAGATTGTGAACGGAGCGCGGGGCTGCGGGGGTTTTCGGACGCCATGACAGGCCGCTGAATCAAAAGCCCGACGTGTACAAGTCGGATTTCGTTTTGCGAGGGATGACCATGGCGGGTGAGAAGTCGATCAACAGTGTTTCGGAAGGCATGGGGCTGGAGATTTTTGGCGATGTCCATGATCGTCGGCGGCGGCAGCGTCCGACGCAGACCTATCGCGAAGCGCCGCGCGAAACCCCGGTTTTCGCTGAAACCGACGTGCTGGTGATCGGTGGTGGCCCGTCGGGAACGTCGGCTGCCGTAGCCGCGGCCAAGCTGGGCGCGGACGTCACCCTTGTCGAGCGTTACAATCACCTGGGTGGTCTTTCGACCGGGGGTCTGGTCATCTGGATCGACCGGATGACCGATTGGACCGGGAAGCAGGTGATCGCCGGCTTTGCCCGCGAGCTTTTCGATCGGTTGCCGAAGGATGCCGTGATGGGGCCGCCCCAATCGGAGTGGGGCTCAAAGGATGCGGCTATCACCGACTACTGGTCGTACCGATCTGCTGCATTCCAGGGCATCGTCACCTGGTCGCCGACGATTGATCCTGAAGCGCTGAAAACGCTGTCGATGCAACTCGTCACCGAGAACAAGATTCGGCTGGTGCTGCACGCGATGGCGGTGCAGCCGATCATGGAAGGGAATGTCGTCAAGGGCGCGATTTTCGAAAGCAAGGAAGGCCGCCACGCCGTACTTGCCAAGGTGGTGATCGACACCACAGGCGATGCAGACATGCTGTCGCGCGCCGGCACGCGGTCAGATTCCGACATCGATGAAACCGACATTCACCACTGCATCAATACCGCTTTCATGCTTGGCGGCGTCGATATGGAGCGCTGGACCGAGTTCCGTCGCACCAACAACGCTGGCTTCTCAGATTTCATGAAGCGCGGACGGGATCGTACGAAGTACTTCGAGAAGCCGTTCTTCTCGTGGCGCTCGGATATCGGTCTGTTCATGGGGCCGCGTCTGTCAGGCTACAGCGCCGTCGACGTGGAGGATTTGACCGAGGTGGAACTTACGTCGCGGCAGCTCGCGATCAAGCATCTGGAAATCTATCGCGCAGAAGCTCCAGGCTTTGAAAATGCGTTCCTGATGCTCGGCGCGCCGCAAGTCGGCGTGCGGCACAGCCGCCGTTTCTCGGCCGATCGCATGGTCACGCGTAAGCAGTGGGACGAAGGTAAGGTCTGGGAAGACGAGATCGGCGTCTCGACCTCGCTGGCGCCGAAATGGAAGAATATCTCGGTGCCTTACGGATCGCTGTTGCCTTCCGGGATCGAAGGTGCGCTCGGTGCGGGCCGTCATATGGCCTGCGACGCCAGTTCGCACACCTTCCTGCGCGAGGTTCCGCAGTGTTGGATGACCGGTCAGGCCGCGGGCATTGCCGGCGCTCTCGCGGCTGACGCCGGCGTCGCGCCTCGTCAGCTGGATCCACGCACGGTCCAGCGTGAACTGCTGAAGCAGGGTGCGTATCTGTCGCCGTCTATCGTTGCGGCGACGGAAAGCACGGCCAACGCAGCGGAATAAGCAGCTCTCATCGACCACTTAACGGCTTCGTACGCGAAGTACGGCGCACCGCTCGTCAGAAGCGGGCGCCGATCGCTGGCGGCTGCGCCAGGGATTGCAAAGGAAGGCGCCGCGAATGGCGCATAACAACGAGGGAGGGAAGTCATATGAGATTCAAGGCAAGGTTCCTCGCAGCAGGACTGTTGGCGCTTGCGCCGCTATCGGTCGCCATGGCTCAGGACAGCAAGCCGCTCAAGATAGGCCTGCTGCTCAGCCTGAGCGGGCCGGCGGCGTCGTTTGGTCTGCCGGAGCGTGACGCAGTCGAAATCCTGGTCAGCGACCTGAACGCGAAAGGCGGAGTCAATGGGCGCAAGATCGAGCTTGCGATCTATGACGACACGACAAATCCCACGGAAGCAGCGCGCGGCGCGACCAAACTGATTCGCGAGGATGGGGTGGTTGCAATCATTGGTGCCAGCACCGGCAGTGGCACGCTGGCGGCTACGCCGATCGCCGCGCGAGAGAAGGTTCCGATGCTCGCGCCCAATGCCACGATTTCGGTAACGGCGCGTGACAGCCAGCAGTATCCATACGTGTTCCGCACGATGTCGAACGATCTCGTCAATACCAAGCGGCTTTTCGATGCGGTGGTCGCGGGCGGCGCCAAGAAGATTGCGGTCTTCTACCAGGAAGATGCCTATGGGAAAGACTCCGCCGTTTACGTGAAGCAACTGGCGGCCGAGCAGAAAATTCCGATCACCGACATGGCGTCCGCGCCACTGAAGGCGATTGAAGTCGCAGCGCAGGCCGTGAAGTTGCGGAGCAGTGCGCCGGATGCGGTGATCATGCAGGTCACGGCACCTGCGCTGGGGTCGGCTTTCGTGCGCGCCGCTCGTCAGGTCGGTCTCGATGTGCCGATCTGGGGATCGATGGGTCTCGGGCAGAAGTCGTTTATCGATGGCGCGGGAGCGTTGGGCGATGGCGTGCGGCTGGTCGTTTTCGGTAACTGGGACGATCCGTCCCCACGGCAGGCCAAGCTCGCCGAGGCGATGAAGAAGGCCGGCAAGCCGCCGCAAGGCTTTGCCGAACTGCTTTCAACGAACGGGCTGCTTGCGATCGTCGAGGCTGCGCGCAAGGTCAAAGGAGAGATCACCGGGCCTTCGCTGCGCGATCAACTCGAGCAGTTGTGCAATGTGACGACATATTCGGATGGTGAGCTCTGCTATTCGAAGGACGATCACGACGGTTGGAGTGCCGATGCGCTGACCACGGTTGAAGTCCGCAATGGAGCTTTCAAGCGCGTTCCGAAACCCTGAAGCTGCGCGCCGTTTTGCCGCGACGTGGCGCTGGAGCCCGGCGCCACGTCGTAAAGCACATGAATCTCAATTATTTCAATGGTTTGAGTGGCTAACGAATCGTCGAGAGCATTTCTTGACAAGAAAAACCTTCTGTGCAGTATCAGATACCGACTAGACGGTTTTTAAAAATCAGCCTTCGACGTCAGCCCGGTCTCGGACCGGCGGCGATCAAAATGCGAAGGTGGGAGGGCAGATGTACGAACTGATTGAATTTAGCTCGCGGGGAATCCTGCTGGGCGTGACTTACGGTCTGCTTGCCTTCCCGATCAGCCTGCTTTTCATCGCGACCGACACGGTGGACCTTGCTGTCGGTGCGTATGCGGTTCTCGCGGGAGCCGTGGCGATGTTCGTTGGCGAAAGTCACGGAGCCGCTCTCGGGATCATGGTTGGAATCCTGGTCGGCATGCTCGCGTCGGCAGCTGTCGGCTGTGTTTCATTGGCGCTTGGCCGCAGACAGAAGGGCGATCCTCTCGTCCTTGTGCTGGCCAGCTTCGGCTTCGCGATCTTCCTGGAATCGTCCGTGCTGACGTTGTTCGGCAAGGATCCGTTCATCCGCCAGCCGTTCACGCATTTCTGGAACGTCGCCGGCATTCGCATCAGCCCGCAGGCCGGCGTGAACGTCTTGATCGGCTTGCTGTTGGTCGCTGTCGTTTATGCTCTGCTCTATCGCACGTCGTGGGGGCGTGACGTGCGTGCCAGCGCCAATAACGAGCGTGGCGCGCTGCTCGCCGGCATTCCGGTTCGCGCCTTGCAGTTTTCATCGTTCCTGCTGGCTGGGCTGCTCGCGGGAATCGCCGGAGTGCTTGTTCTCTATACGTCGGGCATGGATTTCGCGTCGGGAATGCATCTGACGCTGGCTGGCTTCGGTGCAGCGATTGTCTTCGGTCTTCATGGCCCGTTGCGCGGGTTCTTCGGTGGAATTGCGATCGGCGTCGTCGAGACCATCAGTTCGGGCTACGCGAATGGCGGCCTCGCAAGCCTTGTCCCTCTCGCTTTTATCTTTGCTGTGCTGACGCTCGGTCGGGTCAGTCGTCAGGGACCCGCAGGAGTCCGGGCATGACCTTTCTCCATCGTCAGCGCCCTGCGCTCTTCCTGTTTGGCGCTTTGCTCGTCATTACGTTCCTGATCAACGGCAATACCGTTTGGCTTGATACGTCGGTCGTGATTGCGATCTACTCATTGATCGCGCTGTCCGTCGGCATCAGCTACGGCCAGGCCGGTATTCTGTCGGTGGCGCAGGCGGCCTTCGCTTCCGTCGGCGCCTATGCTGCGGCAATTGTGACTACGCGTTACGATTTGCCGGCGGTGTTGGGTCTGGTGCTGGCGCTTGCTCTTCCGCCGCTCATCGCCTACCCGCTTGCGCGGCTGGTGACGCGGCTCAATGCGCTGTCGCTCGCGATTGCAACGCTGGTGTTCGGTCAGGCCGTCGATATCATCCTGCGTGAGGGGGGTGATTTCACCGGCGGCTATATCGGCCTGTCCGGCATTCCGCCGCTGTCGATTGCGTCCACCCTGTTGCAGTACCACTTCCTGAGCTGGGCTGCCGTACTCGTCGTGGTGGTTCTGCTCAGCAACCTGATCGACTCCCCGTTCGGGCGGGCTACCAGTACCTTGCGTTCCGATACGCTGCGTGCCGTTGCTGATGGCGTGAATGTGCCTCACGTTCGCAGTGTGGTGCTGGCGCTGTCTGCGTCGGTTGCAGGGCTCGGCGGTTGGCTTTACGCGCATCACATCGCCTATATCGGTCCGGATTCGCTTGGTCCGTCGGTCTCGCTGTCCGTCCTGCTGATGGCGGTGGTGGGCGGTGCGCAGACCGTGCTCGGCCCCATTGTTGGCGCCGCTCTGCTGACCCTGTTGTTCAAGTTCATTCCCAGTCAGGAAGTGCAGGGGATGTTCTACGGCGGTGCGCTGATCGCCGTTCTGGTGCTGTCGCCGGGCGGGCTGCTCGGGCTCCGTGCTCTGCTCGGGAAGTCGGCTGCAGCCCTTGGCGCGGAGCCGCAGAAAACCGCGTCGAAGCTGGCGAATGGTCCGGTCGCTGCGAGGGGCGCGCAATGAGTATCGATGTCTCCAAGGTCGATGTTCGCTTCGGTGGTGTGACTGCGTTGCAGGGTGTCGATCTGACGCTTGAGCGCGGCGAGGTTCTGGCTGTGATCGGGCCGAACGGATCGGGCAAGAGCACGCTGTTCAACGCCATTACCGGGTTTGTCGATATCGCCGCGGGGGCCGTGGCGGTTGATGGCCAGGATCTCGCGGATATTCCTGCGGCCAGCCGTATTTCCAACGGCATTTCCCGGACGTTCCAGACGCCGCGGATCAACGCTGCTGCAAGTGTCGAGGACGCGGTGCTGTGTGGCTTTCATCCCCACGCGCGAAGCGGTTTGTGGGCCGGTCTGCTCAGGCCGTCCTCGATGAGGCGTAGCGAACGTGAACTGCACGGCCGGCGAACGCAGCTGTTGCAGGAACTTGGCCTCGGCAACGTCGCGAAGCAGCAGATGGGTGAGCTGCCGATGGGCATCGTTCGCATGGTCGATATCGCCCGCGCTATGGCGGCAGAACCGAAGTATCTGCTCCTTGATGAGCCGGCTGCGGGTTTGTCCAAGACCGAGCAACATGTGCTCGTGCAGCAGGTGCGCCAACTCGCGGCGCGGGGCGTTGGCGTTCTGCTGGTCGAGCACAATTTCGGTCTCGTCAAGCGGCTTGCCAATCGCGTTGTCGTGCTTGATCGCGGCAAGGTCCTGCTGCGCGGCACAGCCGAGGAGGTTAGTCGCCAGCCCGAATTCGTCACCGCCTATCTCGGCACCAGTACGCATTGAGGAAACGGCCATGAATGCAATGTCTGCCGTTGATACGAGTGGTGCGATGGTTGTGGGGCCGCCGGTTCTGTCCTGTCGCAATGTGTTTGCGCGCTATGGCCGGATCGAGGTTTGCCATGGCATCGACCTGTCGGTGGCGGCCGGAGAGCTGGTCGCGGTGCTGGGACCGAACGGTGCCGGCAAGAGCAGTTTCCTCGGCGCTGTGAGCGGCCTCGTCCAGGGGCGCGGCGAGATCGAGGTCAATGGTCAGGACATCGGGCGTTTGCCGGCGCATCTGCGCGCCAAGAATGGACTGGCGTTCGTTCCCGAGATTCGCGGTAACCTTTGCCCGGCGCTCTCGGTGCAGGAAAATCTCGGTCTCGGCCTTCGGCTGATCGAAGGTGATCGGAACGCGGCGCTTGATCATATCCTGTCGCTGTTTCCGATTCTGAAGGAGCGGCTTACCGCGCCGGCCGGCATGCTCAGCGGCGGCGAGCAACAGATGCTCGCGATCGGAATGGCAGTGGCGCGCCGGCCACGCGTGCTGATTCTGGATGAACCTACTCAAGGACTCGCGCCCGCGGTTTACGACATCCTGCGCCAGACCTTTGCGAAGTTTCGTAGCGATGGCCTTGCGATGGTGGTCGCTGAACAAAATGTGCCGTTCGCGGCAAGCATCGCCAGCCGTTTCATCATGCTGTCGGATGGTCAGGTGGTGATGCAGGGTGGTCGCGAAGAGCTCAGCCAGCACGACACTATTCTAGCGGCCTTCCTCGGTGGCGATGACGATTCGTCCGATATGGCCGAGACGGGCCAGAACCATCAATCAGTAGCAGGCTCGTCCCATGCTTGAATCCACGAGTAACAACGCGCGACCGAAAGGTCCGCTCACTGGCGTGCGCGTCGTCGACCTGTCTCGTCTGGCGCCCGGGCCGTATTGCACCATGCTTCTTGCCGATCTCGGCGCGGAGGTGATCGTCGTCGGTGGCGGTCGTTCGGGGCTTCCGGTGACTGAACTGTCGCGCGGTAAAAAATTCATCTCGCTCGATCTCAAGAGCAGCGCGGGACGTGATGCGTTGCACCGGCTGGTGAAAACCGCGGACGTCCTGATCGAGGGCTTTCGGCCCGGTGTCGCTGACCGCATTGGCGCCGGCTATGCCGAACTCAGTGCGCTCAATCCGCGTCTGGTTTACTGCTCGATGACCGGCTACGGCCAGGATGGCCCGCGTGCGCGCGAGGCGGGGCACGATATCAACTATCTGGCGATCGCCGGTGTTCTTGGCGCGGTGGGGCCGAAGAGCGAGGTGTCCTATCCGCCGCTCAATCTGCTTGCCGACTTTGGTGCGGGTGGTTTGCTGGCAGCCTTCGGGATTGTGACGGCGCTGTTCGAGGCGCGTGGCTCCGGCCGCGGGCAGCATGTCGATGCGGCGATGGTGGATGGCTGTCTCTCAATGATGGCGATGCACTTTCCGGTGTGGCAGACGTCGGTGATGCCGGGTCGCGGCGATGGCCTGATCACCGGAAACGCACCGTTCTATCGTTGCTATTTCTGCGCGGATGGCCGTCAGGTCTCGGTTGGTGCGCTCGAAGTCGCCTTCTTCAAGGCGCTGTGGACTGTCCTCGATCTGGGCGATGTTCCCGATCACATGGACAAGGCAACCTGGCCGCTCATCGAGCAGACTCTCGACAAGGTGTTCCGTTCGAAACCGCGCGAGCATTGGGAGGCGCTATTCGCCGGTACCGATGCTTGCGTCGCTCCGGTCCTGTCGCCGGATGAAGTCTGGCGTGAAGCCCAGAACAAGCATCGTCACCCTGCCTCCTCGCATGCGAGCGTGCCGGCCATTCCGCGTTTCAGCCGGACGCCGTCGATGAGCAGCGACCTCGATCGCAGCGACCACAGCCGCGACGTGCTGGCTTCACTCGGCATGACGAACGACCAAATCACAGCTGCGGTGCCATCTGATCCTGCGTCCGCTGTCGAGGGCCTGTCGTGGCCTCCCGTACTTCGCAATTCACCTTCCACTTCGAAATAAGGACAATAGCCATGCAAGCTATGGAAAAGCAGGCCTACGATACTTTCCGCGACACCATGCGGCGAATCGCTGTCGACAAGGTCGAACCTCATGCCGCCGAAGTGGATCGCACCAAGCAGCCGCCGGTGAAAGCCTATGCGGGGCTTCGTGACGCGGGCATTCCATCGCTCGGATTCCCCGAAGAGTATGGTGGGCAAGGTGGAGACCTCCTGTCGCAGGTGATCGCGGTGGAAGAGACCGCACGTGCGTGCGCGACATCCGGCCTGACCTTGTTGACGGGCTGGGCCGCGCTCGATCCGCTGGTGCGCTTTGGCGCGCCCGAACTGATCAAGGAGATCGTGCCGTCGGTCGCTTCGGGTGAGAAGATTGCCGGCTGGTGCCTGACCGAACCGCAGGGCGGCTCGGATCTGCCGTCACTGAAAACCCGTGCGGTGCAGGACGGCAACCACTGGGTGATTAACGGCAACAAGCGGTTCATCACCAATGCGACATGGGCGGATTGGTACCTCGTTCTCGCGCGCACCGGGGAAAAGTCATACGGAATCTTCATGGTGCACCGGGACGACCCCGGTCTCTCGTTCGGCAAGCTCGAAAACAAGATGGGTCTGCGCGGAAGCCCCACCGCTGACGTCATCTTCGACAATTGCCGTATCCCGGCTGAGCGCGCGATCGGCGATACGACCAAGGGTTACGAATACATGATCGTGTCGCTCACGATCTCGCGTCCGCTGATTTCGGCGCAGGCTCTCGGCATCGCCCAGGGCGCGCTCGACGAAGCGGTGAAGTACACCCGCGACCGCAAGCAGTTTGGGCAGTCGGTGTCGCGCTTCCAGATGGTGCGCGGCATGGTGGCGGAGATGGCCGTCAAGGTCGAATCGTCGCGCAGCCTGCTTTATCGTGCGGTCGAGGCCATTGAGGCCGACCCTGTCCAGGGCCGCACGCTCGCGTCCATGGCCAAGATGCTGTGCAGCGACACCGCGATGTCGGTGGCGACCGATGCGGTTCAACTGCACGGCGGTTACGGCTATCTCGAGGATTATCCCGTCGAACGCATGATGCGCGACGCCAAGATCACCCAGATCTACGAGGGCACCAATCAGATTCAGCGGCTGATCATTGCCAAGAGCATCTACGCGGATTGATTGATGAGCATCCTTAAGGGCACATTGGTCCTCGATCTCAGCGAGGTCTATCAGGCGCCGATCGCCGCCCAGGTGCTGGGCGACTTTGGCGCAACGGTGATCAAGATCGAACGGCCGGGCAGTGGCGAGATCCTGCGCAACTACGACAGCTACGCGACCGCGCACAATGCGATGAGCAGCTACTTCGCGGCGGTCAACCGCAACAAGAAGTCGCTCGCGGTGGATCTGAAGACTGCATCCGGCCGCGCGGTCGTCGCACGCCTTGCGAAGACTGCCGATGTGCTCATTCATAACTATCGTCCCGGCGTCATGGAGCGTCTTGGGCTCGGTTACGACCAGCTCAAGAACGCCAATCCACGATTGGTTTATGCCGAGTCGAGTGGCTACGGCGCCACCGGGCCGCTGGCAAAGAATCCCGGGCAGGACATGGCGATTCAATCGCTGAGCGGCATCGCGATGAGCAATGCCCGTCCCGATGGTTCGCCCGCGCTCGTCAACACGCCGGTGGTCGACTTCGCCGCCGGCATGGTTCTCGCACAGGGTGCGGTTCTTGCTTTGCTGGAGCGTGAGCGCTCCGGGATGGGGCAGAAGGTCAGCACCTGTCTTCTGGATGCGGCGATCGCAATGCAGAGTCTCGAAGCCGGATCGCAACTGATCTACGGCTATGAGACTCGCTGGATCGACAAGAGCCTGAATTTTGTATTCCAGACAGCGGATGGCTGGATCACTGTTCTCGGTTTCTTTCGCGCCAATCCGCTTCAGTTGCTGTGCAACGCGCTTGAGATCGACGATCTCAGCGCCCGTGATGGTCTCGACACCGCAGCGGCGCAGCTCGAACGCAAGGCGGAAATCTACGATCTGCTTCGCCCGGAATTTCTCCGTCTCACCACAGCCGATTGTCTGGCGCGTCTGGTCAAGCAGGACATCCTATGCTCGCCGCTGTTGTCGCTCGCTGAAGCGCTCGACCATCCCCAGGTTCGCAACAACAACATGGTGGTTGCGGTTCCGATGCCGGATGGCAAGCCGGTCGAGGTGGTCGGCAATCCGCTGAAGTTTTCGCGGACGCCTCCGTCAGTCGCCTATGGTCCGCCAAACCTCGGCATGCATAGCCGCGAAATTCTGGAATCTCTCGGTTTCACCGAGGATGAAATCACCCGGCACGGCGAGGAAGGCGCGTTCGGAGCCGCAGTGCCAGCATGATGAAGCAAAAATCCTATCATCTCGGGAGTGAGTTATAATGAATAGAAGGTCATTGATTGTAGCGTTGGGCGTTGCTGTCTCAACACTCGCTGGAATTGTCCAGCCGCGTCCGGCGATGGCGGCGGAGCCTCTGCGGATCGGGCTGCTGCTCAGCCTCACAGGGCCGGCTGCGCCATTCGGCATTCCCGAGCGCGACGCTGTCGAAGTGCTGGTCAACAAGTTTAATGCCGATGGCGGTATTAACGGGCACAAGATCGAGTTGTCCATCTACGACGATGCGACCAACCCCACCGAGGCGGCGCGTGGCGCAACGCAGCTGATCCAGCAGAACAAGGTGGTCGCAATCATCGGCGCAACTACGGGCAGCGGCACCTTGGCAGCGGCTCCGGTCGCGATGCGCTATGAAGTTCCAATGGTTGCGCCGAACGGTACGCTCGCCGTCACGCTGAAGGAGAACAAGTTCTATCCGTGGGTTTTCCGTTCGCTGTCAGGTGATCTCACCAACACGGCGGTGATGTTCGAACGCGCGATCGCGGGTGGCGCCAAGAAGGTTGGCCTGTTCTATCAGGAAGATGCCTACGGCAAGAACACCGCCGACTATATCGCGGAGCTGGCAAAGAAGGCCAATGTGACGATCGTGGAAACCGCGACGGCTCAGCTCAAGGCGCTTGACCTGACCTCGCAGGCGACCAAGATCCGCAACGGAAATCCGGACGTTGTGCTGATCCAGGCTTCGGCGCCGACCCTTGGTGCAGCGTTCGTGCGCGCCGCGCGTCAGGTTGGACTGGAAGCGCCGATGTGGGCGCCAGTCGGTCTGGGACAGAAGTCGTTCATCGATGCGAGCGGCGAGGCCGGCAATGGTGTTCGCATCGTTCTGGTCGCGAACTGGGATCAACCGGGCGAGGGTCTGCAGGAACTCGGCAAGTTGATGAATGCCGCTGGAAAGCCACCGCAGGGATTTGGCGAGGTGATCGGATCGAACGCACTCCTTGCCATCACAGAGGCGGTCAAGACCATCAAGGGCGATGTCACCGGTCGCGCACTTCGCGATGCGATAGAGAAGCTGTGCGGGATCAAGACTTACTCCGAGGGGAAGATGTGCTTCTCTCCGGATACTCATGACGGCTGGAACGGCGATCTGCTCGTCTCCGCCGAAATGCGCGACGGCAAGTTCAAGAACCTCAAGTAAGAGGCAGCCGAAGCGGAGCCGGGAGCGAAACGGAAGACGCCGATGAGCGACCTCTACGAGACGACTGTTGGTGAGTGCATCCGCGCCCGTGCGGCTGCATTCCCTGACCGGATTGCGGTCGAGATGATCGGTGAGGGTACAGAGACGTACTCCGAGTGCTTCCGGGCATCGCTTGCTCTGGCCCGTGGCCTCTTGGCCGCGGGCATTCGTCAAGGTGATGCCGTTGTCATCATGGCGCCGAATTGTCTGACGGCGATTCATGCGTGGCTCGGCGCCAATCTGGCGGGGGTGACCGAGGTCACCATCAATACAGCGTATCGCGCCCGGTTGCTCGAACACGCAGTCAACATTTCCGGTGCGCGGCTGGTGATTGCGGAAAGCAGTTTTCTGCAAGTGTTTCGCGAATGCGAGGCAAATCTCGCCGGCGTTGAGCGCATTCTGTACTTCGATCTGCCGGGCTCTCCGGCCAGCGTGGCTCCGGCTTTCGAGCGCATCAAGCTGTCGCGCCTGGACGATGTGGTTGCGACGGCAGTGGAGGTGGAGTGTCCAACAGCCCGGATGTCCGATATCGCGTCGGTGATCTACACGTCGGGGACGACTGGTCCGGCCAAGGGAATCATGATGCCGCACGCGCAGGTGTGTGCGTTGGCAAAGCAGTCGATCGATGGGCTGCGGCTTGGCGAGACCGACGTTTTCTATTGCTTCCACCCGCTGTTCCACATGGCCGGAAAATTCATGGCCGTCTTCGCGATGCTGATGGCCGGCGGTCGCATCGTTCTGGATCGAACGTTCAAGCCTGAATTGTGGGTGGACCGGGTTCGTGATTGCGGCGCGACGGTTGGTCTGGCGCACGGGCCGATGGTCGAAATGATCTATTCGCAGCCCGATCGGCCAGAGGATAGTCAGCACGGCGTGAAGCGGTTGCTGACAGCGCCATTTCCAAAAGCCATCGCCGAGCGCTTCGAAGCCCGCTTCAATCTGCGCGGCATCGAAGTCTGGGGTATGACTGAAATCAATATCGGGACCTGGTGGCCGTACGACGAGCCGTTGCGTCCCGGATCCTGCGGGTGTGTCAGCGACGAATGGGTTGAGCTAAGGGTCGTGGATCCCGTCACCGATGCCGAGATGCCAACCGGGCAGGCGGGCGAATTGGTGATCCGGCCAAAGAAGCCCTTCGTCTTCATGAGCGGCTATATCGGGATGCCGCAAAAGACAGTCGAATCCTGGCGGAATCTCTGGTTTCACACTGGGGATATCGGCTATCGCGACGAGGCCGGCTACTACTACTTTGTCGACCGGCTCGGCGATCGAATTCGGCGGCGCGCAGAGAATATATCGAGCTACGACATTGAAGCTGCTGCGGCGGCTCATCCGGCGGTCGCTGAGGTCGCTGCGGTCGGCGTGGCATCGGAATTTGAATCCGATGACGACATCAAACTCTGCGTGGTGCTCAAGCCCGGCGTAAAAACCGATCCCGAAGACATTCTCCGGCATCTTGCCGGGGCGCTGCCCCATTACATGGTGCCGCGTTACATCGAGACGATGCCTGCATTGCCGCGCACGCCGACCAACAAGGTGAAGAAAGCCGAGCTGCGGACAGCTGGCGTCACTTCGCAAACCTGGGATCGGAAGGCGGCCGGGGTCATATTGAAAGACGTTGTCGCTTCGATCCGCTCTTCCAGCGGAACATCGGCGGAGCCGCGATAGGCATTCCGCACGGCGATGGGGACTCCATCAAACAAGTAGAACAAGAAAGGTCGATGATGCTCAAAGAGGCTGTTCTGCGCGACGTGACGCTCGACGACAAGTACACCTTGGAGCGTGGTCGTATTTATTTGTCCGGCGTGCAGGCGCTTGTTCGGCTGCCAATGATGCAACGGGCGAAGGATCGCAAGGCTGGACTCAACACCGGTGGATTTATCTCCGGATATCGTGGTTCGCCGCTCGGCAACTATGACAGTGCCTTATGGCGCGCGAAATCACACCTGCAGGCTGAGAACATTCGCTTCGAGCCGGGCCTCAATGAGGATCTGGCCGCGACGGCAGTCTGGGGCAGCCAGCAGGTCGGGCTTTTTCCGGGCGCGGAGGTGCAGGGCGCTTTCGGCATCTGGTACGGCAAGGGACCGGGCGTCGATCGTTCGGTGGACGCGCTCAAGCATGCCAATGCTGCCGGCACATCGCGATTCGGCGGCGTTCTTGCTCTGGCGGGTGACGATCACGGCTGTCAGTCTTCGACGCTTGCACACCAGAGTGAGCAGGTTTTCCAGGCGGCGATGATTCCGATTCTGAATCCCTCGACCGTGCAGGAGTACCTCGATTTCGGCTTGTATGGGTTCGCGCTGTCGCGTTTTTCCGGCTGCTGGATCGGATTCAAGGCAATCTCCGAAACCGCGGAAAGCTCGGCGTCGATCGACGTTGATCCGGATCGTCTGCAGTTCGTATCGCCTGCCGATTTCGATGCACCTCCGGGCGGCTTGCACATCCGATGGCCGGATCCGCCGCTCGAAGCCGAGGCGCGGCTTCATGGGCCTAAGATGCTGGCTGTCGCGGCTTTTGCACGGGCAAATCCGATTGATCGCATTGTGCTCGATTCGGCTGCTCCGCGACTGGGTATTCTCACCACCGGTAAGGCCTATCT
Organism: Afipia sp.; assembly: GCA_044464625.1. Classification (GTDB taxonomy): domain Bacteria; phylum Pseudomonadota; class Alphaproteobacteria; order Rhizobiales; family Xanthobacteraceae; genus Afipia. Next base: position 130,555 of record JBIQLC010000009.1, on the reverse strand, counting down.
CGATGTGCGTCAGGCGCTCGCTGATCTGGGTTTGAACGATCAGCGGTGCAAGGAGCTCGGACTGCGGATCTACAAGGTTGGCCTGACATGGCCGCTCGAAGTAGAGGGCGCGCGCCGTTTTGCCGAAGGTCTCACCGACGTTCTCGTCGTCGAGGAGAAGCAAGGCTTTATTGAGCAGCAGTTCGTGCATGCGCTTTACAATATGCCTGCTTCACATCGCCCCTTCGTTGTCGGCAAGCGTGATGAGCGTGGTGCTCCCTTGTTGCCGAGCCAGGGTGAACTGTCGCCGACGCTGGTGGCGCGTGCGATCGTCTCCCGGTTGGAGAGGCTTGGCGCATCCAGCCAGGCGCTCGCGCAGCGCGTTGCCCGGCTCGAGAGTTTCGAGCTGGTTGCGACTACGCCGCAGATCAAATCCCAGCGCTCGCCGTTCTTCTGCTCGGGCTGTCCGCACAATACGTCGACTGTTTTGCCAGAAGGCAGTCGCGCGATGGCCGGCATTGGATGCCATAGCATGGCAATGTGGATGCCGGCACGGAATACAGAGACCGTTACCCATATGGGCGCCGAGGGTGCAAACTGGATCGGGCAGGCGCCGTTCACGCGCGAAAAACACGTGTTCCAGAATCTCGGTGATGGCACGTATACTCACAGTGGATTGCTGGCGATCCGTGCCGCTGCGGCGGCAAAAGTTAGTATCACCTACAAGATCCTCTACAACGACGCGGTCGCTATGACCGGCGGCCAATCCGCCGAAGGCGGCTTCACGGTGCCGCAGATCGCCTGCCAGGTTGCGGCAGAGGGAGCCGTGCGCGTCGCCATCGTTTCCGATGAACCCGGCAAGTATGCCGGCGTCAATGGATTTCCGGCAGGGGCGACCATCCATGATCGACAGGAGCTCGATGCGGTCCAGCGGGAATTGCGCGAAGTTTCGGGCCTGACGGTGCTGATTTATGATCAGACGTGCGCGGCAGAGAAGCGTCGCCGCCGCAAGCGCGGCCAGTTTCCCGATCCGTCAAAGCGGGTGTTCATCAACAATCTCGTCTGTGAGGGATGCGGAGATTGTTCGGCGAAATCGAACTGCGTTTCGGTGCGGCCGCTTGAGACGGAGCTTGGCCGCAAGCGCACCATCGATCAGTCGAACTGCAACAAGGATTATTCCTGCGTCAACGGCTTCTGTCCGAGCTTTGTCACGGTGCATGGCGGAGAGCCACGCAAGGCGCGCAAACCGGCAACCGCGTCGTCGCAAAACCCGTTCGCAGCGCTGCCTGAGCCGTCGGTAGTTTCCCTGAACGAGCCCTATAACGTGCTGATTACGGGTATCGGTGGCACGGGCGTGATCACGCTTGGAGCCATTCTCGGTATGGCTGCGCATCTGGAAGGCAAGGGCTGCACTGCGCTCGATTTTACTGGCCTCGCCCAGAAGAACGGCGCGGTGATGAGCCATCTGCGGATCGCGCCAGCGCCGGAAGATTTGTCGGTCACGCGAATTCCGGTGGGCGGTGCCAACCTTCTGATCGGTTGCGACATGGTGGTGGCGGCAGGTGCGCAGGCGTTGTCGCGTCTGGAAAATGGCGTGTCCCGCGCTGTTATCAACACGTCGCTGGTTCCGACGGCTGCGTTCGTGATGGATGGTGATGTTGATTTCGAGGGGCAGAGGATTTTCAGCACCCTCCGCAAGACCCTTGGCGATCAGCGTCTCGATCTCGTGGATGGTTCAGGGATTGCGACTGCCTTGATGGGCGACTCGATCGCAACCAACCTCTTCATGCTCGGCTTTGCGTTCCAGAAGGGGCTTTTGCCGATTGGACTTGCTGCTCTCGAAAGGGCCATCGAGATCAATGGTGCTGCCGTCGATGCCAACAAGCGCACCTTTGCATGGGGCCGGCTGGCGGCGCATGATCCGGAGCAGGTCGCGGCGGTGATCCGCCCCGGCGCCGTACCGCAGGAGCTGCCCCGCACGTTGTCTGACCGGGTGAAATATCGCGTCGATTTCCTCACTCGCTATCAGGACGCGGCCTATGCCGCCCGCTACCGGGATCTGATTGAACGCGTTCGCGACGCCGAGGCGCGCTGCGTTCCAGGCCGGACCGACCTGTGGGAAGCCGCGGCGTTGAGCCTGTTCAAGCTGATGGCGATCAAGGACGAGTACGAAGTTGCCCGCCTCTATACGGACGGATCGTTCGCGGCCGACCTTGAGCGGCAGTTTGAAGGCGAGTACAAACTGGAATTCCATCTCGCGCCGCCATTGCTGGCGAAGCGGGATCCGGTGACCGGTCACCTGAAGAAGCGTTCGTTCGGTCCGTGGATTTTCCGGGCCTTCAAGTTGCTTGCGCGTTTGAAGGGGCTGCGCGGCGGTTCGCTCGATGTGTTCGGGTATACAGCCGAGCGACGGATGGAGAGAGAGTTGCTTGCTCGTTTCGAGGCACTCCTTGACCGGCTCATCGGTGGACTTACGCCGGACAATCATGCTGTCGCTGTCGAGCTGGCCAAGGTTCCGCAATCAATCAGGGGCTTTGGTCATGTCAAGGAGCGCAGCGTGACGACAGCTCGTGCTCTGGAGGCTGATTTGCTTGCGACACTCGAGAACCCCTCCCGCCTCAAGGTGGCTGCCGAGTGAGCGATACAACACATCAGCGCAGCAAACGGTCTTTGTTCATGAAGCTGGAGCCCGCGGCTGGCCGGAAGGCCGCGTCCGGCGGACAGGCGGCTTCCGGGTCTCTACGGTTGGCGAGTTTGGCCAATGCGCGTCGCTCTCGGCAATCGGAGGAGGCGCCGGTTGATCGCATCTGCGAAGCTGCGCTCGAGCTTTTCGTCCGCAAGGGATATCGCGCAACGACAATCGACGAAATCGCCAAGCGTGGCCGTCTGACCAAGGGCGCCGTTTACTACTACTTCAAGAGCAAGGCGGAGCTGCTCGATGAAATCGTGGAACGTGTCAGGAATGGCTATCCTTGCGGCATCCCTGAAGGAAACGGGCCGCAGGAGAAACTCGTCAACTTTTTCCACACTCAGGCGAAATGGGCCATCGAGCGGCCGACCAATCTGCTCCTGATGATCCTGATGTCGGTCGAGTTCAAGGAGACGAAGAACGCGACGAAGCTCAAGATCGATCAGGTCTACGCCGACATGTCGAACGCGATCGCCGAGATTGTCGAAGAAGGAAAGGCGAGCGGCGTCTTTTCCTGTTCGTTGTCGTCAAAACAACTCGGTGCGTTTTATGTCGCAGCCCATGACGGGATGATGCTGGAATGGTATCGCGGCGGGCGCAAGCCCCAGAAAGGCATCGAGCTCGTTCAGGCACTGCGCACATCCATGTTGAGCGCGCTCGGAGTGTCTCAAGCCTGAGGCACTGATCGTTTTCTTCAGGAGTACATCGGCTCCGCTGACAGCAGCGGAGCCGATGTTGCGTCAGATGTTCAGTTCGCCACGCAGCGCGTGAGCCGCAAGCAGGAAGAAGCCCTGACCGAACAGCGTTGTGCCGAAAGGCACGCCCGGGCCGCCCGGCGGGACGGCGACGCCCGGCACGGCGCCGTCGTCCTGAACCGAGCCGGCCACCACTCGCCATGCTCTTACAGCGCCTTCGACGAAATCGTCGCCGACGATCTTCTGATGCACCGCCATTCGTGCGGCGTAGGCGTACATCAGAGCTGCGGAAGCTTCGAGCTTCGAATAGCGATCGTCGAGAATATGATGGAAAAAGCCCGAGCGATCCTGGAACGGGCGCATCGCCATGAGCGCCTTGCGACAGGTTTCCGTAACGAGTGGCGATTTTTCATGGTCGGGCGCCAACGCCAGCATGTCGACAGAGCAGGCGATGAGCCAGCCATTACCGCGCGCCCATAGCGTGGATTGCGGGAAATGGTTTGGCCGTTCGCACCACGCATGTCGCGACAGGTGGACATGCGGGTCCACCAGATACTTGACGTGGATTTCGTACTGGCGGAACGCTTCGTCGATATACTTCTGCTCGCCCGTCAGCTTGCCGAGCCGGATCAGGAACGGGCACATCATATAGAGGAAGTCGACCCAGAGTTCGGGCGCCTCGGTGCGGGCGCAAATGCCGCCCTCGCTGGTCCGGGGCGCGGCGAGCAGGGCTTTGGCCTGGAGTTGCGCTGCTTCCATGTAGCGCTTGTTCTTGGTGCGCTCGTAAAATCCGAGCAGAGGATAGCCCAGGCTGGCGGAAAGGCTTGCGGTCGGAGTGAATGTCGCGACGTGACCCGCAGGTAGTTCCAGCCGCTCGCTGTAATTCAGGCAACCTTCGGTGGTCTGGGTTTCCACGGCGCGGTCCATCCAACGCTGAATCGCGGCGATGGGCTTGTCGAAATCCCATGCGAGAACGCCCGTGAGGGCTGGCGCTTTTTCCCAATAATCCCGCTCGTAGGGATTATTGACGGTGTAGTCGATCACCTTGGTCACGAGCTCGTTTGGGGCAAATGTCATGCTGATCTCTTTCCTCTCCACCAGTCTGAACAGGGACGTCCTATGGCCAGAACTGTAGCTGCTTTTTGCAATCCGACTAGTCGGTATGTAAAATGAAATCGAGCGGGTTGCAATGCGACAGTCCGGCTCTGGAACATCAGCGCGGGCGGGCGAAGCCATGTTGATGTCAGTGCGGCCGATCAGTGCCGAAATCGCCGGCGCGGCACGGGATCTATGTTGGCAGGCCGGGAGCTACCTTGCCCTATGCCGGGCGGTCTCTGAGCCGGAAGGCCGTATCGGACAATCCAGACTCGCAGAGAGGACCATCTGCGGCACGCCAGTGCGTCCATTTGTCAGCGCAAATCAACGGCGTCCTGCGGGCGCGATTATCGTGGCGGGGCCTTGTCGACGAGGCCTTTCAGCGGTTGCCCGTCTTCGTTGGTCCGCCGGTCAGTTCGCACGATAGCCTTTAGCGCGAGCCCCCGGCCATCCGCTTACGTTTGCCCATCGTCGCAGGAGGCGTCTTGGGCTCGTTCAACCGCAGTGTGGCTTCGAGATGCTCAGCGAGCTTGACCGCCTGATCGCCGTGCGCGGCGAGGCGTCCCAAGAGCTTCGATAGTACTTTGAACTCATCGCGTGTCAGCGTGCCGAAGAGCGCATCGTTGACCGGGCGCTGGAACGCGGCGAGCCGCGTCAGTCGACTGATGCCTGCGGGAGTGACCGATAGCTGAACGCGCCGGCGATCGTTCGGGTGCGTGTTCTTCTCGATCAGGCCGTCGGATACGAGTTTATTGACCTCGATGGTGACAAAGGCGCCGCTTAGATAAAGGCGCTCCGCAAGCTGGTTGATCCCCATCGGCTCTTCCTGCGTGGAATGCGCTATCGCGATCAGGATCAGATATTGCGTTGTCGAGAGATCGGCGTAGCTCGCAAATTTTGCCCGCGCTGCATCAAGACTGCGCCCGAAGGCAAAGTACGCATAGAGCATCCCGCGGAAAGTTTGATCGCCATCATCGTCCAGGAGTTCTGGTTTCGATGTCGTCAAAAGGGTGTTCCCCACCGTAAGCCTCTCGTTTTGCTTTATTTTTGAAATCTACCATGAGTCGCGAGCCGCCTCACACGGTTCCTGCGGCGCCACCGTTGACTGCACAAATAAATAGCTTTACAAAAAAGCTATTACAAAAAGATAATAACAAGATCGGAAACGTCAACGGCGGACGAGTTCATGCAGGACCGTGCTTTCAGGCGCTCGCTAGGGGAATTCGCCACCGGTGTCGCGGTGGTGACCGCGCGCGGCAAGGGCGATGATCTCGTCGGCATGACGATGAGTTCGTTCAACTCCGTCTCCGTCGATCCGCCTCTCGTGCTGTTCAGCGTCGATCGCAAAGCCCTCAGTCTATCGGCGATGCTCGAAGCCAAGGGCTTCGCGATCAACGTGCTGGCGCGCGAGCAGGAGAGTGTCTCAAACCGGTTCGCCCGCGCGCTTTCGAACAAGTGGGATCAGGTCAAGACGACTGTCGGTCACGCCGAAGCGCCGCTGATATCCGGTGCACTCGCCCACTTCGAATGCGAACCGTTCGCCAACTACGATGGTGGAGATCATGTCATCTTCGTGGTTCGCGTCGTTCGTCACGCGACACATCCCAAAGCTCCCGCGCCACTGATCTTCTTCCGTGGCCGCTATCGCGATCTCGTTGACGAGATCGAGCGCGTGCCTGAATGGCCGCTGCCAATCCACTACTGACCGATTCCTGACAATCCGCATTCCACGCTGGAGAACACCCCGATGCGCTCTGCCAAGCAATATCTATCGAGCCTCAATGATGGCCGCTCCATCTACATCGATGGCGAGGTGGTACATGATGTGACCAACCATCATGCTTTTCGCAATGTCGCGGCATCGATGTCGTCGCTGTTCGACTTCGCCAGCGCGCCGGAAAACCGCGAGCTGATGACGTTCGAGTATGACGGCGGTCGCGCCAATCGCATCTGGCAATTGCCGACATCCTATGCGGAACTGGTCGAGCGCCGCAAAGCGCTGGAAGCGTGGGCTTCATTGCATGCCGGCTTCATGGGCCGCGCGCCGGATCACGTCGCCTCGTGCATCGCCGGCCTCTATATGGGTCTCGACGTGTTCAAGGCTTATGATCCGAAGCGCGCCGACGCGCTCGCATCCTACTATCGCTATGCGCGCGACAACGACCTTTACCTCACCTACGTCATCATCAATCCGCAGGCGGATCGCTCCAAGGGCGCGGCTGAGCAGGCCGATCCGTTTCTGACCGCCGGGGTCGTCGATCAGGACGCGGAGGGGATTACGATCCGCGGCGCCAAGATGCTGGCGACGGGTGGCGTCGTTGCGGACGAGGTTTTTGTCACCACCATTCAGCCGATGCGTCCGGGTGAAGAGCGTTACGCAATGTCCTTCGCGATTCCGATGAATTCGAAGGGGTTGAAGATGCTCTCGCGCAAATCCTACGAGGGCGCGGCGGTTTCGATCTTCGACAATCCGCTGTCGAGCCGTTTCGACGAGAACGATTCCGTACTCTACTTCGACGACGTGAAGGTGCCGTGGGATCGCGTCTTCGTCGAGGGCAATGTGGAGATGTGCCAGAAGCAATTCCACGCGACGCCCTGCCACGTCTACCAGAACTACCAGGCGATGGTCCGCCTGAGCGTGAAGCTCAAATTTCTCGCCGGTCTTGCCCATCGCACCGCCGAGACGAACGGCGTGACCCAGTTCCCGCAGGTGCGCGAGATGCTGGGGCAACTCGCTGCCGAAACCGGGATGGTGGATGCGCTGGTCGCGGCGATGGAAGCCAAGGGCTCCCATGTTGGTCCCTATTTCATTCCGCATCGGCATTCGCTGTATGCCGCGCAGGTGCTGACGCAGCAGCTCTATGCGCACATCGTCACCACGCTGCGTGAACTCGCCGGTGGCGGCATGATCATGCTGCCGTCCTCGGTCGCCGACTTCGCCAATCCGGAAATCGCGGCGCTGATCGGGAAAACCCAGCAATCGCCGAAGGCGAACTCACACGACCGCGTGAAGTTCTACAAGCTCGCCTGGGATGCCGTCGGCTCCGAATTCGGGTCGCGCCACCAGCAGTACGAGATGTTCTACGCCGGAGCGACCTTCGTCACCAAAGGTCATTCCTATCGCACTTACGACTGGGCCGCGTCCGACGCTCTCGTTCAGCGCATGCTCGATTCCTACGACCTGAATGGTCTGTCGGCCGCGCCCGGCAAAGCCGCCTGATTCAAGCTCAAGGAGAACAAAAATGCCTGTGAACAAGAAGCACGACGAGTTTTACACGCTCGACATGAACAGCGGCTGGGAAACCCCGGCAGGTTATCCTGCGGGCATCCAGCAGAAGATCTTGTCCGGTGGACTGGATGAAGAGAACCGTCGCGGCACGCGCACGCGCCTCCTGCGCTTCGCGCCGGGCGTCTATACGACCGCGCCATTCTCCCATGAGTATTGGGAAGAGGTTTATCTCGTCTCCGGCGATCTGATCGTCGGCAACGACGCCAACGGTGAGGGCGGCACCAGCTTTCCGCCGAATACATATGCTTGCCGGCCGCCGCACGCCGCTCACGGACCGTTCAAGTCGGTCAACGGCTGCATGCTTATCGAGATCCACTATTTCGACCCGGTGTGACCGCTTGCGGTCACGCACGTCATTCTCTTGCAACAACCAAGATCCGAAGGGGGAAGCGTTATGAAATTGAAAACTGCACTGTTCACGCTTGCGCTCGTGAGCTGTCTCGGCGCAATAACGCCGGTGTCTGCTCAGGAAAAGTCGAGTTCGCTCGGCCTCGGCATTTTCACGTTTACGTCGGGTCCGGCCGCAGCCTACGGCATGCCCGGCAAGAACGCCGCCGATCTGATGATCGAGCAGATCAATGCCGCCGGCGGCATTGGTGGTGTCAAGATCGCGCCGACATATGTCGACGAAGCCCAGGGCGCCCAGGGCGTCATCGCGGAATATCGTCGGTTGGCCGGTGAGCCGAAGAATCAGGTGATGGTGGCTGCGTTGTCGAGCGCGAACTGCCTTGCGCTCGGGCCTATCGCCGAACAGCTCCAGGTGCCCACAGTGGGCTGGAATTGCGATACGCATCAGCTCCTGCAAGACGGCAAGAGCAAGTATGTGTTCCGTCCCAACGGCAATACCGTTCCCGAGTTCGTGGCCTACGCCGTCTATCTGCTGGCGAAAAAGCCCGACGTGAAGACGGTGGCGATCATCAATCCGGACTACGCGTTCGGCCATGACGCAGCGAAGATATTCAAGGCAGCGCTGCACGCGCTGAACCCGAATATCAAGGTGGTAGCCGAGTTGTTCCCGAAGCTTGGTTCACCAAATTATCAGACTGAAATCTCGCGTCTCACCACGGCGCGGCCGGACGTGGTGTTCTCCAATCTGTGGGGCGCTGATCTGGAAAACTTTGTGCGGCAGGCTGAACCGCGTGGCCTGTTTGCGTCGAGTCAGGTGGTCCTGGCCCTTGGCGAAACAGTGCTTCAGCGCGTGCCGCTGCCTGAGGGTGTGATCGTCGGCGTGCTTGGTGACGGGTGGTGGATGTCGCCCGATGCCGAGGCCAATCCGGAGACGAAGAAGTTCGCCGCTGCCTACAAGGCTCGCTTCGGCGAATACCCGGTCTTCCCGTCGATCAAGATGGCCAACACGCTTCTCTATATCAAGGCGGCTTACGAAAGCGCGATGCATAAGAACGGCGGCAAGTGGCCAAGCCGTGCGGAGCTCGCGGAAGCGATGCGCGGCAGCACGGTGACGACTCTCACTGGCACGACCAAGACCCGTCCTGACAATGACGGTGTCGTCGATCAGATCGTGGGCGTGACGGTGAAGTCGTCAAAGGAAAGCTTCCCTGTGATCGGCGACATGGTTCGCTACAAGGGGGAAACCCTGATGCCGAAGGAAGGGCAGGATCCGATCGCCTGGATCTCAACCCTGACGCCTGCCTTCGCAGCCACCCTCCCGAAGCCCGGCAGCTACAAGTAGCCTTTAAGGTGCGCCTCTTGCAGGACTCTGCGAGAGGCGCCGCCGAGGCAAGAGGAAACGGACAATGAATGCTCTCATTCCGCTGGTGCTCGATACGCTGTCCAGCGCTGCCCTGATCTTCTTCGCAGCGGTGGGGCTGACGCTCGTCTTCAATGTGCTGCGTGTGCTGAACGTCGCGCACGGCAGCTTCTATGCGATAGGGGCTTATGTCGCGGCGGCGATCTGCTTCTTCGTCGCCAGCAGGCACTTGAATCCCTATTTGTCTTTTCTCGCACTGTTCTTCAGCGCCCTTCTCGTGGCGGTGGTGCTCGGTCCGCTCATCGAGAGCACCCTGATACGCTGGACCTACGGGAAATCCGAGGCCGTTCAGATCCTGATTACCTTCGGCCTGTTTCTTATCCTGGAAGACGTGCAACGTATGGTCTTCGGCGTGCAGTCATTCTATGAGGACACTCCCATGCGCCTCATGGGGACGACCAATATCGGCGGCATCGTCTATCTCAACTACCAGATCTTTTTGATCGTCATGGCGGTCGTCGTCATCTTTGGCCTGCGGCTTCTGATCAAATACAGCCGGTTCGGGCGCCTGGTCACCGCAATCGTGGCGGATCGGGAAATGGCTCAGTCGATCGGCGTCGATACCAATAAGATATTCATTCTTGCTTTCTCCCTCGGTGTTTTCCTGGCGGCGTTCGGCGGCGCGCTGGCCGTGCCGACGTCGGGTGTCGCTCCGGGGCTCGGCGCCGATACGATGGTGCTCGCATTCGCCGTTGCCGCGATCGGTGGCCTTGGTCAGATCGAGGGCGCGGCGCTCGCTGCCCTGATTGTCGGATTTGCTCGCGTTCTGGCGATCTATTTCGTGCCGTCGCTCGACGCCGTTGCCCCCTATGCAGCGATGCTGATCGTCCTGCTCGTTCGTCCTTACGGCCTGTTCGGCTCCATTGCGACAAGGCGGATCTGATGCGCGCGATCATCCTGATTCTTGCGATCCTCGTGCTTGCCGCCGCGCCTGCGGCAGCGCCCTGGCTGCAGTTCGTTCTCACGATGGCCATCGCCAAGGGCCTGGCTGCGCTCGGCGTCGCGATCCTGCTCCGGGCCGGCTTGATCTCCATCGGCCACGCCATGTTCTTTGCGGCCAGCGCGTACGGCATCGCCTTTCTCGCGCATGGCGGCATTTCCGATTTCGGCGTCCTTGTCGTGCTGTCCGTGTTGATCGCGGGACTGACGGGAGCCGTGGTCGGCGCGTTCCTCGTCCGCTATCGCGCGATCTTTTTCGCGATGCTGAATCTCGCCGTGTCGATGGTTTTCTACGCGTTGTTCGCCAAGCTCTACGGCGTGACCGGCGGCACCGACGGCATGACTATTCCCGTTCCCAGCGTCTTTGGCATCGTGCTCAGCGAACCAGCGTTCAAGACCGTGCTGTTCTACACCAGCTTGGGGTTGATGGTCCTGGTCGGCATCGCCGTCCATCGCTATCTCGACAGCCCGCTCGGTCACGCATTGTCGGCGGTCCACACCAACGAGGTGCGCCTCGAATATCTCGGCGTTCCGGTTTGGGCGGTGCTGCTTGTCGCTTATGTCGTGTCGGCCATCCTCGCGGGGCTCGGCGGCACGATAGCGGGCTTCGCGATTGGCCGTGTGGTGCCGGATTTCGCTTTTTGGACGGCGTCCGGCCACCTCATTCTCGTCGCGGTGCTTGGCGGCATCGGCGGTGTGCCGGGTGCGTTCATCGGTGCGCTGTTTCTGGAGCTGCTGCATACCGAGGCGGCCGCATTCACCGACGCCTGGAATTTCATCGTCGGGACCGCGCTCATCGTAACCATCATATTCTTGCCGAAGGGCCTGTACGGGCTCTTTTCGCGCAGCGAGGTCTCAGCGAAATGACCACTCCGATCCTGCAAGCCAAGGATCTGCACGTCGAGTTCAACGGCGTGAAGGCGGCCGACGGCGTTAGTCTGGAGATCAATGCAGGCGAGTTTCTTGCGGTGATCGGACCGAATGGCTCTGGAAAGACGACGCTACTCAATCTCTGCACGGGATATGTGCGCCCGCAATCGGGCGACGTTTATCTCGACGGACATGCGATCACCGGCCTTTCGCCGCGCGCCATCACCCGCCGCGGCGTCGCGCGGGCTTTTCAGATTCCCCAGCTCTTCTTCGATCAGAGCGTGCTCGACAACATGATGCTCGCGCTCGCAGCCAAGGACGGCTTGTGGACGATGGTTCGTCCGTTGGCATTGCAATCGCGGCGGGAGGAGGCAAGTGCGCTGCTCGATCTCGTTGGCCTTTCCGACGATAAGAACCGCATCAGTCGCACGCTGCCGGAGGGCCATCGCAAGTTGCTCGATATCGCGGTGGCGTTGGCGCTGAAGCCGCGCCTGCTGCTATTGGACGAGCCGACCAGCGGCGTGAGCACGCTGGAGCGCTTCTCTCTAATGGAGGCGCTGATGAGCGCTATCCGGCAGCGAAACATCACCGCGCTTTTCGTCGAACACGACATGGATGTGGTGGCGCGCTACGCCAATCGCGTTCTGGTCTGGAACGCCGGAAATATCATGGTGCAAGGTCATCCCGACATGGTCTTCAAGGATGAACAGGTTCTGAAAAGTGTCGTGGGTGTCGCATGACGCTTATTCTTGACAAGGTACAGGTCTCCATCGAAAGCGTTCGCGTGCTGCGCGGCGTGAGCTGCGAGATACTCGAACGCAAGACGACGATCCTCATCGGTCGCAACGGTGCGGGCAAGACAACGACGCTGCGGGCGATCATGGGCCTCATCGCCCTCGACGACGGTCATATCCGGCTCGAGGGAGATGACCTCCGCAAGCATCCTGCGCATTACCGTGCGCGTGCGGGCATCGGCTATGCCCCCGAGGATCGCAGGCTGGTCCCCGAAATGAGTGTTGAAGAGAACATCAGGCTGCCCGGTCTCGCACTCAACCTCGACAAGAGCGAATTGAAGCGGCGGCTGGACGAGGTCTACACTTTCCTTCCGCAATTGCATGTGATGCGCGAGCGTCCCGGCGGCGGTGTGTCCGGCGGCCAGGGCAAGATGGTGGCGCTGGGCCGGGCGCTCATGGTGGCAAGCAAGGTATTGCTGCTCGACGAGCCGTTCCAGGGGTTGGCGCCGGCGCTCGCGATGGACTATGCGCGCACGCTTGGGGAGTTGCGCAAGCATCGCCCTGAACTGGCGCTTTTCATCACCGAATCCACGCCCGCACTGCTCGATGGCATTGCCGATCAGACGTTGAAGATCGAGCGCGGCGAGATTTCCGAACAATTCACAGGCACATCGGGGAATGAAGATGCTGTTGCAGTTTGATCGTCTTGCGAACGACAGGACCGACCGGATCGGAATCGAGATTGATACGCTTGTTATTGCCGGATGGGCCGGCCGCGACGTTGCGGCGATCGAGCATCACATCGAGGAGCTGGCGGCGATTGGCGTGCCGCGCCCTTCGACGACGCCGCTCTATTATCGGGTCGCGGCCCAGACCTTGACCCAGGCCGATCGGCTGGTCGTGCTCGGGCCCGACAGTTCGGGCGAGATCGAGCCGGTGGTGGTCGCTATGGCGGACGGATTGTGGATCGGCATTGGCTCCGATCACACCGATCGCAAGGCCGAAGCCGCGGGTATCGCGTTGTCGAAGCAGCTTTGCGGCAAGCCCGTCGGGCAGCAACTATGGTCTTATGCCGAGATTGAAAATCACTGGGACGATCTCATTCTGCGCTCTTGGGCCACGATTGAGGGCGCGCGCACGCTCTATCAGGAGAGCGCGGTGTCGTCCCTGCGGACGCCTCGTGATCTCATCCGCAAGTATTCGAATGCGGATACGCTGCAGCCCGGTACGCTGATGTATTGCGGTACCCCTGGCGCGATTGATGGCATCCGCCCGGCGGCGCGGTTCGAGATGGAGCTGCACGATCCGGTGCTGAAGCGTTCGCTCACCCACGGCTATGATATCGAGGTGCTTCCGGTCATTTCCTGATCGCGTTGCGGTAAACGAGCGGTCGATTTCGCGTTTGCTTCCTGTTTCAGGAGATGCTCTTCCTGATGTCGGAAGCAGGGGATCGCTTGCAAACATCGGCACCTCGGGAGCTAGATCTGGCATTCGCCTCCCGGGGTTCGCCGCACGTTGAATCGCGAAAGTCCAAATCCAGTTCACGAGGTCGGCTTCATGAGCGCTCCGCACGACACGTCGCATTCCTCCGCCGTTCAACGCCTTGAAGCCGCGCTCGCGCGCATCGCGTCGCCCGAACTGGAAGGCGCGAAGGCCTTCACTGCGGTGCTCGAGGACAGTGCCCGGCGCGAAGCCGAGGCCTCCGACCGGCGTGCTGCCGCCGGCCGGCTGCTTGGGCTGCTCGACGGTCGGATTGTCTCGGTAAAGGCTCTGTTCGATGTCGCCGGCACGGTGACCAGTGCGGGGTCGGCGGTGCTGCGCAAGCTGCCTGCCGCGACCCAGGACGCGGTCGTCGTCCAGCGGCTGCGGGCCGCGGGAGCGGTCATCATCGGCAAGACGCAGATGACGGAATTCGCCTTCTCGGCGCTCGGCACCAATCCGCACGACGGCACCCCGGGCAATCCACGCGACCGCGCGCGTGTCCCGGGAGGGTCATCGTCCGGCGCCGTGGTCTCGGTCATCGATCAGATGGCTGAAATCGCGATCGGCAGCGACACCGGAGGTTCTATCCGGATTCCCGCAGCGCTATCCGGGGCAGTGGGTTTCAAGCCGACGCGCGGCCGGGTGCCGACAACCGGTGCGTTCTCGCTCTCGTCGAGCCTCGACACGCTTGGTCCCATCGCCACGCGGGTCAGCGATTGCGCGCTCGTCGATGGAATATTGTCAGGCGGCGAGGTTACGGCGCCGCCAGCGGCCGCCACCGACGCATTCAAGCTCACGGTGGCGCGTGGACGGCTATTCGACCGTTGCGAGCCGGGTGTGTCGGACGCGTTTGAAAACGCGGTCCGGCAACTTCGTGCGGCAGGCGTGCGGATTGAGGACGGATCGATCGAGCCGATCCTCGACGAGGCGGCGGCGATCGACAAGATCGGGACATTTCCCTCGATCGAGGTTGCGGCGACGCTCGCGGAGCTTGGCATCTCCAGTTTGGACGGCGTCGATCCCAAGACGCGTGTGCGGATCGAGGCCGGGGCAGGCGTGAAGGCGGTCGACTATGTGCGCATGACGCGGCTGCGCGATGCGGTCATCCATTCGTTCGAGGCGTCGTTGCCGGACAACGAAGTCATCATTGTTCCGACAACACCGATCCGCGCGCCGCTTTTGTCGGCGGTTCAGGAGGACGCCGCATTCCACGAGGCCAACGGGCTGGTGCTGCGCAATCCACGCGTCGGCAATGTTCTCGATTGTCCTTCGCTCTCGCTGCCGCTGCCGATCGACGGCCTTCCTGCCGGCCTGATGCTGATCGGGCGCAGGAATTCGGACAGGAAGCTTCTGGAGATTGCTGCACGTATCGAACTGATCCTGAACAAGGGGCGCAGCTGAATCGAGACGCAAATAGGCGCGCGGCCATTTCGATGGCGCGGGCCGCGCTCGTCGGTCTCCGGCGGCAATATCCGTAGAATTCATCTTAAATCGCAGGCGAATTCATTCGCCTTTGATCACCGTTGGTTCAACCCGAGTCTTTCGGCCGATTGCGTCACAGGGGTGACACATATTATGGCGGCTGCGCAGTTCCATTTTCATGGGATTACGCCGTGTCTGTCCAAGAGTTTCTTAAGCAACGAGCCGTCAGGGTTTCGGTTGGCGGCGACTACACGTTAGCGAACTGGTTTGATCCGCAGGGAAAGCCGCGCACGTTCGCGTGCCGGACGACCCGCGTTTCGCCATTCCGGATGACGGTCGAAGTGCCGGTTGTCGGAAAGGTTGGGGATCAGTTCGCATCCTACTTCCGCGACTTCGGCAAGTTCGAAGGACGTATCACCGACAAGACGTCGAACAGCCTGCTGGTCGAGCTCGAGATGGATCGCGCACAGCGCGAGCAACTGGCGAACAAGCTCACCTGGCTCGAGAACAAGTTGAAGAATCCACAGATGCCGGATGCGAGGCGGGCGCCGCGCGTCATCCCGGCCAGTCCGCACTCCACCCTGGCCTTGGCGGATGGCAGCATCCACAAATGTTTCGTCATCGATATGTCGGCTTCCGGGGTAGCAGTGTCCGCCGAACTGCAACCCTCGATCGGCACCCCGCTCGCGGTGGGGGCCTGTATCGGCCGCGTTGTCCGCCTACTGCCCAATGGATTCGCGGTCGAGTTTCTGGAATTGCAGAATCCCAACAATCTGGACCGGCTCATCATTCGTCCGATCTCACCGGCACCGCACAAGAGTAAATCTTCAAAACAGTAGGCCGGTCTTCCTATTTCTGTCGTCGTTCGCGCAGCGCGGCACTGCCGTGCATCACGAACGTCGGTATATCCATCGTGTGACGATCTGTAGTTCTGCGTACGGCTGATGACCGATCCTGCAAGTTTGTTTGCAGCGCGCTCCGTTGCGGTTCCCGTTTCTTAACCAGAATGGTCTTAGCCTTCCTGTCGATGTGAAACGTCCCCGGACGAAGACCGGGAGCTTAACCGTCACAGAAGGTGTCACGCGGTGGTCCGCTTGCAGCGATCCTCGCCAGTATCACGCTACTCCTTCGGGAATTTCCCAAGAACATCACTGTTGGCTTGGCGTCAGCGGCATATCCCCGCTTCCGCAGAGCTGCGCGCGACCGTGTATTCCGAACAATCCAATCGCTAGAACTCGATGGACCCCAGCCATGCGGAAGAATCTCCCCGTTACCGATGACGAGTATCTTGTTTCCGATGAAACGCTGATCGTTTCCAGAACCGACCTCAAGGGCAAGCTGACCTACGTCAATCAGGATTTTATCGACGCGGCGGAGTTCACATCTGAGGAGTTGATCGGCAAACCGCACAACATTGTCCGCCATCCGGAAATGCCGCCGGAAGCGTTCGAGAACCTGTGGGATACGCTCAAGCTCGGAAAACCCTGGGTCGGCGCGATCAAGAATCGCCGCAAGAACGGCGGGTTCTATTGGGTGCTGGCGACGGCGTCGCCGATTCGGCAGAACGGGCAGGTGACAGGCTTCACTTCGATCCGGACCAAGCTCGCGGCCGATCAGCGCGCATTGGCCGAACAGGTCTATGCCGCCATTCGCGAAAACAAGCCGCATCAGTACCGGATCGACGCCGGTATCCTGCGCAAGCGCTCGATCTTCGACCGTTTCGGTTTGCTCACACGGACCGTGCGGGCACGGCTGATGACCATGATCACGCTTCAGACGGTTTTCCTGCTTGCGGTCGGCGCAATGGGCGCAGCCGTTGTGGGTGGCACGGCCGGTCTGTCCCTGATCGGCCTCGCCGCAGCGGGAATCTTGATGAGCGGGTTGGCCGGGCGCCAGACCCTACGCGCGTTCGAAGGCCCGATGCAGCATCTGAACGACACGATGCTCAATCTGGTGCAGGACAAGTTCGACAATCGCATCGAGATCAAGCGCGATGACGAGATTGGTGAAGCGCTGCGCAATCTTCAAACCGTGCAAACCCTCATTCGTTTCGGCCGCACCGAAGTCGATGCCACCCAGCAGCGTGCCGAGGTTCAACGCAAGACGGATATGACGAAGATCGCGGATTCGTTTGAAGCCGCGATCGGCGAGATCGTGCAGGCGGTCGCATCCGCCGCCACCGAACTCGAAGCTTCCGCGACGACGCTGGCGTCGAACGCGGACCGTGCCCAGGAATTCGCGGCGCAGGTCGCGAACGGATCGGAAGAAGCGTCGTCGAATGTGAATTCGGTGGCGTCGGCCACCGAAGAGATGACGTCTTCGGTGCGTGAAATCAGCCGGCAAGTGCAGGAATCGGCGCAGATGGCCGGCGATGCGGTAGGTCAGGTGCATTCCGCGACCGATCGCATCGGCGCGCTGTCGAGCGCCGCGGCGCGCATCGGCGACATCGTCGAAATCATCAACAACATTGCCGGCCAGACCAATCTCCTTGCTCTGAATGCGACGATCGAGGCTGCGCGTGCCGGAGAGGCGGGCCGGGGATTCTCCGTTGTCGCGTCCGAAGTGAAGGCGCTCGCCGAACAGACAGGCAAGGCGACCGGCGAGATCGGTCAGCAGATCAGCGGCATTCAGGCCGCCACGCAGGAATCTGTCGCCGCGATCAACCAGATCCGCACCACGATCGAGCGGCTGTCGGGGATTTCCTCAACGATCGCCAGCGCCATCGAAGAGCAGGGCGCGACCACGCAGGAGGTCGCCCGCAACGTGCAGCACGCCGCGCAAGGCGCGCAACAGGTGACTTCGAATGTCGGCAATCTTCAGCATGGCGCGGTGGAAACGGGATCGGCGTCCTCGCAGGTGCTGTCATCCGCCCAAACCCTGTCGCGCGACAGCCAACGGCTTCAGGTCGAAGTGAGAAAATTCCTGAATTCGGTTCGCGCGGCATAGCACCGGCGCTCCCTGCTAGCCGAATGGATGATCCTGGCGCGCCAGGATCGCCATCCGCTTGCATCGTCGCCGCTCATGAACTTGTGATCACGCGAAGGAACCTCTCGCCGCCCAGGAGATTATGCTTGTGCCCACGCCGTCCCGGCGCGCTTCGGTGTGTCGTTTCGGCGTCTTGCGGCTTCCTTGAGCGGGGCGAGGACAATTGGCATCACGTATTGAAGATTATGCCCTTATCGGCGATTGCCTGACTGCTGCTTTGGTGGGTCGTGACGGATCGATTGACTGGCTGTGCTGGCCGGCGTTCGATTCGGAGGCCTGCTTCGCAGCGTTGCTTGGTTCGAAAGACAACGGGCGCTGGCTGATTGCGCCCAAGGGCAAACCCAAATTCGTGACGCGCCGCTATCGCGGCGAGACCCTCATCGTCGAAACGCTGTTCGAATGCGAGGACGGTGCGGTGACGTTGATCGACTTCATGCCGCCGCGCGGCCAGGCCTCCGATATCGTCAGGCTGGTGCGCGGCGAGCGCGGCACCGTCGCCATGACGATGGAGCTCATCATTCGCTTCGGCTCCGGAACGAACATTCCGTGGGTCAGGCGTCTCGATGACGGCACGCTGCTGGCGGTGGCCGGCCCCGACATGGTGGCGCTGCGCACGTCGGTGCCGGTGAAAGGCGCCGACATGACCACGGTGGCGGAGTTCGACATCAGCGCTGGCGAAACCGCCTCGTTCGTCCTGACCTATGATCCGTCTCACCTGCCGGTGCCCAAGGCGATCGATCCCGATCAGGCGCTGGTCGACACCGACGCGTTCTGGACCGAGTGGTCGGACGCCTGCATCTATGAAGGGCGTCACCGCGATCTCGTGCATCGTTCGCTGATCACGCTCAAGGCGCTGACTTATGCGCCGACCGGCGGCATCGTCGCCGCGCCGACGACGTCGCTGCCGGAAAAGCTCGGCGGCTCGCGCAACTGGGATTATCGCTTCTGCTGGCTGCGCGATGCCACCTTCACGCTGCTCGCGCTGATGAACGGTGGTTATCACGAGGAAGCGGCGGCGTGGCACAACTGGCTGTTGCGCTCGGTCGCCGGCGCGCCCGCCGAAATGCAGATCATGTACGGCATCACCGGCCAGCGGCGGCTGCTCGAATGGGAAGCCGACTGGTTGTCCGGCTATGAGGGCGCGAAGCCGGTACGTTTCGGCAATGCCGCGCACGCGCAGATCCAGCTCGATGTCTACGGCGAACTGATGGACGCGTTCTATCAGTCGCGCGTTGCCAAGATCCAGCTCGACGGCGTGACGTGGGGCATCGAGCGCGCCCTTTTGAAGCATCTTGCGAAAATCTGGGACCGTACCGACAGCGGCATCTGGGAGCGGCGCGGGCCGGGGCGGCACTATGTGTTTTCGAAGGTGATGTGCTGGGTGGCGTTCGACCGCGGAATTAAGAGTGTCGAAACCTTCGGTTTCGACGGACCTGTCGATGAATGGCGCGAAATCCGCAACGAAATCCATGCCGATATCTGCGCGCGCGGCTTCGATAAGCATGGCAATACCTTCGCCGAATCCTATGGCTCGCACATGCTGGACGCGAGCCTGCTGCTGCTCCCGGCGGTCGGCTTCCTGCCGATGTCCGATCCGCGCATGGCTGGCACCATTGCCGCGATCGAGAAGCACCTGATGCGCGAAGGCTTTATCATGCGGCATGATCCGCGTGAGCTCGAGCCGCACGAGAATGAGCCGATCGAGGGCGCATTTCTTGCCTGCACGCTGTGGCTCGCCGATGCCCACGTACTGGGCGGCAATATCGACAAGGCGCGCGAACTGTTTCGCCGCGTGGCGAGCGTCGCCAACGATGTCGGGCTATTGGCCGAAGAGTACGACGTCAGCGTGCAGCGCCAGACTGGAAACTTCCCGCAGGCGTTGACCCATATCGCGCTGGTCAACACCGCGCAGAATCTCTACCAGGCATTGCACACGGGCAAGAAGCCGGCGGTCCAGCGCACCACCTGATCGAGTGCGGCGGTCCAGACCTGGTCGGACAAACTTCGGATTCAGGACACTAGCCGTTCAGCTCGAGAATCCTGTCGACCGCCTTGGCGAAGCCGTCGTCCTCGTTTGCGGCGGTGACGTACGTGGTTTTGGCCTTGATCGGATCGGCAGCATTGCCCATGGCGAATGAGACGCCGCTGGTCGCGAACATCGGCAGATCGTTCGACATGTCGCCGATGGTGGCGATGTCCTCACGCGCAATATCGAGCCGCTCGCTCATCGCTGCAACGAACGCGCCCTTGTCGTGGCCGGGTGGGGTGACGTCGAGATAGTAGTTCTGCGAGCGCGCTGCCTGCGCGTCGCGGCCGAGCAGGGACTGCAACTCGGTTTCGCAGCGGACGAGCAGATCGAAATCGCCGCTGACGCCGACGATCTTGCAAATGCCATCGGGCGGCGTCGCGCCGGGCGCAAGGCGGACCGGCGCGGTGTCGATCGTTTTCTGTTCGTGCGGCACGTAACGGCCGTCGTCACGCTGGATCAGCCATTGGCTGTTGGTAAACAGCCAGACGTCGATGCCGTTGCGGGCGAAAAGCGCCACGCTCGCGGCCGCCGCGCGCGGCGGAATGGTCGCCTGATCGAGAACGGTGAGGTCGGGCATGACCAGCGAACTGCCGTTGAACGGGCCGATCGGCAGATCGAGCTTGAGCGGCGCGCACAGCATCCGCATCCCGAACGGCGGCCGGCTGCTGGTGATCGAAAACCGGATGCCGTGATCGCGCAACGTCTGCACCGCCTTGACGCTCGCTGCCGTCAGTCGCTTGTCACGGGTGACCAGCGTGCCGTCGACATCGGAAATCACCAGGCGAATTCTTGTCATGATGCTTTCGCCTTATCGATCGCGGGAATGAGACGTTCGACGATGCCGGCGACGATCTCGTCCACCGTTCCGTCGATCGACACCGTGATGACGCGCTCATCGGGCTCCGGTTCCTCAAGAGTGGCGAACTGGCTGTCGAGCAGCGAGGCCGGCATGAAGTGATGGTCGCGGCGGGACAGCCGTTGCGCGGTCACGTCCTGCGTGCCTTTGAGATAGACGATGCGGACATCGTCGCGGCCGTGCACCAGAATATCGCGATAGGCGCGCTTGAGTGCGGAGCAGGCGATGATCACCGGCGTATGCGCCTCCGCCTTGCGGTCGATCGCGGCGGCGATCGCTTTCAGCCACGGCCAGCGATCCTCGTCGGTCAGCGGAATGCCGGCATGCATCTTGGCGACATTCGCTTCCGGATGATAGGCGTCGCCGTCCTCGAAGGCGAAGCCGATGCGTTCGGCGAGCGCCGCGCCGATGGTGCTTTTGCCCGAACCCGACACGCCCATGATGACGATCGCCGAAATACCGGGGAGAGGGTGGGGCGACAAGGTCATGGATGCTCGCAATCAGGGCGTGGCTGCTTCGTCGAGCAGCCATATGGTCTTGCCATGGGCAGCGCGCGCCCGCGCTGCCGGCAAATTCTCGCCGGACAGCAGCCGGGTCATGATCAGCGCCTTGTCATGGCCGGAAACCAGAAACAGCATTTCACGCGTCGAGCCGAGCGCCTCGAAGGTCAGTGTCACGCGCGGCACGAACGGCGCGACGTTGGCTTGCGGCACGCCGACCACCCAACGGTCGCGGACGCTCAGCGCCGACATTCCCGGAAACAGTGACGCGGTGTGGCCATCGGGGCCGATCCCCATCAGCACCAGATCGAACAGCGGCGCGCCGGCGCGGGCAGCGTAAAAGGTGCGCAACTCGTGCTCGTAGCGCTGCGCGGCGTCGTCGGGTGTCGGCGCGGTGGTGTCGATGGCGTGGATGTTTTCGGGCGGCGCGCAGGCATCGAGGAAGGCGCGGCGCGCCATGCCGTTGTTGCTCAAAAGATCGTTTTCCGGAACGAAGCGGTCGTCGGTCAGAAACCAGTGCACGCGCGGCCACGGAATGCGCTCGCGCCAGGGCGGCGTCGCCAGCAGTTCGTACAGTCGCGCCGGGGTCGAGCCGCCGGTGAGGCAGACGGCGATGGTGTCCGGGTTCTGATCCATCCGCGCGACCAGATGGGCGGCGGCGACTTCGGCCAGCCGCTGCGCGTCCGGCACAGTCACAAGCTCGCGGTTGGGCGGAGCGCTCATGCGGGCTCGATGCTGCGCCAGCGGCGGCCGTCGCGGCCGATCAGGTCGTTTGCTTCGGTCGGGCCATCGCTGCCGGCTTTGTACATGGCGAGTCCATTGCTGCCTGCGTTCTTCCAGGCATCGAGGAAGGGCTGCACCACGCGCCAACCGGCTTCGACGCTGTCGGCGCGCTGGAACAGGATGTTGTCGCCGATCATGCAATCATAAATCAGGGTTTCATAGCCCGTGCTGGGCGCCGCCCTGAAATAATCCTTGTAGCGGAATTTCATCTCGACCCCGTCCACCGTCACCGAGGGCCCCGGCACCTTGGTGTTGAACTGCAGGGTGACGCCTTCGTTCGGCTCGACGCCGATGACGAAATAGTTCTGCGACAGCCGCTCGACCTCGACGGCGCGAAACATCGACAGCGGCGCATCCTTGAAGCGCACCGCGACCTCGGTGCGCTTGGCGGCGAGCGATTTGCCGGTGCGCAGATAGAACGGCACGCCGGCCCAGCGCCAGTTGTCGATGGTGAGCTTGAGCGCGGCGTAGGTCTCGGTGGCGCTCTGCGCGGCGACCTTGTCGGTCTTGCGATAATCGCTGATCTCACGTTCGCCGATGGTGCCGCCGACATACTGCCCGCGCACCGAATTTGTCAGCGCCTCTGCCTCGGTCTGCACCTGTACCGCATTGAGCAGGTCGGATTTCTCCGAGCGCACCGAATGGGCATCGAAGCGCGACGGCGGCTCCATCGCCACCAGCGACAGCAACTGGAACAGATGGTTCGGCACCATGTCGCGCAGCGCGCCGGTAGCGTCGTAGAAGCTGCCGCGACGGCCAACATCGAGGGTTTCCGCCACGGTGATCTGCACGTGATCGACGTGGTTGCGATTCCAGATCGGCTCGAACATGCCGTTGGCGAAGCGCAGCACCAGGATGTTCTGGACCGTTTCCTTGCCGAGATAGTGATCGATCCGGTAGATCTGGTGTTCGTTAGCAATCTTGAGCAGGTCGCGGTTGAGCGTCTTCGCGCTTTCGAGGTCGGTGCCGAACGGCTTTTCGATCACCAGCCGCCGCCAGCAATCCTTGTCCTGCTTGAGAAGCCCCATCTGCCCCAGGGCATCGCTGATCGGTTTGAACGCGGTTGGCGGCACCGCGAGATAGAACAGCGCATTGCGGATGCCCCGTTCGGCGAGCTTCTCGAGATGGGTCTTCAGATGGAGGAACGACGACGGATCACTGGCGTCGGCTTCCACCGTGGCGATGCAGCTCAGCAGCTTCGCGGCGACAGCCTTGTCGATCGGCCGGGTGGCGAAGTGATGAAGGCTTTTCATCAGGTCGTCGTGCAGCGTCTTGCTCTGCATCTCGGTGCGGGTGACGCCGACGACGCAGAAGTTTTCCGGCAGCAGCCCGGCTTCTTCGAGATTGTAGAGCGCGGGAATGACAAGCCGGTGCGCGAGGTCGCCGGTCACGCCGAAGATCACAAAGCAGCACGAATCGGGGACTTTGGGCTTCGTCGTTGCGGCAGGACTCATCAGCGCTCCTTTTGGTTTTTCGCGGATGTTTTCGCGCTCGCGGGCTGCGGCGGCTCCTTGTGGCCGCCGAAGCCGTGGCGCATAGCTGAAAGAATCTTTTCGGCGAACGTGTGTTCCTTGCGCGAGCGGAAGCGCGCATAGAGCGCAGCGGTGATGACTTCGGCGGGCACCGCCTCGTCGATCGCGGCATTGATGGTCCAGCGGCCTTCGCCGGAATCTTCGACGAAGCCGGAATAGTTTTCCAGCGTGTCGTTCTTCGCCAGCGCCGCCGCGGTGAGGTCGAGCAGCCATGAACTCACCACGCTGCCGCGCCGCCACACCTCGGCAATGTCGGCGATGTTGAGATCGAAGCGATGTTTCTCGGGCAGCGCGTCGATATTGGCGTTCCTGAGAATGTCGAAGCCTTCGGCATAGGCCTGCATCAGGCCGTATTCGATGCCGTTATGCACCATCTTGACGAAGTGCCCGGCGCCGGTCGGTCCGGCGTGGATGTAGCCCTGCTCGGCGCGGGGATCGCGACCCTCGCGGCCTTCGGTGCGTGGAATCTTGCCGAGGCCCGGCGCGAGCGCGGCGAAAACCGGATCGAGCCGTTTGACGATATCGGCTTCGCCGCCGATCATCATGCAATAGCCGCGCTCCAGTCCCCACACGCCGCCGCTGGTGCCGACATCCATGTAATGGATGCCGCGCTCCTTCAGTTCCTGCGCGCGGCGCACATCGTCCTGCCAGAAGGTGTTGCCGCCATCGATGATGGTGTCGCCCGGTTGCAGCGACTGGCCGAGCGTCGTCACTGTATCCTCGGTGATCTTGCCGGCGGGCAGCATCACCCAGATCACCCGCGGCGCCTTGAGCTTGCCGATCATGTCGGTGATCGACGTGCTCGCGGTCGCCCCTTCGCTCGCGAGCGACTGAATCGCCTTGGCATCCTTGTCCCACACCACGACATGGTGTTTGCCCTTGGCGATCAGGCGTCGAACGATGTTGCCGCCCATGCGTCCAAGGCCGATCAGTCCGATTTGCATGGGCGGAGTCCTATTTGAGCGCGGCGTTGACGGCGGAGTGGATGTCGGCGAGGCCCTTGGCGATATCGCCCTTGATGTGAAGCCGCAGCGCGCGACGGTCGCGCGAGGTCAGAACGTCGAAATCGCCACGCGCCTGCGCCGCCTTGATGATGCCGAAGCTCGCCTTCTGGTCGGGCACCGCAAGATCCTTGGCGTCGTCGGCGGTGATCTGCAGGAACACGCCGGTGTTGGGCCCGCCCTTGTAGGCCTGCCCGGTCGAGTGAAGGAAGCGCGGGCCGAAGCCGACACAGGTGGCGACGTGCTTGCCGTTGCGGATCGCCATGCGGATGGTCTGCGCGGCGTCGATGTTGTCCTCGTCGTGATCGAGATAGGCCAGCAGCGCGGCGTAGTCGCCCGGTTTGATGCGGCCAAGATGCGCCTTCATCCACGACGTGAGACTGCCATCGGCGCCGGCCTTGCGCAGCGCCTCGGCGTTCTTGGTGTCGGTGAAGATCGCGATGCTGCCATCGGTCGCCGCCGGCGTCTCGGCCGGGAGTTTTCCGGATTTGTCGAACGCGGCGATCAGGTCTCGGGTGTTGACCTTGGCGGATTCCACATCCGGCTGATCGAACGGGTTGATGCCCATCACCGCGCCGGCAACAGCGGTGGCGATCTCGAAGCGGAAGAATTCCTGCCCGATATGGTCGGGACTGGTCACCGCGATGCGCACCACAGGGTGACCCGCCTTTTCCAGCGCGGCGAGCGCGGCTTCGCAGTCGCTGTCGTCATCGCCCTTCAGCCGCAGGTCGATGAAGATGCGGTCGCGGCCGTAAAGCTCCGGCTTGCCGAGGGTTTCGCCTTCGAGCGGGATCAGCGCCTTGCCGTTCTTGCCGGTGGATTCGGCGATCAGTTGTTCGGCCCATGCGCCGAAGTCCTCGATCTGCTCCGAGGCACTCAATGTCACCTTGTCGCGTCCGGCCTTTGCCGCAGCACCAAGCGCGAGGCCAAGTTGCACGCCGGGATTTTCCGCTGGCGGCACGCCGGCGCCGCAGGCGCGCACCATCGCCGCCGAAAGATCGAGGAAGTTGGTGAGATCGACACCGGCCGCCGCAGCGGGCACGAGGCCGAACGGCGAGAGCACCGAATAGCGGCCACCGATGGTCGGCTCGCCATGGAAGATGTGGGCGAAGCCGCGCTTGGTCGCGACCTTCTCCAGCGACGAGCCGGGATCGGTGACGGCGACGAAATGATGGCCGGCCTTGCCGCTGGTTTCTTCATTGAGGCGCGCGAAGAAATAGTCCATCAGCGCGTTGGGCTCGGTGGTGCTGCCCGATTTGCTCGACACGATGAACAGCGTCTTGCCGAGAGTGATATCGGACTCGGTGCGCATCACCTGCGCCGGATCGGTCGAATCGAGAATGCGCAGTTGCGGGAAGCCGCCCTGGCGTCCGAAGGTCAGCGCCAGCACTTCCGGCCCGAGGCTCGAACCGCCCATGCCGAGCACGACGGCGTCGGTGAACTTCTCGCGCTTCACCCAGTCGGAGAATGATTTGTATTTCGTCAGCGTCGCCTGTTCGCGCTCGACCGCATCGAGCCAGCCGAGCCACTTGTTCTCGTCCTTGCCGGTCCACACCGAGGGATCGCGCTGCCACAGCGCGCGGATCTTGCCGCTCGCGCGCCAGTCTTCCGCCAGCGCCTTCGCGGCCTTGTCGAGGTCGGTGCCGAGCGCGAGCTTCTGGCCGTCGACATTGGCGCCGAGCATGGTGGCGCGCTTGTGGGCGACGGCGCCGAGCAGCTTGTCGGCGGCTTCGGCGAACAGTTGCACGCCTTCATCGACCAGTTTGTCGGTGATGGCGTCGAGCGAGATGCCGGCCTTGGCGAGATCGGCGAGGACCTTCTCGGCGTCCTTGATGTTCTCTTCGAGGCTGTCGCGCAGCTTGCCGTGATCGCGGAAAGCATCGAGCGTTGCCGGCGGCACGGTGTTCACCGTATCGCGGCCGATCAACTCCTCGACATACAGCACGTCGCTGTAGGCCTTGTTCTTGGTGCCGGTCGAGGCCCACAGCAGGCG
Organism: Afipia sp.; assembly: GCA_044464625.1. GTDB lineage: Bacteria > Pseudomonadota > Alphaproteobacteria > Rhizobiales > Xanthobacteraceae > Afipia. Next base: position 103,914 of record JBIQLC010000009.1, on the reverse strand, counting down.
CTGAACCTTGGCGCCCTTGGCGGCAAGTTTTGTCCAGCGATCCGAGGCGATGACTTTCTTGTAGTGCTGATAGGCGAGCTTGGCGTTGGCGATCGCGACCTTGCCCTTCAGCGATTCCAGATGCGCCTTCTGGTCCTTGTCGTTGGCGGCGGCGATCTTCTCGTCGAGTTGCTTGTCCACCGCGGTATCGATGCGGCTGACGAAGAAGCTGGCGACGCTCGCCATCTTCTTCACATCGCCGCCGGCGGCGATGAAGGACTCCAACCCCTTGAGATAGGCTTCGAGTACGTCGGCATACATCTTCTGTGCGAACAGCAAGGTGATGTTGACGTTGATGCCCTGCGAAATCAGCTTCTCGATCGCCGGGATGCCCTCGCGCGTGCCGGGCACCTTGATCATCAGGTTGTCGCGCTTGACCTCGCGCCACAGCCGCTGCGCCTCGGCGATGGTGCCTTCGGTGTCGCGCGCCAGATACGGCGACACTTCGAGGCTGACGAAACCGTCCTCGCCCTTCAATTCATCGAACACCGGCCGCAGCACGTCGGCGGCCTTCTGGATGTCCTGCACCGCCAGCGCCTCGTAGAGATCGCCGATGGTGCGGTCGCGCTCCTTGAGCAGAGCCGAGATCGCGCTGTCGTACTCGTCGCTGCCGCCGATGGCTTTCTCGAAGATCGACGGGTTCGAGGTGACGCCGCGGACGCCATCCTTGTCGACCAGTGCTTTCAGGTCGCCCTTCTCGATGAAGCCACGGGCGAGGAAATCGAGCCAGACGGCCTGGCCATGTTTCTGGAGAGCCTTGACGGTATTCATGATGCCTTGTTCTGTTCGATCTGGCGCAACGCCGCGCCAATGACGTTGTCCGATGTAAAGCCGAACTTTGTCAAAAGGTCTTTCAGGGGCGCGGACGCGCCAAAACTATGCATGGCGATGATTTCGCCGTCCGGTCCGGCATAACGGTCCCAGCCGAGCGGCGATGCCTGCTCGACCGCCACCCGGGCGCGGATTTTGGGCGGCAGAACGCTGTCACGATAAGCCTTGTCCTGCTTCTCGAACAGATCCCAAGACGGCATGCTGACCACCCGCGAGCGGATGCCGCGCGAGGTCAGTTCTTCATGCGCCGCGATGCACAGCCGCACCTCGCTGCCGGTGCCGATCAGGATCACCTCTGGCTTCCCATTGTCGTCGTCGGCCAGCACATAGGCGCCGTGCGCCACGCCATCGGCGCTGGCATATTTGCCGCGGTCGAAGATCGGCAACGGCTGGCGGCTCAGCGCCAGCATGGCGGGCTGGTCCTTCAGCGTCATGATGACGCGATAGGCCTCGCGCACCTCGTTGGCATCGGCCGGGCGCAGCACCACAAGATTGGGAATCGCGCGCAGGCCGGCAAGCTGCTCGATCGGCTGATGGGTCGGGCCATCTTCGCCGACACCGATGGAGTCGTGGGTGAAGACATGAAAGATCGGCACGCGCATCAGTGCGGCGAGCCGGATCGGCGGCTTCATGTAGTCGCTGAAAATCAGGAAGGTCGCGCCGAACGCGCGCAGGTGGCACAGCCCCATGCCGTTGACGATCGCGCCCATGGCATGTTCGCGCACGCCGAAATGCATGTTGCGGCCGCCGGGCGAGCCTTTTTCGAGTGCGCCGGCGCCATCGAATGCCAGTTTGGTCTTGGTCGAGGGCGCAAGGTCGGCGGCGCCGCCGACGATCCATGGCAGATGCTGCGCCAGCGTGTTGAGCACCTTGCCCGAGGCTTCACGGGTGGCGATGCCCCTGGCGTCGGCCTTGAAGTCGGGCAGGTCGCGATCCCAGTCCTTGGGCAATTCGTGAGCCAATCCGCGCTCGATGATGCGTGCCTCGTCGGGATTGTCTTTGCGATACCCCGCGAACGATTTTTCCCACGCCGCGCGCAGTTTCGCGCCGCGCTGGCCGATGCCTTTCGCGAAGCAATCCATGACGCCGTCGGGCACCAGGAATTGCGCGTCTTCCGGCCAGCCGAGAAATTTCTTGGTCTTGCGGACTTCCTCTTCGCCGAGCGGATCGCTGTGGATCGTGGCGGTGTTCTGTTTGTCGGGCGCGCCATAGCCGATGATGCTGTTGACCACGATCAGCGTCGGACGGCCCTTGGTCTCCTTGAATTCGTCGAGCGCCTCGCGCACGCGGCGGCGATCATTGGCGTCGGGCACATGAACGATGTGCCAGCCATAGCCGCGAAAACGTTCGGCGACGTTCTCGCTGAACGCGAGTTCGGTGTGACCTTCGATGGTCACGGTGTTGCTGTCGTAGATCCAGCACAGATTGTCGATGCCGAGATGGCCGGCGAGGGACGCGGCCTCGCTGGCGACGCCCTCCATCAAATCGCCGTCGCTGCAGATGGTGTAGACGTCGAAATCGAACACCGTGTACTGCGGCGTATTGTAGGTCGCCCCTAACCAGCGCGAGGCGATCGCCATGCCGACGCTGTTGCCGCAGCCTTGTCCCAGCGGCCCTGTCGTGGTCTCGACGCCGGTGGTGTGGCCAAATTCAGGATGTCCCGGCGTCACGCTGTCGATCTGGCGAAATGCCTTGATGTCGTCGAGCGCGACCGCCGCCTTGTTCGTCACCTTGCCGTCATGAACGCGTTTGACGCCGCTCAAATGAATCAGCGAGTACAGCAGCAGCGACGCGTGCCCGGCGGATAGCACGAAACGGTCGCGGTTCGGCCAGAGCGGATCAGCGGGATCGTAGCGCAGCACCTCCTGCCACAGTGTGTAAGCCACCGGCGCCATGCCCATCGGCGTTCCGGCATGGCCGGAATTGGCTTTCTGGACGGCGTCGATGGTCAGGGTGCGGATGGTGTTGACGCACAAATCGTCAATGTCGCGCTCGTGTGAGCGCGGCCGCCCGTCATTCTTCAGATGCGCGAGAGTCATTCCAAGGGCCCGCAGATCGGTATGTGAGAATGGCCGCTGTGCGGTCGCGTGAGATACGGGAAACGCCGCACCGCAGCGAAGGTTCCGCACACAAAAAATGGTCGCGCCGTTGTGAAAGGGCGGGGCTGCCGCGCCGTTCTGTTTCGGTGTGTGCCGGATTGCGCGGCGTGGGGCGCGTTCGTATGGTTGCGCCCGTCAAACAACAAGATGATGGGGCGGATCTTGAGCAATCCCTACGAAATCTACGCGCTGCGCTATGCCACCATGACCGGGCGGACGCCCCAGCAGAACTATCTCTATCCCGACATTCACAATGAAGGCACCGATCTCGACTACTACGTGTGGCTGATCCGTGGTGAAGCCGGCGACATTCTGGTCGATACCGGCTTCAATGACGTGGCCGCCAAGGAGCGGCAGCGGACGCTCACCATCAATCCCGCCGATGCGCTGGCGAAGTTCGGCGTCAAGCCCGAGAGCATCCGCGATGTGGTGGTGACGCACCTGCATTACGACCACGCCGGCAATCTCGATCGCTTCCCCAATGCGCGCTTTCATCTGCAGGATCGCGAGATGATGTACGCGACCGGGCGCTGTATGTGCCACGGTGTGCTGCGTCATCCGTTTTCGTGCGAGGACGTCACGCTGATGGTGCGCCACGTGTTCAACGATCGCGTGGTGTTTCACGACGGCGATGACGTGATCGCGCCGGGCGTGACGCTGCATCTGGTCGGCGGTCATTCCGATGGCTTGCAGGTGGTGCGTGTCGAGACCGCGCGCGGATCGGTGGTGCTGGCGTCGGATGCCGCGCACTATTACGGCAACATCCAGCGCCGCAATCCGTTTCCGATCCTCTACAACCTCGGCGACATGTGCGAGGGCTGGCACGAGGTCGAGCAACTCGCCGGCCATCCCGATCGCGTCATTCCCGGTCACGATCCGATGGTGCGCGAGCTCTATCCGCGCGTGAACGGCAGCGAGGATGTTGTCGCGCTTCACGAAAAGCCGCTGCGCTCGTTTGTGGGGTAAGGAGCGCGGGGCGCTGAATGTCCCTTCTTTCCTTCTCCCCATAGCTCGTCGAAGACGGGCGTAAACGCTCTTGTTGGGAGAGGGGAAAGGGGTGCGCCACATACGATGTCGTCCCCGCGCAGGCGGGGACCCAGACTCCCTGAGCGTGGTTGGTTCGCCGAGAGCTGCGTTTCGCGTTTCAGCAGACGATGCCGTGTTTATGGGTCTCCGCGTTCGCGGGGACGACGCGAGCCAAGTTCATCATCGCAAACTCACTCCTCCTCCAGAGAAGCAGGCGTAGCCTGCGTCTCGATGGATGAGGCCCAGACGCCATGTCTCGGCCTCATAAGCGCGTTCACGCGCGTCTTCAGCGCGCTATGGTTCGAGACGGCGCAAAAGCGCCCCTCACCATGAGGGAACTACTCGAAGCACCCAATTGCTTGAGGCATCCAACCCGCTTGAGTTTCTCCGTCCGGCGGGTGTAAGGATTAATCCAATACGTCAAAAATAGAACCTAGTTCTGTCTAGCAGAACAAGATTGCTGCGACGGACAACGCGCAGCCAAAAGCAGGGCGGAAGGAACAGGCCACCATGGCAACGCCGAACGACAACGCGCTGGGGTTCATCGGCCTCGGCGTCATGGGCGAGCCAATCTGCCGCAACCTGATCCGCAAAAGCGGCCGCAGCGTTATTGCCTTCGATCTCGCCGCCGAGCCGCTCAAGCGCGTCAAGGCCGATGGCGCCACGGTCGCGGCCTCGGTCGCGCAGGTGGTGCGTGCTAGCGGCGTGATCTTCCTGTGCCTGCCGAGCGCGAAGCATGTTCGTGCGGTGGTCGAAGGCGAGCACGGCATTCTGGCGTCGATCGCGCCGGGCCAAGCCGTTGTTGATCTCGGCACCTCGTCGGTGGAATTGACCCGCGCATTTGCCACCGAACTCGCCGCGAAGGGCGCGTCATGGATCGATGCGCCGATCGCGCGCACGCGGCAGGCGGCGCAGGACGGCACGCTGAGCGTGATGGTCGGCGCGGAGCCGGACCTTTATGCGCAGGTCGAACCGCTGATCCGCTGCTTCGCCACCGACGTCACGCGCTGCGGCGGCATCGGCGCCGGCCAGGTCACAAAAATCCTCAACAACATGGTGCTGTTCGAAACCGTCAACGCGCTGTCGGAAGCGGTCGCGGTGGCGCGGCGCAACGGCGTTGAACCACAGTTGTTGCTGGAGACGCTGGCCAAGGGATCGGCGGACAGCTTCGCGCTACGCAATCACGGGCTGAAGGCGATCGTGCCGGGCAATTTCCCCGAGCGTGCATTCTCTACCGAATACGCGCTCAAGGATCTGTCCTACGCGCTGGAGCTTGCCGCCGACGCCGGGCTCAATCTGCGCGGCGCGGCGCTCACCGAAACCGTTCTGAAGGAAGCCGTCGAGCAGGGCCTCGGCGACCAGTATTTCCCGGTCATTTCAAAGGTCATCGATAAGGTCTGAAACACGTGTAGCGTAGGGAGAGAAGCGTCATGACGTCTCAAGGAGTTGCTGCGGTCAATCGTGCCTTGTCTATTCTCCAGGCTTTCGAAGGCGAGACGGAGCCTCTGACACTGGCGCTGCTGGCGCGACGCACCGGTCTCTACAAAAGTACGCTGCTGCGTCTGATCGCATCGCTTCAGGCCTTCGGTTACGTCGTTCAGCTTCCGACCGGGCGCTATCAACTCGGCCCGACGCCGTTCCGGCTTGGCGCGGTCTATCAGCGCGCCAACCGGCTCCACGATCATGTGATGCCGGTGCTGCGGCGGCTGGTGGCGGAAGGGACGGAGAGCCCGTCCTTCCATGTCCGTCACGACCAGAAGCTTCGGCTGTGCGTCTTCCGCGTCGACTCGCAGCATTCGACCCTCGATCGGGTCGAGGCCGGCGCGCTGCTGCCGCTCGATCGCGGTGCCGCGGGTAAGGTCATCCTCGCTTTCGACGGCGCGCCGAACGAAGCGTTGAACGAGATCCGGCAGAATTTCCTCGGCATGTCGTTCGGCGAGCGTGATCCTGATTGCGCCGGCATTGCCGCGCCGGTGTTCGGTCCCGATAACAAGCTGATCGGCGCGCTGTCGGTGTCGGGGCCGAAGCCGCGCTTTACGCCCGAGAGCAAGACGCGGATGTCCGAACTGGTGCTCGACGCCGCAGTGCAGTTAACGCGCGCACTCGGCGGCCACAACGAGGCGATGAAGGCGATCGCCGATGCCGGCCGCGCCCAGCCGCTGCGGCGCAGCGCCTGACGGCTACCTTCACCTCTTCCCGTAAGAACGGGGAGGGAAGTTTGCTCCTCATGGTCGGCGCTTGCGTTTGCTTTCTTCCCCTCTCCCCTTGTGGGAGAGGGTGCTGAGCGGCGCAGCCGCGAAGCGGGTGAGGGGGCGTACTCACGCCTTAGCCGCGTTGCCGTTTTCCCTCACCCGGCTCGATTTCGCTGGTGCTCAATCTCGCCACCCTCTCCCACGACGGGAGAGGGAAGTGTAGCGACGCGGGAAGAACCTCATTTCGCCGGTTGCGTTAGGTAAGCGGGGCTGTTTTTCACATCGTCGTTATCCAGGCTACGTGGGTGTTGTCGTCCGCGCAGTTTTTGCATCCCGTGATGGGCGGGTCAGTCCATCGCGGCATGCTTGGCGCGGGGCCAATCGTGTATAATGACAGTGCCGATATCACGGGTTGTCCTGCGACCTGTAACTTTCGTCATCCAGATGCATCCATCCTGCTCTAGGGGTTGTCCCGTCAGCAGGTCCCACCATCGAGGTCGTCATGGAAACGCTCATGTTACCGTTCTCGCCGCGTTTCATCATCCTGACGATCTGCACGGTCATCACCGCGCTTCTGGTGACGCTCGGCGCGTTCGAGCCCCGGCTGTTCAAGTTTCTCTGGATACCGATCCTGATCTTCGGCGGGCTCATGGCGCTCGGCCTCAGCGATCTTTTGCAGAAAAGCCACGCGGTGCTGCGCAATTATCCGATCTCGGCGCATATCCGCTTCCTGCTCGAGGAAATCCGCCCCGAGATGCGGCAGTATTTCTTCGAGAGCGAGAAGGACGGCAAACCGTTCAGCCGCGATACCCGCGCCGTGGTCTATCAGCGCGCCAAGATGCAGCTCGACAAGCGGCCGTTCGGCACCCAGGAGGAAATCTACGGCGACGGCTACGAATGGATGCATCATTCGATGGCGCCGAAGCCGCAGGCTGATGAGCATTTCCGCATCACCATCGGCGGGCCCGATTGCACCAGGCCCTATTCAGCCTCGGTGTTCAACATTTCGGCGATGAGTTTCGGCGCGCTTAGCCCGAATGCGGTGCGCGCGCTCAATGCCGGAGCGAAGAAAGGCAACTTCGCCCACGACACCGGCGAGGGCGGCGTCAGCCCCTATCATCGCGAGAACGGCGGCGACCTGATCTGGGAAGTCGGATCGGGCTATTTCGGCTGCCGCAATCGCGATGGCAGTTTCAATCCCGAGGAATTCGCGCGCGTCGCCACCGACGACCAGATCAAGATGGTCGAACTCAAGGTCAGCCAGGGCGCCAAGCCCGGCCATGGTGGCGTGCTGCCGGCGGCGAAAGTGTCGGAGGAAATCTCGAAGATTCGCGGCGTCGCCATGGGCGAGGACTGCATCTCGCCGGCCTATCACCGCGCGTTCTCGACCCCGATCGAGATGATGAAATTCATCGGCGAGATGCGCCGCCTCTCCGGCGGCAAGCCGGCTGGCTTCAAGCTGTGCATCGGCCATCGCTGGGAATTTCTCGCGATCTGCAAGGCGATGCTTGAGACCGGGATCTATCCTGACTTCATCGTGGTCGATGGCAATGAGGGCGGCACCGGCGCCGCGCCTGCCGAGTTCATGGACCATCTCGGCATGCCGATGCGCGAAGGCGTCAACTTCGTGCACAACGCGCTGATCGGCATCAACGCCCGCGATCGTATCCGCATCGGCTGCTCGGGCAAGATCGCGACCGCGTTCGATCTCGCCCGCGCGATGGCGCTCGGCGCCGACTGGTGCAATTCGGCGCGCGGTTTCATGTTCGCGCTGGGCTGCATCCAGTCGCTGAGTTGCCACACCGACCGCTGCCCGACCGGCGTGACCACGCAGGACCCGACGCGCTATCGCGCGCTGGTGGTGCCGGACAAGACCACACGGGTCTACAATTATCACCGCGCCACGCTGCATGCGCTGGCCGAACTGATCGCCGCCGCCGGCCTCGAACATCCGCAGGACATTCGCCCGATCCACTTCTCGCACCGGATCTCCGGCACCGAGGTGCTGTCGTTTGCGCGGCTTTATCCGCAACTGCAGCCGGGCGAGTTGCTGACCGGCACCGACAATCCGCGCTTCCGCGATGCGTGGGAATTGGCGCAGGCGACGTCGTTCTCGGCGAAGGCGCTGATGTGACGACGCATCGTGTTTAATGCGCTTCGAATTCAGGAATCGATGACTGTATCTTTTCTTCCCCTCTCCCCTCGTGGGAGAGGGTGCTGAGCGGCACAGCCGCGAAGCGGGAGAGGGGGATGTCACTTCATGCCCCGTCGACCATTGAGAATCGTTGCGGCTCTTCCCCTCATCCGGCTCGATTTCGCTTGTGCTCAATCTCGCCACCCTCTCCCACAAGGGGAGAGGGGGAGAAGGGCAGACCTAAAACTCCCCGCGCAGGCGTCCGGAAAAGATCGACACCGGCCCGCGGTCGGCGTTGTAGGCCGGGTTCTGCACAAACTGATAGTCGGCGGTCAGCGTGACGTGCTTGGTCAGCGCCAGCGCGTAATACGCCTCGATGATGCTTTCCTCGCGATAGTTGAGGCGGCCGTCGCCGATCAGCGGGCCGAGACCACCGGCGGCGAGGAAGTCGCGATGATCGCGCGACAGCGCGTTGACCGCGCCGCCGATGCCGATGGTGTCGTCGGGCCGGCCCCATGACGTGCCCTTGAGCGACGCGCCGAGCGACAGGCTGGCATCGATGTCGGTGAACGCCATGATCTCGGTCTTGCCGTCGTTCCAGCTCCAGCGCGCGAACAGGCCGATATCATCGCTCACCGCCTGCTCGACATTGAACACGTAGCCATATTTGGTGCGGCCCTTGCGGGTCTGGGCGATGTCGAGATTGAGCGCCGGGTTGTCGAGCGTTTCGCGATAGCTGCCCGAAAACGCGCTGTTGAGCCAGGCGATGGTGCGGAATTTGCCGGGCTTGCCGAACAGCGCATAGCGCTGTTCGAGTTCGATGGCGTAGGTGCCGCGCTGGAACACGCGCATGTCGAAATTGTCGGAGTTCGATTCCGCATCCATCAGGAAGTAGCCGGCGCGCAGCGCCCAGGACTTCTGGTTGAGTTCAGCCGTCACGCCATAGGTCAGGCCGACCTTGTCGGCCGCATAGTCGAACGCCCCGGGCGCCCAGATCGCCCAGTTCATGAAATCCTTGCGCGGGTCCTTGGCGTAGGCGTTGTTGTCGAACACGTCGAGCGCCGCGAACTTGCCCGCCTGGATGGTGAGCCGCGACACGTCGACCTTGCCCCCTAACTGGGTCGGAGTGCTTTCCAGCGTCTCCTGCTCGCCGCCGAAACCGAAAGTCTGGCGCAGATAAAGACGCGACGGGTTGAAGCGCGGCGACGGGAAGTTCGATTTTTGCGCTTCGCCGCTGGAAAAGCCCGCAAGGCCGACGGTGTCGCTGAGGCCGAAGCCCTGCGCGAGTTCGGGATTGAAATAGACCTCGCCGCCATCCCATAGACGCGCGTTGAGATAGAGGCTGTTGGTCCAGGTCGCCTTGGCCTGCGCGTTCGGCGACAGGGAGTTGGCGCCGGAGTAGGGCGCGTGGAAGCTCGGATAGCCCTGCGCCAGATAGGTCGACTGGCCCCAGATTTCCCAGACGTCCGAGCCACTGGGGTTGTCGGTGCTGTGCGCGATGGGCTTTGCCGGATCGAACCAGTCGATCTTGCGGTTGAGGCCAAGCCGCACGGTCTGGAAGTCGAGCGTCGAGGCAAGGCGCGTGCCTGAACGGAGCGTCACGTCGGCATCGTCGAAGCGGCTGTAAAGATATTCGATCCGCGCGCTCCATTGCGGCGCGATGGCGTATTCGACACCGGCGCCGGCGCTCCAACCGAGGCGGGTGTGAAGTTTTTTCTCGTCCTGTCCGGACGGCAGCGTGTTGAGAACGCGCCCGCCGCTCCATGCCAGGCCGCCGGTGGCGTAGATCATCCAGTCGGGCGCGGCATAGCCGATGCGGCCGCGCAGCGTTCCCACATAATCCATCCGCTCGATCAGATCGGAGTTCGCGGTGGTGACGCGGGAGGTGTTGGTGTTGGATTCGAGATAGCTTGGAAACGTCATGTCGGCTTCGACGCCGAGCAGCACGCGCGATGGCAGCACGACGTTGGTGCCGGCCTGCACGCCGGCATAGGCGCCGCCGTATCGGTGATCGTTGGTCGAGGGTGCGGGATCGAACAGCGTCGAGTTTGAACCGCCAAAGCCATAGCCCGTGTGCGCGCCGATATAGACGCCGCTCCAGTCGAACAGCGGCGCAACCGGCGGTGCTTTTGTGATGGGCAGATCGGCCGCCAGCGCCGCGCTCTGGCCAAGCGCCAGCGCGCCGAGCGCGGCCACGCCGCCCAGACGTCTCAGATCGCCAAGTCTCGGGCAGAATTTCCGCATGGCTTGAACAACCGGGGTGCCGGACGAACTGCTGCTGCAACACTTTCGATGGCATTCAGACCACGGATTTGCGCGCGGCGTCATCGCCTATTTCCCTGAAATCCCAGCATTTCTCGTCTTTTCCCCGGCCCTTGCCGTCGTTCACACCAAAACGCCGATCATGCGATTGCTATTGCGAACGACTTGCATTTATCTTATTGCAAGTTATTCGCAACTGCAAACTCATCCCGGCGGTTTCTCATGGCATCGGTTTATGACGGTCACACAACGGCGGTTCGCTCGGCTCGCGCGCTGGCTGTCGGGCTGTCATGGCTGATAGTCGCGGGCATCGCCGAGGTGCGGGCCGACGATGCGGCGGCGCTGAACCTCGACAGCGAACACATGTTCGGCTTCACCGTCGGCTCGGACATCGGCAGCGCAGGCGATCTCGAGGCCGAGGCCGAATCCGACTCAGCCGCAGGCAAGCGCGCCGGGCGCTATGTTGCGGCGCTGACCTCGCTGCAGCTCAAATACACCTGGCTGGAGAATGTGCGGATCGCGCCGCATGTCGAGTTCGGCCTGCATTCGATCGACGGCGTGCCGGGAATGAGCGACCTCGGCCGTGCCTCGGTGGCGTCGGGCGGCGTCGAGCTGAAATATCGTCTGCTCGATCGCGCCTCGGCGCCGTTCGGCCTGACGTTCGGCCTCGATACGTCGCTCGGCCGCATCGATGCCGCCACCGGTTTGCGCGCGCGCGATCATGCGCTGGATTTTTCCGTGGCGCTTGATCGCGAGATCATCGCCGACCGTCTGTTCGGCGCGCTCAACTTCGTCTACGCGCCGGGCTGGACCCGCGATCATGACACCGGCCTGTGGGGCCAGTCTGCGGTGCTCGAGGCGAGCGGTGCACTGGCGGCGCGGATTGCCAACGGTGTCTATGCCGGCGGCGAAGTCCGCTATCTGCGCGCCTATGACAGCGCGTCGCTGTCGGGCTTCGCCGGTGAGGCGGTGTTCGCCGGCCCCAGCCTCTACGTGATGCTGTCGCCGCGCGCCAACATGACGATTGCCTGGAATGTGCAGGTTGCCGGACAGGCGCAGGGCGAGATCGGTCATCTCGATCTCACCAATTTCGAGCGCCATCAGCTGCGCGTGCGCTTGGGCGTGGGATTTTAGGCAAAGGGAGACCCGCCCGGGGGGACAACCGGGCGGGCCTGACCGGTGCGCTGTGGATGAGGCAGCGTGCCGGGCGGAGCGGTGAAAAGGATCAGTAGTCGCAGGTCCGGACGCGGCCGATGTAATTGCCGTAGGCGTCGTACTGGCGGACCCAGCCACAGCGGCGATAGGCATAGCCGTCGGCATAGGCTCCGCTGGCGATCGCTGCGCCGACCAGCGCGCCGGTCGCGATGCCGAGCCCGATGCCGACGCCATGGTAATGGCCGGCCTGGGCCTGCGTGGTGGTAGCCGCGAAGCTGCCGCTCAGGGCAAGGCCGGCAACGGCGAACGCGGCGATTTTGGTCTTGATCGACATGACACTCTCCATCCTTGTTTCGGGCGGACATCATGTCCGCATACCGATTGGTGAAGGGGAGACGCAGATCGGTTCAAAGACAGGAGAAGAATTTTTGGGGGCGAAGAGTGCGGCGGGATGCACACCCTTTCCTCTTGAGAGGGTGCTGAGCCGCGAGACGGGTGCTTATCCCTCCCCCTTGTGGGGAGGGTGGCGCATTGAGAGCGAAGCGAGCAATGCGTCGGGTGGGGGTTAAACAACGAGGATTTGCGGAGTACCCCCACCCCGGCTTCGCTTCGTTCAGCCGACCCTCCCCACAAGGGGGAGGGAAAAGAAGTCGCTGCTTATATCGATGTCATGCCCGGGCTTGACCCGGCATCCACGCCTTCCAGCAACATTCCAAGACGTGGATGGCCAGAATAAATCCGGCCATGACGGTCCTATGCATTGGGAAAGAAGGTCAGCAAAACCGCCGCTCACGCCTTCGGGCGATGCGTCAGCGCCTTGAGATCGAATTTGCGCATGTCGGCGAGCAGTTCGCAGAACGCGCGCGCACCGTGATCGAGCAACTGCTCACCTTTCTCCGCGCTCGCCTGCGTGGCGTCGCCGACTGCGCCGCTGACATGAAGATCCTGCGCCAGCCAGGCGAACGGCGCCGGACGATGCGCCGACAGCCAGCGGAAATCCTTGTCCATCGCAACACTGGCCGGGCGGAAATCCGCGATCTTGTCGGTGCGCACCACCTCCGGATACGCCGCCAGCATGATCGAGGTTTCGATCGCGCCGCCATGCACGCCGTGTCGCACTTCGTCGTCGGCGAACAATCCCTCCGGCATGCCGAAGCGATGCCAGCTCGTCGTCACCGCCAGCATCTCGTGCTGCGCACGCAATTCCTGCGCGACGAGACTCATGGCTGCGCTGTTGCCGCCGTGACTGGTGACCATCACCAGTTTGCGGATACCGGCGCGCGCCACGCTTTCGCCGAGCGCCATCCAGTTTTGAATCGCGACCTCGGGCGGCAGCGTCAGGGTGCCGCGATAGTCGGTGTGTTCGGTGGAGATGCCGATGTGCTGGATCGGCAGGAAGGTCGCCGGTAAATCCTGCGGCAGCATCGCATGCACGCGCGCGAGAAACGCCTCGGCGATCATGGTGTCGGTGCCAAGCGGCAGATGCGGGCCGTGCTGTTCGGTCGCCGCCAGCGGCAGCACCGCGATCCAGTCCGCGCAGGTCGCGGGATCGATGTCCGGCCAGCGCAGCCGGGTCCAGTCGCGGGGAGGGATCGTGCCTGTCATCACACCAGACGTTTGATTGAAGGACGTTTCATCGAGAGACGTTTCATTGAGCTGAATTGCGGAGTAACGTGGGCAATCCCCACCGGCGCCGCCCCGAAATTCGTGGACCGCGCGCCTTCGGCTCCTATCATGGGCCAGAATGATCGACGGAGTCCAATCATGACCCCAGCCCTTTTGCTGCGAGCGTTAACCATGGGTGTCGTGTGCGCGGCGCTCGCCGGTCCGGCGCTGGCGCAGAAGGCGGACACCGCCAAACCGCAGACCCTCGACAAGGTCTCGTTCGGCACCAACTGGGTGGCCGAAGGCGAGCACGGCGGGTTCTTCCAGGCGGTCGCCGACGGCACCTACAAGAGCTACGGCCTCGATGTCACGATCGTGCCCGGTGGCCCCAACGTCAACAACCGGGTGCTGCTGGTCGCGGGCAAGCTCGATTTCTTCATGAGCGCGAACAGCCTGCAATCGTTCGACGCCGTCGCCAACAACGTGCCGGTGGTGGCGGTGGCGGCGATGTTCCAGAAGGACCCGCAGGTTTTCCTCGCCCATCCCGAGTCCAAGGTAAAGACGCTGGAGGATCTCAAGCCGCTGACGCTGTTCGTCTCGAAGGAGGGGATGCCGACCTACTTCCAGTGGCTGAAAAGCGAGTATCGCTTCAGCGAGGACAAGGTGAAGCCCTACACTTCCAACGCGCAGCCGTTCATTGCCGACAAGAACAGCGCGATGCAGGGCTACGTCACCTCCGAGCCGTTCGCGGTGGAGAAGCAGGCCAAGTTCACACCGACCGTGATCCTGCTCGCCGACTACGGCTTCAATGCTTATTCGACCCTGATCGAGACGCGGCAAAAGCTCGCCGACGACAAGCCCGATCTGGTGCAGCGCTTCGTCGATGCCTCGATCATCGGCTGGTATCACTACATCTACGGCGACAACAAACCGGGCAACGACCTGATCAAGAAACTCAACCCGGAAATGACCGATGAGATTCTCGCCTATTGTGTCGCCAGGATGAAGGAATACGGGGTTGTCGACTCGGGTGATACCGTGAAGGACGGCATCGGCGCCATGAGCGACGCGCGGATGGCGGATTTTTTCAGCAAGATGGTGCGCGCTGGCGTGGTCAAGCGCGATCTCGATTATCGCAAGTCCTATACGCTGCGCTTCGTCAACAAGGGCGTTGGTCTCGACCTGCGGCCAAACAAGTGACGGTCGCACGGTGAGCGAAAGCCCGATCCTCGAATCCGGTAGCACGGCCACGGCATCGGCAGGCGTGGCGGTCAGCCTGCGCGATGTGACGAAGACCTACGACAATGGCGTCGCGGCGCTGGGTCCGATTGACCTCACCGTGCAGCGCGGCGAGTTCGTCTCGCTGCTCGGACCGTCGGGGTGCGGCAAGTCCACCGCGTTGCGGTTGATCGCGGGTTTGGCGGCGCCGACTTCGGGACAGGTCGAAACCTTCGCGGGCAATCACGGCGGCCATCGCATCGGCTTCGTGTTTCAGGAGCCGACCCTGATGCCGTGGGCGAGCGTGCGCGACAATGTGCGGCTGCCGTTCAGGATCGGCGATGCACGCGCTGACGTGGAGGCGCGCATCGACGAAGCGTTGGCGCAAGTGGGCTTGAGCGATTTCGCCAACGTTTATCCGCGGGAACTGTCCGGCGGCATGAAGATGCGAGTGTCGCTGGCGCGCGCGCTCGCGCCCGATCCGGATATTCTGTTGATGGACGAGCCGTTCGCCGCGCTCGATGAGATCACCCGCTTCAAGCTCAACAACGATCTGCTCGCACTGTGGCGACGCCTGCGCAAGACCGTGATCTTCGTCACTCATTCGGTGTTCGAGTCGGTCTATCTGTCGCAGCGGGTCATCGTGATGACGCCGCGGCCGGGGCGGATCAGCGCGGAGTTTCGCATCACCTCGCCCGAACCGCGCGGCGAGGACTTCCGTACTTCGCCCGAATACGGCGCGCAGTGCCGCGACGTCTCTGCTGCCTTGGCCAAGGCCTCCGGCGAAGGAGGCGAGCGATGAGCGCGCAGGACGCCGCCGCAACGAAAGTCGCGCGCATCGCGCTGCCGCTCGCCATTCTCGCGGTGCTGGTGGCGCTATGGGAAGCGGCGGTGCGCATCAACGGCATCCCGCCCTACATCCTGCCGGCGCCGAGCCTCATCTTGCAGACGCTGATCAAGGACTGGTCGATCCTGTTCGCGTCGCTGCTGACGACGCTGCTCACCACGCTCGAAGGGTTTGTCGCAGCGGCTGTTGGCGGCATCGCGCTGGCGCTGCTGTTCAGCCGCTCCAAATGGGTCGAGTATTCGCTGCTGCCCTATGCGGTGATCCTGCAGGTCACGCCGGTGATCGCGATCGCGCCGCTGCTCCTGATCTATCTGCCGCAGCATGCCGCCGTGGTGGTGTGCGCGTGGATCGTGGCGTTCTTCCCGGTGCTCGCCAACACCACGCTGGGGCTGAAATCGGTCGATCGCAATCTCACCGGCCTGTTCCAGCTTTATGGCGCCTCGCGCACCCAGACCCTGCGCTATCTGAAACTGCCTTCGGCGCTGCCTTATATCCTCGGCGGCCTGCGGATCGCAGGCGGCCTGTCGCTGATCGGCGCGGTGGTCGCCGAAATCGCCGCAGGCTCCGCGGGCGCCGGTTCCGGATTGGCCTACCGCATTGCCGAATCCGGTTACCGGCTCAACATTCCGCGCATGTTCGCGGCCTTGCTGCTGCTGTCCGTCGCTGGGATAGTGATCTATATGGTTCTCTCGCTGGTATCGCATCTTGTGCTACGACGCTGGCATGAAAGTGCGCTTGGAAAGGATCTGTAATGGCTGCCAATAACGCTCAAGAAAAGATCGATGTGCTCATTTATGGTCCGTCCAAGGCGACCATCGACAACGGTTTTCCGTCCAAATTCGCGGTCCACAAGGCAGAGAACCATCACGATCTCGACCGCCTGTCGAAGGACGTGCTCAGCCGCATCCGCGGCATCGCCATTTCGGGCCTCGTCAAGGCGGACAAGACCGCGCTGTCGCAGTTTCCGAAACTGGAAATCGTCTCGAGCTTCGGCGTCGGCTACGACCATGTCGATGCCAACCATGCCCGCGACAACAACGTCATCGTCACCAACACGCCGGACGTGCTGACCGAGGAAGTCGCTGACGTTGCCTTGGGTCTTCTGATTTCGACGCTGCGCGAATTTCCCCGGGCCGAACGCTATCTGCGCGACGGCAAGTGGACCGGCGGGGATTATCCGCTGAGCAGGGGCTCGCTGCGCGGCCGCACCGTCGGCATGGTCGGCATGGGTCGTATCGGCCAGGCCATTGCGCGCCGCCTCGAAGCCTCGCAGGTGCCGGTGGTGTATCACTCGCGCAATCCGGCGAAGGGCGTCAGCAACAAGCACTATCCGAGCCTGATCGACATGGCGAAGGACGTCGACACGCTGGTGGTCATCACCCCCGGCGGCGCCTCGACCGCGAAGATCGTCAACGCAGAGGTGATGAAGGCGCTCGGCTCTGAGGGCGTCATCGTCAACGTCGCGCGCGGATCGGTGATCGACGAGCCGGCGCTGATCGCCGCGCTCAAGGACGGCACCATCATGGCCGCCGGCCTCGACGTGTTCGCCACCGAACCGAACGTGCCAGAAGAATTGCGCGCGTTGCAGAACGTGGTGCTGCTGCCGCATGTCGGATCGGCATCGGTCACCACCCGCCGCGCGATGGAGCAACTGGTCGTCGATAACCTCAAGCTGTGGTTCGACGGCAAGGCGCCGCTGACGCCGGTGGCCGAAACGCCGCTCAAGAACCGCTGAGGTGCGGCGCATGGCGTCCAGT
Source organism: Afipia sp. (assembly GCA_044464625.1). GTDB lineage: Bacteria > Pseudomonadota > Alphaproteobacteria > Rhizobiales > Xanthobacteraceae > Afipia. Next base: position 86,749 of record JBIQLC010000009.1, on the reverse strand, counting down.
TTCGGAGTGACAGCACTGCGCCGTCTGGCGCGGATCGCGGCCTGTGCCGCGATCGCTGTCGGTTTCGGCTGGTCGCCATCATTCGCGCAGAGCGGCACGTCTCTGACCACCGACATGGTCGGCCAGTGGGAGTTCTCGACCGCCGGCCGCGACAAGACCTGCGTGGTGACGCTGAAACGCGACGCCGCGCGGCAGGGTTTCAAGCTCGAGATCGAGAAGGGCTGCGCGGAGACGCTGCCGTTCATGGCTGGCGTCGCGTCGTGGAGCGTCAAGGGCCTCGACATCGTCCGGCTGCAGGATGCCGAAGGCCAGCCGGTGATCGACATGACCGAAGTCGAAAGCGGCATCTTCGAGGGCGTGCGTCCGGGCGAGGGCGTTTACCTGCTGCAGAATCTCGAAGCGGCGCGGGCGCTGTCGAAATCCACCGACCAGATGATCGGCGACTGGGCGATGGTGCGCGGCAACGGCAACGTCATCTGCGGACTGACGCTGACCAACACCGAGGCCGGCGACGGCAATTTCGAGGTCTATCTCAAGCCGCGCTGCGATGCTTCGGTCGCGAGCTTCAATCCGAAGCTGTGGCGCATCGAGCGCGGCCAGATGCTGCTGCTGTCGGCGAAGGGCGAAATCTGGCGCTTCGAAGCCGACGACAACGCGCAATGGCGCCGCGTCCCTGACAGCGCCGATCCTTTGATCATGATGCGGCAGTAGTTTGCCTCCCTGTCATGCCCAGGCTTGACCCGGGCATCCACGCCTTCTTCTGGCACGGGCTTCAAGACGTGGATGGCGGAATAAATTCGGCCATGACGAAGATGACGCAAGCGACGTCACATCAGCCGCAAGCCCTTGAGGCTGGCGTGGCCGTTCTTGCCGACGATGATGTGATCGTGCACCGAGATGCCGAGCGGGCTCGAAATCGCGACGATCGATTTGGTCATCTGGATGTCGGCGGTTGAGGGTGTCGGATCACCTGACGGGTGATTGTGCACCAGGATGATCGCGGTGGCGGAAAGTTCGAGCGCGCGCTTCACCACTTCGCGCGGATAGACCGGGGTGTGATCGACGGTGCCGACCTGCTGCAGTTCGTCGGCGATCAGCTGGTTGCGCTTGTCGAGAAACAGGATGCGGAATTGCTCCTTGTCGGCGAAGGCCATCGCCGCGCGGCAATACTCGATCACCGCCGACCATGACGACAGCACCGTGCGCTGCTTGAGTTGCCCCTTGGCGACGCGGCTCGCGGTGGCGGCGATCAGTTTCAGTTCGGTGACGGCGGCATCGCCGAGGCCGCTGGTTTCGCGCAAACGCGCTTCCGGCGCATGGACCACTTCGGCGAACGATCCGAAGCGGTTGATCAGGGTTTTCGCCAGCGGCTTGACGTCCCGCCGCGGCAGCGCTCGGAACAGAACCATTTCGAGCAGTTCGTAATCGGACAGCGCATCCGCGCCGGCGTCGCGGAAGCGATCGCGCAGCCGCTCACGATGGCCGTGATAATGCGGCGCTTCGGAGAAGCCGCTCGGCTTGGCAGGTTCGTCGGACGACTCGGACATGGAGGCAACGTCGCTCGCTCAACACGACAACCATGCCGCGTGGAACCCGATTTGCAAGTGTCAAATGTTACGAGAGCCGGAGTTTTACCGCGCTTGCGGCGTGTGGGTTGAAATGGCGTTGAGCTATCGGCTCACTCGGAGTTCTTCCCCTCTCCCACAAGGGGAGAGGGGAAGAGATGCGACCATCGAGATCAATCCTCATGGTGAGGAGGCGCATCGCGCCGTCTCGAACCATGAGGCCAAGGATAATTGCTCCTCATCCTTCGAGACGCGATCCTTCGGATCGCTCCTCAGGATGAGGGAGCAATAATGCGGAGTGCTTTTTTGTTCAGTCGCTCAGGCGGTCGCGTAAGGCGGCTTGTCGAGCTTGCCCGGCGACAGCGTGAAAATCTCGACGCCGGCTTCGGTCACGCCGACCGAATGTTCGAACTGCGCCGACAGCGAGCGGTCGCGGGTCACCGCGGTCCAGCCGTCCGACAGGATTTTGACGTGCGGCTTGCCGAGGTTGATCATCGGCTCGATGGTGAAGAACATGCCGGGGCGCAGCACCACACCTTCGCCCGGCCGGCCGATATGGATGATGTTCGGTTCGTCATGGAACAGGCGGCCGAGACCGTGGCCGCAGAAATCGCGCACCACGCTCATCTGCTGCGGTTCGACGAAGCTCTGGATCGCATGGCCGATGTCGCCAGTGGTCGCGCCCGGCTTGACGGCGGCGATGCCGCGCATCATCGCCTCATAGGTCACGTCCATCAGCCGCTCGGCGCGGCGCGACACCTCGCCGACTGCATACATCCGGCTGGAGTCGCCGTACCAGCCATCGACGATGAGGGTCACGTCGATGTTGACGATGTCGCCTTCCTTCAGCGCGCGGTCGCCGGGCATGCCATGGCACACCACGTGGTTGATCGAGGTGCAGGTCGAGTAGCGATAGCCGCGATACATCAGCGTCGCCGGAAAGGCGCCATGGCTGAAGGCGAATTCGCGGACGAAATCGTCGATCTTGGAGGTCGGTAAGCCGGGCCGGACCATCGCCGCCAGTTCGTCGAGGCACTTGGCGGTCAGCGCGCCAGCCTTGCGCATCCCGGCGAATGCGACAGGGCCATGGAGCTTGATCTGGCCGGTCTTGCGCAGGGACGTACTGGTGGCTTCAACGTAGCTCATGTCGGCTTTCGGGTTCGGGTGCGGGAAAATAACGGGAATTGGGCCTAATTTAATGGATTGGGCCGGTTGCGCAACCCGCCGGACGGCGGGGCAGGGGTGAGGTTATCAGGGCACAACTGGAACGGGCCGATCGAGCGCAATGCCGTGGTGGGCCAGTTTGCAGGTCCAGGCCAGTGCCTCGACGCCCGCGGCGCGGGCCTTGTCGAAGGCCCGCCCATACGCGGGGTCGATGTCGCGGGCGAGCGAAAAGGTCGTGGCCGATCCGATCTGGATCACGAACAGCATCACCGCCCGGTTCCCCGCGGCAACCATCGCCGCCAGTTCGCCGAGATGCTTGGCGCCGCGCGCCGTCACCGAGTCGGGAAATTCGGCGATGCCGGGCTTGCGCATCAGGTGGACGTTCTTGATCTCGACATAGCAGGCCGGCCTTCCGTCCTGTTTGAGCAGGACATCGATCCGCGAGCCGGTGCCGTATTTCACCTCGCGGCGAATGGTCGCGTAGCCGGTGAGTTCGGGAATGGCGCCCGCCGCCAGCGCCGCCGCGACGATGGGATTGGGATGCATGGTGTTGACGCCGACCAGTTCCGGGCCATGGCCGAAATCGGCTTCGATCAATTCCCACGACCACGGCAGTTTGCGTGCGGCGTTTGTCGACTTCGATAGCCACACCCGCGCGCCCGGCGTCTGCAGGCCGGTCATCGCGCCGGGATTGGCGACGTGCACGGTGGCGATGGTGCCGTCGGCGAATTCGACATCGGCGAGGAAACGCTTATAGCGCCGCAGCAGCGTCGCAGGCGTGAGGTCACCGGAAAACGTCAGCACTCAGGTCGGCCCTTCGACGATGGTTTCCACCGGCAGCGCGCCGCCGCGCACCCGGAGTTCGCGCACCGGATAGGGCACGCGGATGTTGTTCTCCTTGAATGCCTGCCACAGCGCCAGCATCACGTCGCTGCGCACGTTGTCCATGCCGGCATAGGGATCGTCGATCCAGAAAGTCAGCGAAAACTTCATCCCGGCTTCGGCGAATTCGTTGAGCAGGCAGCTCGGCGGTTTCAGTGTGCTGACGCGCGGCGTTCTGGTGGCGATGTCGACGGCGAGCTTGCAGACCAGGTTGGGATCGGCGTCGTAGTTGGTGCTGAAGATGACCTTCACCAGCGTGTTCTTGTCGGTGTAGGTCCAGTTGACCACCTTCTGGGTGATGAGGTCCTCATTCGGAATCAGGAATTCGCGGCCATCGCCCGCCGCCACCGAGATGTAGCGCGTGTTCATCGCGCTGATGCGGCCGAAATTATCGCCGATGGTGACAAGGTCGCCCGGTTTCACTGATTTGTCGGCGAGCAGGATGATGCCGCTGATGAAATTCGAGATGATCTTCTGCAGGCCGAAGCCGACGCCGACGCCGACCGCGCCCGAGAAGAACGCGAAGGCCGACAGATCGATGCCCACCGACGCCATCACGATGGCGACCGCGACCACGATCAGCGATACCCGCATCAGCTTGGTCAGCAGGACCTGAACCGAGGGGGTGAGGTCCTGGGTCCGCATGATCCGGCTTTGGAGGAAATCGCCGGTGAGACCGGCGATCCATAGCGCCACCGCAAGGAACACTGTGACCTTGATCACCAGCAGCGGGGTGAGGCGCAGCGAGCCGACCATGATCGCGACCGAATCGAGGGCGGTCACCGCGGGTCCAAGCTGGCCGATGATGCTCAGTGCGGCGATGGTCCACGCCGCGATCGACACCACGCGGACGACGAAGTCGTTGCGGATCAGGCTGGTGGCGAGACGGATGATCAGCCACGCGGTGGCGAGGCTGAATGCGATCGACAGCAGGTAGCTCCGGCTCGGCCATGTGGTGTGGACCATGATCAGCCGGATCGCGCCGATCAGCACGGCGAAGATCAGGGTGCCGAGGCTGCCGACCAGTACCCGGGTGAACAGCCGGATCGGAGCGGGCCAGCCCATGCCGAGCGATGTTGTGTCGATGCGGGAGCGCAGCAGGCTCGCCATCCCGAGTGCCGCGCCGGCGGTGGCAAGGATGATGCCCGCCTGGACATAGAACCAGGGCGCCGTGATCTCGGCTCCGACCGCGCGGGCCGCGGTGTTCAGGGCGCTCAGGATGTCGTCCCAATCCATGGGCGGGTCTCTTGGAGGATGGTGTCGTCTTGCCGCAGGGGCGATCCTGCACGTGATTCGGGCCGCCGCAAGATTTCCATATTTGCAACATGACCAAATTGCACGTCGCGCCGGCATTTTGCACCCGCGATTTTGTGTCTTTGCAACACTGCACAAATCGGTTGGCGATCGGGCGCGGCGACGATAAGCATAAATTCCAGCTCTTCGAGGTTCTCAGTAACGCATGGCGTCTCTGGATGCAGTCAGCATAGCCGTTCTACTCGGCGCCGTTCTGGTGATGGCGGGCATCCTGTCGAGCGTTTTGGCCCTGCGATTCGGGGCACCATTGCTGCTGGTCTTCCTGTTCGTCGGTATTTTCGCCGGTGAGGGCGGCCCCGGCGGCCTTCACTTCGATGATGTGCGGATCGCCTATCTGGTCGGCTCGGTAGCACTGGCCCTGATCCTGTTCGACGGCGGTCTCAAGACCCGCTTCCAGAGCATCCGCACCGTGCTCGGCCCCTCGGTGATCCTGGCCACCGTCGGCGTTCTCCTCACCGCGCTATTGACCGCCCCGGCCGCCAAATACGCCCTCGGCATCGGCTGGACGGAAGCGTTGCTGGTCGGCGCAGTGGTGGCCTCGACCGATGCGGCGGCGGTGTTCCTGCTGATCCACGCGCAGGGTCTGCGCCTGCGGCCGCGCGTCGGCGCGACACTGGAGGTCGAGTCTGGCACCAACGATCCGTTCGCGGTGTTCCTGACGCTGATGCTGGTCGAGCTGCTGTCGCTCGGGCACTCATCAGGCGCCCATGTCGCAACCGAATTTGCCCGCGAAACCTCGCTCGGCGTTCTCGCCGGCATCGTTGGCGGCCGGCTGGTGGTTCTCGCGCTGAACCGCATCGCGCTGCCGCAGGGGCTTCACGCGCCGTTCGTGACCACAGCCGCGCTGGTGATCTTCGGCTTCGCGCAGATCTTCCATGGTTCGGGATTTCTCGCGGTCTATCTCGCCGGCCTCGTCGTCGGTAACCGGCCGACCCGCGCTCATAATTCGGTGCTGACCTTTCTCGATGCTGCGACGTGGCTGGCGCAAATCGTGATGTTCGTGCTGCTCGGCCTCCTGGTATCGCCGCAACGTCTTCTGAGCACGGCGCTGCCCGCGGTCGGCGTCGCGCTGGTGCTGATGCTGGTGGCGCGGCCCGCTGCCGTCTTCCTGTGTCTGGCACCGTTCCGCTTTCAGTGGCGCGAGAAAATTTTCATCGCCTGGGTCGGCCTGCGCGGCGCGGTTGCGATCTTCCTCGCCTCGATGCCGCTGCTGCTCGAACTGCCCAATGCCGCGGTCTATTTCGATGTGGCATTTGTCGTGGTGATCATCTCGCTTCTGCTTCAGGGCTGGACGCTGGGACCGGCCGCACGCCGCCTTCACGTCGCTCTGCCACGCACAGACCGGGGGCCTCGCCGCATCGAACTTGATCTGCCCGGCCAGCTCGAGCAGCAGCTGGTCGGCTATTCGGTGCGCGCCAACAGCCTGTTCCTGAAGCGCAATCTGATTCCGTCGTGGTCGAAACCAACCCTCGTCATTCGCGACGAAAAAATTCTGTCTCCCGAAGAAGCCTTGCCCTATGCGCAAGGCGACTACGTCTACCTGCTGGCGCCACCGGAGCGCGCCGATGCGCTCGATCGCTTCTTCGTCGATACGCCGCCTTTGCCGGTCCCCGATCCGCATCTGCTCGGTGACTTCGTGGTCGCAGGCAACGTCACATTGGGCGCGCTCGCGGAAGCCTATGGCGTCGAGATCGATCCTGCCGACTCGTCGCGCTCGCTGGCGGATTATTTCGATCTTCATCTGATCGGCGCCCCGCGTATCGGTGTCGAATTGCCGCTGGGCTCGATCGTGTTGGTGGCGCGAAGCATCGGCGCCGGGCGAGTCAACGTCGTCGGCCTCCGTCTGCCGGAAGATGAGGAAGAGAAGCCGCCGCAGACGCACAGCGCACGGCTGCGGAAAAAGATGGCGAGTGTCTGGAAGTCGCTTGCTGGCTAGTTTCGGATCGCACGCGAGGGGATCAGGAGTGGTCCGTCCGGCGTCTCGACACGGTTGACCGAAATGCCGAACACCGCGGCGATCCGCTCGGGCGTCAGGGTCAGCTGCGGTTCGTCGTTGGCGACGATCCGGCCCTCATTCATCAGCACCACACGATCGGCGAAGCGCATCGCCAGCGCGAGATCGTGAATGATCGCCAGAACCGCCGCGCCGCTGCGGGCAACCTGTTGCAGGAGTTCCATGACGATCAGCTGATTGCGCTCATCCAGCGACGCGGTCGGCTCGTCTGCGATCAGCACCGAAGCCTCGGTCGCAAGCGCACGCGCCATCGCCACCCGCGCCCGCTCGCCGCCAGACAATGTAGTGATGGTGCGCGCGGAGAAATCCTCGATGTCGGTGGCTTCCATCGCGCGCTGGATCGCGGCGCGGTCGGTGGCGGATTGCTGGGAGAACGGATCGGCGTGCGGCTCGCGGCCTAGCGCCACAATACTGCGCACGCTCATCGGCCAATGGAATTGATGGCCTTGCGGCAGATAGGCGAGGGCACGGGCACGGGCGCGTGGCGCCATCGCCAGAAGATCCTGTCCGTCGAAGCTGACGGTGCCATCGCAGGCGATAACGCCGGCCATCGCACGCGCCAGCGTGGTCTTGCCGGCGCCGTTCGGACCGGCGAGCACGGTGAGTTCGCCGGTATTGAGCGCCAGGGTCGCGTCATGCACGATCGTCCTGCGTCCACGCGTCACGCTGACGTTGCGCGCTGACAATCGCGGTGCGGTGTCCGGCTTCATTGCGAACTGTCCTCCAGCACGCGACGTTCGCGGAAGATCATCGCGAGGAAGAACGGCACGCCGATCAGCGCCGTCACCACGCCGATCTTGATTTCCACCGCGCCGGGCACGAGGCGTACGGCGATGTCGGCTGCGAGCAGCAACGCCGCGCCGGCCAGCGCGGAGGGCAGCAGCACCCGCGCCGGATCGGAGCCGTAAAATCGCCGCACCAGATGCGGCGCGACGAGGCCGACGAAAGAAATCGCACCGGCGACCGCGACCGCCGCGCCGACGCCAAGCGCGACGCCGATCACGACAAGAATCCGCGTGCGCTCGACATTGACCCCGAGCGAGGCGGCGGCATCCTCGCCGAGCGTCAGCGCGCGGAACGCACCGGCGTTGAGTGCGAGAATGATCCAGCTCGCGATCATGAAGGGCGAAGCCAGCCAGACATGCTCCATGCTGCGATCGCGCAGCGAGCCGAGCAGCCAGAAAGCGATCTCGAGCGCGATGTAAGGATTCGGCGCGAGGTTGATGATCAGCGCGATGGCGGCGCCGGCCAGCGAGGCCAGCGCGAGGCCGGCGAGCAGCGTCACCGTCAGCGATGCGCGCCGCCCGGCAATCGCGACCAATGCGCCGACCGATAGCAACGATCCGGCAATGCCGCCGAGTGGCACCGCCAGCGACAGCGCGCCGGCGAATCCGAACGCCATGATCGCCGCTGCTGCCGCCGCGCCGGCCTGCGGCGCGCCGAACAGCGATGGCTCGGCCAGCGGATTACGCAGCAATCCCTGCAGCGAAGCCCCGGCGATGCCGAATGTCGCGCCGATCAGGGCGGCGAGCAGCGTGCGGGGCAGGCGGATGTCCTGCACGATGATCGAGGCGACGCCCTGATCGGAGAGGAGAGCCGAAAGGACGGTGGGCAGCGAGAAATGCGCGGGACCGGTCATCAGCGACAGCACAAGCAGGGCGACCACCAGAATGGTGAGCACTGCGGTCAGCCAGCGGCCCTGTGTCTCGACGCCCATTGCGGTCCGATAATGTGGCCACGGTGCAAGATCGCTGACGCGGCGCAAGGAGCGTGGCATAACAGGTCGTCATGACCAAGAAAACCTCTATCGCCGCGATTGCCGGGCTTGCCGTTTTGTGCGCCGTGCACGGCCTTGGCGGATACGCGCGAGCCGATGATGCGCTCAAGCCAGCGGCGCCGAAGCATATCGTGTCGTTCAATCTGTGCGCCGACCAGCTGCTGGTGTCGCTGGCCGATCCCGAGCAGATCGCCGGCCTCTCGCCCTATGCGACCGATCCTGTGTTGTCGGTGGTCGCGAAGGAGGCTGCGAAGTTTCCGCGCCTCGACTGGAACACCGAATCCGTCGTCAATCTTGCGCCCGATCTGATCCTGTCCGGTCTGAGCGATCGGCCGACACGCTCGATCCTGAGTGCGACAGGCTTGCGTGTTGTCGAGGTCGGGCTGATCAGCGATCTCGTTGCGGCTCGCCAGCAGGCGCGCGACGTCGGCGCGCTGGTCGGCCATCCCGAGCGCGGCGAAGCGCTGGCGCGTGCACTGGAGCAGGCCGAGCAGAAGCTGGCCGCCGCCGCATTCAATCCGCCGCGCACCGCCTCGGTGGTGCAGCGCGCGGGATGGACCGAAGGGCCACAAAGCCTGGTGTCGGCGATGCTGACCGTGGCCGGTTTGCGCCCGCCGCCCCGTGCGCCTGCCGGCTTCGGCGGCTATGTCTCGATGGAGCAACTGCTCGTCGCCGGTCCCGACATCCTGGTGCTGCAGGATCCGCCGCGCGAGGCGACGGATCAGGGCGCGTTGTTCATCACCCATCCAGCGCTGCTGGCGAAGTACGGGCCGAAGCGCCGCATCGATATGCCGTCGCGCTATGCGCTGTGTGGCGGTCCGGCGCTGGTGCAGGGGCTGGACTTCCTGCGCGAGGCGATCACAAAGCTCCGTTGAGCGGACGCGGCAATACGTCGGGGCCACCGAAGGCCGCGACACGTCCGCGCTTGAGGATAACGACGCGCCCGGCAAGCTGGCGCATCTCATCGGCGTCGTGGCTGACATAGACCATCGGCACGCTGTCGTCGTCACGAAGCCTGATCAGATACGGCAGGATCTCGGCCTTGCGGCTTTCATCGAGCGCGCCCAGCGGCTCATCGAGCAGCAAGAGGCGCGGCTTGCTGAGCAGCGCGCGCCCCAGCGCCACGCGCTGGCGCTCGCCGCCCGAGAGTTGCCCCGAGCGGCGCGTCAGCAGATGCCCAATGTCGAGAAGACTGACAATGCGCTGAACGTGAGCTTCATCGCGTGCAAGGCCGTTCATGCGCCGGCCATAGTCGAGATTTTGCGCGACGCTGAGATGAGGAAACAGGCGGGCTTCCTGAAAGACGTAGCCGATCCGGCGTTGATGCGGCGGCACGTGGATGCGCGCCGCCGAGTCGTCGAGCGTCGTGACGTCAATCGTGATGGTGCCGCGATCCGGCCGGATCAGCCCGGCAATCATGTTGACGATCGAGGTCTTGCCGGCGCCGGAAGCGCCGAACAGGCCGGTAACGCGACTATCGCTTTCGAAGGATATGTCGAGGGCAAAGTCGCCGAGCTGCTTTGTGATTGTCATTGCCAGCATGTCAGTGTCCATGCAGGCGCTGGGTGGCGCGGCGAGAAAAAACTTCGGATGCGATCAACGCGGCAATCGCCAGAATGGCAGAGATGACGACGAGGCGCAGCGCGGCGGCATCGCCATCCGGCGTCTGGATCAGGGCATAGATAGCCGACGAGATGGTCTGGGTTTCGCCGGGGATGTTGGACACGAAGGTGATGGTGGCGCCGAATTCGCCCAGCGCCTTGGCGAAGCCCATCACCATGCCGGCGAGAATGCCCGGCAACGCCAGCGGCAGGGTAGTGTTCAGGAACACGCGCCATGGCGCGGCGCCGAGCGTACTTGCTGCTTGTTCAAGTTTGCGGTCGACCGCCTCGATCGACAGCCGGATGGGGCGAACCAGCAGCGGGAACGACATGATACCGCAGGCCAGCGCTGCGCCGGTCCAGCGGAACGCGAACACGATGCCGAGATGATCGGCGAGCCATTCGCCGACGAGGCCGCGACGGCCGAAGGTCAGCAGCAGCAAATAGCCGGTGACGACCGGCGGCAGAACCAGCGGCAGATGGATCAAGGCGTCGAGCAGCGACTTGCCCCAGAAGTCGCGGCGCGCCAGAAGCCACGCCGCCGCCACGCCAAACGGCGTAGCGATCAATGTGGCGACGACGGCGACGCGCAGCGAGAGCGCAATCGCCGTCCACTCGGCAGGAGAGATATCGAACACGCGTTACGAGATCGGTTTGATCAGGAACGTGAAGCCGTACTTTTCGAAAATCGTCTTCGCGGCAGCCGAACGCAGGAAGGCGAGATAGGCGGTGGTCTTGGCGTTGGCGTTTGCGGTGGCGGCAACCGGATAGATGATCGGTGGATGCGAGCCTTCGGGGAAAGCGCCGACGATCTTCACGCCGGGATCGACCTTGGCATCGGTCTCGTACACGATGCCGAGGACGGCTTCGCCGCGTGACACCAGCGCCAGCGCGGCGCGCACATTGTCAGCCATCGCGAATTTCGGCTGGGCTGCATCCCACGCGCCAAGTTTTTCAAGCGCGGCCTTGGCGTATTTGCCGACCGGCACAGAGGTGACGTCACCAGTCGTGATCCGGCCGTCACCAGCCAGTTTCGCCAGATCGAAGCCTTGCTTGATCTCCACTTTGTCGATCTTCGAATCCTTCGGCGCGATCAGCACAATTTTGTTGCCGAGCAGGTTGACCCGCGTCGGTTCGTTGATCGCCTTCTTCTGGATCGCGTAGTCCATCCATGCGGTATCGGCGGAGACGAACACATCGGCCGGCGCGGCCTGCTCGAGTTGTTTGGCGAGCACCGAGCTCGCGGCATAGCTCGCGACGATCTTAACACCGGACTTCGCCGTATAGGCCGCATCGACTTCGTCGAGCGCGTTCTTCATCGAGGCGGCGGCAAAGACCGTGATGGTCTTGGCATCGGCCGCCGCGGGTTTGGCATCCTTGGCATGGGCGGCGGACACCAGCGGCGCGAACGCCAGCGTGGCGGCGAGCAGAAAGCGGGAAAACAAATGCATATTGGCGCTCCAAATAGCGATTGGTCGCGCAATGCATGCGCGATCAGACCCTCAAGAGATTGATTTGCACGAAGGCGGAAGCGCCGTTCCGTCGATCCGGCAGGCTTACGGCGTGCCGGGAAAGTCGTGTGCGGTTACATTAGCAGGCGCACAATCTGCGTAAAGGCCTTTAAGGCGATCTGGCGGCAGGCATCACCGCAATCCGGATTTCATCTTTTGGAACGCCGCTGACCTGCAGAATTACCGGGCTTACGGTGAAATCAAACTTCAGACTCTTACGAACGCCCTCGCATCCCCTGACGCCGCTGGAGCCCGTCGGCTTCAGATAGGTGTCGTTCTGGATGCCATCGACCCAGGCGTAGTCCGACAGCGTCACCGTATAGATCCCAGCGATGGGAGGTGTGAATTGGACGAAGCCGGCGAATGTGTCCGGCTTCTGGTTGCGTTCCGAGGGCTTCGGCAGTCGTGCGCTGTCCCGCGGATGCAAGGTCAGGGCGACCGCTGCCGGCGGCGCAGTCGACATGTCGGCGCCGGTCGCGAGCTTCGGCAGATCAGGCACCGACAACGCTGTACGCTCGCGCTCGATCGGCCAGTTGAACTTGTCGCAGCCGACCGGATCGGCCGCGCGAGCCTGTGCGATACCGGTAACAAGCAGCGCGACTGCGAGCAGCGGTCTCATGGTCAGTCAACCGCGATCATGACATCGGATGCTTTAATTACTGCGTAAACGGAGCCGTTGGCCTTGAGGCCGAGTTCATCGACAGCTTCGTTGGTGATGGCCGCGGTGATGACCTGACCGTTGCCGATCTCAACGCGGACATGCGCCGTGGTCGCGCCTTTGGTGACGCCGATAATTTTGCCCTTGATCTGATTGCGTGCACTGATGCGCATGGCGGTTCTCCTGTGTCGCGCGGAATGGCGCGATGAATTGCAGGCTAATGAAGGAACCGCCGTTCCATGACAATAAAGCCGCGCTTACGGCGGGGCGGATTGATCCTATCAGGATCGCGCCTGAGTTCAAATGGAGGTCGCTACGGTGCTGCGACAATCTGCCGGCATGCGGTGGGCAGATCCGCCAGTGTCAACGGTGGTTTCGGTTTCGGCGGCTTCGGCGGCGGCTTGGGATGCAGCACGGCATCGCTGAACCAGTAGGCGAGGTCAGCGGCGGCACAATGCGGATCGTCGTCGGGCGGCGTCTGCGGCGTGCAGTGTTCACTGCCGTGCGGGCATTTCATGCGGATGTGAAAATGATAATTGTGTCCGTACATCGGGCGGACCTTCGACAGCCAATGGCGATTGCCCTTGGCTTCGCGGCACAAGGCCTTCTTGATCGCAGCGTTGACGAAGATGCGCTCGACCTGCGGCTCGTGCGCCGCTGCGCGGATCACGTCGAGATGCTGTGGCGTCCACACTTTCGGATCGATGTCGAGCCGGTTCTTCGCCACCATATCGGTTGCTGACATCATCTCGCGTTCATTGCGCGACAGCAGACGGTTCGGCATCGGCGTGAGCCAGATGTCGGCATCGAGGCCGATCTGATGGCTGGCGTGGCCGGTCAGCATCGGTCCGCCGCGCGGCTGCGACATGTCGCCGATCAGAAGCCCTGGCCAGCCGGCGACCTTGTTGGCCTTCGCCGACAGCCGTTCGACCAGCGCGACGAGCTCCGGATTGCCCCAGTTGCGATTGCGCGACAGCCGCATGACCTGCCATGTCGGGCCGGTGATCGGCAGCGCTTCGCCGCCGGACAGGCAGCCTTTGGCATAGAAGCCGATCGACTGAACGCCGAGCGCGGCGGGCGTGGTCTTGCGCCCGAAGATTTCCTTGGCGGCGAGATGAGGATCGGTGGGATTGGCGAGCGGCGGCAGTGGCTTCGGATTGAGCGAGCCGAGGGTCTGCGCCTGAGCGGCAGGCCACGGTCCGGCGATCATCGCCGACATCAGCGCGCCGAGAATCATGCGGAGCAGCAGCATGCGTCGCTTATAGCCCAGCACGGCGGTCCCGGCGAGATGCGCGCAATCACATCGGCGAATTTTACCGCGCCTTAACTGTATTGCGGTTCCGTGGCTCAATCGAATGTAACGCAACACCTTCAGGGCCTTGCGCGGGGCGCGTTGTCGCAAACTGCGAAAGCCGCGCACACGCTTTGTTTAGAGACTTGCCGGAATACTCGCGCCGCAGAATGCAGGCAGGGTTTGCGTTAAAATGCCGACGAATCGGCCAACAGTAAAAAATAGATCGAAACTTCGCGCGGGCCTTCCGAGGCGAAAAATCAAGGCAAGGGCGAAACTGGCACTCCGGCAGCGGGTCCGGGCGGCTAACGCTGGTGCCTGCCCCGAGCTCATTGAAGAGCATTGCGAGACGCCGTTCCGGGTTCTGTTCGACGACAATCCGGTGCCGATGATGGTGTGTGCGCCGGACGATGCGCGCATTGTCGCGGTCAACGCCGCCGCGCTGGCACATTATGGGTATGCCCGGTCCGATCTCGAAGCATTGACGCTTATCGACCTTCAGGCATTCGAGACCGTGGCGCCATGGCGCGGGGAGCTCGGCACTCCCGATCATGCGGCGAAGATCTGGAAGCACATCAAGGCTGACGGCTCGCTGATCGACATGGCGGTCTACGCGCGCGATCTGACGTTTGACGGTCGGCCTGCGGTGCTGCTGGTGCTGGTGGACATGACCGAACGCAAGCGCGCCGAGGCGCGTTTTGCGTTTATGGCCCAGCACGATGGTCTTACCGCGCTGCCGAACCGCATCCTGCTGCGCCAGCATCTCGACGATGCCCTCGCCATCGCGCGGCGTGGTGGCGAGCATGTCGCTGTGCTGTTCGTCGATCTCAACGGCTTTCGTGCGATCAACGACACGCTCGGCCATGCGATCGGTGACAAGCTGCTGCAAAGCGTGGCGCGACGGCTGCGTTCCTCGGTGCGTGAGCCGGGCACTGTCGCGCGCCTCGGCTCGGATGAATTCGCCATCGTCCAGGCATCGATCGCCCGTCCTGACGATGTTGCATCGTTTGCCGAACAATTGATCAATACGATCGGCACGCCCTACGTGCTCGACGGCCATACGGTGCTGAGCAGCGCCAGCATCGGCATCGCGATGGCGCCCGGCGACGGCGACGATGCGGAGAAGCTGCTCAAGAATGCCGACATGGCACTGTCGCGCGCCAAGAGCGAAGGTCATGCGACGTTCAGCTTCTTCGAAGCGGAGATGGACGCGCGCGCACAGAATCGCCGGTTGATCGAAATCGATCTGCGCGCGGCGATCGAGGGCGATGATCTCGAGCCGCATTATCAGCCGCTGATCGATCTCAAGAGCGGCCGCATCACGGGCGCGGAAGCGCTGGTGCGCTGGCCGCATCCGACGCGCGGCATGATCCCGCCGGCGGACTTCATTCCGGTTGCCGAAGAGACCGGCCTGATCAATGTGATCGGTGCGTTGATGCTGCGCCGCGCCTGTACGGACGCGGCACTCTGGCCGTCCGACGCCAGCATCGCAGTCAATCTGTCGCCGCTGCAGTTTCGCACCGGCGGCCTGTTGTCCATCGTGATGGACGCGCTGCGACAATCAGGTCTGCCGCCGAAACGACTCCAGCTCGAAATCACCGAAACGCTGCTGCTGGAAAAAAGCGATCAGGTGCTGGCGACGCTGCATGCGTTGCGCGCGCTCGGTGTGCGGATCTCGATGGACGATTTCGGCACTGGCTATTCGTCGCTGAGCTATCTGCGCAGCTTTCCCTTCGACAAGATCAAGATCGATCGGTCGTTCGTGCGCGGTCTGGATTCCAATCCGGATGCGCAGGCGATCATGCGTGCGATCATTTCGCTCGGTGCGGGCCTTGGCGTCACCATCACCGCCGAAGGGGTCGAGACCGAGGCAGAGTTCAGCTACCTGCGCGCTGCAGGTTGCCACGAAGGCCAGGGCTTCCTGTTCAGCCGGCCGCGGCCGAATGCGGAGATCGAGCGGTTGCTGGCTGCGCAAGCCGGGCGCGGTTCTGGACCGGATATGTGCCTCGCGGCGGGTTGACGACGACCCGATAAGGAAAATCGCCGCGCCTTGCGGCTGCGGCGATTGTGATCATCACTCGATGGAAAAATGGTCGGCGCTCACTTGGTCTGATCGTCGACGGTCGCGCCCGGCGCGTTCTTCTTGATCGACTCGATTGCGCTGACCGCTGATGCCTTCTGCGCATAACCTTCCGATCCGAACATGCTCTCGCCATTCGGCGCCTTGAAGCGGAAACGGAATTCGCCAGCCTTGTCCTTGTAGACCTCGAACTTGTAAGCCATGGGATTCTCCGGATATCGGGGCGTGATGCGCTACGCGGGACCGCGAGCACCTTAATGGTCTGTCCGGTTCCTGACCGAGTCAAGCCGGAATAGCCCTTGATGTGAATGCAAAACGGCTGCGTGCGGACATGCCGCGCGCAGCCGTTCTGTTTTGTGGCGTCTTTACTGCTTGATGAGCGGGCAGCCGCCGTCCTTCATCGGCCGGAAGGCCTGGTCGCCGGGCACTTCGGCCAGCACCTTGTAGTAGTCCCACGGATACTTGGACTCTTCAGGCTTCTTGACCTCGAGCAGGAACATGCTGTGCACCATGCGTCCATCCTCGCGCAGCACGCCGTTGTCGGTGAAGGCGTCGCGCACCGGCAATTCACGCATCTTGGCGAGCACCGCCTTGGTCTCGCGGGTGCCGGCGGCCTTCACGGCTTTCAGGTAATGCAGCGTTGCGCTGTAGGTGGACGCCTGGTTCATGGTCGGCATCCGCTTCATCCGATCGAAGAACTTCTTGCCGAAGGCGCGGGTGCGGTCGTTGATATCCCAGTAATAGGCTTCGGTGATGACGAGGCCCTGCGCCATCTTGAGGCCGAGGCTGTGAATGTCGGAAATGAACATCACGATGCCCGCGAGCTTCTGGCCACCCGCGACAATGCCGAATTCCGCGGCCTGCTTGATGGCGTTGATAGTGTCGCCGCCGGCATTCGCCATGCCGATGATCTTGGCCTTGGAGGCCTGCGCCTGCAGCAGGTAGGACGAGAAATCCGACGTGTTGAGCGGATGCCGTGCGCTACCGAGCACCTTGCCGCCCGCTGCGGTCACCACCGCCCCGACGTCACGCTCGATCGAATGGCCGAACAGGTAGTCCGCCGTGATGAAGAACCAGCTGTCGCCGCCCTGCTTGACCAGCGCGCTGCCGACAGTGTGTGCGTTGGAATAGGTGTCGTAGGTCCAGTGGGCGGTATAGGGCGAGCACGACTTGCCTGTGATGTCGGAGCTTGCCGCGTCGGTGATGATCATGATCTTTTCGAAGCGCTTCGACATTTCCATCGCGGCGAGCGCGGTCGCCGACGTCGGCAGGTCCACGATCATGTCGACGTTCTCGGCCTCGTACCATTTGCGTGCGATGGTCGCGGCGACGTCGGCCTTCATCTGCGGGTCGGCGGTGACGAGTTCGATCGGCTTGCCGAACATGGTGCCGCCGAATTCCTCGATGGCCATCTTCGCGCCTTCAACGTTTCCCTGGCCGCCGATGTCGGAATAGACCGATGCAAAGTCGGTGATGACGCCGATCTTCAAGGGCAGGTCGTTTTGCTGCGCCAGCGCTGTGCCGCCGATCATCAATGATGCGGCAAACGTTGTCGCCGCGATCGTACGATAGAAAAACATTCATTCCTCCAGTTTCTTGTTTTGAAGTAGGCGGCCAGCATGGAGGCGCGGCGAGACGGACACAAGAGTCGTCGCGTGGCGACGTTTCATCGCACCGAAAGTTTTAGGAAAGCATTGCAATGATCAAACGACTCGTTTCGCGAGATGACCATCGGGCGCGCGGCATATCCGCAACGCTTGGATATCGCGGACGTCAGTTCGTGAGCAAGGAATGTAATCCCATAAATCCTGACATGAGCTCTGGATTTCGACGCGCTTCTGCCCGATGCGGTCTCGCGTGACTCGGGTATGCTCAACAGGTGAGGACATCCGCAGCCGGAGCCGCGAATGGCTGACATCGGTCTTTTCCAGCCGGACGATCTGAAGAACCTGCCGACATTCCGAGCCGCCTATTCGGACCGGACGGCACTCCTCATGGCGAAGCTCGCCTATCGTGCTTACGAGCTGTTCGACAAGGACGATGCTTCTTTCAAGAAATTCTCCGACGCGCTGTGCGGCGGTGGGTTCGTTAGTTGCGAAGGCTTGATCGATCGCGATATCGGCACGGCGGGATACGCCGTCGACGGCAGCGACATGATCGTCATCGTCTTTCGCGGCACTGAGAATGAGCTCGACTGGACGACCAATCTGAACACACGCTTTGTCGCGCTTCAGGGCGGCACCCGCGTCCACACCGGATTCTTCCAGGCCTACTGGCCGATCCGCGATGCGATGTTTGCTTTCGTGACAAGCGCGATCAGGGCCAAACAGCGCCCGGTCTACATCACAGGGCATTCACTTGGCGGCGCGCTCGCATTGATGGCGACGGCGGAGCTTGCCAATCATGACGACGCCTTGATCCGCGACAGCATCGCGGCGTGCTACACGTTCGGGTGCCCGCGCGCCGGAGACAGTTCGTTCGATCAGTATGTGAAAGCGCCGCTTTACCGGATCACCAACGGCGTCGATCTGGTGCCGGCCATTCCGCCCGCTTTCCTTGGTTATCGCCATGTCGGCGACACGCGCTATTTCGGCAAGCGGGGGACTGCGCCGTCGCGCCGGTCGCCGAACATCTTTCAGAAAACGTGGCGAACGTTGTGGGGATTGGTTGCGCTCGTCCGGACCGGAAAGCTTCTCAATATCTCCGATCACAACATGGCGGTGTATGTCGCCAAGCTCGAAGCCTGGGCCGATGTCAACATCGCTGAAACAAGGGCGCGGCGCGAGGAGACGGCCGATCCGGAGATCAAGAAGACGACCTGAGTGCGCAGTGGAGCGCCCTCAGCTATCCACCTTCAGCGCGGCAATAAAAGCTTCCTGCGGGATATCGACCTTGCCGAACTGCCGCATCTTCTTCTTGCCTTCCTTCTGCTTCTCCAGAAGCTTGCGCTTGCGGGTGATGTCGCCGCCGTAGCACTTCGCGGTGACGTCCTTGCGCAGCGCGCGCACGGTTTCGCGCGCGATCACCTTGCCGCCGATCGCTGCCTGGATCGGGATCTGGAACATGTGCGGCGGGATCAGCTCCTTCATCTTCTCGACCATGGCGCGGCCGCGCCCCTCGGCGCGCGAGCGATGCACCAGCATCGACAGCGCGTCCACCGGCTCGCCGTTGACGAGAATCTGCATCTTGACCAGATCGGCAGGGCGGTAGTCGGTCAGGTGATAGTCGAACGAGGCGTAGCCCTTGGAAACGGATTTCAGCCGGTCGTAGAAGTCGAACACCACCTCGTTGAGCGGCAGTTCGTATTTGACCATGGCGCGGGTACCGACATAGGTCAGTTCCTTCTGCACGCCGCGCCGCTCCTGACACAGCTTCAGCACGCTGCCGAGATACTCGTCGGGCGTGAGAATGGTGGCCTCGATCCATGGCTCCTCGATTTCGGCGATTTTCACCACGTCCGGCATGTCGATCGGGTTGTGAATCTCGATCTCCTGCCCGTCGGTGAGGTGCATCTTGTAGATGACGCTGGGCGCGGTGGCGATCAGGTTGAGGTCGAACTCGCGGGAGAGCCGCTCCTGAATGATTTCGAGATGCAGCAGGCCAAGGAAGCCGCAGCGGAAGCCGAAGCCGAGTGCGGCGGAGGTCTCCATTTCGAACGAGAAGCTCGCGTCGTTGAGCCGCAGCTTGCCCATCGCCGCGCGCAACGTCTCGAAGTCGTCGGCATCGACCGGGAACAGGCCGCAGAACACCACGGGGATCGCCGGCTTGAAGCCCGGCAGCATGTCCGCCACCGGGTGCTTGTCGTCGGTAATGGTGTCGCCGACGCGGGTGTCGGCCACCTCCTTGATGGCGGCGGTGATGAAGCCGATCTCGCCGGGGCCGAGCTGGTCGACATGGACCATTTTCGGCGTGATGTAGCCGATGCGCTCGACGTCGTAGGCCGCGTTGGTGCCGAGCATGCGGATGCGCTGGCCCTTGTGCATCACGCCGTCGACGATGCGCACCAGCACCACGACGCCGAGGTAGACGTCGTACCACGAGTCCACCAGGAGCGCCTTGAGCGGCGCGTCGCGGTGGCCCTGCGGCGGCGGCAGCCGATGCACGATGGCCTCGAGCACGTCCTCGATGCCGAGCCCGGTCTTGGCCGAGATCATCACCGCGTCGGAGGCGTCGATGCCGATCACGTCCTCGATCTGCTGCTTGATCTTGTCGGGCTCGGCCGCCGGCAGGTCGATCTTGTTGAGGACGGGCACGATCTCGTGATTGTTGTCGAGCGCCTGGTAGACGTTGGCGAGCGTCTGCGCCTCGACGCCCTGGCTTGCGTCCACCACCAGCAGCGAGCCTTCGCAGGCGGCGAGCGAACGCGACACCTCGTAGGCGAAATCGACGTGTCCGGGGGTGTCGATCAGGTTGAGGATGTAGGTCTGGCCGTCCTTGGCCGGATAGGTCAGGCGCACCGTCTGCGCCTTGATGGTGATGCCGCGCTCGCGCTCGATGTCCATCGAATCGAGCACCTGCTCCTTCATCTCGCGGTCCTGCAACCCGCCCGTGGTCTGGATCAGACGGTCAGCCAGCGTCGATTTGCCATGGTCGATATGGGCGACGATGGAGAAGTTGCGGATGTTGGAAATCGGGCTCGTGGTCATGGCCGCGAGATAGCATCGGCGTTGCAACACGGCAATGGAAATGGATCGTTCTGGGCATGATTCCCGCTGAACCCGCAGGGATTTATGCCGCCCGCACCGGCATGATGGAGAATGCCTCCAGGCTGGCGGGGATGTGTATTGCCGGTTGCGCTCCCGGCCTGCTAGCAACGCAACCATGTCAGATACATCCGCAGTCGGCCCCAAACCCCGCACCGGTCTGAAGTCCCGCCAGAAGGCGCGGCTGCGTCATGTCCCGGTCACGCGACGGCTCGCCGCATGGATCGCGGCGCTGGCCCATGACGAGCGCACCAGCCTGAAGTTCGTCATCGTCTTCGCCCTGGCCCATACGCTGCTGTGGACCGTCATTCTCACTGCGCTGAAAGGCGCGCAGGACGTCCACATGGACGTCGCCGAAGCTTATGCCTGGGGGCAAAAATTCCTGCTCGGCTACGGCAAGCATCCGCCGCTCGCGGGTTTGGTGGCGGGGGTCTGGTTCCGGATCTTCCCGGTCACCGACTGGGCGACTTACGCGCTGGCGATGATGGTCGCCGGCATCGGTCTTGTGCTGTGCTGGCTGATCGCGGTGCGGGTGGTCGATCATCGCCGCGCCATGTTCACGGTGGCGATGCTGGCGATCTATCCGATCTTCAACATCAAGGGCTACAAGTACAATCCCGACTTGCTGCAGCTGGTGACGCTGCCGCTGGTGGTGCTGGCTTATCTCCACGCCTTCGACAAACGCACCGTGCGCTCTGGGATATGGCTCGGCCTTGCAGGCGCGGCAGCGGTGCTGACCAAATACTGGGTGCTGACGATGATCGGCGCCGTCGGCCTTGCCGCATTGCTCCATCCCCAGCGATTGGCGTTCCTGCGTTCGCCGGCGCCGTGGATTGCGATCGTGACCATGGCGGTTGCGCTGACGCCGCATCTGTTGTGGCTCCAGCAGGTCGACTTCGTGCCGCTGACCTATGCGGAAGACATCTATGGTGCGCGCGTCTTCTCCGAGTCGCTCAGGCTCGTGATCGGCTATGTGGCGCATAATGTCGGGTTGCTGCTGGTTGCGATCATCGCGGCCTATGTCGCGCTGACATGGAAGCTGCAATGGTGGAAGTCGATCCGCACGCGCGGCTTCTTCCGCGAGATCGTGGACTCGGCCAAGCGGCCGTGGATGCGCGGCCCCAATGCCGATATCCGCCGCGCGCAGGCGCTCAATGTCTGGCTGATCCAAATTATCGTCGCGCTGGGGCCGCCGCTCGGCGCGCTGGCCTTCGGCATCTACCTCAAGACAGATTGGGGCATCTCGCTGTTCTTCCTGGTGCCGCTCGCGCTGCTCGCCATCCCGGCGCTGCGGGTGACGCAGATGGCGTTGATCCGCCTGCTGCTGATCTGGGCGATCTTCACCTTCGCGATGCTGTTGTTGTCGCCGATCATCGCTGCGCAGCATGTGCGCCAGCATGGCGCCGGCGCCGCGCCGTTCCTGCCGCGTTCGGAATTCGCGCTGCAACTGACCGAAGCCTGGCGTGCGCGTTTCAACACGCGCTGGCGGATCGTGGCCGCCACCACCAACGCCGGCGATCCGATGACGTTCTACAGCCCCGATCATCCGCTGACGTTCACGCCGGGCGAATTGTGGTCGTCAGGTCTGACGACGCGCGCCGATCTCGACAAATGGGGCTTCATCGGCGTCTGCGACACCACCGACTACTACCTCGCCAAATGCGAGGCGTGGATGCAGCAGAACGCGCCGGATGCCGAACAGCTCAACATCACCTCGCGGCGCTATTTCCACGGCAAGGCCGGACCTGCGGTGCGCTGGAAGATCTGGATCAAGGGGCCGCCGCGTCCGGAGGCCGACGAGGGGTGATTATTCCTCGCCGAACTTGCTGGTGACGAGTTCGGTGATGGCATCGATCGCGGCCTGCGCCTCGCGACCCTTCGCCGAAACGGTGATCGAGGTGCCGATGCCGGCGGCGAGCATCATCAGGCCCATGATCGAGGTGCCTCCGACGGTTTCGCCGTTGCGGGTCACGGTCATTTCCGCATCGAACTTCTCGGCGGTCTGAACGAATTTCGCGGATGCGCGCGCGTGCAGGCCACGCTTGTTGGTGATGGGAAGTTCGCGGACGATCGCGCCGTCAGATGATGGTTTGTTGTCCAGCATCTGTGTCATTTTCCGGCAAGGACCCGGCTGGCGATGGTGACGTATTTGCGTCCGGCTTCCTGCGCGGCGGCGATCGCTTCGGGCAGGGGCTTGTCGTCGCGCACCTTGGCGAGCTTCACCAGCATCGGCAGATTGATGCCGGCCAGCACCTCGACCTTGGGGCGGCTCATGCACGAGATCGCAAGGTTCGAGGGCGTCCCGCCGAACATGTCGGTGAGGATGGCGACACCGTCGCCACTGTCGACGCGCTTGACGGCTTCGATAATGTCGCTGCGACACAAATCGGCATCGTCTTCGGCACCGATGGTGATCGCTTCGATTTGTTTTTGTGGACCCATCACGTGTTCGAGCGCTGCCTTGAACTCATCGGCAAGACGCCCGTGGGTCACCAGTACCAGACCAATCATCCACGACTCCTCGCGGGCGCTTTTTGATGCACCGCACGAAAGGGCCACATGTTGACCATCCAGAGCCTCGGCGCAAGAGGGCATCTTGGTGTTCGTCCCCAAGCCCGACGGGGACTCCGCCGGTTCAGTCGGCGGGTAGGATGGACCATATATGGTTACCAGGACCCTTCCGGCAATTGGCCGAATGCCGCATAGCCCTGCGTCAGCCCGGTTGTGTGGTCAGGGCAGCTACCACCAGAGGGAGCGGTGGAACCGCCTCTGCTACCGGAATCCGCAGCAAATCGCTGCCGGAGAGGGTGGTTTTGAGCGCTTCCGGCGGCGGTAGCCGTTCGGCATCGCCCGCCGCGAGATCAACCACCAGCCCGATCGGCGCGTAGGGAATGAAGTCGCAGCGGCGAATGCCGAGACCGCGGATCTCGATCAGCCCGGCGAGTTCCATCACCGCATGGACGGTGAGTTGTCCGCCGGTTTTCCCCAACCGAACGCGGTCGTCGCCGATCAGGATGGTCGGCGGAATGATTTGCGCGCGGCCAGCGAGAATCAAATCGAACGCTAATCCGGATTTGCCCGACCCTGACGGACCGCGGATCAGCACCGCCAGTTCGCCGACGCGCACCGCCGAGGCGTGAATGGTTGCGCCTTCAAGATCGGTCATGTGGCAGGTAGCCGGATCACGAAACGTGCGCCGGCGATCTTGGCGTCGCCTTCGGCATTGGCGGGACCGGCGCGGTTTTCGGCGCGGATGCGACCGCCGTGCGCTTCGATGATCTGCTTGGAGATCGACAGGCCGAGTCCGGAATTCTGGCCGAAGCCCTGATGCGGTCGGTCGGTGTAGAAGCGCTCGAAAATCTTGTCGAACGCGCCGGGCCGGATGCCTGCGCCGTCGTCATCGACCATGATCTCGATTTCATTCTTCACGCGGCGGCAGGTGACACGCACTTCGCCGCCGGGCGTCGAGAACGATTGCGCGTTCGACAGCAGATTGGCGATCACCTGGCCGAGGCGTGAATCGTGCCCGGGCGCCGAGAAGCGGTCGTTGGGTTGTCCCTCGAAGCGAACCCTCACCCTCACATCGGTGCCGTGCTGGGTTTCGTTGGCGACCGATGTCAGCGTTTCGAGCAGCCGCCGGATATCGACCGGCGCCGCATCCTGCCGTTGCAGTTCGGCGTCGAGGCGGCTGGCATCGGAGATGTCCGAGATCAGGCGATCGAGACGGCGCACATCGTGAGAGATCACCGCGAGCAGACGGCCGCGGCTGTCTTCGGTCTTCGCCAGCGGCAGGGTCTCGACCGCGGAGCGCATCGACGTCAGAGGATTCTTCAACTCGTGCGCGACGTCGGCGGCGAAACGCTCGATGTCGTCGATGCGCTTGTAGAGCGCATTAGTCATGTCGCGCAGCGCGCCCGAGAGATGGCCGATCTCGTCGCCGCGCGCCGAGAAATCCGGAATTTCGACACGCGTCTTGATGCGGCGGCGGACGCGTTCGGCGCTTTCCGCGAGGCGGCGCACAGGCCCGGCGATGGTCGAGGCGAGCAGCAGCGACAGCACGATCATGACGGCGGCGGCAATGCCGAACACTTTCAGAATCGCGAGGCGCTCGGCGGTGACCATTTGATCGATGTCGTCACCCTGGGTGGAGAGCATCAGCGCGCCATGCACCGCGCGGAAGCGTTGCACCGGCACCGCGACCGAGACAATCACCTCGCCGCGGTCGTTGATCCGCACCATGCTCGCCTTGCGGCCGTTCAGGGCGTCCTGGACTTCCTGATAGCCATTGCCGTTCTCGGGACCGAGTTCGCGATAAAGCGGCAGGTCGCCGCGATTGAGCCAGGTGCGGATCGCGATCATCGTCCGCTCGGCGAGACCAGGCTTCTCGGCCGACGGCGGCGCGAGTTCGAAGCGCAGCACATCGCCGCGACCATACAGATTGCGGCTGTCGAGCGTCAGCACGCCGTCGCGGTCGTAGATGCGGGCGCGTGTCTTGGTTGGTGAGATCAGGCGCCGCAGCACCGGCGCGACACGTTCGGGATTGATCGGGAATTCGATGCCCGAGAGCAATTCCTCGCTCGGCCCGTAGCTTTCACCGGTCTTGAGGTCGCTCAGCCGGTCGGGATCGACGGTGATGGTGTTGGTTTCGACGGTTGCGGAGGCGGCGATGGCGCCGGCGATGATCTCGGCCTGCACCAGAAGGCTTTGCGCCCGGGCGTCGATCAGGCCGGCGCGGAACTGAGACAAATAGAGCGTGCCGGTGACGAGCGCGATCAGGCCGACCAGATTGAGCGAGACGATGCGCCGGGTGAGGCTCGAAAAAGTGAGGGCGGTGAAATAGCGCCAGCCCCGCTTCAGCACCTCGGCGGGACGCCAGTCGGTGCGCCGAGTCTCCCCTGCGGTGTCCTGGACGGCAGAATCGGCTTCCGCCGCGATGGGCTTCGCCGCGTCATCGTCGTGCTGGTTTCGATCCTGCTGCGTTCGATCAAGCAATCGCCGACCTGCCTGGGTTGTTTCGGTGCAGCATTTTAACCCGCCTGCGCCGGAGTGTCAGCGCCAGCGCAAGCGGCGGCAGGGGCGTGGGTTATGCCGCTTCCTTGAAGCGGTAGCCCACCCCGTACAGAGTTTCGATCATCTCGAATTCGTCGTCGACGACCTTGAACTTCTTGCGCAGCCGCTTGATGTGGCTGTCGATGGTGCGGTCGTCCACATAGACCTGATCGTCGTAAGCGGCGTCCATCAGCGCATTGCGGCTCTTCACCACGCCGGGCCGCGTCGCCAGCGCCTGCAGGATCAGGAATTCGGTGACAGTCAGGGTCACCGGCTCGTTCTTCCAGGTGCAGGTGTGGCGCTCCGGATCCATGCGCAGCATGCCGCGCTCGAGCGCCTTGGCGTCCATTTCCTTCTGCACCACGGCCGGGTCTTTCGGCACCGAGCGGCGCAGCACCGCCTTGACGCGCTCGACCAGCAGGCGCTGCGAGAACGGTTTGCGGATGAAATCGTCGGCGCCCATCTTGAGGCCGAACAACTCGTCGATCTCCTCGTCCTTCGACGTCAGGAAGATCACCGGAAGGTCGGATTTCTGGCGAAGACGGCGCAGCGTTTCCATGCCGTCCATGCGCGGCATCTTGATGTCGAGGATTGCCATGTCGGGCGGCGATGTCTTGAATCCCTCGAGCGCGGAGGCCCCATCGGTGTAGGTCATGATGCGGTAGCCTTCGGCTTCCAACGCAATCGAGACCGAGGTCAGGATGTTGCGGTCGTCGTCGACCAGAGCGATTGTGGGCATGAGCCTGCTTTCCAAAACCGAGTTTTGCATGGGTGAACGGTTCAACCAAGAAGCCGTACGAAATATGGCAATCGAACCGGCCCAACGAGCAATGCAAGCTGGGCTGAAATGTGACCGGGTTCCCGTGAATGCGATATAGGGCCGAAATCCGGTCAAAAAACCCCGCCACCCTAGAAAAGCCATAACCTGCCAGCGAGTTCCCCGAAGATGCGGCCGACTACCCAGAAATCTGCGGAAATCACCAGATCGCTGCTGCGCCGCAGTCGGCAGGGCGCCTTGGCTACCCTGATACCTCAGGGCGGCGACCCCTATTGCTCATTGGTTAACGTGGCGACGGCTCCCGACAGCGCTCCCGTCCTGCTGATCTCGCGTCTCGCGATTCACACCAAAAACATCCTGGCCGATCCCCGGGTCTCGCTGATGCTGGACGAGCGCGGGCCGGGCGATCCGCTGGAAGGGGCGCGGATCATGCTCGCGGGTATGGCCGAGCAGGTAACCGGGGAAGTTGAAATCATCCGCCGGCGCTATCTGGCGGTTCATCCCTCGGCCGAAATGTTTGTCGATTTCCCCGACTTCCTGTTCGTGCGGCTGCGGCTGAACAACGCCCATCTGGTGGCCGGCTTTGGCCGGATCGTCGATCTCCCGGCAGCGGATTTCCTGACCGCGACCGAAGGCGCTGAAAGTCTGATCGCCGCCGAGCGGGATATCGTGGCGCACATGAATGCCGATCATTTGAGCACGATGAATCTTTATGCGACGGCACTGCTCGGAGCGGATTCCGGCGATTGGCGCTGCACCGGCTGCGACCCCGACGGCCTCGATATGCAGGACGGATCGCGCATCCTGCGGCTTCCATTTCCGGTGTCGGTTCAGTCGCCTGCTGCGCTGCGAAAAACTTTGAAGGACATGGCCGACCACGCACGCGCATCTTCGCGTGATGTCTGAGACATGAGCAACTGCGGCATCTGCTACCGCATCAACCAAATTTTGCCCGATCAGCTTGGCAAGTTCTTAATCCGACACTAAGACATCGCCCTATCGACGCCGGGACGTTATAGTCTTGGCACCCTGTGGCCGGCAGCGCGTTGATAACTGTCGCACTTCGCCGGCGACGGATTCCTGGGAGGACCCCTTCGTGAAAGAGACTGGCGTACGCAACGGCGCGTTCGGTGCCGACAAATTCGGTTTAAAAAATCTCGCTGCGGTAAACTGGAATTTCGGCGCTGCGCCGCTTTACGAACACGCTCTTCGCGCGAACGAAGCAGTGCTCACCGCACAAGGCGCTCTGTGTGCCGAGACCGGCGTCTTCACCGGCCGCAGCCCGAAAGACAAGTTCACGGTCCGCGACGCTAACACCGACAAGACCATGTGGTGGGACGGCAATCAGTCCATCACCCCTGAACAGTTCGAAGCGATCTACCAGGACTTCCTCAAACACGCCGAAGGCATGACGCTGTTCGCGCAGGACCTCTACGGCGGCGCCGATCCGAAATTCCATATCAAGGTTCGCGTTTTCACCGAACTCGCCTGGCACTCCCTCTTCATTCGTACGTTGCTGCGCCGCCCCGAAATGGCTGAGCTTGCCAGCTTCGTTCCCGAACTCACCATCATCGATCTTCCGAGCTTCCGCGCCGACCCCAAGCGCCATGGTGTGCGCTCCGAGAACGTCGTCGCCATCGATTTCACCCGCAAGATCGTGCTGATCGGCGGCAGCCAGTACGCCGGCGAAATGAAGAAGTCGGTGTTCACCACGCTGAACTATTATCTGCCGGCGCAGGGCGTGATGCCGATGCATTGTTCGGCCAACGTCGGTCCCGATGGCGACAGCGCGATTTTCTTCGGTCTGTCCGGCACCGGCAAGACGACACTGTCCGCCGATCCGAACCGCACGCTCATCGGTGACGACGAGCATGGCTGGGGTCCAGACGGTATCTTCAATTTTGAGGGCGGCTGTTACGCCAAGACCATCAAGCTGTCGCGCGAGGCGGAGCCTGCGATCTACGACGCCAGCATGCAGTTCGGCGCCGTGCTTGAGAACGTCGTGCTCGATCCGGTGACCCGCGAGCCCGATTTCGACGACGGCTCGAAGACCGAGAACACCCGCTCCGCCTATCCGCTCGAGGCGATCCCGAACGCGTCGCGCACCGGTCGCGCCGGCCAGCCGAAGAACCTGGTGATGCTCGCAGCCGACGCCTTCGGCGTGCTGCCGCCGATCGCCAAGCTGAACCCGGCGCAGGCGATGTATCACTTCCTGTCCGGCTACACCGCGAAGGTCGCGGGCACCGAGCGTGGCCTCGGCAACGAGCCGCAGCCTGAATTCTCGGCGTGCTTCGGTTCGCCGTTCTTGCCGCGCGATCCTGCCGAATACGGCAACATGCTGCGTGAGCTGGTCGCCAAGCACAATGTCGACTGCTGGCTGGTCAACACCGGCTGGACCGGCGGCAAGTATGGCGTCGGCAGCCGCATGCCGATCAAGGTGACGCGCGCGCTGCTCACCGCCGCGCTCAACGGCTCCCTGCGCAACGCCACCTTCCGCACCGACAAGTATTTCGGTTTCGCGGTGCCGACCGCACTGGACGGTGTGCCGTCCGAAATCCTCGATCCGGTCAATACCTGGAAGGACAAGGCGGAGTTCGACAAGACCGCGCGCGGTCTGGTCGGCATGTTCCAGAAGAACTTCGCCAAATTCGAGAAGCAGGTCGATGCCGACGTCCTCGCCGCCGCGCCCGACGTCAAGCTCGCGGCCGAGTGATCGCTTCGCGAATGTTGAACAACGAAAGGGCGGCCGTATCGGCCGCCCTTTCTCTTTGTCGCGATGTTTCGCGTGCGCGCCCTTAGCGTGCCGCCCCGATGGTCGTGCCCGAGGTCTTGCCGGTGGCGACGTTCAGGATCGAACCGCTCTGAAGGTCGATGCGGTAGATTTCGCGGAGCACGTTTCCGGCAAAGCCCAGTTCGACGATGGAGATGGTCTTGAACGACACCGGAATGCCGTCGGGCAGGATCTGGTTGAACTCGGCCGCGGCCTGATCCATGTGCTTTTGCAGTTCCGGCGTGAACTTCACATTGCTGTAGACCAGCGTGTTGTGCGGATTGTGCGAGCGCAATTCCTTGCCGTCCTTCACCACATTGACGCCGCTGACACCGACGGTCTTCACGAGGTCTTTCGCTGCGTCATTCATGGCGGCGTAAACCGGACCGGTACAGCGCGGCAACGGGCCGTCGCGCAGCGGCGCAAGCGCGGCGGTGGCGGTGGTGTTGAATGCCATCATGGCTTCAAAGTCGGCGCCTTCCTTGACGATGCCGAGATCAAGCCACCATGGCTGTCCCGCACCCTTAGCGGCCTCGGTGGTGTAGAATTTTTTCAGCGTGACGTTGATAGCGCCAGGCAGCTTCGGCAACGCCTTGAGTATCTTCTCGGGCGTCGTGGCGTCGGCACTGTGGATGTGAACGACGGTGACGTGCGGAATGTTGAAGCGCTGCGCCTCGTCGTCGAGCTTTGCATTGAGCAGTTTCTCACGCAGCATGCCCCTGATGGTCAGGTCCAGCGTGTCGTTGACTTCTTTCGGCAGGGTGTAGACGAGGCCGAAGGTCCGCGTATGGGCGCGGAAGCCGGGTGCGGATAGCGAGCTGTTGTCGATCTCGGCGTGGGCGGCGAAGGCAACCATGGATGCTGCTGCGGCGACGGCAGCCGTCGCGAGACGACGGGATAATTTCTGGATCATAAAGTATCTCCGGAAGTTTGTTGAGGCTTGCTCGACAGAACCGGAAATTGCGGTGAGGCCGCAGGCACACATGCCGGATCGCGAGCAGGCGACCGGACCATGAACCCGGAATATGACAGTGGTTTTGGGGTGCGGTCGCAGCAGGCTGCGGCAATTCGCCTGCGCCGGAGTACGTTCAGGCCTTGAAGTAGCAGGTCTGTGTCGTGGTCGCGAGCAGACGTCCGTTGGGTGACCAGAGCTGACCAATCTGATCGCTGTAGTTTTTGTGAAAGATGTTGGCGTCGGCGACGCCGAGCACGGTGGTGGTGTTCTCCGTCGCGAGGTCGGCGGCATCGGCATGAAACGCGGTGGTCAGCGACACCGTGCCGATAGGTACGATCACGCCAAGCACGTGGAAGATGCGCGCAAAGAACGTGTCGGACATCGACAGCAGCGACAGGAAATCGACTGCGCGCGGCGTGGTGTCGCTCAGCCACATCCTGGAGAATGCGCTTGCCGGTTTCTCGCGTCGCGTCTCGCCATTGTAGTCCGGCGTGCCGTCGACGAAGCGGAATTGATATTGCTGCGTCCAGTTGGCGATGCCGGCGTTGGGTAGCGGCGCGATCCGGTCAGGCGGTGGTGCAATGGGCATGGGTGTCTGCTGATGCGACCATGACTCGCGGCGGGTGGCGAACACGGCAGTCGCGAAGGCGACCACACCGTTGTCGCCCTGCGTGAGTTCGGCCATCCAGTGCTGGCTCGAGCGATTCGCGCGGAGCAGGCGGACACGGACATCGAACTCTTCCAGCGCCAGCGGTGCGCAGAAGTTCACCGTCACCGTCAGCGGATCGCCGGCGCGATCGGGATGTTCCTGCATCGCGCGCAGCAGCGTTGCGCCGGTGGCGCCGCCGAACGGGCCGACGAAGGCCCAGTAGTCCTCGCTGGCGATGCCGCGCAGGCGGCCGTCAATCAGGGCTGTGCGCGTCGCGCGGTCGAACGGATGGGCGTTGGCGCCAGATGTTTTCTCAAGTGTCTTCTCAAGCATTTTTCGGCTCCCGGTTCGGTCCACTTATCGCGACATCGCCGCCGAATTCAATGACGTGCGGCGTAATGCCGGCCATGCGCCCGGGCTTCCGATACCGTTCGGACGAATGTTTTGTGGGATGATGTGCGAATTGCCGTTTCGCGGAAGGCTCAGGCGGCGAACAGCCGCACCGGCTCGGCGAAGCCTTTGAGCATGTGATCGTGGCCTTCGCCTGCGACGAGTCCGCCGACACGATCGCGCACCGCCTGCGTCACCAGGATCTCGCCGGCTTTCGCGGCAGTCTGCGCGCGGGCGGCGCGGTTCACGACAGTGCCGATCGCAGTGAGGTCACGATGGGTATGGCCGAATTCGCCGAAATTGGTTTCGCCGGAATCGATGCCGATGCCAATTCCGAGCGTGTCGTCACCGATCGTCTCGGCCAGTTCATCATGGCGCTGGCGGAAGCGCGTTTGGATTTCACGTGCGGCCATGAGCGCCTGCGTTGCATGGTCGGGCTGCTTCACCGGAAAATTGAAGATCGCGAGCACCGCATCGCCGATCGTCTTGTTCAGCAGGCCGTCGTAGCGCCAGATCGCGGTCGAGCAGTCGTCGTAAAACGCATCGAGCAGTGACATCATGCCGGCGTTGTCGACGTGTTGCATCAGTGCGGTATAGCCGCGCAGATCGGCGAACATTACCGTGGCGTCGATGGTGACGGCGCGCGCCTTCATCACCTTGGTGAACGCCATTTCGCAAATGGTGCAGGTGTTGGGATTCATTCGGCTCGGCCGGATGCCGAACATGCGCAAGGGCACGGAGAATGGCCCGCGCAGCGGCACCGGGAGATGAAGCTGCTGCCAGCAGCCGATGCAGATCGTGGCAGGCTCCGGGGTCATGGTGCAGCCCTCGCGACGGCTGCGCTAAGGCTACTCCCGTTCTCATGATGCGAAAACCAACCGTTGGAGGTATGGCTTCAAAAATGGCGGCCGGAGATTGGCCGGCTGCGCATCGCAAGGCTGTGTTTATTCCAGCGTAATGTTCGCGGTCTTGATCACCTTGGCCCATTTCTCGGTTTCGCTGCGGATATAGGCCGCCATTTCCTCCGGCGTGCTTTGCAGCGGATCGACGCCGGCGGCGACGAGCTTCTTTTTGATGTCCTCATCGTTGGCCGCTTTGAGATAGGCGTCGCGCAGCTTGGCGATGATCGCCGGCGGCGTCTTCTTCGGCGCAACGAAGCCCTGCCAGGCCCAGGCCTCGAAGCCCGGCACCACGGCCGACACCGGCGGCACGCCGGGCAGGCCGTAGAACTCGCCGGGGGAGGCGACCGCGATCGCCTTGATGCCTTTCAGCGCGAGTTGCGCCCGCGCGCTTGCGAAATCGACGAACATCATGCCGATCTGGCCACTGGCGAGATCCTGCAGCGCCGGCCCCGCGCCTTTGTAGGGCACATGGTTGATCTTGATGCCGGTCTGCTGCGCCAGCAGTTCGGCGGCGAGATGGAATGGCGAACCGACACCGGCGCTGGCGTAATCGATCGAGCCTGGCGCTTTCTTCGCGGCGTCGATCAGCTCCTTCACTGAGCCGACATTGAGCTTGTCGGTGTTGACCAGGAGCACGATGGCGAAGCGGCCGGTCAGCGAGATCGGCGCGAAATCCTTGTCCACGTCGTAGGATAGTTTCTTGTAGAGGCTGCGATTGGACGCATAGGTCGAGGTGTCGCCGAGCAGGAAGGTGTAGCCGTCAGGTTCGGCGTGGGCGACGGCATCGGCGCCGATATTGGTGCCGGCGCCGGGCCGGTTCTCGACCACGATTTGCTGACCCAGAGTCTTCGACATCGATGCGCCGGCGAGCCGCGCGAAGAAATCGGTGCCGCCGCCGGCGGCATAAGGCACCACGAGGCGCACCGGTTTGCTCGGGTAGGCATCGTCGGCGAAGGCGCCGCGCGAACTGAATGCGGCGGCGGAGGCAAGCGAGGCGACGAGAAACGAACGGCGATCAAACGACATCGCAGATGACATTGGACGATCTCCCTGCGCCGCCGGCGTGGTGCTGGCAGCTTTATCGCGGCGCATTGCACGCCGCGGATTGAATTGGGGAAAGGCTAGCAAGCCGCCGTGAAGCGGAGAAGGTGGCCTTCCGGCCAAGATCGCTTGAATGTCGCAGACGAAACGGGCCGAGACCGGCAATTCTCTTGTCATAAGAACAAATAAAGAACATATTAGTAAGTCTTTGATATAGCGTAATGATTCGATCCTGTTTGAACCCCATATCTTGCGTCCGCCCAATGTGTTGAGGACTACATGTCCACTATCGCCTTCGATCAGTTCGCGCTGACCCGCATCGCCGATTTCGCCCGCTCGCTGTCGCGGTTGCACCAGACTGCGCGCCGTCGCGCCGTCGACGACGACCAGTTCGACCGCGCCTTCAACGCGGTATGCATGTCGATCTGGGGCTACACCACCGACGACTTTTGCGACGGCATGTTCTCGGTCGCGGATCACGAATTCCTCGATACGCTCGACGAGGCCCGAGCGCGGATTTTCGCGGCCGAGCAGGGCTACGACCTTGTCGATGATGATGGCATCCTCACCGACTGGTGGGGTTTCTGCTGGATGATCCTCGCCGAAAAGCGCGGCCTGCTGACGCCGGAGAACAAGGCGATCGCGCGCATGGAAATGGAAGAGCGCTATCTCGCGGCGCCGAATGTCATCGGCGTCATCGTGGGGCGATGATGGCCGGGATGTGCGAGCGGAAAAAGCGCGAACGATCCTGAGCGGCGCAACGGGCTCGTTGTGTTGCTGCTAACGAGCGACCGGGCTCGTCGCCGGTCGCCCGAACTCTCAATGCCTCGTTCGGTCGACTTCCAGCCGGAGCTTTGGTCCGTAAAATTCGCGGGCCAATAGCTTTGCAGGGACCTGAAGGAGACAGGAATGAGCGACTACAAGAGCAGATGGCATGCCTTTTATGCCGAGCGCGTTGAATCGTCCGTGCACGGTCTTTTCGATTACGTCGAGAGGATCATCGTCGGCACCCTCATTGTTTCCGCCGGCTCGCATATCTCGACCACGGAGCCGGCCGTCATGCTGTTCGGCTATCTGCGCCACGGCCTGGTTGGCCGCGGTGTGGTGCTGTTCGGTGTGATCCTTCTGGTGCTCAATTTTCTCGACGGTTTCTACAAGCTCTCCAAGGCGCACTGGCATGTCGCGCTGCAGATCGTCATGACAGTCTGCTATTTCGCGCTGTCGGTTCGCCTCGTGCAGTTGATCCTGGCGTTTCGGGGCGGCGACTAGCTCGCGCGAGCGATCGCTCCGGCTCGTGGTTTCCATGAGCTGGCCGACGATCGAGAGTTGTCGTCCGCAGACGTGCCTACCAGCACCTGCGGACATACACGCAACCATTGGGGCCGCATGTCCGGACCCGGCGACAGCCGCCATAGGCCGTACCGCGATAGACGCTGCGGCGGTAGACACCGCCACGATAGACGCCACCGCGATAGACGCCGCGCCGCACGTAGTACACCTGCTCGATCGGCAGACCCGCGGACGCTGCGTCAGCGCCGATCATCGCGCCATGGGTCGGCGCGGCTGCTGAGCCGGTGATGCCGACGAAACAAAGGCACATCGCGAAAAGCATTCCGGTGACAATCTGCTTCATGCTGGCCTCCTCTAAATGGGTCGGTGTCTTGGTGCCCCGTCCAAAATTTCTGAGTGAGGATGTCGGTAAAACTTGCGCGTAGTCGCAATTCAGCGCTGACGCATTCCCATCAACGCGCCCTGGCATGTTGGCGATAGCGAAGCCGCGTTGGCGCGCAGGCATTCAACGGCGCGGCCGCCGCCGAGTTTGACATTCCCGCAATAGGCACGGAAGTCGCTACCGCACGACGTGCGGACCAGAGCGATTTCCTGTCGTGGCGAGAGCGCGCGCATTGGCGGAGCCGGAGCGATGGGCGCTGCACCGACCGTTGCGGATCTTGCGGCAGGCGCCTGTGCTGCAGCCGGAGGGGCAGGCTGTGCCGCAGGTGCTGCAGTGGTTGCCGCCTTGCCGGACGCGGCGGGCGCAGCGGCCGGAGCCGCCGAAGACTTGCCGACAGCGCCGACAGCCTTCTGGCAGCCCGGTGATAGGCTGGCCATGTTGCTTTGCAGGCATTTCAGCGCAGGCATGCCGCCGGTCGGCACGCTCGCGCAGTGTGCTTCGTAATCGGTGCGGCATGCTTCGCGGATTGCGTTCCGCTGCGCTGTCGTGGGCGCTTGTGCGAACGCCGACGCTGATACGACGAGCCCTGCGCCGAAACACACGAGCTGCAGCGCCAGGCGATATGTCGAGCGATGTCTGGGGAGTTGAGACATTTCGATCTCCAATGCTTTGTCCTGTTGAAGACGTGTCGGCAACGAGCGGACTCAAGCAGTGACGTGCACAGACCTCAATCACCTAAAAGGGTGTCTGTTTTCCAATGTCGGGTCAGGGAGAATGTGGTAGCGTTGCAACCGCGAGCCTGCTTGCCGAGATTGCGTCGACAGGGAGGAATAGGAATGGAATCCGAGTTCTCGCCGGACAGGGTGAAGCGGTCGAGCTTCGCCGCATTCCCGATTTTTCCCAAGATTCAGATTGTTTCCGTTGCCGCGACTGCGCTTGTGCTGCTTACGGCTTGCGATCAGAACACATTCGTCGCGCCGCCTCCGCCGACTGTCGAGGTCGCGCCGCCGCTCCAGAAAACCATCACGCGCTATCTCGATGCCACCGGCAACACCGCGCCGATCAAGTCGGTCGATCTGGTCGCGCGCGTGCAGGGCGTTCTGGAATCGATCAATTACAAGGACGGCACCTTCGTCAAGGAAGGCACCACGCTATTCACGATCGAACCGGAAACCTACAAGCTGAAGCTCGATCAGTCGCAGGCCTCAGAAATGGGGCTCGAAGCGCTGCTGAAGCAGTCCGATGCCGAATTGAAGCGCCAATCTGAACTGGTCTCCAAGCAATTCGCATCGCAGGCGACGTTCGAGCAGGCCAGTGCGGCGCGCGACAGCGCGCAATCGAACCTGCAGCAGGCGCAGGTCAACACCAAGATCGCCGCGGTCAACTACGGCTACACCAACGTGAAGGCACCGTTCGATGGCGTCGTGTCGGCGCATCAGGTCTCGGTGGGCGAACTGGTCGGCGTCACGTCGCCAACCCAGCTTGCCACCATCGTCCAGCTCAATCCGATCTACGTGAATTTCAATGTTGGTGAACAGGATGTGCTGCGCATCCGCGCCGACGCAGCGAAGAAAGGCCTGACCCCCGATGATCTGCGGAAGGTTTCCGTGGAAGTCGGTCTGCAGACCGAAACCGGTTACCCGCATGTCGGCAAGCTCGATTATGCCGCACCGACGCTGAACCAGTCGACTGGAACGCTCGCGGTGCGCGGCGTTATCCCGAACGACAACCGCGTTCTGTTGCCAGGCTACTTCGTACGGGTGCGGGTGCCGGTCGAGGAAGCGGTGAAAGCATTCCTCGTTCCCGACGTCGCTCTCGGCAGCGATCAGGGCGGGCCTTATGTGCTGGTGGTGAACAGCGAGAATGTCGTCGAGCAGCGCAAGGTCGAGACCGGGCCGGTCGAAGGCACTTTGCGGGTGATCGAAAAGGGTCTCAAACCCGACGACAGGGTCGTGGTCGCAGGCATCTTGCGTGCGATCCCCGGTCAGAAAGTCAATCCTCAGGTTCAAAAGATCGAGCAGCCACGCGCGTCAGCCGAATAGGGATCGCGCATGATTTCGAAATTTTTTATCGAGCGTCCGGTTCTCGCGAACGTCATCGCGATCCTGATGGTCATCATCGGCGCAGTGGCATTATATCAACTGCCGGTCGCGCAATATCCCGACGTCGTTCCGCCGACCGTTCAGGTCACGACACGTTATCCCGGCGCCAGCTCGAAAATCGTCGTCGATACCGTGGCGCTGCCGATCGAGCAGCAGGTGAACGGCGTCGAGGACATGCTTTACATGCAGTCCTACAGCGGCGCCGATGGCAGCTATACGCTGACCGTCACCTTTAAGATCGGCACCGATCTCAACTTCGCGCAGGTGCTGGTGCAGAACCGGGTGTCGAGCGCGCTGTCGTCGCTGCCACAGGCGGTGCAGACGCAAGGCGTCACCGTGCAGAAGCGTTCGACGGCGATCCTCTTGTTCGTCACCCTGACATCTGCCGATGCCAGCCGCGACAGCCTCTATCTCAGCAACTACGCCACCATCAATCTGAAGGACGAACTCTCGCGCCTTTCGGGCGTCGGCAACGTCACGGTGTTCGGCGCCGGGCAATATTCGATGCGGCTGTGGCTCGATCCGGACAAACTACAGGCGCGGGGCCTGATGCCGCAGGACGTCGTCCAGTCGGTGCAGCAACAGAGCCAGCAGGTGACCGCCGGTCAGGTCGGCATGCCGCCGACG
The DNA here is from genome assembly GCA_044464625.1 of Afipia sp. Classification (GTDB taxonomy): domain Bacteria; phylum Pseudomonadota; class Alphaproteobacteria; order Rhizobiales; family Xanthobacteraceae; genus Afipia. The sequence goes on along the minus strand of JBIQLC010000009.1, from coordinate 49,254 downwards.
CCGTCCGGGCAGGCGTTTCAATACACGTTGAACGTCGCCGGGCGGTTCGACTCTGTCGACCAGTTTGCCGACATCATCGTCAAGACCGGCAATGCGGGAGAGGTCACCCGCTTGCGCGATGTCGGCCGCGTCGAGCTCGGCGCGCAGACCTACAGCCAGGCCTTTTCGCTCGACAAACGGCCCGCAACCGGCATCGGCGTCTTCCAGTCGCCGGGCGCGAATGCGCTCAATGTGGCGGGCGAGGTCAGAAAGAAAATGACCGAGCTTGCGAAAGGCTTTCCGCAAGGCGTCAGCTACGACATTCCTTTCGATACGACCACATTCGTTAAAGCTTCGATCAATGAAGTTTACAAGACCCTGATCGAGGCGGCGTTGCTGGTCTTGATCGTGATCCTGGTGTTCCTGCAGGACTGGCGCGCCATGCTGGTGCCGGCGACGACCGTGCCGGTAACCATCATCGGCGCCTTCGCCGCCATGGCCGCGCTGGGATTCACCGTCAACCTGTCGACGCTGTTCGCGATCATTCTCGCAATCGGCATCGTGGTGGACGATGCCATCGTTGTCGTGGAAGGCGCGGCGCATAACATCGAGCGCGGTATGACGGGACCGCAGGCCGCGATTGCCGCGATGGACCAGCTGTTCGCGCCGATCATCGGCATCACGCTGGTTCTGGTCTCGGTGTTTCTGCCTGCGGCGTTCCTGCCGGGATTAACGGGACGAATCTATGCGCAGTTTGCATTGGTGATCGCGGCCACCGCACTGATCAGTGCGATCAACGCCGCGACCCTGAAGCCGACGCAATGCGCGCTATGGCTGCGCCCGCCGGTGCCGCCGGAGCAGCGCAACTGGTTCTATCGCGGCTTCAATGCCGTCTATGCCCGGGTCGAAGCTTGGTACACGCGGCTGATCACCCGCCTCGTCACCCGTAGCGGCGCATCGGTGATCGCGGCGCTGATCCTGATCGGCGTCGGCGTCTACGGGCTGTCGCGCGTGCCGACCGGCTTTCTGCCGATCGAGGATCAGGGCTACCTGCTGGCGGCCGTGCAATTGCCGGACGGCGCATCGCTCGATCGGACCCAGCGGGTAATGGATCAGGTCAGCACCATCTCAGGCAAGACTCCCGGTGTTGCCCACGTCCTCGCCATTTCCGGCATTTCGGCGCTCGACAACAGCGCCAGCCTCGCCAACGCCGGCGTCGCCTATCTGGTGCTGAAGGACTGGAGCGAACGTGGGGCAGGCGAGGATTTGCGCTCGCTGGTGATCGGACTCAATCAGTCGCTCGCCGCGGTGTCCGACGCAAGGATCGCCGTGCTGCCGCCGCCGCCGATTCAGGGCATCGGCAACGCCGCGGGCTTTGCGATGCAGGTCGAGTTGCGCGACGGCAGCTCCGATTTCAACAAGCTGCAGGCCGTCACCAATGCCATCGTCGCCAATGCCCAGACCCAAAGTTCGCTGCAGCGGGTCAGTTCGCCGTTCCGCTCGATGGTGCCGCAGTTCGATGTCGAGGTCGACAGGGTCAAGATCCAGACACTGCACGTGTCGACCGATCAGGTGTTCTCGGCGCTGTCGGCCTATCTGGGATCGACCTTCGTCAGCCAGTTCAACAAATTCGGACGAACATTCCAGATCTACGCGCAGGCCGATGCGCAGTTCCGCCTGCGTCCGCGCGACATCGAGAACCTGATGGTACGCAACCAGCAGGGCGACATGATTCCTTTGGGCACGGTGGCGAAGATCACGCCGACGGTCGGGCCGTCGCTGATCAGCCTGTACAACCTCTATCCGTCATCGACAGTGATCGGTCTGCCGGCGCAGGGCTTCAGCTCCGGCCAGTCGATGGCGCTGATGGAGCAGGTCGCGGCCAAGACGCTGCCGCCGGGCACGGGCTATGAATGGACCGCGATGTCCTATCAGGAGAAAGCTGTCAGCAATCAGATCTACTACGTGTTCGGCCTGGCGATGATCCTGGTCTATCTGGTGCTGGCCGGACAGTATGAGAGTTGGTACGCGCCGATCTCCGTCATTCTTGCCGTGCCGCTGTCGCTGCTCGGCCCGATGGCGGTGCTGACCGGCTTCAAGATCGATAACAATCTGTACGTCCAGATCGGATTGATCCTGCTGATCGCGCTGTCGGCGAAGAACGCCATCCTCATTGTCGAGGTCGCGCGCGAATATCGTGTGCGCGATGGCAGGCCGCTGATCGAATCCGCGATCGAAGCCGCCCGCGCCCGCTTCCGTCCGATCCTGATGACGTCGTTCGCCTTCATTCTCGGCGTCGCGCCACTGGTACTGGCGACCGGCGCCGGCGCCAGCGCGCGCAAGTCGATCGGCGTCACGGTGTTCAGCGGCATGCTGGCATCGACATGCCTTGCCGTGCTGTTCGTGCCGGCGTTCTTCGTGGTCGTACAGCGCTTCGAGGAGTGGCGCGCCAGCAAGAAAAAGCCGGCGAAATCGGTCACTGCATAAGCGTCCTCGCCGGCAGCATGGCGATGGATGAAAGCAGAGCGTCTATTTCGCCTGGTTGGCGCGCTTCACGCGATCGCGGTCGCGCAGAACTTCCGCGATTTCGGATCCTGTTCCGGCGACATGGCGCTCGATCAATCGCGCCGCGCCCCTGACATCGCCTAGCAGCGTTGCTTCAAGCAGGGCGCGATGCTCATAGCGATCCTCATCCACGGTCCCGACCAGAGTTGCCTCGACGCGGAGATAGCGCGCGGCAGCATCGATGTATTGCCCGATCAGTTTTTGCAGACGGTCGCCCGCCGCAGCCGAGAGCGAGAGATGAAACGCGCGATGAGCGGTCGAGGCTTGTTCGGGCGAAGCCTGCTCCAGCGTTTGCAGGGCCGCGGTGGCATCGGCTTTCTGCTGTTCGCTCATGCGCGGGATCGAGCGGCGCAACGCCAGGGACTCCAGCACGGCGCGAATATCGAAAATCTCGAGCGCATCGTCCGGATCTAGCGGCGCGACCACCGCGCCCCGGTTGGGGCGGTTGATGATTAGGCCTTCCGCCTCGAGCGAGCGAAGAGCCTCGCGCACCGGCATCCGGCTGACACCGTAAATCGCCGCAAGTTCTTCCTGCCGGATAAGGCTGTGAGCAGGGCGCGTGCCGTCCAGGATCGAATTGCGCAGATTCTCCAGGAGCCAGGTGGCTGTGGTTACCGGTCGCGGGACGTTCATCGTGTCGGTCATGGGTGGATACTGGATCCGTTTATGGTCAATCCGCAAGCAGATGCCGCAGTATCGGGCAGCAAGCAGGCCGGATTCGTACGACAAGCCAATTCATCAAATCAGCGCCTGGATAGCCATACTACCATAGGTGATGCGGGAAAGGCGCTGTTCTGGGGATTTGTACCCAGCCATCAAAACTCGACGATATCCCGCGTTCGTGGTCCGACTGGCCCAATATTTGCTTTTCATTTTGGATCCAAAGTGAGGTCGATTTTCGGCCTTCAGCCAGTTCACAAAAGGAAAACAGGAATATGACCATTGATTTCATTGAGGTTCTTGAAATTCGACGATTCTTGTGTCGGAAGAGGCTTGCAAACCGAAAAAATTGGATCCAGTATCCCGAAATTCGCAAGGACATGTTCTTGCTGACTGAAGTCTCAAACAGGACCGGTCAGCGAGGCCGAACCGCGCAGCAGGTGCTGCGCGCGAAAGCCGAGACAGGATGGGATCCCGCGACATGGAGGAAGCCAATGATTAGTTCTCGCTCATTTCTGGGGGGCTTGTCGGCCCTGCTGCTGTCCACCTTGTTGTTTGCGCAAGGTGCGCACGCAGCGGACAAGGTGACGTTCGTAACCGACTTCGGATATCTGGGGCGGCACGCCTATTACTTCGTGGCGCTCGATAAGGGCTACTACAAGAACGCCGGCCTGGACGTGGACATTGTCCGCGGGCAGGGATCGGCGGATGCGGTGAAGCAGGTCGCGGCCGGAACGGCCCAGATCGGATTTGCCGATGCGGCCTCGGTGATTCTCGCGCGTGCCAATGATGGCGTGCCGGTGAAGCTGGTGGCGGAAGTCTACGCCAAGCCGCCGCATGCGGTTTTCACCCTCGAGGGCTCGGGCATTACCAAGCCGAAAGACCTCGAAGGCAAAAGCATCGCCGACTCGGCATCGAGCTCGCTGCCCAAGATGTTTCCGGCCTATGCCAAGGCCGCCGGCATCGACGAGAAGAAGGTGAAGTGGATCTTCGTTACGAGTGACGCGATTGCGGCCACTCTGGCGCTCGGGCGTGCGGATGCGGTGACTTACTATTCCATCAGCGAAGCTCTGATGCAGAAAGCCGTCGCGCCCAAGAAGCTCGTCATCATGAAGTTCTCCGATGTCGGCATGGACTTCTATAGCAACGGCATTATCGCCAGCGACGATATCATCAAATCCAAGCCGGATGTGGTCCGCCGGTTCGTCCAGGCGACGCTGCATGGCCTGAAGGATGCGATCGCCGATCCCGAGGCGGCGGCAAAGATCCTGAACAAGTATCAGCGCCAGATCGACGTCGATGTCGGTGCATCGGAAATGAAGGTCATTTCCACCCTGGTGCAGACTCCGCCGGAGCCGCTGGGCGCCGTGGACAAGGCCCGGATGCAGCGCACGCTTGATCTCGTCGCAGGCTCCTTCGATCTGAAAAAGCCGGTGTCGATTGATGACGTGTTCGCGGACGGTTTCGTCACCAAGTGACCTGACCGCCTGGATCCCACGATACCGACCCTTGTGCCTCTGAGGCATCGCAGCGTCAGAGGCACAAGGCGAACTAAACGAGATCACAAAAGGGCTGCCAGCAGATGGGTAAAAGCCAGGCTATCTCTCTTTTTTCCCGGAAGTCATCCATGAGCGTTTCCGACACGGGTATTCACATCGCAAGATCTTCCGAGCGGCCTGCGGATAAGGTTGTCATTGAGAAGCTGCACAAGACGTATCTGACCTCGAGCGGCCGAACCGTCGCTCTCCAGGACGTCAACCTCACCATCGGGAAGGACGAGTTCATTGCGCTCGTCGGCCCCTCGGGTTGCGGCAAGTCCACGCTTTTGCGTGCGATCAGTTCGCTCATCAAGCCCTCGAAGGGGCAGATCCTGATTGACGGCACGCCGTTGACGCGGCCCAGCAATCAGGTCGGAATCGTGTTCCAGCAGGCGGTCTTGCTGCCCTGGCGCACAGTGCTGGACAATGTGCTGCTCCCCGCCGAAGTGCTTCATCTCGATCTTGCCAAGGCGCGGGTGCGGGCCCGCGAGCTTCTGAACATGGTGGGCCTGTCGGGCTTCGAAGCGCGATATCCCGGCGAACTGTCGGGCGGCATGCAGCAGCGCGCCGCGATCTGCCGCGCGCTCATCCACAATCCATCCATGCTGCTGATGGATGAACCATTCGCGGCGCTGGACGCGTTGACGCGCGAAGAACTCGGGCTTGAGCTGCTGCGCATCTGGGCGGTCGAAAAGAAAACCATCGTTTTCGTCACCCACAATATCTCCGAAGCGATCCTGCTGGCCGATCGCGTGGTCGCGATGTCGCCGCGACCGGGGCGGATTTCGGAGATCGTTTCCGTCGATCTGCCGCGTCCACGGACGCTCGATATGGAATTTCTCCCTGAGTTCAAATCGTACTCGGATCGCATTCGTGCGGTCATTGGTCACGGTTAAGGAGAGATGCGATGACCGAACAGACAATCGCGCAGAACGACAGCGACTTTGAAGACGAAGTGATCAATGAAGGCCGCTGGTCGATCAAGGATAGCATTGCGCCGCTGGCGACATTCGCCATTCTCCTGCTGATCTGGGAAGGATGCACCTTCTACTTCAAGGTGCCGACCTGGCTTTTGCCGGCGCCGTCGGAGATCGCAAAGGCGTTTGTCGAGTGGCGCGGCGAGCTGTGGCACCATACGCTTGTCACGCTTTATGAAACGCTCGCCGGGTTCGTACTGTCGATTCTGCTGGCCGTGCCGCTTGCGGTTATGGTGGTTTATTCGCCGTTCCTCCGCAAAAGCATCTATCCGTTGCTTCTCGGGCTGCAGTCCGTTCCCAAGGTCGCAATCGCGCCGTTGCTGGCCCTGTGGATCGGTTTCGGCGTGCTGCCGAAAATCCTGGTCGTGTTCCTCGTTTGCTTCTTCCCGATCGTCGTGGCGACGGCGACCGGCCTGACCTCGGTGCAGCCATCGGTGATGGATCTGATCCGGTCGTTATCGGCCAATCAGTTGCAGACCTTCGTCAAGATCCGCTTCCCCACCGCGATGCCTCATATCTTCGTCGGCCTGAAAATCGCGATCACTTTCGCGGTGATCGGCGCCGTCATCGGCGAGTTTGTCGGCGCGGAGTCAGGCTTGGGCTATCTCATCCTCGCGTCGTCGTCGCAGGCGCGCACGCCGGTGGCCTTCGCGGCGCTGGTGGTGCTCACGATCATGAGCATCGTTCTCTACTACGCGATGGAATTTATCGAAAAACTCGCTGTGCCATGGGCCGTCAACGAATGACGGCAGTGACGAGCTTCCGCCGGCCGTTGCGAGAACAGATGCACGGGTCAACGGCTTCGGCGTGATTAATCGAACAAGATCGCGCCGGGTCGTGAAGGAGACGACATGAGACAGCAAACGCAGACCAATAGCGCTGCCTGGGATCGCAGCAATCCGCGCGACGTTCGGCATGCAGCGCGCAGCATGGGCTATACCGGCTACACCGCCGGGCTGGCGCCGGGTCATGTGCAGGCGAATATCTGCATTCTGCCCAAGGCGTGGGCGGATGACTTTCTGCTGTTCTGCCAGCGCAATCCGAAGCCGTGTCCGCTGTTGAGCCGGTCCGATGTGGGAAGCCCACGGTTGCCGACGCTGGCCGAGGACCTGGACATCCGGACCGATGTTCCGCGCTATCATGTTTTCAGGGACGGCAAGTTCATCGAGGAGGTCACCGACATCTCGTCCTACTGGCAAGACGATCTCGTCACGTTTGCGCTGGGTTGTTCGTTTTCGTTCGAAGAAGCGCTTCAGGAAGCCGGAATTCCTCTGCGCTTTCTCGCCAACAACAACGTCGCCGGCGTTTACGTCTCGAATCTGCCGACCGAGTCGGCGGGGCCGTTCGAGGCGCCGCTGGTTGTCACCATGCGCGCGTTTCGGCCTGCTGATGCCATCCGCGCAATTCAGATCACGTCGCGATTCCCCAACGTGCATGGCGCGCCGGTTCATATCGGCGATCCTGCCCAGATCGGCGTCGATCTCAACAACCGGTATCAGAACGTCGGCGACAGCACGGTTGCAGACGGTGAGATCCCATTGTTCTGGGCTTGCGGACTGACTCCGCAATTTGCGGTGATGAGCGCGAAACCGCCGCTGTGCATCACCCATGCGCCGTCCTCGATGCTGGTGACGGATTTGCGCAACGCAAGCCTGGCTGTGCTGTGAAGCTCTGCCCTGACGTGGATGTAGGACGATGACTGCTTATCGCGATTTCGAACAGCCGGGCAGATCGGAAGCGGTCGGCGCCAACGGCATGGTCGCGACCTCTCACCCGCAGGCGACGCTCGCCGCACTCGATGTCCTGCGGGCAGGCGGCAACGCCATCGATGCAGCGGTCTGTGCTGCCGCGGTTCAGGCGGTTGTCGAGCCGACGCAGACCGGCATCGGCGGAGACTGCTTCGCACTGGTGATGCGCGAAGGCGATTCCACTCCGATCGCGCTCAACGGTTCGGGCTGGGCGCCCAAGGCAGCCAACCTCGACTGGTATCGAGATCACGGGATTTCCGAGATCGAAGTTGAGACTCCGCATTCTGTCACGGTGCCTGGTTCTGTTGCGGCGTGGGAAAAGCTCGTCCTCGACCATGGCCTGTTGTCATGGGAACGGATTCTCGCCCCCGCGATCGAACTTGCCGACAACGGAAGCTGTGTGCCGGAACGGCTTGCCCGCGATTGGGGCAAACAGGTCGGCAAGCTTGCGCGAAATCCGGAAGCGGCGCGCCTGTTCCTGTTCGACGGCAAGGGGCCGCAACCGGGCGTGGTTCATCGCCAGCCGGCGCTCGCGCAAACGCTTCGGCACATCGCCAAGGCTGGCGCCAAGGCGTTCTACACCGGGCGCATCGCCGAAAGCCTGACCAAAACCTTGCGCAAGCGTAGCGGCTTGCATGATGTCGATGATTTTGCCGAGTTCGCGCCTGAATATGTGACGCCGATCTCGACGAACTACCGCGGTTACGATCTGTGGGAATGTCCGCCGAACGGGCAGGGGATCGTTCCCATGCTGATGGCGAAGGCCCTTGAAGGATTCGACCTCTCGAGCTGGGGTTCGGTGAGCGTCGAGCGCTTTCACGTGCAGGCCGAAATCGCGCGGCAGGCTTATGCCGAGCGCGATCTGTTCGTCGCTGATCCGCGCACCGGAACGATCCCTGTCAACTGGCTGCTGTCGGATGCGCATATCCGCGGCCTTCGCCAGAACGTGTCGCTGTCCGGTCGTATCTCGAATATCCAGACCATCCTCCAGCGTCCGCATCGCGATACGGTTTTCATATCGGTGGTGGATCGCGATCGCATGGCGGTTTCGCTGATCAATTCGGTGTTCGAGGATTTCGGCTCCGGCATTGCCTGCGAGGAAACCGGAGTCCTGTTTCATAACCGTGCATCGTCATTTGTGCTGGAAGCAGGTCATCCCAATTGCATCGCGGGGCGCAAGCGCCCGATGCATACGATCATCCCGGCGATGCTCGCGAAGGATGAGCAAGCCGTCATGCCGTTCGGCGTGACCGGCGCTCATTTCCAGCCGTTCGGGCAGGTGCAGATTCTCACGAACATCGTCGACTACGGCCTGTCGGTGCAGGCGGCCATCGATCACCCGCGCATGTTCGCGCGCGGCGACACGCTGGAGATCGAGCGAAGCGTGCCGGAAGAGGTCGCGGCCGGTCTGACGAAACTTGGCCATCGGGTGACGCGTCCGGAAAACCCGTTGGGCACCGCGCAAGCAATCTGGATCGATCGGGACCTTGGCGTTCTTCGCGGCGGCGCCGACGGTCGTCGCGATGGAATTGCGCTTGGTTACTGATCGGGCATTCACATCATCACTAACGAAGGAAGTGGCGGGCGTCATGAGCGTCATCAAGTCAAGCACGTTTCAACTGCTGAGCAATCCGGGAGCGGACCGTTCCGTTGCATATGATGACGCCGGACGGGCGGACATTCTGAGCGATGACGCCTTTCGTGTTGCCCGGCAGGAGATCATGTCATGGCCCGGCTACGGCGAAACACCGGTCAGGAAACTGACGAAGCTGGCTCACGCCATCGGCGTCAGGCAGATTCTTTACAAGGATGAAGGCGACAGGTTCGGGCTGGGCAGCTTCAAGGCGCTCGGTGGAGCCTATGCCGTGTTCCGTCTCATTCAGCAGGAGTTGAAGCAGCGAACCGGCGTCGAGGTTCGGAGCACGGATCTTGTTTCGAGATCATTCGCGGATATGACAGCGGGAATCACGGTGACGTGCGCCACGGATGGAAACCATGGCAAGTCGGTTGCCTGGGGCGCGCAGAAATTCGGCTGCCGCTGCGTCATCTATGTGCATGCGAGTGTCAGCGAGGCGCGGTGCCGCGCGATTGCGAGCTATGGCGCCGAAGTCAGGCGCGTCGCGGGCAACTACGATGATGCCGTGAGGCAGGCCGCGAGCGATGCCGTCAAGCATGGATGGCATGTGGTGTCGGATACGTCGTACGAAGGCTATGTCAATGTCCCGCGCGATGTGATGCAGGGTTACAGCATTATGGTCGAGGAAGCGCTGAACCAGGCGTCCGTGAAGCCGACGCACGTGTTCGTTCAGGGTGGCGTCGGCGGACTGGCGGCGGCCGTGTGCTCGCACCTCTGGCAGCGCTATGGCAAGCAGCGTCCCACCTACGTCGTCGTCGAGCCCGACAAGGCAGACTGCCTTTATCGCAGCGCGATTTCGGGCGAGCCGACTGTGGTGCACGGCGCGCTTGATACCATCATGGCCGGGCTGGCGTGCGGCGAGGTGTCATTACTCGCCTGGAAAATTCTACAACCCGGCGCCGATGCCTTCATGACGATTTCAGATGAAGCCGCGGCGGAAGCAATGCGGATTCTGGCCGACGCCCAATTCGGCGATGAGCCGGTGGTGGCGGGAGAATCGGCTGTGGCAGGTCTTGCGGGTTTGATTCTCGCTGCGGGTGATCCTTCCAGCCGCGCCGATCTCGCGCTTGGGCCGGAAAGCGTGGTGCTGTTGTTCGGCACTGAAGGCGCGACCGACCCCGAAGTCTATCAACGGATCGTGGGGCGTTCCGCGGATGTCGTCAAAGCCGCGGCTGCGTGAGCGAGGTCGGAAGATGTCGAATCTGGATAGTCTGCTGCAGACCATCGATGCGGAAATTCAGGCGGAGCGCGAAACGCTGATCGATCTGTGTCGGCAGTTCGTCGAGGCGCCGAGCGCGAGTCCTCCGGGCCGCACCGTCGAAGTGGCGCAGATTGTCGAACGGTTCCTCAATGCCGGGGCCATACAGACCGAAGTCGTTGCGGGCGACCCGGAGGCGCCCAACGTCATCGGGCACGTTTGCAACGGACGGGGCCGTCACATCGTGTTCAACGCGCATATGGACACCATGCAGCCCGGCGACGAAAGCCGATGGTCGGTGCCGGTTCTCAAGCTGACAAGGAAGGATGGCCGGCTTTACGGTCTCGGCATGGGAAACATGAAGGGCGCGCTTGCGGCGATGTGTGTCGCCTCGGTGGTGCTGGCGCGGCATCGAAGGTCTCTTGCCGGCACTCTTAGCATGACCGCGGTCTGCGATGAGGTGATGTTCGGCGAGAGAGGCGCGGTTCATCTTCTCAAAGCTCGCCCTGATGTGCATGGCGATTTCCTGATCAGCGGGGAGGGGCCGGGATACATGCACCTTGCTCCCGCCGAAAAGGGCTTGCTGTGGCTGGACATCGAGACGACCGGGGACGGCGGACATTCGTCCGGCGCGCTTCGCGGAAAAACGGCAGCGGCCAAACTCGCCGGCCTTCTGACACGCATTGACGCGATCAATGACCTCTACGCCGATATTCCTGCGGAGATCACGGGGATCTCGGGAGGCGACGGGAATCTCGGCCTGCGCGTCTCGTTGAACGCGGGAACGGTGGAAGCCGGTGGCGTGCGTAGTCTCATTCCCACCAAGGCGCGTGCGCAGATCGATGTGCGCCTTCCGCCCGGGGTCACCGGCGCTGAGATCGAGCAGAAGGTTCGGCTTGCCGCAGAAAACGATCCCGACATCACGGTGAAGGCAGTCAAGGCGTGGGACGCCAACTGGACGGCGCTCGCCAATCCGCTTGTCGCCGAACTACGGAGTGCCGCTACCACGGTTCGCGGCGAGGCACCGCAGTTTGTCGTTCGCTTGCCTGGCAGCGATGCGCGGCGGTGGCGGGATCTTGGTGTCCCTGCTGCATGCTACGGGCCGCAACCGACATTGTCGGCCGGTGTCGATGACTATGCCGGTGAGCAGGACGTTCTCGATTGCGCGCGTGTCTACGCGCGAACCGCCGTTCGGCTCATGCAAGACTAAGGACGTATGATCGCCGGACGCGCATGATGTTTGGCGTTTCAGTTGGATTTCATTACAATCGGTCATGTTGCTGCGTGCCGAGATGAGCACGCGATTCGAGAACCGGTGTCCCATTGAGCCCAAAAGCGGTGACCAAGCGTCCGGCGGCAAAGAAGCGCAGGACCAGCTCTGGTCCGATCCAGCATTCCATTTTCGAGAAGGCTGCGCCAAGCCGGAAACCCGGGGAAGTGCTGGGCGACTATGCCTATCGGGTGCTACGCGAATCGATCCGCGGCGGCGTTTTTGAGCCCGGCGACCATCTTCGCGAGGCCGACGTCGCAAACTGGCTCGAGATCAGCAGAACGCCGGTCCGGGAGGCATTCCATCGCATTGTATCCGAGGGATTGCTTGTTGTCGGATCGTGGAACGGCGCCATGGTCGCTCAGCTCGATGCGCAGCAGCTCGCGGAACTCTATGCCGTGCGCGCCTTGCTGGAGGGAGCGGCGGCAAGCCTCGCTGCAGAGCATGCGTCGCGGGTCGAGATCAAGAACCTGTTTGCGATCGCCGAGCGGGAGATGGCGGCGAAGGATGATCCGGCGGCTCTCGTGCTCATCAATGCCGAGCTGCATCAGGCGATCTACAGCGCCGCGCACAATCGCTATTTGCTGCAGTCCCTCAATACGATCGTCGATACGCTCGGCCTTCTGCGCCACTCCACGTTCGTGCTGCCCGGCAGCATCGAGCTGGCGCACCGGGAGCACATGGGGGTCCTTCGCGCAATCCGTGACGGCGACGCGAAACGAGCGGAAGAACTGGCTTCCGCTCACATCAACAATGCTCTCGAACTGCGCCTCAGGCTCCTCCGGGAAAAGGGGAGATAGACCCTTCGGAGTTTGTCGTCAGGCTGACTCTTGTCAGGACGTCAGCACGCCATTGGGATCGAGCTCCCGGAGAATGCGAAGCTCCGTTGGAGTCGGTGGTTCGGTGACAGGCAAGCTTTCGTCAAACAGCAGATCAAACCCGGTATTGTCCTGAACCTGTGATTTCGAAACGCCGGGGTTCAGAGCGATCACCTTCATCCTTCGCGAGTGCTGGTCAAACCCGAAAACCGCGAGCTCGGTGACGACCCGGAAGGCGCCGCCGTTCTGCAGCCCGCTGTCTTCGCGGCTGGCGTGTCCATGCAGCCAGCCCGGGCTTGTGACGAAGTCGACACGTTCGACGAACCGGCGTTTCTCGTGCTTCATGGCGACGATGAGGTTCGTCAGGCTGGCGATATCGTTGCCCCCGCCGCTCCCCGGCAGCCGAATGGCGGGCTTGCTGTCGGTTGCATGAATGACCGAGCTGTTCAGATTGCCGTACTGGTCGATCTGTGCGCCGCCCATGAAGCCGACATCGACATATCCGCGCTGCAGCAGCAGAAGGACTTCCGAACTGCCGAGGACCATGTTCGAGCGTTTCGCGCCGCGCTGATCGTTCGTCGACGGCGGAAGCTTGCCCGGCTCGATCAACGCACCGACCGTTCCGCCTTCAAAGAGAATAGTGAGATCGGGACAATGCGCGCGCTGCGCCAGCGCGGCGGCGAGAAGGGGGATTCCGATGCCCGCAAAAACCACCTGACCATTCCGGAGCTCACGGGCACTCAGAACGGCGAGGTGTTCGTTGGTGGTGAATTCGGCATGCTTAGTCATTGTGGAGACTTCTCCCCCGTTGCGCGGCGTTCAGAACCTCTTCAAGGCCGATCAGGTTCAGGTAGTCGTTCCATGATTTCGGAGCGTAGACATATTCGTCGAGGTAGCTTTTCATCCCCGCGACCGGATCCGAATTGACTTTCCGGACATAGGCGTCGAGGTGCTTCATCATCGGCTCATAGACGCCATAGCATTCGTGCGGGGCTGATCCGAACGGAACCTCGACGACCGCATCGACACAGAAGAACGGAATCTTCGTTTGATCGGGCGCACGTCGGATCTGGTCGTTGGAGATGATGCGCTCAGTGGTCAGGATCACCCTGTCGGCGGCCATCGCAAGGTCGACGTCCATGAATTGCAGGCCTTCGATGCGCGCATTCCCGTAAACGTCGCAACTGTGGACGTGGATGATCGCGACGTCCGGGTTCAGTGCGGGTACCAGCAGGATCTTTTCGCCCGTGAACGGACAGGCGATGGCCCGTGCTTCGGGCCGTGACGTCAAAACGTCGGATCCCAGCATCGGCCGCATCGGCATAAAGGGAACGCCCATCGCGCCGGCGCGAAAGCGCATGCCGATCGCGAGATGACTCCATTCGTCGTAGCGCGCCCGACCGCTCTCGATATGCTCGCGCATCACCTTCGAGATGCCCCACATGATCCCCTGGCTGAACCAACTGGTGATGACGTGGTTGCTCAATCCTGATCCGAGAAGAAGATCGCCCTCGCTGGTGGTGATGGAGCGCGAACAGACCAGATCCTTTCGGCCGCTTCGGATCAGTTGCCAGATCATCGCCATCGGCGTGCGTGACATCATGCTGCCGCCGATGCCGACGGACTGACCGTCCGCGATCAGGCCTGCGGCGTCTTCAAGCGACATGACCTTTTCTCGAAGGCTGCGATCCCGCTGCGCAATGCTTTTCCGCAGTTCTGAATACGGTCGTGCTTGATCCAGATGCATCTCGAAGCTCCACGTTTCATCCCGGCGGCACTGCCAAATTCAAGCGGGTTGACGTGATCGTCGAACCGCTCTTTACTTTGGTATAAATTAGTATACAAAATTTGGATGGGTGCGCAACTCGCTCTTCCACAGGCAGGCGAGAGCGGAAACGAGAAAGGGAGTGAGCGGAATGATCCCGACGACGATGAAGGCGGCGATTTACGATCAATATGGCGGGCCGGACGTGCTCAAGTACACGGACGTGCCGACGCCCAAACTGGGGCGGGACGAGGCGCTCGTCCGGGTGCATGCCGTCGGCCTCAACGGCTACGATCTCATGGCGCGGTCCGGGCGCTACAAGCCCAACAAGGGCAAGTTCCCGCATATTCTCGGCGGCGATTTCGGCGGCGAGCTCGTGGCTCTCGGTCCGGAAACCACATCCGATCTGCCGCTTGGAACGCGTGTGACGAGCTGGTGGGTGGTGCCGTGCGGCAAGTGCGACCAGTGCATGGGCGGTTTCCCCAACCGGTGCTCGAAGAACTATCGTTATCTCGGGGCGCATCTGCCGGGCGCCTATGCGCAATACATCAAGCTTCCGGCGCATCACCTGATTCCGCTGCCGGATACGGTGACTTACGAGCAGGCGGCCGCTTTCCCCAACGCATTCGGCACGGCGTGGCACATGATCGTGACCCGCGGCAATGTCCGGCCTGGCGAGACCGTGCTCGTAAACTCGGCGAGCTCAGGTGTCAGCATGGCGGCGATCCAGATCTGCAAGAATCTCGGCGCGTATGTTTACGCATCGTCGAGCGCGGACTGGAAGCTGGAAAAGGCCAAGGAGTTGGGTGCCGACGAGGTCATCAACTACAACGAAGTCGACTTTGTCGAAGAGATCATGAAGCGCACCGGAAAGCGCGGCGTCGATGTCGTCATCGAACATGTCGGCGGAGATTTCCTCGGCAAATCCATCCGATGCCTGACCCGCGGGGGGCGCGTCGTGACCGTCGGTGGGACCAAGTCGTATCAATGCGACATCGAGGTGCACTATATCTTCCACAAGGAGCTTCAGGTCATCGGTTCGAACAGCGCCACCAAGCTCGATCTTGAAGCGATGATGCCGATGCTGGGCGCCGGCAAGCTTAGGACGGTGATCGACAAGGTCTATCCTCTGGAGCAGGCGGCCGAAGCTCACGCCTATCTCGAGTCCGCAAAGCAGTTCGGCAAGATATTGCTGCGCGTGGAGCACTGACAGCTTCGCCACCTGCGATCACGACAGCCGGCGGAGCATGCGTGCTCCGCCGCAACTCATCCAGACAGGAAATAGCGGCGGTCAACTCGAAGAGAGCTATGGCTGGCTGCGGACACGACCTCGGAGAAAGTCCATGCGAGACATCCAGCCGCTAGTGGCGCCACGTTCCATTGCCGTGATCGGCGCTTCGACCAATCCCAACAAGTCCGGCGGCGTGTTGTTCAGCAACCTTGTCAAAGGCGATTTCAAGGGTGCGCTGTATCCGATCAATCCCGGCTCTCCGGAAGTCATGGGCAAGAAGGCTTACGCCAGTCTTGCGGACGTGCCGGAGGCGGTCGATCTGGTCTACATCGTGCTGCCGAGCCAGCACATGGAAGTATCCATTCAGCAGTGCGTGAATGCCAAGGCGCGTGCGGCCTGCATCATCACGGCCGGATTTTCCGAAGCCGGACCGGTCGGACGGGCGGCGCAGGAGAAGCTGCGGGAGACGGCGCGAAAGGCCGGCATGCTGCTGGCGGGCCCGAACACCATCGGCATGGTCAATACCGATTGCAACATGATGGGCAGCTTCGTCAATTTCCCGCGCTGGGAGAAGGGCGACATTTCCCTGTTCACCCAAACCGGAATCTTCACCGGCGCGGTGATGCGTCAGATCATGGATTCGGATATTCAGCGGTTGCCGATCTCAAAGAGCATCGATGTCGGCAACAAGATCGACGTCGATGAAGTCGATTTCCTCGATTTCGCCGCGAATGACCCGGGAACGAAGGTTATCGGCCTCTATATCGAGAGCATCCGGAATCCCGACGCCTTCCTGCAGAAAGCCAAAGCGCTTCGCGGCATCAAGCCGATCGTTCTTTTGAAGCCGGGCCGGACGGAGGCAGGGCGGATGGCGTCGCTCTGCCATACCGGTTCGCTCGCATCGGAGAACGCTGTCAGCGATGACGCGATCCTGGAGGCCGGAGTCATCCGCGTGGAGGATGAAGATGATTTCGTAAACACGCTCCGCGCGCTCGCCATGCTTCCCCGGGCCAAAGGCAAGCGAGTCGGAATCGCCACAACGAGCGGCGCATTGGGCGTGATCGCGTCCGATCTTGTCGCCGATCACGGCCTTCAGCTCGCGGCCTACGACGAACTGACGATCAGCAGGATGGCGACGATTTTTCCCGAATGGCTGACTCCCGCCAACCCATTTGATTTCTGGATCGGCATCGACGTGAAGGGCGCAAAAGAGGCCCATCACGTTGGACTTCATGCCGTGTTCGCCGATCCCAACGTCGATCTCGTTCTGTGCACCTTGTTGGCGCCGCCGAATGCCGATTTCCCGGAGATGGGCGAACTGCTCAAGACGCTGCGGCGTCAATACAACAAGCCATTTGCACTAGTGCCTTATGGAAGCGCCGCGGCGCGTTGGACCGCAGAGGTCGAGGGCGCGAATATTCCCGTTTACTCGAGCGTACGTGCCGGCGTTCGGGCACTGGCATTCGTCGCGAAAGCCGCTGGGATCTGAGTTTCTGGTTGGAGGGCGCGGGTGCCAGAAGTGGTCATCTGCGCTGTAGCAGCTGAAAGTATCCCGGTCTTCCATCGCGATCTGGCTTTTCCCGCGCAAGATACACTCTGTTGTATAGGCGAGGCGGGAGTCCTAGATTCCGGACATGGCCGACGCTTGCTGTTCCCCTCCGCCGCTGGATCTCGACCCCCATCGGGGCAGTCAATCCTATCGGCGTGTGTTGTGGGCGGTGCTGCTCATCAACGCCGTCATGTTCCTTGCCGAAATCGGGGCTGGTCTTGCGGCCGGATCGGCATCGCTTCAGGCAGACGCGCTCGATTTTCTCGGTGACGCCGCCAACTATGCGATCAGCCTGTTCGTCATCGGGATGGCGCTGCGCTATCGCGCCACTGCGGCCCTGGCCAAGGGGGTGACCATGGGAGCTTTCGGCCTGTGGGTCATCGGAACCATTATCTGGCATGCTGCGCATGGTACGTTGCCGAATGCCTTTACCATGGGTGTGGTCGGAGTCGTCGCGCTTGCGGCAAACGCCGCCTCATTCGGATTGCTGTGGGCGTATCGCAAAGGCGATGCCAACATGCGTTCGGCTTGGATTTGTACACGCAACGACGTGCTCGGAAATCTCGCGGTTCTTGCGGCTGCGGCGGGCGTGTTCGGCACCGGAACGGGCTGGCCCGATGTTATCGTTGCAGCCATCATGGCCGGCCTCGCCATTCAGGGTGCTTTCGTAGTGACGCGGCAGGCTTCGGCAGAGCTGAGGGTTCATCCTGCCTAAGTTGCGATGCCACGCGAGTTCACGTCGTCCGTGCTATGAGCAGCAATTGCCAGCCTGGATCGGCGGGCACGCCACTGAGCCGTACGAACAGAACACGCAGCAATCGCCGGCTTTCGGCTTCAGCCTCGCGCCGCATCCCTTGCAGTCATAGAAAAACTGACACGCATCGGTGGGCATCGTCTCGACAGCCTGATGCCCGCACTCCGGGCAGGTGATGGTTGATTGCAGTTGCATTGATCAAGGCCTTGTCTGTCCGGTTTCAACACCGGGCTTCGATGATCTTAGAGATTTCATCAGGCGCGGAAAAAATCACGGACGCGCGATCTCCCATCATGCCGGCCGGGATAATTGCGGGAGCGCTCTTGTCCGGTCCGAGCTTGCTCGAGTCGGTTTTGAACCGAAGATTGTGCTCCCAGAACGCGCGGGTCTTCCCGTCAGAGGTGGTCACTCGATACGTGTCGTGGCAATAGGTTATCCGCGTGACACGGCTGGCAGAATCCAGCTTTTTCAGATCGGGATCGCGCGCAGAACCTCCCATCATCATCCCGCCCATTCCACCC
Source organism: Afipia sp. (assembly GCA_044464625.1). Lineage (GTDB taxonomy): Bacteria > Pseudomonadota > Alphaproteobacteria > Rhizobiales > Xanthobacteraceae > Afipia. Next base: position 31,045 of record JBIQLC010000009.1, on the reverse strand, counting down.
ATGCTATCCTGTTGCGCCGTCTGCGGTGCGGCTCCCGGCTTGGTGGCTTCCTTCAGGAACGCCAACAGATCGGCGCGAATCTGCGGGTTCTTGATGCCGTCAAACGGCATGTCATTGCCCGGAACCATTTGATGCGGGTCCGTGATCCAGCCATCCAGCGAGCGATCGTTCCAGATGATGCCGGATGACTTGAGCGCATCCGAATAGCGCTCGAAACTAGCCAAGCCACCGGCCTTGCGGCCCCATAATCCGGCAAGACTCGGTCCTGTCATGTTGTGGTCCACCTCGAGGGAATGGCAGGCAGCGCAGGCCCGGAAAGCCCGCTTGCCGCGTGCGGCATCACCTTGCTGTGCCAAGGCGGCGGACGGCAAAGCAATCACTGCCAGCAGAAAAATAATTTTCCTCATGGCCTGTCCTTTCCTCGCTCAGGTAACCGGACTCTCAGAACGATGATCACGCTTTCTCATTCGACCTGCTCCGGCGCGAGCGCGTGTTCAACTCTCCCCGCGGGAACAGGTGGTTGATGCCTGTTGCCGTCCCGCAGCCCAAAGCCCTTCACCAATCCGAAGATCGCCGGGATCACGATCAGCGTCAGCAGCGTCGATGAGATCATGCCGCCGATCATCGGCACCGCAATGCGTTGCATTATCTCCGAGCCGGTGCCGGTGCTCCACATGATCGGCAACAAGCCAGCCATGATCGCCACCACGGTCATCATCTTGGGCCGCACGCGTTCCACGGCACCAGTCATGATCGCATCGTAAAGATCACGCCGCGATATCGGCTGGTCCTGCGCGTGACGCAGCGCCTGCACTTCGGCCCAGGCCTGGTTGAGGTAGATCAGCATAACGACGCCGGTTTCGGCGGCGACACCGGCGAGTGCGATGAAGCCGACGGCGACCGCGACGGAAAGATTGAAGCCGAGCCACCACATCAGCCAGAATCCACCCACCAGCGCGAACGGTAGCGAAAGCATGACGATTAGCGTCTCGGTGACCGAGCGGAAGTTGAGATAGAGCAGAAGGAAAATGATCAGCAGCGTTACCGGAACGACGACCTTCAATCGCGCGGTGGCGCGTTCGAGATATTCGTACTGGCCGCTCCAGACCACGTAGTAGCCAGGCGGAAACTGGATGCTGGCCTGCACTGCACGTTGGGCATCGGCGACATAGCCGCCAAGGTCGCGATCGCGGATATCGACATAAATATAGGTCGCAAGCTGTCCGTTCTCCGTCCGGATCGAAGTCGGCCCGCGCGCGGGCGTTACGCTGGCGACCTCACCCAATGGCACCGCTCCGCCGCCCGGCATCGGCACGAGAATATCGCTCGCGATCGCCTTCGGATTGTCGCGGAGATCGCGCGGATAGCGCATGTTGACGGTGAAGCGCTGCCGGCCTTCGACAGTGCTGGTCACGCTCTGGCCGCCGAGCGCGGTCGCGATCGTGTCCTGCACGTCCTGCACCATGATGCCATAGCGTGCCAGCGCCTCGCGGTTCGGCGTAATCTCGAGATAGTATCCGCCGAGCGCACGCTCGGCGTAGGCTGACGATGTTCCCGGAACGAGCTTGAGCACCTGCTCGATCTGCCTCGCGAGCTTGTCGATTCCGGAAAGGTCAGTGCCGATGACTTTGACGCCGACCGGCGTGCGGATGCCGGTGGAGAGCATGTCGATGCGCGCCTTGATCGGCATGGTCCAGGCATTGGACACGCCGGGGAATTGCAGCGCCTTGTCCATCTCCGCAATCAAACTGTCGATCGTCACCCCGGGTCGCCATTGCTCCTTCGGTTTGAGATTGATGACGGTCTCGAACATTTCCGTCGGCGCCGGGTCGGTGGCCGTCGAGGCGCGCCCGGCCTTGCCAAAGACGGATTCAACCTCGGGGAAAGAGCGGATGATCCGGTCCTGGGTCTGCATCAGTTCGGCAGCCTTGGTCACCGAAATGCCGGGCAGTGTCGTCGGCATGTACAGCAGCGTGCCCTCATTCAGGTTCGGCATGAACTCGGTGCCGAGTTGCCGCGCGGGCCAGACCGAAATCGCGAGGACACCGAGGGCAAGCAGGATCACCAGCACCTTGGCGCGCAGCACGCCCTTGATCACCGGTCGATAAATCCAGATCAGGAACCGGTTGATCGGGTTTCGGTGCTCCGGGATGATCCGGCCGCGAACGAAGATCACCATCAGCGCCGGCACCAGCGTGACCGACAGCAGCGCCGCGGCGGCCATCGCAAAGGTCTTGGTGAAGGCGAGTGGGCTGAACAGCCGACCTTCCTGCGATTCGAGCGTAAAGATCGGCATGAACGAGACGGTGATGATCAGGAGGCTGAAGAACAGCGCCGGCCCCACCTCGGATGCGGCAGTGATCAGGATCGAGATGCGCGACTGACCGTCCTTGGCTCGTTCGAGATGCTTGTGTGCGTTCTCGATCATGACGATCGCAGCGTCGATCATGGCGCCGATCGCAATTGCGATGCCGCCAAGACTCATAATGTTGGAACCGATGTTCAGCAGCTTCATCGCGCCGAACGCCATCAATACGCCGACCGGTAGCATCAGGATGGCAACGAGCGCGCTGCGGACATGCAGCAGGAACACGATGCAGACCAGCGCGACGACGATGCTTTCCTCGAACAGCGTATGCTTGAGTGTCGCGATCGCCGCATTGATCAGGTTCGAGCGGTCATAGACCGGAACGATTTCGACCGATTTCGGCAAGCTTGTTGCGATCTCCTCGAAGCGCTTCTTGACGTTGTTGATGACGTCGAGCGCGTTCATGCCGAAGCGCTGCAGCACGATCCCGCTCGCGACTTCGCCCTCGCCATTGAGCTCGGCAATGCCCCGCCGCTCGTCTGGCCCGAGCTCGACGCGCGCCACATCGCGCAGCAGCACCGGCGTGCCGTTATCGGTCTTCAGGACGATGTTGCCGAGATCGTTGATGCTCTTGAGATAGCCCTTGCCGCGGATGACGTACTCGAATTCGGAGAGTTCGACAGTACGGCCACCGACGTCCGCATTGCTGGCGCGGATGGCATCGCGCATCTTCTGCATGGTGATGCCGCGGTCGCGCATGCGCTGCGGATCAAGAATGACGTTGTACTGTTTGACGAAGCCACCGACGCTCGCCACTTCCGCAACGCCTTCCGCCTTGGCGAGGGCGAATTTCAGATTCCAGTCCTGAATTGTCCGAGTGTCCGCGAGGTTCAATTCCTTGGACATGACAGCGTATTGATAGACCCAGCCAACGCCGGTCGCGTCCGGACCGATGGTCGGCGTGACACCCGCAGGCAATCGCGATGCCGCGCTGTTGAGGAATTCGAGCACGCGCGAGCGCGCCCAATAGATGTCGGTGCCGTCCTCGAAGATCACGTAGACGAACGACACGCCGAAGAACGAGAACCCGCGCACCACTTTCGATTTCGGCACCGTGAGCATGGCCGTGGTCAGGGGGTAGGTGACCTGATCCTCAATCACCTGCGGCGCCTGCCCGGGATACTCTGTGTAGACGATCACCTGGGTATCTGAGAGATCGGGAATGGCGTCGAGCGGCAGATGAACCAGCGCATAAAGCCCGGCGGCAACCGCAAAGCCGGTTCCGAACAGCACCAGCAGCAGGTTGCGTGCCGACCATGCGATGACGCGGGCGATCATGGTTTGGCTCCCATGGTCTTGTCGTCACCGGCGTGATCGCTTGCCGGCGTATTGCCTGTTTCGGCAAAGCCCTTCAAAGCAGCTTTCAGATTGCTTTCAGCATCGATCAGGAAGTTGGCGGAAGTGACAACCGCTTCTCCCTCGGCCAAGCCTTCGCGGATTTCGACATAGCTTTCTCCGCGCCGTCCGAGCTTCACTTCGCGGGGCTCGAACCGTCCCTGTCCCTTGTCGACCAGAACCACCTGTCGGCTGCCGCTATCGAGAACGGCGCTTTCGGCGACAGTGAGAACCGGCGCCGGATTGCCGGTGTCGATCTCGGCATCGACATACATGTCGGGCAGCAGCGCCTGATCGGCGTTCTGTAGTTCGATCCGCACCCGCGCAGTGCGCGTTTCTTTGTTGACCTGCGGATAGATCACGCTGATCTTGCCGCCGAAAGCGCGGCCCGGATAACTGCGCACCCGCACGACGACGGGCTGGCCAACAGCGACGCTGCCCAGATCGCGCTCGGCGACATCGACCGTCGCCCACACAAGGGAAATGTCCGCGATACGAAACAGCACGTCGCCGGGCTGCGCCCGCATACCTTCGATCGCGTTGCGCTGAAGGACGATGCCGTCGCGCGGCGCGGTCCATTGGATGGTGATGGGAACAGTTCGGCTTTTCTCGATCTCGGCGATCGCGGATTCCGGAACGTCGAGATTCATCAGTCTTTGACGCGAGCCGAGTCCATAGACGCCGACGCCGCTGGTGATGGGAGATTTGATTGTCGAGATGTATTCCGCCGCGGCCGAAGCAACCGCGGGGCTGTAGATGTCCATCAGCGGTTGTCCCTTGGTGACGCGGCTGCCGGTCGTCACATCGGCGACCTTGTGGACATAGCTCTCGGCGCGCATGGCGATAACCGACACCCGGCGCTCGTCGAGCTGAATCGTGCCGGGCGCGCGCACCTGCACCTTGATCTGCCGCCGCTCCGCGGGTTCGGATTTGACTCCGGTGCGCTGAATCTTGCCAGGCGACAGCTTTACCGATCCATCGTCGCTGTCGTCGCCCTCATAGACGGGGATGTAATCCATCCCCATCGAATCCTTCTTCGGCACCGGCGACGTGTCCGGCAGGCCCATCGGATTGCGGTAGTACTTGATCTTGCGCTCGCCGACCTTGATGTCCGGAGTCCCGGCTCCAGTCTCTTGATGTGCGGGATCGTCGAAGCTGACGTCAGCGCCGGCAGGCACGGCGCGATAGTCACGGCCATCTTGCGTTTGCTTCGGCGTCAGTGAGTAGAACGGTTTGCCATCCGGATCCTGGAAATAGATCGGCGTTCCCGCACCCGCCGCAACCGCGGTGGATACGGCCGGATATTCCACGGGCTGCAATCGCAACTCGCGGCCGGTGATGAAAGCGACGCTGGCCGCTGCGATGATCGCAGCGGCGGCCGCGGAGAGACGGAGACGAGTCATTTCCCGGCCGTCACGACCAGTTTGTTTTCGACAGTGCCAGTCTCACCCTGCACCTTGGCGCCGAGCGACAATTGCCACCGTCCCGCCATGCTGAAATTGGCCTTGAACCGATAGGTCCCAGGCTCCGCACCCGGCATCGGAGTGACCTTCGTCGCCATCTCCTTCATGCCGTCTGGCGCCATGTCGAGCCGGGTGGCGAAGATCACCGCGTCTGGCACCGCCTTGCCGGTTACCTTGTTGACCAGTCGCACGGTGACGACGCGATCGGGGCCGGCCTGAACCGTCGGCTGCACAAGCTGGAATTCATAGTTCTTGATGTCGGCGCGTGCGGGCAGCGCCATGCCTGCCATTGTGACACCGACCAGCGCGGCCGTTGCGGCGCGCGCGAAATGGAACGTCTTCATGATTCTAGATCCTCGATATGTCTGACGTGCCGCCATGGCGGCATACAACGATGCGCGCGCCGTTCGGCACGCGAACACTCACGCGCTTGCGCGCGGGTCAGACGCTGGTTCGAGGAGGATGGTCAGGCGGCTTGGCGCCAAGGCCGTCGAGCAGAAGATCGTCGGCCGAAACACGAGCTTCACGTACAGGGTGACGTTCGATCAGGGACGCCACACCGGACGGGCCAGGAAGGGACACCGTCACCATGCACAACGCCACGAAAGGACACCCGTCGCAGTTCTTGTTCTTGGTCTGGTCGGGGCAGCAAGGCATGTCGTCGGACATCGGCATGGCCTGCATCTGGCTGGGTGCCGTCAGCGCAGGCGTGCCCAATGCCGGTGCCGCCAGCGGCGCGAGCAGGAGCCCGGCGCCGACGAGAAGCATGATCCAGAAATTGGCCAGCCGTTTCAGATGCATGCCTCTTTGTTACATGCCCGGCGGGAACCCGCAAATGGTGCACTATCACGATTGCGACAGAGGTGCTTGGGAAAATAAGTGTCTGCTTTGCGCGGTCCGCCCCAGTCAAAAAGCAGAACGCAGGAGTCAGTCAGACTTTGGGCTGGCGGAGAGAGCGGGATTCGAACCCGCGATACGGTTTCCCGTATACACACTTTCCAGGCGTGCGCCTTCAACCACTCGGCCACCTCTCCGTGGCGCCTGTCATGACGGCGGACGACGGATTTTGCAAGGGGGGAGGGCGCCATTCGGCAGATTTCCGCAACCGGATGAAAAGCTTGCCGTTTCCACTCGCCGGACTGGCCCCTTTGGGCGCGATGATTCGACCGTAAGGCTTGATCCAGCAGTGCGAAAACGCCCGCCGGGCAGTGCTGGCGCGGGCCCGCCGCTTCCATCAGAGGCGGACGTTTTTTAGCGAGGTCTAGTGAAGCGCGCTGCTCGTGGTGCGGAGCTGGCGGAAGATCAGTTCGCTCGGCTTGCGGCCGCTGATCGAACTCCAGCCGAACCGGCTCGGCGGCTTTTCGGGCACATGGGCCTTTTCCAATTCCTCGACGAAACTCGCGAACCAGTGCTGGATATTGCCGGCGCGCAGCTTCTCCATCATCGCTTCCCAGCGCATCCGCCGTTCGGGCGCAGGCATCGCCAGCGCGGTGGCGAGCGTGCGCGCCATGCCGTCGATGTCGTGTGGGTTGACCTGCAGTGCGGTGTCGAGCTCTTTCGCCGCGCCGGCGAATTTCGATAGCACCAGCACGCCGGGATCGATCGGATTCTGCGCGGCGACATATTCCTTGGCGACGAGGTTCATGCCGTCGTGCAGCGGCGTCACCACGCCGACTTGCGCGGAGCGATAGAAGCCGGCGAGCACGGTCTGGCTGAAGCCTTTGCCGAGATAGCGGATCGGCGTCCAGTCGACCTCGCCATGGCGGCCGTTCACTTCAGTGACGAGGCGCGAAAGGTCGTCCTGCAGGTTGCCGTAAGCCTCGATGTTCTCGCGCGAGGGCGTTGCGATCTGCAGCAGCGATACCGAGCGCTTGAGCGCCGGGCGCATCTCGAAGAGGCGGTCGAACGCGCGGATGCGGTTGACGAGGCCCTTGGAATAATCGACGCGATCGACGCCGATCGCAAGGCGCTCGCCATGCAGGCTCTTGCGCAGGCGCGACACGTCGGGATGCGAGGCCGCGCGCACCGCATGCGCGACGAAGCCATCGACATCGATGCCGATTGGAAACGCGGCGAGCCGCGACATGCCGTGGCGCGACGTCACCACGCCGTTCTCGACATGCAGGCCGAGATCGGAGCGCAGGTAGTCGGCGAAATGTTCGCAATCGTCCTCGGTCTGGAAGCCGATCAGGTTGTAGGCGAGCATCGCCTCGATGAGGTCGCGATGATGCGGAACCCCGGCGATCACATTGCGGCTCGGCCACGGCGTATGCAGGAAGAAGCCGATCGGATTCTTCACGCCGAGTTCGCGCAGTTCGGCGCCCAGCGCGAGGAAATGATAATCCTGAATCCAGAACGCGGTGCTCGGCTTGCGGAACCGCATCAGCGCGCGCGCCATGAACGCATTCACTTCGCGATAGGATTCGTAATCGTCTTGCGTTGCGCGGATCAGATCGGTGCGGGAATGCAGTGCGGGCCACAGTGCCGAATTGGCAAAACCTTCGTAGTAACCACCGTAATGCGCGGCTGGCAGATCAAGCAGTGCCAGCGCGCCTGTCCCAAGGGGTTGGATTTCAGCGAAGGAATCCTTGAGTGCACCATCACGCACGCGACCGCTCGATCCCACCCAGATGGCACCGGATTTTTCGACCACTGGCAGAAGTGCTGCCGCAAGTCCTCCCGTCATCGGTTCGTTTGGCTTTACACGCGCCACACGGTTGGAAACGACAACAAGATCCACAGGGGCCCTCCCTTAGCTCTGCGCCACCGCAAAACTAAACGCCTGTTCATCAATATGGTTCCACGACACTATTTACGCGAAATCAAGCCAAAATTCGCGCGCGTTCCATGGGAACCTGTTCCGGTTTTTTTACGTCCTTGATTTCGTTGTTCTTTGCAGATGAATTTTTCTTAATCTCAACTGCGCCAGTAACGATCTTCCCAGTTCCGCGACAGTTTCATGCCGGTAAGAATCAATCCCGCCATGGAATATGTCTGTGGGAAGTTTCCAAACAGCGCGCCGGTGCGCGGATCGACGTCTTCCGAAAGCAGGCCGTAGCGATTGCGATGCGCGAGCGCATCGACAAACAGTTCGCGTGCTTCCTCGCGTCGTCCCTGCGCCCACCATGCATCGATCAGCCAGAAGCGGCAGATCATGAAGGCGGTGACCGGCAAACCGAAATCGTCCTCGGCGGCGTAACGCATCATGTGTTTCTCGCGCAGCAGTTCGCGCTCCATCGCGGCGACTGTTTTCACGAAGCGCGGATCGTCGACCTCGCACACGCCGAGTTCGGGCAGCAGCAACACGCTGGCGTCGAGATCGGTCGAGCCGAACGCGGCGGTGAATGCCTCGCGCTCGGGGTTCCAGGCCTTGGTCATCAGTTCGTGGTGGATCGGATCGGCCACCGAGTTCCAGTAAGCCGCGCGATCGCCGAGACCGAGGCGTGTCGCGATCGCGGCCAGGCGGTTGATGCCGGCCCAGCACATCGCCGCCGAGTGGGTGTGCACGCGCTGGCGGCCACGATATTCCCAGATGCCGGCGTCGGGCCGCAGCGCCACGGCGGCGGCCTTCTCGCCAAGATCCTCGAGCAGGCGGAACAGTTTCTCGCCGCCGGGGCGCGGCAGGCGGCGATCGAAGAACAACGGCAGCGCCGCCAGAATGATGCTGCCATAGGTGTCGTGCTGGATCTGATCCGCCGCGGCATTGCCGATCCGTACCGGGCCGTCGCCGCGATAGCCTTTGAGATCGTCGGCGATCCATTCGTCGAGCGGCAGGTTCGGCACCACGCTGTAGACCGGCTTGAGCACGCCCTCGACATTGGCGGCGAGCGACAGCGTGTAGCCGATGAAATCTTCCATGGTCTGGGTGGCGCCGACGCGGTTCAGCGCCTTCACCACGAAATAGGCATCGCGCAGCCAGCAGAAGCGATAGTCCCAGTTGCGGCCCGAGCCAGGCGCTTCGGGAATCGACGTGGTGTGCGCAGCGATGACGCCGCCGGTCTCCTCGAAATTCGACAGCTTGAGCGTGATCGCGGCGCGAATGATCGCTTCCTGCCAGTCATAGGAGATGTAAAGCCGGCGTACCCAATTGGTCCAGTAGTTGCGGGTCTGCTCGGCGAAGGTGTGGGCAGTCGTGGCAAGATCGCCGGAAAAGCCTTCGTCGCTGCCGAACACCATGTTGACGGTGCGCGTCAGCACGAACGGCGTTTCGTTCTCGATCATCGCCAGCGGCGCGTCGGTGGTGACGCGCATCACCGCCTGGTCTTCGTAATAGCGGATGTGGTTGCTGCCGACCGAATAGCGCTGCGCCGGTTTGCCGTAGGAGTGGGTCGGGCGCACGCGGATGGTGATGCGCGGCAGGCCGGCGATCGGCTCGATCACGCGGAACAGTTGCGGCGGCCGGAACATGCGGCCGAACTGGCGGAAACGCGGCGCGAAATCGGTGATGCGCACCGCGTTGCCGCGGTCGTCGGACAGGACGGTCGTGACGATGGCGGTGTTGCGTTCGTAGTCGGATTCATAATGCGTCATGCCGTCAAGCACGACGTCGCTGAAGCCTTTTTCCTCATCGCCGGCGAGCAGGCGCGAGAACACCGGATCGGCGTCGAAACGTGGAAAGCACCACCACACCAATCGTGCCGTGGGATCAACGAGAGCCGCGGTCCGGCAATTCCCGATCACCGCGAGATCGAGACCGTGATCGATGGGGGGTGTGCTCATGAAACATGGACCTTGCTGTCATCGAGCAGATGCGAGAGCCACATCCGCACGTCGTTGGGCGCGTCGAAATGACCGTCGACGCCGTGCGCCTTGCGGCCGACCGAAAACGACAGGCCGTCCATTCCCGGCATGATCTCAAACACGCTTTCATCGGTGACATCGTCGCCGATGAACACGGGGCGGCGGCCGAGGAACGGCACGTGTTTCATCAGTTCGATAACGCCGGTGGCCTTGGTGAAGCCGGCATGCTTGATCTCGCATACGAACTTGCCGGGGAGGACTTCGACCGGCGCATCGGGCAGGTCGGCGCGGATCGCGGACACCGCCTCATAGATGGTGCGCTCGAACTGCGGCGCGCGGCGATAATGCAGCGCGAGCGAATAGCCCTTGTCCTCGAGCAGGATGCCGGGGCTCAACTGTGCGATCGCGGCGAAGCGCCGCTTGAGATCCTTGTCCATCGGCGGCGCATGCACCGCGACGGCTTCGCTTTGCGCGGCGAGCCGCATCTCCGCGCCGTGGCCGCCGACGCCGGGCAGGCGCATCGGCGCGAAGATCGAATCGATGTCGCCGAGCGAGCGGCCCGAGACCAGCGCCAGCGCGCCCGAGGTGCGTTCATGCAGGCCGCGCAGGGCGCGGGTCAGGCCGGGCGGCACGACGACCGCATCCGGCGTCGGCGCCATGTCGAGCAGCGTGCCGTCGATATCGAGCAGCAGCGCGCAGCGCGAGAGTTTCGGGGCGAGAGCAATCGGCACCGGGACGGCGTCGTCTCCACGCGCCGGTTGCGAGGGCATCTTGCCAACAGCGTCAGTCATAATCTCCTACTCCATCGCGGCCAATGGCCGCGCGATTGTTTCAAGCGGTTTGCGCTCTGCGGGTACGCAGAACTTCCACGCCACGGCGGCGGCGAAAATCATCAATGCCGCCCCGAGGCAATAGCCGGCGAACACACTGTTGCGTGAGCCGGTGTCGATCAGTGCGCCGAACAGCGTCGGCCCCGCCACGCCGCCGATGCCGGTTCCGATCGCGTAGAACAACGCGATCGCCAGCGCGCGAACCTCGAGCGGAAATGTCTCGCTCACGGTGAGGTACGCCGCGCTCGCGGCAGGCGAGGCGAAGAAGAAAATCACCATCCAGGCGATCGTCTGTCCCTGTGCGCTCAGCGCGCCGATCGAGAACAGATAGCCGGACAGCGCCAGCAGAAGTCCGGACACGCCGTAGGTCAGCGCGATCATGGTGCGCCGGCCGAGAGTGTCGAACAGCCTGCCGAGAAACACCGGTCCGAGAAAATTACCGGCCGCGAAAGGAAGGATGTACCAGCCAATATGGTCGGCAGCGATGCCGAAGAAATCGGTCAATACCAAGGCATAGGTGAAGAAGATCGCGTTGTAGAAAAAAGCCTGCGCACTCATCAGCGTCAGTCCGACCAGCGCGCGGCCGCGATAGTTGTGCAGCAGTGTCTGTGCCACTTCGGTAAGCGGCGTATGGTCGCGCATCCGCAGCTTGATTTTCGGTGCGTCGCGCGGCGGCGTGTGGTTGTTCGCCGATCGTTCAATATCGGTAACGATCGCGTGCGCCTCGTCCGGCCGGCCATGAACCATCAGCCAGCGCGGGCTTTCGGGAATCCACAGCCGCATCACGAATACCACGAGACCGAGAGCGGCGCCGACCAGAAAGGCGAGGCGCCAGCCGAGCTCGGGGTCGATGAACAGCGGATCGAGCAGCACGATGGCGCAGATTGCGCCGAGCGCCGCGCCGATCCAGAAACTGCCGTTGATCACGAGGTCGGTCCAGCCGCGATAATGCGCGGGCACCAGTTCCTGAATCGTCGAATTGATCGCGGTGTATTCGCCGCCGATGCCGGCGCCGGTGAGAAAGCGAAACAGCGCGTAGCTGCCGACGCTCCACGACAAGGCAGTCGCGGCGGTCGCCAATAGATAGAGAGTGAGTGTGATGAAGAACAGCTTGCGTCGGCCGATACGGTCGGTGAGCCAGCCGAAGCCGAGCGCGCCCAGCACTGCCCCGGCGAGATAGGCGCTGTTGGCGAAGCCGACGTCGAGATTGGAGAATTGCAGGGTCGGCGAGTTTTTCAGCGCGCCGGACAGCGCGCCCGCCAGCGTCACTTCGAGCCCGTCGAGAATCCAGGTGATGCCGAGCGCCACGACAACGCGAGTATGGAAGGCACCCCAGGGCAGGGCATCCAGACGCGCCGGAATATCAGTCGTGATCACAGCGGTCGGGGCGGCGACGGTCAAAACTCCCCCGCAGGCTTTCATCAGGCGAATTTAAGGGCAAGCAACATCATCACTCCATTGCTGGAATGTGACGCCTCTGCCCATGGAACGCCGGGATCCGTCGATCCCGCACCCTTCAATAACCGCGACCAGCGGGCAAAGTTCCCTCCGGGTTCCATCGGGGGAGGGAACTCTGAACTGCGGTTTGGTGCGTTGATATCGTTATTGAAAATCGTCGGGTTGCCTCATCCTGAGGAGCAGGCGCAGCCTGCGTCTCGAAGGGTGAGGCCGATCTCGTCGCATCACGATGCCATCAATGGCCCTCATGGTTCGAGACGGCGCTGGCGCGCCTCCTCACCATGAGGGGAGAGGGGCGGTTATTCTAAAGCCATCACTCCCTCTCCCCGCTTGCGGGGAGAGGTGTAAGCGCGATCACGCTGCCTTGGCAGGCGGGGCGAGGTCCTTGAAGTCCGGCGACAGCCGCAGCTTGGGCTCGGTCATGGTCTGCAATTTCTCCAGCGTCATGCCGGGGATCATCTCGACCACATAAAGTCCGTCCGGCTTCACATCGATCACCGCATAGTTGGTGTAGATGCGCTTGACCACGCCCGGCGCGGTCAGCGGATAGGTACATTTGTGCTTGATGCGCGGCTCGCCCTTCTTGGAGACATGCTCCATCAGCACGCGGATTTCCTTGGCGCCGACCGCAAGATCCATGGCGCCGCCGACGCCCGGCGGAAACTGCGGGTCCTCGGTGGTCCAGTTGGCGAGGTCGCCGTTCTCCGCGACCTCGAAGGCGCCGAGCAGGCTGACGTCGAGATGGCCGCCGCGGATCATCAGGAACGCGTCGGCGTGGTGGACGTAGCAGCCGCCAGTGACCAGCGTGGTCAGGTTCTTGCCGGCGTCGATCAGTTCCTCGTCTTCCTCGCCGGCCTTCGGTGCGCCGCCAAGGCCGAGCACGCCATTCTCGCTGTGGAAGATCACCTCGCGCTCGCGCGGCACGAAGCTCGCGGTCAGCGTCGGGATGCCGATGCCGAGGTTGACGTAAGCGCCTTCGGGAAGGTCCTGCGCCGCGCGCCATGCCATCTGTTCGCGGGTCAACGGGGTCATGCGGCGGCTCCTGCTTGCTGGGGGGCGACCACGACGAAGCGGTCGACGAAAATTCCGGGGGTCATGATGCCTTCGGGATCGAGAGCGCCAAGTTCGACGACTTCCTCGACTTCGACCACGGTGAGATCGGCGGCCATCGCCGACACCGGGTTGAAGTTGCGCGCCGATTTTCGATAGATCAGATTGCCCCAGCGATCGGCCTTCGCGGCCTTGACCAGCGCGATGTCGCCTTTCAGCGGCTTTTCGAACACGTGCAGCTTGCCGTCGATCATGCGCTGCTCCTTGCCCTCGGCAAGCTTGGTGCCTGCGGAGACCGGCGAAAAGAAGCCGCCGAGGCCGGCAGCGGCGCAGCGCATCCGCTCGCTGATCGTGCCCTGCGGCACCAGTTCCAGTTCGAGGCTCTTGGCCCGATAGGCGTTGAGAAAGGCGCTGTAATCGCCAGAGCGCGGATAGGAGCAGATCACCTTGCGCACCCGCCCCGAATTGATCAGCCGCGCCAGACCGTAATCGCCGTTGCCGGAATTGTTGGACACGATGGTCAGTTCCTTCGCGCCCTGGTCGTGCAGGGCGTCGAGCAGGTTGTCGGCGATGCCGACGGCGCCGAAGCCGGGGACCAGAACGGTTGCGCCGTCGCGCACCCCGGCCACGGCGTCGGCCGTTGTTTTCACACGCTTGTCGATCACGTCGGGAATCCTCGCAGGTTTGTTCTGGGCAGGTTTTCTTGGGCTGTCTCAGCAGTGCAGCCTGCGCGAAGCTTAAGCCGGAAAGGCGCACGCGATCAAACCGTTCGCCCCTCGAATAGAACGCATCAGCCATTCATTTCGCAAATGCGAAGCCGGGTTTCCGTGTGCGGGCCGACGTCGATACCGCCCGCGACGCGAGGTCACGCGCTGATGATGGGCGGATGACAGGTGCGACGAAAATCTTTGTTGCAAAGTTTGGAACTCGGGCCGTTAATTAGAACAATTAAAAAATATCCTCAGGAGGTTAAGCGTGCCCACAGTCAAGCTGACGGTAAACGGCAAGGCGGTCTCTGCCGATGTCGAAGATCGCACCCTTCTCGTTCATTTGTTGCGCGACCATCTCGGATTGACCGGGACCCATGTGGGTTGCGACACCAGCCAGTGCGGCGCCTGCACCGTCCATATTGACGGGCGCGCGGTGAAATCCTGCACCGTCATGGTCGGGCAGGCCAACGGCGCCAATGTCGTCACCATCGAGGGCATCGCCAAGGGCGACCAGCTCCATCCGATGCAGGAAGCGTTCCGCGACAATCACGGTCTGCAATGCGGTTACTGCACGCCGGGCATGATCATGGCGGCCATCGACATGGTGAAGCGCCACGGCGGCGAGCTCGACGAGGCGACGGTGCGCCAGGAGCTGGAAGGCAACATCTGCCGCTGCACCGGCTACCACAACATCGTGAAGTCGGTGCTCGATGCCGCCGGCCGCATGAAGGTTGCCGCAGCCGCCGAGTGAGGCGGCCTTTCGATCAGCAAATTTCCACGCCGCGCTGTTTCGACGGAAACCGCGGTCCACAGGCTCCGGCAGGGAGATCAGAATTATGGGCGTTGAAGGTATCGGCGCACGCGTTGCGCGCAAGGAAGACAAGCGTTTCATCACCGGCAGGGGCCGCTATGTCGACGACATTCGTCCGCAGGGCCTGACCTATGCGGCGTTCGTCCGCAGTCCTCACGCTCACGCCAAGATCAAGAAGATCGACGTGTCCGCCGCCAAGGCGATGCCGGGCGTGGTCGATGTGCTGACCGGCCAGCAACTGGTGGACGACAAGATCGGCAACCTGATCTGCGGCTGGATGATCCATTCCAAGGACGGCACCCCGATGAAGATGGGCGCATGGCCGGCGATGGCGCCGGAGACCGTGCGCTTCGTCGGGCAGGCGGTGGCGGTGGTGATCGCCGAAACCCGCAATCAGGCGCGCGACGCCGCCGAAGCGGTGGATGTCACCTATGAGGAATTGCCCGCGGCCGCCAGCATCGAGGCGGCGATCGCCTCGGGCGCGCCGCAGCTTCATCCCGAAGCGCCGGGCAACATGATCTACGACTGGACCATCGGCGAGGAAGACGCGACCAATGCCGCGTTCAAGAGCGCGGCCAACATCGTCGCCATGGACATCACCAATAACCGCCTGGTGCCCAACGCGATGGAGCCGCGCGCCGCCATCGCCGAATACGATCCGGCGGAAGAGCACTTCACGCTCCACACCACCTCGCAGAATCCGCACGTCGCCCGCCTCGTGCTATCGGCGTTCTACAACATCGCGCAGGAACACAAGCTGCGCGTGATCGCGCCGGACGTCGGCGGCGGCTTCGGCTCCAAGATCTTCATCTATCCGGAAGAGATGGTGGCGCTGTGGGCCTCGAAGAAGGTCGAGCGTCCGGTGAAGTGGACTGGCGACCGCACCGAGGCGTTCCTCACCGACGCGCACGGCCGCGACCACGTCACCAAGGCCGAGATGGCGTTCGACAAGGACAACAAGATCACCGGCCTGCGGGTCAAGACCTACGCCAATTTTGGCGCCTACATGTCGCTGTTCTCGTCGTCGGTGCCGACCTATCTCTACGCGACGCTGCTGTCGGGCCAGTACAACATTCCGAACATCTTCGCCGAGGTGATCGGCGTCTACACCAACACCGCGCCGGTCGATGCCTATCGCGGCGCGGGCCGCCCCGAAGCCAGCTTCGTGGTCGAGCGGATGATGGAAACCGCGGCGCGGCAATTGAAGGTCGATCCCGCCGAATTGCGGCGCAAGAACTTCATCACCCAGTTTCCGCATCAGACGCCGGTGATCATGGCCTATGACATCGGCGACTTTAACGCCTCGCTCGATGCGGCGATGAAAGCCATCGACTATGCCGGCTTCGCCGCGCGCAAGGAGAAGGCGAAGAAGGAAGGCAAGCTGCGCGGCATCGGCCTGTCCTGCTACATCGAGGCCTGCGGCATTGCGCCGTCGAAGGCGGTCGGCAGTCTGGGCGCCGGCGTCGGCCTGTGGGAATCCGCCGAAGTGCGGGTCAATCCGGTCGGCACCATCGAGATCCTGACCGGCTCGCATAGCCACGGCCAGGGCCATGAGACGACGTTCGCGCAGGTGGTCGCCGATCGCCTCGGCATTTCCATCGAGCAGGTGTCGATCGTTCACGGCGACACCGACAAGGTGCAGTTCGGCATGGGCACCTACGGTTCGCGTTCCGGCGCGGTCGGATTGTCCGCCATCGTCAAGGCGATGGAGAAGGTCGAGGCCAAGGCCAAGAAGATCGCGGCCCATCAGCTCGAGGCGTCGGAAAGCGACATCGTCATCGAGAACGGCGAGTTCAAGGTGACCGGCACCGACAAGTCGATCGCGCTGCCGATGGTTGCGCTCGCCGCCTACACCGCGCACAACCTGCCGGACGGCATGGAGCCGGGCCTGAAGGAAGGCGCATTCTACGATCCGACCAACTTCACCTTCCCGGCGGGCGCCTACATCTGCGAAGTCGAGGTCGATCCCGGCACCGGCAAGACCGATTTCGTCAACTTCGTCGCAGCGGACGATTTCGGCCGGCTCATCAACCCGATGGTGGTGGAAGGCCAGGTCCACGGCGGCCTGACGCAGGGCATCGGGCAGGCGCTGCTCGAACACGCGGTCTACGACCAGAACGGCCAGCTCCTCACCGCGTCGTACATGGACTACGCCATGCCGCGCGCGGAAGACGTGCCGTCCTACAACCTGTCGCACACCACGACGCTGTGCCCGGGTAATCCGCTCGGCATCAAGGGTTGCGGTGAGGCCGGCGCGATCGGCGCATCGGCGGCGGTGATCAACGCGATCACTGACGCGATCGGCAACAACAAGCTGCAGATGCCGGCGTCGCCGAGCCGCGTGTGGCACGCGATCCATCAACAGCAGGCCGCCGAGTAACCGGAAGGACGAGGAGAAACGATCATGTATCAGACCACGTATCATCGTCCGTCCAGCGTCGAGGACGCCGTCGCCCTGTTCAAGAAGGGCTCGGACTCGAAATATCTCGCCGGCGGTCACACCCTGATCCCGGTGATGAAGCAGCGGCTGGCGCAGCCGTCCGATGTCATCGACCTCGCGCGGATTCCGGCGCTGGTCGGCGTCACGATCTCGGGCGATGCGCTCGTCGTCAGGGCGGCGACGACGTATTACGACATCATGACCAATGCCGATGTGAAGAAGGCGATCCCCGCGCTCGTCTATCTCACTTCGGTGCTGGGCGATCCGCAGGTCCGCCATCGCGGCACCATCGGCGGTTCGATCGCCAACAACGATCCGGCGGCGGATTATCCCGCCGCGTTGATGGCGCTCGGCGCGACGGTGAAGACCAACAAGCGCAGCATCGGCGCCGACGATTTCTTCCAGGGCCTGTTCACCACGGCGCTGGAGGATGGCGAGATCATCACCGAGGTCTCGTTCCCGATCCCGACCAAGGCGGGTTACGCCAAGATGCGCCATCCGGCGTCGCGCTTCGCGCTCACCGGCGTGTTCGTCGCCAAGACCAAGTCGGGCGATGTGCGCGTCGCCGCCACCGGTGCCTCGCAGAACGGCGTGATGCGGGTGCCGGATATCGAGAAGGCGCTCAAGGCCAACTGGTCGGCGGGTGCGATCGATGGTGTCACGATCTCGCCGAACGGCATGATGGCGGACATTCACGGCACGGCGGAATACCGCGCCAATCTGATCAAAGTGATGGCGCAGCGCGCCGTCGAGGCGGCGGGGTAAGATGAAGCGCCTCATGGTGAGGAGGCGCGTCAGCGCCGTCTCGAACCATGAGGCCGTGATCATCGAGGCCTCATCCTTCGAGACGCAGGCTACGCCTGCTCCTCAGGATGAGGAATCTGGTGCTTTCTTCCCCTCTCCCACGAGGGGAGAAGGGAAGAACAAAAAAGGCCGCCCGCCCGGGCGGCTTTTCAGTTTGATGCGCCCGGACCCGATGCCGGGAATGCCGGTTTTATCGAGAAACAGCTGAGGAATGGATGGCAATTCGTCCCGCTTTGCCCTAAAGCAGCGTCATTCCGATCATCCGTCGATCGCACTGCCGCGGCTTCCCAAAGGAAAGTCCGCGCCTGACCCCGTTTCATGGTTCGACCGTTTCCATCGTTCGTCTCGCACGAGCCGTCCGCCGGCGACCGCCACAAGGCCTGATCATCCGTGACCTTTCCGACCACCCGTCCGCCACTCGCCCGCGCCCTGGCTGAGCGCAACTACAATGACCCGACGCCGGTGCAAATGGCGGTGCTGGCGGATGACGCCGCGCCGCGCGACCTCTTGGTGTCGGCGCAGACCGGCTCCGGCAAAACCGTCGCCTATGGTCTTGCGATCGCCAACAATCTGCTCGGCGATGCTGACCGGCTTGCCAAAGCCGCCGAGCCGCTGGCGCTGATCGTCGCCCCGACCCGTGAACTCGCCTTGCAGGTGCATCGCGAATTGAGCTGGCTTTATCAGCATGCCGGTGCGCGTGTGGTGTCGTGCGTCGGCGGCATGGATCCGCGCCGGGAGCAGCGCGAACTCGCCGAGGGTGCGCATATCGTTGTCGGCACGCCGGGGCGGCTGTGCGACCATCTGCGGCGCGGGCGGCTCGACGTGTCGGCCTTGAAGGCCGTGGTGCTCGACGAAGCCGACGAGATGCTCGACATGGGTTTTCGCGAGGATATGGAATTCATCCTCGAGACCACGCCCGAGACGCGCCGCACCCTGCTGTTCTCCGCGACCCTGCCGCGCGGCATCATCGCGCTGGCGAAAAATTATCAGCAGGATGCCTTCCGCGTCGAAGTCACTGACGGCGAGGGCGGCCACGCCGACATCGACTACCGCGCCATCCGCATCGCGGCGCAGGATGTCGAACACGCCGTCGTCAACGTGCTGCGCTATGTCGAATCGCCGAGCGCGATCGTGTTCTGCAACACCCGCAGCGCGGTGAATCATTTGCAGACCGCATTGCTCGAACGCGGCTTCTCAGTCGTCGCGTTGTCCGGCGAACTGACCCAGCATGAGCGGACCCAGGCGCTGCAATCGTTGCGCGATGGGCGCGCACGGGTTTGTGTCGCGACCGACGTTGCCGCGCGCGGCATCGACCTGCCGTCGCTCGGCCTGGTGATTCACGCCGATCTGCCGAACGATCCCGAAGTGTTGCAGCATCGCTCCGGCCGCACCGGCCGCGCTGGCAAGAAGGGCATCAGTGTTTTGCTGGTGCCGCCGGCCCGCCGCCGCCGCGCCGAGTTGCTGCTCGACATGGCGGGCATCGATGCCGAATGGGCCGCGCCGCCGACCGTCGATGACATTCGCAGGCTCGATCAGCAGCGGATGATGCAGGACACGCTGTTCACCGAACCTTCGACCGAGGACGATCTGGCGCTGGCGCGGCTGCTGTTGGCCAAACGCTCGCCCGAAGACATCGCAGCGGCGCTGGCCCGTCTCTATCGCGCCCGGCTGCCGTCGCCGGAAGATGTGCTGGATCCCGGCCATGGCGGGAAAGCGCGCGACGATCGCAGCCCTCGCAAGGATGCGAGAAGCGCGCGTGATGATCGCGGTCCGAAAGACAAGCCGGCGCGCGCCGGCGCGATGGAGGATGGAGTCTGGTTTCGTGCCGCGATCGGGCGGCAGAAGAATGCCGAGGCCCGCTGGCTGCTGCCGATGATCTGCCGCCGCGGCGGCATCGGCAAGCAGGATGTCGGCGCGATCCGCATCTTTGACACCTACACCGAATTCCAGATTTCGGCGCAGGTGCTCGAGCGCTTTGCCGACAAGGTCAAGCGTCCCGACAAGGAAGACAACATCCGGATCGAGCCGCTGCGCGGCGCGCCGCAGGACGCCGATCGCACCGAGCGCAAGCATTTGCGGGCGCGCAAGTTCGACAAGGCCAAGAAAGCAGCGTCGTCCGAACGCAACGACGATGCGCCCGCTACCCGGCGCGACAAGCCGAAATATTCTCCGCTTGATCGTGACGGCTGGCGCCAGGACTATCCGGGCAAGCCGGACCGTGCCGGCAAGGAAAAGTTCGAGAAGCAAAAGTTTGATAAGCCGAAATTCGACAAGTCGAAGCCTGAGAAATCAAAATTCGACAAGCCTAAATCCGGTAAAGCCAAATTCGACAAACCGAAGTTCGACAAGCCATTGGGCGGCAAAAAGCCGAAGCGTAAAAAGCATCGCGGCTAACGGCTGATCCCGCGCGTTGTTTCTATTCACGCGCATCCCCCTCATGGTGAGGAGGCGCTTTAGCGCTATCTCGAACCATGAGGCCGTGATGCATAGATACGATCGGAAGCGATGAGGTTGGCCTCATCCTTCGAGACGCATCGTTGCACGATGCTCCTCAGGATGAGGGGGAAGAGTGGAGCGAACTATACCGCCGCCTTCTTCATCCATACCTTGTTGTCGTGGAAGGCGGCGCCTCCGTGTGGGGCGACGGCCTGCGCGCCGGTGAGCTGGTTGATGCCGAGCCCGCCGATATGCGCCTTGTTGGGGTGGATCGATTCCGCGATCAGCACCCCGCGCCGCACGCCGTCGAACAGCTTCGCGGTCAATGTCGTTTCGCCACGGGTGTTGCCGAGGGTCACCGCGTCGCCTTCCGTGATGCCGAACGGCGCGGCGTCGTCGGGATGGATCATCACCGAAGGCGCGCCCTCGCGGGCCTGCGAGCCGGGCGTTTCGTTGAACGTGGTGTTGAGGAAGCCGCGCGACGGGCTGGTGGCGAGCCGGAAGGGATGCTCGGTGTCGGCATTCTCGATCACGTTCCAGTGGTCGGGCAATGACGGCATGTTCTGCCAGTCGCCCATCAGCGTGTTGACCGGCACCTTGACGTTGCCCCACGTCGCCTTGAAGTGGAATTTCTTGTCGTCGTGGGCGAAGCCGTCGAGATAATGCGAGGTGCGGAAATCGGGCTGCAGGTCGCGCCAGATGTCGGCTTCGAGGCCTTCGATGCCGCCATGGCCGCTCATCTCCAGCGTTTCATCGATGATCTCGCGCGACGTCATGCTGAACGCGCGGTGGTCGGCGCCGACGCGCGGCGCCAGCGCCTGCAG
Source organism: Afipia sp. (assembly GCA_044464625.1). GTDB lineage: Bacteria > Pseudomonadota > Alphaproteobacteria > Rhizobiales > Xanthobacteraceae > Afipia. The sequence continues at coordinate 9,776 of JBIQLC010000009.1, read as the reverse complement.
CACCTCGTGATTGGAGCGGCATTCGCCGGGCGGCTCGACCAGTTTGGCGCCGACCGAAATATGCTGATGGCCGCCGCCGTAATAGAGGTCGTCGTGCTCGAGGAACATGGTCGCCGGCAGCACGATATCGGCCATCTGCGCGGTCTCGGTCATGAACTGCTCATGCACCGCGACGAACAGGTCCTCGCGCGCAAACCCCTGATGCACCAGCTTCTGCTCGGGCGCGACCGTATAGGGATTGGTGTTCTGGATCAGCATCGCCTTCACCGGCGGGCCGTTGTAGAGCGCCTCGGCGTCGCCGGTCAGGATGCGGCCAATCTTGGATTGATCGAGCGCGCGGGTGTCGCGGTCGATGTGATCGCGGCCTTCGATCAGGGTCTTGTCGAAACCCCAGATCGCGCCGTTGTTGAAGAACGCGCCGCCGCCTTCGTATTGCCAGGCGCCGGTGACGGCAGGGATGCACAGCGCGGCGTGCATCTGCGTCGCGCCGTTGCGGCTGCGGGTGAAGCCATAGCCGAGGCGGAAGAACGCGCGCGGCGTGTTGCCGACCGCGTGCGCGAAGGCCTCGATCTCGGCGACCGGCACGCCGCAGATCGCCGAGGCCCATTCCGGCGTGCGCGTGGCAAGGTGCGCTTCGAGTTCGTTCGGACAGTCGGTGTATTTGTCGAGATAGCCACGGTCGGCATAGCCGTCGCGGAACAGCACGTGCATCACGCCGCAGGCGAAGGCGCCGTCGGTGCCGGGCCGCAGGATGATCTTGATGTCCGCCTGCTTCATGGTGTCGTTGTCGTAGACATCGATCGCCGCGATGCGCGCGCCGCGTTCCTTGCGCGCCTTGGTCGCGTGGGTCATCACGTTGACCTGGGTGTTCACCGGGTTGGTGCCCCAGATCACGATCAGGTCCGATTTCGCCATCTCGCGCGGGTCGACGCCGGCGACCTTGCCGGTGCCCGCCGCGAAGCCGACCCAGGCGATGGTCGAGCAGATGGTGCTGTAGAAGCGCGAATATTTCTTGACGTGCGACAGGCGGTTGATGCCGTCGCGCATCACGAGGCCCATGGTGCCGGCGTAATAGTAGGGCCACACCGATTGCGCGCCGAAGTCGCGCTCGGCGGCGTTGAAGCGCGCGGCGATTTCGTCCATCGCCTCGTCCCACGAGATGCGCGCGAACTGGCCTGAGCCCTTCGGCCCGGTGCGGCGCAGCGGATGGAGCACACGGTCGGGATGATGGATGCGCTCGGCGTAGCGCGCGACCTTGGCGCAGACCACGCCGGCCGTGTAGGTCTGCTGTTTCGAGCCGCGGATACGGCCGATTTTCTCATTCTCGATGACCTCGACATCGAGCCCGCAGGCCGACGGGCAGTCATGCGGGCAGGTCGAATGGCGGATATCGATCTTGAGGGGACGGTTCATGAACAAAAGATAACATAGAAAGCCTGCGGCGATAGGCCCATTTGTATTGCCCTGTTCCCTACACAAATCGATGATCAGCTTCGGAAAAGCCGATTTGTGGCGGAACGTCCGCCATCCTGTTGTGTTTGAAAGTTACGCGAAAGTGGGAGATGCATATGACTAATCCAAAAATGAAGGTTCTTTGCGCGGCAGCGGCGCTCGCGCTGGCGGTGCCTCTGTCAAGCGCACCGGCATCGGCCCAGAAATCCGTGCCCGTCATTGGCGGTGGCGGCGGTGGTGGTGCGATTCAGTTCAGTGGCGGCGGGTCTTCGCGCGGCGGCGGTGGCGGTGGCGGCGGCGCAGTCGCTCCGGCAGGGCGGATGGGCGGCGGTGGCCCGAGCTTCTCCGGCGGCGGAATGAGGCCGGTGCCGGTCATTCCCGGCGGCAGCGGCGGCGGACGTTGGGCCGGTGGCGGCGGTGGTCGCTGGCATGGCGGTGGCGGCCATCATCACCACCATCGTCGTGGCGGCGGCTGGTGGGGGCCGGGCATCGGCTTCGGCGCCGGCTATGCGCTCGGCAGCGCCTATGGCAGCTATCCCTACTACAACAACTATTATTACGACGATGACTACGCCTACTCGCCGGGCTACGTGGAGTCCGATGGCGTGTCCGCGGCTGACGTCGCCTACTGCAAGCAGCGATTCAAGTCATATAACGTGCGCACCGGCACGTATCTCGGCTATGACGGCCAGCGGCATCCCTGTCCGTAACCGTTTGATCTGATGCGATGTGACAAGGGCGCTGCCTCAGGGCGGCGCCCATTTTGCTGTCTGCGGGGGCGTGGGCGGCACCTTGCACTTTCCGCCTCAGGGCGTAGACATGCCCGCCGCACAACAACCTGCCGCGAAATTCCAAGGCCGTCAGGAGCCAGCTTCCATGTCCGTCCGTATCGTCGATGTCCGCGAGGTCACCAAGCCGATTTCGTCTCCGATCCGCAACGCCTATATCGACTTCACCAAGATGACGACGAGTCTCGTGGCCGTCGTTACCGACGTGAAGCGCGACGGCAAGACCGTTGTCGGCTACGGCTTCAACTCCAACGGACGTTACGGGCAGGGCGGCCTGATCCGCGAGCGCTTCGCGCCGCGTCTTCTGGAAGCCGATCCGAAAACGCTGCTCGATGCGTCCGGCGACAATCTCGATCCCGACAAGGTCTGGGCGACGATGATGTCGAACGAAAAACCGGGCGGCCATGGCGAGCGCTCGGTCGCGGTCGGCACCATCGACATGGCGGTGTGGGACGCTGTGGCGAAGATCGCGGGCAAGCCGCTGTTTCGCCTGCTCGCCGAGCGCCACAAGCGGCAGGCCGATCCGCGCGTGTTCGTCTATGCGGCGGGCGGTTACTATTATCCCGGCAAGGACAATTCGGCGTTGCGCGCCGAGATGCGCGGCTATCTCGATCGCGGCTACAGCGTCGTGAAGATGAAGATCGGCGGCGCGCCGCTGTCGGAAGATCGCGCGCGCATCGAAGTGGTGCTGAAGGAGATCGACGGGCAGGCGCAACTCGCGGTCGATGCCAACGGTCGCTTCGATCTGGAGACCGCGATCGCCTACGCCAAGATGCTGCGCGACTATCCGCTGTTCTGGTACGAGGAAGCGGGCGACCCGCTCGACTATTCATTGCAGGCGGCGCTTGCCGAATTCTATCCCGGTCCGATGGCGACCGGCGAAAACCTGTTCAGCCATCAGGACGCGCGCAATCTCATCAAGTATGGCGGCATGCGGCCGGATCGCGACTGGCTGCAGTTCGATTGCGCGCTGTCCTACGGCCTGTGCGAGTATCAGCGCACCTTGAAGGTGCTGGAGACCCATGGCTGGTCGCCGTCGCGCTGCATCCCCCATGGCGGTCACCAGATGTCGCTCAACATCGCCGCCGGTCTCGGCCTCGGCGGCAACGAGAGCTACCCCGACCTGTTCCAGCCTTATGGCGGCTTCCCCGACGGCGTCCGCGTCGAAAAGGGCATCATCACCATGCCGGAGCTGCCGGGCATCGGCTTCGAGGGCAAGGCCGATCTTTACAAGGAAATGAAGGCGCTGGCGGCGTGATCCGGCGACGTCGGCCTGGCTGATGCGGTCGCACCTTAAAACCCTTCTAAACTGAGCCAAATCAAGCGCCGTTGACTTGATTCACATGCCCCCATCGGGCCACTTGAGGTCGCACGGGGATCGCGACATGAGTGATGGCATCATCGACAACCAGACGCATACGTTGCTCGGCGAGGCCGATCGCGGCTTCTCCGGCCTGATCGGTGCCATCGTCGTCGATGCCGACCACAACGGCGTTCCCGCCGCCGAAATCGAGCGCCGTCTGATCGAGCTTGGTTTCGTCGAAGGGGCGATGGTGGAAGTCCTGCACGAAGGCCCGGTCGGGCGCGATCCGATCGCGGTGCGGGTCAACAACACCACCATTGCGCTGCGCCGGCGTGAGGCGATGGCCATCCGCGTGACCTGATTTTGGACAGACGACATGACGATCGCGACTGAGCCGAGGGCATGGCGCTTCGCCCTGGTCGGCACGCCCAACAGCGGCAAGACGGCGCTGTTCAATGCGCTAACCGGTAGCCGGCAGAAGGTCGCGAACTATCCCGGCGTCACTGTCGAGCGCAGGGCGGGGCGGTTTCAGACCGCGTCTGGCCATCGCGTCGACCTGATCGATCTGCCTGGCACCTATTCGCTGCGTGGCCGCAGCCCCGATGAAGAGATCGCCCGCGATGTCGTGCTCGGCCGCCTCAAGGAAGAGCCCGCGCCGGACCTCTTGCTGTGCGTCGCCGACGCCACCAACCTGCGCGTCGCGTTTCGTCTGGTGCTCGAACTGAAGCGCGCCGGCCGGCCGATGCTGCTGGTCCTCAACATGATCGACATCGCGCGCCGCCGCGGCATCGAGATCGATCTCGACAAGCTCTCCGCCGAACTCGGCATTCCGGTGGTGACCGCGACCGCGGTGCGTCGCAACGGTATCGACGATCTGATGCGACAGCTCGACGAGGTCGCGGCCGGCCATGCCGGGAAAATCTCCGACAACACCTGGGCGCCGCCGAGCGCCTCCGACCTGCGTGCCGCCCAGCGCGAGGCCGATCGCATCATCAAGGCGTCCGTTAGCGAAGCTGCGCGGCCCGATACGCTGACCCGTCGCGTCGATGCGGTGCTGCTGCATCCGGTGGCGGGGCTTGTGATCCTGCTCGCCATCCTGTTCGTCATGTTCCAGGCGGTGTTCGCCTGGGCGCAGCCGGTGATGGATTTGATCTCCGGCGGGTTCGATGCGCTCGGCACTTACGCCCACAGCCTGTTGCCGGACGGCCTGCTGCAGAGCTTCATCCAGAACGGCGTGATCTCCGGCGTCGGCAGCGTGGTCGTGTTCCTGCCGCAGATCATGATCATGTTCCTGTTCATCCTGCTGCTGGAAGACCTTGGCTACATGGCGCGCGCCGCGTTCCTGATGGACCGCATCATGGGCGGCGCCGGGCTGCACGGCCGCGCCTTCATTCCGCTGCTGTCGAGCTTCGCCTGCGCGATTCCCGGAATCATGGCGACGCGCGTGATCGACAACAAGCGCGACCGGCTGACGACGATCCTCGTTGCGCCGCTGATGACGTGCTCGGCGCGCATTCCGGTCTATACGCTGCTGATCTCCGCCTTCATTCCGGACCAGAAGGTCTACGGCTTCATCGGGCTGCAGGGCCTTGTGATGTTTGGGCTCTATGCCATCGGCATTTTCAGCGCGCTCGGCGTGTCGTTCGTCGCCAATCATTTCTTCTGGCGCGAAAGCGCGACGCCGCCGTTCATGCTCGAATTGCCGGACTACAAGCTGCCGCGCCTGCGCAGCGTGGTGATTGCGCTGTTCACCCGGGTCAAGGCGTTCCTCTATCGCGCCGGCACTACGATCTTCTCGATGATGGTGCTGATCTGGTTCCTGGCCTCGTTCCCGCAGCCGCCGGCCGGCGCTACCCAGCCTGCGATCGACTACAGCCTTGCCGCCATGATCGGCCGCTGGATCGAGCCGGTGCTGGCGCCGGTGGGGTTCAACTGGCAGATCAGCGTCGCGCTGATCCCCGGCCTCGCCGCGCGCGAAGTCGCGGTGGCTTCGCTCGGCACCGTCTATGCGATCGCCGGCGGCGGCGAGGCCGCGACCGAGATCGGCCAGAAGCTTGCCGCCGAATGGAGCGTCGCCACCGCGCTGGCGCTGATCGCCTGGTATATCTTCGCCCCGCAGTGCGCCGCGACGCTGGCGGTGATCCGCCGCGAGACCGGCGGCTGGCGATGGATGTTCATCACCTTCGGCTATATGCTGGCGCTGGCGTATCTGGCGGCGTTCGTCACCTATCACGTGTCGGTGGCGCTCGGCTGGGGTTGAACCTGTTGGCCGGATGGCGCGTCTGACACATGTCTGGTGCGGACATGGAGGGGCGTCATGATGCGGGTATCTTTTCAGCGGATTATTACGAGCGTTGTGACGCTGCTGGCGTTTGCCGGAGTGACCCGTGCCGAACCGGCGGCCGATCCGCTCGGCCCTCTGCTCAAATCCAAGACCGACAGCCTGTGCTATCGCCGCGATTATGACGCCGCCCATCTGGCGAGCCATCCCGGTCAGGTGACCGAACGGATCCTGCTGTCGTTCAAGCAGGACGCGGTGCGCATCGAACTGCGCCTGAAGGACCGCAAGCCGCACTATATCGTGGCGAGCTGCGCATGGGCCGAGCACGCTGGCCGCGATGTCCAGAACAAGCGCCTCATCCCGGCATTCAAAAACGACAGCGGGTTCGATTGCATCGTGATGGTGTCGCCGTCTTCGGCGGAGGAGGGCGGCTATGCGGTGATCGATCCCACGCCCGACGGCCGGATGCTGAAACTGTTCATCGACGACGCAGCCACCGTGCGCGACGGCCTCGACAAGGGCGCGCGAACCTTCATGCTCGATCTCGGCCGCGAGGATCGCGTGTTCCAGCTCACCCGCACCAGCGGCGCGGTGTGCAAGCCGATGGAAGATGCGCTCGAGGGGCCGTAGGCGAAAACGCGCTGAAGGACAGTTTCGTAATTCCGAGCGCTGATGTTGTGTGTCCCGGATGCTGCGCAGCGCGCAAGCGGTGCGCTGCTGATCCGGGACCGTTCCACATTCTGAGTTTGAAACGGCCCCGGATCAGCGGAGCGGCATAAGAATGCCGCACCGCGTCCGGGGCACGGTGCCCTCATCCTGAGGAGCACATTCTTGTGCGTCTCGAAGGATGAGGCTTGCGGATCGTGGCTTCTTCTCTTCCCCTCTCCCCTTGTGGGAGAGGGTGCTGAGCGACGAAGTCGCGAAGCGGGTGAGGGGGATTGTCTCTGCGCAAGCTGAGCTGGTTGTGTCTCGCTGCGGCTATTCCCCCTCACCCGGCTCGAATTCGCTTTCGCTCATTCTCGCCACCCTCTCCCACGAGGGGAGAGGGGAAAGAGAGCTCCACGCATCGATGTTATCACCGGGTTAGCTTTCGAAGAACAGCGTCGCTTGCCTGCGACGTCCCTTCGATCCATCATGAATCAGACGCCAACACTTGCGAGAACCGTCATGCCCACCCGTGCCCGTGTCGATGAATTCATTGCCGCTGTCGAAAGCGGCGACCATGCCGGCGCCATCGAGCGCTTCTACACCGAGGATGCCTCGATGCAGGAGAACACCCTGCCGCCGCGCACCGGCCGCGACAGTTTAGTGGCGCACGAACGCGCCATCCTCGCACGCATGAAAGCGGTGCGCTCCAAGGCAATGCGTTCGGTGGTCGAGGGCGACAACGTCATGATCCACTGGGTCTTCGACCTGACCGCGCTCGACGACACCATGCATCACGTCGACGAAATCGCCATGCAGGAATGGCGCGGCGACCGCGTGTTCCGCGAGCGGTTCTTCTACGATCCGGGGAAGAAGGGCTAAACGCGCCCGCAGAGGAGCCATGCCGTGCTCCAGCGCCGCTTTCTATTGACGCCGGTTCGCGCATCGGCCCCAATGCCGCCCGCGCGATTCCGGTCATGAGGCCAACGCAACAACAAGATTATCGCGCGGGAGGACACCGCGCATGAACCCACGCCACGCCAGCACTGCGATCGACGAAACGTCGATCAAGTACTCCGGCTGGCCGGTGGTGGGCGTCTGCTTTCTGGTCGCGACGTTTGCGTGGAGCGCGGGGTTCTACGGGCAGGGCGTCTATCTCGCCGAATTGCAGCGCGTGCGCGGCTGGCCGGCGTCGCAGATCTCGACGGCAGCGACCTGCTATTATCTGTTCAGTTCGGTCCTAGTCGTGTTCGTCAGCGAGGCGATGCGCAAGCTCGGTCCGCGGCTGTGTCTCAGCCTCGGTGTCTGCGCGCTCGCGGCCGGCACCGCGTCGATGGCGTGGATCACCTCGCCGGCGCAGCTTTATGCGGCTTACGCGCTGATCGCGTTCGGCTGGGCCGGCACCAGCCTCGCTGCTATCAATAACACCCTCGGCCTGTGGTTCGACAAAAAGCGCGGGCTTGCGATCAGCCTCGCGCTCAATGGCGCAAGCTGCGGCGGCGTCATCGGCGTGCCGCTGATGGTAGGGTCGATCGGCGTGATGGGCTTCACCAACACGGTGCTGACCGTCGCTGCCGTCATTCTGGTGCTGGCGCTGCCGGCGATTGCGCTGTGGGTCGGCCACCCGCCGGAACGCGCCATGCCGCCGACCGATGCGTTCGACACGCGCCCCGCGCCGCAGGCACAGTCGGCCGGCGCGATCCGTGCCCATGCGTTCCGCAATCTCCCGTTCTGGACAATTACCATTCCGTTCGCCCTGGCGCTCACCGCGCAGGTCGGCTTCATCGTTCACCAGATCGCGTTTCTCGATCCGCTGATCGGCCGCGCCCACGCCAGCATCGCGGTGTCGGTGATGTCGGTGATGGCCGTCGTCGGCCGCCTGATCTTCGGCGCGGTGGTAGACCGGCTCAATCAGCGCAAGGCCTCGGCAGCCTCGTTCACCAGTCAGGCGCTGGCGCTGATCATTATGGTCAATACCACCAACGAATATGCGCTGTTCGCGGCGAGCGCGCTGTTCGGCTTCTCGGTGGGCAATCTCATCACCCTGCCGTCGCTGATCATCCAGCGCGAGTTCGATGCGCGCTCGTTCGGTGTGCTGGTCAGCCTCGTCACCGCGATCTGCCAGTTCACCTACGCGTTCGGCCCCGGCCTTGTCGGCCTGCTGCGCGACGCGTTCGGCAGCTACACCGTGCCGTTCGCCCTGTGTATGGCGTTTGAGCTTGCCGCAGCCGCGATCGTTCTCACCGGCGCGGGGAAGCGGCGAGCAACACTGTCGCGCGAAGAGAGCGCTGCGTCGCGTGACGACAGCGCGTCGCAGCGGCAACGCGCGTGATCAGGCCTCGCGTGCCCGCAGCAGGTCGTCGAGATCGAGCCGGTGGGTGAACATCGCCAGCATTCCGTCCGGCGTGCGCGGCCATTCGGCTTCCGGCCGGTCGCGATAGAGTTCGACGCCGTTGTCGTCGGGATCGCGCAAGTAAAGCGCCTCGCTGACGCCGTGGTCGCTCGCGCCGTCGAGCGCGATACCGGCCGACAGCACCCGATGCAGCGCATCGGCCAGCGCCGCGCGGGTCGGATAAAGGATCGCGGTATGAAACAGGCCGGTCGAGCCGGGCGGCGGCGGATGGCCGCCTTTGCTTTCCCAGGTGTTTAGCCCGATGTGGTGATGATAGCCGCCGGCCGAGATGAACGCGGCCTGCGTCCCCATGCGCTGCATGATCTCGAAACCCAGTACGCCGTGATAGAAGGCGAGCGCGCGCTCGAGATCGGCGACTTTGAGATGGACATGGCCGATCCGCGTCCCCGCGACGATCGGTTTGAACGCGGACTGCGTGGATGTATCGGCGGGCATGGGCGCTCCATGGCAAAGCGGGATAGCTGACAGCCATCTAGGTGCGAATTTGCCCTACACAAGCTCGGACGTCTCGCCCTCGGGCAGGTCGAATTCGAAGGTGTTGAGGGTCATCGACACCAGTGTGTAGTAGCCGAGCAGCCCGATCAGCTCGACCACGCCGCGCTTGCCGAGCATCTCGATCGCCTTGTCGTAGAGCGGCTTGGGCACCACCTTGTTTTCGTGCAGCGCTTCGCTGAACTCGTAGACCAGTTGCGCTTTGGGATCGTCGAAATCCGGCACGTGGCGGTCGCGGATCGCATCGATGATAGCGGGATCGAGTCCGGCGTCGAGCGCCATTCTCTTGTGCGCGTACCACTCGTAATGCGCGGTCCAATAACGCGCGGTGACGAGGATGGCGAGCTCCGACAGCCGCGCGCCGAGCGAGGTGTCGTAGCGCAGGAACTGGCCGAGGCGCTG